>JANNVQ010000018.1:0-1530 GCA_031414535.1 Gemmatimonas sp.
TGCGCGTCATGCACATAAGCTTCGGATTGCCGTTGATCTCGGCAGAGCAGGAGCCGCACTTCCCCGCCTTGCAGTTCCAGCGGATCGCGAGGTCATTCGCGTTCTCGGCCTGGATCTGGTGCATCGCGTCGAGCACCACCATGCCTTCGGTGATGTCGGTCGTGTAATCCTTGAAGGCGCCGGTGCCGCGCTCGCCGCGCCAGACCTTGAATGTGTGGGCAGTCATTAGGTTTTCTGCTCCTCGATGATGGCCTTCAGGTCGTCGGGCATGGGCGGAATCGGGCGTCGCTCGAGCTCCATCGCACCGGCAGCGCCCTTGCGCAGCACGATGTTGAAGGTGGCGTAAGCGGGGTCCTTGTCCGGAAAGTCATCGCGGAAATGTCCGCCACGGCTCTCCTTGCGTTCGATCGCGGCGAGCGTGATCGCCTCGGAGACGGTCATGAGGTGCTGCAGGTCGAGCGCGGTGTGCCAGCCGGGGTTGTACTCGCGGTTGCCGTGCACGCCCACCTTGTTGGCGCGCTCCCGCAACTTGGCGACGCCGTCGAGCGCCTGACGCATCTCGCCATCCTCGCGCACGATTCCGACGAGCTTCTGCATCATCCCCTGCAGCTCGTGCTGGATCGCGTACGGCGCCTCGGGACTCCCGCCGCGCTCGAACGGCTCCAGCGCCGCCGCAACGGAGGCGTCGGCATCAGCCGGCGCCATGCGTGCCGCCGCGTGACCCTTGGCGAACGCAACGGCATGCTCTCCCGCGCGCTTGCCGAACACGAGCAGGTCGGAGAGTGAGTTGCCGCCGAGCCGGTTGGCACCGTGCAGTCCGGCCGCGCACTCACCGGCGGCGAAGAGCCCTGGCACGTTCGACATCTGCGTGTCACCGTCCACACGGATGCCACCCATGATGTAGTGCGTCGTCGGGCCGACTTCCATCGGCACCGCCGTGATGTCGATGTTCGCGAGCTGCATGAACTGGTGATACATCGACGGCAACTTCTTGCGGATATGTTCGGCGCCCTTGGGCACGCGCTCCTTGATCCACGCGATGTCGAGGAAGACGCCGCCATGCGGACTGCCGCGCCCCTCGCGCACCTCGCGCTGGATGCAACGCGCCACATGGTCGCGCGTGAGAAGTTCGGGTGGGCGGCGCGCAGTCTTGTCACCCTGCGTGTAGCGCCAGCCTTCTTCCTCATTGTCGGCGGTCTGACTCTTGTAGTTGTCGGGGATGTCGTCGAACATGAAGCGCTTGCCGTCCTTGTTGCGCAGCACGCCGCCCTCGCCGCGCACGCCTTCCGTCACGAGGATGCCCTTCACGCTCGGCGGCCACACCATGCCCGTGGGATGGAACTGCACGAACTCCATGTCCATGAGTTCCGCGCCCGCTTCGTACGCGAGCGATTGCCCGTCGCCGGTGTACTCCCAGCTGTTGCTCGTGATGTCGAACGCGCGACCGATGCCGCCGGTCGCGAGCACCACGGCGCCGCAGGAGAAGAGCTTGAAGCGGCCGCGCTCACGGTCGTACGCCATCGCACCAGC
>JANNVQ010000019.1:0-38372 GCA_031414535.1 Gemmatimonas sp.
TTCGGCGTCGACGACCTTCTTGGTCTTCTTTCCGATAGCCATTACTTGGTGACCTTCTTCTTGCCCGCGATCGCGCGGCGCGGCCCCTTCTTCGTGCGGGCGTTGGTGTGCGTGCGCTGACCGCGAACCGGGAGGTTCGCGCGGTGACGGCGGCCACGATACGAGCCGATGTCCATGAGGCGCTTGATGTTCATCGCGATCTCGGTGCGCAGGGCACCCTCGACGCGCAATGTACGCTCAATCTCCTGACGGAGCTTGTTGACGTCTACGTCGTTGAGATCCCGGATGCGCTGCTCGGGGTTCACCCCGGTCGCTTCGAGAATCTTGCGCGAAGTTACGCGCCCGATGCCGTAGATGTAGGTCAGGCCGATCTCGACCTTCTTGTCGCGCGGAAGATCCACGCCGGAAATACGAGCCATTTTTAGTTAACCCTGACGCTGCTTGTGCTTTGGATTGCGCTTGCAAATGATGCGCGTGACACCTGCACGCTTCACCACTTTGCAGTGCTCGCAGATCGGCTTGACGCTGCTACGAACCTTCACGGGAACTCCGAACGGGACGATGTACAGAAGTCGTTGAAACTGCCCCGTTTGGGGCAGACCCATAGGATAGTCGAGGGAGGGCCTTGACACAAGGGGCGGACTGACGTGTACGAAAAGGACTGCAAACGGACGGAAGACGGAAGACGGATGCTAAAAGCGCCCGTCATCCGTCTTCCGTCCCGTCAGCTGAGCGCGGCCAGAATCCCCGCCAGCACTTCCGCCGGCTGAGCGGCCTCGGTTACGGCTCTACCCAGCACCAAATACGCCGCTCCGTCCTCGGCGGCCTTCTCAGGGGTCGTGATCCGGGCCTGGTCGTGGCTGGCACCGCCCGCCAAGCGGATCCCCGGCACCAAGGGCTTGAGTCGCGGGTAGCTGGCCCGCGCCGCGCGCACCTCGTGCCCCGAACACACGATGCCATGGGCCCCAGCGACGTCTGCCAGCTGGGCGAGTCGGAGGACTTCCCCACCCATCTCTGGTGCCTCTCGTCCGAGTGCCACACCGAGAGAGGCTGCATCAAAGCTGGTGAGGACGGTCACCACGAGGATGCCCGTCTCCGTGCCTGCACCCTCAACCGCCGCGCCGACCATCGCGGCACCGCCATAGCCATGCACCGTGAGCAGCGAGGCACCCATGCTCGAGGCCGAGCGCGCCGCACCGCGAACGGTGTTGGGAATGTCGTGCAGCTTGAGGTCTAGGAATACGCGCTTCCCCGCCCCGCGCAGCCATTCCACAACCTTGGGCCCCTCGGCAGTGAAGAGCTCGAGTCCCACCTTCACGTAGTCGGCTTGGGGGCCGAGGCGGTCAACGAGAGCCTGCGCTGCGGGGAGCGAGGGAACGTCGAGCGCGATGATCGGTTGAGCTCTAAGCGGCATTACTGGACGGATGACGGATGACGGATGATGGATGCTAAAGGCGAACGACGAATGGCTGACCGCGAACTACGACGGCCACTTGAGTGTGCCGACGAGATCGGCAATTCTGGCGACGCTGTTCCGCTCACACCAGCGCTCGAGGTCTCGCACGATGCGTGAGGGCAGCTTGGGATCGGCGAGGCCGGCGGTGCCGATGGCCACAGCAGATGCGCCGGCAATCATGAACTGCAACACGTCACTGGCCTGTTGCACACCGCCGGCGCCGATGATTGGCACCTGCACGGCCTGACGCACGCGCCAGGTCGCGAGGACGCCCACGGCCAACAGGCCAGGCCCGCTCACGCCACCGGAGCCAAAGCCTAACATCGGCACGCGACGGTCCACGTCCACCACCATACCCGGAATCGTATTGATCACCGTGATGCCGCTGGCACCGGCATCAACCGCGCGCTTCGCCACCTCGCCAATTTGCGGCAGCGTTGGCGAAAGCTTCACGAACAAGGGCTTCTTGGTCGCCGCACGCGCGCCGGCAATCACCGTGTGCAGGGCCTGCGGATCAGCGCCGAACTCCATGCCACCCTGCTTCACGTTGGGACAGGACACGTTGAGCTCGTAGCCGTGAAAGCCCGCCGCGTCATCCAGATGTGCCACGACCTCACCGAAATCTTCCGCGACCTTCCCCACCACATTGATGAGGACGCGTGGGGCGCGAACATGAGTGGCAATCCACGGCAAGTCCTCTCGCTTCACCGCCTCCATTCCCGGATTGGCGAGACCGACCGCGTTGATCATGCCGCCATCGAAGTCGGCCACTCGGGGCGCCGGGGCACCTTTGCGCGCTTCTGGACTCACGGCCTTGGTGACGATGCCGCCCAACTCCTCGAGGAGCATCACATCCGCGAGTTCCCGTCCGTAGGCCGCGGTGCCGGCGGCGAGCAGAACCGGATTCGGGAAGTCGAGCCCGCAGGCGCTGACGGCGAGTCGGGCGGACATTAGCGATCCGCGGTGCGCGTGCGACGCTCGTAATGGCGCAAATACTCCATCACCGCGTCAGCGAGCGATTCGGCAATCTCACGTTGACCCGCGACGCTGGCCATCCAGCGGGCGTCTTCCACGTTCGTACCAAAGCCAACTTCCACGAGAATGGCCGGCATATACGCGCGCGCCAGAACTGCAAATCCAGCCTGTTTCACTCCGCGGCTGGGCCCCGGGTGCTTGCCCGACAGCGACGCTTGCACCACCTGTGCCAAGTCCGCAGACTCGCGCAGATGTTCGTTTTGCGCGATGTCATTCAGGATGAATCCCAGCGGATCGCCCTTGTCCGGATCGGCCTCGGTCTCAAAGCGCACCACTTCATTCTCCATCGCCGCCACACGACGCTCATCTTCCGTGCGGGCCGTGGCCAGGAAGTACGTCTCGACGCCTCGCACGGCGGACCCGTTGCGCCAGTTGGGATTGGCGGCATTGGTGTGGAGCGAGATGAAGAGATCTGCACGTCGCCGATTTGCAATCGGTCCGCGGTCGTCGCGCGCGATGAGCGTGTCGGCATCGCGCGTCATGACCACATGCAGTCCGCGCGAGCGCAGTTCGCTCTCCACTCGCTTCGCCATCGCGAGCGTAAGCCGCGCCTCATTGACCCGGCGTCCATTGAGGATGACGCCGGGATTGCCGGGATCCACGCCGCCATGGCCCGCATCGAGGGCCACCGTGTAGCGCCGCGAGAGACCGAGCGGCGCATTGGGATCAACGGCGCGTGGCGGCGTGCTCGTCACAGCCGGCGCCGGAGCTACAGGCGTGGTGCTGGCGACGGGCGCGGTACTGGCGACGGGCGTGGTCGGCGTCCGCCCCGGCTGCGCCGCAGGTGTCGGCGGGGGAGTACGCCGCGCGATGGACTGGAAAAGGCGCACTTCCCAACGCGCGCGGTCCCACAACACGCCAATGCCAAAACGCGGAATGATTTCACTAAACAATTGGAGCGGCACGTAGACCGCTCCCTCGTGAATGACGGTCGCCTCATGCAAGGGCAAGGTGAAGCCATTGTAGGCGGCGTACGGCATGCCCGCCTGCAGTTCGATGGACGCACCCGAGAGTACGAATCGCCAGCGCTCGAACGCAATAGAATCCACCGCGCCGCCAAGGAGCCGCGCCATCAGGTCCAAGCGTACGCGTCCGCCACCGTCACTCGGCAGCAGCGAGATCACCGTGTCGCCCGCGACGCCACGCACGCGAATCACATTTCCCGGCGGTGGTGAGGCTGCGGCCGCAATCGTCAGCGTCGCAACGAGCGCTATGCCTACCCGCTTCAGGCCACAGTCAAAAGCACGATTCATCGCGGCGTTCATCGCGTGCTCCGCAACGCCCGCTGAACGTCGCGTGCGTCATCGCGTTCCTTGAGGTCGGCACGCTTGTCGTGCAGCTTCTTGCCGCGTCCGAGCCCAATCTTGATTTTGGCGCGACCGTGTTTGAAGTAGAGATCGAGTGCAATCAAGGTCAGCCCCTTGCGCTCCACCGCACCGATGAGCGCACGAATCTCCTTGGCGTTCAGGAGCATCTTCCGCGTGCGCGTCGGTTCGTGATTCCAGATGTTCCCGCGCTCATACGGCGCGATGTGCGCATTGAGCAGCCAAACCTCTCCATCCTTGATGATGCCGTAGGCGTCGGTGATCTGCGCACGCCCATCGCGCAGGGCCTTCACCTCGGTACCGGTCAGCACGAGCCCCGCCTCCCACGTCTCGATGATCTCGTAGTCGTGGCGGGCGCGTTTGTTCCGAGCGATCGGTTCGATCGCGTCGTCAGGGGCCGGCGTGGTATTCACAGTCTCGAAGGATGACGATTCAGCGTTGACTTGGGTATCCGCCACCGACTACGTTCCCTGTCCTAGCCGAAGTGGTGGAATTGGTAGACGCGCTGCGTTCAGGGCGCAGTGGGCGCAAGCCCGTGCGGGTTCGAGTCCCGCCTTCGGCACTTGGAAAATGACGGATGAAGGATGACGGAAGATAAAAGAAGGCCGCCCTCGGGCGGCCTTTTGTCTTACCCCTCACTCGGCCCGTAGGACCGATGGCGGGACATCCTCGGGGAGCTTGGCCTCACCGTAGGCCTTTCTGAGCAACGTTGCCGCATCGTCGGCGTACTTCTCAAGCAACTCAATCGCGTACGCGAGTGGTGCGCCGGCCGTGCGTGCACCGTCGCTCGCGAAGGCGAGTAGACAGCGCCCGACCGCGTCGGCGCTGGAGATGGGACCGCCACGCAACTGCAACGCTTCCCGATATGCCATCAGACGTTCGTTGAACTGCTCGGCCGCCAACTCGCGCCGATTCTCGGCGATTCGCGGGTCCCGTTCCAACATCGCCGTGATGGCCTGCGCAATCTCCGCCGAGGTACGATCATCGAGGGCGTCGCGCTGCGCGGTCAGCAAGCCGAGCGCGGCACGAGCGTAGCGCAGTTCCCATCGCGCATGATCCTCGTCACCATTCGCGGCGGCTTCTGCGAGCCACGCCACATCAGCCAAATCCGGCTCACGGCCAAGGCCGACTGCGATGGACTTGGCGCGCCTTTCCCGCTCACGCGCCGTGCGCCAGGCCGCCGTGAAGGGGAGCGCCACGCTCATCCCTGCAGGACAGGGAGACCAACCTTGCGACGAACTTCAACCTCTGCGCCCAGCAAGTCCGACAGGCGCACGGACTCGAGTACTTCGTCAATCCGCTTCTGGAGCATCATCCATACAGGGCGGATACTGCAGTCGCAGGCTTGGGCACAGCGCTCCGAATCAAGCGGATGCGTTTCACAATGCAAGTCAAAGGTCACGAGTTCGGCGGCCGTGATGATCTCGCGCACAGTGATCTCGCTGGCCGAACGTGCGAGGGCATAGCCACCCTTGGCGCCGCGGGTGCTCTGCACGATGCCTGCGCGGCGCAGACGCAAGAGAATCTGCTCCACGTAATCGCCGGGGAGCTTTTCCTTGGCCGCGACGTCCCGTCCGGTCACTGGACCGTCGGCAGTGCGGCGCGCCAAGTGCAAGGCGCAGATGACTCCGTATTCGGCCCAGGTGGTGATTCGCATAGGTCAAAGATGCCCCAAAAGAGCTATCGGGACAAGCGTTGTCGGCTACCTGCGGGTTAGGGTCGAGCCGTCAACCCTGCCCCTCGGCGCTTGGTAGCCCTGGTTCGGTCATGCGGCGGAGGTCTAGCAGGGCGTCGGCTTCGCTTGGGGTAAGCAAGCCTTCGCGCAGCACCAACGCGCGAATGCTCTCGCCCGTCGCTATCGAGCGCTTAGTGAGCGCCGCCGCGGCGGCATAGCCAATCTTGGGCGCGAGCGCGGTGGCCAGCGCCGCCGAGCGTTCAACCCAGTAGGCGAGCTGTGCTGGGTTTGGGGACATGCCACGCACTGTCCGTTCGTCGAGCGCACGCGCTGCGTTCCCGAGGATTCGCAGTGAACTCAACAGATTATGCGCAATCACGGGCATCATCACGTTGAGCTCGAGCTGCCCCTGCTCCGCCGCTGCGCTCACTGTGGCATCGTGCCCAATGACCTGGAACACGACCTGGTTCACCATCTCCGGAACGCTGGGATTCACTTTGCCCGGCATGATGCTGGAGCCCGGCTGCACCGCAGGCAGTCGCAACTCATCGAGCCCAGTGCGCGGCCCACTGGCCAGCAGGCGCAGATCACTCGCAATCTTGCCGAGGTCCAGCGCGAGCACGCGCCACGCTGCGCTCACCGCGGCCAAATCGCCCATGCTCTGCATCAACTGCACCTTGTCTGCCCCTTCTCGCAGTGGCAGCCCAGTCAATGCTGTGAGTTCCACGACCATCCGCGCGGCGTACTCAGCTTCGGCGTTCACTCCCGTTCCCACTGCGGTGCCGCCGATGCCAAGATCTAGCAGATACTCTGCGGACTCCCGCACGCGGCGAACCCCACGTTCCAGCGAGCCAGCCCAAGCACCCACTTCCTGCCCGAGACGGATTGGCATCGCGTCCTGCAGATGCGTACGGCCTGCCTTCACGAGGTCGTCGAACTCATCGGCGCGAGCGCGGAGCGAGGCGGCGAGCACGTCAACGGCCCCAGTGGCATCGCGCAACACACTGAGCGCGGCGAGGCGCATCGCCGTAGGAAACACGTCATTGGTGGACTGCGCCGCATTGACGTGATCGTTGGGATGCACCGTGACGTCGCCAAGTTGCCTGGTGGCGAGCGTAGCCAGCACCTCGTTCACGTTCATGTGCAGCGAGGTGCCGGCGCCCGCCTGATACACATCCACTACGAACTGATCGCGATGCGCCCCGTGGAGCACGGCGTCGGCTGCCGCGATGATGGCGTCGGCGCGCGCGGCATCAAGGCGCCCGCTGCGCTTATGCACGGACGCCGCTGCGCGCTTGATGCGCACAACGGCGTCAATGAGGGCCGGATCTGCCCTGAGACCGGAGATGGGGAAGTTCGCGAGTGCCCGTGCGGTCTGCGCGCCATAGAGCGCATCCGCGGGGACCTCCACGGGTCCCAGAGGATCGTGCTCAGTACGCGTGGGCTTACGCACGGGTCATCACTCAGGGCGCGTCGATCAGCGACTTCGCGGGATACTCATAAATCGAGCGCACCTGCGTCCGGGTGCGGCCATCGAACTCCACTACGCGCTCGCGCACGCGAATAAATGCATAGTCCCTCGTCGTCGGCGAGGAGCTGCCGTACGCGTCGGCGAAGGGGATGGGAATCTGCGCACTGCCATCGTCCTCAAAGGCGCAAGCGATTTCCACGTTGGGCGCACTAGCCCCGGGCGCGGCGTTGTACCGCAACGAGACCACCATGATGGAGCCTGGGAACGTGGCCGCTTGCCACGTAAGATTCATCGGCGTGTTGGTTACGTAGGCCGGCGGCGGGGCCGCCGTGAACGGTTCGGCGAGCCGCGCCTTCACCGACATCGCCTCAAAACCCCCGACGGCGCCAGGGATCGTGACGAGCGCCGAATCCCCGGTTGAGAAATCGAGGTAGCTGCCAGCGGCGAAGTTGTAAACCGGATACGTCGCGCCCTCAGCCGGCAAGGCGACTTCACTGAATGCGCCGATGGTGAAATTGACATTCGCGCCGGCATTGAGCGTCTGACCAAAGTTGTTGGTCGGGGCCGGGTCGTACGTGAAGAGCCCGCAATCCTGCAAGCCCGTTGGCCTGATCACTAGGCCGCGGGCACTGTAGAACACGGCCGAGCCGCGCACGACTGGCGTGCCACTGTTCGAGAAGGCGCGAACGGAAACGAGCCCAATACGCTCAGTAGATGAGAAATCGTCGCCGATGCAGGCGGTCAGCACGAGGAAGACAGGGGCAACAGCGAGAAACGCACGCATTGATGTCAGTGGGTCGAGAGGGCGAGTCACAGAAACATCTCGGTTCAATACATACTACACCAGAGTCCGACGGCGTCACACGAGGTGCCTTCAGGCTTTGCGCAGGCGGGCGGTGCCGTTCAAAAAGGGGTTCGCGCTGCGCTCGCGCCCAATACTCGTGCGCGGGCCGTGGCCGGGATGCACCAGCACCGCGTCTTGCAAGGTCTTGAGGCGCTCAAGCGAGCGTTCGAGCGCGGCAGGATCGCAGAGTGGCAGGTCCACGCGGCCAACGGATCCCGCAAAGAGCACGTCGCCGCTGAAGCAGGAGGTCGCGCTGATGAACGCCACGTGCCCGGGCGCGTGCCCAGGCAGGTGCCACACGGAGAAGGTCTCGCCACCAAAACTGAGCGTCTCACCTTCGGCAAGCGGGCGATCTGGCGCGGGCGGCGCGTCAAAGGGCAGTCCGTAGCCCGCGGCAATCCGCGGGGCATTGGCCCAGAGTGGCGCGTCGAGGGGATGCGCGTACACGGGAGCATCGGGCCACAGCGTTTTTACACCGGCGATGCCGCCGATGTGATCAATGTGGCCGTGGGTGATCCAAATGGCCTGGAGCGTGGCGCCGAGTCGCTCGATCTCGGCGGTCAGCGTGCGTGGCTCCGCACCGGGATCCACGAGGACGACTTGGCGAGCCGTGGCATCGTGGAGAAACCACGTGTTCTCCTCGAACGCCCCGACGCTCAGGGCGTGAATCTCAATCACGCCGGCGACGGAATGAGCATCGGAATGGGCGGCGGGGCCGGCTGTCCGTTTTTGCGGGCGGTGAGATACTTCTCCACCGCTATCGCCGCGGTCGTAGCATCGCCAACGGCGGTGGTCACCTGACGCGTAAGCTGTGCGCGCACGTCGCCGGCGGCAAAGAGCCCGGGCAATGAGGTCTGCATGTTGGCGTCGGTGATCAGATAGCCGGCGCTGTCGTGCGTGACGTGCTCCTTGATCATGCCCGTGTTGGGCGTGAAGCCGATGAAGATGAAGATCCCCGTGGCAATGAGCTCCGACGCCGCGCCGGTCTTGAGATTGCGAATCTTGGCGTTGGTCATGAGGCCGTCCTGCCCTACGATCTCATCAACGACAGTATCCGTGATGACTTCAATCTTTGGATTCGCGAAGGCGCGCTGCTGCACAATCTTGGACGCCCGGAAGCTGTCGCGGCGATGTACAAGGTAGACCTTCGCGGCATACCGCGTGAGGAAGTCCGCTTCCTCCAACGCCGCATCGCCGCCACCGACGACAAGGATGGTATGCCCCTTATAAAACGCACCGTCGCAGATGGCGCAGTAACTGACGCCCTTCCCCGCGTATTCGATCTCACCAGGTACGTTGAGCTTGACCGGTGTTCCGCCAGCGGTCACCACCACCGTGGGCGCGCGGAACACATCGCCATTCTCCACCACGACGTCGAACATCCCGTCCGCCGTCTTCGTGACCGAATCCACTGGAGTGGACGTGCGAATTTCCGCACCGAACTTCTCAGCGTGGTTCTGGAACTTCGTGGCGAGCTCGTGGCCGAGGATGTGCTCAAAGCCGATGTAGTCCTCAATGACTTCGGTGTTGAGCAGTTCACCGCCAGGGAAGCCGCGCTCGAGCACGACGCTCTTGAGCATGGAACGTCCCGCGTACAGGCCCGCGCACATGCCCGACGGGCCTGCACCGATAATCACCACTTCATAGTCAAACGTTGCCACCGAGTCGTCCTCAAGTCCGGAGAATAATCCGGGAAATCTATGGGCGGAGCGCGTCTTGGACTACGGCTCGCGATGTGCAACCAATCGGCTTAGGGAGCCGCGAGTTCCAGTATCGAGAGCGCGCCGTGGCAGTGCGAGACCGTGCCCACGAGGACTTCGGCGGCGCGGCCAGCTGCCGCTTGGGCCACGAGAGCGTCGGCGGCGAGCACTTCGCTCACACTGAACATCCCGACGCCGAAGGCGCGGTGCACACAGTGGAACACCGCTGGCCCGTCAATGCGGCGGCCGCGAAGGCGCTCCGTTTCTACGAAGGCACGCAGCGTGGGCGGAAGGCTCCAGGCCCGGGCGCCGCGCGTGTGCGGGCAGGTTCGAGGCTCCACGCAGTTGATGGGGCATTCCCAGGTGGCGAAGCTCACGTAGTGCGTGCCATCCTCACCGCTGCGCTGCCACGGCACATCAACCGCACCGTTCACGGGTGAAAAGCGCATCATGCGGCCAGGCCAGCGCGCGCGCGCGCGGCTCATCACCCACTGGCCCATGAGGTGGGGCATGAGTGGAGACGGCACGATGGCATGCTCGACCGAATCAGTCGCCTCCGCGCCACCCAAGTACTCGGCGAAGTAGGACGCCCACTCGCGAGCAATGAGTTGCAGGCCCGCCACGTGGGTGAACGCTCGTGCGACCTGACATTCCTCATCGCGATCCACGACGATGAGCCGTTGCCAAGTGAGAACGCCGGCATCCCGCGCGCGCGCCAGTTGGCGGACGTAGTAGCTGCCGTAGCACCCACCGCCCACCACGATGATGTCACCGTAGCGCTGGAACTCGCGCTCGCGCTGGCGCTCAGGGTCTGACACGGCGACCGCCGTCAACGAACAAGGTCTCACCGGTCACGAAGCCTGCATCGGCGAAGTAGCGCACTGCCTGCGCCACATCCGCAGGTGCGCCAATTCGTTGCAACGGCGTTTCGCTCGCGAATTTGGCCACGACATCCTGCGGCATGCCCGGCGGCGCAAGCACGAAGCCCGGCGCAATAGCATTCACGCGAATATCTGGTGCGAGCGCGGCCGCGAGGTGTCGCGTCATCGCCATCACTCCCGCCTTCGCAATGCCATGGACGCTGTAGTCTGGCCAGGGCTCAACAGCCATATGGTCGGCGATGCAGACGATGGAGCTTCCGGCCGGCATCAATCGCGCGGCGGCCTGCGAGAGCAGAAACGGCGCGCGCAGATTCAGCGCGATGATGTCATCAAACTGAGCGGCCGTGGTGTGCCCCAGCCGTGTCTTCTCCATCCCCGCCGCGGAATTCACCAGCAGGTCGAGCTGCCCGAAGTGTTCGTACGCCGCATCCACAAGCGCATCGCAGGCGCGCGCGTCCGTGAGATCGGCGGCGAAGCTTGCGGCCTTTCCTCCGCGCTCACGAATGCCCTGCACCACTTCCTCGGCGCCGTCCTGAGAGCGCGAGTAGTGCACGGCGAGTGACCATCCGTCACTGGCGAGCGACTCGGCAATAACACGACCTACGCGCTGCCCCGCCCCTGTAACGAGCGCGACGCGCCCCAGTCCGGACACCGGACTTAGGCCGGGTGGCCGCGGCGTTCGCGCACGCGACGGTCCTGCAGATCGAGCCAGCTGGACGGCACCTGCATGGAACCGAGCACTCGGCCGCCTTGCATGGCACCGTGCCAATCGGAACCGCCGCTGACCACGAGACCAAAGAAGGCGGCCAAGGAGGCAAGGCGCAGTTCGTCCTCGCGCGAGTGACTGGGATGGCGCACTTCGACGCCGTCGAGCCCGGCGGCGACCAAGGGTTCGATCTTCTCTCGACGGCCCTCGGCACCTGGGTGCGCGTACACCGCGATGCCACCGGCGTCGTGAATGATGCGAATGCCGTCGGCGATGTCGAGCCGTTCCTTGTCTACGTAGGCCGGCTTTGCGGCACCGAGCCAGCGGTCAAAGGCTTCGCGCATGTCGCGCACATGCCCCCCCGCAACGAGCGCACGGGCCACGTGCGGACGACCGATGGCACCGCCGGCTGCGGCGGCGAGAACGGCATCGAAGGTCACGGGAATGCCGGCGGCATTGAGCTTGGCCACCATGGACTCCGCCCGGGTGCGCCGGTAGCCGCGGAAAATCTCCAAGCGCTCCTGCAGTTGCGGCACATCGCGAATGTGCAGGCCGAGGAGATGTACTTCGTCCGCCCCTTGGTGCACGCTCATTTCTACGCCTGGAACCAAGCGCAGGCCGCAGGCATCGGCCGCGATTTGCGCTTCCGGGATTCCCGCTAGCGTGTCGTGATCCGTGAGCGCGAATGCGGCGAGGCCCGCCGCATGCGCCGCTTTCACCGCCTCGGTTGGCGGCAGCGATCCGTCGGAAGCAGTGGAGTGCGCGTGCAGATCAACGAAGGACGCGGGCGCGTCCGAGGGGAGACTCACTGCGAGTATCCAGCCTCAGGAGACGTGTTGCTGGGTTGGGACTCCGCAAACAAGCGCAACAAATCGGCATCGCTGAGCTCGGACAGCGACTGCTCGCGCGAACGCGAGGCGGACGGCGAATAGCGCGTCAGGCGCACCTCGCGCTCATCAGCGACGCCATGCACGAAAATGAGACCGAACTCATCGGCGTCATACTGCGTGACATAGCCTGAGGGATACACCTGCCAGGTCCGGCCTTCGATGATCACACGACGAGTTGGCATTACTTGAGCTCCACCTGCGAATAGATGCGCGCCGGATCGTGTACCCGTATTGGCGCGGCCGCGTGCGCGGCTGAAAGGGCTTGGGCGCTGTCCGCCTCGCAAAATTCGACGAAGGCCCCCGGCAAGGCCAGCTCCTCAAATGCCCAGAAGCGACATCCCATGGAGTTGTAGTGCAGTTCCTTGGCCCGCATCCGCTCGAAGAACTTCGCGCGGTCGGCGGGTGGGACCACATGGCGATGCATCGTGAGGACGCGAGACATCAGCCGGTGACGTTCTCCAAAGTCTTCTTGAGATCGGCCATGAAGCGGTCGGCATCGGCGCCGTCCACCACACGGTGATCGAAGGACAACGAGAAGTAGGCACAGGTCCGGATGGCGATGGTATCCTCGCCGTCCGCGCCGGTGATCACCTTGGGACGCTTCTCGATGGCGCCGAGGCCGATGATGGCCGTGGTCCCAACCGGAATGATGGGCGTTCCGAAGAGCGATCCAAACACGCCCGGGTTGGTGATGGTGAACGTCGCGTCCTGCACGTCTAACGGCGACAGTTTCTTCGTGCGTGCGCGGGATGCCAGGTCGTTGGCGCCACGCGTGAGTCCCGTGAGGTTCAATCCATCGGCGTCCTTTAGCACCGGGACAATCAAGCCGCTGGGCTCGAGCGCCACCGCGATGCCGATGTTGTAGCGCTTGCGGAGAATGACGTCCGTGCCGCTCACCGTGGCATTGAGCACCGGGTGGCGACGTAGGTTCTCCACCACGCTGCGGATGATGAAGGGCATGTAGGTGAGCTTCTGGCCCGTCTCGGTCTCGAAGCTGCTCTTCATCGCGGCGCGCAGCTTGCTAATGCGCGTAAGGTCAATTTCGAAGAAGCTCGTGACGTGCGCCGCCACCTGACGCGCCTGACGCATATGGTCGGCGGTGAGCTTGCGAATCTTGTTCATGGGCTCGACGACGTCGCCGGGCCAGGGGTTGAACGTGGGCTCGTGCGCGTGACCAACGGGCACAGACATCTGGCTCGGCAGACCCGCCGGCATGCCGCCGGAGGCGGGTGATGCGGCCGGGGCCTGCTGGGCACCGCCGTTGGCGAGGAACGACTCAAAGTCCTTGCGCGTGACGCGGCCAGCTATGCCGCTGCCGCTCATGGCCGCGATGTCCACGCCGGCGTCGGCGGCCATACGGCGCACGAGGGGCGAGGACTTGGTGCGCACGCGGTCTTCGAATGAACCAGCGGGAGCACTGGGCTTGGCCGGCGCCGGAGCACTGGCCGCAACCGCCACAGGAGCCGCAACGGGAGCGGGCGCCGCAGCAGCCACCACCGGAGCAGGCGCCGCGGCGGGCGCTGCGAGAGACGCGCCCTTCTCCGTTTCGATGCGCGCCACCACCGCATTCACGGGCACCGTGGTGCCCTCGAAGACGATGATCTCTGCGAGTACACCGGCGGACGGCGCCGGAATCTCTGCGTCCACCTTGTCGGTGGAGATCTCGAAGATCGGTTCGTCTCGCTTCACCTCGTCGCCCACCTTCTTCAGCCACCGCGAGAGGGTGCCTTCGGCGATGGACTCGCCCATCTGGGGCATGATGACGTCAATACGGGCCATTATCGCAAAACCTCAGTTCAGTTCTTCGGGTCAGAATTCTCGACCTTGGGCAGCGGGGCGCTCCGCATTGCGGACACCACCAACCAAGGCAGCGTCAGGGCGCCGATCGCGCCGCCGACGAACATATAAATGTACCAGTCGCAGGTAGGGATGCCGTCACACTTGGGCGCCCTGGTGAAAAAAGCGACCCCCTTGGAGACGAGCACGCCAATCATGCCGCCGGAAAAAAACCCGACAAATGTCATGAAACAGCCAATGCCGAACTGGCGGGCGAGTGGCGGCTTCTCGAAGTCCGGTGCTGCGTTGGGATTGGTCATTACCACGCCATCAGTCGGCGCACGGCCGTGACGATGTCATCGACCTGCGGGAGCACGAAGTCTTCGAGTTGCGGAGCGTAGGGCAGCGGAATGTCATGCGCGGTCACGCGGAGCACCGGAGCATCGAGATAGGCAAAGCAACTCTCATTAATCCGCGCCGTGAGCTCGCCAGCAATGCCGCCCGTGCGCGTATCCTCGTGCACGATGAGCACGCGGTTGGTCTTGCGCACGGTGTTGAAAATGGCCTCGTCGTCCAAGGGGGCTAGGCTTCGGAGATCGATAATTTCCACCGAGATGCCGTGTTCCTTCTCCAACTTCTCGGCAGCCTCGAGCGACTTATAGACCGTCGCGGCGTAGGTGATGATAGAGACGTCCCTGCCCTCGCGCGCAGTGCGCGCCTTGCCAATCGGCACGACGTGATCACCTGCGGGCATCACACCCTTGATGCGGCGATACAGGTACTTGTGTTCAAAGAAGAGCACGCAGTCCTCGTCCCGTATGGCGGCCTTCATCAAGCCCTTGGCATCCTCGGCGGTGGAGGGATACACCACCTTCAAGCCAGGCGTATGGATGAAGCCGGCTTCTGGGTTCTGCGAGTGGAAGGGACCGCCGCGCACGTACCCGCCGCTGGGGCCGCGCACCACCATCGGGCACGGCAGGAACGCGCGGTAGCGCGCCGTGGCGACGTAGTTGGTGAGCATGTCGTAGGCGTTGGCGATGAAGTCAATGAACTGCATCTCCACCACCGGACGCATGCCCATGTGCCCCGCACCGGCCGCCGCGCCCACGAGCGCAATCTCGCTGATGGGCGAGTCAATTACCCGGGCTTCGCCGTACTTCTTCATTAGGCCATCCGTGACTTTGAACGCGCCCCCGAAGGCGCCAATATCCTCGCCCATCAGGAAAACGTTCTTGTCACGCGCCATTTCTTCGTCGAGCGCCTCGCGAATGGCCTCGAGATAGGTGATCTCCGCCATTAGGCTTTCCCCTTGGACGGATCCCAGGTGCCCCAACCCTCGGCGCGCTCCTGGCCGAGGTTCGAAACGTCGGCGCCTTCACGGAACCAGAGCGGCTTCTCAACCGGCGGGTCGGCGTACACGCCAATCATGGCGTCCAGCGGCTGCGGGAAGCCCGAGGCCTCCGCGATGTCAGTCGCAGCGTCCACTTCCTTGTGAATGCGCTCGTCAATCTCGTCAATCGTGGCCTGTGAGACCTTCTCGCGGTCAACCAGCACGCGCACGTAGCGATCCAGCGGATCGTTCTCGGCGGCCCACTTCTCAATCTCGCCATCGGGCACATAGGACTGGTTGTCGTGCTCCGCGTGGCCCTTTCGGCGGTAGGTCATAAACTCGAGCAGTTGCACGCCTTCGCCCGCGCGGGCGCGGTCCACCGCACGCTTGGTGCAGTCGTACACCGCGAGCACATCATTGCCATCGCACTGTTCGCCGGTGATGCCGTAGCCGATGGCTTTGTCTACGAACTGCTTGGCGGCCGACTGCTTTGATGTGGGCGTGGAGTAGGCGTAGCCGTTGTTCTCGATGACGACGACGAGCGGCAACCGCTGCACGGCGGCGAAGTTGATGCCTTCGTGAAAGGCGCCGGTACTCGTGGCGCCGTCGCCGACGTAGACCAAGCCCACGCGATCCTCGCCACGCATCTTGAAGGTCATGGTCACGCCCGTCATCACGGGGACCATGTCGCCGAGCGGGGAGATTTGTCCGAGGAAGCCGCGCGTCGTGCCGGCTTCTCCGATATCACCAAAGTGGATGTTGAGCTCGCGGCCCCGCGTGGGCGAATCGCCCTTGGCCATGTACTGCTTGAGCACTTCCACCGGCGTGGCGCCCTTGACGAGCATCGCGCCCAAGTTGCGAATGAGGGGCGACATCACGTCGCGCGTTTCGAGCGCGTAGCAGGAACCGACGGCGTCGGCTTCCTGGCCGAGCGAGCGGAACAGTCCGCCAACGACCTTCGTCTGCCGGTAGAGAGCCACGAGCCGCTCTTCGAGCGTACGCGTGAGTCGCATCCAGTAATAGAGCTCGAGCTTGCGCTCGATTGGCAGAGCTTCGCCAAGGTGGGGTGCTGCCCCGCCCCTCAGAGGGCGGGTGGGCTTTGCGGGCATTGAGCGAGCGGAATTAGTAGGCGGGAGCGAAGGAGTGCTTCGCATCAACCTGCGTGTGCAGGGAGACAAAAAACTTTTTGACGTTGCGGTCGAGGCGGCTCTCACCCATCTGGTCGCTGTTCGCCTCTACGAAGACGTAGTGCCCACCTTCCATTTTCACGGAGATGGTGAGCGTAGACGGCACTTCCGGCGTGCCGACGCTGCCCTTGTAGCTCCGCGAGCGTGCGGTTTGACCAGCCGGCATCATCCCGATGGTGGGGAAAAATGCGTCGGCGGTGGCGAGAATGGCGTCAGGGTGGAGCGAGGTGCGATGGAAGTGGCGCATAATGGACGGAAGACGGATGACGGATGATGAAAAAGCGGGCGGAAGCATGGAGATGATGCGGATTCATGCATCCGTCATCCGTCCAAGAGTGGTTTGCGACTACGGTGCTGCCTCATTCCTCACCTGCTGCCGCCAGTCATCGGTTCGCTGCAGCGCGAGCGTCGAATCGCGACGGAACTGGAAACCCATGGCCCATTCACCAGCCGTCACGAACATGATGGAGGTGCGGTAGGTGCCTGGCTCGGGGCCGTAGGTCAGGCCGTTATAGACCGTCTTGCGGTCGGAGTTGGTGGCAAAGAGTCTGCCCTCTCCATTCACGATGGGCTCGCGTGATTCCTTATCGTAAATCGTGATGACGTAGGAAATCCGCTCGAGCGCGCGGGGCGGGACGATGTCGGGCTTGAGTCGAATCTCGAAGTCGTCCGTCCAAAGGCGCACGAGACCCCGCTCGTCAAGCGGAGGACCGCCACAACTCGCGGCCGTCACCGCGAGAGCGGCCACGAGTAGGAGGGACCAGAGTTTGCTTACACGGGTCATACGGGACTCCCCACGGGGCAGGAAAACCGCGAACCCGTGTAAAATAGCGCAGTTACGTGGCTCGGGCGACGTGCCGGACGCGCTGGATTACGGTCCAGACCGCGGCGCTGGCCAACAGAATCACGACCCCCCGCAACACCCACCCGCCCCACATGAGTCCGAAGAAGGCTTGGGGGGCCGCCAGCAGGGTGATACGCTCCGGGCGTTCAAGGGCGCCAATGCCCTTCAGGTCCACGGCTAGGGCGTCGGCCTTTGCCCTCGTATACGAGGTGATCTGCACGGCGCTCAGGGCCAGCATGGCCACCGCAACCATCATCAAACTGTAATGCGGCCCCGGACTCGCGAAGAAAAAGGCAATACCACCAAAGAGCAGGGCGTCGGCGACGCGGTCCAACGTGGAGTCGAAGAACGACCCAAACACAGTGGCCTTGCCGCTGGCCCGGGCAACCGCGCCGTCAATCACGTCAAAAAAGGCGGTCAGGCCGAGCGTCCACCCGGCCGCGTGAATCCAGCCGGCTGCAAACATCGTGCCGGCAATGCCGCAGCAGACGGTACCCAGAACCGTCAGGGCGTTGGGAGAAATTCCCACGCGCACGCACCAAGCGATCACGGGCTTGGTGAGCCGCAGGTACCCGTCGCGGATGGCGTACCAGAGCGAAAGCGGAAACGAAGCCATTAGCGGTAGATCAAGTACTGTCGCGTGGCTCGCTGCCAGGCCACGAGACTCGGCATAAAGGAATCAATGATCTCGTCGGGATCGGCGTTGCCGAGGAGTCCTTCACGAATCACGCTGGCCCCGCTGCGCTCGTCGAATCCGCGGGCCGTCAGTCGCAGGGAGTCCCCATGTTGCTTGGCCAGCACCTGCAGCACCGCAGCGGACACGCGCGCCATCTGCGCACGGTCACGGTCCTCGATGATGATTTTCACACCCGGGATGGCACGGCCACCAAACTTGTTGTCGGTCGGATTGCGCGGCGTGAAGCGCTCGGCCTCAAAGCGCACGCCATTCATGAAGCGGTCGTTCAAGAGCGCCGCCACGCGCTCGGCGTTCATCCAGGGCGCACCGAATCGCTGGAATGGTGCATCGGTGCCTCGGCCGACGGATACGTTGCTCGCCTCGAAGGGCACGAGCGCCGGATACACCAAAGCGCTCAGCGGCGAGACCATCGCAGGCGAGGGCACAATCCATGGGAGCTTGGTCTCGTCCCACCACATGGAACGCCGCCACCCTGCCACGGGAATGACATGCAGTTGCACGGGAATCTTCAACTCGCCCGCGAAAAAGCGCGCGAGCTCACCCATCGTCATACCATGCCTGAGTGGGGCTGGGTATAATGCGTAAGCCTTGCCGCGTCGCTCGGGCGTGGGATCGTTGGGATTCGCGATGGCCGAATCCAGCAACGGCCCCTCCACACGACCGGTGAGGGGATTCGGTCGGTCCAGCACGACAAAAGGAATGCCCACACGCGCCGCGGCGCGCATCGCGTAGACCATCACGCCCACATAGGTCCAGGTACGCGTGCCGATGTCTTGCAAATCAAAGACGAGTGCGTCGAGATCGCGGAGCAAGGAGTCCGGGGGCGGAATTGTCTCGCGGGCATACAGCGAGTGCACCGTGAGCCCAGAGCGTTGGTCCACTTCGTCCGGCAAATCAGGGCGATCCGCCGTGCCACGGATGCCGTGCTCAGGGGAAAACAATCGCACGAGGCGAATGTTGGCCCTCGTCGCGCGCGGATCGGACTGCAGCAGGTCCACGTCGCTGCGGCCCTCGGCGTCTACGCCCGTCTGGTTGGAGATGAGCGCGATTCGCTTGCCGGCCACGACGTCCAAGGAATCATCGAGCAGCACGTTGATGCCGGGCCGCACTACCTCGGCTTCACGCGCGGCTTCACGCGCCGCCACTCGCGACGGACGCGCATCTTGGGCCCGCGGCGATGGCGCGCAGGCCGCCATGCTCGCGATCATCAGCAGTCCTCTTAATCCCACGCGCTTCATCTCCTGATGCGTCACTCACCCCTCCGTGCGGCCCTCGCGGGCCTCGTCCTCGCCTCGTGCATCCGGCTCTCGCCGGCGCCAGCACCGGCCGTCATAGAGCGCGTAACGGTTCCCGATGTTGAACCGGTTGCGGTGCCTTGGTCCATTCATACCCTCAAGCCTTCCCTGAGCGCGCCGCTTCCGAACGAAGCCGAGACGTGGATGGATGCCACCATCGCGGCGATGTCCCTGCGCGAGCAAGTCGGCCAGATGGTGTTCATCTGGGTGCTGGGGGATTATACAAGCTCCAGCGACTCATCGTTCATCCTCGCGGTGGAACGCATTCGCCGCGATCGTGTGGGCGGCGTCGTGATGTCACTGGGCTCGCCAATTGAAGTCGCGGAAAAAGTGAACGCACTGCAGCGGCAGTCGTCTCTTCCGTTGCTGGTGACCTCGGACGTGGAGCCCGGGCTCGGCCGCCTTGAGGGCGGCGTGTTCTCACCCGGGACACTGGCCGCCGGATCCGCCACGGTGTTGCCAAGCAACATGGCCATTGGCGCGACGCGTCGGATTGAACACGCACGCGAGGCGGGCCGCATCACGGGTGAGGAGTCACGGGCGGTTGGCATTCACCTGGCCTTCGCGCCGACGGTGGATGTGAACAACAATCCCGCCAATCCGGTAATCAACGTGCGCTCCTTCGGCGAGGATCCGCTGCTGGTCGCGGCGATGGGCACGGCCTTTGTTGAAGGCATGCAGGAAGTGGGCGTAGCAGCGACGATCAAGCACTTCCCGGGACACGGCGACACGGACACCGATTCGC
Source organism: Gemmatimonas sp. (assembly GCA_031414535.1). Lineage (GTDB taxonomy): Bacteria > Gemmatimonadota > Gemmatimonadetes > Gemmatimonadales > Gemmatimonadaceae > Pseudogemmatithrix. The sequence goes on from JANNVQ010000019.1 coordinate 19,858, forward strand.
ACAATGCATTGCCCGTGGTGATGGCTTCGCAGGAACGACTGTACGCTCTGGAGTTGGTGCCCTTCCGTTCGGCGATTGACGCCGGCGTGGCGGCGGTGATGAGTGCGCACATCGCGCTGCCTTCCATCACGCAGGACCGCACCCCCGCCACCTTGTCGCCAGCCATCATGACTGGATTGCTCCGCGACTCGCTGGGATTCCGCGGTCTCGTGGTAACTGACGCCATGGATATGCGCGGCGTGGGCTCAGGCTACGACAACGCCACCAGCGCCACGCTGGCCGTGAAAGCCGGCGCTGACGTGCTGCTCATGCCACCCGATGTGCCAGTGGCCATCGAGGCCGTCGCTACCGCCGTCGAGCGCGGCGAAATCCCCGCGTCGCGCATCACCGAGAGCGTGCGACGCATTCTCGCGCTCAAACTGCGCACCGGTGCCATCCAGCGGCCCATCGTGCCGCTCGACTCCCTGCGCGACGTGGTGGGCCAGCGTGCCCACCGCGCGCGCGCACAAATCATCGCCGAGGACGCCATCACGCTGTTGCGCGATAGCACTCGGGCGCTCCCGCTCGCCACCACCGAACCGACGCTGGTGCTGACCTACGCGGCCGAGAACGACGTGCTGGCCGGCCGGCCCTTCACGGCCGAGATGCGCAGTGCCCTCCTCAGCATGCGCAGCGCACGAATCACGCCGGCAACGCCACGCTCACGCTTGGATTCCCTCGTGCGCAACCGCACCGAGCGCCTCGTCATCGCAACGTTCGTGAGGACCATTGAAGGCGAAGGACGCTTTGCCATTGCCGAGCACGTGGCCAAGTGGGTTGATTCGGTCGCGGCCACGCGCCCCGTCAACGTGGTGGCGTTCTCTAGCCCGTATGTGTTGCGCGAGATTCCCCGCGTGAGTGGGTTTGTCGCGGCATATGGGCGCGGTGATGCCATGGAGCGCGCCGCCGCGCGTGCCATCACTGGGCAAAGCCCGATGCGCGGCGTTACCCCCACATCGCTGCCAGGATTCTTCGCGGCCGGTGTGCCCTACAGCGCGCCGCTACCTCGCTGGGCAGCCAGCGTCACGGACTCCGTGCGCCGCATCATGGAGAAAGCGCTGCGCGACTCGGTGTTCCCCGGTGGCATCGCGCTGATTGGCACGCGCACCGGCATCGTGAGCGAGATTGCCGTGGGCAGGCTGGATCGCGACGTGAGCTCGGCGAGCGTGGATGCCCAGACCATCTGGGACATCGCCTCGCTCACGAAAGTGGTGGGCATGACAACCGCGATGATGCAGCTAGTAGAGCACCGCCACGTGGACCTCGACGCCCCGGTTCAGCGGTACATCCCCGAGTGGCAGGGGCCAAACAAAGACAAGGTGACGGTTCGCCATCTGCTCACGCACACGAGTGGTTTGCCGGCGCATCGCACGCTCTGGCTCGACAGCGAGTCGGCGGACGAAGCGCGGCGCCTCGTGCTCGCGACACCACTCGATACCCTGCCCGGCCTGCGCTACGTGTACTCAGACCTCGGCGCGATGATTGCCGGCTGGGTGATTGAGCGAGTGAGTGGGAGCACGCTCGATGTGTACCTCGCAGCCAAAGTGTTTGGGCCGCTCAAGATGACGGACACGCGCTACCATCCGGACGCCGCTGCAATCGATCGCACGGCGCCCACCGAAATAGACCCTTGGCGCGGCCGACATCTGCGCGGCGAAGTCCACGATGAGAACGCATTCCGCCTTGGCGGCGTCTCGGCCCACGCGGGCTTGTTCAGCACCGGGCACGATCTCAGCCACTTCGCGCAGATGCTGCTCAACGGCGGCGAACTCGGCGGCGCACACATCGTGAAGCCACAGACTATCCGCGATTTCACGCGTGTGCAGGATGTCACCATCTCTCACCGCGCCCTCGGATGGGAAACCCCCAACGGTACGAATTCGGCCGGGACCCTGATGCAGCGCCCCGCGTTTGGGCACACCGGCTTCACTGGGACCTCGTTCTGGGTGGATCCGGCCAATGACTTGTTCATTATCATCCTCACGAACCGGGTGAATCCCAGCCGAGTTAACTCCCGCATCGGTCCGGTTCGCACCGGAATTGCCGATATCACCACGCGGGGCGCCGCCGCCGCCCGATCGGCCTCCCGGGGCACCCCCTGACTTGTCAGCGGAACCCCGAGCCATATATTCCGGATTAGATAATCGCAGTGGCGAAGGACCTCGCCCCAATGGAACCCTAGGAGGGATCCCGTGAGCACCATGAACACCCCCGAAGTGCTGGTCAACATCACCCCGGCCGCTGGCGCCGAGGTCGCGAAGTTCATGCAGGCCGAGAACGTGACACCCGAGGCGGGTGGTCTGCGCGTGGCCGTGCAGCCGGGTGGCTGCTCTGGCTTCAAGTACAGCCTCCTGATTGAAGACAAGCCGGCTGATGACGATACCGTCATCTCGCAGGGCGGCTTCAACCTCTTCGTGGACCCGTTCTCGATGCAGTACCTGTCCGGCGTCACGATTGACTACGTGACCTCGATGCAGGGCTCGGGCTTCACGTTCAAGAACCCGAACGCGAGCGGCGGCTGCGGCTGCGGGTCGAGCTTCTCGGCGTAAGCGATTGTGATTGGCTGAAAAAGGCGGGCGTCCCTAGGGGCGCCCGTTCTTGTTTTCCGCCATCTTTGTCCGATGCCAACGTCCTCTGGCTTCACGGCCCTCGACTGGATTGTCCTTGTTTTCTATTTGATTGCCACCAGCGCCATTGGCGTGTGGCTCGGGCGCGGACAAAAGAACGCCAAAGACTATTTCGTGGCGGGTGGTGACATCCCGTGGTGGGCGGTGTTGTTCTCCATCGTGGCCACGGAGACGAGCGCGCTCACCTTCATCTCAATTCCCGGCCTCGCCTACCTCGGCGACTTCACGTTTCTGCAGGTCGCCTGCGGATACTTGCTCGGCCGCATTGTCGTGGCGTATACGCTGCTGCCCCGATACTTCGAGGGGAATCTGGTGACGGCGTACGCGCTGCTCGAGCAGCGCTTTGGCTTGGCCACGCGGAGATTTGCCAGCGTCACGTTTATGGTGACTCGCGCCTTTGGCGATTCCGTACGGCTGTTTGCGACATCTATTCCCGTGGCGCTGATTCTTGCCGGCGTGCTTCCGCCCGAGTGGGCAGCGCCTGGTTCCATCCTCGTGCTGAGCGTGTTCACGCTCTACTACACGTATCACGGCGGCATTCGCGCCGTCGTCTGGACGGACGTGATTCAGACGGGCGTGTACCTGGCGGGCGGAGTGGGTGCCCTGTTCCTCATCGCAAACGGCGTGGAAGGTGGCTGGTCGCGCATCCTCACAGACGCGGCGGCACAGGATAAGCTCCGACTTTTTGACCTCTCGCTCGGGCTCGACAAGCCGCACACGCTGATTGCTGGCCTGCTCGGCGGCGCCTTCCTCGCGATGGCGTCGCACGGCGCCGACCAGATTATCGTGCAGCGCCTGCTCACCGCCAACTCGCTCAGCGATGCGCGCAAGGCTCTGATTGGCAGCGGTTTCGCGGTAATCGCGCAATTCACACTATTCCTGTTCATCGGCCTCGGGCTCTGGTCGTACTATGAAGCGCGCGTGTTTCCCGTTCCGGATCGCATCTTCCCGACCTTCATCATCGAAGGTATGCCGCCGGGCATGACGGGCATCGTGATTGCCGCGATTCTCGCCGCGGCGATGAGCACCGTGAGCGGATCGCTCAATGCCCTTGCCGCCGCGACCCTGCACGACCTCTACACGCCACTGCGTGGCGCGCCGAGCGATGCGGAGGCCCTCCGGCTCTCGCGTCTGTTCACGCTCCTCTGGGGGGTGGTGCTCGTAAGCGCTGCCCTTCTGTACAAGGCCGAGGGCACGCCCGTGGTAGTGATTGCGCTCTCTATTGCGTCGTTCACTTACGGCGGGCTGCTGGGCGGATTTTTCCTCGCAATGCTCTGGCCGCGCGCCATCCAACGGGATGCCATAACGGGCATGGCCGTGGGTATCTTTACTATGAGCATCGTGGTGTTTGCGGGGCGGATTGGCGCGGCCTTCCCTGCCCTCGCCGGGCCGCTCGCTCCCGTGACAGGCATCGCGTGGCCGTGGTTCGTGTTGATTGGCAGCACGGTGACGCTCAGTACCGGAATTCTTTCGTCATTCACGCACGCCGCCCCGGCGCGCGCGTCCTGATTTCGTCCCCTAGCGACTCTCCCAGGCAATGGCTCAGATCGTCGTCGGCGTAGATGGTGGTGGTAGCAAGACCCAAGTGATCGTCTCCACACCGCGTGGCAAAGTGCTCGCCGATGTGACGGGCGAAGGTTCTGCGGTGCGGCCTGGTGAGGCACTTAGTTCTGCCGAGGTCATTGGAGCGCTCGTGCGCGATGCACTCGCGCAGGCCGAAATTTCGGACCGCCCCGGCGTGCTCGTGGCGGGCATCGCGGGCGTGGGCCGTGAGAAGGAGCATAAGGCCCTGCTTCGCGCGCTCCGCGGCGAATCGCTCGCCGATGAAATCCGCGTGGTGCCTGACGCCGAAATTGCCTTGACCGATGCCTTCGGCATTGAGGGCGCCGGTATCCTCCTCATCTCCGGCACGGGCTCCGTGGCCTTCGGCCGTGGCCCGACGGGCACCTTACGCCGCTGCGGCGGATGGGGCCCGAACGCCGGCGACGAAGGCAGCGGCGCGTGGATTGGCCGTCGTGCCTTGAGCGTCGTGACGTCGAGCGCCGACGAGCGCGAGCCAGAGACGCGCCTCACGGGCGCGCTGATGACTGCGCTCGAGCTTGAGACGATTGACGACATCATTCCGTGGGCGGCGAAGGCGGCGCCCAAGGATCTCGCCGCACTCGCTGTGCACGTGACCACGCTCGCCGCTGATCGCGACCTGCGTGCGAACTCCATTTGCACGCTCGCGGCCGAGGAGTTAGTGCTACACGTCCGCACCTTGGCCCGTCAACTCTTTATGGATGAGCGCGCCGCGGTGCCCGTGGCACTGGCCGGTGGGATGCTCAAGCGCGGCCAGTTCCTGCGCCGCATCGTCGAGCATCGTTTGAAGACGGCCGTGCCCGGTGCCGAGTTGCGTGGCGAGGAAGTGATTCCGGCTCGCGGAGCCGTGAAACTGGCTGCCGCCGCGCTGAAGGTGACGGCAACAGCTTAGGGTTCGCAGCGTTCCGTACAAGGCTCCGTGGCGCTAGTCGGCGAGTCCTTCTCGCTCAAGGAACCGTTGGGCGCATTCAGGGCAGTAGCCGTGGCTCAAGAACCGCGCATTGCGCTGCAGAAAGTCCACAATGCTGCCCCATTGGCGGCCCTCGCGAACATTGCCGCAGTCCATACAAATAGGCAGCACGTCAGCCAACCGCTCCAACATCCAGTGGCTGGCAGCTGTCTCGGCGATCGATTCCTCGAGTTGACGCTTCGCGATTTCGAGTTCGTCGGTGCGGGACTGGAGCTTCTCGGCGAAGTCAGTGGCGCGCCGACGGGCCTCTTGGATGTCCGCCTCCCACTGCTCACGGCGCTGCATGCGGACAATCACTGCGGTGATTCGCGGTCCCTCTTCGCGATCGCGATTCATGCTCGCGTTGACAAGCACTGGCACCTCCGCTCTGGCGCCGCGCAGGCGTAGGAATATCTCGTCGATGCGTGTGCGTACACTGAACGCGGGCAACACCTGCGATTCCCACAATACGCGGCTGCCCGCGGTAAGGAACTCACCGAAGAGGCCGCCTGCCTCGGGGGGCGCGGGATGGCCCAGCAGTTGTGCAAACTCCTCGTCCGCCGCGATAATGGAGCCATTCGCTTGCATGTGCAGGACGGCGCAGGGAAGGTTCGGCGACACCTAGTTAGGTCCCGAAGGGTCTAGGTCGGAGAACGCCTCAAAGATGGCTGCCGCGGTTTCCTTGGGATGACTGACGTGCGGCATATGGCCGAGCGACGCGATGGTGCGCAAAGTGCTTCGTGGGAGCGTCCGATGGAGATACTCCGCCACGGCAGCCGGGACGATCGCATCGAAGGCACAATGCAGAATCGCACTCGGTACCGGCATCAGCGGAAGCAGCTCACGCGAATCTTCCTTGAAGGTGACTTCGGCAAATCGGCGCGCGATCTCGGGGTCGTTGGCGCAAAACGTCTGCGAGAGCGAGCGGGCGAGCTCGGGCCGATCGGGATTGGACATCGCGACGGGCGCGAAGAATTCAGTCCATCCGACAAAGTTGCGGTCCATCATCTCGAGGATACCGTTGATCTCCTCAGCGGTAAAGCCACCATTGTATTCGCTGCCCTCGTTCAAGTAGCACGGCGAGGGCCCGATCATCACGACTTGGCGGAACAATTCGGGTCTCGCGATGGCTGCGCGCAATCCAATCATGCAGCTGACCGAGTGGGCGACGAGCGTGACGTCACGAAACCCAAAGGCATCGCAGATTTCTTCGATGTCCTGCGCATAACCTTGCATCGTGCTGTAACGACGCGGGTCGTAGGCTGACACATCGCTCAAGCCAGAGCCGACATAATCAAACAGCACCACACGAAAATCGTTCTCGAACGCACCAATCACATCGTGCCACAGCGTCTGGTCGCAGCCGAACCCGTGCGCGAAGAGCAGCACCGGTCCGTCTACCCCGCGCACCACGACGTGGTTTCGGCGTTCGATGACGAGCCGCTGGGACTCGTGTGAGGCAACCATCATTGGCCGAGGTGCTATAAGAGGAAAACGGTGAACCACACCGTAAAGGTAGTCTACGTGCCTAGCCTGTGGTCGCGACCTCCTTGGGCACCATCGACGCATCCCAGACTCCCTCGCTCTTGGCCACGAACAGCGTAGACGAGATGTCCGACGACACGTTCACGACCGTGCGCGTCATGTCGAGGATGCGGTCCACGCCGAGCACAATGGCGATGCCCTCGCCCGGCACGCCCATCATCGTGAGGATACCGACGAGAAGCGGAATGCTGCCCCCCGGCACGCCCGCCGCACCGATGGCTGTGATTACGGACATGATGATGACGATGATCATCCCACCAAGGCTCAGTTCTACGCCAAACACTTGGCAGAGGAAAATGACCGTAATGCCCTCGAAGATGCTCGTGCCGTTCATGCACATGGTGGAGCCGAGCGGCAGAACGAAGCCGGCAATCTTTGGCGGAACGCCGAGACCGTTCTCGGCCGCGTTCAGCGCGGTCGGGAGTGTCGCCGAGCTGGAGCTGGTGGAGAAGGCCGTAATCATCGCACTCTTGATGCGCGAGAAATACAGCAGCGGGTTGATGCCAATAATGAAGCGAAGGATGAGCGACAAGTTCACGAACATGTGAAAGAGCAGGGCGCCCATCACCACCAGGACATAACTGCTCAGCGGCTTGAGTAGCGCGAAGCCAAATCTGCTCGTGACGCCAAAGATCAGGCCGGCCACGCCATAGGGCGCAATCTTCATGGCCATCCCGACAATCTGGATGACCACGTCGTTCAAGGACTCGAGGAACTTGATCATCGGCTCGGCGCGCTCGGGCTTGAGCTGGGTGAGCGCAGCGCCGAATACGAGACCGAAGAAGATGATGCCGAGCATGTCGGTATCAACGGCCGACTTCACCGGATTGCGAGTGACGATGTTGACGAACGTGTTGATGCCGAATCCGCCCGTCTCCTGGGCCTCAACCTTGCCCGCAGCGTCCTCCGCGTAGGTGGCGAGGAGCTCGCTCTTCACTTCTTCGGGCAGGCCCTCGCCTGGTTTGAACGTGCTGACGACGAACAAACCGAAAGTTGCCGCGAGAAATGTCGTGCCTAGGAAGTATCCAATCGCCTTCCCGCCAACCGCTCCGACCTTCTTGAGATCACCAAGTCCCGCAACGCCGAGCGTGATGCTGGCAAACACTAACGGCATCACAATCATGAACAACATGCGGAGGAAAATCTGACCAATGGGACCGGCGAGGTAGGTGTTGACGAAAACCACGCCCCTGTGCGTGCCACCCAAGCCGAGATTCGCCGCGATGCCCGCCGTTGCTCCAACAACCAGCGCCAGCAGAATTTTGGTGTGCAACTTCATGCCCGAACCGGCGTTACCAATTGACTCGCTCATAGATTTTCCTTGCCGTCGTCATCAAAGGAGCGCGGCGGCAGTCCGCGGCGCAGCGTGGAGTTCTTGTAGCCGTATACGACATAGATGGCCAAACCGATGAGCAACCAGATGCCAAAGCCCTTCCACGCGGCCATCGGGAGGCCCTTCATCACGAACAAACAGGCGGCAGCACCGCCAAGTCCGACCAGCCAAACCGCCGGCACCTTAAACGGACGCGGACGGTCCGGTTCAATCACACGCAGCACCAACACGCCCACGCACACGAGCACAAAGGCGAAGAGCGTGCCGATGTTCGTCAGGTCATACGTGGCGGCATCGTCAGCGACGAGGGCCGAGCACGCCACCAGCAAGCCGGTGATGATCGTGGTGACGTGCGGCGTCTTGTACTTGGGATGCAGCTTGGCCGCGAACTTGGGCAGCAGACCGTCACGCGCCATGGCAAAGAAGATGCGCGGTTGGCCGTACTGGAACACCAGCAACACCGCGCTCATTGAGACCACCGCACCAGCGGCGATGATCCAGCTGAACTGCGTGAGCCCGGCGACTTCAAACGCGTGTGCCAGCGGATCGGAACTCTTGAGTTGCGCGTAGGGCACGAGGCCCGTCGCCACAGCACCGACAATCACATAGATCGCCGTGCAGATTCCCAAACCAATCAGGATGCCGCGCGGCATCGTGCGCTGCGGATCCTTCGTTTCTTCAGCGGCCGTCGAGATGGCGTCGAATCCGATGTAGGCGAAGAACACAATCGCCGCGCCCTGATGGATGCCGCGGAATCCGTTGGGAGCAAAGGGCGTGTAGTTGGCGGGATCGATGTGCATCGAGCCCACAATCACGAACAGCGCGAGCACCGCCAACTTCAGCATCACCATCCAGTTGTTGACCCGCGTGCTTTCCTTCACGCCAATCACCAGCAACCACGTGATGGCCATGACAATCAGGAAGGCGGGCACGTTGATCAGGATCGGCATACCGGCGATCTGCGGCGCGGTGTCGAGGAGCGCGAGCACTTCCGGATTCGTGCTCGCCTTGGCTTGGAAGTAGCCGTGCGTGAGCCAGCCTGGTATATGCACAAAAGGCGAGATGAGCGAGTCGAAGTATCCGCTCCAGGCAATCGCCACCGCCACGTTGCCCACCGCGTACTCAAGAATCAAATCCCAGCCAATGATCCAAGCGATGAGTTCGCCGAGCGACGCATACGAATACGCGTACGCCGAACCGGCCTGGGGAATCATCGACGCGAGTTCGGCGTAGCAGAGCGCACAGAGCGCGCACACCGCGCCGAGCAACAAAAACGAGATGATGAGCGCTGGACCGGCGGCGTAGCGGACCACCTCGCCGGCGGCGTTCGTCTCGCCAGCGGCAGCCGTACCGAGCGTCGAAAAAATACCCGCCCCAATCACCGCACCGATGGAGAGGCTGACGAGGTCTCGAGTACCGAGCGTGCGTTTCATCCCGCGGTTTTCGCTTTCGGGGACGAGCTCGGCGATGGGCTTTCGGGACCAGAGGGAGCCGAAGCCGGTGACTGCCTTCAGGGGGGAGCTGGGCATCGCGGAAAGTACGGCCGCAAGACCGCGGGGAGAAGTGCGAGGAGCGAAGAGCGAACAGCGAAAAGCGAGGCTGAAAGAGCGATACGCCGAAGGGTCGAGGGGCCGAAGGTTCAAGTCCTCTCCTTCCACCCTTCGGACCTTCACCCCTCGCTCTTCGTTACTTCGCTCTTCTCTTTCGCTTTTCGCTCCTCGCTCTTCGCCGTTCCTACGGCGCTTCTGCGGTGATCGTCGCCGTATCCCGCACCGGCGTCCCATCCGCCCTCGTGGCCGGCCTGAAGCGAACTTCAGCGAGCATCTCGCGAATCTTGGCGTTGTAGCCGCGGTCCCGCGATGGATTGAAGCCGATTAGCCTAGAGTTGCCCCGCTCATCCACCTCGAACTGGGCTACCATGCGGTAGGGGCGCACACGATTCGGCACCGGAATCGGCAGGATGGCCATGTTGGTCACCGTGGGCGGAAAAATCTGATCATTGCCCCCGCCGGTACCCGCGCCGACACCGCTGCCCCTGCCCGTCCCGATGCCACTCCCCACGCCGCCACCGCTGCCGCTCCCGTTGCCGCTGGAGCCGTCCCGGCCGCTCCCCCCACCCGTGCCCGCCGTCGCGCTCACAGCGGGGCTGGAAGCTGGCGCGGCCACCTGTGGCTGCGCCGCCTGAGGCTCCGGAACGGGCTCAGGCGGCGGTGTGGGTGCTGGGGTCGGGGTCGGTTTGACCGGAGGTGTCGGCGTGGGTGTGCCCACCGGAGTCTCGACCTGCAGGTAGCGGATTCGTTCGGGGACGATGGCGCCGCCAGTTCCACCCGAGCCTCCCCCGCCTCCGCCGGCCGCGCCCGCGCCCCCCGCACCGCCTGGCGCCTGCTCCTCGAGAATCTTCCCCACTAGCGGAGGGAGTATCAGCGCGAGGATGATCAGCGCGTGCAGCAACCCCGACACCAGCCAGCCCGCGCCAGTGCGGCGCTCCGGATCCGGGATCCCATGCAGGGGTCGGAGCGGGCGCTTCGGCTTTTCGGGCTCTGGCTCTGGGAAAGGTTGGATCTGGGCCACGGTCACAAGAAATGATACGGCGGGCGAGCCCCGAAAGGTTCGCCCGCCGTAAACAAACACCGGAGGAACTTACTTCGTTTCGCGCGGCGGGATGCCGATGACCTTTACCCCAGCACCGCGGGCAATGTCCATCGCGGAAATCACGTCCTGATAAATCACCTTATCATCGCCCTTCAAGAAGATGATCTTGTCCGGACGGTTGGCGTACACCTCAATCAGACGCGCCGACAAAGTCTCCTTTGTGAGCGGTTCGCGATTGAGCGCGAAACTTCCATCCGCCAGCACTTCCAACACAATCTGGTCTGATGCCTGATTGGCCGTGACCACTGAGGGACTGGGCTCCGGCAACTGCAGGTCCACAGCCTTTCGCATCATCGGCTGCATGATCATAAAGATGATCAGTAGCACGAGCATGATGTCAATCATTGGCACGACGTTCGGCTCGTTGTTCAGCGACGAACCGCCCCCACCGACGCTCATTCCCATCGTTCGCTCCGGTTAGGGTGTGTCAGGCTTTGCTTCGTCGCCCGCCACGGTGGACACCGTGCCAGGGACCTGATCCGTGATCGCGCCCACCATACGGACACCGTTCTTCGAGGCGATATCCATGGCCTCGAGGATCTTGCCGTACTCCAGTTCCTTGTGCGCCTTCACATACAGAATCTGGTCAATCGTGCGAGCCGAGTAGATGGCCTGCAGGCGGCTTGGCAACGCCTCGTTGGCAATCTGTTCCTTGTTGAGGAAGTAGTTGCCGAACTTGTCGATGCCCAGTACCTGATCCTCATCCGCTTCCGGATGCGACTTCAGGTTGATGCCGCTGGGCGGCTCTGCCGTGAAGCCGGCGGCAATCGCCGGCGTCACGACCATGAAGATGATGAGCAGCACCAACATCACGTCGATCATAGGGACGACATTCGGCTCAGCCTTAACGCCGCCCCCGGTGCTCACTGACATACCCATCGATGTACCCTCCTTAGGCGGTCAGCGACTTACTGCGAGATCGGAGCAGAACCCTTCTGGGCCGCGGTGTTGAACTCGCGGGTGAAGCGGCTACGGCCGAACTCACCAGACACGCCCTTGATCAGGTAATCAATCATCTCCTTGGAGACGTAAGTCATCTCGGCGGTGAGGTTGTCGATCTTGGTCTGGAAGTAGTTGAAGAACCACACGGCCGGGATGGCGACCAGGAGGCCGAAGCCCGTGGCGATGAGCGCCTCGGCGATACCGACCGTGATGGCGGCGATGCCGGTGGAGCCAGACGAGCCCATGGCGGCGAAGGCGTTGATGATGCCGAACACGGTGCCGAGCAGACCGACGAACGGCGAGGTCGAACCCACCGTCGCGAGAATGGCCAAGCCGCGCTTCAGCGCAACAATCTCGACGAGCATGTTGCGCTCGATGGCGCGCTCAGCGGAGTTGATGTCAGACACGGTGACCGAGCCGTCCATGATGAGCGGCTTGACTTCGTCAAGCGCGCCGCCGAGGACGCGGGCCACGTGCGACTTCTTGTAGGTCTGCGCGAGGTTGATCGCTTCCGTGAGGTTGTCTTCCTCGAGGAACTGCGAGAACTCCGGAGCGAACTTCAAGGTCTCCTTCTGCGCCTTGCGGAGATTCCACCACTTGCCGAACGCGGTCGAGAGCGACCAGAGGGACATGATGGCGAGCACGAGCCAAATGCCCTTGGCGAATGGCGGGCTGTGCGTCCAGATGTAGCCGATGGACATGTTCATTGCTGAAATCTCCTGGAGGTCGTGAAGGGGTGGGTATTAACGTGCGAGATTGAAAACGAAGGGCTGCTGTACGAGCTGCTTCACGCGGCGTCCGCCAACTTCGGCCGGCAAGAAGCGCATGTTGGGAAGCGAGCTGCGGACGGCCTGTTCAAAAAGAGCGTGCGACGAGCGGAGGACGCGGAAGGACGCGACTTCGACGCGGCCGAGCGTGTCCACGACGAACTGAGCGAGTACTTCACCCTCGACGCCGCCGGAGCGGAGAATGTCGGGGTAACGCGGGCCCGGTGAACCTGGCGCAGACGCAGCCGGCTTTTCCACCTGGAAGTCGAAGTAGGGCTGGTCAGTCTGCACCGGACCGGTCCCACCTGCGACACCAGCGGCCACACCACCGGCCACGCCACGGCCCGAGAAGTCGTCTTCGTTGGTGATCGCCTTAGACAGGTCAATCTCCGGGATGACGTCCGGGATGTTGACGGGAGCGGAGAGCACTTGGAAGCCCTTCGGCGGCGGCGGCGCCACCACAACGTCTGGTGGCGGCGGGGCATCCGGCTCTGGTGGCGGCGGCTCGTCCTTCTTCACTTCGACGAAGTCCACCTTCTGGACGACTTCTTCCTCTTCTTCCATTCCAGCGTTCGCCGTAGCGAAGATGGAGGCCGCGATGATGGCGACGTGGAAGATCGTCGAGACCGTGCTGGCCCCGAGGGCCCTGTTCTTCTGCGGCTTCGACTCAATCAGGTTGTTGAACACGCGTGCACCCCGTAGTACGTGAACGATCGCGTGATGACGCCGGACAATTCCGGACATCCACCGTGCATGAACGTACCCGCGACAGATTAGGACTGAAATCGGGGGAAGATTAAGATTCCCTTAATCGACGGTGAGGATTCGTCACGGTCGAGGTCCGGTCGATTTTCAGCCCGACTTCACCGCCCCTTGCAGATGCACCGGTAGCTGCACGGTGAATGTGCTCCCGCGGCCGAGTCTGGAGCCCACGGCAATGAAGCCACCATGGGCGTGGGCAATCCATTGGGCGATGGCGAGCCCCAGGCCCACTCCTCCGCGCTCCCCCGTCCGCGATCGCACACGGTCTGCGCGCCAGAAACGGTCGAAGATGTACGGCAGGTCCGCCGCGGCGATGCCCACCCCCGTATCCTGGACCACGAAGGCCGCGTGGTCGCCACGGTCCTCAAGTGAGATGGTGACGTTGCCGTTCTTCTGCGTGTACTTCACGGCGTTCGTCACGAGGTTCAAGAAGAGCTGGCGCAGCCGCACGGCGTCGGCGTCCACCGTGATTGGATCCACGCGCTCCAACGTGATGCGCACGCCGCTGGCCTCGCCGAGAATCACGGCCGTTTCCATCACCTCGCGCACGACTGGTTCGAGGTTTAACGGCTCACGGTACAAATCGAAGCGCCCCTCATCGGCGCGCGCCAACGTGAGCAACGAGTCCACGAGGTCGGCCATGCGCGCCGTCTCAGCCAACGCCTCCTCGAGCGCGGGTAATTGATCATCGGCCACGTTAGGCGATTGCATGGTGCGCTCGATGTCCGCGCGCAGGACGGTCAAGGGCGTCTTCAGCTCGTGCGAGGCATCGGCGGTGAATCGTCTGAGCGCGGCGAACGAGCCCTCCAGGCGCGCCATCATCGCGTTCAGCGTATGCGAGAGGCGGTCAATCTCATTCTCTTCCGACTCGGCCGGCAGACGGCGATGCAATGAGCGGCCGTCCTGAATGGCTTCGAGGTCAGAGATTAAGCGCTCAACGGGGACGAGCGCTGAGCCGGCCAGCAACCAACTCACGAGGCCCGAGAGCACCAGAATGAGCGGCAGGATGATGAGAATCGTTGTGCGTAGCTGACTGTTGGTGAACGACACGCCAGAGACCACTTCGCCGGCCACGACGCGCGCCACCGGGATGCGCCGCGACGGCGTCTCGAAGTGGGCGACGATGAACAGGTTGGCCGTGGAGTCCATGCGCACATTGGCCGCTGGTTGCTCGGGCGTGCGGCGGAAGACCGAGTTCACGAGCCGCGTGCGGTCTCCCATCGATAGTCGGTCCACCAACGCGTTGGCATAGAGCACCCGCGTGGAGTCGGTAATCACCACATAGCCGGGCAGCATGTCGAGCGAACGACGCAGGCCGGGCTCGAGCTTCTGCCCCACCAAGGAATCTTCCGTGATCACCACGGAAATGCTCGCCGTACTCTGCTGCACGATGATGGACGCGAGGTCGGCCACGAGATCGGCGCGACGTTGCAAGGACCGCGTAGCTTCGGTCTGGGCAGCAGACCAGAGGATTGCCGCGAAAATCACGAGAGTGGCCGTGAGAGCCACCAAGTACGAGCCCGTGAGCCGCGTGCGAATCGAGGTCACGGCACGCTCAAGGCTTCAGCACGTAGCCCACGCCGCGCACCGTGGTGATGAGCTTCTTGTCATGTGGCGCGTCAATCTTCTTGCGGAGATGGTTAATCACCACATCCACGATGTTGGTCCCAGGGTCGAAGTGATATCCCCAGGCGTACTCCGTGATGAGCGTGCGACTGAGCACGCGGCCCGCGTGGCGCGCGAGGTACTCGAGCACCAAGAATTCCTTTGGTGTCAGCTCGATAGCCTGCCCGGCGCGCCGCACCTCTCGGGCGTCGAGGTCCACGTCGAGGTCGGCGACCGTGATCTTTGGCGAGACGATCGCGCGGGGACGCCGTGCCAAGGCTTCCACCCGAGCAAGAAGTTCCTCGAAGGCAAACGGCTTGGTGACGTAATCGTCGGCGCCAGCACGCAGCGTCTCCACCTTGGCATCCACCGCGTCCTGCGCGGTGAGCACGAGGATGGGCTTCTCGAAGCCGCGCGCGCGCAGGTTGCGGAGCACCTGCTGGCCGGAGCGGCCCGGGAGACGAAGATCCAACACCACGAGGTCATAGGGCTGGGACTTGGCGAGTTGTTCGCCCTCTTCACCATCCGCCACGAGATCAACCGTGTACCGCGCTTCCTCGAGGCCACGCTTCACGAATTGGCCGACGGTAGGGTCGTCCTCGATCACCAAGACTTTCATTGCGCCACCACCGGGAGCACCACGCGGAAGGTGCTGCCTTGGCCGAGTGCGCTGTCGACCTCAATGGTGCCCCCGTGTTCCTGCACAATGCCGTAGCAGATGGACAGACCGAGGCCCGTGCCCTGCCCCGGTGCCTTGGTGGTGTAGAAGGGCTCGAAGATCTTGGCCTGCTCGGCGCGCGCGATGCCGTGCCCGGTGTCAATCACCTCCAGAATGGCACCGTGCTGGGCGTCGGCGCCGGCTCTCGTGACAATCTTCACCGTCCCGCGCTCACCCATGGCGTCCATGGCATTGATGAGCAGCGCCATCAGCACCTGCACCAACTGCTCCGAGTTCGCCTGCGGCACGCGGCCCATGGTGGCATCAATCTCGGTCTGCACCGTGAGCTTCTTGAAGCGCACGTGATGCTTGAGGAGG
This sequence comes from Gemmatimonas sp., assembly GCA_031414535.1. Lineage (GTDB taxonomy): Bacteria > Gemmatimonadota > Gemmatimonadetes > Gemmatimonadales > Gemmatimonadaceae > Pseudogemmatithrix. The sequence goes on from JANNVQ010000019.1 coordinate 35,696, forward strand.
AACAGGGTGCGTTCCACCACGTCATTCAGGTTCACGCGCTCTTTGCGCGCCTGCTTTGGGCGCGAGAAGTCGAGGAGGCCGTCCACGATTTGCTTACAACGCACCACCTCGTTCTCAATGATGCCGAGGAAGTCGTGCGTCTCCGGCGCCATGACCACACCGCTCTTCTCCAGATCTTCGATCCGGTACCCAAGGGATTCTGCGCAGGCCGCGATGGTGGCCAGCGGGTTATTGATCTCGTGCATCACACCCGCGGCCAGCTGACCGATGGCCGCCAACTTCTCGGCCTGCGAGAAGCGCTCCTGCGCTTCCTTCCAGTCCGTGACGTCCTCGCCGATGGTGATGACGTGGCTTACCGCACCGTCACCCAAACGCATCGGAATCTTGGTGATGCGATAGGTGCGCGCCTCTCCCGAGGCCACCGACTCCATCTGGTATTCCTGCATGCGACCCGTGGAGAACACGTCGTCAAACTCGCGACGTAACATCTCCGCCGGTTGGCGATGAAGAATCTCGAAGATGGTCCGGCCCAGCGCCTCCTCGCGGCTCACGCCTTGCATGCCGGTCTCGCGCTTGCGATTCCACGATTGAATGCGGTATTCGCGGTCAATCACGTACAGGCCGAGCGGCAGCGAGTCGATGATCTTCTCGGTGAAGCGACGGCCGCGCTCGATTTCCGCCGTCCGTGCGGCCACCTCGACCTCGAGCTGTCGCGAGCGCTCGGCGTGCGCCAGTTCGGGCGCCAGGATGTTAGCCAGCGCGGTGAGCAGCATCCGCTCTTCGTCGCCAAGTGCGCGCGTCGTGCGAACCACTAGGGCTCCGACGCGACGATCGCCGAGGACGATGGGGGCCACCTCGAGGTCGCGCACCACTTGGAGCGCGTCCCCGAGACGTAGCCCCTTCTTTACGTCTTCTTCCGTGGTGCTGTCGTCGCCGACGCTCCAGCTGATGGCGAGGCCCGGCGGCGTGTGTAGCCACAGCGAGACCTGCTGGGCCTCCAGGAAGGCGCGGAGAGTGGCCAGCGCGCCTTCTACGGTGGTCTCCAGCGCACGCGCGGACGCGAAGCCTGCGCTGATGCCGGCTAAGGCCGACAGGGCGCGCGCGGCGCGTCCTTCACTGCTGGAGTCGTTCGCGGACTTATCGGTCACGGCCAAGTGGGTGGAATGGGCGGAAGGTACGACCCGCCCCGAGGCCGGACAAGGGAACGTGGAGGAGAGGTGAGACTTGGGACGTGGGACATGGGACGAGAGGCTTGGGACGTGAGACTCCGTCCGGGGCCCCACGTCTCCCATCTCCCGTCAGATTTTGGCGATCTCCGCCAAGATCTCCGCATTCTCCCGCTTGCTACCCAGGTTCTCTTCAACAAAGGCCCAGCGCAGGATGCCCTGCTTATCAATCAGAAAATAGGCGCGGTTGGAGAAGAAGGTGTGCTCCATCAACGTCCCGTAGGCGCGTGAAGCCTCGCGCTTGAAGTCCGAGGCGAGTTCGACGCCCATCTTGTATTGGTCGCGATAGGCCTTCAGCGACGGGACGGCGTCCACGCTCACGGGAATCACCACCACGTCGTGTTGCGCAAAGGCCGAGTAATCCGTGGTGAAGGCGCACATCTCGGCCGTGCACGTGGAGGTGAACGCGAGAGGGAAGAAGGCGAGCAGGACGTTGGACTTGCCCTTGAACTGCGCGAGCGTGACGGTCTCACCGCTCGTGGTGTTGAAAGAAAAATCAGGGGCCGGCGCGCCGACCGCAGGAACCGTGAGAGACATCGAACGAACCTCGGATGAGTGGAACGGGTCGCGAAGGCAAATGCCGTCGCGACCCGTTATTAACGCTGACTACGAGTGGAGCGTGCCGGGATCGAACCGGCGACCCCCTGCTTGCAAAGCAGGTGCTCTCCCAGCTGAGCTAACGCCCCGCGACATAAAGCTAAGAGCGAAGCGCGAAGAGCGAAAGCGAAGAGCGAGGATTTAGGAGCGAAATTCGAAGGGCAGAAGGTCGGAGGGGGAGGAGCCGGAACCACGGCCCTCCCCCTCCGACCTTCTGGCCTTCACGACTTGCTCTTGAAGATTCGTTGTTCCGTTGTCGCTCTTCGCTCTTTGCTATTCGTGTGCCGGCAGCGGTTCCATGGTCTCGGCATCCACCGGGACCTGCACTTCGTCCCGATACGCCGACGTCATCTTAAAGACCTGCGCCTTAGGAAAGGCATCCATGAACTGCGCGTAGCTCCAGCCAAACAGGCCGAGCATGCCGAGGAAGATGCCGACTTCCCAGACGCCGAGCGGAAGGTGCTCGGCCGCGGTACCGTAGATGGACGGGTAGATCTCGGTGTAACGCGAGAACCACAGCCCGAGGAAGGACGAGCAGGCAAACAGAATCATCGTCGGCGACCAAACCTTGGCCTTCACGCTCATCAGGCCCGCGAAGGGCACGAGGAAGGTGAGGATGGCCGCCGCCATGGTGGTGGTGCTCCAGATGCCCGAGAGGCGCAGCGTGAACCAGTGCGTCTCTTCGGCGAGGTTGCCGTACCAAATGATGATGAACTGCGAGAACGTCAGGTAGCCCCAGAAGGCCGTGAAGGCGAAGCAGAGCTTGCCGACGTCGTGATAGTGCTTCTCGGTGATGAGCTCGGGCAGCTCCGGGAACTGCGTCTTCCACCAGCGCAGTAGCACCGCAAAAATCA
>JANNVQ010000020.1:0-2206 GCA_031414535.1 Gemmatimonas sp.
GCGATCTCTCACCGGTGTTGGGGTTGTCGATGGAGCCGTTGCTGGGGAAAGTGGATCTCAAACTGCGCGGGTGCGCGAGCATGGATTGGGACGGGGACGAAGTCTCAACTTCGCAAAGGATGATGGAGCACGATCGACGCGGTAAGCTCCTCGATTGGGTGATCGCAGGCGGGGAGAGCGGATCAGCTGCTCGACCGATGCACCCAGACTGGCCCCGCTCCCTGCGCAATCAATGCCAACAGGTCGGGGTGCCGTTCTTCTTTAAGCAGTGGGGAGAGTTCGAGCCGGGGTCAATCGCCGACGCCTTGCGTGCGCCAGTTCTCAGCAGCGGCCCGATCGGTCGTCGCCCGATGAATCGAGTCGGCAAGAAGGCCGCCGGCCGTCAACTCGACGGGCGGACGTGGGACGAGCTGCCGTTGGTGAAGTCATGACCGATCAGGAAGCCGACGCCATTCTCCTGCAGCTCATCCGCGCGTGGCTCTGTCGCGAGCCGATCGTGCCGATCATCGGCGACGTTGAATGAGCGTTGAGGCCCCACTAAACCTACCTTGGGGCCAAGCCTTGCGTTCGCCGTCGCCTACTAGCGATCATGCGCCGATGAGCAGTAAGAGGCGACCTACGCCGAAGCGGCGCTACCAACGGACGCACTTCAAGCCTCGGCGGTTCACCCGCCGGCCACGCCAGCGCGCTCCCCTGAACATGCTCGATCTGTTCGCCGGCATCGGCGGGTTCGCCCTGGGCGCTCGGCTCGCGGGCGTTCCCGTTGTCTCACACTTCTATTCGGAGATCGACCCCTATGCACAACAGGTCTACACAAAGAACTTCCCGACCGCGACGGCGCTCGGTGACGTCAGGTCGATCGACGGCCAGCAGCTCCGCCGCGCGCATCCGGGCCGATGGTTGCTCTGCGGCGGCTTCCCCTGTCAGGACCTGTCGTACAGCGGCTTCCGACGTGGCATTGCCGCCGGCCAGCGGTCCGGCCTCTGGTGGGAGATGCACCGAGTTATTCGCGAGCTACAACCGGACCTCGTCATTGCTGAGAACGTACCGGGCCTTCAGGATCGCGGACTTGACCGGGTTCTACTGTCGCTGGCCGACATCGGGTTCGATGCGGAATGGGATGTTGTATCAGCCGCCGAAGTCGGCGCGCCGCACCTGCGCAAGCGTCTCTGGATCGTGGCCTACCCCCACTGTGACGACATCGACCCCACTGTCGAACTGTCTGCGCGCGGAGGAGACTTGGCAGAACACGGGCAACCTCACTGCCCGACTGATGGGCGTAGAGCTTGGCCTACGTGGGCGGAGGCGCAAGCCGCCGCTTCGGTTCTTTACTCGTCCCGAGTTTGCCGAGTGGCTGATGGGGTTCCCGCTGTTGTGGACCGACTTAAGTGCGTCGGCAACGCGGTAGTGCCTCAAGTGGTCGCCCGAGTGATGGGTCACGGCTGGCGACGGGTCGAAAACCGCCCAGTCTCGCGCGCACTTCGCGCGCTGCGCGCTTTTCCTCCCGCCCGATCGAAGATGACGTAAGTCCTTATCGAAGCTAAGTCGATGCGGATTCGGAGAAGTGCGCGCGGTCTAAAGTGTGCCGCCCCTTCCCTCCCATTTTGCGACCTCGTCTAAACTGTTCGGTGGGCGGGAGTATTCAGGATCAGGCGGACAAACCCAGAGAAACCCGGCAGTGCGCGCTTTCTAAAGTCGCCTGTCCAATTACAGGAGGGCTCGAGCAGGGCGATCGCATGTAAAGAGCCGCGACCGTTAGGGAGCGGAGGAGTGGGAAGGCCTCATCGTCGCAGCCGGCTGATCACATCGATCGGTGGCAACGCCTGGACACTCTTCCACGCCCTTATGGTCGTGGCGGACGAATGCCAGGCAGCGGAAGATTCGTCAATTCCAGTTCCGCCAGTTTCTCCGTGCACTGGCAAGTTTGTTGCCAGTCATTGCCAATTGCCGCTCCCGCGCGTAAGACGTTGGACAGCCGTCTGTCATCTCATGAAACTCATCCAGGACATCCTCAAATACAATGTCGATTTCGTCGCCCGCGACGGCGGCGCGCCGTTCCGCACCAACCAGTTCCCCGACAAGAAACTCGTCGTCCTCACCTGCATGGACACCCGCCTGACGGAACTGCTTCCCCAGGCGATGGCGATCCGCAACGGCGACGTCAAGCTGCTCAAGAACGCCGGCGCGATCGTGTCGCACCCGTTCG
>JANNVQ010000021.1:0-24879 GCA_031414535.1 Gemmatimonas sp.
ACTGCGGGGCGGCCGAGCGATCGGTTCGCCCCGCAGTCGCTTTCAGCGTCCGTCATCCGTCTTCCGTCCAGTCACGAAGCGCAACAAGTTATGAGCGATGACCGACCCCCTCCTGAGCGCCCTCAAATCCGCCACCGCTGGCCTCTACCGCATTGACCGCGAGGTCGGACGCGGCGGTATGGGAGCTGTTTTCCTAGCCCACGATCTCACGCTGGATCGTGAAGTCGCGATTAAGGTGCTACCGCCTGATTTGGCGATCAACGCTACCCTACGCGAGCGTTTTGTGCGCGAGGCGCGACTGGCTGCCTCACTGTCGCATCCGAACATCGTGCACGTGCACGCGGTAATCGAGCAGGGCGAGGTGCTGGCCATCGTGATGCAGTATGTGGATGGTGAAACGCTTTCCGAACGCGTGGCGCGATCCGGCCCGTACGATGCCGCTGATACGGCGCGATTGCTGCAAGACACCGCTTGGGCACTCGGCTATGCACACGCGCGCGGCATCGTGCACCGTGACGTAAAGCCAGACAACCTGCTCATCGAACGTGGCACTGGCAGGCCGATGATTCTGGATTTTGGCATTGCACGAACGGAGGCCGCCAAGGGTCTGACCGAAGTGGGGCAGTCCATCGGCACGCCGCACTACATGAGCCCCGAGCAGGCGGCGGCCGAAGAAGTGGATGGTCGTAGCGATCTCTACTCTCTCGGCTGCGTTGGCTTCTTCGCCGCCACGGGTCAGACGCCCTTCGTGGCCGAGTCGGCGCACCGCCTGCTGATGCTCCACCTCACGCAGCCGGCACCAGAGGTGACGGACCTCCGTTCCGAGTTTCCCCGCCCACTAGCCGAGGTGATTGGCCGCGCCCTCAATAAGGACCGCACCGATCGCTTTGACTCCGGCGAAGCGATGGCCGAGGCGATTGGAGCACTCGACATTCGCACCCGCGAAGTGGCCCCGCTCCTCAGGCTCTTTCACCAGCAGACGGCGCAGTCGCTTCAAGCGGTGTTGACGATGAGCGCCGTCTTTGCCGCGCTCTGGACCTTTTCGCCTCGTCAGGATGACGTGATGCGGGCATTCATTCTCGTGCTCTTCTTCACGATGGCCATGACGATACTCGGCCAGGCGTTCGATCGCGCGCGCTTCGTGGTCCGCCAAGGGTTCACGGCGCCGGACGTGCGGGCCGCCGTTGACGCCGTAGAGGATGAAACGGTTCGCGCCCGTGAGCAGCTGCTCTCCGATCCCGTGGAGCGCGCGCGCCTGATGCGACGTAAGCGCATCGCCTTCTTCTCGGGACTATTCGGTGGGCTCAGCCAGCCGCTGGCAATCAAGATGTTCGTTGAGGCACGGGAAGATGGCGTTCGTCAGGTGCAAACGATTGGCATCATCATCGTGCTGGCCGGTGCGGTTGCCATCGGAACTGCGATTGCACTCTGGGCCATGCGTCCAGTGCGCATCACGCTGGCGCAGCGTCTGGCAGCGAAGTTCCTGAAGAGCGGAATCAGCCGTGCGCTGTTCGCGCGTGCGGAGCGGCTTTACGGACGTGAATTGTCGAGGTCTAAGCGGTGAGCTTCCGTCATCCGTCCAGTTCTACGCTCCGACATATCCCCCGCACCGGGCAGCGAACACACCGCTTCACTCTCGCTGTGCACACCAGTGCGCCGAGCTCCATCAACGCTTGGTTGTGCGTCCATGTCGCCTTGCCTGTGCGCGGTAGTGTAGCCTCGGCGATAGTCCACAGTACTGTGAGATCCCGCGGACGCTTGGGGTTGAGCTTGGGTGCAAACACACGGGCAAGCACACGCGCCACGTTGGTGTCCACAAGCGAAGCGCGCTTTTCAAAGGCGAACGTCGAGACCGCGCCCGCCGTGTATGCACCGATGCCGGGCAGGCGGCGCAACTTCTCGGCGCTGGACGGCAGGAGCGACGGCGAGCCATCGGCGGCGGGCTCGAGTAGCGCGTTGGGCGCATCGCCCCATGCCACGGCACCCTCTCGTACCACCGCACGTGAGAGTTTGTGCAGGTTGCGTGCACGCGCGTAGTAGCCGAGGCCCCGCCACTGCCCGAGTACCTGCTTCTCACTCGCGCTGGCCAAGTGCGGCAACGACGGGAAGCGCTCGAGAAAGCGATGCCAGAAGTCGAGCACCCGACTCACCTGTGTCTGCTGAAGCATCAACTCGCTGACGAGAATCGCGTAAGGATCCCGTGTGCGGCGCCACGGCAGGTCTCGTGCATTGCGACGGTACCAGGCACGTAAACGCCGGCCGAATGTTTGGAGTTCATCAGCGTCGAGTCGGACTACCTGACGCTGACGCTTGCTGCTCAGTGCGGCGCCCACGCGGGCACGGCCGAGAAGAGCCCGCCGTCCACCACGAGTTCACGCGCTAGCAAGAGGCCGAACACGATGCTGAGCGCGCCTGCCGTCATCCGCACGCCCACGCGCATCCGCACCACACGCTCGCCGACGAACAGCGAGGGGACCGCGAGTAATGCGGTGACGATCATCATGCCCAGTACGGTGCCCAAGCCGAACATCAGGAGGTACATCGCTGCTTGTAACGGCGTGCGAATCGTCGCGAGCACGAGCAGGGCCACAGCCGCGGAGCCCGCGAGTCCGTGCACGATGCCAATCAAGAACGGCCGCGAGAGCTTTGGCGCGGCGTCCACGTTGCGCTGGCGAATGTTCGAGAAACCCAAACCAACCAACATCAGCGCCACGCCAAATTCGAGACCCAATCCGACTCGCGGGGGAATCACAATCCGAAACGCGATGATCGCACCGCCCAGCAAAATCAGCGTCAGCGTGTGGCCAATGCCCCAGACCGCGCCAACCCAAGCCGCGCGCGCCAGCGATTTCTCGCGCGCAACAATTGTTGTTACGGCCACCACGTGATCCGCATCAGTGGCGTGACGAAGGCCCAGCAATACGCCGAGCAGGATCGGGGTCAGAGTCTCAAATTGCACAGCGGGAATCTAGCGGGCTGCAATCCCGAAGCGTGTGTCGTAGTCGCCGAAATGCGCCACCATCATTCGATGTGCTTCCGCGATGGCCAGCGCACGGAAGTCCGCGGGCAATCGGCTCGCAAGATCCACCACCGCGTGCACCGTGGCCACGGAAATCATTGCCGACGCCGCGCGCTCGCCTTCGGGCATCGATGGATACCGAAGCGCGAGAAACTGCCCCACGTGTCCCACGAGTGCCTGGTTTAATGCATCGTTGATCGCCGGGCAGTTCTTCTGCACCGAGAGATGCACAGCATCAAAGGCCGGAGTGCGTTCAATGAACCGCACCTGCGCTTTCAAGATGCGATCAAACAGCTCATCCGCCGGTAGGTGCACCATCTCCAACGGCATCGCCTGCTGGTTGGTCTCGCGCACGGCGTCGGCATAACGCGCGCCGAGCGCCTCGACAATCGCGTCCTTGTTGGGAAAGAAGTGGTAAAGCGAGCCCATCGAGGCCGCAGCCCGGTCCGCAATCATCTGCATTGTGGCCCCGCCCACGCCCTGCTCCACAAAAACCTGCTCGGCGGCATCGAGAATCTGGTCCACGCGGCGCTGCCCACGCTCCTGCTGAGGGGCGCGGGTTAAACGGTCCTTGGGCTCGACTTCAGAGGCTGGCGTTTGCATGTGCTTACAAAATAGAGGTTTACCTCCACTATTGACAAGTAGTGGAAACCCTCTAATTATTGTGGCAGTACTAGAGCGTTCTCTCTAGAAGAGTTTTTCTGCCCCAACCCATCATCCGAACGTTTATGGCCCGCTGGATCAGACTCCTCTCATTCTTGCTCCCGGCGGCGCCGGCTGCAGTACTCGGCGCGCAGGGTCCGCTCGATGAGTACGTGCGCGAGGGACTGCAGCAGAACCTCGCCATCCGCCAACAGGCGCTGCAGGTGCAACGTTCTGAGGCGGCGCTCCGCGAGGCCCGCGGCAATTTCCTGCCGAGCGCGACGCTCAACGCGCGCTACACCAACGTGAGCGGACAGGTGGTGAACCTCGGCGAGCTGATTAACCCAGCCTTCGCGGCGCTGAATGGGCTGCTTGGTTCGCCGCAGTTCCCAACGAACATTGACCTGCGCCTTCCGCTCAAGCAGGAGACGGCGGTTCGTGTGGCGCAGCCAATCTTCCAAGCGGAGATCTACTCCGGGTATCGCGCGGCCTCGGCGGCGCGCCAAGCACAGACCGCGTCGTTTGGCGCGGCCGAGCGCCAACTCGCCTCGGAGATCCGCGCCGGCTATGTGAATCACGCCAAGGCTCTACGACTCGCCGAGCTGCGGGCAGCCACGCGCGTCGTGTTGGAAGATCAGGTGCGGGTGATGTCGCGCCTAGTGGAGGCCGGGCGCGCCACGCCCGATGCGCTCTCGCGCGCGCGGGCCGAGTTGAGCGAGGCACAGCAGCGTGAGGCCGAAGCCGCCCAGCTCGCCGATGCCACGCGGCAGAGCTTCAACATGATGATTGGCCGTAACATCTCCGATTCCGTAACGATGCTGCCCGAAGAATCGCTCGGACTAGATGCACTGCCGACCCTCGATGCTGCGTTAGTCTCTGGACTCGAAGGCCGCGAGGAACTCGAAGCACTCGCGGCAGGGAAGCGCGCCGCCGATGCTCAGAGTGCCGTGGCGCGTGGATCCTACTTGCCCAATCTCGCCGTCGCGCTCGACTACGGCGTGCAGGGTAACGAGTACCGCTTCAATCGCGATGCCGACTTCGCGCTCGTGAGCGTAGTGGCCTCGTGGAATCTCTTTAACGGTGGCCGCGATGCCGCGCGCGTGCAAGCCGCCAAGCTCGAAGCCGAGCGCTACTCGTTGCAGGGCCAAGACGCGCGGCGCGGAGTGGAACTTCAAGTCCGGCTCGCCTGGCAGGCCGCCGCGGTTGCAAAGCAGGCCATCGAGACGGCCGCTGCGCAGGACGAGGCCGCCTCGCGCACCTATCAGCTCGTCAGAAGACGCGCCGAGGAAGGTTTGGCCTCGCCGCTCGAGCTGAGCGAAGCGCGCGTGGCGCGCACCGCCGCGCAACTCAACGCTGTCTTTACCACCTACGACTACTATCTGCGTCGCGTCGAGCTCGATCGCGCGGCTGCTCTCTACCCGAGGACCCGGCCGTGAACGCTCATCATTCTTTGCTCGCCTTTTCACTCCTGCTCGCAGCCTGCGTTGGCGAGGAGGCGCCAGCCGCCGAGGAACGCGCGGCCATCCCCGTGCGCGTCGTGGCCCCGAGCTACCGAAACACCGAGCCCGACATCGCGCTCACCGGCATACTAGGCGCCAAGGAAGAGATTCCGCTTGGATTTAAGATCGGTGGCGTCGTCGCCAGCGTCACCGTGGATGCCGGTGACCGCGTCAGCGAGGGCCAGTTGCTCGCCGCGCTCTCGCTCACGGAAATTGAATCGTCCGTGTCTGCCGCGCGTGAGAGACGAGACAAGACCCGTCGTGACCTCGCGCGCGTGGAGAATCTCCAGCGCGACTCCGTAGCGACACTCTCGCAGTTGGAGGACGCGCGCACGGACCTGCAGGTGGCGGAGGCTCAGCTGCGCGCGGCGGAGTTCAATCGCCAGTACGCCGAGGTACGTGCTCCGGCATCAGGCACAGTGTTGCGTCGTCAGGTAGAGGCGGGGCAGTTGGTGGGTCCGGGTGCGCCCGTGTTCGTGTTGCGCGTGGATCGCAACGGCCTCGTATTGCGCGTCGGTGCTGCCGATCGCGAAGCCGTGCGGCTCAGTGAGGGCATGGCGGCCAGCGTAAACTTTGACGCGTATCCGGGTGTGCGCTTTAGTGGCCGTGTGGCACGCGTAGGAGTAGCGGCATCGCCGATGACCGGTACGTATGAAGTCGAGATTGAAGTGGAGCAGGGCTCACGCCGCCTCTCGTCCGGCTTGATTGGCCGCGCTTCCGTAACGCCGCGCTCTGCGGCAGCGCAGGCGACCCTGCCTGCCGAAGCTCTGCTCGAGGTAGACGGCCGTGAGGCCAGCATCTACGTGCTGACGGCCGACGGCACCCACGCCGAGCGCCGACGCGTGAGCGTGCTCTGGCTGGATGGCGGCGTGGCGGCGGTTACCGGGGTAGACAGCACCGCCAAAGTCGTCACCGCCGGCGCAACTCGGCTCGCGGAAGGCACACGCGTGCGCGTGGTCGTCGAGGGCACCCCGTGAACATCGTCGGCTTCAGTGTTCGCAACCGGCAGTTCATGCTGGTGGCCTTTATTGCGATGCTAGCGATGGGCGCGTTCTCGATGCTCACCATCCCGCGGGCCGAAGATCCGACGTTCCCGATCCCGATTTATCCCATCATTGCGGTGTATCCGGGGGCGTCACCGACGGATATGGAGCAGTTGGTGGTGGACCCCATCGAGGACCGCGTCCGTGCGCTCGAAGGCCTCAAGGACGTCAAATCCACCATCGAAGATGGGCTGGCGGTCATCATACCAGAGTTCGAAGTCTCCGTTGATGCGGACCGCAAGTACGATGAGATCCTTCGCGAGGTGAATGCGCTACGCAGCGAGTTGCCGAATGACTTGGCGCTACTCCAAGTACAGCGCATCAACGCTTCAGACGTGAACATCGCGCAGTTCGCGCTGGTCTCCGAGACGACGCCATACCATGAACTCGACAAAGCCGCGCGCAAGCTGCGCGACGACTTGGCGCGTTTGCCCGGTGTGAAGAAGGCCGAGGTCTGGGGCTACCCGCGCCGCGAAGCTCGCGTCTCATTGGATGCCGGCCGTCTTGCCGAGCTCGGCATTCCCCTTGCGCGAGTGCTGCAGGCAATCGGGGGCGAGAGCCTCAACATCCCCGGCGGCTCTGCCGATGCCGGAAACCGGCGCTTCAACGTGAAGACCAGTGGCGGATACCGCTCGCTCGAGCAGATTCGCAGCACCGTCATCGCGGGCGTGCCTGGGTCCACTGTGCGCCTCGGCGACGTCGCCGATGTCGCGTGGGATTACGAGGACGCGACTAGCACTGCGCGGCTCAACGGCGCGCGCGCGGTGTGGATCACGGCCGCTATGCAGGAGAACCAGAACATCATGGCCGTGCGCGACGGCCTGTGGTCCACGGCAGATCGCTTTGAGGCGTCGCTGCCTGCATCCATCTCGCTACAACGTCCCTTCGATCAGTCCAAGAACGTCGAGGCGCGGCTCTCGCGGCTCGGTCTGGATTTCCTCATTGCTATCGCGCTGGTGATTCTCACCTTGTTGCCGCTGGGCTTTCGTGCGTCAGGCATCGTGATGGTTTCCATCCCGTTGTCCTTGGCCATTGGCGTGACGCTGCTCAAGGTGTTCGGCTACACCATCAATCAGCTATCAATCGTTGGCTTCGTGATTGCGCTGGGTCTTCTGGTGGACGACTCCATCGTCGTGGTGGAGAACATCGCCCGCTGGCTTCGCGAGGGCTACAGCCGCACGAGCGCAGCTATCAAGGCCACGAATCAGATTCTCATCGCTGTCATTGGCACGACGGCCACACTGGTGTTCGCCTTCTTGCCTGTGTTGATGCTCCCGGGCACTGCGGGCAAGTTCATCCGCTCGCTGCCTGCGGCGGTGGTCTTCACCATCATTGCCTCCCTGTTGGTGTCGGTAACCATCATTCCCTTTCTCTCCGCCATATTCCTGAAAGAGGAGAAGGACGAGCACGGCAACATCTTCATGCGTGCGCTTAACCGCGGCATTGATGCCACGTATGGCAAGTTGTTGCACCGCGCGCTGGCCTGGCCACGGCGCACCCTGTGGATTGCGCTGGTGCTATTCGTCGCTACGCTGGGGCTGATTCCCAGCATCGGCTTCTCGCTGTTCCCCAAGGCCGGCACGCCGCAGTTCCTCGTGACGGTGAACGCGCCCGAGGGTTCGTCGCTTGGCCTGGTAGACTCCGCTGTTGCATTCGCCGAGCGGGCGGTTCTCAAGCGCGAGGCCGTTAAGCACGTCTATGCGAATGTCGGGCGTGGCAATCCCAAGATCTATTACAACATTCAGTCACTCGCCGAGCGTTCCACGCGCGGTGAGCTGTTCGTGCTGGTGGATGAGTACGACTCAAAGCGGACTCCGGCTCTTTTGGATTCGTTGCGTGCAGAGTTCGACCAGTACCCAGCGGCGCGCATTCAGGTGACGGAGTTCGAAAACGGTCCGCCAATTGACGCGCCCATTGCCATGCGCGTGACTGGTGACAACCTCGACTCCCTGCGGGCGGTAGCGTCGCGCGTGGAAGCAGTGCTGGAATCGGTGGTGGGTACCCGAGACGTGGTGAATCCATTGCGCGTGGCCCGTACCGACCTTCGCCTGCGCACCGATCGCGCCAAGGCCGGCCTCTACGGAGTGCCAACGGCGGAAGTGGACCGCGCGGTACGCTTTGGGCTGGCGGGTCTTACCGCTGGCCGCGTGCGCGACACCGACGGCGAAGAGTACGACGTGACGCTTCGCTTGCCTGGACCTACGCGGCAGGGGCCGGAGGCGCTGGACCGCATCTATGCCGGCTCAGTCACCGGTGCGCAGGTGCCCGTGCGTCAACTCGCGTCGATGGAGTTTGAGACTTCTGCACCGGTGATTCAACACTATGATGGAGAGCGTGCGGTCACCGTCACCTCGCAAGTACGGACGGGGTTCAACACGGACCGCGTCACGCGCGAAGTGCTGGCGGTGCTCGACACACTCGCCTTGCCCGAAAGCTACCGCATCACGGCCGCCGGTGAGATCGAGAGTCGGCAAGAGAGCTTCGGCGGCCTCGGCGCGGCGATTCTCGTTGCCGTGTTCGGCATCCTCGCTATTCTGATTCTTGAGTTCAAGACATTCCGCGGCATGCTCATCGTGAGCTCGGTGATTCCGCTGGGCGTCATCGGCGGACTCGTCGCGCTCTGGGTCACGGGCTACACCTTGAGCTTTAGCTCAGTGATTGGCTTCGTCGCCCTGATTGGCATTGAGATTAAGAGTTCGATTCTCCTGGTGGACTTCACCAATCAACTGCGTGGCGAGGGCGTGGAGTTGAGCGAGGCCATCGAGAAGGCTGGCAAGATTCGCTTCGTGCCGATCGTGCTCACGTCAATGACTGCCATCGGCGGCCTCATTCCATTGGCGATTCAGGGCAGCTCGCTCTACTCGCCGCTTGCGATTGTCATCATCGGCGGTCTAGTCAGTTCCACGTTGCTCTCGCGCCTTGTGACGCCGGTGCTGTACAAGATGCTTCCCCCGACGCAGGACGAAGTGAACATGACTGGGGAATTCGCGGTGGCCGAGGCATGATCACGTCAAACGGGAGTCGGTGATGTCGGCATTGCATGTGGTGGTTGGAGCAGGGCAGGTGGGTGTGCCCTTGGCTCAACGCTTGTTGGCCGATGGCCATCAGGTGCGTATGCTGCGGCACTCGGCGCGCGAGGCGGTCCCTGGCGCAGAACTGCTACGCGTGGACCTCGCGGATGCTCCCGCCGTACGCAAAGCCACGGAGGGCGCGGCGGTCATCTACCACTGCGCCAACCCGGACTACTTCACCGCTCTTTGGGCGCGTCTGCTGCCGATTTGGACGGAGTCGCTCATTGGCGCCGCTTCCGCATCCGGAGCGCGCCTCGTGGTGCTCGACAACGTCTACCCGTTTGGAGATTTGAAGGGGAAGCCGCTTAACGAAGACGCCACGATGCAACCGTCAAGCAAGAAGGGCACCATTCGTGCGCAGGTTGCGGAGCGATTCATGGCGGCTCACGCGAAGGGTGAAGCGAAGGTCGTCATCGGCCGCGCATCCGACTTCTATGGTCCTGGCGCTACGAAGAGCTACTTCGGCGATCAGTTCTGGCCCAGTGTTCTCGCGGGTAAGCCGGCGTATGCGTTGGGCAGCCTCGAGTCGCTTCATACCTACCACTACATCCCCGATGTGGTCGCGGGTCTCGCCGCACTTGGCAACGAAGCCGCCGATGTCACGGGCAGCTGGTGGATGTTGCCCTGCCAGCCGGCTGTGACGCCGCGTGCACTCGGTCTCCGCCTCGCGGCAGCCGCCGCCAAAGAGTATCGCTCGAAGCAGCTTCCTCTCTTTTTGTTTCCATTGATGGGGCTTTTCATCAAGGAACTGCCGGAGCTTCGAGAGATGCTCTACCAGTGGGACTCGCCCTTCGTGATGGACGACCGAAAGTTTCGAGCGCGGTTCCCCGAAGTGCTACCAATGGAGCCTGAAGCGGCTTTGCGAGCCACTGCCGCTTGGGCTGTGACGCATTACGCCAAGCCATGAGTGCAAAGCACCCTCCCTTAGCTGCGCCCTTCTATGGCCTTGGTGAATCGAAGCCCAATTCCAGGTTCGCTGCGCCACAGGTACCAGCCCATGACCACCAGCGAAATAAGGTTTGCGGCTCCGATCCGCAGCCAGGTGAGGCTGGCCCAACCCGGCACGTCTTCAAACACCGACGGGAGAATCTGAAAGCCGGTCTGGAACACCACCACGAATAGCGAAAGACCAGCAAGCACCGAGGGCACGCGGCGTGACAGGTTGAGCACCGCACTGAAGACGATGCCGATTCCAAGGAACACGCTGACGTGAAGCAAGCTGTAGATGGCGATGTTGGCCGTCGGGGTGAAACCCACACCCTTGCCGAGAACGCCGAGTAGCGTGCGTCCGAGCAGTTCCGGCGTTGCCAACGGAGTGCCGTCTACAAAATCGAGCACGAAGAACCACAACGCGACGCTTGCAGCGCCCAACAAGCCCGTCATAATGCCGGTCCGCCATACACGCTGGGATTCCACGAGACCTCCTGAGAGTTCAGGCTGGATAAGGTGGCGCGTTCAGGCGGCAATAGCGAGCGGGTCGCGCCTCAGGCCACCTTGCTGGTCTTCTTCTTCAAAAAGTCCATCAGGATGAACTGCCCCAACGTCATCGTGTTCGTAAAGTACGCCCGCCCACGCGTGATGCTCGACACCATCTTCACGAACTCCACCAGCGCCGCGTCGCGCGCCAGCATGAACGTGTTCACCGGAATCCCGCTCTTCCGGCAAGCCGCCACTTCTTGCAACGTCTCCTGCAGCACGTAGGCGTCTAGCCCCATCGAGTTCTTGTAGATCTGCCCATCCGGCATCGTGAGCGCACTCGGCTTGCCGTCGGTAATCATCACTATCTGCCGCATATCCTTCTTCTGCGCCATCAACAGGCGCCGTGCGAGCTTGAGCCCCTCGGCCGTGTTCGTGTGATACGGCCCCACCTGCGCCTTGGCGAGCGCGCCAAGCGGAATCTCTTCTGCGGAATCGTGAAAGAGAATCGTCTTGATGGAATCGCCCGGGAACTGCGTAGAGATGAGATGCGTCAGCGCCAACGCGACCTTCTTGGCCGGCGTGAAGCGATCCTCGCCGTAAAGAATCATCGAGTGCGAACAGTCGAGCATCAGCACCGTGGCACAGCTGGAGCGGTACTCACTCTGACGCACCATCAAGTCGGAGTACTCGAGGTCCATCGGCACATCGAGTGAACCCGTGCGTAGCATCGCGTTCTTGAGTGTCTCGTTCACATCAAGGTTGAGCACATCGCCAAACTCATAGGGCTTGCTGCCAGCATCGGCCTCGATGCCCGTGGCCAGATACGGCGTATCGTGCGAACCGAAGTTGCTCTTCCCAAAGCCGCCGAGGATGCCCTTGAGCGACTTGTAGCCCAGGAAATCAATGCCCTTGGACGTGAGATCGAACTGCACGTCGTTGGCGGCAGCCTGTGCGAGGCCGCCCTTGCCGGTCACGGACTGATGCCCAGCTGGTGCCTTCGGGGGCTCGGTCGCCTTCAAGAAGCCCTCTGCCATCAAGCGCTTCACGATGTCATCGAGCAGCTGGGCCAGCTTCTCCTCGGAGATATCGTCGCCGTCGCCGCGCAAGGCCTCGAGCATCTCCGGCGTGAACTGTCCGCTCTGAATCAGTGCGTCGAGGATGGCCTGCTTGAGCGCGTCGAGCGAACGGTCGCCACTGGGTTCCTCGTCTTCATAGCCCCAAGGGTTCGCGGGCCCGCCGCCGGCGAATCCTGACTGCAGCAGGAAGTCCGCCAGATTGTCGAGCAGGGACTGGAGATCCACCGCGTCGGCGGACTCGGGGCTGAACTTCTTATAGGTGTGAAACCGCATCGCGCCTCCTTAGGCTACTGATTAAATGCAAGCAGTGCCAGATACGTGCCGTAAGCCAACAGGAGCATGCCGCCCTCCGCGCGTGTGACCACGGCGCGGTAGCGCATCATCGGGAAGAGCACGAACGAGAGACCTAGCATCCACCACATGTCGCTGCCGAGCATCTGGGGGGAAATGCTGAGCGGTGTCACCAGCGCCGTCACCCCAAGAATCCCTAGGACGTTGAAAATGTTCGAACCAATCACGTTGCCTAGGGCGATCTCGCTTTGGCCGCGGCGGGCCGCGACGATGCTTGTGGCCAGTTCGGGCGTTCCAGTGCCAATCGAGACAATTGTGAGGCCAATCAGGCGCTCCGTCATGCCAAAGGCACGGGCCAGTGAGACCGCGCCTCGCACCAAAAACTCGCCGCCAAGTACCAGTAAGGCCACTCCTCCCGCCACCAGAGCGATCGCGACGCCAATCGTACGTAAGTGAGCCTTGGGAGCACGCCGTTGCACCTCCTCGGCAATGTCTGCAGCCTCCTCGCCAGATACCGCCGAACGGCTGATCAACACGGCGTAGGATGTGAAGGCAACCAGGGCCACGACAAAGAATCCACCCTCGAGCCTGTCCAGGTACCCGTCGCGCGCCAATAGCAACAATTGGAAACTGGCGAGGAACATGAACGGCCACTCCAGCCGTACCGCAGAGCCGTGGACGCGCATTGGGAGAATCAGCGCCGACACGCCAAGCACCGCACCAACGTTGAAGATGTTGGAGCCCACCACGTTGCCCATCGCGAGGTCGGTAGCGCCTCGCAAGGCGGCGGAGACGCTGACCGTGAGTTCAGGCAGCGAGGTACCCATCGAGACGATGGTGAGCCCAATGACCGCGCTTGAAAGACGGGCCGCCTTGGCGATGGTGACAGCACCACGGACGAGGAGATCCGCGCCAAAGCCAAGTAGGGCTATGCCACCTACCACCATCAGTGCGTCGAGCAAGGGCTTCATTCCCGAAAGCTCGCCCGTGGGCACGGGTCTGTCACGGGGCTTGGTCGTCCAGCGAGATTACAGGGACCGATGGCAAACGCCCAATCCCTCAACCCCTTCCGTACCCTCATCCGGTACCGGAACTTCCGCATCTTCTGGATTGGCCAGTCCGTCTCGCTCATCGGCTCCTGGATGCAGCAGATCGCCGTCGGCTGGCTGGCACTAGAACTGTCCAACGATCCCTTCCTCGTCGGCGTGGTCGCGGCGGCCGGCACGCTCCCCATTCTCATCTTCTCGCTGCCCGGCGGAATGATCGCCGACCGCGGCGACAAGCTGCGCATCATCCGTGTTGCCCAGGCTCTCATGCTCGGCGAAGCCGCGGTGCTCTGGTGGCTCGCGTGGACCGGGCATCTCACCATCGGCTGGCTCATCACACTCACCAGCATCGGCGGCCTGCTCGCCGCATTCGAGATTCCCGCGCGCCAAGCGCTCTGGGTGCACCTCGTGGATCGAGAGGACCTGCCCAAAGCCATCGGGCTCAACTCGATGGGCTTCAACCTCGCCCGCGTGCTCGGCCCCACCATCGCGGCCATCGTGATTGCGCGCTTCGGCATCGAGTGGACCTTCGGCCTCAACGCATTGAGTTTTCTCGCCGTGCTGGCGAGCCTCGCGATGATTACGCTGCCGGCGTCTATTCGCGAGGGAGACGGCGCCAAGCAGGGGATGCGCGAGGGTCTCTTCGAGGCGCTGCGCTACGTGCGAAGCACACCACCATTGCCAGCCCTCATGCTGGTGGCGATGATCTTCTCGATTCTTGGCGTGCCAATCATCACGCTGCTGCCAGTGGTCTCGCGTGATGTCCTTGGCCTCGGCCCAGAAGGCTACGGTGCCTTGATGGCCTCGCTTGGCATTGGGGCTATGGCAGGAGCGCTCGGCATCGCGGCCACAGGTGGCGGCATGCGCAAAGGACGCACGCTCTGGTGGGCCTCGCATCTGTTTCCGGCGCTGCTCTTGGCCTTTGCCTTGACTAGCAATGTGACAATCGCCGGCCTGCTGCTGTTCGCTGTCGGCATCGCGATGATCATCAACAACGCACTGGTGAACTCGCGCCTCCAAGAAATCGTCCCAGATGCCATGCGCGGGCGCGTGATTTCGCTCTACATCATGGTGTACATCGGCGGTTCGCCCATTGGCAGCTTTACGGCCGGCGTGTTGGCCAAGGCATTCGGAGCTTCTTGGGCCATCGGTGGGTCTGCGAGCCTGATGCTGCTGTTTGCCGTGTGGATCTTTAGGCGCGAACGGAACCTGCACGCGGATTCGCCGTAGGGCCTACATCACCCTCGGGCGGAGCTCAGTCTTGTTGCCACATCACCGCGCTGTTGCGGTACTCACTTTGTCCTTCAGCGCCTCTCTCGCGAGCAGGTTGCAAGCGCAGACTCCGGACCAAGAGGCCACACGCCTCGTGCGGGCGATGGCGTCGCAGCTCCTCGAGACGGCACCTCACGCTGGACTGTCCCTCGCAATTAGCCGCGACGGGCGCACGGTCTTCGCCGAGGGATTCGGTTTCGCTGACGTCGAGCAGCGGAAGCCAGTCACCACGACGACGCGCTTCCGTGCAGCATCCGTCAGCAAAGTCATCACCGCAACGGCGCTCGGCCGGCTGATGCAGGAGCGCCGCATTGATCTCGACGCGCCCATCCAGCGCTACGTACCAAGCTTTCCGGTCAAGGCGCATCCCATCACCGCGCGCAATCTCGCTGGGCATATCTCGGGGATGCCACACTACACGGGTTTCGAGCGAACTGAAGATCGCTTCTACCCGTCCGTAACTGATGCACTGAGCGTCTTTTCGCACCTTCCCCTGCAGTCTGCACCACGCGCGAACTACCGGTACTCCACGCACGGCTTCACGCTGCTGTCGGCGGCAATCGAAGGCGCTGCGGGCAAGCCTTTTCTTGAATATCTCGACGAGTCAGTCCTCAAGCCTCTCGGGATGACGTCCACCGCGCCGGATCTGCGGGCTTCACCGCACTCGGAGCTCAGCGCCTTCTATACCCTGCGCGAAGGACCTCTCGCGAAGCTCAGTGAGACTGAAGACCCCAGCTACAAATGGGCTGGAGGCGGTCTCACCAGCACGCCGAGCGATTTAATCAAACTGGCGAACGGCTATCTCAACGGATTTCTAGATTCCGCCACAGTCCGAGAAATGTGGAGCAGTCAGCGGCTCGACAACGGAACCGAAACTGGCATTGGTCTCGCCTGGCGCCGGAGCTGGGATTTTGCCGGACGCCGCGTTGTGGAGCACGCGGGGTCTATGGAAGGCGCTCGCTCGGTGATCAGTATTCTGCCTGAGCAACGCATAGCGATTGCCGTGATGGCCAATCGCGAATGGTCAAGCAATATCGAGATCACGGCACATATGTTTGCGCTGCCATTCATCGATCAGCGGCCAAAGGGCGCTGGCATTTCTGGGACGGCGGATGTGACCATTGAGTTCGTTCCAGCTCAAGGCCCGCGACATAGTGCGTCTGGAGTGCTCACGCTGCTAAACGGACGCGGAACCCTCGTCACAGAAGGTGAGACGAACACTCTCATTCACGTCGCGGCCGGCAACGTCTACGCTCTCGTTCGACCCGCGGGCATCTACCATGCCACGCTGGAAGTCGTTGACGGCCAAATCCGCGGACGCGTGATTGCGTACGCCAGCCCGCGGAGCTCGCCGACGAATGCGAATCCGTCGGCGATCAGCTTCTCAGGTGTCCTTCGATGAATGACGTAGGGCGCGGCCATACTGCCCGCCCTCCGAACGCGACAGCCGCCGCCGCGCCACCAAGGCCTCAAGCACCAACTCGCAGCTGCTCACTAACGCGTCATCATCATCGCTCGGCAACGATGAGCCACGCACCAAGTCCATCAAGCCCGGCACGGCAGCAAATCCCGCCTTCGCAGCGGCCGCTGTCGCATCGTCGCTCACCTGAAGCGCCGAGCCTGTGTCGAACCAGATGATGATGTCATCGAGCGGCAACGTGGGCTCGCGCTCCTTGAGCGTGGCATCAGCCGCACGACGAATCAGCTCGCGCGCAATCACCGCACCACCCACCAGCTCGCCCTCGTACTCAAGCTCAATCTTGCCGGTGATGGCGGGCAACGCGGCGTAAAGATCCGCGATGCGTGGTACCACCGCAGGCTCGTTCAAGCGCACCGCACGACGCTCAGCGTTGGACACGACGTTCTCCAACAGCGTGATGGACAAGCGCTGCGAAACACCAGAGCGCTGGTCAATACGCTTCTCCTTGCGCGCCTCAAAGGCCACACGCTCGGCAACCTCAGCCACAATCTCCGATACTCGCACCGGCAGCCCATCACGCGCCGTCCACGCCTCTTGCTCGGTGATGGCCAGCGCCAAATCAACCGTGCTCGGGTAGTGCGTCTGGATCTCCGAACCAATACGGTCCTTGAGCGGCGTGATGATCTTGCCGCGCGCCGTGTAGTCCTCAGGGTTGGCGGTGAAGGCGAGCACGACATCGAGAGGCAGACGCACGGGATACCCCTTGATCTGCACATCGCCTTCCTGCATCACGTTGAACAGGCCGACCTGCACCTTACCAGCGAGGTCTGGCAGCTCGTTAAGCGCGAAGATGCCGCGGTGCGCACGCGGCAGCATGCCGTAGTGAATGGAGAGTTCGTCCGAGAACAGGTGCCCGCCGCGCGCGGCCTTGATGGGATCTAGGTCGCCAATCAGGTCAGCCACGGTTACGTCAGGCGTCGCGAGCTTCTCCACGTAGCGCTGGTCCGGCGCCAACCATGCAATGGCCGTGTCGTCGCCAGCTTCCTTAATGCGCTCGCGACCGAACTTCGAAATCGGATTAAACGGATCATCATTGATCTCGCTGCCCTCAATCACTGGCACCGCTGGGTCGAGTAGCGTCGTCAACGCACGTAGGATGCGCGACTTGGCCTGACCACGAGTGCCGAGCAAGATGAAGTGATGCCGCGAGAGCAGGGCATTCACGATTTGCGGCATCACGCTGTCTTCGTAACCCACGACGCCCTTGAACAGCGGCTGGCCGTCCTTGATGCGAGCCAAGAGGTTTGAACGCAGCTCGTTCTTCACGGAACGGCCACGCTTTGGCGCGGCACCGTACTCGGAGGCGCGCAGAGCGCCGAGGGTCACAGGCAGGGACTTGGACACGGTCGGGAATTCGGGTTAGGGGTCGTCCCCCGACTAATGCAAGAGGAGGACGTATGGTTCGACCCTAGTCTTACTCTGCCTGCAGCTCCGTCGGTAGCCGGGCGTGTATAGAGTGGTTCACGAGTCGCCGATGGGACGAGGTTCAGTCCGCGGCTCGGACTTCCACCAGATTGTCGTAGAACACCGGCCCCGCTCCCATATCGGTAAGCCGCTGCGAGGTGGTGGCGTTCACGTTGCGACCGTCCGGCGAGAGCTTGGCCCACCAGATGCCCGGTGCCCAAGCCACACCCTCGCGAATGCCCTCGCGGATGCGCGCGCGACCGGCAAAGTGTCCACGGTCGTTTTGGACCACCACCATCTGCCCCTCAACGATGCCGCGCCGTTCGGCGTCTCGCGGGTGCAAGGCCACCTCCGGCTCCCTCGCGGCGCGCTGCAGCGGACCGACGTTCACGAACGAAGAGTTCATGAACTGGTGCGCCGGCGACGAGATCAGCGTGAGCGGATATTTGGCCGCGAGATCCGGCACGGACTCTGGATACTCGTACGGTGGCGTGAAGTCGGGCAGGGGATCCAAGCCCATCTGCGCCATGCGCTCCGAGACGAACTCGCACTTGCCGCTCGGCGTGAGGAACCCACCCTTGGCAAACGGCGCGTATGGCTTGGGCAGGTTCAAGCGAGCCCAGCCGTGCTCGCTGAGCGTTTCCCAGGTGACCGTTTGCATGCGCGGATCATCCGTTGCCAAGGACTGCTTGATCAAACTCAGGTCATCATCGCGCAGGCACTCGTGCTCGAGTCCCATCTGTGCAGCGAGACGGCGGAAGATCTCCGTGTTTGGCAGTGCCTCGCCAACAGGCGCAACAGCTGGGCGATTCAATGATGCGTACAGATGCCCATACGACAGATGCACATCCCAATGCTCGATCTGCGTCGTCGCGGGCAGAATCCAATCCGCGTAGTCGGCGGTGTCCGTCTTGAAGTGCTCAAGCACCACAAGAAAGAGATCGTCGCGCTTCATGCCCTCAATCACCGTCAGGTGATCGGGCGCGATGGCCGCAGGGTTAGAGTTGTATACCACCATTGCCTTCACCGGCGGTCCACCCACGCCAGCATCGGGCTTGGTCAGCGCATCGCCGAGCAATGACATGTTGATCATGCGCGTACCGGCCGGCGCGAGGTCTTCTCGATGCAGCGCCGCCTTGTTGAACGCAAAGTTCGCACTCGAAGAGAGCTGCACACCGCCACCCGGACGACGCCAGTGTCCCACCACTGCTGGCAGGCAGGCAATGGTGCGGACGGCCATCGCGCCACCGCCGTGCCGCTGCAGCCCGTAGTTGATGCGCACAAAGGCCGCCTTGGCCTTGGCGTATTGCCGCGCTAGGCTGACGATGCGATCGGCGGGAATGCCCGTGATCTGCGCCGTCTTCTCGGGCGTGAAGCGCTTCGCTCGCAACTTCAGCTCTTCGGCACCAAGCGTGTGCTGCTGGATGTAGTCATCGTCCTGAAGACCTTCGGCAAAAATCACCTGCATCATGCCAAGCGCCAGCGCCGCGTCAGTGCCGGGCCGAATGCCAATCCATTCATCGCACTGCTCGGCGGTGCGCGTCTTGATTGGATCAATGCACAGGACCTGGCTTCCCTTCGCCTTCGCTGCGAGGATATGGGGCCAGAGATGCGGATTGCTGGTGAGCGTGTTGCTGCCCCAGATGAGAATCAGGTCGCTGTCGCCGGCGGATTCCGCATCTGCACCGACACTCGCGCCGACCGTCATGCGCATTCCCATCATACCGGCCGTGGCGCAGATGGTGCGGTCGAGCTTCGACGCGCCAATGAAATGAAAGAAGCGCCGGTCCATGCTCTCGCCCTGCAATAGGCCCATCGTGCCGGCATACGAATACGGCAGAATAGCCTGTGGGCCATCTGCGGAAGCACGGATCGCGTTCAACTTGCTGGCGATGGCGCCGAGCGCCTCGTCCCAGCTCGCCGCCACGAACTGTCCACTGCCCTTGGGTCCCACACGCTTCATCGGCGTCAGCAGACGCTCGGGATGATACGAGCGCTCGAGGTAGCGATTCACCTTCGTGCACAGAAAGCCCTGGGTGAAGGGATGCGCTTTGTCACCCTGAATGCGCGTGGCCTTGCCGTCCTCGACGGTAATAAGCGTGGCACAGGTGTCGGGACAATCGAGCGGGCAAGCACCGCGCACTACGGTGGCGCTCACGCGATGGCTACCACGTGTGCCGTCAACTCGCCGGAGCCGGAGCCAGAGCGCACGCGCACATCGCTGCCCGGTGCGACCTCGCGGCGCAGCATGGCGATAGCCAGTGGCCCTCGGTCTGCACTCAGCGTGCTCGAACGGACTTCTCCTACTTCCTTGCCTTCAGCATCAACGATTACCGCGCCAGGCGGGAGCGCCTGCTCCGAGCGTAACCAGCGCAGGTGCTTGTTCACGTGCCCGCGAAAGTGAATGCGCGCCACCACTTCCTGGCCCGTGTAGCAGCCCTTCGTGAATGAAATGGCACCGTGCAGGTCGAGGTTCGCTTCCTGCGGAATGGTCTCGGCGTCCATCTCTACACCAAAGCGCGGCAGCCCGCGCTCGATGCGCAGCATCTCCAACTGCGCGGCGTCAGCTTCGTGAATGCCTTGTGCCTCGAGGGCCGCACGCAACTCCGCCACGCGTTCCCGCGTGGCGACCACTTCGAAGCCGGGCACACTGAGTTCATCGCTGCGGATGATCTCAATGCTGCCATCGTCATTGCGCCAGAGGCCCAGCACGGGCAGGGCATCGAGCGCCGCGTGATCAACCTGCAAAAGTGGTGCGAGTAACTTCGCCGCCTGCGCACCGTGGATTGCGAGGCAAGCGCTACTTTCGCTGATGAAGCTGTACTTCGCCGTTCGCGGATTGACGAACTTGCGGATCATTGCCGCGAATCCCTCAGCAGATTCCGCTTCGCAGTCCACGAGCAATTCGCCGCCGCGGTCAAACACACGCAGCATCGCGATGACGCGACCCTTCGGTGTGAGCGCCACAGCGCGCTGCCCCTGTCCTGCGCTCAGGGCCACCACATCGTTCGTTACCAGTCCGCCGAGCGACTCCTTGGCCTTCTCGCCTGAGAACACCATGCGGAGCCGCGATGTACGGTCCACGAGGAATGCGGTCATCCGATTCCCTTCACCGCAGGGCTCAGCAACAGGCGAATCCTCTCGGGCGTGAGATCGGCAAGTGACTCCACCCAGCAGTCGGCTTCCATCGCATCCTGCGGCGCATGCGCACCGACGAGCACGGTGAGCAAACCCGCGCTGCGCGCCGTGAGCACACCGCGCACGCTGTCTTCCACCGCGATGCCGCGCAGGACCTGACCCGGGAAGAGCTCGGACACACGAGCGAGCGCCGCGTCATAGGGCGCGCGGGCGGGCTTCGCCGCGATGCTGTCCTCCAGCGCGATGATTGGCCGAAACATTCCTTCGAGCCCACCCAAGCTCAGCACGAACTCCACCTCGCGCCTCGATGCGCGCGTGACCAAGGCAAGCCGCGCCACCGAGGAGAGTTTTTCAAGTGCGATGCGGATGTCGCGCTGGAGCAATACGCCCTTGCCGAGTCGCGCCGCAAAGGCCTTTTCCGCGCGCACGCGCGAGAGGTCGAGCGCCGTGGGATCGTCTGGCGCCCCAACAAAGTCGCGGACGTGCCGAAGCGCATCTTCAGTGCTCCGACCCTTGATGATCTGGAGCAACTCAGCGCTGAGCGCGATTCCGTCAGCCGCCAGCGACTCCGCCAACGCCGCCTGACGCATTGCGGCGGTGTCGGCGACTACGCCTTCAAACTCAAGCAGGAGGACTGGGACTTCCATACCCGAATCCTAATCACTGCCCCGGGTCTCTGCGTACGCGGCGTCGAGCAGTTCGAGAGGGTGCCGCGCCTGTGTGGCGGAGCCGGCGGCCAGTAGCCCGCCGCCGATCTGCATCAGGCAACCAGGGTTGGCCGTGGCCACCACCGCCGCACCGGATTCGTGAATGCGGTCCAACTTGGGCGCCAGAACCCGTGCTGCCACATCGGGTTGGACGAGGTTGTAGATGCCCGCCGATCCGCAGCATTGGTTGCTGTCCGCGAGCGGCACCAAGGAAACGCTACCCGTGGCCGTCAGAACTTGCAGGGGCGGGTCCACGATTCGCTGGCCGTGCTCGAGGTGGCAGGGTGCATCCCAAGCCACCGTTACCGGTGATGCCGCGCGCGCGCTCGGCTTTGGTCCAGCAACAGCCAGGAGTTCCGAGGCATCCCGCACCTTGGCGCTGAAGGCGGCCGCGCGCGTCCTCCACTCTGCATCATCGGCGAGCAAATGGCCGTAGTCACGGCACATGGCGCCGCAGCCCGCTGAGTTCATCGCCACGACGTCTGCACCGGCTTCCTCAAATGCAGCGATGTTGGCGCGGGCCAGTCGCTTGGCCGTTTCTTGGTCGCCCGCGTGCGCGTGTAAGGCGCCGCAGCACTGCTGTGCCGGAGCGCTGGCCATCACGTAACCATTCTCGGCGAGCACGCGCTCGGTGGCGCGGTTGAGCGAGGGCATCAAGCCCTCCATCACACAGCCCGTGAGCAGTGCCGTTCGACCGCGCGATGCATCGCCGCGCGGGGTCCAGTGCCTGGAACTTGGCCGCGCGGTGGAGGCGAGCATCGCGGCGGGGAAGGCGAGGCGCGACGGCAGAATGCGCGCCGCCAGGTGCGCGAGCCCCAATCCACGAACCACGCGCGCCACAAGGAGAACGACGCGCAGCATCCCGCGATTCGCGAATACGCCGAGCACGAGGCGCGCCAGCATCGGCAGTGGCCTGACCTCAGCCATCGTTGCCCGTGTGCCTTCAAGCAGATGTCCGTATGGAACGCCGCTTGGGCAGGCCGTCTCGCATCCGCGGCATCCGAGGCACTGATCAAGGTGCGTGCCCGCGTCCGCATCGTTCGCGGCGATCTTTCCGTCGAGCAATGCTCGCATCAACACGAGGCGTCCGCGCGGCGAATCATTTTCATCTTCGAGCGCGAGATACGTAGGACAAGCGGGCAAGCAGAAGCCACAATGCACACAGGCATCGAGGCCAGCTCGCATCTGGTCTTGGTTCATCGCCGTGGTCTCATGCCGCCGTACCGAGCAGACCGGGGTTGAGCACGTCTCGCGGATCGAACGCTCGCTTGACGCGCGCCGCCAGCGGCGACCACTGCCAACCCGCTAGCGGAGTAGCCGGTGCCAGTTCGCGGCGAACGAGACCCCACGCACTCTCCGGCATCTCCACACAGGCCCCGAGCGAGGCCAACGCGGTCTGCGCCGCGCCTACGAAGGCAGGGTTCCCGGCCACGCGTAGCAACCATGCTGCGTGGCTGCTGTGACCGAGTGTGCGCGCGAGCTCGCCGCTGAGTGGAACTGCTGCGAGGGGCGCAAAAGCGCCGCGCGCGAACGCGCGAATCTGCTCCGCCGACGCGCCATCTATATAGTAGGTACGATCGGCAACAGGCCGCGCACGCAGCCGCAGATGCAACTCCGTGATCACGGCAAGGGTGCCCCAGCTTCCCGTCACCAAGCGCGTGAGATCAAATCCCGCCACGTTCTTTACCACGCGGCCCCCAGCGCGAATCACACGGCCGCGTCCATCTACACATTCAAGTCCGAGCACCAAGTCTCGTGGTCGCCCGAGTGAATCGGCAAATGGACCGCTCGTCGCCGTGGCAATCGTTGCGCCGACGCTGCCACTATCGTCGCCCCACGCTAGGAGCGGACACCACTGACCCTGCGCGCGGGTGCAGGCATCGAGTTCAGCCAGCGTGGTCGCCGCGCCCACACTGATGGTGAGATCTCCAGGCGTGTAGGAGCGCACGCCGCTGAACGCATCGAGGTGCAATTCGTGCGATGCGCGCACGGGCTGTCCAGCGTACATCCATCCGCCGGCACCGCGCACGCGCAGTCCATCGGCGTTCTCGCGAATGATTGCCGCGAGTTCATCCACGTGGTGGGGCCGCAGCGTGGGCCGTGAAATACTCATGCGCGCCCCGCCGCCGTGACGTGCCACTCGCGGCAACTGCGCAACGGCACAACCTTGCCGGGGTTCGCGCGGCGCTCGGCGTCGAACGTCTCGCGGAGGCTGCACATCGCGTCCAAGGTGTCGGGCGTGAAGAGCTGTTCCATATATGGCAACTTGTCCAAGCCGACGCCGTGCTCTCCCGTGATGCTCCCGCCCGCGGCAATGCAACGCGTCATTATCTCCGACATCGCCGCGTGCACGCGCGCCGATTCCTCGGCGTTGCTGGCATCGTACGGGATGTTGGGATGCAGGTTGCCGTCGCCGGCGTGGAACACGTTGCATACCCTCACGCCGTGATTGGTCCCAATAGTAGCGATGTCCTCGAGCAAATCCGCCAACATCGTGCGCGGCACCACGGCGTCCTGTACCACGAGATGCGGGGCCACGCGTCCCATCGCACCGAATGCCTTCTTGCGGCCTTGCCAGAGCTTCGCGCGCGCATCCGCATCGGTTGCACGTTTCACGGTTCTGGCTCCCGCCTCAGCACAGAGCACAGTGACCGCATCAGCATCCGCCTCCAGTCCGGCGAGCGCTCCATCCACTTCGATGAGAAGGACCGCAGCGGCGTCGGTGGGATATCCGGCCGCGTAGATGCTCTCTTCCACCGCCCGGATAGTCGGTTGATCCATCAGCTCGAGCGCGGCGGGCAGAATGCCCGCCGCAATTATCCGCGATGTCGCCTCGGCGGCCGCGCGCAACGTCGCGAAGTCCGCGAGCATCGTGATCACGCCCTCAGGGTTTGGTGTCAGCTTCACCGTGAGTTCGAGGGCCACGCCAAAGCAGCCTTCGCTTCCCACAAAGGCGCCCAGCAAGTCGTAGCCGCCGGCATCGCCGCGGTCCAACTCCACCACCTCTCCATCAGGCAGAACGACGGTGGCACGCAGCACGTGATTCAGCGTCACCCCGTACTTCAGGCAGTGGGGCCCACCCGCGTTCTCCGCGAGATTGCCCCCCAGCGTACATGCGCTTTGGCTCGAGGGATCAGGCGCATAGTGCAACCCCAGCGGCGCCACCTCGCGCGAGAGCATGGCGTTCACAACGCCAGGCTCCAAGGTGGCCGTGCGCGCCTCGGCATCAATGTGGATGATGCGTTTGAGACGGTTCAAGCCAAGTAGCACCACGCCATCGGCAAGCGCGCCACCGGAGAGTCCCGTGCCCGCGCCTCTGGCCACAAAGGGAAGTCCATCCTGTGCCAAGCGCCGCATCACCGCCACGACTTCATCGCGCGTTCCGGGAAAAACCGCCACCGAAGGCCGGTGCGCGTAGCCAGGCAGCGCGTCCGTTTCGTATGCGAGGAGCGCCGTGGGTCGCGTCACCACGTGCCGTGCGCCGACGATACGCGCGAGGTCCGCTTCGAGGATGCTACTGGCGGACGCGCGTAGAGTCATACCGTGAAGCTAAAACAGAAGACGGATGACGGAAGCAGTGCGCTTCCGTCATCCGTCTTCCGTCCAGTCGTACACTCGCCTAACTTCAAGTACAGCAAGCGCTTCCGCCTCACACCGAGCCCCACGCAATGTTCAAATGGCCATTCTTCCAAAACGGAGGATTCCTTCCCGCAAATGCAATTGCGGTGGACCTTGGAACGGCCAACACGCTGATCTACGTGAAGGGCGAAGG
>JANNVQ010000022.1:0-1888 GCA_031414535.1 Gemmatimonas sp.
GCTCATTGCTGCGAAGTATGCCGTCGTCTTCGGCTTGCTGCTGCTGCTTGGGGCAAGCGGCCTCGCGCCACGCGGGCACCGTCCGCCGGCATAACGACGCTTGCTGCCGCTGGCCGCGGGTGCGGATTGGGTTGGGCGGGGTGGCCGTGTTGACCCGGGCTGGTTGCGGCCACCCCGCC
This sequence comes from Gemmatimonas sp., assembly GCA_031414535.1. GTDB lineage: Bacteria > Gemmatimonadota > Gemmatimonadetes > Gemmatimonadales > Gemmatimonadaceae > Pseudogemmatithrix. The sequence goes on from JANNVQ010000022.1 coordinate 180, forward strand.
CAACCCTTTTTATATGAGCGTCCACAGCAGAAGCACACGTTACGTTGACCAAGCCAGCATCGGAGCGGCTCATGCTCATCGTGCAACGACTTCGCGGTATTCTCTTGACCGCGCTCACGTGGGCGCTGCCGTGGGCAGCGGTTGGTGGCGCTACCGTCGTGGCGTTCGACTGGCTCGCGCGCGCCCCGGGATTCCACACACTGACGAGCGTCGAGTTCGCCTGGGGGCTCTTCCTCGATGGCGCCCGCTTCTTCGCGCTCGTAGGCGCAGTCGCTGGAGCCCTCTTCGCCGGTGTCGTTGCCGTCGCGGAGCGTCGACGCACATTCGCCACGCTGAACACGGGGCGCATGGTCGTTTGGGGCGCACTCAGCGGCGCGGCGTTACCTCTGCTGGTTGGGATCGGCGCTGTGCTGACGGGTGCACCCTCAATGCTGCGCGACCTGTTCCTCGCCGGCATCGGGGCATCGCTGGGCGCGGGTTCGGCGGCCGTCATGCTCCGCATAGCGCGACGCGCGATGCCACGGTCGGAAGTGCCGCCAAGCATCGAGGACGATGATTCGGTGCACCTGGCGGAGGCAGCACTGGAGGTCGAGCTCACCTTGTCGCCGCGCGGCAACGTAACGACGCTTGCTGCCGACAAACGCGGCTAGTGTAGCGGTTTTTGGGCCCCCCCTCCAATTTATGGTAGGACTGCGGCGGCCCCACAACCGCATTTTATGGAAGCGTTTGCAGCAGAAGCATACGTTATGTAGACAGGATGCATTGGTGCTACTCATAGCTCTTCAAATCGCTGTGCTGGCGGTCCTCGGACTCGCGACCTGGCTCCTGCCCATCTACTTGGAGCGTCGGGTGTCGGAGGCTGCGCGAGGTGCCGTCGACCAGCGTGTCGGCGTCGCCCTAGCCAACCATCAGCATGAGCTCGAGAAGCAGTCAGAGCTCCTGAGGCAGTCGCTTGCGCTGACGCGCGACCGGTTCAGCCACGACTACTCTCTATTCGCAGCGAAGCGAAACGAAGTTTACGCCGCGCTCTACGCTTTACTAGAGCGCGCGGCGGGCGGATACGGTGGACATTTTGCGGTTATCACGTCGCAACGTGAGTTCTCACGATCCGGCGCTCCGGTCTTGCGTCGTCTCGCGTCCACTCTTGAGCCCATCTCGGAAGACGAGCGTGCGGAGTTTCAGTCTGCCATTGAGCGCAACGATCTAGACTCGGCCCGCTCGCATGCGACTCGTCTTCATAAGATTGCTTCGGTGCGTGAGGCGTACGGTGCCTTCATGGCGTTCAAGAACGAGTTTATCCTAAACTCGATATACATCTCGGTGCCGTTGGAGTCGCTGCTTCAGAAGGCCGTCTCACTTCTAGCGCGCCTAAGCACGCACGGAGACGACGTCATCGACGGTGAGCGGCTGAGATACGCAGAAGCAAACAAGGAGTATGAATCTCTTCGAACTGTTTTGCTTGAAGTCCGCGACCGGATGCGCCTAGAGATGACCGAGGGCTTTCGGCAAGCGTCGGACGCATAGGGCGCGCAGCTACATAACGACGCTTGCTGCCGACGAGCGCGGGTATGGTAGCGGTTGTGGGAGCGCTCGCAGCAGAAGCAAACGTTATGCGAATCGGCGCGGGTCTTCATAGGGGACGGTAAACGGCCTAGGCTTCTTGCGGCGCAAAACGTCGCGCTTTACCGTTTTCCGCCATCACCCTCATT
>JANNVQ010000023.1:0-31762 GCA_031414535.1 Gemmatimonas sp.
GGCCACTGCAGTCCTTCCATAAAGTGGAGCAGTGGCCCCACAACCGCTACCGGCCCTGCGCTTGTCGGCAGCAAGCGTCGTTAGCGAGCGTGCGCTAGCGCTCGATGAGTCGTGGCTCAAGCACGCGGAGCGCAATCTCACCGTCCGCGCGCTCCTCGTACTGAACCAACTGCCCGTTGGGCAACACGTGAATTACCCCCGCGGGCGCGACGGCCCGGGTCACCACACGACCAGTCTGCGCGTCCAACACCTCGAGCACGACTTCATAAAGATCCTGAAGTGCCAAGGAATTGCTCCGCACCTCACCGCCGCGTGCCGAGGATGCCCACGCCGCGCGCCAAGTGACGCTCGCACGGCGTACGTACGCCACGATCCGTTCATCGTCGCGCGCGACCACCGCGGCCAAGAGCGGAGGCGGCGCGACCGTCGGAGACCCGCGCCACGCGGAGGAGCGCGATGCAAACCAACTCGGCTTGCGCAGCAGAGTGAATTCAGGCGTTCCGCTCTCTGACCAACGCGTGATCCGATACTCGAGTGGGTCACCCGCCCATAGGGCACGGCGCGCACCCGTCGCGAGCACAGGAAGTACGCTGACATCTCCACCACCGGCACGCGGATCGATAGGCTCAAGAAATGACGCCCGCACCGTTGGAGTACCGCCGGAGAAATCCACGATGTGCACCTGGCGCGCTCCGGCTCCCGCGACACGCCCCGTCATTGCAACGTGTGTGGGCCATGCGAGGACCGTCGCGGACTGGAGTGCGCCCGGGAGCGTGAACTCTCTCGCCACGCGACCATCGGCTGCGACGAGCATCGCGCGATAGGAACCAGCATCCAGCACCAACACCGAGTCCCCCGGCGTCGCTGCCAGTGCCGCTGCGCCCTCAAGCTCTCGTGGGCCGCGGCCGAGTCGACCGAGGCGGACTTGAAATGCGCCATCGCTCCCGAACAAGGCAGCGAGCGCCGGATACTCGGCGAGCGCATATCGTCCGCTGGGGAGCGAGGTCGCGACTATCGGTATGCCCGCGAGTTCGGCACGCTCGACGTCGAGCACTGCAATCATACGGAACTCGATGCGGCACCCCGTGCACGACAGCGCATCGGGAATGGTGACCGTCGCGGGCTGCGCAGTCAGCGCGGTCGTCGCGAGTCCGAGCGCTACAAGCGAATACAAAATGTGTGCACATTCACGATGCATGCTTGTCTCGCTAACGTGTATTAGTCAAAATTTAAGCACCCACGAATACTTACTTTGCACCCAGTTCCAAAACCCCGCAACTCCCTCAAACAAAACACCTTACCCCCGACCACCTCGCGAACGCATCACCGCGTTGTCTTGCGAGAACGAGGCAGTAACACTGCCTCCGAAAACGGCCCGGGCCGCTAAAGCGAAATCGCGAGAATCCGCTAATCGATTTCCACCCCAACCGTCTCCGGTAACATCACCGCGCCAATCACAACCGTCACCGCCGCGATGATCACCGGATACCAGAGCCCCGCATAAAAGTCCCCCGTCGCGGCGACAATCGCAAAAGCTGTCGTCGGCAAAAACCCGCCAAACCAGCCGTTGCCGATGTGGTAGGGCAGTGACATCGACGTGTACCGGATGCGTGTTGGAAAGAGCTCCACCAGCATCGCGGCAATCGGCCCGTACACCATCGTGACGAGGAGGACGAGCGCGGTCAGCACCACAATCACGCGCACCGTGCGCACCTGCGCGGGGTCTGCACCACGTGGATAGCCAACAGCATCGAGGGCCTCGGCAAGCTCTGAATCAAAGCGAGCCTTCGCGCTGTCCGCGCCGGCAGCGCCAGCATCGTACGAAGTGACGAGGCGCTCGCCAATCGTGATGGTCACGGCCTCACTCGACGCCGGCTCGTTGCTGTACGGAACTCCGCGTCGCACGAGCGCGGCCTTGGCAACGTCACAGGGCTTAGTGAACGTCGCGGTACCCACGGGATTGAACTGCACGGAGCAGCGGCTCGCGTCGGCGGCAACGACAATCGGGGCGCGATCCACGGCGGCCGCCAATGCGGGATTCGCAGCCGCCGTCAGCGCGTGGAACAACGGGAAAATGGTCAGCGCGGCCAGCGCGCAACCACCGAGGATCACAGGCTTCCGTCCAACCTTGTCGGACAGCCATCCAAACAGAACGAAGAATGGCGTGCCAATCAAAAGAGCGGCCGCCACCATGAGGTTCGCGTGCTGGGCCTCGACCTTGAGCGTCTGCGTCAAGAAGAACAAAGCGTAGAACTGGCCGGTGTACCACACGACGGCCTGGCCGGCTACAATGCCGAAGAGCGCGAGGAGCACGAGCCGGAGATTCGCCCACTGGCCAAAACTCTCGCGCAACGGCGACTTGGACTGCTTGCCCTCAGCCTTCATCTTCTTGAACATGGGCGACTCGTCGAGCGAGAGCCGAATCCAGGTGGAGATCCCGAGCAGAACCACCGAAAAGAGGAAAGGCAGTCTCCAGCCCCAAGCGTCGAATCGCTCCGTACCCAACAGCACTCGGCAGCCAAGAATCACAAGCAATGAGAGAAAGAGGCCGAGCGTGGCAGTTGTCTGAATCCAGCCGGTGTAGAGGCCACGCTTCCCAGGCGGCGCGTGCTCAGCTACATAGGTGGCGGCGCCACCGTACTCACCGCCAAGCGCGAGGCCCTGAGCGAGACGCAACAACACGAGCATCACGGGCGCAGCAATGCCAATCTGGTTGTAGCTCGGCAGCACGCCCACAAGGAAGGTGGACGCACCCATCAAGACGATGGTGACGAGAAACGTATGCTTGCGACCCACGAGATCGCCAAGGCGCCCAAAGAACACGGCGCCGAAAGGCCGCACGGCAAATCCTGCAGCGAATGCGAGCAGCGCAAAAATGAATCCGGCGGTCTCGTTCACCCCAGAGAAGAACTGCCGCGAGATGATAGCCGCGAGCGAGCCATAGAGGTAAAAGTCGTACCACTCAAAAACGGTGCCGAGTGAAGAGGCGAGAATGACGCGGCGGACGTCCTTCGTGGGAGCGATGGTCTCAATCATCGCGGGAAGCTCGCACCCTAGGCCGCGTGGCGCTACCTCCGCTGCGTTAGGCGGCGCCCTTGTGGTACTGGCGCACGGCCAACGACATGATCACGAGGCCCGATGCGAAGAGTGCGCCAAGCCGAGGGAGGACGTCCATAAAGCCGGCACCCTTGAGCATCACGGCACGCATCAGCGCGATGAAGTGCATCAGTGGGTTGATTTGCGCGAGCCACTGGGCCCAGTCCGGCATCGAGCGAATAGGCGTGAATAGCCCGCTCATAAGGATGTAGACCATCATCAAGGCAAAGGCCACAAATAGCGCCTGCTGCTGCGTGTCTACCACCACAGAAATCCAGAGCCCGAGGCCCAGTGCGGCAACCAAGTACAGGGCCGCGGCGAGATAGACGAGCAGGATGGGGCCCTCGAGCGGCACGCCGAACAGTAGGCGCGCTGCGATGATGCCGACGGTGAGCTGCAACATCGCAATCATCCACAGAGGCAATAGTTTCGCAGTGATGAACGTGGCTCGCCCAATCGGCGTCACGTTCAATTGCTCCAGCGTGCCGGCCTCCTTCTCGCGCACAATATTGAGCGCGGTCATGATGGTCCCGACGATGGTCACCAGCTGCACGAGGATGCCGGGGACCATGTAGCGGTGATAATCGAGCGTGGGGTTGTACCAGAAGCGACGTTGCACTTCGAGCCTGGGCTGTCCGGGTACGGGCAGCTTGCGTCCGGGATCAGCGCTGGCGAGCGTAGGCCGGAGGTCGGCGCTGAGTTCGGCACCATAGTCGCCGATGACGGCGCTTGCATATGACGACGCCACGCCGGCCTGCGCGCCATCCTCGGCGTTGAACGCCAACTGAACGGAGGCGCGGCGTACACGCGCAATGTCACGCGCAAAGCCATCGGGGATGGCGAGAATCACATCTGCCCCGCGACTCATCAGCGCCTCGTCGGCCTCAGCGTGCGAGGGAGATCGGCCAGCAACCGCGAAGCGGCCACTGCCTACCAGTCTTTGCACCAACGCAGCCGATACCTCGCTGTGGTCTTGATCCACCACCCACACACGGCTCTGCTTGACTTCAAACGTTGCGGCGTTGGCGAGGACGATGAGCTGGATAACGGGCATGATGAACAACATCCGCAGAATCACAACGTCGCGGCGAATCTGCAGGAACTCCTTTCGGAGTAGAACGCGGAGCACGCGCATCAGTCCAATCTCACCGAGAACTTGCGGATAGCCAGCGACATCATCGCCGCGAACATCCCGGCGAGCACGGCGAACTGGAGCCAGAGCTCAGGAAAGCCGGCACCCTTGAGCATCACACCACGGGAGATTTCCACGAACCAGCGGGCTGGCACGATGTTAGACACCAGCTGTAGCGGCGCAGGCATAGAGTTGATGGGGAAGATCATCCCGCTAAGCAGCGTGCTTGGCAGCATGGTGCCGCCGAGTGCGGCGAGCATCGCAGCGAGCTGGGTGCGCGTGCTGGCGGCGATGAGTACGCCCAATGACAGGCCGACCAGCGCATAGAGCGTGCTGCCGGCGAGCAGAAGCGCCAGCGAACCTCGGAAGGGCACGCCGAACACCAGCCATGCGGCGACGAGCACTGAAACCACGTTGATGAATGCAAGAATCATGTACGGCGCCACCTTGCCGACGATAATCTGCCAAGGGTGCAGGGGAGACACCAAGAGAATCTCGAGTGTGCCGCGCTCCTTCTCTCGCGAGAGTGAAATGGCGGTCATGAGCGCCGTGACGATGGTCAGGATGAGCGCAATCAGTCCGGGTACGAAGAGGTTCACGCTCTCGAGCGTGGGGTTAAAGCGCATCCGGATGCGTGGTTCAATCACCACGCCGCTGCCACGCCCGCCGAGGTCCCTTTGCCAAGCGGTGATGGCGGCGAGCACGTGCGCTTGCATAGTGCTGCCGGTGTTGGGGTCCGAAGCGTCAGCAATCACCTGCATCTGCGCCACGCGCCCCGTGCGAATGCCCTCGGCCAATCCCGGGGCAATCACGAGAGCGACATCGGCCTTGCCAGCGCGAAACGCGGCGGCAATCGAACCAGAGGCCGGATTAGCAGGAATGAGCGTGAAGCGACCGTTGCGCTCAAACCGGGTCCGCAGTTCGGCGGTCGCAGCGTCGGGTTGCTGCTCGACATAGACTAAACGGATATCGCGTACGTCCGTGCGCAGCGCGAAGCCGAAGAGCGTGACCTGCGCGATGGGCAGCGCGAGCAGAATCACCAGCGTCTGCCGATCACGCAGGATGTGCCGAATCTCCTTCCATATAAAAGAGCGCAGCGCAACGAGGGCTTGATTCACGCGGCCGCTCCGCTGCCGCGCGCGAGGCGCACGAAGACTTCGTCGAGCGTGCTGGTATCGAACTGCGCCTTGAGTTCAGATGGAGTCCCGAGCGCGGCCACGTGGCCGTCCACCATGATCGCCACGCGGTCGCAATACTCGGCTTCGTCCAAATAGTGCGTGGTGACGAATACTGTGGTGCCGCGAGTGGCTGCGGCGTAGATCATTTCCCAGAACGCGCGACGCGTAAGCGGGTCTACGCCGCCGGTGGGCTCGTCCAGAAACACCACGCGCGGCTCATGGAGCAGTGCCACAGAGAACGCGAGCTTCTGCTTCCAGCCCAGCGGCAACGAGGCCACCAGCGAGTCGGCGTTGGCGTCGAGCTGGAGCTCGGTGATGAGCCGGCCACCGCGTGTCGCAATCTCTGCGTCGCTCAGTCCATAGATCCCGCCGTAGAGCGCGATGTTCTCTCGGATGGTGAGATCGTCGTACAGTGAGAACCGCTGGCTCATGTAGCCAATGCGCTGGCGCACTTCCTCCGACTGCGTGGCCACATCAAAGCCAGCCACGCTGGCGCGGCCGCCGCTTGGCGCGAGCAGCCCGATCAGCATGCGGATGGCGGTAGTCTTGCCAGCGCCGTTTGCACCGAGGAAGCCGAACACCTCACCCTGTGCCACGCTGAAGCTGATGGCGTCGACGGCCGTAAAATCACCGAACTGACGCGTCAAACCGTCCACGGTAATGGCGGCCTCTGGCATGGCACTCACGCCGCCACTCCGGGCGCTTCGCCCATGAGCTCAATAAATGCGTCTTCAATTCCCGGCGCGATGCTCACGACGCGGGCATCGCTGAAGCCGGCGTTCAAGAGGTGCGCGCGCAGTGCAGCCTCCAACTCAGACGGGGCGAGCTCCACGCGCGCGTCGCTGAAGTGCACGTCCTCGCCGAAGGGCAGGGCCGAACCCAAGTGGGGGTACTGGCGCAGGGCGTCGAGCAATGCCGCACGACGACTCGCGCGCACGGCAAAGAGCGGGCGAGGGAAGCGTCCGCCAATCGCGGCCGGCGCATCAATGGCGAGCACCCGCCCCTGCTGCACCAAGGCCACGCGATCGCAGCGCGATGCCTCGTCCATGTAAGGCGTGGAGACGACGATTGTCAGTCCATTGCGGCGGAGTTCGTGTAGGAGGTCCCAGAACTCGCGACGCGACACCGCGTCCACACCCGTGGTTGGTTCGTCGAGCAGCAGGAGGTCTGGCCGGTGTACCAGCGCGCACGACAGAGCGAGTTTCTGCTTCATGCCTCCCGAGAGTGCCGCTGCTCGCCGATCCTTAAAGCGCTCAATCTGCGAGTAGATGGGCGCAATCAGATCGTAGCCTTCCTTCACCGTGGTGCCAAACACCGACGCGAAGAATTGCAGGTTCTCCGCAACCGAGAGATCGCCGTAGAGCGAGAAGCGCCCAGGCATGTAGCCGACACGGGAGCGAATAGCCCAGAGGTCGCGCACCACATCGTGGCCAAGCACGCTGGCGGAACCGCCGTCGGGGAGGAGCAAGGTGGTGAGGACACGAAATAGCGTCGTTTTTCCGCCGCCATCGGGACCAACAAGCCCATACAACTCAGCCTCGTTCACGGACAGCGACACGCTGTCCAGTGCGGTAGTGGTCCCGAAGCGCTTTGTCACATTGTCAACAACAACGGGCAACGCGCTCACGGTGTGGACTCGAGCGTTACGTCGCCGGGCATGCCAATCTTGAGCCGTCCCTCGGCGTCGCGCACTCGCACCTTCACCGCATACACGAGGTCGGCGCGCTCGTCACGCGTCTGTACGGGCGTCGGTGTAAACTCGGCGCGTGACGAAACCCACGCGATCTCTCCGGGGAATGGCATCAGCGAGCCATCTATCGAGACGCGTACCGTGACCTGCTGTCCAAGCTTGAAGGTGCCGAGCTGATCGCCGCTCACGTAAGCACGCAGGGTCAGCGAACTGAGGTCAGCGATGGCAAACAGCGCCTGCCCCGGCTGCACGGACTCTCCAGCTCGTGCATAGGTGGTTAGCACAGTGCCGGCAATCGGCGCGCGCACCAGCGCACGCGAGAGTCGGTCCGTGACTGCGGCAATTCGTGCATCGGTGGCTGCGAGTTCAGCGCCGAGTGAAATGGTGGAGGCGGCCAACGCGTCGCGCTGCGAGCTCAAAACGCGCACTTCGCGCTCGGCGCCATCAAGCTGTTGAGCGGTGGCTGCATCACCCTCGCGGAGGCGCGTGGTGCGTCCGAGTCCTCGCAGGGCAATCTCCAACTGCGATTCCACTGAGGCACGCTGCGCGGCCAATTCATTGCGCCGCGAGACAATCACGTTGCGCTGGGCGGAGAGTTGCTGCCGTTCAAGCACCAGCGGTGTGGTGTCCACCACCGCGGCGAGTGCACCAACGGTAAGCTCTTGACCTTCGACGGCGTCAAACCGGAGCAGTGGCCCGCCAACCTGTGCGGACACCACCACTTCCTCGCCTTCGAAGTTTCCATAGGCATCCGGCTCGCTCTCGGTATTGCAACCGAGTGCGCTGAGCACCACTGCGCTAGTCAGGAGAAATGAAAGGGGGCGCATCAGTGAATCTCCTGGCCAAGCGTGGTGAGGAATCGGGCGCGGGCCTCGGCGAGGCGCACGCGGTGTAGGGCGCGCGAAATGTTCGCGCTGAGAAGGTCGGTCTCGCGGTCCACGAATTCGGCGGCCGTGATGCTGCCTTCGCGAAAGCGCAGGCGTGCTTCGTCGAGCACCTGCTGATGCAGCGCGATGATGGCGTCGTCGCTGCCGAGGGTGCGCTCAAGGCGGTCAATCGCGGCGATGTCGCGCGCGACGGCGCGCTCGAGTTGTGCGGTGAACTGCTCTTCGTCGCGCGTGACAATCTCGGATTGCAGGCGCTGTACTTCTTGGTCGCGGCCGGAGGCGCCCCAGGCGGATGGCGTCCATTCAACTTGCAGGCCAGCAATCCAATACGACTGGAAATCGCGCGCCAGAGGGTTGATGCCCGGCCGCCCGTATCCCGTGCGCCCGAAGGCGGTGAGCCGCGGAAGGTTGGCCCTTGCGCTGCTGCGTTCGCGCGCTGAGAGTAGCTCGCGAGTCCCGGCGAATTGTGCATACTCTGGACGCAGGCGGCTTGACGTCAATGAATCGCGCAGAGCGATGGCGGCGGTACGCAGATCTGGCAGCGCGAACGTGGCGTTGGCTTCAATGCGCGTGCCGGTCAGTGAGGCAAGCACGCTCAAGGTGGCCAGACGGTCGGACTCGAGTGCGTCCAGCGTCTGGCGCCGGCGTAAGAGTTCGGCGTCGAGCATCGCGGATTCGCTCGCGAGTGCGGCGCCCGCTGCCACGCGCGTGCTGGCAAGGCGACGCTGCGCTTCGAGGTCAGTGAGCGCGGCTAGGAGTGTACTCCGCTCGGCGTCCAATGCGATGATTGTGAAGAAGGCATCGTTCACCGCTTGGCGCTGCTGCCATAGCGTGGAGCGCACGCGGGCTTCGGCTTCGCTGAGTTGCGCGTCTTCAATGTCGCGCCGCGCGCCGCGCGTGGGATCCAAGAGACGTTGACGCACGGCGAGATACGCATCGTACTGCTGGAAGGGCACCATCGGCGCACCACCGATTCTTGGGACGTCCGAGACGTACTGGCCCGTGGCCAGGCCGCTGACGGTTGGGAGCAGCTCGGTGTTGAGTGTGCGCGTACGCAGCGCCGATTGCTGGGCAATAAGCGGCAACTGCGCGCTACGACGGTCCGTGCGCTCCATTGCGGAGAGCAGGGAGGGCAGTCGCAGGGAATCCACCTGCGCACGCGTGACTGAGGGCAGTAGCAGTAGAGAAAAGAGCAGAATGTGCTTCATACGCGAAGGGCGTTGAGGATGAACTTCGGGAGTTCCTCGCGACGCTCATCGAGGAATCGGTCGTACTGCGCGTCATTCATGCCGTACACACCCGTGAGCACCCGCTGCGCGATGAATGGGAAGGTCACGAGAGCCATCATGTTCACCATCAACTGCTCGGCTTTGATCGCCCGCATTTCTCCCGCCGCCACGCGTGCGTCAATCATCTGCTGCACCATCTGCAGGAGCATCGGCGTGTCCGTGGTGGGGTTGCGGCCAGTCACGCGGGCGAGCATCGCGGCGATGCGCTCGGGGTGCTGATGCGTTTCCGCCGCGATGTAGCCGGGGATGAAGGGCGTCTTCCGGACTGTATCGATGTACGAGGACACGAAGCTCCGGACGATGTCGGCGAGCGGAGCGTCGGGTCGTAAATCACGAGGCATCGCCGCAAACAGTGCCGATGCGGCCTCAAAGAACACGCGCTCGGCGAGGGCTTCTTTGGTCCTGAAGTAGTAGTGCAACAGGGCTTGGTTCACGCCGGCCTCGCGAGCGATGTCCTGCATGCGCGCGCCCGCGGTGCCCGTTCGTGTGAACACGCTGCGGGCGGCGGCGAGGATTCGAGCTTCCGTATCGGCTGGCGCGGACGCCTTTGGTCTCGTCCGGACCTTTGGCTTACCTGTGGGCTTAGATTGACTCATTGGTTTAACTAAATAGTTAAACAGGGCAATGTCAACGGGCTCCGGCTTAGGCGCCCTTTGTTGGGAGCTGAGGCGGAGTGCAAGCGCCGCCCAGCGGGGTATCTTTTCTGCTGCATCAGAACGCCAGCCCACCCCCTTGGCGCTTCGTCGCGACCCTCCTCTTATATAGAAATGCGACTCATCCGCTCCGCCCTCGCCGCCGCTCTCCTCGCCCCGGCTGTCCTCGCCGCCCAGGGCCGCCAACTCACCGAGCAGGACTATGCCCGCGCCGAGCGGTTTCTCGGGCAGGGCGTCGCTTCATTGGTGAGTGGGCAGGGCTCCAGCTACAACTGGCTCGCCGACGGCCGCTTCTGGTATCGCGTGGCCCTGACGGGTGGCCCGGAACTCCGCATTGTGGATCCCGCCCGCAACCAAAGCCGCACCTGTGTGCCGCAGCAGGATCCCTGCGCGGTGACCCCGCCGGCGCGCCCCGCGCACGCGGCTCCAGGCAGCTCTTCGATGAGCCCAGATCGCACCAAGGCCGCCTTCATCCGCAACTACAACTTATGGGTGAAGGACTTGGTCAGCGGCACCGAAACGCAGTTGACGAGCGATGGCGTCCAAGACTTTGGCTACGCCACGAACAACGCGGGCTGGGTACACTCGGACGACCCCGTGGTCAGCTGGAGCCCAGACTCCAAGCAGATTGCCACGTTCCAGCACGACGGCCGCGGCGTTTCGATGATGTATCTCACCACGACGAACGTTGGCGCGCCGCGCCTGCAGTCTTGGCGCTATCCGCTCCCGGGTGACTCGGTAATCTTCCGCATTCAGCGCGTGGTGATTGCGCTCGATGGTGGCGACGGACGGCCCAAGCTCACGCGCTTCAAGATGGAGCCCGACCAGCACCGCTCGCGCGTCTCGGACCACATCGAGTGCGGCGGCGAAATCTGCGACACGCAGTGGTATCCCGATGGCTCGAAGATTGCGTTCGTGTCCAACACCCGCGATCACAAGCAGATGTGGATGCGAGTGGCCGACGCACGCACGGGTGACGTGAAGACGCTCTACGATGAGAACAGCGAGACGCAGATTGGCGATGCCTCGCTAGATAACGAGCTCTGGCGCGTGCTGCCGGCGAGCAACGAACTCATCCAGTGGTCGGTGCGCGACGGCTGGATTCAGCTCTACCTGTTTGACCTCACCACGGGCCAGCTCAAGAATCGCATCACTACAGGCAACGGCAACGTGACGCAGATCGTGCGCGTGGATGAGCGCACGCGTCGCATTTACTTCATGGCGCAGGGCCGCGAAGCAGGCCGCGATCCGTATTACACCTCACTCTACCGCGTAAACTTCGACGGCCGTTCGCTACTTGGGCTCACGCCTGAAGTGGGCAACCACGCAGTGACCATGTCGCCGGACGGCCGCTTCGTGATTGACACCTACTCCCAGGCCAACGTGCCGCCGGTGACGGTGCTGCGCGACGGCAACACGGGCCGCGTGATTCGCGAACTTGCCCGCGTAGACATCTCGCGCTTGGTCGCTTCTGGCTGGAAGGCGCCGCAGCCGTTCACGGTGAAGGCCCGCGATGGCCAGACGGACCTGTATGGCCTGATGTTCACGCCCACGCAGCTCGACTCCACCAAGAAGTATCCAATCATCAATTACATCTACCCGGGCCCGCAGGGTGGGTCGGTAGGCTCGCGCTCCTTCTCGCCTTCACGTGGTGACCATCAGGCGCTAGCTGAGCTTGGATTTATTGTGGTGTTGATTGACGGTATGGGCAGCTCGCCGCAGCGCTCTAAGGCCTTCCACGATGCCTACTACAGCCGCATGGGCGACAACTCGATTCCCGATCAAGTCGCCGGCATGCAGGAACTCGCGCGCCGTCACCGCTTCATTGATATCGAGAAGGTCGGCATCTGGGGCCACTCTGGTGGTGGCTTCGCCACGGCAGCCGCCATGTTGCGCGCGCCGGAGTTCTTTGACGTGGGTATCGCCGAGTCGGGCAATCAGGATCAGCGCAACTACGAAGACGACTGGGGCGAGCGCTATCAGGGCCTGCTCGTTCGTAATGGCAGCACGGATAACTACGCGGCCGAAGCCAACCAGACCTACGCGGCCAATCTCCGCGGCAAGCTGCTGCTTATCCACGGTTTGATGGACGACAACGTGCCGGCCACCAACACGCTACTTGTGGCGGACGCTTTAATGAAGGCCAACAAGGACTTCGACATGATCCTTCTGCCGCACGCGCGCCACGGCTTTGGGCAGGATGGGATGTACATCATGCGCCGTCGCTGGGACTACTTCGTGACGCATCTGCAGGGCAATATCCCACCGCGCGAGTATCGGATGGGGCAGCGCCGATAGCGCCCCATCGTCTGGATTTCGTAGGCTCTATCATTAACCAACTACTCCGAGGCTGATCATGCTCCGCCGCATGCTTGCCGTTGCTGCTTTTCTCGCGCTCGCTTCCGTTCCCGCTCAGGCGCAGGTGCCCTTGCTCGACCTGCGAGTCGGCGCGCACGGCGCCCTCCCGCAGGGCAACTTCGCCGACACGCACGATGCGGGCGTCGGCGCGTACTTCCGCGCCGGCGTGCCACTGCTCGTCTTTAAGCTCATGGGCAGCGTCACGTACACGCAGTTCAAGGCCGTGAACCCGTTCATTGACGATGTCTCTGAGATCACGCTGCAGGCCGGACCGCACTTCTCGCCCCTTCCGCTGCTCGACCTCGGCGCCGAGTTCGGCTACCTCACGGACGCCAAGGAAATGGCGTTTACGCCGAATGTGTCGGTGGGCTTTTTGATGCTCGAGGCAACAGCATCGTACAACAAGCCGTTCGAGAAGGGCGCCAACAGCTGGGTCACGCTGGGTATCGGCCTGCGCTTCTAGCGCGGCGCAGCGTACTGCATTCGAGCGAGAATTTCTGGAATCCTCCGCGACGCGACGCTCCCTGATGGGCTCCAGCGTCGCGGCGACGGCAAGATGGCGGCCAGACGTGCGGCCTGCTCAGCGCTCAATCGCGCGGCGCTCACACCAAAGTGCTTCCGCGCCGCCATCTCCGCGCCAAACACGCCATCGCCCCACTCGGCCAAGTTGAGATACAGGTCGAGGATGCGCTCCTTGGGGAGCGTCAACTCCAGCACGAGCGTGATGTAGGCCTCGAAGCCTTTTCGCACGAACGAACGCCCTTCCCAGAGGAAGATGTTCTTCGCCACCTGCTGCGTGATGGTGGAAGCGCCGCGCAGGCGGCCGCCGCGTTCGGCGCGGTCGAGTGCCTTCTGGATCTCCACCACATCCAGACCCCAATGCAAGTAGAAGCGGTCGTCTTCCGCCGCTAGCACCGCACGGCGCAGCCGCGGCGAAATCTCGCTGCGCGCTACTACGTCACGCTGCGGATACCAAGGACGCTTGCCATCAACGGCGCGCTGAACGGTGCGTCGCAGCATGACCATCGTGGTGGGAGGCTGCAGGAAGTTGAGTAGCAGTCCGAGCACCACCGGACCAAGCATCACCACGGCCAGCGCAATCAATAGCAGCCGACGCAGGTGAGGCCAGGCGGCACTGAGGCGCTGACGGATGCTCGGCGGTGTGGGGGAGGGCACACGTGGAAGCTACTCGGAGAAACCATAGGAGCGCATCCGGCGTACTAGGGGAAGCCGTCTACCTCTTGGAGAATCACCGCATGCCTTCGTCCGCGCTCCGTCGTTCCGTCCTGTCCGCTTTGCTCATTGCGGCTGTCCCCACGTTCGCTCACGCGCAGGATGAGTACCTGTTTGCAAACGGCCCCCGCAGCTTCGGTGGCTTCGGTGGCCCGATGTTCCGCGTCACGCAGGTGGCCGGCGAGACAATGTTCCTCGGCGGCGGCGGCGGGGCCTTCCTGATCAATCGCCGCTTCGCAATTGGGGGAATGGGACTCGGCGGTACCACGAACGTTGATGCAATCATCGCGGGGAATCCCGTGCGCGGCGAGATGGACTTCGGCTACGGTGGGCTCACCCTCGAAGTCATCACCCGGCCGTCCAAATTAGTGCACGCCACCTACGGCGTGCTGCTCGGAGGCGGTGGCGTGTCAGTGTGGCCGGATAATCTTCGTCCGCGCAATGCGAACTACGAAATGGAATCCTTCGGCGTCGCTGAACCGCAGCTTGGCGTAGAGCTGAATGTGCTACGCTGGATGCGTATCGGCGTAACCGGCAGCTACCGCTTCGCCGTTGGTGGCGACTTCCCGGAGCTCGTGAACGACAAGATCAGTGGAGCGAACGGTTCACTGGTCTTCCGCTTCGGCTCGTTCTAACGGGAGACTACGCTGCAGGGGCGGGACGCGAGCAAGCCAGCGCGTCCCCCCCTCGCGCCGCGCAAGCCTGATGACCACCTTACGGCGACCCTCAATCCCGAGTCGCCACTGATGTTCCGATGCCGCCCCGCTTACGCGCGCCCTCTCCAACTCGCCAGTCTTCTTCTCCTAGGCGCTGGCGCGCTTCACGCCCAAGCGGCGTCTGTGCCGGCCTCCGCCGCCGAGGGGCTCGTGATGCGCCCTATCGGCCCCGCGCTGATGGGTGGCCGCATCGCCGACATCGCGGTGCATCCTCTTGACGCACGCACCTGGTATGTGGCCGCTGGCTCGGGCGGCGTCTGGAAGACCACAAACAGTGGCGTCACCTTCACGCCAATCTTCGAACGACAGACCTCGTATTCCATCGGCGAAGTCACAATCGACCCCACGAACCCTGAGATCGTGTGGGTAGGCACCGGTGAGAACGTGAGTGGCCGTCACGTCGGCTGGGGCGATGGCGTGTACCGCTCGCGCGACGGTGGCCGTAACTGGCAGCGTATGGGGCTCACCAACTCGCAGCACATTGGGCGCATTCTTGTTGATCCGCGCCAAGGGAACACCATCCTTGTAGCGGCCGAGGGCCCTCTGTGGTCCAGCGGCGGTGAACGCGGCGTCTATCGCTCCACGGATGGCGGCGCCACGTGGACCGCCGCGCTGCAGATTGACGAGAACACGGGTATCACTGACTTGGAGTTCGATCCCTCGAACCCCGACGTTGTCTACGCCGCTGCGTACCAACGTCGCCGACACGTTTACGGCTTTCTCGCAGGCGGGGCGGGCTCTGGCTTGTATAAGTCCACGGACAACGGCCGCACATGGCGGAAGCTCACGAGCGGACTTCCCACAGGCGAGATCGGCAAGATTGGCCTCGCCGTCACTCCCGCAGATCCGTCGCGCGTCTACGCGACGATAGAAGCCTCGGCCGAGCATCGCGGCTTCTACGTATCGCTGGATCGTGGCGAGAGTTGGGAGAAGCGCAACTCGTACATCTCCGGTGGTACTGGGCCGCATTACTACCAAGAGATAGAGGCCTCGCCTACCGATGCAAACCTCGTGTATCAGATGGACGTATTCATCCAAGTCACGCGCGACGCTGGCCGCAGCTTCGGTAATCTTGAGTCTGGGCACGACAAGCACAGCGACAACCACGCGCTCTGGATTGATCCCACGGATGGACGCCACATGCTTGTGGGCACCGATGGCGGACTCTATGAAAGCTTCGACTCCGGTCAGCGGTGGCGGCACTTCCCGAACCTCCCGCTGTCGCAGTTGTACAAGGTGGCTCTGAACGATCGCGCTCCCTTCTATGACGTGCTCCTCGGCGCGCAGGACCAGGGCACCTTTCACGGGCCCTCGCGCACCCTGCAACTGGAAGGCGTGCGCAGTCAGGACTGGTATGTGCCACTTGGCGCGGATGGCTATGGTGTAGCCTTCGAGCCCGGCAACCCTGACATGATGTACCTGATGTGGCAGGAGGGCATGCTGGCGCGAAAAGATCGTCGCAACGACGAGACCGTGATGATTAAGCCGCAGCCCGCGGCCACGGACGCACCTGAGCGGTGGAACTGGGATGCACCGCTACTCGTGAGCCCGCACAACCCCGCGCGTATCTATTTCGGTTCTCAGCGCCTGTGGCGCAGCGATGACCGTGGCGACAGTTGGAAGACCGTGAGCTCTGATCTCACACTCGGTGGCGAGCGCTACGCGCAGCGCTACTATGGCCGCGGCGTGAGTGTGGACGCGCTCTACGATCATGGCGCGATGTCCAAGTACGCAACTACCACAAGCATCTCGGAGTCGCCAAGTGCAGAAGGCACGCTCGCGGTTGGCACTGACGATGGCCTCGTGCAGGTGACGACGGATGGAGGCGCCACGTGGACTCGCGCGGCGGCGTTGCCGGGCCTGCCGCCGCTGTCCTTCATCAATGACGTGGAGTTCTCGCGGCACTCGGCGCGCACGCTGTTCGTGGCCGCAGATGCACACAAGATTGGCGACTTCACGCCCTACCTCTTCAGCAGCGCTGACCTCGGTCGCACCTGGCGCTCCATCGCTGGAGACTTGCCCAAGGGCTCAATCGTATGGGCGGTGCAGCAGGATGGTGAGTCCGGCCTGCTGTTCGTCGGCACCGAGTCCGGCGCGTACTGGTCGCCCAATGGTGGCACGAACTGGCATCGCCTCGGTGGCATGCCCACCATCCCGGTGCGTGACATCGCTCTGCAGCGGCGCGACAACGATCTCGTCGCGGCAACCTTCGGGCGCAGCGTGTATGTGCTCGACGACTACACGCCTCTGCGTGCCATCGCGGCCGGCGTGCGCGTGGACGTGGCGACGCTCCTCCCCGTGCGTGATGCCTGGTGGTACGTGCCGACCGCTGTGGCGCAGGCACCGGGCCGCCCCGAGCTCGGGACGGACGACTTCACAACGGAGAATCCTCCTTTCGGTGCGCTGCTCACGTACTATGTGA
This sequence comes from Gemmatimonas sp., assembly GCA_031414535.1. Classification (GTDB taxonomy): domain Bacteria; phylum Gemmatimonadota; class Gemmatimonadetes; order Gemmatimonadales; family Gemmatimonadaceae; genus Pseudogemmatithrix. Next base: position 16,655 of record JANNVQ010000023.1, read on the forward strand.
GCGCGCTGCCGAGTACCGCGCAGGAAGCGCGTCGCGCCGAGGAGCGTCGCCTGCAGGAGCGCGCTGCTGACGTGCCATTCCCAGGCTTTGACCGCCTGCGCGCGGAGCAGCAGGAACGCGCGCCGCAGCTTGTGCTTGCCATCCGAGACGCCAGCGGGGCAATCGTGCGGATGCTTGAGGCTCCGTCACGATCAGGCTTGCATCGTCTCAACTGGGATTTACGCTTGGCGAGCCCAGATCCAGTGAACTTGAATCCCCCCGCCTTCCGCCCTCCATGGGCGGGCGAGCCTCAGGGGCCGCTCGCCACGCCTGGCGCCTACACGGCAACGCTGCACTTGGTGTCGGCCGCAGGCGTTCGCGCACTTGGTGAGCCGCAAGCCTTCACCGTGCGTCCCGTTCCGAACGTGCCTGGCTCGCCCGACTTCGTGGCGGCGGCAGCGTTCCAACAGAAGGTGGCCAAGCTCGAGGGCCGTGCCTCGGCGCTCGGCAGGGAACTAGGAGCGGCCCGCGAGGATCTGCGGCACGCTCGCGCGTCCATCGCAGCGGCATCACGACCAAATCCCTTGCTGTATGGGATGGTGGATTCGCTGTCGACGCGCATTGCGTTGCTCTCGCGCCGTTTGAACGGAGATCCCGTGCGCGGCCAGCTCGACGAACCGCAGGAGCACAACGTATCGGCGCGTCTTGGGGCCGCGGCGCAGTATGAGCATAGGTATCCGCCAACAGCAACGCAGCGTCGGGAGGCTGACCTCGCGGAGTCCGAACTCGCGGCTATCGAGCGCGACGCGCGCGTGTTGTTGGAGACGGAGCTGGCGCGGGTCCAGCAGGCGATGGCAGCGGCCGGTGCTCCGTGGAGCGCTGGCCGGGGCCTGCGCGTTCCTTAGGTCGAGCTGCGCGTATTCGGCGAAGTGAACTTTGCAGGAGACTTCGGAGGGTGCCGCGGGTAGCGGAAAGGGGCAGGTGTTAGGGGCAGAATCCCCACACCTGCCACGGCTGCGCGAGTGCATCCACGCCAGCAGCAATCGCGCTGACCCACGCGGCGATGAGCAGCAGATGCGCGCCCGTCTTGTGCTTCACGATGCGATGTAGCGCGAGCGAGATGATGAAGAGACCTACAAACAGCAGGCTCCCGACGCCACCGAGCCAAGCGGCCGCGCAGGCAATGTTGGGACTGCCGTCCCTCAGCAGCGGTAGCATGGCTCCAGCAATCGTGATTGTGATCGGCAACGCCAGCAATCCCGTGAGCACGCCAGTGGCGCGCCCTGCGAGCCGAAGGTCGCGCGCAACGGGCAGGGCATCGAGTAGCGCGTCGGCTCGCACATCACGGTCGCGCCACACGAGCTCACCAGCATAGATGGTGGCGATGAGAATCGCGAAGAGCCGCGCGTGGAACTCCAAGGCGCGGACCAGCGCGCTCGAATCCATGGCCACGCTCCAGCCGTTGGCGGTCGAATTCAATAACGCGAGGAAGAGCAACACAGTGAAGCCGCGCTCCTGAACGACCCAGCGAAGGCCGAATCTATACTCGGCTTTGAACTGGTCAGTCGTACTTGCGCCGCGTAGTGGCGCGAGGGGCTTAGCGGGTGCAACTGATGGCGTCGTCTGCGCGGCAACTTGTGGGCTCCCGGCGCTCGCTAATCGCGCCGTGACCTGTTTGGACGCAGCGGCCACTGCGCCACGCGCGGGCGCAGCAAGAACGCCACCTCGCGGCCGCCAGCGCCAAAGCGTGATACCCAGCAGCGCCCCCGATACTGCGAGCCAAAGCACGCGGTTCGCCGCGAGTGAGTGCCCAGCAGTGAGCGCCGCGTTGCCAAAGGGATCAATCAGCGCACCGATGCTCACTCCACGCGCAACTAAGCTGAGCCCCGTTTGCCACAGGCCGATGAATCCCAAGCCAACCAGCAGGATCACACTGAACCCACCACTCAGGGCCGCCGCCGCAAAGAAGGCCGCAGCCACGAGTGCCACATTGGGCAGCACGAGCGAGGCCACTGGCGCGAGCAAGTCACCAGGAGCCGCACCGCCAAGCGCGAATCCCAGTGGGATTGCGGCGGAGATGGCAAGGAGCACCGCTAGCGTCGCCGCATAGCGTCCGAGCAAGTAGGCTCGCCAAGCTATACCAGTAGTCAGCACCAGCCCTTCGCTGCGCAGCGATACATCACGCAGTCCCACCGTCGCCGCGGTCATCGCCGTGATGACTTGGCCGAAGGCCGTGAGCCCGGCCATCGCTTGTGCCAATACGGGTCCCGCAGTCCGGGGTAGTGAGGCGAGATCCCCACTCACCAATGAAATGGGCCCGCCGCTCGCGTGCGCGAGTGAGAGAAAGAAAAACACCAACGCACCCAGCCAAGCCATGAAGTCCCGCGCATGCAGCCGCAGCTCAAGGCTGACTACTATTCCAATGGTTGCGAGCCCGCTGTGCGGGCGCTCAGCGCTCGGCATCCAACGGTACGTGCTTGAAGTACAGGTCCTCAAGCGTTGCCTCAGCGCCCATGGACTCGCGTAACGCGCGCACCGCGCGCCCGGGCTCGTCCTCAGCTACGATGCACCCGCGGCTGAGTATCGCGAAGCGCGTACAGGCAACACGGATGTCTTCCGTGAGGTGCGTGGAGAGCAAGACCACCGTGCGCTCGCCCAACTGCGCGAGCACATCATAGATCCGGCGACGCTCGCCCGGATCGAGTCCCGCCGTAGGCTCATCGAGCAGCAGGAGCGCCGGGTTCCCCGCGAGCGCAATGGCCAGTCCGAGGCGCTGACGCATGCCACCGCTCAAGCTTCCGACAATCGCACGTCGCTTATCGAGCAGGTTCGTACGGCTGAGTAACGAGTCAACCCAAGCGGCGCGCGCCTCGCGTTCAGTGGCGCCTTTCAGTGCGCAGAAATGTCCGAGCACGTACTCCACGCTTAAGGACGGGTAGAGCCCGAAGTCCTGCGGCAGGTAGCCAAGGGTACGCCGCAAGCGTTGGGAATCATGCAAGACGTCAAACTCACCGGCATCGTCTGCAAATCGAATGCTCCCGCTATCTGGTTGCTGCAAGGTGGCCAAGACCCGGAGCAGGGTGCTCTTACCCGCGCCGTTAGGGCCCAGCAATCCAAACACACCCGGCCTGAAGGCGAGGGACACAGCATCGAGCGCTCTCGGGCCCGCCGCATAGCGAACCGTGAGATCAGCCGCCGTCAGCACGCTACGAGCTACAGGAGAGCATCGAGCAGCCAGGCTTGTCCTGCGCCCACTTAGGCCGCTTCGCGAGGAATCGCTCGCGGCCAGGCTGCGCGTCGTAAGGCCGGCGCATGGTGTCGAGCAACTCGTGTACGAGTGAGGCGTCGCCGGCAGTGGCGGCGTCAATCGCTTGTTGCGCGAGGTAGTTGCGCAGCACGAAGCGCGGGTTGGCGCGCTCCATGCGCTGCTGCACTTCTTCACGACTCGCATTGTCACGACTCGCATTGTCACGACTCGCGTGCTCTGCGCTTCGCGCCGCTTGCCAGCGCCTGAGCCAAGCAGCCAGCGCTGGCGCGTACTCGGTCTTCTTGTCGGCGTTGTAGAACATGTCGCCGAGGAGCGTGACGGCCTCTGCGTCGCTCTCCGGCAGCACAAGCGGCATCTCCGTCAGCGCCCGGAAGAAGAGTGTGTAGTCGCCCTCAACGGACTGCAGCAGCGTAAGCCCGGCCTGCGCGACTTCTTCCTGATCCGCGGCAAACTCTGCAAAGCCAAACTTACTGGCCAGCATCGCGCGGTACTCACGGTTAAAAACGGCGATGTATCGCTCGAGCCCCGCTTGCAACGGCGCGACGTCAGCAAAGAGCGGGCGAATGGCATCGGCGAGCCGCTCAAGATTCCACTGCGCGACGGCCGGTTGCTGCGCGTAGCGGTAGCGACGCCCACTCGCGTCCGTTGTGTTGGGCGTCCAGTGCGGATCAAAGTCATCGAGCCAGCCATACGGGCCGTAGTCAATCGTCAGCCCGAGGATACTCATGTTGTCCGTATTCATCACGCCGTGCACAAAGCCCACGCGCATCCAGTGCACAATCATGGTGGCCGAACGCTCGCAGACTTCCATGAACCACTGCGCGTAATCGGACGCTGCGAGATGCGGAAAGTCCCGCGCGATGGTGAAGTCCGCCATCTGCCGCAGCAGCGCCGTGTCATCGCGCGCGGTGGCAATCTCGAAGTTGCCGAAGCGAATAAAACTCGGCGCCACGCGGCAGACGACGGCGCCCGGTTCGAGCGCGGCGCGCCCGTCGTAGAACATATCACGCAGCACCTGCTCGCCCGTCGTCACCACGCTGAGGGCGCGCGTGGTCGGAATACCAAGGTGGTGCATGGCCTCTGAGCAGAGGAACTCGCGGATGCTGGAGCGTAACACCGCGCGGCCATCCGTCGAACGCGAGTAGGGTGTGGGCCCGGCGCCCTTCAACTGCAGTTCCCATCGCTCGCCCTTGGCGTTTAGCACCTCGCCCAAGGAGATGGCACGGCCATCGCCGAGTTGTCCGGCCCAATTGCCGAACTGGTGGCCGCCGTAGCAGGCGGCGTAGGGCTGCATGCCGTTGAGCAGTGCGTTGCCGCCAAACACTTCAGCAAAGCGCTGGCTCTGGTGGTCTTCGGGAGCAAATCCCACCAGCGCGGCCACTTCGGCCGAGTGCGCGAGCAACTCCGGCTTCGCCACCGCCGTGGGATGCACCGCGCTCCAAGCCGCACGGAGCACCTGACGACGCTCGTTACCCGACTTCAGATCGCCGGGCAAATCGCGCACGAAGCGATTGTCGAAGCTCAGTCCGCTTCCCATGCGACCTCATCGCCCACCTGAATGATTCCACCGCTTATGACTTGAGCAAACGCACCACCGCCCCAATGCGGCTCCAACTTCGCACGCAGTCCATCGCAGGCTTCATCCATGCGCTCGCAGGGCATCGTATGTCCGCCAATCTTGATGAGCGTCTCGCCAATGCGCAGTAACTTCCCGCGCGTGTCCACGAGGTGAATTCCACTCAGCATCATATTCGCTCGGCGCGCGCTGTACGGAATCTGCGCTTGCAGCTCCTCCTGCATGCGATCCCATACTTCCCGTTCAATGAGCGTCACTTGCCGACGCGTGCTGCGGCCCACGCTCCCCTCTAAGCCTGTGCCGGGCACGAGTGTCGCGCGCTCGAGTGCATCCATCGGTCCACGATGCGCGCGCTTGCTCCAAATGGCCTCAAGACGACCGCTCACGCGCCCCCCGCGGCCACAAGTCGGTCAATCGCCCGCAGGCCTTCGTCGCCCACATCCAAGGACCATTTGTTTACATACAGCTTGATATGCTGCTGGCAGACGTCGGCACTCATTTCCTGCGAGTGTACGCTCACGTATGCGGCGCTCGCTGCGGGATGATCAAACGCGTACTGCACGGACTCACGGATGCCCGACTCCATCGTGCTGCGCGTGGCGTCGTCAATGTCCGCGCGCGCACAGATGCCGGCCAACGGCACGGGCAGCGAGGTCTGCTGCTCCCACCACTCACCCAAGTCCTGAGCCTTGTGGAGGCCGTGATCGCGATACGTGAAGCGGCTCTCATGGATGATGAGCCCCGCATCTACCTCACCGCTTGAGACGGCCTGTAGGATGCGGTCGTAGCGCATCTCAATTGTTGTGGCGAGAGTTGGCGCCGCCAAGCGAAGCAAGCGATACGCCGTCGTCTCCTTCCCGGGAATCGCCACGCGTCCACGCACCGCTTCCGCGAGTGTCATTGGAGTGCGCGTGACGACCAGCGGACCCACGCCGTGCCCCAATGCCGCGCCGCTGCGCATCAAGCGATACCGGTCACCGACGGCGGCAAAGGCACCAACACTCAGTTTGGTAAAGCTGAACTCACCCACGTGCGCTCGACGATTCAACTCTTCGATGTCCAGTAGCACCGGGCGTACGGCGAACGGCAAACGCACTATGCCATGCGTCAGCGCGTGAAACGCGAAGGTGTCGTTGGGGCAGGGCGAGTAGCCAAAGCTCAGCTCACGCACGCAACGATCTCCTCAAGCAAGCGCGGCGTCACGCCGGTGATGGCCGCGAAGGCCAGCTCGAAATGCCAGCGCGTGCGGTCTTCTTCCTCGATCTCGTTGGAGATGGCGCGTACCTCCACCGCAGGAATGCCTGCGATGCCAGCCGCACGGAGCACGGCAAAGCCTTCCATCGCTTCGACCTCGCAGCCAGCGCTTCCGCCTACGCGTCCCGTGGTGCCAATCGGCAGTTGCACGGCTGTCGGCACGGCGCGTCTCGCCGCAATCATCAAATCGGCGCTCGGGTGAATCTCCCGCGGTGCCAGATTGCGCGAGACCTCCAAGTCCGTGTAAAGCGAAGCCGAGCCGATGATAATCGTACCGGGTGTCAGTCCGCTGCCCCGCCTGGCACCGGCGATGCCCACGTGCAACACGGCCATCGGCTGGAGCATCGCAATCGCCGCCGCCGTGCGTGCCGCCGACTCCACCGGACCCACGCCACAGATGAGCGTGTGGCAGGGCAGCTTCGTCGCCAACTCACGCGCCGTGGCGGCAATCACGAGGATAGGCAGAGCGTCCGTCATCAGAGTGAATCTAACGGCAGGCCTGGGCGCCACAGCGCCTTGAGGGCCTGCACTTGGTGGCGCAGTCCATCGGCGCGGGCGAGCGGATCTGGGTCATAGTGCTGCTCTTGATCGTCGAGCCGCCGCGTGAGGAGATGACCAAGGCCCTCGTAGATGCGGAGGTCGCAACTGGCACGGACCTGTACCACGAGAAGGCAGAAGCGTTGTGCGCCGGCCAGCGGCGTAAGCGAGTCCTCCGCGCCCTGCACGATGACGGTCGGAGGCATTGTGAGCCGCCCAGCCACCACCGGCGAGACATCGCGCGCGCTGGCACGATCGAGCAGCAGTCGCGCAAAGTGCGCGTCGCGTTCCACGTCGAGCGCAGGTGACAACAGCAACAGCGCGTCGGCTCCACGGTCGGGGATGGCCTCCGGACAACCGACCGTCACGGTGCTCGCCGCCAGGTGTCCGCCCGCCGAGACGCCGTAGATCGCGACGCGGGAGGAGTCCACGCCCAGTGAGTCTCCGAGGAGCCGCGTCCAGCGCAGGGCCGCGCACACATCGGCCAAGGCTTCGATCGGCGTCCGCAGGCTGTCACTCAATCGATACTGCACCGCGAAGGCCACGAAGCCGGCATCGGCGAAGGCCTGCGCCGCCGGGAAGACCCAAGCGGGTTCACCTGCATTCCACCCACCGCCGTGCAAGAGCAACACGGCGGGCCGCGGCACTGCGTTGGCAAAGACGCCAAACCGGTAGACACGCAGGGTATCTGCGCCCGCCACGGCGTAGGGCGCCGAGCTCGTCGGCGCGGGCGCCGGCGGCACGGTCGGTCTGCAGCTCGCAATCGCGATGGCCACGAGCGCGATCCCACTCTTGGCGAAGCTCATGCCTAGCAAGATACATTCTTCCTGTCCCCAACACCTGCCGATGGCCTACCACCACGATGACCCCGACAAGAAGACGGCGGCCGGATTCATTGATAGCGGTGTGGTGCACGGCATCGTCGCTGGTTTCTGCGGACTGATCTTCACGCCCCTCTTACAGGCGCGCGGCCACCTGCCCGCGAATCCGCTCGTGACGATTGCCGGAGTCGTCGTCTGCTTCGGGATCGGAAAGGGCATCTGGCGCATGGGATTGAAGGGCGCCGAGCGATTCGGAAACTCCATCTACGCGCCGTCCGGCGATACAACAGCCTACACGCCGACCTTCTCGCATATCGAGGCGCTGGAGCTCAAGGGAGATCTCGACGGCGCTGCCGCGGCGTGGGAAGCAGCCCTTCTCGAGCAACCCGAGAGCGTGATTACCGTCGTGCGCGCGGCTGATTTCCATTTGCGTGCGCGCAAGGATCCGCACACCGCACTCGAGCACTATCTCCGCGCGCGCGCGCTCAGCGGCGGCACCGCCGACATACGCCGCTACGTGCAGCAAAAACTCGTGGATCTCTACCTTGGACCGCTTGCCGATACCGGGCGCGCGATGGTCGAGTTGCGTCGCTTGATTGACGCCTTTCCCGATACGCGCGAAGCGGAAGGCGCACGAGTCGCCCTCGCGGAACTGAAGCAGTCGCCCAACCAGTAAGCGCGAATCGCCACGCATTCCGCGCTCGTATATGGACCAGTCCACGACTGCGCGTTGCGCTGTCCAGTAGTAATGAATACCTAACGGAACTGACTGCGTCTGATCGCGTTTGAGAAGCACAACCTGCGCGCTTGCGACTGCATCGCGCTCCTCTCAAAACAACATCTGGAGTTGTTCCAATGCGTTTGACCATCGCCGCGCTCGCGCTCGCACTCGTCGCTCCGTCTCTCTCCGCTCAGCAGATGGGCGCCCGTCCCGCCGCGCCGACGAAGAACATCGTCACCGTCGCCGTCGAGAACGGTTCCTTCACCGTCCTCGCCCGCGCACTGACCGCCGCTGGCCTCGTCGAGACGCTTCAGGGCCCGGGCCCGTTCACGGTCTTCGCCCCGACCGACGCTGCGTTCGCTAAGCTCCCCGCCGGCACGCTGGACGCGCTGCTGCTCGACATCCCGCGCCTTCGCTCCATCCTCACCTACCACGTTGTCGCCGGCAAGGTTACGGCCGCAGACGTTGTGAAGCTCACGAGCGCGAACACGGTGCAGGGTTCGGCCGTCAGCATTCACGTCATGGACGGCAAGGTCATGATCAACAACGCGACCGTCGCTACGGCCGACGTGCAGGCGTCGAATGGCGTCATCCACGTGATTGACACCGTCATCATGCCGCGTAACTAATTTGCAACGCTGGTAAAATCTCCCGCCACCGAGTCTCGTCTCGGTGGCGGGAGATTTGCCTTTGACAAGGCGCGACGTGGCGAGCAATAGAATGCCAACGAAGCCAACCATGCCAACGATGCCGGCAATGCTATAGACGCGGCTCGCAAATCCCACGGACGCAGTCATGGCAGTGCCAAGATGAACGTGAATCCATAACTTGGCACATGCTTACGCTCCACCTCAAAAAGCGCCTCGAGGGCGGCTCCTCGCTCACGCTTGAGCGTGCGGACGGATCGCGGACCTTTCAGCGCCAGACTCGGCACGCGGAGTTCTTTGCCGCGCACGATTGTACGCATTACGCCGTAGAGTCCGTGCTTGGCCTGTCCACCGCCTTCTATGGCCTCATCGCAGGAGGCTGGGACTTCGAGAGTTTCGAGCCGCCCTACGCTCGCGGCCCGATTCCCCCGGACGCGCTCTTCGTCGAGCGCCTCGTTGGGCTCTTGGATGTGGAGCGACATCAGACTGCTGCTGGGGCAGCTCCCAGCTCGGCAGCCGAGCTCAACGTTTTCATTGCCCAGCAGTACGAGCCCTCGTTGGCGCCGCGGCAGATCACAGATGCCGAGTTGGACCTCGTTCGTCACCGCTTGAGTGACTCCCTGCGCGAGTGGGCGGCGCTCCCTGCTGGCGAAACGCTGGTCCTGCGCTTCGAACTCTAGTCCACCGCTGGCGCGGTTACTGGGAGCGGCTGAAGCGAGTACGTTCCCCGTCATGGTGCCGACGATTCCACCGCTGTTCTTGTGGCTGAGCGTTGCGCTGCTCGCGGCGTTGCTCCTCCTCGCGGCCTGGCGGAACTGGACCCGACGCCTCGCGCGCCGCGCCCTCATGCGCTTTCGCGCCCGCGTGGATCGCTTCAAGCTCACCGGCAAGCGCTACATCGTGCAGTCCCTGCTCGCAGACGAACGCATCGCTGAGGCCGTCCGCTTGCACGCCGAGGAGCACGGCGTCCCCCGCGCCCAAGTCTGGCGACGCGTCGAGACCTACCTCGACGAAATCGTCCCGAGCTTCAACCTCTTCATGTACTACCAGTTCGGTTACGCCATCTCCAAGGCGGCACTCGGACTCTTCTATAGAACGACGGTCAAGATCCAAAACGTCGCGGCCTTCGAACGCCTCCCGCGTGAGAGCATCGTCATCTATTTGATGAATCACCGCTCCAATGCGGATTACGTGCTTGCCTCGTATGGGCTCGCGGGGCAGGTGGCCATCTCCTACGCGGTGGGAGAATGGGCGCGAGTGTTTCCGCTTGAGTACCTGTTCAAGTCCTTTGGCTCCTACTTCATTCGTCGGCGCTACCGCGAGCCGCTCTACCACTCCGTCCTCGAGCGCTACGTCCAGCTCATCACGCGCAATGGCGTGACTCAGGGGCTCTTCCCCGAAGGCGGCCTCACCCGCGACGGCAAGCTCCGCCCTCCCAAAATCGGCATGCTCGATTACATGCTCGGCACGGCGCGTGAGCCGGGCTTCGCCGAGCGTATCTACATCGTGCCCGTTGGCCTCAACTACGATCGCGTGCTCGAGGACCGCACGCTGCTGCGCGAACTCCGCATCACGGACGGGAAGGCAACCACCTCGCGGTTTGGCCAACTCCGTGAGGTCCTCAACTTCTCGGTTGGAAGCTTCGGCCGCATGGGTACCGGGCGTTGGAAGCGCTATGGACGCGCCGCGGTGGTCGTCGGTGATCCCGTACCAGTCGCACCCTGGCTCGCGGAGCTGGCCGCAAGCGGAGCGCCGCTTTTCGAACGCGAGCGCCCTGAGCGCCTCGCCGCGGTGCAAGAGTTCTGCGACGCGATGATGACGCGCATCGGTTCCGTCATTCCAGTCACGGCCGTGCCGCTGGTGTGCGCGGCCTTGCAGACCTTCGACGCCGAAATTATTCCCGAAGCCACGCTGCTCACGCGCATCGAAGAGTTACGCGACGTGCTGATCGCCGAGGGCGCCGAAGTGGTGGAACCGCAGCGCGAGGGCGCTGAAAGCTTCGAGCGCGCGTATCGCATGCTGCGGATGCGTCGCGTGCTCCATAAGGAAGGCGCCAACTATTTGATTCTGCCGCGTGGCCGCGAGCTCATCTCCTACTACGCCAATGGCATCGTGCATCTCTGCGGGGAGTACGGACAGCGCGTGCGGGGCCACAACGCGCTGCCCAGTGATGCCTTCGTCGGCCACTGACGCTACACGAACGCTCGCCTAGCGCCCCAGCCACCACGCCAGCTTCACCAAGAACACATTGCGCGCCGGCTCGCCGAGCAGTGTGCCCAACTGCCCGCTGACGTTCAGGTCCGCTGTGGGCTCAGACGCCTCTCGCGTCTGCTGCCACACGAAGAACAAGGTTGAGCCTGGTCGCAGCTCCCAGCGCAACACGGCATTGCCTCGCAGCTCACGCGCGGTGTAGTCCTGATCGCCAAACACGAAACTCGCGGATGGGCCCGCACCGTCGGGGTCCACCGTGACATCGCCGCCGGTGCGCGAGATGCTGCCGGCGTCCTCGCCGTACACCGCGAACTCAAAGCGCCGCGGCCTAAGGAACTCCTTGTACTCCTTGAAGCGTCCCGCCGACGCGAAGGGCTGCAGGAACAACTGCAGCGACACGTAGGGCGTGAAGGTGACGTCCACGCGCGTGTTGAGCCGCGCCTCGCGCTGCGTCACGTCCGCAAACACATAGCGACGTCCGAAGGTTGCCGCCGCCAGCACATCCTCGCGCGACGTCACGTACTGGTCCACAATCTCATTCGATGCAAACTCAGGCTCCAGACGCACGCGCACTGCGGAGCTTGGACGCCAATCCACGCCTATCCCAACGGAGAACTCGCGACGCCCGGCGTCGTTTGCCAACGCCTCAAGCCCAGCTTCGAGAATGACGGGCTTGCGGCTGTCCGTCTCCACCCCGAATTCCAAGCGTCGCGACGAGGGCCGTGCTGCCACGGGGCCACCGCGCAGTAATCGGTCGTTGTATTGGCCGAGTTCGGTGTTGGCCTCGAGCGAGAGCGACCAAAAATTCCGGAACTGCAGTTCATTGAACGTCGCGAGCCGCGCTTCAAGATTGTCGCCCGCTCCGTTCCACGCGAACGTCGTCGCGAAGCCCACCTGCCAGCTCTGAAAACGCGCGGTTTGCGTCGGTTGCCGATACGAGGTCGAGGTGCTGATCGAACGTAAGTCGGAGCGCGTCTGGAATCCGATGTCGTTGGATTCAAACGAGGCATCAATCTGCTCAGCCGTCACCGAACCCGTCAGCCGCCCGGCAGTCTTCGCCGCCGAGAGCGCGTAATAGCCACCCGCGAGTACCGTACGCGTCGAATCGAGTTCAAGGTGATCTGCATCCGGCCGCTGAAACGAGCGGTAGTTGGCCCGCTGCAATCGTGTGATGGCCGCACGTTCGCCACTCACGTTGCTTCGCGACGCCACACCCGAGAGCGTCCAGCGGCGTCCCTCCGTGGCGTGCTCAAAGTCCAGGCCACTGACCAAGGCTCGCTGCGGCAAGAGCGCGGCCACCGAGGAGTCACTGAGTTCGCGCTCCACCCAAGAGCCAAAGCCGCCGATGGCCGTGAATCCACCGCGAAGCAAGCGCCGCACACGCGTCACGTGGGAATTGGTGAGCGGTTCCACTTCACCGCGCCCAATTGTGGAGTCCGCCCGCACGAAGCGTCCAAACTCGCGCCCCGTCGTGGCGTTGAGCGAACCGATTGCCCAGCCACCGGGTGTGGTGCCGCTCAGCTTAAAGGCGGCAAGAATCGGAGTCTGCGTAGGCGCGTCCACAAACTCGCCACCGAGCCGACGCTGCGGGGCACGCCCAATGCGTCGTGTGTAAAAGAAGTTCGGTGCGTCGTTGTCGTTGAACGTCTTGGTGTCACCAAAGCGAAACGTGTCGAAGTTCTCCAAGAAAAACGGACGACGTTCCGGAAAGAAAATCTCGAACGCCGAGAGATTCACAACCGCCGGATCCGCTTCCACCTGACCGAAGTCAGGGTTGAACGTCGCCGCCAGATTGAGCGACTTCGGCAACCGCGTCCGGAGGTCCAAGCCAAACGCCATCTCGGCGCTGGTGGGCTCGAGGAATGGATTGCCCGGTTCGTCTGGCACGCTCGCGACTTGCGAGCGCGCATAGGGAACGGCCTCCACCGGGAGGCTACCCTCGAGCGCGCCGAGTCCCGTGAGCACGCCATAGCGCGAGACGTCCTCAGGTGAGTTGGGATTGCGCGGACTCCAATACGCTTCCTCGCCGCGCCGCGCGATGACGCGTAGGAATTGCAGGCCCCAGTCGCGCGTCGCATCGCCGGAGGTGTAGCGGAGTTGCGAGAGCGGGATGCGCATCTCAGCCGTCCATCCCAGCGAGTCCACTTGAGCGCCCGACTGCCATACGGCGTCCCACTGGAAGTCAAAGTCGCCGTCATTGAATGCATAGCCATCGCGCTGAGCACCGCGCGGACTGACCGCAAATGCGAAGCCCGTGCGGCGGTCGCCGTAGGAATCGAATCCCACCCAGACCCAGTCGGTGTAGGTGTCGCCCACATCGCGCCGAGCCAGCTGCATGCCGATGGAATCCGGCGCGCTGTCGTAGAGGCGAATACCGACGTAGACATTGTTCGCGTCAATGAGCACGCGCGCCTCGGTGCGCTGCGTCGAGGCCTCGCCGGAGTTGGGTACCAGTTGCACCCAGTTGTCTGTGGCCTGAGCTCGGCTCCAGGGCTCATCTTCGAGACGGCCATCAATGACGGGCGCCGTCGTGACGCGCAGCACCCGTAACGTGGGGCGGGGTAGTGAATCGCTGCTACGGGCTGTTTGCGCGTAGAGGGCCGACGCGGAGCACAGCGTCAAAGCGCCAAGCACGGCCAAGACGGCCAGCGCGAGAGGTCGATTTGTGGGGGGCATGAAACGTGTACGATGCACTCCCCACGGAAGTTTTCCTACGGTGGGGGCGCTCCAATCGTGGCTCGGAGCGTGCCCGCGGAGTACGGAGTAAAGCCCTCGATACGGATGAACCAGGTGCCGCTCTCCGGATTGGCAACGGTGCAGGACTCACTGCCCGTCACAGTGAACGAGGCGCAGTCGTAGACGTTTAGCCGAGGGTGGGCAGCGCGGCGCAGATAGAGATCGGCGTCGCCGGTGGCATCGAAGGTGACGGTGAGGGCCGTTGCGCCCGCAGGGACGGCAATGGAAAACATGCGAAACGAGCCCGCCCCTCCGGCGAGGGCCTCAACCGGTACCCCGGAGGTCAGAACCGTGGCGCCAGATTGCGACAGCAGCGACCCGATAAGCCGCACGTCTGCATAGCTCGTGTAGCCATACACGAGGATGTAATAGATGCCCGGCTCGGGAGCGTCGAACAGGCACTCTTCGTCGTTACCTTCCGTCTCCGAAAGACAGTCCGCGAGTCCGGGCTCGGGCCTCGCGCCAAAGCGCACCACCAAGTCCGCGTCGCCGCCTCCGTCCGTGAGCCTCACCTGGAGGGTTCCCGTCCCGGCCGGCACCGCGATCGTGAAGATCTTCTCAGAACTGCTCGCGCCAGAGAGTACCCGCGATTCACCGGGTACCAGGGAGCCGGTGCTAGGCCCAGTGGGCTCGCTCCCGCAGGCGCAGAGGAACGCGAGGGCGGCAAGACGGGGAAGCGTGCGCATGGACATGTCCGTCAGTATACGCCGCTCGTCCACAAGTGTTTCCCGTGATGTCTCTCGAGGTGTCTCTCGAGGTGTCTCTCGAGGTGTTTCTCGAGGTGTTTCTCGAGGTGTCCCCGTGGGCCAATCCGGGGAGCTTCCTTGGAGGTGCTTCCCAAGAGAGAGGAAACCTCTCGAGCCCCCGAGTTGACCCAGCCGCCCCAGTTTGGTAGCTTATGTGGCTCTGTTCCGTGCCGCCCGTCCGGGCGATTCACGTAGATACAGTTGGTCGAACAAACTTAGGGTAAGATGCCGACGATTAATCAGCTCGTCCGGCAGAGTCGCCGCGAAGTAGTCAAGAAGGACAAGGCGCCGGCTCTGAAGGAGAATCCGTTCAAGCGTGGCGTGTGCACCCGCGTGTACACCACCACCCCCAAGAAGCCGAACTCTGCGCTGCGTAAGGTCGCGCGTATCCGTCTCGTGAACGGCTTCGAAGTCACAGCCTACATCCCCGGCGAAGGTCACAACCTGCAGGAGCACTCGATCGTGCTCATCCGCGGTGGTCGTGTGAAGGACCTTCCGGGCGTTCGTTACCACATCGTGCGCGGCAAGCTCGACGCATCCGGCGTTGCAGGGCGTAACAAGAGCCGCTCCAAGTACGGGACCAAGAAGCCGAAGGCTGGTGCCCCGGCTGCT
>JANNVQ010000024.1:0-49813 GCA_031414535.1 Gemmatimonas sp.
GCGGGGTCGGCGCGCGCGCGGTGGCCCCCCCCCCTCTTAACGTGAACCCGCGGCGCGGACCTCGCGCCCCGCGCCGCTCTTTTTGTTGCTCCGATTCGCTTAGGCGCGAAGCCAATCCGCTTGCCAATCCGTGATGGCGGCCTTGATGGCCTTGGCGTTCTCGAACTCGCCCTTGAGCGTGCGCTCCACCAGCGCCGGGAGTTCGGCGTCCCCAGCAAAGCGCAGCGCGATGAGTTGACGGACGGTCAGCGCCTTGGCGCGCGTGGCGAGTTCGGCGGAGAGCACTTCCTTCATCCGCAGGCGCATCTCGAGACGAATGAGTCGGTTCTGCACCGTGATGGCCATGACGCGAGCGGCGACAACTCCGGCGGAGATGGCTGCAGCCCAGAGCGCGTGGAGAATCGTGGCTTGCGACGGCGCCTTCACGGCCTGCGTGATGGCATACACGGCGTAGATGGCCGTGACCGGCGAGGCGAAGTAGTGATAGATGGGCAGCCAGCGCGCGTGGCTCTGGAACGACTGCTTGTCTGACATGGAGACCGGGGGTGGGAGTAGGACTACGTTCAGGGTAACTAACGCAGGAACAAGCCGAGAGGTTCAGCACTACATTCTAGTATGACCATTCCCAAGCTTCCGTCCAGCGAAATCACCCCGGAAGGGTGGTACGTCGATCGTCGCAAATTCCTAGCCGCTGCCGGCATTGCCGGAGCAGGCCTGCTCGGCGCTTCCAAGCTCGGCGCATCGGTGCTGCAGGGCCAAGGCCAGCAGGGACCGCAGGCGACCGGCACACCCTACGGCCTGCAGCCGGATGATCGCCCTACGCCCTACGCGGACGTGACGGGCTACAACAACTTCTACGAGTTCGGCACGAGCAAGGAAGATCCGGCCAAAAACGCCGTGAACTTCGTGCCGCGGCCGTGGACGGTGAAGGTGGATGGGCTCTGCGATAACCCTGGTGATTTTCAGCTCGAGGATTTCCTCAAGCCTTCGCGTGTGGAAGACCGGATTTATCGCATGCGTTGCGTGGAAGCGTGGAGCATGGTGATTCCCTGGCGCGGCATTCCGCTCAAGGACGTGATTGATCGCGCGCGTCCGCGTGCATCGGCACGCTTCGTGGAGTTCACCACGCTGAATGACCCGCGGCGCATGCCGGGCCAGCGCTTTCCGGTCCTTGAGTGGCCGTACAAGGAAGGCCTGCGACTCGATGAAGCGCGGAATCCGTTGACCTTGCTCGCGACTGGCGTGTATGGTCGTGATTTGCCGAACCAGAATGGCGCGCCGCTGCGTCTCGTGACGCCCTGGAAGTATGGCTTTAAGGGCATCAAGAGCATCGTACGCATTCGCTTCACGGAGACGATGCCGACGTCGTCGTGGACGCAGGCGGCATCCAACGAGTACGGCTTCTACGCCAACGTGAATCCGCAGGTGGATCATCCCCGCTGGAGCCAGGCCACGGAGCGTCGCATCGGTGAGTTTCGTCGTCGGCCGTCGCTCATGTTCAATGGCTATAGCGATCAGGTGGCCGCGATGTACTCGGGCCTCGATCTGCGCCGGAACTACTGAGGCTCTTGCTGAAACGTTTGCGAGGCGATCGCTGAGATGACAGTACTCGGAGGAATTGAGCGGCAGCCGCGCGGGTTCGGCGTGGTGCTCATTGCCGTGGCGGCCGCGCCGGCATTCTGGCTCGCCTGGGCGATTTACTCCGACTTCACCATGGGCACGAGCTATTTGGGTTCAGATCCCATCAAGGAGGCCGAGCATTCCTACGGCGAGATGACGCTCCGCATGCTGATTGCGACGCTGGCGATCACGCCGATACGGCGTATCACGGGTTGGAACTGGCTCGCGAAGCACCGCCGTACGCTCGGGCTTTTTGCGTTTTCGTACGGTGTGCTGCACCTGTCGGTGTGGATGTTTCTCGACGTGCAACTGATTATCTCGGAGTACGTCGGCTGGGACGTGGTGAAGACGGATTTGTTCAAGCGTCCGTACATCACGATTGGCATGTTGGCATTGCTGTTAATGTTGCCGCTGGCCATCACGAGCACGAAGGGGATGATTAAGCGACTGGGGAAGAAGTGGACCAAGCTGCACCGGCTGACGTATGTGATCGTCATCCTCGGCCTGATTCATTTCTTCATGGCCGTGAAGCTCGATTGGCGTGAGCCGCTGGTGTACGCGCTGGTGGTGGCGGCGCTGTTGGGCTGGCGAATCTACGAATCGCGACGCCGCGCGGCCGTGACCGCGTAGATTCATCGGGGTGAAGAGACCCCCGTACATTCCCGTGAAGCAGGCTGCGAAGCCGCGAGCGAAGGTTACGCCGAAGGTTACGCCGAAGGCTGCGCCGAAAAGTGACTCGGGTGCAGGCTCAGGCTCCGGTTCGAAATCCAGCGCAAAGCGGGGTGCGAAATCGGCCGATGCGCAGTCCTCACCTGAGCTTGAGGCAAAGACCGGACGACAGCCGGCTGCCAAGCCCGCGCCGAAGTCTCAGCGCGACGAGTCGCAGAAGTACGAGGCTTGGGCGGTGGCCGCACCGGGTCTAGAGCCGCTGCTTGAAGCCGAGTTTCGCGCATTGGGATTTGCCGATGCAACAGCGAGCGCTGGCGGCGTTCGCTTCACGACGAATGCACGCGGACTCGCGCTCGCGAACCTGCAGTCGCGGTTGGCGAGTCGTGTGGTCGTGCGCCTCTCGGAATTCAAGGCACTCGCCTTCCACGAACTCGAGCGCGCCGCGCGCCGCGTGGAGTGGGGTCGCATGCTGGCACCAGGTGCGACGTTCCGCCTGCGAGTCACCGCGAAGAAGTCACGCCTGTATCACTCGGACGCAATCGCCGAGCGAGTGGCGGACGCGATTTGCCGCAGCGTGGCAGGCGCGCGGCGCGTGGACGGGCCCGCGAAGGATGAGGACGAACAGGACGATGCCGCGCCGCACTCGCTGGGTGTGGCGCCGGATTCTGAGAACGCACAGCTGTTTGTGGTGCGCTTTGATCACGATCGCTGCACGGTGAGCGCGGACGCTTCGGGCGCCTTGTTGCACCGCCGCGGATACCGCCAAGCGGTGGCCAAGGCGCCTCTGCGTGAGACGCTTGCTGCCGCCGTGCTCGTGGCGCTGGGCTACGATGCCACGAAGCCACTGGTTGATCCATTTTGTGGATCGGGCACGCTGCTCATCGAGGCGGCGATGATGGCGCGTCGTATCGCGCCAGGATCTCAGCGCCGCTTCGCCGCAGAACGTTGGCCGGAGATGGGTGCCAAAGCCTGGCGCGAGGTGCGCGAGGCGGCGCTTGCCGCAGAGCTTCCGCATGCGCCGGCGGTGATTGTTGGGAGCGATCGCGATGCTGGTGCCATTGAAGCGGCGATATCCAACGCCGAGCGAGCCGGCGTGCGCGCGGACATCGAGCTCGTGCATCGTCCGCTCTCAGGGCTGGTGTTGCTCAGTGACGAGGGATTACTCGCGACCAACCCGCCCTACGGTATGCGTCTGAGTGAGAAGGGGCCGCTACGCGACCTGTATGCGCGCTTAGGGCAGGTGATACGACAGAGTGGTCGTGGCTGGCGTTTGGGAATGATTTCGGCGGACCGTCAGCTCGAAGGACACACGGGGCTGCGTTTCGCGGAGCGGGTGCGCACGAGTAATGGCGGGATATCCGTGCGCATTATTGAGGCCGCGCAGTAGCAGCTACTGCGCGGTGGCGCTGTTCGGGCCTAGAACGTGAAACCGAAGGCGAGGTTGATGTGATCGGCGTTGCGAACACCGCTTGCGTATGTCGTCGCGAGCTTGCGCCACTCCACTCCAACAATGATTGGGCCGGTCGGCGTCCACTGCGCACTCAGCGATTGCACTTCGTTGCGGCGACGCCCCGTGGCGACTGGCACATCGGCGAGTTCGGGCTCGTCGGAGCCGTAGCCGAGTCCGAATTGCCAGCGCATGTTGGGACGCAGGTTGAGTTGGGCCCAGCCGCCGGTGGTCTGCAGGGCTTCGCCTGATGCGCTGATGCCTTGGCCGATGCCGCCGCCGCCGAGCCCGCTGAGTAGCTGACCACTGAAGAACTCACCGCGAAGTTCGAAGATGCGTGCAAATGGGATGAGCGCACTCAGGGCAATCGCCTCGCTCTTGAGTTCGACGGAATCTGCCTGCGTGAGCACTCGGCCGCTGTGCACACCGAATCCGATTTCGCCGATGCGATCCTCTTGGCCCCACTTGGTACTCACGCGCGCCTGCAGCGAGGGCCAGCGTGAACGCTCAGCGGGGTCGAAGCCCGCGTTGAAGGTGTTGACGGTGCTCTGTACGACCGGTGCGAGGATGGCGCCTTGCACACCGAAGCGCACCGCGCCCGGTGTTTCGTAGCTCGCGCGGAGCTGTGGCAGCCAGAGCCAGAGGTTGCCCGCATTGGCGAAGCCTGGAGTTCCGATGGTCGCCAGTGAAACGGGGTCGAGGTCGGTGATAAGTGGCTGGTCTTGGCCGGCCATGAGCGTGACACGATCCCACATGAGCGCGGCGCGCGCGGTTCGTAAGCGAACAAGTGGGAAGTGGCGCCCTCCGCTCGACGCGAACTGGCCGCCAAAGAAGTCCACGTCCATATCGCCCACGAAGGTCCCGCCGAGGATGTCGGAGGCGGTGACGGCGAGGCCGAACATGGATTGGCGCATCGAGAGCGTGCTCCCCCCAGGCCGTTCGTTCGCGATTGCCGGTGAAACGAAGAGCGGCAGGTCCGCATTGTTGGTAGCGGCGCTGGTGTGCAGCGCATGCACGAGCACGCGCCCGTGGAACTCCATTCCGATGCGTGAGCGGGTGCGGACGGCGGTGCTCGCGTCCGCCGCGAGCTGCTCCTTAAGCGCTTGAACGGTGGCCTCGAGATCCTCGAGGCGTTGGCGCAGGGAATCCACCGCGGGTTCCGGGGTAGGATCCTGAGCCTGAAGCGGCGTACGTAGCGATGGTGTGACGAACATCACGCCAAGCGATACAGCAGCGAGGAATCTCATTAACTTCTCCGGATGGCGGCGCCCGCTCGTGGCGGCGCAACGGGGCAACAATTAGGAGGTGACTGTGCAAAAAATGGAACACCGGCTCAACGGATTGAAGCTACTCGCGGCGCTGGCGCTGCTGGGTCTGCCCACTATTTCCGTGGCGCAGGGAAGCGTCGCGGGCCGAGTGACGATTGCAGAGCGCCCAGGCGAACAGACCGCGGACCTTGGGAACACCGTGATTTACCTCGTGCGCAGGGGCGGCGCCACACCGCGGCTCGCGGCGACCAACACGAGCATCGCGATGAATGGCCGCGCCTTTGTACCCCGTGTGCGCGTGGTGATGACGGGGAGCAAGGTAGATTTTCCGAACCAGGATCCGTTCAGCCACAACATTTTTTCCACCACGCCGGGCGCAGTGTTCGACCTCGGCCTGTATCCGGCGGGTCGGTCCAAGGACGTGACGTTCCGGCGGGGTGGCGAGTTTCCTGTGTACTGCAACATCCATCCGCGGATGACGGCGTTTGTGATTTCCGTCCCCACGCCGCACTATGCGATGGCTGGCGCAGATGGCCGGTTCAACATTTCAGGCGTGCCCGCTGGTGAGTACACGCTCACCGTGTGGCACGAGCGCACGCGGAAGGTTGAGCAGCCGCTGACGGTGGCGGCTACCGGTTCGGCCCTGCCGGATGTGGCGCTTGATGCACGTGGGTTCCGTTTTGTGCAGCACCGCGACAAGAACAACCGCGAGTACACCAGCTCCGGCCGCGACCGCTACTAGCCTTCCCCCTCCGCCAACCCCACCGTGGCCAAGCGTACTCTATCCCTCAACGTCAAGATCTTCATTGGCATCTCGGTGGTCGTGCTTGTGGTATTGGGCGCGACGCTGGCAATCACGGCGCGGTCGGCCCGCACGGCGGCCGAAGCGAGCGTTGGGCGAGTGGCGGTGGCGGCGCGTGAAGCCTTGAATGCACAGCTCGCCGGGCGCAGCGAGGGACTGCTTAAGTCCGCGCGCGCCTTCACGGAGAACTCCCAGTTCCGCGATCTCGTGCGACAGAGTCGCGAAGACCAGTCGTCCAGTTTGCTCGACCAAGCGACGGTTGCCGTCGAAAGCACCGGGTCTGATTGGGTGCAGATCACGGATGGCCAAGGCGTACGGCTTGCGAAGAGCGATGAGCCGCAGGCGGCGAACGACACATTGGCGGGTTCGCCAGCCATCGGCGGGGCCCTCGAAGGACGTGAGATCGAGGCGTACGGCATCACGGCCGATTCACTGATCACGCAGATTGCCGTCGTGCCAATCGAGGACAATTCGGTAGTGTACGGCACCTTGATGGTCGTGCGGTATATCGACGACGCATTCGCGGCGGTCGTGAAGCAGGCGGCAGTGGATCAAGTGGAGGTCGTGTTCTACGCCTTGGATGCCGATGACGTCCCGCGCGTGAACGGCACGACGATGGATCGCGCCGGCCTGACGCCCGAACTCATGGCGCGGCTGCATACCATCGCGTCGTCGGAAGTCGCGGATGAGCGCATTGATGTCGAAATGGGTGGTAAGCAGTACGTCTCGCTCGGCGGCCTCCTGCGTTCTGCGGGTGGCACGCCCTTGGGCGGGTTTGCGCTCATGCGTGATCGCGACGCGGAGTTCGCGCTCTTCAACGAGCTCGAGCGCACGATTCTCTTCAGCGGCGCTGCCGGGCTCATCTTCGCATTTTTGTTTTCGTTGCTGGTGGCCAAGTGGGTCACGGGTCCGGTGACCAAACTTGCCGCGGCCGCACGCCGCGCCTCGGACGGTGACTACGAAGCGGAAATCACTGCGAGCTCCAAGGACGAGATTGGCGCGCTGGCGAGCGCATTTCGCCGCCTGCTCGGCGATTTGAAGGAAAAGCAGGCCCTCGTCGAGTTCCTTTCGTCGACCGACGAAGCGAAGACCGTGACGATCAACACCGGGCAGATCACGGGCACGCAAGCGAATCGAGTGGCCGCCGTAGGCCTCGTGCCGGGCCACACCTTCGCGAGCCGCTACGAGGTGAAGGAGATCCTCGGCCAGGGCGGCATGGGCACCGTGTTCAAGGCCGTGGACCGCGAGCTCGGCGAAGTCATCGCCATCAAGACGCTCAAGCAAGAGTTCCTGAAGGACGATCCGACGGCGCTCGAACGCTTCAAGAGCGAGATTCGCCTCGCGCGAAAGGTCTCGCATCGCAACATCGTGCGCACCCACGACCTCGGCGAGCGCGACGGCGTGTACTTCATCACGATGGAGTACGTGGAAGGCACCTCGCTCAAGCAGCTCGTTCGCTCCCGCGGGCGGTTGCCGATCGCGGTGGCCTTGAGCGTGGGCAAGCAGTTGGCCCGTGCACTCGAGGTCGCGCATGACCAAGGCATCATCCACCGCGACATCAAGCCGCAGAACATGGTGGTGGAGGCCGACGGCGTACTGAAGGTGATGGATTTCGGCATCGCGCGCCTCGCGACGCGACCGCAGGAGAGCGGGATGACGCAGGCCGGTGCCATCATCGGGACGCCTGAGTACATGGCCCCCGAGCAGGTGACGGCGGGCGACGCCGTGGACCATCGCGCGGACCTGTACGCGATGGGCGCGGTGCTGTACGAGTGCGTGACGGGGCGGCCGCCGCTGACGGCGGATACGCCGTATCAGATTATTGCGCGCTTGCTGGAGGATACGCCGGATGCGACGCGGTCGATCAATGATGAGGTGCCGGCCGGATTCGACGCGTTGATCATGCAACTGCTGGCGAAGAAGGCTTCCGGGCGTCCGCAGTCGGCGTTGGAGGTTCACGATCGGCTGGCGGCGATCGGCTAGCCGAGGCCGACGGCGGGAACAGGGGACGACCATCTTGAGGGGGCAATCATTAGATTACCTCCTATGGCACAGGACACGCCCCCCATCGCCAGCGTCTTCAATGACGCCTACGCCGCCGAACAATTTGAGCGCTTCCGCGAAGACCCCTCATCCGTTGAGGAGTCTTGGCGCCAGTTCTTTAAATTCGCCGAAGAAGCGCTCGGCAAATCCGCCTCCGGAGCGGGTTCGGCCGAGTACGCGCGCATCGTCGCCGCGGCCTCGCGCTACACCTCCAACATCCGCTCGTACGGACATCTCGCCGTACAGCTGGATCCCCTAGGATCCCCGCCGCCTGGCGCCCCGGAGCTGACGACCGAATTCCACGGCATCACGGAAGCGGATCTCGAGCAGGTGTCGGGTGCCGCACTCGGCTTCCCGCATCTCGCGACGGCCAAGGACGTGGCCGAGCGCCTGCGGAAGCGCTACACGCGCAACCTCGCGGTAGAAGTCGGGCACGTGGCCTGCGAGGAAGAGCGCCAGTGGTTCCGCGAGCTCTTTACGCAGGAGCAACTCACGCGCCCGCTCACGGCTGACGAAAAGCACGCGATGCTGCGTCGGCTCACCGAGGTGGACGGTTTCGAGCGCTTCTTGGGCCGCACCTTCGTGGGCTACAAGCGTTTCTCGGTGGAAGGCACGGATGCGCTGATCCCGATGCTCGATACCGCCATCAGCGAGAGCGCTGCGCATGGCGCGCGTCACGTCGCCATCTCGATGGCGCATCGTGGCCGCATCTCCGCGCTTGCGCACGTGATGGGCAAGCCGCTGCCACACATCCTCGGTGAATTCCAGGGCAAGCACGGTCACCTCGCGGATTCGTCCACGGGTGACGTGAAGTACCACTTGGGTTTTGATGGCATGAAAAAGGCGGGCGAGCACAACGTGCACGTCGCGCTGATGCCGAACCCGAGCCATCTGGAGATTGTGAACCCGGTACTGACGGGCGCGGCTCGCGCACTGCAGCGTGATGAGAACGATCGTTCCAAGCGCGACGAGTCGCGCGTGGTGCCAATCTGCATTCACGGTGACGCGGCGTTCCCGGGCGAAGGTATCGTGCCGGAGACGTTCAATCTCTCGCGTCTACGCGCGTATCGCGTGGGCGGCACGCTGCACATCATCGTCAACAACCAGATTGGCTTCACGACGAATCCCATTGATGCGCGTTCGACGCGTTACGCGTCCGACATCGCGAAGGGCTTCGAGATGCCGATCATCCATGTGAACGCCGATGACGCCGAGGCCTGCGTCATCGCGATGCGCATTGCGGTGGCGTATCGCACAAAGTTCCAGAAGGATTTCCTCGTGGATCTCGTGGGCTACCGCCGCTGGGGCCACAACGAAGGCGACGAGCCGACGTACACGCAGCCGTTGATGTACGAGAAGGTGAAGGCGCATCCGACGCCGCGTCAGGTGTTTGGAGCCAAGCTCGTTGGCGAGGGACTGGTGACCGCCGAGCAGGTGGAGGCGCTGGACAAGGAAATTGCGGCGGTGTTTCAGGCGGCGTACGAGGAGTCCAAGGCGCCGGAAGCTCCGCATCATCCGCATCCGGTTGAGGCCATCACGGCCTCCGTGGCGACGGCGGTGCCGGCGGACAAGCTACGCGCTTGGAATGAGGCGCTGCTAAGCTATCCCGGCGACTTCACGGCGCATCCGCGTCTCGCCAAGCAGCTCGAGCGTCGTCGCGAAGCCTTGGGTGGCGATGCGGCGGTTGATTGGGGCCACGCCGAGCAGATGGCCTTCGCGAGCATTCTCTCGGAAGGCACCAATATCCGGATGTCTGGTCAGGACGTGGAGCGCGGCACGTTTTCGCATCGCCACGCGGTGTTGAACGACGCCAATACGGGCAAGAAGCACACGCCGCTTGCGCATCTGCCAGGCGCTACGGGCAAGATAGAGATCTATAACTCCGCCCTGAGCGAGATGGCGGTGTTGGGCTTTGAGTATGGCTTCAACGTGGTCGCCACGGACACGCTCTCGCTGTGGGAAGCGCAGTTCGGCGACTTCGTGAACGTTGCGCAGCCGGTCATTGACCAGTTCATCGCGTCGGACCGCGCGAAGTGGGCGCAGGACTCCGGACTCGTGATGTTGCTGCCGCACGGCTACGAGGGACAAGGCCCGGAGCATTCGAGCGCCCGTCTTGAGCGCTTTTTGCAGATGTGCGCCGAGGGCAACATGCGCGTGGCGTATCCGAGCACGCCGGCGCAGTACTTCCATATTCTGCGTAGGCAGACCAAGGTGTCGCGTCGGCCGCTGGTGCTGATGCAGCCCAAGTCCTTGCTGCGTTTGGCGCAGGCCTCGAGCAGCATCAAGGATCTGTCGGAAGGCAACTTCCGCCCGGTCATTGATGATCCAACGGGAGCCGAGAAGCGCACGAGCGTGAAGCGCCTCATCTTCTGCACTGGCAAGGTGTACTACGACATTCTCGCGGCGGGCATTCCCGAGAGCGTGGCGGTAGTGCGCGTGGAAGAGCTCTACCCTTGGCCGCACGAGGAAGTGGCGCGTGTGGTGGATCTGTACCCGAGCATTGATGAAGTGGCCTGGGTGCAGGAAGAACCGAAGAACATGGGTGCGTGGACCTTCGTGGCGCCGCGCCTGCGCGTGTCCACGGGCAACGCGTTGGTCATTCGTTACTACGGCAGACCCGAGCGGGCGAGCCCGGCGGAAGGGTATCCGGCCACGCATGCGGAAGAGCAGACGCGCATCGTCTCCGATGCGCTCTCAGCACCGGTTCGACAGACGGGAGCGCGTCGCGTGACGGCGATGTCGATGAAGGCTCCATGAACGTGACGCGACTGCGGCGCGGCGTATCAGCCGCGCTCGCGCTCGCGGTGATGTGCGCGCCGCGCCTCGCCCTTGGGCAAGAGCGCGGCGCGGCTGCGTTGGACCAGCTCCTGCGTGGCATCACCGTGACGGGGCGTGTGCTGATGGTCGCGGCGCATCCCGATGACGAAGACACGAACCTGCTCGCGCAGCTGGTGCGCGGACATCAGGTGCAGGCGGCGTACCTCTCGCTCACGCGTGGGGACGGCGGGCAGAACTTGATTGGTAGCGAACTCGGTGAATCACTGGGTGCCATTCGTACGGAAGAGCTGCTGGCTGCTCGCCGCGTGGATGGGGCGCAGCAATACTTCACGCGGGCCTACGACTTCGGTTTCTCCAAGAACGCCGAGGAGACGTTCACGCAGTGGGATCGCGAAACGATACTCGGCGATGTGGTTCGAGTCGTGCGCGCATTCAAGCCGCATGTGGTGGTGGCAGTGTTCAGTGGTACGCGTGCTGACGGGCACGGACACCACGAGGCGAGCGGAATTCTCGCGCGCGAAGCCTTCGAGCTTGCGATGGATACATTGCGGTTTCCGGTTGCGACGCACGGCATGCCGTGGACGCCGAGCAAGTTTTATCGCGGGGCCTGGGCACGGAATCGCCCGGCGACGATGTCTCTCGAGGTGGGTGACTACGACCCGGTGCTCGGACGGAGCGCGGCGGAGATTGCCGGTGAGAGCCGCTCGCAGCATCGCTCGCAAGGCTTTGGCGTTGTGCAGCGGCGCGGTGCCACGCAAACACGAGTGACGCGAGAGCTGACGCGTGTGAATGAGCGCACGCCAGCGGATTCCGAGCGCTCGCTGTTTGATGGCATTGACACCTCGTTTGCGCGCTTGGGGGGACTTGGCGGTGACAGAGGCCGAGCACTGCTCACCTTGCCAGCGCGACTGGACTCGCTGCGCCGCGTCCTTGATTTGCGCGCACCCGGAGCCATCGTGCCGGGGCTGTCGCGCCTCGTGTCAATGCTCGAATACACGCGAGTCGCCGTGCCGCGTTGCCAACTCGTGCCTGTGACGCGCTACCCCGGCGTCACCGGTCCGCCGGTGGTCTGCGACGCGGAGACACGCGAACTGGATGCCGCTCTTGAGACTGTTCTCGCGCGTGCCCGTGCGGCACTCGCCGAGGCGGCGGGCGTCTTGATTGAAGCCACGGCCCAGCAGGAACTCGTCGCCTTCGGTGACTCGCTGTCCGTGCGCATCAACGTCTACAACCGCGGCACGCAGGCACTCGAATTACGTTCGCTGACGATGACGGGCGCGCGACCCGTGACGTTTGAGACGCCAATCGCCGTCGCAGCAGGACGCGACACCACGCTCAGCGCGTGGGTCGTGGGCCTCGTGGATTCACGACCGTGGTGGGTAGGCACGCGCCAAGGTTCGGCGCTGTTCCGCGATCAGCAGTCGCCGGCCGATGGCTTGGCGCGCGTGTCGGCGGGCGTTGGACTTGAGATGATTCCGAGCGTCAGTGTCGCTGAAGACACTCGACGCGTGACGGACTTGAAAGTAGGCGTGCTGATTGCGGGTGGAGCAGCGAACCTCGACGTGGGCGAAATCATCTACCGCTTTGCCGACCCCGTGCTCGGCGAGCAGAACCGTCCGGTGGGTGGCGTACCGCCCATCACCATCGCGCTCGATCGTACGCTTGAGTACATGCGTGCCAACACGCAACTCGAGCGCCGTATGCGCGTGACGGTTCGCTCGCACACGACGCGGCCGCGCACGCTGCGGTTCCGCTCGCTAGTGCCGCCGGGCGTCCGCCTCGGTGGGCTCCCAGACTCCATCGTGTTGGCAGCAGGCGAGTCCCGAGAGCTCTACGCCACGCTGACTGGCCGTCTGGCAGCGGGGCGTCACGAGTTTGGCATTGGCGCCGAGAGCGAAGGTACGGTCTTCGTCGAGGGCTTCAGCAGCATTGAGTATCCGCACATTCGTCCGCAGCGGATGTATCGTCAGTCCGCCGCGTACTTGCAGGCGGTGCCGGTGAACGTGCCACGCGCTCTCCGTGTGGCCTACGTACGCGGTGTGTCGGACGCCATTTCGCCGATCCTCACTCAGCTCGACATTCCGCTCACGGTGATTGATCCGTCGCAGATCTCGCTCCTGGACCTCTCGATCTACACCACGGTGGTCATTGGCCCGCGCGCGTACGAGACCAGCGAGGAACTTCGGGCGGCCAATCCCCGATTGTTTGAATGGGTGCATGGCGGCGGAACGCTCGTGGTGCAATACGGGCAGTTTGAGATGGCGCAGCCTGGCATGATGCCGCGCCCCGTACAGTACACCCGCCCCGCCGCACGCGTGACGCTTGAAGGCGCTCCGGTTCGCATTCTGGACGCACAAAGCAAGCTGTTGCGTTGGCCCAACCGCATCACTGACGCTGATTGGACTGACTGGGTGCAGGAGCGCGCCCTCTATATGCCGAGCACGATTGATTCGCTGTACCGCACACCGATTGCCATGAACGATCCCGAAGAGCCCGAGCAGCGTGGAGCCATTCTCGATCTCCCGCTCGGCCGCGGACGCTATGTGTACACATCACTCTCGCTCTTCCGTCAGCTTCCGGCTGGTGTTCCTGGGAGTGCGCGACTGTTCGTGAACTTGCTGTCGGCAGGACTTCCTGTGGAGGCTACGCCGTGAGCAACAAGAAAGCACGTGTTGTTATCATCGGTGGCGGGTTCGGGGGATTGAATGCCGCGCGTGCGCTCGCGAGTGCCGACCTCGAAGTGATGTTGATTGACCGCACGAACCATCACCTGTTTCAGCCGCTCCTCTATCAGGTGGCGACAACGTCGTTGGCGCCAAGTGACATCACGGCGCCGATTCGCTGGATTCTCCGCGACCAGAAGAACGTGACAACGCTCTTGGGAACGGTGGAGAAGATTGAGCGCCGCAATCGCGCCATTCGCGTGGTGGGCGAACCGGAACCGGTGCACTACGACTATTTGATCGTGGCACCGGGAACGCGGCACTCGTACTTCGGCAACGATGAGTGGGAGCGCTGGGCGCCGGGCCTCAAGAGCGTCGAGGACGCGCGTCGCATCCGTAAGCGTTTCTTGCTGGCATTCGAGCGCGCCGAGTGGGAAGACGATGTGGCGGCGCGTCGCGCGCTGTTGACCTTTGTGGTGGTGGGCGGCGGTCCGACGGGCGTGGAGCTCGCTGGCGTGTTACCAGAGATGTGTCGCGTGGCTTTCCGTCCTGACTTCCGGCGCATTGATACGTCGATGGTGCGCGTGATTCTGCTCGAGGGCGGGCCGCGCATCCTGCCGGCCTTCCCGGAGCGGTTGTCTGAGCGCGCCAAGCAAGATCTTGAGAAGCTCGGTGTGGAGGTGCGTGTGAACACGATGGTGACGAACATCGTGGAACATGGCGTGCATATCGGGAATGAGTTCATCCCAACGGAGTCGGTGTTCTGGGCGGCGGGTAATGCGGCGTCTCCGTTGGTGCGCACGCTCGATGTGCCGCTCGACAAGGTCGGGCGTGTGTTAGTGGAGCAGACCCTGAACGTGCCGGACGATCCGCGCGTGTACGTCATTGGCGATGTGGCGGCGGTGCACCAACCTGATGGTCGCTGGGTGCCGGGTGTCGCGCCGGCGGCGAACCAGATGGGGAAGTGGGCGGCGCGCAACATTCTTCGCCACATCGAGGGAGAGCCGCTTGAGCCCTTCCTCTACACCAACAAGGGCGACCTCGCGACCATTGGTCGTCATAAGGCGGTGGCGAGCTTCTTTGATGGGAAGCTGCAGTTCCGCGGATACATCGCGTGGTTCCTGTGGCTCTTCGTGCACATTGCGTACCTCGTCGGCTTCCGCAATCGCATCAGCGTGCTGCTGCAGTGGGCGTACAACTACATCTTCTTCGAGCGCGGCGTGCGGTTGATCACAGAGACGGAAGACGCATCAATGTCTCGGCATCCGGCGACGCAGGGGCGCACGGGGGAGTTTCACGCGCGGTCAGGCACTTAGGACTGCAGCTGCAATCACCACGGAGACACAGAGGCACGGAGACTGCAGGAGCAGAAAACTTGGGGGCTCGCGCCGGAAATTTCGTTGCGAGCCCCCTCCTTTCGTCGTCGTGCTGGCAGTTGAAGTCTCCGTGACTCCGTGCCTCCGTGGTGAATCGCAGTTCGCTGTGCCGCCGCGAACTAGGCCGCCGCAAACTAGGCCGCCGCGGGCTCGTAGCCTGGGATGTGCTTCTCGATTCCCAGCCCGAGGAAGATTGTAAACCCGGCGAGCGCCGCACCGGTGAAGAACGGCACACCGGTCCCGAAGTAGTCAAAGGCGAAGCCCGCCCAGAGCGGTCCCACGACTCGGGCCATGCCACCGAAGGTCTGCTGCACACCCATGTACAGGCCGCGCTCGTGATTCGGGATCACCTGTGAGAGCATCCCCGTCACGCAGGGGAAGGTGAAGGCTGTGCCGAGCGGGATGAGAAAGATGGCGAGCGCGAGCGAGGTCAGGTTGGTGGTGAACGGTATCGCCAGCATGCCGAGCATGAGGAATGCACCACCGTACCGTGAGAGCCGCGGTTCTCGGTAGCGATCGACCAAGGGCCCGAGGAACAAGGCGCGTGTCAGCACCGAGAGTACGCCGATGTAGACGAAGACCCAACCGATTGTGGTTTCGTCGATGCCGTGCCGCTCCGCGAGGAAGAGCGCGAGGATCGCCGTCATCCCTTGGAAGGCACCCATGCCGATGGCGTAGATCCAAATCAGTCGGCTCGCTGGCAGCGCCGGATGCGTCGTGACGCGGAGCAGTGTCTCTCTTGAACCAGAAATCTTCGGACGGTCGGCTGTCTTGACGCCGGCGTGCTCATTGCTTTCGGTGAGATACTTCCACGCGAAGCCCACGTTCACCAGCGTAATCATCGCGGCGATGAGGCCCGGCCACTGCGAACCATAGCGCGCAGAGAACGAACCAATCGCTGGGCCAAGTGCCACACCGGCGTTTGTCGCTGCCGAGAGCCATCCCAATGCCTTGGCGCGATTCTGGGGCTCGGTGGCATCGGCCACATAGGCCTGGATGACGCCCACGGTGCCGCCCCCAGCGCCCTGCACGATGCGCGAGAGAAACAGTAGCTCCAGCGATCCCGCAAACGCGAACACCACATACGCGATGCCTGAGCTCGCGAGCCCAATCAAGAGAGCGGGGCGACGGCCATAGCGATCGGAGACGCGGCCCCAGAGCGGCGCGCTCACCAACTGCGCGATGGCGAAGCTCGAGACGAGTAGCGCGATGACGCTGCCCTCGCCGCCAAGTCCAATGGAATCGAGCGCGTTCCACAGCGGGCCGTGGCCCACGAAGCGCTGTGCGTAGAACGGGAGCAAGGGGAGCACCATCAGGAGCCCCACCATGTCCACGAACGCCGTCACCATCAGAACTACGAGCTTGCCCAGTTTCCCTTCCGGATTACGCAGACCGGAGCGATGCGCTCATCGGCGACAGGTAAAGTAACACGGCGGCTAGTAAATTCGGGTTCTATTCGGTATGGTCGATTGCCCTCTGGCTCGCACCCTCCGCAGGCGTAACTTCCCGATGTGCTAGAAAAGCTGGGGAAGGGGCTCCGCATGGGGCTCGGAACGATTGGCACGGCGAGCCGCCTCACAGCGGAATCGGCGCGCGCGTTGCGTGACGTCAGCACGTGGCGCCCAAATTTTGCGCAGCAAGCTCGGCAGCTCGGTGTGGACTCCATTCCGATCGGGATTCTCATCGCTGGCTTCACAGGCATCGTGCTGGCGCTGCTCGCCAGCTACTCGTTCACCGGCGCAGTCCCGAGATACCTCGTCGGCACGCTGGTGCAGAAGACCATCATGTTGGAATTGGCACCGGTGCTCACGGGCCTCGCGTTGGCGGGGCGGGTGGGCGCGAACATCGCAGCGGAGATCGGGACGATGCGGGTGACCGAGCAGATTGATGCCCTAGAGACTCTGGGCTATGACCCCGTGGCCTACCTCGTCGTCCCTCGGGTACTGGCAGGCGTGCTGATGTTCCCAGTGGTGGTCGGCGCGGCGATGGCCGTGGGAATGGTTGCAGGCTGGCTATGTTCGCTCTTGCTCTTGCAACTGTCCACGCCGGAGTTCTTGAAAGGCGTGCGTCTGTTCTTCGATACCTTCGATGTGCGGTACGGGCTCGTGAAGTCCGCGAGCTTCGGATTTGCAGTGACAATCCTCGCGTCTGCGGCGGGACTGCGCACGCGCGGCGGCGCGCAGGGCGTGGGTGGAGCGGCGACTCGCGCAGTAGTGCAGTCCTGCGTGATGATCCTCGTGCTCGACGCGTTCTGGGCCATGGTGTGGTTACTCGGGAGAGCACGATGAGTAAGCGAAGAGGTGACTGGATCGTCGGCGCGGTCGTGCTCGGCACGATGCTCGTACTCATTGCCGGCACGATGTTCCTGCAACAAACGGAATTCGGAGGGCGGCGCACGTCAGTGACGGCACGCTTCCGCGACGTCGGCAACATGCAGGTGGGCAATGGCGTGGTGATTCGCGGCGTGAACGCAGGCCGCGTCGAACGTCTCGCGCTCGCTGATGGCGGTTGGGTGACGGTGGAGATGAAGCTCAACGACGGCATTGATCTCCCTCAAGATCCGGTAGTCTTGATTCAGGCGGCCACGCTCTTTGGCGAATGGCAGGCTGTAATCACGCGTCGCGGTGCGGCGCCGTCTATCCGTGAAGTGGCCATGCAACTTGAGGATACCATTGCGGCGCCACCCGCTACGCTTCCAGGAGCGGTGCTCCCAGACATCGCACAGCTGACCTCCGTGGCCGGCGGCATCGCCGGCAACGTAGCATCGGTCGCCGAGCGCGTACGCTTAGCCTTCGACGACAGTGCGGCGCGCGAGTTGCGCGGCACCATCCGAAACTTCAACTCGATGTCCACGCAGCTGACGGCGACGGTGCGCACGCAGTCTCGCAACCTGGATTCCGTGGCCACTGATGTGCGATTGGGCGCCCGCGAACTCTCGACGGGCATGTTGGCCTTTCAGCGCAGTGTCTCTCGCCTCGACTCCGCCACCTCGCGCGGTGAGGTGGAGCGCATTATTGGCGAGACGCAGCAGGCCGCCATCAACTTGCGAGCCATCAGTGAACGCCTCGCCAGCATGTCCATATCGCTGGAGCGCTCGGAGGTTTCGCTCCGCGGTGCCCTTGGGAAGGCTGACACGGTCCTCGGCCGGATTGAGCGCGGCGAAGGCTCCCTTGGCCTGCTCGTGAACGATCCATCTCTGTACAGGAATTCGGACTCGCTGATGGTGGACCTCCGCTCACTGATTGCAGATTTCCGACGGAACCCCAAGCGCTACGTGAATCTCAGTATCTTCTGAGTATGACGCAGCGCATCCGTACGCGGTTCGTGGTAATTGGCTCGGGCATTGCGGGCCTGCAGACGGCTTGGCGCGCCTCCGATCACGGCGATGTGGTGGTGCTTACCAAGCGCACCCTGCGCGACTCGGCTACCGCCTGGGCACAGGGCGGCATCGCCGCTGCGCTCGGTGCTGGTGATTCGCCGGAATTGCACCGCATTGATACGCTTGCCGCCGGTGCGGCGCTCTGCGATGCGGCCGCCGTGGAAGTATTGGTGGCCGAAGGCCCAGCGCGCGTGCGCGAGTTGGCGGACGCGGGCGCCGTGTTCGATACCGACGTGAGCGGCAAGTTCACCCTTGGGCGGGAAGCCGCGCATTCGCGCAAGCGCATCGTGCATGCCAAGGGCGATCAAACGGGCGCTGAGGTGTCGCGCGCGCTGATTCACCGCGTGTTGGAGCGGAAGAACATCACCGTGCTTGAGATGGCGCGCGCGCTTGATCTGGTGATTGTGAATGGTCGCTGCTGTGGCGTGCGGGCCAATGTTGGCGGCAAGGCCGTGGAGATTATTGCGGATGCCACGGTGATTTCTGCCGGTGGCTGTGGCCAGTTGTATCGCTACACCACGAACCCGCTTGTTGCGACCGGCGACGGCTATGCGATTGCGCATCGTGCCGGTGCCAAGCTCGCCGATATGGAGTTTGTGCAGTTCCATCCCACGGCATTGGACACGCCGGAGAATCCGCTGGCCTTGATCTCGGAGGCCGTGCGCGGCGAGGGCGCGGTGCTGCTGAATGACCGCGGTGTCCGCTTCATGACCAAGAAGCACAAGCAGGCGGAACTCGCACCGCGTGACATCGTGGCGCGTGAGATCTACCGCGTGCAGATGTCGGGCAGTCGCGTATGGTTGGATGCCCGCAAGCTCTCGCGCACCTTCGCGCGGCGTTTTCCTGGGATCCTGCAACTCTGCTTGGCCCGTGGCATTGATCCGCGGCGCGATTTGATTCCGGTCACACCGGCGGCGCACTACATGATGGGTGGCATCGTGACGGATTTGGCTGGCCGCTCGAGCGTGGAACGACTCTACGCCTGCGGCGAGGTATCGCGCACGGGCGTGCACGGTGCGAATCGTCTGGCTTCGAATTCCCTGCTCGAAGGCTTGGTGTTTGCCGAGCGCGTGGCCAGAGATATGGTGAATCAGCCGCGCCTCCCCCGCGTGCCGCGGGCCACGAAGTTCGAGGTCCCGAGCCTCGGCGATCGCGGCGCCGCGCAGGTGGCCGCTGACGAGATTCGGCAGCTGATGTGGACGCACGTGAGCATTGATCGCAATGCCAAGGGTTTGCGTGAAGCCCGGAAGACCCTCGATGCCATCCGCTCGCGGCTCGCGCCAGGTGCCACCGAGGAAGTGAATATGGCCGAGACGGCCCGGATGATCGTGGACGCCGCGCTCCTGCGTCGCGAGTCCCGCGGTGGGCACTTCCGCAGCGATTTCCCCAAGCCCAAGAACAAGTGGCGGGGGCGGCACATCGAGTGGTAGGACGAGGCTAGATTTCGTCATGGCTCAGACTGCTGACCGCGAGACCGCAGAGCTCCAGCGCCGCATCAAGGCGCTCGCTAAGGAGCGCAATGCCGTCATCCTCGCGCACAACTACGAGCGTCCTGAAGTGCAGGACGTTGCCGATTACGTTGGCGATTCGCTCGGACTTTCCCGCGAAGCTGCCAAGACCGACGCACAAGTGATTGTGTTCTGCGGCGTACACTTCATGGCCGAGACCGCCGCGATTCTTTCCCCGAGCAAGACCGTACTGCTGCCGGACCTCGCTGCAGGGTGTTCGCTCGCGAGCACGATTGACGCCGAGCAATTGCGCACTTGGAAAGCTGAGCATCCGGGCGCAGTCGTGGTGGCCTACGTGAACACCACCGCCGAAGTAAAAGCCGAGAGCGACTACTGCTGTACCTCGGGCAACGCGGTAGAAGTGGTGAACGCGATTCCTGCCGACAAGGAGATTCTGTTTCTCCCCGACATGTTCCTCGGCGCGCATGTGCGGCGCGTGACGGGCCGCAACAACATTCACGTGTGGATGGGTGAGTGCCATGTGCACGCGGGCATTGATCCTGAGAACATCCGCTTGCAGCGGAAGTTGCATCCCGAAGCCGAGTTCCTGATTCACCCCGAGTGCGGTTGTGCGACGAGCGTCGTGGAAGCCATCAGCGCCGGCGATGTGGATCCTGAGGGCGCGCACATCCTTTCTACCGAAGGAATGATCAAGCGCCCCGGCGAGTCGAGCGCCAAGAGCTTCATCGTCGCGACGGAAGTGGGCATCCTGCACCGGCTCGAGAAGGCGTATCCGGGTAAGAGGTTCTACGCGGCTAACGAGCGCGCCTCCTGCGCATACATGAAGGTGACGACGCTACCCAAGGTACTCGCGGCGCTCGAGAACCTGACGCATCGGATTACCGTGCCGCCTGACGTCGCGGCGCGCGCCAAGCTGGCGATCGAGCGCATGGTAAGCATCGGTGGGACCAATCCTACGCCGCCGGGACCGGGCGTGGATCCCGGAGAGTGAGCGTGCCGAGCGCGGCGCAGGATTTTCCGCTGCACGATGGCGCCGTAATCGCGCTTGTGCGCGCCGCGCTGGAGGAGGACAGGGCCTTTGAGGATGTCACGACCCTCGCGACCGTCACACCCGGCCACCGCGCGCGCGCCGATTTTGTGGCGCGGCACGACGGTGTGCTTGCCGGACTCCCGCTGGCCATCGCCGCGTTCCGGCTTCTCGATGCGCACGTAGACATCCGCGTGGACGCCCAAGACGGTGCAGCAATCACGAAGGGGCAGACTCTCTTGCATCTCTCTGGCTCGGCGCGCGGGCTCCTCTCCGCAGAACGAGTGGCGTTGAATTTTGCGCAGCGGCTGTCTGGCGTAGCTACGATGACCGCTCGCTACGTAGCATTGGTGCAGGGCACGTCGGCCAAGATTCTCGACACGCGGAAGACCACCCCCGGCTGGCGCGCGCTGGAGAAGTACGCCGTGCGTTGCGGCGGCGGCACCAATCATCGGGCAACGCTGGCCGACGCGGTGCTCATCAAGGACAATCACCTCGCCGCCTGTGGCGGGGACGTGGCTGTGGCTATTCGCCGCGCACGGGAGTTTGCTCCGTCAGGAATGCTGGTGCAGGTGGAGTGCGACACGATTGCTCAGGTGCGGGCGGCCCTAGGGGCCGGCGCCGGGGCGCTGCTGTTGGACAACATGCCGAACCACGCGCTGCGCGAATGCGTTGATTTGGCCAAGGGCCGAGCCTGGACCGAGGCCTCGGGAGGCGTATCGCTGGAAACGGTCCGTGGCATCGCGGAGACGGGTGTAGATCGTATCTCGATCGGCGCGCTCACCCATAGTGCGGCTTCGTTGGATCTGGCGCTCGACTTCGAATAAAGAGCGAAGAGCGACAGAAGAAAATCGAAGCGTGAAGAACGAAGAACGAAGAGCGAAGAACGAAGAGCGAGCGGAGAAGATGCGAAGCTCGAAGTCTTCCCCGTCTTCCCCTTCGTCCCTTCGTCCCTTCACCCCTCGCGCTTCACTACTTCGCTCTTCTCTTTCGCTCTTCGCTCCTCGCTCCTCCATGACTGATCTTCTTGCGGCACGCACCCAAATGGCCCTTTCCTTGGGCTTTCACATCATCTTCGCGGTGATCGGCATTGGCATGCCCGCCCTGATGGTGCTTGCGGAGCGGAAGTGGCTCAAGACCGGCGATCCGGTGTGGCTGGACCTCGCGAAGCGTTGGAGTAAGGGCACGGCCATCCTCTTCGCTGTCGGCGCCGTGAGCGGCACGGTGCTCTCCTTCGAGCTCGGCCTTCTTTGGCCGAAGTTCATGGAGTACGCGGGGCCGATCATCGGCATGCCCTTCTCGCTCGAAGGTTTTGCGTTCTTCACCGAGGCCATCTTCCTCGGCATCTACTTGTACGGATGGACCAAACTTTCGTCGCGTGCCCATTGGTGGGCGGGTGTGGCGGTCGCGGTGAGTGGCACGGTATCCGGCATCTTCGTAGTGTTTGCGAATGCTTGGATGAATGCGCCGACCGGTTTCGAAATCGTGAACGGCAAGCCGACAAACATTGATCCAATCGCGGCGATGTTGAACCCGGCGGCGTTCCATCAGACCCTGCACATGACAATCGCCGCGTTCGCCACGACGGGCATCGCAGTGGCGGGTATTCACGCCTGGATGTTGCGCAAGAATCCGCGGGACCATTTTCACCGTTCGGCGCTACACATCGCGTTGTTGGTGGCAATCCCGGCCAGCCTGCTTCAGCCGCTGAGCGGCGACATCAGTGCCAAGTTCGTGGCGAAGTGGCAGCCGGCGAAGCTCGCTGCGATGGAAGGCCAGTTTGAGACGGAGCGCGGTGCGCCACTGCGCATCGGTGGCATTCCCAACGAAACGACGCGCGAGACCAAGTATGCGCTCGAGATTCCGAAGGCACTGTCCTTTCTCGCGTTCGCGGACTTGAACGCCGAAGTGAAGGGGCTCGATGCCTTCCCTGAGGAAGAGTGGCCTCCGGTGGCGATCACGCATTTTGCGTTTCAGATCATGATTGGGCTCGGCAGCCTGATGATGCTGGCCTGCCTCTGGGTGCTCTTGCTCTGGTGGCGCAAGCGTGAGGTCGCCGAGTCGAGACCGCTGTTGACGTTTCTGGCGCTGCTGACGCCCGCGGGCTTCATTGCGGTCGAGGCTGGTTGGATTGTGACGGAGGTGGGCCGGCAGCCCTGGATTGTGTACGGCTTCATGCGCACCAAGGATGCACTGACGCCGATGCCAGGCTTGGTGATTCCGCTCGTTGGCATCTCGCTGTTGTATCTCTTTCTCGGCGTGGTGGTGGTCTACCTGTTGCACGCGCAGATCTTCAAGACCAAGCCGATGACCGAGGAGATGCGCACACCGTGACGCTCGCCTACCTGCTCGCCGGGGTGACGATGGTGGCCTTGAACGCCTACGTGCTCTTGGGCGGCGCGGACTTTGGTGCGGGCGTGTGGGATCTCTTGGCGCGTGGACCTCGTGCCGCACGGCAGCGGGCGGCGATTGAGCAAGGAATCGGGCCGATTTGGGAAGCCAATCACGTGTGGGTGATTCTCGTGGTGGTCTTGCTGTTCACCTGCTTTCCGCCCGTGTACGCGCATCTCTCGGTGGCGCTGCACATCCCCATCAGCGTGATGCTCGTTGGCATCGTCTTGCGTGGTTCGGCGTTCACGTTCCGCGCCTACGATTCCACGAACTCGCCGGTGCAGAAGTACTGGGGCCGCATCTTTTCCATTTCGAGTACTATTACACCGGTCGTGCTAGGCGTTTGTGTGGGTTCGTTGGTGAGCGGCGCCTTGGCGCTCCCGGTGAACGCGAGCTTTGCGGCCACCTACGTGATGCCATGGTTGACGCCCTTCGCCTTCGCCGTGGGATTTCTGACGCTGGCGGTATTCGCGTTCCTCGCCGCCGTGTATCTCACAGTGGAAGTGAAGGAGCCCGAGTTGCAGGAGGACTTCCGCCGTATGGCCTTGGGTGCCGCGGTGGCCGTCGGTATCTGTGCCGGTGCGGCATTGTTTCTCGGCCGTGCATCCAAGCTTGGTGTGACCGAGGCGCTACTCACGCGGGCTTGGGCGGTTCCGTTCCAACTCTTCACCGCCGCCACGGCGATTACGACTATCGTGGCCCTGCTGCGACGTCGCTATGCCTTGGCCCGACTGGCCGCAGGCGCACAGGTGAGCGCGCTGATGTGGGGCTGGGCCGGCGCGCAATTTCCAGCGCTGGTGCCTGGCGTGCACACGATTGAGAGTGCGGCGGCTCCGTTTATCACACTCAAGCTTGTCTCGCTCGGATTGCTCGGTGGCGCGGTGGTCTTGGTGCCTTCGCTTTGGTACCTCTTCCGCGTGTTCAAGTCCGATACCCTAAGCGCGTTTGAGCGCGTGGACACCGCGGAGTATCGAGGCCCCAAGCACTAGGGCGGGCGCGGTTATCTTTCAGCAGACTATCCTCTGCCTTCATCTGCCCACGTGCCCAGCGCCTTCGTAGCCCTGCAGTATCTGTATCCTAAGCAGCTTATCACGGAGCTTGCTGGTCGCTTCGCGTCAGCGAAGCTCGGGGGCCTCACGAGCTCGGCGATTACGTGGTTCGCGGGACGGTACGGCGTGAACATGGCAGAGGCGGCGAACCCAGACCTCACGAGTTACAGCAGCTTCAACGAGTTCTTCACGCGTAGCCTGAAGGACGGCGCGCGTCCGCTGGCCGAAGCTGATCTCATTTGCCCCGTGGACGGCGCCATCAGCGTGGTTGGCGCACTTGTCGGTGCAGTGGCCGGCGCATCTGGTGGCGCAAGAGCTGGCGATCGGCTCGTGCAGGCCAAGGGCCACAGCTACACGACGACGGCACTCGTTGGCGGCGACGCCGAGATGGCGAAGCGATTTGCCGGCGGCAGTTTCGCGACCATCTACCTCAGTCCGCGCGACTATCATCGAATCCATATGCCCTGCGCGGGGCGGCTCGTGCGAATGATCCACGTACCTGGTGATCTCTTCAGCGTGAATCCGGCGACGGTCGCCGGCGTACCCGGACTCTTTGCGCGCAACGAGCGCGTGGTCTGCCTGTTTGAAGGCGAGCGCGGGCCGTTCGTGATGGTGCTTGTGGGTGC
Source organism: Gemmatimonas sp. (assembly GCA_031414535.1). Taxonomy (GTDB): domain Bacteria; phylum Gemmatimonadota; class Gemmatimonadetes; order Gemmatimonadales; family Gemmatimonadaceae; genus Pseudogemmatithrix. Next base: position 24,608 of record JANNVQ010000024.1, read on the forward strand.
GACCATCGTCGGCTCCATGGCCACGGTGTGGCATGGTGTGGTGAATCCGCCCCGACCGGGAGTCGTGCGGCACTGGGACTACCCGCAAGACGGCGCAGCCGCGGTGTATCTCGCCAAGGGTGCGGAGATGGGACGCTTTCTGCTCGGCTCAACGGTGGTGATGCTATTTCCGGCGCCCGGTGTGGCGTTTGAGCGTGATTGGGCGCCGGCGCGGCCAGTGCGTATGGGTGAGGCGATGGGGTCGCGTTGATGCCTGACACGGCCACGCTTCGTCGCCACACGCGCGCCATCATCCTAGGTGCAACGGCCCTGCGACTGCTCCTCGCAGCCGTGCTGCCGCTCGTGGCCGACGAAGCCTACTACTGGGAGTGGTCGCGGCGTCTCGCCTTTGGCTACTTCGATCATCCGCCAGTAATTGCGTGGCTGATTGCAAGTGGCACCGCAATCTTTGGCGACTCAACGCTCGGTGTGCGCTTCCTCCCCGTGCTCTGCGGAGCGGTCGCGGCATTCGCTTTGGCTGACGCGGCAGAACGTCTCGCCGGTGCCTCCGCCGCGAGGTTCGCCGCGCTGTTGCTGGCGGTGACGCCGTTCACGGTGAGTTTCGTGCTCGCAACGCCCGATGCGCCCTTGCTCGCTGCCGTCGCGATGACCTTTGCCGCCCTCGCGCGCGCCGCTGACCCCGCGGCATCGGCGCGCGAGTCCTTGCTCGCGTGGACGGCCGCCGGCGTCGCGATTGGCTTGGGAATGGCCTCGAAGTTCACGGCCGTGCTCGTGCCGATGGGAGCAACGTTGGCTATCGTCGTGCATCCGACGCTCCGGCAGCATCTGCGCAAGCCTGGTCCATACGTCGCGGTGTTCGTCGCCTCGCTCGTGATGCTGCCCGTGCTGTTGTGGAACGCCAATCATGAGTGGATTGCCTTTCGCTTCCAACTCGGCCACGGACTTGGCGCACCGGCAAGTGGCAGTTGGTGGATGCGCGAGCTTGAGTTGATTGGCGGGCAAGCAGGCTTGGCCACGCCCATCCTATTTGTGCTGCTCCTCGCTGCCATACGGCGAAACATCGAACCCAAGCTCGGCGCGCAGAGATTCCTGCTCGCGTTCACCGCGATGTTCTGTTTGGGCTTCTTCGTCTACAGCGCGACGCGTCGCGGTGTGGAAGCCAACTGGCCGGCCATCGGCTGGATGCCTGCACTCATCTTGCTCGCCTCTGCGAGCGCCGCCGCTCGCACGGCTTGGGAACGGCGCGCGCTCTGGTTGTCGGGATCGCTCACGGCGCTTGCGCTCGCGCACGTCTCGGTGCCCTTCCTGCCGATTCCCGCGCGCAAGGATCCCGCCGCACGACTGCGCGGCTGGGAGTCGCTCGCAGGCGCCGTGCGCAACAAAGGCAATGCGGAGGCGCCCGGCACACGTTTCGTTGCGGCCGCGCGCTATCAAGAGGCGGCCTTCATTGCGTGGCACGACTCCGCGCACCAAGAAGTAAGCGCAGTGAATCTCCTCAGCCGTCGCAACCAGTATGACATCTGGCCACGCTTTCAGGATCGTGCGAAGGTGGGCGCCACACTCGTGCTCGTTGTTCCCGACACATCCGCTGCTCCGGCTCTTGTAGATTCGCTGCGCCAACACTTCGCTGACGCGACGCCGGGTCCGCTCGTCGCCGTGGTGTACCGCGGTGATACGCTGACCATGCGCCGTCCGTGGACGCTCTCCGGCTGGCGTGGAACGTGGCCGGATGATCCCAACGATCCCATCACTCGCAAATGATCTCCAAAGCCAAGCTGGATCCGGCACTCGGTTCGTGGTTGGACGCAAACGACCAGCGTCTGCACGACGACCTCTTCGCCTTCCTGCGCATTCCCAGCGTGAGTGCACGTTCCGAACACGCCAAGGATGTGCGCGCCGCCGCCGATTGGCTGCACAAGGAGTGTGCTCGCATCGGTATGACGGTGGAGACGCTCGAGACGCCGGGCCACCCGATTGTGCTCGCCGAGTGGCGAAACGCCGGGCCTGACGCCCAGACGATTCTGGTGTACGGCCACTACGATGTGCAGCCGGCCGAGCCGCTGGAACTCTGGACCTCACCGGCGTTTGAACCGACGATTCGCGATGGCAAGATCTACGCGCGCGGAAGCGTGGACGATAAGGGTCAGCTGTGGCTGCACATCGCCGCACTCGAAGCGCATCTCGCCACGCGCGGTTCGCTGCCGGTGAATATCATCGTACTCGCGGAAGGCGAAGAGGAAGTCGGTTCGGAGAACCTTGCCACGTTCGTTGCGGCCCACCGCGAGCGCCTTGCCTGTGATGCCGTGGTGATTTCTGATAGCACAATGTTCGCGCCGGGCATTCCAAGCATCCTTAGTTCACTGCGTGGGCTCGCCTATCTGCAGGTGGATGTCACCGGCCCGAACTCAGACCTGCACTCCGGCATGTACGGCGGTGCGGTAGTGAATCCGGCCACCGCACTCGCGCGCATCATCGCCAGCTTCCACGATGCCGAAGGCCGCATTGCCATCCCAGGCTTCTACGAGAAGGTCCGCCCCTTCCCCGACGCCGTGCGCGCCGGCATGCGCGAGTTGCCCTTCGATGAAACGGAATTCAAGAAGCATCTCGATGTGAATGCGCTCGGTGGCGAACCGGGCTACACCACGCTTGAGAAGCTCTGGACACGTCCCACCTGCGAAGTGAACGGCTTACTCAGCGGTTACACGGGCGAGGGCGCGAAGACGGTTCTCCCTGGCCACGCGATGCTCAAGGTGAGCTTTCGCCTCGTGCCGGATCAAGATCCCAAGGAGATCGCGAAGCTGGTCGAGAAGCACATACAATCGGTGGCGCCAGCAGGCATCACCGTGAAGGTGACCGAGTTGCACGGCGGTCACGCTTGGCGCGCCGATCTCGATGGCCCGCTCTACGATGCCGCGTCACGCGCATTGGAATCGGCATTCGGCCGCGCGCCGGTCATCATTGGCGAGGGCGGTTCAATTCCCGTGGTGAACGACTTTGCGAAGATTCTGAACGCGCCGGTGTTGCTCATTGGCTTCGGACTCCCGGGCGAGAATGCGCATGCCCCGGACGAATGGATCAGCCAGGAGAACTTTCGGAAGGGGATGCGGGCGGTGGCGGCGTTGTGGGATGAACTGGGGCGATGAAAACTGGACGGATGACGGATGACGGATGACGGATGACGGATGACGGATGACGGATGACGGATGACGGAAGCGAAAGACAGCGGCGGCGCAATCTCTGAAGATCGCGCCGCCGTTGCAGTTAGCACTTCTCATCCGTCATCCGTCTTCCGTCCAGTTGACCTTACAACCCAGCCAAAAGCGCGTCATTGGAAGTGGTTCCCGCAATGCGCTTAATCAGCCACTCCATCCCCGACTGCGGTGGCATCTGCTGGAGTCCGCGGCGTAGCGTGTAGATGGCATCAATCTGCTCCGCCTTGTAGAGCTTCTCCTCGCGACGCGTGCCGCTTGTCGCAATGTCAAACGCGGGGAAGATGCGCTTTTCGGAGAGGCCACGGTCGAGCTTAATCTCGCAGTTGCCGGTGCCCTTAAACTCCTCGAAGATTACATCATCCATACGCGAACCCGTCTCCACCAGTGCCGTGGCGATGATGGTCAGCGAGCCGCCACCGTGCTGCTCTAGGATGTTGCGCGCCGAGCCGAAGAAGGCCTTGGGCTTGGCCATCGCAGAGGTATCGAGACCGCCAGACAGTGTGCGGCCAGTGCCGCGCTCTGCCGTGTTGAATGCACGAGCCATACGCGTGAGCGAGTCGAGCACGATGATGACGTCCTTGCCCTGTTCAACGAGACGACGCGAACGCTCGATCACCATCTCTACCACTTCAACGTGACGCTTGGCCGGCTGGTCGAATGACGACGCAATGACTTCGCCAACGCCCCACGAAATCGCCTCGCTCACTTCTTCCGGACGCTCGTCCACGAGGAGGATGAGCAGGGTTGCCGTCGGGTGATTGATGGCGATGCCTTCCGTGATGGCCTGCATCAACATCGTCTTGCCAGCGCGGGCCGGAGCCACAATTAAGGCACGCTGACCGAAGCCGATTGGCGAAATGAGATCAATCGCGCGGCGTGTAAGCTCGGGTCCGCCCTTGGCGGAGCGCCCGGTTTCGAGCGTCAGGCGACGCTCGGGATATGAAGCGATAAGCGTCTGGAAATCGACGCGGCGCTGTCCCTCAACAGGGTCGGCACCATTGATAGAGACGAGCTCGGCCACCGCAATACGACCGCGGGAATCGCGTCCCGTACGCGCCACAAGCGCATCACCACGGCGAAGCGAATACTGGCGCACCAAGTGCGGTGGGACCCAAGCATCACCCGCTTCGTTCAGATAGCTGTACTCAGGGCGGCGAATGAAGCCGGAATCGCGCGCTGGGTCAAACCAGCCGCTGGACTCTCCGTCCACCACTAAGATGATTGGCGGGCCTTGGTCGCGGGGCTCGTGATTGTGTCGGTCGCCACGGTCCGGACGCTCGCCACGCGGCGGACGCTCACCACGCTCGGGACGCTCACCACGCGGCGGACGCTCGCCCTGCTCCGGCCGTTCTCCGCGACGCCCACGTCCTCGCTGACGTCGGCCTCGGCGGCCACGTCCGTTGCGGTCAGGACGATCCGGGCGCTCACCGCGATCCTGCCAGGGGCGCTCGCCACCCTCTCGCGGAGCGCTGTCACCTTCAGCACGCTCACTGACCGGCGCATCGCCGCTTGGCGCAGCGCTGGGCCCAGCGTTTGGTGGTGCACTTGGTGGTGCGCTTGGTGGTGCGCTTGGCGGTGTGTTTGCCGCGCTTATCGAGTCGCTGCTGGGCGTGTCGTGCCCGTTGTTGCTCGGGTCGCTGTCAGGCTTGTTGCCCGCCTTGCCCGCCGCTCCCCTTCTGGGGCGGACTCCGCGCGCTGGCCGCACCGGAGCCTCGGGGTCAGCAACGGGTTCGGGACGTGATTTGGGCTCGGTCGGTGACGACTCGAGGTATGGATCGGCATCCGAAGTAACATCCGGAGCTTCGCCGCTACGCGGCTTGCCGCGCCCGCGACGGGGTGAACGGGGACGATCTGTCATTCAATGGGGTGTAGGACCACGCTGGGTCGTTGCGGAGGGGAACCCGCGGTACAGCGACAGCGATGTGTAGAGAGCAAAGCAGCCCTGACAAGTCCAGCCGAATCTCGGCGCATCTGGCCGAGGGACGTCGCGCGAATCGGCGCAACGGGGGAGTGTCTGGGAGCGCGGCCATCCGGTGGGCAAAGGGCCTCACCACGACGGGGCGGTTGATTGAGTATGCCCGTTCCCGAGCCGTTTGGCAACCCTTCTGTGCCGCAGAGTGTGCCGGAACATTCCCGTTACATCTCCGGCGGCACCTGCTCGCGGACAATTTGGACCATCCGCCGGGTGAGCCCGATGCAGCGCTCTACCGCCGCGCGGTGTGCGTCCGGCAAGTCCTCCATCTCTAGGAGCTGGAGCTCAGCGAGGATGCCGGCGAGAGGATTATTCAGGGTGTGTTGCAGTGACTTCTTGTAAGCGTCCACGCCAGCTCCGGTGCCGTGGGCGCCTGGCGCCCGATAACTTTGGGAATGGTTCAATCTGCACAAAATGCGCGGACAGCCGTTGCGGCCGTCGTGAAAGCTTATCGGCAGGATGGCGATATCGCCAAGCTCCTCGCCACTCTCGACGCGGTCGTGACGGCCACCCCGTCCACCAGCGAACTCATCGCGGCGGTGGAGCCCTACCGCGAAATGCACGAGGTAGCAGGTCCGGTTTACGAGCGTGTCGTAGAGCGCGAGCCCGACAACGCGGCCGCCCTCGTGGCGCTTGCCAACGCCTACTGGCTTACCGGGCGGGGACCTGATGTGGTGGGCGAAATCGCCGGGCGCGCATTGGCCTCTGACCCTTCCAACCGTGCGGCTTGGCATCTGTGGGCGCTCACGGAATCCTCGCCACGGGGCCGCATGAGCCGTTGGCAACAGGTGACGATGCGCTTTCCCGATGACAAGCTGGCCTTCGCGTCCATGGCCGACAACGCCGCAAGTGTGGCGAGCGCCGAGAACGATCCCGTCGCGCTCAAGCTGGCCATCGGTACTTACGAACTCCTGATGGCAACGGCCAGCGAAGATCGCGAGAAGGAAGCGCTCGCTTCGGCGCTTACGACGCTGAAGAACTGGAAGGTGTAGGCGCCACGCGCGCCACGATCATCTGCACGAACTCATCCGGCGCGATTCGCGCCCGCGCCCGCGCCGTCGTCATGCCGCTGGCCCAACGCATGATTTTGGCCAGATGATGCGGACTCGAGAAGCCGAGCGCCTCGGCCACGTCCTCGATGGCCATGTCGCCTTCGCGCAGTAAGGCATAGGCACGCAATGCACGGGCGGCGGCGAGGATCTCTCGGGGCGACGCCAGCGCGGCTCGTTCGCATTCGCGGTAGATAGTCCGACGCGAGACCTTCGCGGCCGCCGCGAAGTCGGGGACGGAATCGAAAGCCGCTGGCGTGTGAATCACGCGTTCCAGCGCAGACGCGACGTCCGGCGGGAGTTGCGATAAGTGCGGGGCCAGCGCCAATGCGAGACTATCGGAGACTCGCACGCCAGGCTGACGCTCAAAGATGGCGCAGAGCTGCAGCGGATGATCGTCCACATCGGCGATAATCAGCTGATTGATGCCGGAGAGGCTGAGCGTGACGATTGCCGGAAGCGTCTTCGCGTCCAGCGTTGTGTAGATGACAAACGGGGTGGCCGGGTAGATGCGGCGCAGTTCCAGCACGGGCGCGAGCGTGAGCGTGGCGGGGCTGCCGAAGCGGGGATCCACCACGATCACATCAACCGGGTGCCGCTCCACGGCGCCAGCCACGTCTTCCCAATCGAGGGCCGCGTACACGCGGTGCGCTCCATCGCAATCGGCCCGCAGGCGTGTCAGGAGTTCCGCAGGAACGCAGGCGAGAATGTTCATACTGCTGCCTCCGTCGGCGCAGATGCTCGCGCGGCCAGCACGGCCGGACTGCCGACGAGCAGGTCAATGTCGGCCGCCAGTGCAGGTTGGCCGCGCCGCGCGAAGAGATCGGCAAGAGCCGCGAGTCGCGGCAACACGGCGCTGGGATGCGAATCGCGCAGCATCAACATGCCGTCCACGATGCGCCCGAGCAGGTACTGGAGATCGCCATCGTCCTGCAATCCTTCAACCGCGGCACGGGTGGCGCGCAGCATCGGTGACGTGCCGTCTGTGACCATCGCGCCTTGGAGCATCCACTCATCGAACAGGCGCAAGGTCAGAAAGCTGGCACGCAGCGCCCTCGCCTGGATGGATTGCTCGCGCTGCTCAATCATCGCCTCCAGAAAGGCGAGGTGCTTCAGTGCGGGCTTTGGGCCGCGAGGCCGACGAATGGACATGCGCTGTGGGCGTTGAGGGTATGCACATAGTATCGGCTTGTGCCTCTAAGCCTTGATTCGTGCGTCACCTCGTGATGCGACCCGCACTCACATAGCGCGAATTGTTGCGATCAAGCTGGTCGAGCAAGCGCTCAAGCTCATCGGCAAATACCTGCACCCGGGGAATGCGCATCGGGTCGAACTGCGGATCCTTGGGCGAGCGCGAGGGGCCGCCCGCCACCATCAGCACCGCGTTGAACTCGTAGCGCATCTCGCGCTTGCTGCGAGGGTCGGTCCAGCGGCCGGCGCGGATGAGGGAGCGGTCGGCAGGCCACTCGCCCAGGGGCAGCGCAAAGGTGGTCGTACGGTAGCCGCTGACCGCGGAGTCCACCGCGAGTTGCGCGCGCGCAATCTGCTCCTGTGCGAGCGCCGAGCCGGCTCGCGCGAGGTTCACGTGGTAGAGCGTGTGATTGCAGATCTCGTGGCCCTGCTCCACGAGGTAGCGGACCTTCCGATGCCGCCATTCGCTCTTTTGGCCCTGAATGTTGCGCTCGCCGAAAAGGGCGTGGCCCTCGCTGGCCGCCGTGAGCACGCAAAAGGTGCCGCGGCCTCGCCACTCCGGATGCCTCGCCGCGAAGGCGTCCCAGATGCCGACGGCCGAGCGCGGGTCCACCTTCAGCTGACCGTTCTCCTCGATGTAGCGAAACTGGCCAGGTGAGGCGTCGTCGAAGGTGATGACTACCGGCGAGAGGCCTGCGGGTAAATCGAAGTTCCCGCTCACCATCTGCCGCACCGTTATTGGGCGGTATCCGCGCGCGTGCAGGAGCTCCAGATCCCGGGCGAAGCGCTGCCAGTTGCGCGACCAGCGGCTCTCTCGTTCTCCGATGAGGTGGTACTCGAGGACGGGAATACGACCCATCTCGTTGGCTACGCGCGAAACGGCCCGGGTCGGCTGAGTGCTACGGCCTGGGCTGGCTTGCGCTGTGAGTAGGACGGGGAGAAACGCGAGCGTGATGACGATGCGGAGCATGGGTGAAACGTATCGGAGTGGTCTCGATTGCCCATCCCCTCCTAGGAATGAGAGTGCCTACCGACACTTTTCTTGGTGGATTACGGAACAACCCGTGACATAACCCGATTGCTCTGGGGTAGTAATAGCACAACCCCGCCAAGCAGAATGGAGCAGTAAATGGACGTGATGGTGCAGTGGGATCCAACCGAAGAGGCGCGCGCCGCATTTGCAAGCGTGAACGCCGTGGCCTCTCCCGAGACGCTCGAGTCGCCGACGCGCGAAATCGTGACGCTGTACGGAGAACCAACTCCCGAGGCCTTCGCGATGGCGTTGGCCGCCTCCGTTGAAGCGCGCAAGCGACTGGGCGTGGGCTACACGACCGGAGAAATCCGCCTCACGGCTGCCGATGGCGCCGTTGGTGAGACCTCGTTTCGCGATGTGTCCGGCGAGATTATCCGTCGCGAACTCACGATTCCATTCACGGTGTTAAAGGAGACGGCGGCAGAAATTCTCGCCGAGGGTGGCCAGAGCATCCGCCGCCTGCTTGCCGGTCTGCAGATGCCGGACTGGCCCGAAGGCGCACGTCGCGCGCTGGGCTTTCAGTTTGCGACGGCGTCCGCGGTTGGGACTGCGGATACGCTGGCCGCGCACCGCGAGGCTGACGCCGAGAACTTCCAAGACGAAGACTGAGTCTCGTCGAGTGAGGTCCACGGGCGCCCCTCGGGGCGCCCGTTTGCGTTTGGGGCAAACCCTCACAGCGCCGTCCTGAACCACCCGATTGCACGGCCTCGCGCCGAGGGCGAACATCCAATCCCCAGACGCGCCCGCCTGAAGGCGGGAGGAGGGATGGCCCAATGCGGGAGTACAAGAGCGCGGAAATCCGCAATGTTGCGGTGGTCGGACACGGAGCGAGCGGGAAGACCACACTGGTCGACGCGCTCGCTTTTGTTTCGGGCTCCACTCGACGACACGGCAACGTGCGAGACGGTAGCACCCTCACGGATACGTCTCCCGAGGAAATCGCCCGCGGCTATTCCATCGCGCTCGGCTGTGCGCACGCCGAATGGCGGAACTCCAAGATCAACCTGCTCGACACCCCAGGCTATGCGGACTTCGCCGGTGATGCGATGGCGGGTCTCGTGGCGGCGGACGGCGCCTTGGTCACGGTGGCCGCAAACAGCGGCGTGGAAGTAGGCACCGAGCGCATGTTCCGCGAGGCGGTGAAGCGTCACGATCCCGTGCTCTTCGTGGTCTCGATGATGGATAAGGACACCGCCAACTTTGATGCGGCCTACCAGTCCATCAAGACCAAGCTGACCGACAAAGTCGTGCCGGTGGAGATTCCCATCGGTTCAGGTGCAGGATTCAAGGGCATCATCAACCTCTTCACCAAAAAGGCGCACACCTTCAAGCCAGGCACCAAGGCCGGCGAGTTTGAAGAAGGCCCTATCCCGGCGAGTGAGCAAGCGCGCTTTGCGCGTTATCACGCGGAGATGGTCGAGGCCGTCGCCGCCACAGACGATGGCTTGCTCGAGCGATTCTTTGCAGGCGAGGAACTCCCCGGTGACGACGAGATGCGCGCAATGAAAGAAGCCATGAAGCGCGCTGAGCTCTTTCCCCTCCTGTGCTGCTCGGCACAACTCACCTACGGCGTCCCCGCGCTGCTGGATCTCCTCGTGGCGCTGATGCCCAATGCCTACGAGATGGAAGAGCTGCACGCGCTCCGCGGTGCCGAAGGGGAGCATACGGTGGAAATACATCCCCGAGACGATGCGCCATTTACGGCCCTGGTGTTCAAGACCACCACCGAACCACACGTGGGCGAGGTGAGCTACTTCCGCAGTTATGCTGGCTTGGTGCGCAACGGCAGCGATGTCTTTAACGCCACGCGCTCGGCGCCGGAGAAGCTGTCACACCTCGCGATTCCACAAGGCAAGGAGCGCCTCGAAGTCACGGCGCTACATCCCGGTGACATCGGCTGCGTGGCCAAGCTGCGCAACACGCACACCAACGATACGCTGAGTACCAAGGAGCATCCGGTGCGCATGCCAGCGATTCCGTTTCCCGATTCTCTGGTGAGCTTTGCCATCGAAGCCGCCTTCCGGGTGGACGAGGAGCGGCTGCAGAACGGCTTGCATCGCCTACACGACGAAGATCCAACCATCCAGACGCATTACGAGTCGGAGACGCACGAGACAATCATCGAAGGTCTGGGCGAGCGTCACCTTGAACTCGCGCTGGCGCGACTTGAGCGGCAGTTCGGTGCCAAGGCCAACTTGCACCCGCCGCGCGTACCTTATCGCGAGACCTTACTGGGTAAAGCCGAGGGCCAGGGTCGCCACAAGAAGCAGACGGGCGGCAAAGGCCAGTTCGGCGATTGCTGGATTCGCATCAAGCCAGTGGCTCGCGGCGCCGGTTACCGCTTCGTGGATAACATCTCTGGCGGCGTCATCCCGCGGCATTACATCCCCGCAGTGGATAAAGGCGTGCAAGAGGCCGCCGAGCGTGGCGTGTTGGCGGGCTTTCCCGTGGTGGACTTCGAGGTGGAAGTCTTCGATGGCAGCTACCACGCGGTGGATTCCAACGAGGCCTCGTTCAAGATGGCCGGAATCCTCGCGTTCAAGAACATCGCGGCGCAGGCGCGGCCCGTGCTACTGGAGCCCTTGATGCAGGTGGAAGTGCTCACGCCGGACGCGCACCTCGGCGATGTACTCGGCGATCTCTCTGGGCGTCGCGGGCACATCGTGGGCACGGAGCCGCGCGGCGACGGCAGTGGATCGGTGGTGAAGGCCGTGGTGCCCATGGCCGAGTTACATCTGTACGCCACGCGTCTGCAGAGTCTCACGCACGGGTATGGAACCGTCTCGTACCGGATGCACGGGTTTGAGCAGGCGCCGGCTGAAGTGTTGCAGAAAGTGATGAAGGCGCAGCGTTAGATTTTGTGGTACGAAATCCGCGCCGACTCGGCGCGGTCCGCCGCCGTGTACACTTCGAAGTCATTGAAGAAGGCCGGTGCCTCGGCCTGCATCGTGCGCAGAATCATCAAAGCCGCCCGGCGAATTTCAAACTCCGCGCCCTCGGCCGAGCGCAGTTCGAGCATCGTGCGCCACGCGCGCACATTGCCCGTAACGACGATTTTCGTCTCCGTGGAGTTCGGCAACACCCCACGCGCCGCTTCGCGCGCCATCTTCCGGCGGTGGATTTTGTCGTCCACCCACTGGTAGCGCGTCATCAGCTTGTCTACGAGGGCGACGTAGGTGGCCTGCGCGCTCTCGATTTGTGTCTTCCAGGCCTCCACGAGCGCCTCGTCGCCGATGATGGCCGGCGGAATCACGAAGGCCGCGTCGGATTCATCTACGTAGCGCTGCGAAAGCTGCGAGTACGCAAATCCTGCGCGATGACGCACCAGTTCGTGCGTCAGCGAGCGCGACACACCTTCGAGCAGCAACGAGTAGTTGGCGTGCTCAAATACCGAGCCGTGCCCCTGCTTCTTGATGTTCTCGAGGTAATCGTGCGTCGTGCGTGAGGCCGGATTCTTCTGGCTCATATAGCAGAGGCGTCCCGCAAACTCCGCGAGCTTCTCGCCATCGGTGCTCTCGCCAATCCAGTTGACCGGCAAGTGCTCGGGCTGGAGGAAGACGGGGCGGGAGAGGACGGTGACCCGCGGAGCGGTGTAGAAATGAGGCATTGTTTAGATGACGGATGACGGATGACGGATGACGGATGCTACGGCGGAGCAGACTTCGGCTCAACGGTGCAGTTTGCATCCGTCATCCGTCATCCGTCCAGAAACAAACTTATTGCTGGTCGAATCTCGGTATCAGGTCTAGCCGGAACTTCCCCCACGCTTTTTCCCTGACGACTTGGTCGAGCGCGCTTCGGGCCGCCTTGGGCAGCGCGGGCAGTAACGGGTCGTACTTCACATCGGCAATCGGAGCCGTGCCCTCTGGGGCGACAATTACGCCGGGATTCAGAATGCCGAGCGGGTCGAATGCGAGCTTGGTGGCAGCGAACGCCGCGCGCGCCTCGGGTGACCACACGGCATCGAAGAGCGCAGCGCGTAGGCGCCCATCGCCGTGTTCGCCGGCGAGCGTACCACCGAGCCGAGCCACGAGTGCTGTGACGTCGCGGAGTAACTGCTCCACACGGGGCCGCCAATCTGGTTCGCGTACATCCACGAGTGGGTTCACGTGCGCGTGGCCGTCGCCGGCGTGACCGAAGATGACGCCGCGAATGCGCGCTGCATCAAGCGCGCGGCGCACACCGAGCACATACTCGGCAAAGCGCTCCGGCGGCACACAACCATCCTCAATGAACTGCATGCTCTGCACACGGGGGGCGAGGCGATTCAGAATGGGGCTCGCGGCGTGGCGTAACTGCCAGAGGCGCGTCTCCTCGTGCGGGCTGCGCGCTTCTTCCACGTACGTGGCGCCACCAGCCTCGCACCAGCCGGCAAACTCTCGCAAGCGTGCGACGGCGTCCGCCTCGGAGTGGCCTTCCACTTCGAGGATGAGCACCGCCTCAAGACCCGGGGGCAGGGTCACGGGCAATGGATCACCGCCGCTCGCAGCAATCTCGAGGAAGGTGCGATCCAGCAACTCTACCGCACTCGCACCATGCGAGGCGAGCCGCACCGCGGCCGCAGCGGCACCCTCGAGATCAGGGAAGCCAGCGAGCAGGCCTGCCGTGCCACCAGGCAGCGGCGCGAGTTGCAGTTCTACGCCAACGATGATGGCCAGCGTCCCCTCGCTGCCGATCAGCACGTCCACGAGGTCGCCACTATCGAGCCACTCGGCGAGTCCGTAGCCTGATGATTCTTTGCGCACACCAGCGTGTCGCAGCAGGGCGGCGTCCGTAGAGCGGATGGTCGGACCCGCATCGTACAGAAAGCGTCCGACGGGACCGATTTCATCGGGCGGATCCTCGCCGCGCCGCACCCAGACGCGCGCGCCATTGGCGAAGACGCAGTCGAGCCCCGTGACCCAACGGCGGGTGGCGCCGTATTTCACGCTGCGTGCGCCCGCCGCGTTGGTGGCGCACATGCCGCCGACCGTGGCAAAGGCGCCGCTCGAAGGATCCACAGGAAAAACCAGCGCGTGCTTGAGGGCTTCGCGTTCCACGCGATTGCGGGGTACGCCGGGGCCCACCATCACGCGACTGGTGGCCGGGTCAATCTTCCCGAAGCTGTCGAGAAGGTTGAGGTCCACGATCACGCCTTGTCCGATGGCCCCATTAGCCATTGAGCTGCCGGCACCCCGCGGTGTCAGCGGCACACGCGTCTCCGCCGCCCAGAGCACCAGCGCCACCACATCGTCGGCATCCACGGGTACGGCGACCGCCGACGGGATGAGACGACCGATGCCTGCCGCCTCAGAGTATACGGCGCAGGCATCGGCGTCGCTGCGAAACACGCCGCGGAAGCTGGGAGGTGCCTGCATTACGCTCGCGGTGGACGCGACGCTCATGATCGCGTATCAGGCCCCGACGGGGACCAACGTGAAGGGCCGCACCTTCACGCGTTGCACCAGCCGGCGGAGCGCGCGATTGCTCACCAGCGCGAGCACGCCCACCACCATCAGGGCCTTCACTTCGCGGCGCGAGATTTTCACCTTGCCGCCGGGCGTGAGCATCGCGCGCGAGCGGGACAGGTCGCGCAGAGTGGCGTAGGCAAAGAGCAGGGGCAGGACGCAAAACGCGCGAATCGCAAAGGCCCGACGCGGAATCAGCAGGATGTACTCCAAGGCGTCGTCCAAATCCTTGCGCGCAAGCTCGATGAACCCTTGGACTGCTGCGTGGTTGTGTTCCAAGTGCTGCGGCGAGAGCAGGGTTTCGTGCGAGCTCCCCTGCGCCTTCAGGTCGTGCGCGGGGATATAAATGGAGTTCTCGTGTTGCGCGTCGTGCGCGATGTCCTTCAAGATGTTCACAGTCTGCAGCGCCTCGCCAAAGGCTTGGCACTTCACCCACAGCTTCTCGAACTCAACCTTGCCCACGGCCGGCGCGTGCAGATGCCAGAGCTCGGTGAGCATGCAGCCCACAGTGCCCGCGACGTAGTAGCAGTACTCCTTGTACTCCGCCAGGGTCTGGATGCGGATGCCACGCGGATACGTGCGCACGAACTTCGCCATCCCGAGTCCCATCTCGCGCACCCAATGCGCCACGCGCTCCTGCGTGCGCGGCGGTAGCGTACGGAAGGTGACGAGGACGAGATCCGTGCGTGCCATCAATGCAAGATGCGCGGCGTCACCCTTCAAGTGCGCGACCTTGGCTGGAAATGCGTCCGCGGCATTACGATCTATTAGTGTGCGCAGGAACGCTTCAAGCAACTCAGCCCGCTCAGCAGGCGGCGTCGCGTTGTCGTCCTCGATGGTGTCGGCAATCCGGCAGAGCAAGTAGGCCGTTAGCACTGCGCGACCGAGGTCCCCAGGCAGAAAGCGGATGCTGATCGCAAAGGTGCGCGAGACCTCGGGCAAGACGTTCTTGCCAAAGGCCTCGGCCTCGCGGATGCGCGCCAGCGGGTCAGCTGCGGGAATGAATGCTTGGGTGCCGCTCATTACAGGGAAAATAGCTTCCCTTTGCTCGCTTCGCCGAACTCGAGGCGGTCCAAGATCTGCTCCAGCGCCAATTGTGCCAGGCTGGCGTCGCGGCGGTAGCTGCTACGGCTGCTCACAGCGGCCCCCGCGGCCACCGCGACGCCCGCCAGCACCGCCACCGGGAGCATGATGTTCAGCAACCCAAAGACGATGGCAGTCGTAGAGCCACCGAAGATCCCGATTCCGGTTGCCTGGGCAGCGCTGTTGCGCCGTGCGCGGAGGGTGGATTCCAGTCGCACATGCACGCGGCCGCTGTCGGCCGCCACGGCCACAGCGCTGACTTCGTCGGCGCGGGCCAGCGGGAAGCCGCGTCCATCAAGACGCGTGAGGGCGCGAACCGTACCCGCAAAGCCACCGCGCGGGCCCCAGACCACACGGTCCGGAAAGCGGCGGAGTTCGCGGAGGTTCTCGCCCTCGTCCATCATCCGGTGGAGCTTCGCGAGCACCTCGCGCGGGCTGCCCGCCACCACGCGCGTCGCCACGAAGCTTGCCGGACCCCAAAGCTTCGCCTGCGTTCCGCGCTCCTCGGGGAGCACCACACGCATGCGCTCCTCGACCAGCGCCTGCTTGAGCGCTGTGGAGCTGATTCCGACTTCGGCACCCAGCGAGACGAGCTCGTCTTCGGTGAGCGTCTCGGGCACTTCAGTGCTTGCCGCCTGTAGCTCGGCCGCGCGCTGGAGTACTCGCTCGAGTGCCGCGCGATGCAGGACCGGCGGTGTGGGATCCGCCATCTAGATGCCTTGGAAGGAGAGCGCGATCTGCCGTTTCATTTCCTCAATCATCACTGCAGGCATTGGGAAGGCCTCGGCGAGCGCGGCCAAGGCTCCACCCTCTGGCGCGGTCTTGCCCGTCTGCGCGAGATACCAGCGTGCATAGCGTTCGCCGGCACCAGGCTCCACCTGCTCGACGAGCAAAGCCCCGCCACGTACCAACCCATTGGACTCGTACTGCGCGCCAATACCGGAGCGCTGCTGCGCCGGCGTGAGATGATCGCTCACCGCCACGCGGGCGATGCTGCTGGCCGCTTCGTGTGCAAATGCAAAGAGCAGGATCTCGGCCGAATCCGCCGTGGCCGGGAATGCCACGGCGTACTGGCTGCTGCGATCCCCCGCCGGCACAGCACGGCCCTCGCCGCCGAGTGTGATGGCGAGGATGAGATCGCCGCTGTTTTGCTGCGTGTAGTTCAGGAAGCGCTGCAGACCGGGACGCCACGTGTTCTGCCAGAGCGAATCCGCACGCGCCAACGCTGGTTCGCGCGCGCGGAACTGCTCCAACCAATAGGCCTTATAGAACCCATCGTACTCCGCCTGCACGGCGTCCACGAGCTTGCGCACCCAAGCGCGATCGTCGGCCTTCGGAAATCGTTGCGCGAGGAAGGCCACAATCGCCTGCACCTCGCGATTGTTGGCGTTGCGCGGATTGCCCTCAGCGCGGAGGAAGTACTCAAAGGCCTGCTTCATCTCCGGCCAAGTGCCAAAGCTCAGGGCGAGAAACTGTCCGTCGAGCAGGTGTCGTGCGGTCACTGGGTCGGCCGTGAGCGCGGCCCGCTGCTCGTCGAACTTGGTATAGATGCTGCGCGAGTTCTTCACGATGGTGATGCGTTCGCGATACCCGCGTTCGAAGAACGGCACCTTGGCGGTGTCGTCCTGCATGAGCGCAAAGACGTGGAACCACAGGTCCACGTGCTCGCGCGTCTTCACCGGCCATTGCGGGCCCGGTGCGGGCAAGGCCTCGCCACGCCGACGCTGTGCTTCGGCCGGCGCGGCCAGGAAGGCCAGGGCCGAGGCAGCGAGAATTAGGGTGCGGAGCGGCCGCAGGTTACGCAAAACTTCCATTCGGCTTCCATCTCGGCGCTACACCCGGGACAGCGCCGGATGCGCAGGTTGATGCCACAGTGCGGGCAGTATTTGAGCGGACGGTCTGTCGCGATGTCCTTAGAGCAATACGGACACACAGCGCTGACTGATTCGTCCACAGGGGCAGCTGGCAGGGTCGCCGCTGGTACCTGTGGAATGGGCAGCGCTTGAACCGTCGGCGCTATGGGAGTTACTGGCTGTCCAGCGAGCTCCGCGCTTGTCCGTGATACCCCGCGCGGCTCCGTTGGGGTCGTAGACGGAATCGGCGTCGGCGCCCGCAGGTCAATGCTGGTGTCGCCCGTGAGCACCTGTTCGGCCTGCGTGCTCGCAATCCGGACCTTAGCGTTGCGGTAGGTATTGAGCACGCCCAAGTCAGGGTTCAGCGCTGTCAACTCGTTCTTCAAATCGTCCTGCATCAGATCATCGGCGAACAAGTAGCCGCGCTCGCCGGCGAGCAGTTGCATCACCGCGTGCAGATAGTCGTCGTTGGTGTCGAGCAGGCCGTCGCGGCGCGCGGCGCGGTAGGGCACGAGCCGCTCGAGGATCTCGCTCACCTCGATGGGACGCGCCAAGGCGCCGGCCTCTTGGGCGGCGAGCACGAGACGACGGAAGAGGAGGGCGAGGGCGTCGGCAGTCATTCAGGGAACCCGCGGCAAAGATGCCGAGGCCTTGAAGATGGCGCTATCGGGAAATCGTGCGGTTTCGGAAGTGCGCCCGCCCTTGGCTCGATACGCCGCGAGCCACGCATCAAAGTCGCTGTCCACGGCACCGGCGGACGTCGATTGATCGGCTGCCGCACGCGTGGCAAGATGATTGGCGTACTCGTTCTGCGGGTGGCCGTTGTGTCCGCGCACCCACTGCCACGACACGAGGTGCGGCGACGCGGCGCGGATGGCGTCGTGCCAGAGTGCGAGGTTCTCGATGGCTCCGGTCTTTCGCTTCCAGCCGGCGCGGGCCCAACCGTGAATCCAACTGGTCATACCATCCACGATGTAGCGCGAATCGGTGGTGAACTGCACGCGAAAGCGCTGTTCCTTTGCGCCGAGCGCGCGGAAGGTATCAATCACCGAGCGCAGGGCCATCTTGTTGTTGGTGGTACCTGGCTCGCTCACCCAGAGGTCGCGGCGCGAGATGCGACCATCGCCGTGTTGGTATTCCACGAGGACGCCGGCACCACCGGGATTCGCGCCTTCCTTCCCGTTCCCCAAGCAAGACTCGTCGGCGTACACGGCCACGAGTGGAAGACTCTCGCTCACGCTACGACCTCGAGCGCATCGGCCTCGTCGAGGTAGAGCGTGAGAGAGGCGCCGGTGGATGGATGGCGCGCGATGATTGCCTCGCGTCCGCGGATCAAGGTGAGCCGCTCGGGGATGACGAGATACTCCGTGCCGCGACGCATCACCATGATCCGTTGATGCTTCGTGACCGCCTGCTCCAAGGCATCGTACTGTTTAACGCTCAACTGCCCCACGCGACCCCCTTGGGACCGCACCAGTCCACCACAAAGCGCCGGAGGACCTCAGTCGCGGTCGTAATGTCCTGAACCGGAACGTACTCCTCGGCGGCATGCGCGAGGCCGATGTCTCCGGGGCCGAAGCAGATGGCGGGGATTCCCGCGGCGGTGAAGAGCGCAGCGTCCGTCCAGCAACTCAGTCCCTCGATGCTCGCGGCGTGGCCAGCTGCGGACGCGGCGGCAGCGAGGCCAGTGACGAGCGCGTGATCGTGCGGCACTTCGTTGGGCTGCTGAATGAGGCCTGGGGTCACCGAGGCATTGAAGTGCGGCGTGCGCGCGGTGACGCGCGCGATGGCGTTCTCAATCTCGCGCACGAAGTGTGCGCCGTCTTCGCCCGGGAGTGTGCGGCGCTCGAGGCCCACGGTGCACCATGCTGGATACGAACTCAGAGTGCCATCGCTGGTGATGGGCCCCGCGTGAAACGAAGCGCGCCCCAGCAAGGGATGCGTGATGCCTGGCAGCACTTCTTGCTGATAGCGATCGAGTTCGGCGAGCAACAGCGCCGCGTGCGTGACGGCATCAATGCCGATGTCATAGCGCGAGCCGTGTGCCGCGCGGCCTTCGACGCGCACATCTGCCCAGGAGAAGCCGCGGTGGGCCGGGCAAATGGCGAGTCGGGTGGGCTCGGTGATGATGGCCGCGTGCGCCGTCACGCCGGCCTCGAGCAGCGTGCGAGTACCGATGCTCGCCCACTCTTCGTCGGCCACGGCGGTGATGATGACTTCGCCGCCGAGTCCGGTAGCCGCGGCTCGGAGTGCGGCGGCACACATCGCGGCCACGCCAGCCTTCATGTCGCAGGAGCCGCGGCCGTAGAGTTTGCCGTCGCGCTCTTCGGCGGCGTAGGGATCGTGCGTCATGCCGGCCACGCCGACGGTGTCGAGATGGCCGTTCAGGATGAGCGAGCGTCCACCGTGGCCACCGCCAATGCGTGCAAGCACGTTGGGGCGTCCCGGTGCGGACTCAAGGATGTCTACGGTGAAGCCCCAACTCCTCAGGACGCCGGCGAGGAGTTGGGCTGCGGCGCCTTCGCCCGGAGCATCCGAGGCGAAGGCTGGGTTCCGCGAATCACACGCGACGAGTGCCCGTGTGAGGGCGAGGGCATCGCCGGGCGCGACGTTAGCATCACGCCGCACGGCAGCCGCCCTCCGGCATCACTTCTTTGCTGCGGGCTTCTTGGCGACCGGCGCCTTCTTTGCAGCCGGTGCGGCCTTCTTGGCGGCGGGAGCAGCGGCCTTCTTCGCCGCAGGAGCAGCCTTCACGGGCGCGGCGGCGGCAGGCTTTGCTTCAACCTTGGCCGGCGGCAGCTTGCCCTTGTTCTTCTTCATCCAGGCCGCTTCGGCCTCGATCAAGAGCTTGTCGGCTTCTTCCTGCGTCATCTGGCCACGACGCACCATGAACTGGATGAGATCGCGGGCGGACTCGATGGAGAACGCGACGAGGCCGGAGGCCGCGCCGATGACATCCTTCATCGCAGCGGCCATCTTGCTACCAGCCTCAAGCGAGATTTCGTGTGCCTTAGCCGCCATTTCAGCGACGGTGTCACGGACATCTTGGCCGCGATGGCCGGGGCTGCGCTTTGGGGGAACTGGCTTGTCGGCGAGGACTTCATCCGACTTTTCAATGTCTGACATTTTTGATTGAGCTCAGGTGCGAGGTACTGCGAGAGATGAACGGCGGCAAGTATATGATTTTTCTGCGGATAAGCAAGTGATGGGAGGGCCTAAATTTGCGGCACTTTTCACTCTACGGGCCTAGTTTTATAGCAACTTCACAAAGCCATTTAAGCGCCACTATGACGTCACTAACGCTCGAAGGACTCAAAATACTCGATCTCTCGCGTGTTCTCGCTGGACCGCTTGCGTCAATGATTTTGGGCGATTTGGGCGCAGATGTCATCAAAGTTGAACGTTCGGGCAGCGGTGACGACACGCGCGGGTGGGGGCCGCCCTTCGATGGGCGGGGCGAAAGCGCCTACTTCCTGTCCGTAAATCGCAACAAACTCTCCGTTGCCGCGGACCTCAATCGGGTGGAAGATCGCGCGCTCATCGAGCGCCTCATCGCGGAAGCCGACGTGGTGCTGGAGAACTTCCGGCCAGGCACGCTTGAAAAGCACGGCCTTGGCCCCGCCGCCATGCTCGAGCGCCACCCGCGGCTCCTGTGGTGCACCATCACCGGTTTCGGTCTCGCCAGCCCTCGCCCCGGCTACGACTACGTGGTGCAGGCCGAGAGCGGCTGGATGGCGATTACCGGTGAAGCGGATGGAGCGCCCATGAAGGTGGGCGTTGCGCTTGCCGATGTGCTCGCCGGTAAGGATGCCGCGATCACGATTCTGGCGGCTCTCGCTGGCGGACGTCGAGGCGAACGGCACCTGAGTGTGTCGCTCCTGCACTCGGCCACTGCGGCGCTCGTGAATGTGGCGCAGAACGCGCTCGTGACCGGACGCGAGGCGCAACGCTGGGGCAACGCGCATCCGAACCTAGTTCCGTATCAGTGCTTTGAGGCGGCGGACCGCCCCATCGTGATTGCCGTGGGTAGCGATGCGCAGTGGGCCGCCTGTGCGCGCGCGCTCGGTCTTGACGCTCTTGCGCGCGACGACGCACTGGCCAGCAACGCGGGCCGCGTGCTCGCGCGTGAGCGTGTGGTGCAGGGCATCGCCGAGCGCGTGCGCGGGCAGCCCGCGACGGAGTGGCTACGCGTCCTTGAGGCGGCCGGTGTGCCCTGCGGTGTGGTGAAGCCGGTGCTCGAGGCCCTGCAGGAAGTGGAGGCCTCTGCACTGAGCGGAGTCGCGCCACAGCGGCCTGGGTCGGTGCGGCGACCGCCGCCGCGCCTCGATGAGCACGGGACGCTCGTGCGCGCCGAGGGATGGAAGGCCTTCACTGTGGCCTAGTCGCAAGTTCCGGCGCCCTGCGCGGGCGCGTAGCGGGCTGCGTTCTAAGCCGTGTATCGGGTCAGGTTCGGGAGTGGTTCCGTGGCACTGTTACGGCGGTGTGACGCGGAGCATGGTCGCCTCGTCTTCTGGATGCGACGAACCTGGAGTCGAAGGTCATTTGGAATCGCGCGGCCCTGTCCGCGACGCGTGTGTTGAATTACACTAGCGTCGTGACCGTAAGACAGACTGAGCCCGCTACCCCGGACGATCTCCTCGACGCCGATCAGGCGGTCATTGACCGCGTGCTCGCTGGGGACCGTAATGCTTTTGGCATCCTTATCGAGCGGTACAGCGATCCGCTGTATCGTCACGCCTACGGGATGACGGGCAGTGCGGACGTCGCGGAAGACATCCTGCAAGTGTCGTTCATCAAGGCGTTTCACCATCTCGCCGAAGTGCGCGGCCGGTTCGATGCGTGGGTGTTCCGGATTGTGGCCAATGGTTGCAAGGATTGGCTGAAGAACATCCGGCGCACGCACCTGAGCTACGAGGACGACGACCAGCCTTCGGGATTCGAGACGCCGGAGGAAGAGTTGGACCGCGGGGAACTGCGGCGCGATCTGGATGGCGCGCTGGGGGCACTCCCGGACTCGTTGCGGGAAGCATTCGTGATGAAGCACGTCGAGGGCCGCTCGTACGAAGAGATGGCGGTGTTGCTCGACACGACGGTCGGAGCCCTGAAGATGCGTGTCCACCGCGCCCGTGAGGCGCTGCAGAAGCTGCTCGAGGAGCGATACTCGTGATGCATGACCCGGTAGATCCCAGAAGCGAGACGGCCCAGCCGTCCACCGATTCGCGCACGCCGGCCCAGGCGGAGCCGCAGGCACTCGACCGCGAAGTGCCGATTGCCTCGCGCGAGCTTTCGTCGGCGGTGCACTCGTGGCTCGACGGCGAGCCAGTCGCCGAGGCCTCGTTGTCCGGCGCCGAGCGCGAAGTGCAGCTCTGGACGAAGATCAGCGAAGAAGCGGGGCGTCGTCGCCGGATGGTCACGCCGGCGCATGTGCCGGTGCAGATCCTCTCGAAGCTCGCGGACGACTGAGTTTTGCTGAGTTCTGTGGGTGAGGCCGGCTTCGCGATGAAGCCGGCCTTTTTTTTCACCACGGAGGCACGGAAGCACGGAGACTGCTAGAGGCGCATTCGGACGATGCCCTCTTTGAGGGTGGGATTGTTGAAGTTCAGAAGTAGGCCAATTGGGAGCTTCGTGAGTCTTAGGTAAGTAAGCAGTTGCGCTTTGTGGATGAGTTCGACTTTCGAGACGCACTTAACTTCGATGATCAGTTGGCCGGCAACGACGAAGTCCGCGCGGTACGCTGGCTCAATCGTTATCCCTCTGTAGATGATGGGAATGGTGACCTCGCTCTCGAAGAGAACTCTTCTCGCGTGAAGCTCAATTGCCAGACACTTCTGATACGCGCTCTCCGGCAAGCCAGGGCCCAACGCGCGGTGCACGGCAATCGCCGCGCCAAGTACCGTCTCGCAGAGTTGATCAATCTCCATTGCAGTCTCCGTGGCTCCGTGCCTCCGTGGTGAACGCAGTTGTAGTTCAGCCACCCCAACACCCCCAAACCAGAATCCCGCAGCCCGTGTAGATTCTCAACTACACGCAAAGCACGGAGCATTCGATGAGCGCCCATCGTCGCATTCGGCCCTCGGCCGACGAGTTCAACCCATACTATGCCGGCTACATCGCACAGGTGCCCGACGGCGATGTGGTGGAGGCATTGATTGGTGGCGCCGAGATTGCCTCGGCACTCCTCGGCGATCTTGACGAAGCCACCGCCGCGCACGCCTACGCGCCCGGAAAGTGGACGCTCAAGGAAGTGTTGCTCCACTGCGCCGACGCCGAACGCATCTTTGCGTATCGCGCGTTGCGCATCGCGCGCGGTGATTCCATGCCGCTGCCGGGCTTCGACGAGAATGCCTACGTGCCGCTCAGTGGCGCGGCGAATCGTGGCATTGATGACATCCTCGATGAGTTCGAGTCCGTGCGTGAGTCCACGGTCACGCTCTTCTCAGGATTGCCTGCCGACGCCTGGACCCGGCGCGGGACGGCCTCAGATCACCCCGTGTCGGTGCGAGCAATCGCGTGGATCTCAGCGGGGCATTTGTTGCATCACATGGGCGTGATTCAAGACAGATACTTGTAACTGGACGGAAGACGGATGACGGAAGCTTGAAGGGTGCGCCGAGCTGAGCTTGGCGCACCCTTGTAGCATCCGTCTTCCGCGTTACATGTGAATCGCGCGCCCGAGCGCCGCCAACGCCGCTTCCTTCACCACTTCGCTCAGCGTGGGATGCGAGTGCACCGTCTCGCCTACGTCGTCGGCGGTGCCGCGGTACTCCATCGCCAACACGATCTCGCTCAAGAGGTCGCCGACGTTCGGGCCAATCATGTGGCAGCCGAGAATCTCATCGGTTGCCGCATCGGTGACGAACTTTACGAAACCCTCGGTGCTGCCCATCGAACGCGCGCGGCCGTTGGCGCTGAACGGGAACTTGCCAATCTTGATCGCTCGGCCGCTGGCGCGCGCCTCTGACTCAGTGAGTCCGGCCGTCGCAATCTCGGGCCAGGTGTACACGATGCCGGGCATGTTGTGGTAATGCATTGAGGCGTGGTGACCCGCGATCACCTCAGCGGCAACCACGCCTTCTTCTTCGGCTTTGTGCGCGAGCAACTTGCCACCCACGGCGTCGCCAATGGCGAAGACGTTCGGAAGGCTGGTGCGCATCTGCGCGTCCACCACGATCTCGCCGCGCTTGCCGAGCGCGAGGCCGAGCGCTGCCGCGTCCACGCCCGTGAGCGACGGCTTGCGGCCAACAGAGACGAGCACGTAATCGGCTTCGAACGACTGCTGTCCACCGTCCTTCTCGGTCTCGATGACCACCGTGGTTCCCCGACGTCCGCCGCCAACAACCTTCGTGGCGACGTGAATCTCTAAGCCCTGCTTGCTGAAGATCTTGTGCGCTTCCTTGATGATGTCGTCGTCGTTGCCAGGCAGAATCGTCGGTGCGTACTCGATGACGGTGACCTTGGCGCCAAGGCGACGCCACACGGAGCCAAGCTCGAGGCCAATGACGCCACCACCGATGACGATGAGATGCTTGGGCACTTCCGGGATGCGCAGCGCACCGACGTTGGAGAGCACGCGCTCTTCATCGAAGGGCAGGAAGGGCAACTGCACCGGCACGGAGCCGGTGGCGAGAATGACGTGCTTGGGCGTGTAGGTGGTGAGGGTGCCGTCGAGCGCCTTCACTTCCACCACGTTGCCGGCCTTCAGCGTCCCAACACCCTTGGCCCAAGTGACCTTGTTCTTCTTGAAAAGGAACTCGACGCCCTTGGTGTTCTGCGAGACCACGTCGTCCTTGCGCTTCAGCATCTGCGCGAGGTTGAGGCTGACGCCGGCGAGTTGGATGCCGTGCTCGTTTGCGTGCTTGAGGGCGAACTCGTAGTGCTCGCTCGACGCGAGGAGCGCCTTGCTCGGAATGCAACCGACGTTGACGCAGGTGCCGCCGAGGGTGCGGTCGAACTCCACGCAGACGACGCTCAGGCCGA
Source organism: Gemmatimonas sp. (assembly GCA_031414535.1). Classification (GTDB taxonomy): domain Bacteria; phylum Gemmatimonadota; class Gemmatimonadetes; order Gemmatimonadales; family Gemmatimonadaceae; genus Pseudogemmatithrix. The sequence goes on from JANNVQ010000024.1 coordinate 49,425, forward strand.
GCTGCGCGGCGCGGATTGATGCGACGTATCCGCCGGGTCCGCCGCCGATGACGAGGAGGTCGGGGGAGAGGTTCTGGTCTGCCACTGGGGGGAATCTCGTGTTGGAGTCTTGTCTCGGAATCTAAGCGTCTAAGCCGCGAACTTCATTCACCACGAAGGCACGAAGGGTCCCCAGCAAGCTTTCGGCCCCGCGACCCCAAAGAAGAAATGCTTCTCGGGGTGGCGGGGCCGTCGGATTGATGCGGCTCCCTTCGTGCCTTGTATGTCTCCTAGTGTTCGTAGTAAGTCTTCGGGGCGGCGGCAGCTCGATCAAGGTGCCACGGGGCGCGTGAGCCCGACACGAAGTGGGAGCGCCGTCGAACCGATCGCGGGAAGCCCGAACAGCCACT
>JANNVQ010000025.1:0-3138 GCA_031414535.1 Gemmatimonas sp.
TGCCCGGGCCGAGGAACCGAGCCGGCGCGGTATGATGCGCCGCAGCCTGGCCCCGGTTCATAATCTCCCTCTCTGAGTGTCGGACTCGCGGGGCTCGGTGAGCGGCGCCCGGGAAGGCCCGGGAAGTAGGAAGCGTTTTTCGGGAAGCGGTTCTTTGTAAGATTGCACCCCTGCAATGCGTCCGAGCACTCGTGCAATCTCTCGGTGCACGGGTGCAAAATGCGGGTGCACTTGTGCAATCTTCCAGTGCACTCCTGCAAAATTCGGGAGCACCAGTGCACTGCGTCAGTGCACTACTGCAAAGTTCCAGTGCACTACCGCAAAACTCCAGTGCACTACTGCAAAACTCCAGCGCACTACCGCAAAGCTTCGGAGCACCTCTGCAAAACTCCAGTGCACCTCTGCAAAACTTCGGAGCACCACTGCAAAACTCCAGAGCACTGCTGCAAAACTCCAGCGCACCACTGCAAAATCACAGATTCCCTAAGAGCCGGGTCGATCCGGATGGAAGCGAACGGGCTAACACTGTTGGCAGCGCTGAGAAACTGACCCACGCCAGCGGTCGAAAAGTGACCCACCCCCAACCGGGGTTGATGTTCGAAGTCTAACGGCGTTTCCGCTTTCCGGGGGATGACCCGCCCCCCGGGGGGCGGGTCATCCTTTATGAACTACTAGGATTTCGTCTTGAGCGGTACGAGTTCCCACGCGTGGTCAGGATGTGAGCGTGGTGCGTCAGGCGGTCCAGGAGCGCGGTGGTCAGCTTCTCGTCGCCGAAGACCTGGACCCACTCCCCGAACGACAGGTTGGTCGTCACGATCGTCGAGCGGGACTCGTATCGTTCCGACAGCAGGTTGAACAGCAGCTCACCCCCCGCCCGGTCGAACGGCACGAAGCCCAGCTCATCAAGGATCAGCAAATCCACCCGCTGTAGCCGGCGGTGCAGCGGCCCCAGGGTTCGCTCGTCGCGCGCCTCGCGCAGCGTGCGGACCAGCTCCGCCGCTCGGATGAAGAAGACCCGGTGGCGGCGGCGGGCGGCCTCCACTCCGAGCGCGATGGCCAGGTGGGTCTTGCCGGTGCCGATCGGTCCCGCCAAAACCACGTCCTCGGCCTGCCGCAGGTACTCGCAGCTCGAGAGCTCCAGGAGTTTCGGGCGAGAGATGCCGGACAGAGCCTGCCAGTCGATCTGATCGAGCGTCTTGACTTCCGGCAAGCGCGCTTCGCGCAGTCGGTCCGCTGCCGCCCGATCCTGGCGTGACCGAATCTCCCCTTCCAGGAGCTCACGCAGGAAGTCCTCGTAGGCCCACCCGCCATCGCGCGCTTGACGCGCCAGAGCCTCGTAACCGCGGCGAAACGAGGGCAGCTTGAGAGCCTGAATGTGCTCGTGAATCACCGCGCTGCGCGCCGCATCGCTCATGACCGACCTCCCGCCAGGAGGTGGTCATAGTCTGTCGCTCGCGCCGACTCCACCGCGTAGGCCGCCAGATCAGGCGGCACCTCGACACTGCGCGGCGTGGGCGGAGCCAGGCGCAGCCGCAAGAGGTCGCAGCGGTCTTCGGCCAGCGCTCCGAACAACGCGGCGGAGACCTCGGTTTCGCCGTGATCGACGATCGCGCCGACCAGGCGCGAAAGCACCCGAGCGGCATCCTGCGGACTATGACGCTTGACCAGCAGCTCCCAGAGGCGCCCGTAGGGCTCTCCCAGCTCGGCCAGCAGCTCCGGAGCCACTTGGCGCACCGCCTGGGGCTTCTTGGCCAGCTCCGGCAGGTAGTGCCGATAGCGGATCGCTTGGCCTCCGCGCCGCTCTTTGGCGACCTCCAGCTCCTCGCCCCGACAGACGAAACGGATCGTCTCGACTCCGACGTAGGCCGTGGCCGATAGGCTCGCCCAACGCGACGGCACCGAATACTGCGCGCCGTCCACGCGCACCAACGACCCGCGGCCAATCGACACCAAGTCAACTCGCCGCGCGGAGTATGCCTCGTCCGGCAACGGCAGCATCCGCGCCACGTCCTGCGCCAGGAGATCGCTGGCGGCCACGCCCTGCGGATTGACCCGCGCCGCGAACGCCAGCGCCATCTGCGCTCGCACCGCGCGCGAGAGAACCTCGAGGCTCTCGCCCGATGGAATCGGAGTCAGATGCTGGAGACGAATCCCCTTGCCTCGCGCTTCGACCCCACCCTTGTCGTGCCCTTCTCCCGGACGTGCGAAGCACGGCTCGAACAGGTAGTGGCTCGCCAGAGCCTGGAATGCTACGGTCAACTCCCGCTCCGCGCCCACGCGGCGTTTGACCGCCGCCGCGAGATTGTCGTAAATCACGCGGCGGGGCACAGCGCCAAAATCGGCGAAGGCCCGGACATGGCCGTCGAGGAACGACAGCTGGTCGCAGTGGTCGTAGAGCCACGCCGAGTCACGGCTCGAGAACATCGACCGCATCAGGAACTTCCAGGCCTTGCGCCGCTCGCCGCCCACCTCGACCGTGACCTCGAAGAAGTCGGCCTGCGCCTCGTCGCCGGGCCGATGCACCAGCGGCACGAAGACCTCGGCCGAACGCCTCCGGCGCTCCCGCAGGTAGGCGCGAACCGTCGTCTCGCCCACCTGAAGACCCTCGCCGATCAACTCACGGTGCAACCGCGTACCGGTGATCCGCTGCTTGGCTGTGGTCCGTGGACCCCACTCCGCCAGAAGAGCCTCGATCCGCGCCGACACGCGCTCGACCACCGGGCACGCTCGAGCCTTGCCTGGACGACGAACCGGTGCCGACAACAGCAAGTACTTACGCACCGTATTGCGGCTTATCTCCAACTGGCGAGCCACCGACCGAATGCTCTGACCTTCTACTTTGACCTTGTGGCGAATAACATGTACCTGATCCATCCTCAGCATCCTCTCCTCCAGGCCGAAGTCGTCCAAACTCAGGCTACTGGAGATCAGGGCTGGGGGTGGGTCATTTCCTAGCTGCCGAAAGGGTCAATTCCTGGGCGCTGCGTACAGGCGGCAACCTGGGTGACCATAAGTCGGTTGGCGAAGGGGTCTGGGAAGCTCGCTTGCCGTTCGGTCCGGGATATAGGATCTATTTCGGGAAGGATGGCGCCGCCATGATCCTGCTCTTGGTGGGCGGCGACAAGGCCACGCAGAAGA
>JANNVQ010000026.1:0-4578 GCA_031414535.1 Gemmatimonas sp.
CCATAAAATGCGGTTGTGGGGCCTCGGCAAACCTTACAAAAGATGAAGCCGAGCCCCCACAACCGCTACCGCACCTGCGCTCGTCGGCAGCAAGCTTCGTTATACGGCGGCCGCGCGCCGGACACCAGGTGAGCGCCAGCGTCCACTTCAAGGCTTTGGAGAGCTCGGGGTTGGGAATGATTGAACCCTCTGCATCCTCGAACACGTTACGCGCTTCCTTAAAGCTCGCGAGATTCTTCCGTACGTAAATCGCTCGTCAGATTTAGCACACGTTATGTGGCACCCTCGGTGATCGGGAGCTAGTCGCCGCCGTTGCTTCCGTCAGTAGCAGTTGGAGCATCACGGAGTTGGTTCGCATCATACTTTACTAACGTACCGCTCGACATGCACTTGTACGAATTGCCTTCCGCTAGTAGCGGCGTTGCTTCCCAAATGGGATGATCCTTGCCACAGCCGGGGCAGGATAGATACCCGTGAACCTCCTTCTGATTCGTCATCGCACCCTTGCTAGTGATGTCATGGATTGAGAAACGGCAGAATGGAAACTGTAGTGCCATTGCTGTCAACTTTCACTATCCGCGTCACCGCGCCTTGAACTCGCGCAAACAGTGTCCAGCTACTATCCAGGGGTCGAGGGTCGTAGTCTTGGATCGTGTTACTTTGCGGAGGCGAACCCGTCGTCAAGAACGTCGGATTCGCACCAGACTTGCTCATCTTGGCGACTGACAAGCAGCATGTGCCTGTGGGGGAAGACCTGGAAAAGAATACTGCCTGACCGTCGCGCGACCAGGACGGCATTAAATCAGGGGTAGGGTTTTGCGTCAGGCGAGTAACCTGCGACGAGATTAGATCGAGAATAAAGATCTCCCGCGGGTCGGAGCTTGAGGGCAGGCCAGAAACCTTGGCCGCGTAGACAATCGCTGAACCGTCGGGGCTCACAGTCGGCGAGTCAACGTCGTTGATGAAGAGCAGCTGTGACGCGGTCGACGTCTGCCGATCCACTATGTATACACCATCCGAGCCCGCGAACGCGATTCTCCTTCCATCGGGAAACCAGCTGGGTCGGCTCTTCCCAAAGGATGAGGTCGTGAGAATCTCGGTTCCGGTGCCATTCGTATCAGTCGTACAGATTTCGCCACCGACGGTAGTTGAGCACACGAAAGCAATCCTGCCGCCGTCCGGCGCCCAAGCGGGATAGGTTGCGTCGACATTTGAGATAAGTTTCGGATCGGTTCCATCCGAATTGACTGTCCAAAGTCTCCGCGTGGCCCCGCCATAACTGACAAAGGCGATCCGCGTCCCGTCTGGGGACGCGACGGGCATTCTGTTGTCCTCCATCGTGCAGTAGATCGAGAAGGCAACGGTAACCGTGTCGTTCGACGAAACAGTGACCTGGACCTGTTGCGGCCCCGAAGGTGTGCATACGATTGGCGGCTGCACCAGCCTGATCGTGTACGAGCCTGGCTCAAGCGATCCGACAGCAAGGTCGCCACTAGCACCAAGATTATGGATCGAGGTCCCAATCGCTATACGCGCCGATGATAGGTCGGCTGAATGGCCGCTTCGCTGAAACTGAACTCGCACTGTGCCGGGGCCAGATAGTGGGGGAGCTGCAACGCTGCCTTCGCACCCACCTGACATCACGACGACAGCGATTAGTGAGATTGCAAAGAAGCTGCGAAAGAGACGATAAGCCATGCTGGACTAGGACTCTGTTGAGGACTTTGTGCCGCCGTATAACGTTTGCTTCTGCTGTGAACGCTCATATAAAAAGGGTTTGGCGGGGCCTCCGCAACCAAGCCCGGGTCATCGCGGAGGCCCCGCCAAACCCAATCCGCACCGCGTTCATCAGCAGCAAGCTTCGTTATACCGCGCGCGACGTCTTGAGAGCCGCCTTTCGAATGCGAGCGATCCGAGCCGGAAAGTCACCTTTCGTACCGTCGTGCAGCCCAAATGAGAGTGCCTTCTCACAGACGGCAATCGCCTCCTCAAACTTTCCATCCTCGGCTAACACTGTGGCGAGCGACGCGAACGTTGGAACGCGCGGCAAGCGCCCGCCGAAGTCGGCCGCCATCACGGGAGCGAGCGTGGCGAACTCAGCGACGTGCTGCTGAGCGGTCTCCAGAAACAGCCGCCGCATTTCCGGACGTTCGCGCTGCGCGTATGCGGTGCTCGCGATGCCGCTGAGTAGATGATGCCGGTCGATCGGGTGCGTCTGCATTGCTCGGGCGGCAAGCATGCGAGCCAGCTCTCCGGACGTCCAAGCGAAGAACACTTCGTCGGCTGGGATGGACTTTCCGTTTCGAAGGATGAAGGTCTGCATGAGTTACCTCCTCCAAGAGAATCTCGGCCCAGTCGGTATAACGTGTGCTTCTGCTGTGAACGCTTCAATAAGATGCAGTTGTGGGGCGGCCGCTAGGCCGTCCCATGCTTCGACAGGCGGCCGCCCCACAACTGCTACCGCACCGCGTTCATCGGCAGCAAGCGTCGTTAGACCGCCGCGCGCTAGGGCCTGGCACACGGTACGCGCCGCGCAAGTGCCGCACGCGCTGTGTGAGAGCGCGGCGCATTTGGATCGCCGATGTCGGAGGCGTAGGATGAGGTCCCCACGAGACTTTCGGGGAACACGCGCAGCGAAAGATGGGTGCCGAAGAGCCCGTTCCACCATGACACCGCGATGCTGTCGGGCGGGACCGCAATCCACCTGGAGTAGTGGTACCACTGTCCCCTCGCGCTTGAGTCACGCAGTCCTGGGACGACGAGCCGGCGTCCATTCTGTTGAGGGCCTAGGTAAGCCGCGGGTTCGTCGAGTAGCTCCACGAGCGGCGTCTGCGCCGCGAAGCTGGTCGAGCTCGACGCCTCGACCTGGGTCCACGTGAAGTAGGGGCGCGTGAACACGTAGCACCCAGCGACAGAGCCCGACTGCTGGCCGCTGGCGGGGACGGTCGACAGTGTGAGGCCGACAACGATCAGTCCGATGCGTCGCGTGAGAGGGGACACTTGAGAGTCGGGCTAACGTTTGCTTCTGCTGCGAGCGTCGTTATGCGATGCGCACGGATGCCGCTAGAACCGAACGAGCACCGGAGCCGAGAGTTCCGCTGAGAGGCGTGCTGCCTCATTGATGGCCTCGGCAGCGTTACCTGACGACTTGAGCGTCCGAGTGGCGTCCGACGTACGGCCCTGTGCGCAGGTGACCTTGATGGCCATGGGGGTGTAGATGCCACTCGTCAGGAAACTCACCAGCTGATTCGCGAACGAGAGCTGGGTCTCAACTTTCGCAACACCGTTCGTGCATTGCTGAGCCGTCTGGACGGTCGACGGCGGGACCAGGCCAAAGACCCAGCCACTGGCCCACGGCTTGTCGATGACCTGCGCGGACGGCGTCGCGCCAGTCTCAATCGTCGCGTGGTAGCATCCGGAGCCGAGCAAGACAACAGTGGCAAGAGCAGCAAGTCTGACGCGCATTCGTTCTCTCCAATGAGGGTGATGGCGGAAAACGGTAAAGCGCGACGTTTTGCGCCGCAAGAAGCCTAGGCCGTTTACCGTCCCCTATGAAGACCCGCGCCGATTCGCATAACGTCAGCTTCTACTGTGGACGCTTCAATAAGAAGCAGTTGTGGGGCGGCCGCTAGGCCGTCCCATGTATCACAGGGCGGCCGCCCCACAACTGCATCCTTACCTGCGGCCAGCAGTAGCAAGCGTCGTTATGGCGCGGCGCGCGAGAGCCATATGTCGGGATGTCGATGTCCATCTATGACACCAACCACACTGATGGTGCGCGGATAGACCTTGTAGTAAACCGCGTACGGGTATCCCTGTAGCAACAGGCGGCGCAAGCGGCCTCGAACAACGGAGAAACGTTCGGGTGCTTCCGCGATGCGTGCGAGAGCGATGTCAACCGCATCGAGAAAACCGCGGGCGGCGTCTGGGGAGCGTGTGCGATACCACTCGAACGCCTCATCAATCTCGGTCCGCGCACGGACACGAACGATGAGCGTTGGCACTCAGCCCAGCCGCGCGCGGAGCTCGTCGCGAAGCGCGGTCCATGGGATGCCGGCATCCGGGTCCGCATCGGCCTCGGCTTCGCGGCGATCCAACTCCGCGGCGAGAGCGCGGGAGAGCGGCGCGGCGGCGGCGGGGTCGAGACTATCCCAGAGGCGACCGATGAGCGCGATGCGCTCCTGGGCCGTCAGCGATTCGAGGGTCTGGGACTTGTCGACCATACAAGAAGGATGGCGAAAGTGGCCGATCGCCGCAATGTCAGCCCGAGTTGCTATCGCGCGGGATCACAGCTGCCCGCGGCCATCCTTCTTTTGTCGGCGGATGAAGATCAACGCGGCGACGACGAGAATCGTCGCTGCTGCAATGAGTAGCCAAGCGGGCACCGGGGCGACAAAGCCGAGACGTTCCTCGAACGCCAGAGTCAACCCAGCGAGGAATGCTCCGGCCATCGAAATATTGAGCTCCGTCTTCGACATCAGATCTCCCCTTGAGTCGCCATAACGTGTGCTTCTGCTGTGGACGCTCATATAAAAAGGGTTGGGCGGGGTCGCCGCAACCAACCTCGGGCATCACGGT
>JANNVQ010000027.1:0-63404 GCA_031414535.1 Gemmatimonas sp.
AGACGGATGACGGATGCTTACCGCTTCGGCCCTCCGCATCCGTCATCCGTCTTCCGTCCAAGCAGTTCCCTACCCACCTTTCTTGTTTCCCTTGAACTCAGCCCCAGAATGAGCACCAACCTCGACTACCGCCCGTCCTACTTCGCGGCCGCCATCGCCGCGGGCATGACCTTCCTCCTGTACCTCATCACGCTCTCGCCCGAGACCGCGATGTGGGACACGAGTGAGTACATCACGGCGGCCTACACGCTCGGATTGCCGCATCCCCCAGGCAATCCGTTCTTTGTGCTGATTGGGCGCGTGTTTGCCATTCTGCCGATCGCGCCCAATGTGGCGATGCGCATCAACCTGCTCGCCGCGCTGTCGTCGGCGGTGTCGGCCGGCATGTGGTTCCTGATTACCGAGCGCGTGCTGGTGGGTTGGTTCGACAAGCGTTGGCAGCGCATCGTGGGCGGCTCGCTCGCCGTGCTCATCGGCGCCACGGCCTTCACGGTGTGGAGCAACTCGGTCGTGAACGAGAAGGTGTACACCGTCTCCTTGGCTGGCCTCGCCATCTCCGCCTGGTTGATCGTGCGCTGGTGCGATGAGCCCGATGCACCGAAGGCTGACCGTCTGCTCATTCTCTTCGCGTATCTCTGCGGAATTGGCTACGCGAACCACATGGCCGGCATGCTGGCCGTACCGGCCGCTGGCATTGCCGTACTCCTGCGCAAGCCAAGCATCATCTTCAAGTGGCGTCTGATCATCGCCTGCCTCGCGGTGGGCGTGCTGGGCGCAACGCCGTTCATCTCGCAGCCAATCCGCGCAGCCCACAACCCGCCGATCAACGAAGGCGAGCCCACGGCATGCCGCGAAGGTCTCAAGCTCGAGTGCACACTGAGCGCCGGCACCTACGAAGCGTTCATGTACAACTTCAACCGCGGGCAGTACGGCAAGCCCGATGTGACCGAGCGCATGGCGCCGTTCTCGGCGCAGATTGGTATGTGGTGGCTGTACTTCAAGTGGCAGTGGGTCCGCGACCACCACAATGAGAACAGCGGCCTCCAAGGCGGTCTCGCGGCCATCTTCCTGCTGCTCGGCATCATCGGCGGTTGGGTGCACTACAAGCGAGACCCTCGAAGCTTCTCGTTCTTCGGGCCGCTCATGCTCACGCTCACCCTCGGCCTGATTTTCTACCTGAACTTCAAGTACGGCGCGTCGCAGTCGCCGGAATTGGTTGACTCCGTGGACCGCGAGGTGCGTGACCGAGACTACTTCTATCTCTGGAGCTTCTCGGCCTGGTCCGTGTGGGCCGCGCTTGGGCTCGTTTACGTGTGGGAGAGCATCGCGGTGGTGATTGGCCGCGAGCGCGTAACGGTGGGACGCGAGAGCTATGATTTGCCCACGAACAAGGGCTGGGCCCTCGGCGCACCCGTTCTGCTGATTGCGTTCGTTCCCCTCTTTGCGAACTGGCAGTCGGCCTCGCGCGCTGGCCAGACGGATACGGCCGACGTCGCGATTGATATGCTCAACTCGGTTGAGCCCTATGGGATTCTCGTTACCGTCGGCGACAACGACACCTTCCCGCTCTGGTACGCGCAGGAAGTGCTCGGCGTGCGCAAGGACGTGACCGTTGCCAACACCTCGCTGCTCAACACGGACTGGTACACGCGGCAGATGATTCGCCGCGAAGTGTTTGCGTACGACAAGGCCACGGGGCCTGCCGTCTACAACGACCGCGAGTGGACCAAGCCCTCAGGTCCGGCGCTCAAGATGACCTTCGCTGAAGCGGATCGCTTGCCGCTTTATCAGGAAATCAATACGCCGCAGACTTTCAGCAAGGGTGAGCTCCGCGCGACGATTCAACCGCAGGTCCTGACGCGGGCGGACATCCTCGTACTGCGGATGATTCTCGACAACAACGATCGCGCCATTCACTTCAGCCGTACCTCCGGTGGACTCGCGGAACAGTTGGGCCTTGGCGAGTACGTCGTCATGCAGGGACACTCGCGGAAGCTGATGCCGAGAGCCGTCGTGGAGAGCGAGAACATCGTGCGCATCCCAGGCGAAGGCTTCGTGGATGTGAATCGCTCCATCGCCCTGTGGCGCGAGTTCAAGACGCCGGCCTCGCTGATTCGCCGCGGGGATTGGGTCGATCAGCCGAGCGTCGGATTGCCAGGCCTCGTCACCAACACCGGCATCATCACGGCCGAGGCCGTCTCGCGGACTGGCAATCTCGCAGTTGCAGATTCCGTGATGGGCACGGTTCGGGAGCTGGCAGCGGCGATGCGCTTCACTCAATTGCTCGCAAGCTTGCCGGGGCCCCGCGCGACGCTTCCGAGCGCGGACTCGCCGATGGCAGTCCCGCTACCTATTCGCCCGTAACGGGCAGCTACCCCGCGGCGAGCGCGTCCATCCACGGGCGCGTCGCCGCGAGGGCGTCGTGCACGCCGTCAACTGCGGCACGTAGGTCGGCGGCATCCTCGCCGTTACCGGCCAATTCCGCGCGCTCGCATGCCATCACCACATCGAGCACACCGAGTTGCGCCGCCGAGATGCGGAGCGCGCGCGCACCCTCCGCTACGCTGGCAAAGTCCTGCGATGCCACCTGACGGTCCAGCCACGCCGCTTGGGCGGCGGCAAAGTCATTGAACGCACCGACCACGCCGCGCACGAGTTCCTCTCCGCCGGCCGCCCGGATGGACGCGACAGCGGTGACGGCTTCTCGTGGGGCCTGCTCGTCGGCAAAGTGGACCATGTGAGGTATACGTCCAATGCGTGAGGAGCGTTGCGGGGTTCCCCGTGAAGGCTGGAATTGCCCGCCCTGCCCCCTCCGAAAACCAGCGAAATCCGCTACTTTTCGCCCGCAGGGAGGGTTGGCAGAATGGCTATTGCACCAGTCTTGAAAACTGGCGTCCGCAAGGACTTACAGGTTCGAACCCTGTACCCTCCGTTCCGAGTTGCAGCGTTGCTCGTGTGGAAACCTCCACAAGCCGCTTGAATCGTCCCTCGCAAGAGGCGACATTTGGGGTTCTCGGGTCCGCCCGAGTCGTAGTTGGAGACGTGGCCGAGAGGCTGAAGGCGGCGGTTTGCTAAACCGTTATACGGGGTTAAACCTGTATCGAGGGTTCGAATCCCTCCGTCTCCGTGGAGCGCTGGCCCGATGCGGATTTTTGTCCGGTCGGGCCTGTGTTCGTTTTAGGACTGGATGGAAGACGGATGACGGACGCTTGCTTCGAGCATCCGTCATTCGTCCTCCGTCCCCGCCAATCTTCAACCCCGCGCCAGTGCCGGCAATCCGTCTTCGCTTCGCCCCTTCTCCCACCGGCTACCTCCACGTAGGCGGCGCGCGTACCGCGCTGTTCAACTGGCTCCTCGCTCGCAAGTCCGGCGGTCAGTTCCTATTGCGCGTCGAGGACACCGACAAGGCGCGATCCACCGATGAGTCCACGCAGGCAATCTTCGAAGGCCTCACTTGGCTCGGTCTCGATTGGGACGAAGAGGTGGTCTTCCAAGGCGGCAATCTCGAGCGGCATCGCGCCGACGCCGAGCGTTTGCTCGCGGAGAAGAAGGCGTATCGTTGCTTCTGCACCACGGAGGAACTCTCCGTGCGCCGCGCCGCAGCGGAAGCGGCGGGTGGAGCATTCGCCTACGACCGTCGTTGCGACAAGCTGGAGGCGGACGAAGTCGCGAGGCGCATGGGCGCGGGCAATCCCTTCGTGTTGCGCTTTCGCGTGCCCGACGGTGAGACCGCGTGGGCAGATCTCGTGCACGGCCGCATCAGCTTCCCCAACAAGGACATTGACGACTTCGTCATCCTGCGTTCGGATGGGACGCCGATCTACAACCACGCTGTTGTCTCCGACGACATCGCGATGCGCATCACGCTCGTGATGCGTGGCGACGATCACATCTCCAATACGCCGAAGCAGATTCTGCTCTACGAGGCGCTCGGCGCCGCGCTACCGCAGTTCGCGCACTTGCCGATGATCCACGGCACCGACGGCAAGAAGCTGTCGAAGCGTCACGGGGCCACCGCCGTTGGCGACTACCAGCACAAAGGCATTCTTCCGCAGGCGATGGTGAACTTCCTCGCCCTCCTCGGCTGGAGCCCCGGCGGTGATTTCAATGAAGTGATGTCGCTTGAGGAGTTGATCACCGCATTCACCGAAGATGGTCTGCTCAAGAAGGCTGCGGTGTTTGATCCCGCCAAGCTCGAGTGGATGAATGGGCAACACCTCGTGAAGATGCCGCTCAGCGAAGTGGCCGCGAAGGTCACGCCGGCGCTGGTAGCCGCTGGACTTAGCGACGCTGCGTGGCTCGCGGCCAACGAGAGCTGGTATCACAAGCTCCTTGAGCTCCTGCGCGTCCGCGCGCGCCTGCTCGACGACATCGTGGCGCAGGCCCTGCCTTACTTCCGCGATGACTTCGCCTACGATGCCGACGCTGTGGCCAAGCAGTGGAAGGACGCGACGGTGGCGCAGTCCATGCTCGCGGCCTGCCGTGAATCGCTCGCCACGCTCGAGCCCTGGGACGAGGCGGCGATGGAGCCCGTGATGCGCGCGCTCGCCGAACAGAAGGGCGTGGGTGCCGGCAAGCTCCTGCAACCATTGCGCGTCGCGTTGGTTGGGTCGTCGGCATCACCGGGCATCTTTGAAGTGATGGCCCTCCTCGGTCGCGCGCGTACCCTCGCGCGCATCGCGCGCGCGGAAGCCCACCTGCAGGGGATGCTGGCAGGCAACTGACGTGGATGCTCCTCGTGCGGCGCTGACGCCGGTCGAACGGAAGGTTTGGCACTTCCTCATTGATCATCTGGCGACGCACACCTTCCAACCCAGCATTCGCGAGATTGCGCAGCACCTGCGCATTCCCTCCACGCGCACCGTTGCCGACTTACTGGGCGCCTTGCAGACCAAGGGCTATCTCCGCCGCGTGCCGGGTCGCTCCCGTGGTGTTGTCATCGAAGGACTCACCGGGGGCAGTGGCACGCAACCCGTGCCCGTCGTGCGCTACACTGCTGACCGCAGCACAGTCGTTGACGATCACTTCACCCTCGACCGCGCGCTGGTCACCAGCGAGGATTGTTTCCTCGTTCGCGCAAACGCCGAGGACGCACCGCGGCACGCCGTGCGCGAGGGCGATCTGCTGCTGGTGATTCCCACAGCGCGCGTGGCGGAAGAGAATCCGGTCGTGGCCCGCGTGGGGCCGCACATCCTCGTGCGCACGCTCGTGCGGCGCGGTGCCTACTTGCTCCTGCTGGCGCCCGCGCCTGGGATGCAGGACCTCGAGCTTGGCGACGGGGACGACTTCAAGATTCTCGGTCCGCTCGGCCTCGTGCTCCGCATCACTGCCCCCCGCGCCGACGAACCCGAGAGCGAAGCGTAACGCTCAATCCCGGAGCGAATCCGGGCGCGTCCCCTGCGTGGCCTCGCGGGCTTCCCGCCGCTCGCGGTCACGACGCGCCCGCAGGGCCTCCACCGCACGATCGAACTCATCATCGCGCATCTGGCGTGCCGCCTGCTGGATGATTTCACTCCGCATCGCGTCCAAGCGCTTCGCGCGCTCCATCGCAATCGGGTTCGCCTGCACGTTGTTCAGCGCGAGCATACCGAGAATCGGTGTCGGCAGCGAGAAATCGCCGAGCCGAATCATTCCCCGATCCACGCCCCACTTCTTGCCACCGGCGTCAAATGTCCAATCGCCAGGGCGGCGGCCGCCTGTGGGATTCTCGCGCGCCACTTCCTCCGCGTACGCGATAATGCTGCGCTCCAGCATCAATCGCAGCGTATCGGCTCGCGTGAGCGGCACCACCGGAGACACCACCACAGCGCTCGGCTTCACCCAGAGTCGCTGGTCGGTAAACGTGGGACGCAGTCCACGAATCGGTCCGCCGTCACCGACAATGTCTCCGTATCCGCCACTCACCGGTGCGGGCGTTGCGGGCGCAGCGGGCAGTACACTCGGCACACCCGTCGGCGCGACGATGGGCGTTGGGTCGGATGGTGGTAGCGCCTCATCGAGCGGACGTCCATCACCGCCATCGCGTGGCGCTTCACGATTGGCCTCTCCACCCGTAGGCAGCAGGACCTCGAAGCGAATCACTTCTGGTTCGATTGGCCGTCCCGAATCGTCGCGAAGCCAATCGTAGGCAATCGGCACAAGGAAGGCGGGCAGAACAACCGCGAGCAAGAGCAGTTGCAGTCCAAATGCGACGGCCGACGCCCGGGGATCCCCCGAACGACGCTTGGGCAGCAGCTGAACGCCGCGCCGTTTCTTCACGCGCCGGCGACCACCCGATTCTTCACTTTGCTCCATCCCAGCACTTCGACTTCGACCTCATCGCCGGGCACGAGCGCACGGACGCCAGCCGGCGTACCGGTCGCGACGATATCGCCGACCTCGAGCGTCATCACCTGCGAGATGTAGCTCAGAAGATCGGCAATCGGGAACACCATCTCATCGGAAGAACCGCGCTGTAACTCTTCATCGTTTACGCGCGTGAGGACCGTAAGCTCCTCGAGGTCAACCTTCCCCTCGCGCTCCTCACCGAGAGGGCAAAAGGTGTCGGAGCCCTTGGCACGCCACCACTGGCCGTCCGACTTCTGCCAATCGCGTGCGGAGACATCGTTCACGGCGATCACGCCACGAACCGCCTTCGCTGCTTCGGCCGAGGAAACCTTGGAGAGTCGCGTCCCAATCACCACGCCAATCTCACCCTCGAAGTCCACGCGCCCCGCATTGAGCGGCAACACGATGTCGTCGCCGTCACGAATCACCGTGGATGGCGGCTTCAGGAAGATGAGTGGCGCCGTCGGAACGTCGTTCCCGAGTTCCTTGGCGTGCTCGCGGTAATTGCGACCCGCGCAAACAATCTTGGAGGGGTGCTTCATCTGGAGAATGTACCCTGCTTCGAGGTATTTGTGTCTCGTCCAGCGGCGTAAAAGGCCTTCAACTCGTCGCGGAGCATGGCCCACGGGCCCTGCAAACGCGTGGCGGGCGGCAGGCCTTCGGTTAGGCGGCGTCCGTAACTCTTCGTCACCACACGTGGATCGCAAATAATCACGGCACCACGGTCATCCGCCGTGCGAATGAGCCGCCCGAATCCCTGCTTTAGCCGCAGCGCAGCGTGTGGAATCATGTATTGGCCAAACGAGTCGCCGCCGGCCGTGTCGATGGCTTCGCATTGCGCAGCGGTCATCGGCTCAGTGGGCACGCGGAATGGAATGCGCCCAATCACCATGCCACGCAGTGCGCGTCCCGGAACGTCCACGCCCTCCCAAAAACTCGCGGTCCCAATCAGTACGGCGTCGCCGTGCTCGCGAAAGCGCCGCAGCAACTCATCGCGCGGAGCTTCGCCGTGGACAAGCAAGGGATGACGTCCCTCCATTCCCGCGGCGCGCAGAGCTGCCGCGGCCTCACGCACGTCCCGATGGCTGGTGTAGAGCACGAACACACCGCCTTCAGCGGCATTGATTAAGTCCTGTGCGGCTTCGATGGTGCGCTTGAAGTGCGCGGGTCCGTCGACGTTGGGCGCCGGAAAATCACTGGGAATCAGGAGCATGGCCTGCCGCGGATAATCGAATGGCGAAGGCAAGGACGCCGTCACCGGTTCGAGTTCCTCGTCGTCCAGTCCCAATCGCTTGGTGATGAAGTCAAAGCCATCGCCAACCGCCAAGGTCGCGCTCGTCACGATGGCCGTCTCTACGCGGCGAAAGAGATCTTCACGCAAGATGGGGGCGAGGTCGAGGGGCACGGCGGTCGCACCGACGTTGCGCTCGCTGCCGCGCAACTCAAGCCAACGCACGCGAGGCGCGCCATCGCGGCCTGGACGCAGCGAGGCGCGCAGGGCGTCTCCCGCCGTCTGCAGCCGACGGGTCACGCCACGGACTTCATTGAGCAACGGCGCGAGTTCCTCGGACTTGGCCTCGTCGCTCTCCAAGCGCTCTCGCACCATGCGAAGACCATCGCCGAGTAATTCGATTTCCGCGAGGAGGTCATCGAGCGCCACCGTAAGCCCCGCTTGCCACACCGATTCGTCGTCGAAGCTATCCGTGAGGCGGACCACCGAGTCGCTGCGACCCTTCATCCACTCGCTGAGCAAGTCGCACAGTGTGGCGCTCTTCTCGCGCGCCGTCTGCAAGGAGGGCACGAGACGCGCGCGGAGCAGGTCGAGGCTGGCAATCGAGTACAGGTCCTTGCCCGCGGCGAGCTTCTTCTCAAGCGCTGGCAGCAAGCCCTTGCCCCGCCGCTCCAAGCGCGAGAAGAGTCGCTCCAATCCACGTCGCGACACGTTCTGCCCCAAGTGCGCAGCGGCGGCGTCCTCGAGGTGGTGACCCTCGTCAATCACTACCCGCTTGTATGCGGGCAGCACCGCTGCCTCATCCCACCGTCCCGACGCGCGACGCACCGCGATGTCCGCCATCAGCAGATGGTGGTTCACCACGACCACATCCGCCTGCGCCGCCGCGCGTCGTGCCTTGAACACGAAGCAGGGCTCAAAGTGCGGACACTTGAGTCGCGTGCACAGATCGCCCTCCGCCGCGACTTCGTCCCACACTTCGGCGCGGGGTTGCACCGGCAAATCTGCTAGCGAGCCGTCTTGTGTCTTCTCGGCCCAGTCTTCGAGCATGCCGAGGTCCGCCGACGCGTCATCTTCAAAGAGCACGGGTGCCTGCGCGCGCGCCTGCTCCAAGCGCTGTAAACAGAGGTAGTTCTTCCAACCCTTCAACAAGGCGAATCGTACGGGCTGATCCGTCAGCGCGCCCTTCAAGAACGGGAGGTCCTTGCTCGTGAGCTGCTCTTGCAGCGTGATGGTGTTGGTAGAGATCACAGTGCGCTCACCACTCGCCGCTGCCCAGCGCAGCGCGGGCACCAAATAGCCCAGTGACTTGCCGACTCCCGTGCCCGCTTCGATAAGGCCGATGCCACCGCGGGAAAACAACTGCGCGATGAGTCGCGCCATCTCGCGCTGGCTCGGCCGATCTTCGTAGCGTCCGAGCTTGAGCGCGATGGGACCATCGGGCCCGAGCGCGCCGGCGACGTCGCCTGGCTCAAGATGCGCCGCCTCCTTCTGCCGAGGCACCTCCACCACTACATAGACGCGCGAGGCATCGTTGTCCGTGATGGCGAAGCCGATGCCATCGTCGTGCATCTTGGCCGCGACGGCCAGATCGGCGTCGCTGGGCTCCAAGTGCCCACTGGGATGATTGTGCAGCAAGAGCTCGCCGCGATTCGCGAAGCCCGGCAAGGCGAGCACACTCGCGATGTCACCGCGCGCCGCGACGCGCGCCGTCTGCACGACGCCCGTATCGTTGATAGTGCAGACGAAGCACACTTCGCGTCCACCAGCAAGTCGAATGGCGGAGCGGACAGCGGCGGCAGCACCAGGCGTGAAGCGCCCAGTCTCTCCCGTCACGTCTTGAGCGGTCGCTTCCGCGCTGCCGGGAACAACACGTTGTTCAGGATGAGTCGGTACCCCGGCGAGTTGGGATGCAGCGCGAGGTCCGTGGGCGGCGCGCCGATGGCGTGCTGCGGATCCTCGGGATCGTGTCCACCGAGGAAGGTGAAGGAGCCCTGCCCATAGCTGCCGTGGACGTACTTCACCCACGGCGCGCCCTCTTCGTGCGCGAGGACGGTCACACCAGGCTTCAGTGTGCGACGGGTGAACGAGGTCGTCACACCGTAGAAATCGCGCAGCACCGCGCGATGGTTCTGCACTAGCATCGTCGCCACGGGGTCAAACTTTGCAGAAAAGCCAAACAACGTGAACGTGCCCAGCGGCTGACGTCGTGAGGGCACGTTCACCTGATGTCCGTCAATGTCGCTCATCGCGTTCACACCGGCACCGAACTCCAAACGCGCGTTCTCCATCGCAAAGGTGCGGTCCCATGCCATCTTCGATTCCGCATCGGGATCCATAGGCGTACCATCGGTGGAACCACCGGCGATGTCCACGTTGAGCGAGGCGACGGCGAGTTCGAGCGTCTCCGTGGCACCACACATCGCAAACAGGAATCCACCGCGGTCCACGAAGGCGCGCAGGCGGTCCGCCACCGTCTTCTTGAGCGTGGGGATATCGGCCAACCCATGCCGCCGCGCCATCTGCCCATCGCGCTCACGCGCCTGCTGGAACCACGGCGCATCACGGAAGCCCAGGTACAGCTTGTGCTGCTGGCCCGTGAAGTCCTCGTGATGCAGATGAATCCAATCGAACTGCGACAGGTCCGTGGACATCACGTCCTCGTCCCAGATGCTCGTGTACGGAATGCCCGCGTAGGTGAGGGCCAAGGTGACGGCGTCATCCCAAGGCATCGTGTTGGGCGGCGTGTACACGGCAATGCGCGGGGCTTTGTCCAGCGGCACCGCGTCCATGTTGCCATCGGAGATGTCGCGGCGCAGCCCTGCCACGCGCGATTCGTCCAAGGCCTCAAAGCTCACGCCGGCGAGCAAGGCCGAGCGGCGCAGACCAGGGAGGTCCGGAATCAGGAAGCTTCCGCCGCGATAGTTGAGCAACCACTCACTCCGGACGCCATCCGTGAGCGCGGTGAATGCAATACCATAGGCCTTGAGATGGTTGGACTGCGCATCGTCCATCGGGATCAGCAATTGCTGTGCCTTGAGCGGTGCCGTAGCAGCGACCATTGCCCACATCACCGCCAACAGCATCGTTGCGATTGCGCGGCGCATCACTGGTTCTCCGCGCGCGTGGGCGGAAGCGCTGCCAACTCACGGCGGGCCTGCGGAACGAGTGCACTCGAAGGATAGGTCAGAATCAAAGTCTCAAATTGGGTACGAGCCTCAGGGATGTTGCCGCGCCGCTTAAGAAGCCGACCCCACTCCAGCCGCGCCTCCGCAGCTTCGGGTGCCGCTGTGAACGCCTCGGCGACCCGCGTCCATAAAGGTAAGGCACGCGCATCGGCGCCTCGTGAGGTCTCGATCCGCGCCGCCATGGCAATCAGTAAGGGAGCCGCATCGCTGAGTTCTTCGGAAGCACGCACGAACTGCGATACCGCCGCACTCGAGTCCGCCCGTGCCAAGGCAAGGAAGGCGGCGCCAATACTGCGCGAACGCTCGGCGCGCGTGCGCGTGAGCAGAGCCAAGGCCTGCACCGCCTCGGCGGCTGCGACATCACCAAAGCGTAGAGCCCGACGCGCCGTCACAAGATCACCGTCGTACAGCGCGAGCCAGCCCCCGACAGCGTCGTCGGCATCGAGCGTGGCATCAGCCAACGCCGCGCGGGCGCGCGCGATGTCGCCGGCCCGAATCCATGCCCAGGCGATGGTGCGCGCGAATCCGCGCGCGCGCGTGCCAATCTGCGGTGCCACCGCCGCCAAGGTCCGCTCGGCCTCCTCCGCACGACCCAAGCGCGCCAAGGCCTCAAGCTCGATCCCGACCAATTCAAATCGCGGCGATTCACCCGGCGTACGGGCGGCGCGAGCAAGAAGCAGCGCAGTCTCGGGGTCGTTGGAACGCATCGCTGCGATGGCACCGCGCTCAGCAATTGCAGGCGATGGCTTGGCGCGCTGCACGGCAACTAAGGCATCGCGGGCGGCACTCCAGGCTTGCACGCGCTCGGCTTCTTCCGCGTAGACGCCCCACACATGGACGGCCGTGTCGGAGGGCGCGAGATCCTTCAGCACCTGCCAGCCCGCGAGCGGCGCGCCCCACCCTAGCTCCAGCAGGGCGAGCGAGTGCTGAGAGCCAATGGTCGGTGCGTTCGCCAGCAGTGCCGCGCGTATGGCATCGCGCTGGTCCGTAGGCGCAGGGCCAAGGGAGAACACCGCGGCCGCCTCGTAGTAGGGCTGGTCACGCATGGTCTCACGCCAGGCGTCGGCCGCATCTTTCCAACGGCCCAGTGCGGCCCGCATCTGCGCGGCTTCGAGTAAGAGTTCACGCGTCGCGCCGAGCGCAACGGAAGCCTCCTGCAACACCGAGTCCGCAGCCGCTGCCCTCGAGTTGTACAGCAGGATGCGCGCGTAATCACGATACGGGGCGACATCCTGAGGCCGAAGCGTCCGCCACGTTCGGAAGGCTGAATCCGCCTGCGCATCGCGACCAAGCACCACCAGCGTCCGCAGCTGCGCGCCTCGCAACTGGCCGTCGTTAGGCGTGAGCGGGATCAGTGAGTCGAGCAAGGGCACGAGGCGCACTTCGTCGCCTGTCATGCTGTACACACGCTCGAGGCCGAGCACCCCCTGCGTGGTGGCGCCAGCCTGCACGACTTCGAGCCAAGCGGTGCGCGCCTGATCGTAGCGCCCCGCGTTCTCATGATCGATTGCCCGCGCGATGAGTGGCGCGGTCGCGCTGATTATCGCGGGGCGCGACTGCGCCGTGAGATTCGCCGCGAGCATCAAGACCAGCCCGGCGGTCGCAAGCCTCGGCGCGAGCACCAGATGGCGCGTCACGGCTTGGGGTCCGTGTTCAATCGCCTGAAGTACTCAATCACCATGCGGCGATCATCCGCGCTCAACCCGCGAAGTTCGTCCCAGGTGGGCACGCGGTACCGAGACCCCGGCGCACCCGTTGCTCTGCCATCAGGCGTCACACGGTCCGTGGTGCGCGCGGCCCGCGCCTCACGACGCTGGCTCTCCTCGCGCTGATCCTGCTCCAGCGAGCGACCCGCGTCGAGCATGCGTCGCAGTAACTGTTCCTGACGCGCCTTGGTCGTTGGATCTACCGCACCTTGATCAAGCGCCGAGGCCAATGCGCGCGCCTCACGCGCCAATTCCTGCGCGCGGCCCGTGGGATCCGCATCGGAAATTTCATCCAACTGTCGCGCCACCTCGCGCTGCGAGCGGGCCAACTCTCGCGCCTGCTGCGCGCGCGCGCCCTCGTTGCCCTGCTGGCCAGGCTGCTGCTGCGCGCCCGGGAGAATGCTTTGCATCTGTGCGTTCAAGCCACCCTGCTGCCGCGCCAGCTCTTGCATCTGCTGCAACATCTCCGCCACGCCGGTGGACGACTGACTGTTCCCTGCCCGCTCGCGGTCACGCGTCAACTGCGCCGCCGCCTGACGCAGCGCGTCCGCGGACTCACGCATCGCTTGCTCGGTCTGGCCCTGCCGTCCCTCCGCGGCCTCGCGCGCTGCTTGCGCGGAGCGCTGGCGGGCGCGCTCCATCAACTCCTGTGAGCGCTGCGAGACCAGCGCCGACTTTCGCGCCTCCTCGCTCAAACGTTCCTGCGCCGCTTGCACACCCTGTTGCAACGCCGATTGCTGGCCGCGTGTCTGGGCAGCATTGCTCTCGCCGCGGGCTTGCTGCGCGAGTTGATCCTGCTCGCGCGCGAGTTGCATCATCTCCTGCACTGAACGGTCGAGGGCTTCTGTAAGCTCAGCCTTCCACTCACCAACTTGACGCTCGCGCGCACCCGCCAGCGACTCGGCCGCCTCTTGCATGTCGTTGGCCGCCTGCTGCGCGGCCTGCGCGCTCTCTGGCGAGCGCCCCATGGCGTCAGCAGCGCGCTGGGCTTGCTGCGCCGCCTGCGCCGTGGCTTCGGCACCCGGACGCGCATTCGCTTGCTCGAGCCGCTGCGACAGTTGCTCTGCACTCTTCGCCAAGTCCTGGGCCATCTGCTGCATGGCCTCGGACTCCTCGCGACGCGGTGCGTCGCCGCGCGCGGAGTCGGCCATCGCGCGCTGCTGCTCCGCCAGGTCCTTTCCGCGATCCGCCAGCGTCTGCATCTGGCCCTCAAGCGCCGCGCGGCGCAGCATCTCGGCGCTGCGCTCCAACTGCTCGCGCATGCGTTGCTGCTGCTGCGCGAGTTCCTGCAGCGACTGCCGGGTGCGCGCGCCGTCGAGTTGTTGCGTCGCAGACTCCAAGCGCTGCATGGCCGCCTGCATTTCCGGCGTCATCGCTTCGCGCATCATGCGCTGGGCTTCCTGCAACTGGCGCTGCAAGGATGAATCCAGTGCGCCCGCCTGACGCAGACGCTCCTCGAGTTCCTGCGCCGCGTCCTCGAGCTGCTTCACCTGATCCTGCAGCGCGTTCTGTTCTTGCGCGATCTCCCGTGCGCGTTCGGCGCCCTCGTAGCCGAGTTGCTCACGTGGCGCGGCTTGGTTGGGCGTCGCGCCGCGGTTCTGGCCCGGCTGCTGTTGATCCTGCGGTGCACCAGGTTGAGCGGCCGTGCGCTGGGTCTCGGCGCCACGATCGCCGCGAGAGCGGGCCTCGTTGGCCGTGCGCTCAGCGAGCTCGGCCTGTGCACGCGCGGCGGCATCGGCGGCGGCCACCGCCGCTTCCGCCGCGTCATCGGCGGCGTTGCGGGCTTCGTTGGTGGTGGGCACGCGAAGAATGAGCGGCGCGCTGAAGCTCTGGCGATTCCCTGGTGCGGCGTCGCGGGCGATGAGCGTAACTTCCACCGCCTCGCCCGGTTCGAGCCCGAGCGGCGCGAGGTCCAGCGTATGCACGCCGCTCCACAGCGCTTCGCCTCCGTCAGCGAGCGTCACGATTGCCGAGGCGCCATTGTCCGCGACTTCACGAAGGCGCAGGCTCACGCCGCGCAGTCCGTAGTCGTCGGACGCCATGAGCTCCAAGGCAATCCGAGCCGTGCTCGCCACCATGCGCTCACCCTGCGGCGCGAGAATCTCCACACGCGGCAGCGAGTCAGGAATCACATCAATGTCCAAAGGCGCCGGTAAATCCTCAATGGCCTGCGCGGCCCCATCCACGCGCCAGGTCCACACACCACGCGCCATCGGCGCGATCACGCCGGCGAACTGCGTGCCAGTGGCAGGCAGGCGAAGCTGGCGTGACGACGACACCAGTACAGCGGCATTGAGCACCGATGACGCACGACCAGAAATGGCTAAGCGTGTGCCCGCTGGAATACGCATCGGCTCATCGGCGCTCAGGCGCTCGTCGCCGCGTTCCAAGTACGCGGGATACGTCGCGAGGATTGCGATGTCGCCCACAAACGGCCGATCCACCACCGCAATCTCGATGGAATCGCGGCCCGCGCGACCATCGAGCGCGAGCACCGTGAGATCCGCGTCGGCCGCTGGCAGCGTCATGGCCGCCGCACCGGTGGAATCCACACTGAGCTGCTGTTCGCGCCAGCCCTCGCCGCGGCTGCGCCAGCGTAGCATCACGTCGCGGCGCCCAGGCGCCTCAATGCGAAGCAGGATCTCCGTGCCGCGCAGGGCGCGCGACGGCGCATCGGCAATGCGCAGCGGCGCCACCAAGGCACCTCGCCACGCATCAATCGGATGCAGTAGCGCCTGCCACCCATCGGCGCGACGGGCGTACGAGGTCGAGGCCAACACAAGTATCTGCACGGATGCTACGACGGCCAGCACCATCGCGCGCTGCACGCGCCGCCGTAAGCGCGGCGCCGGTCGCGACGTGGCGGCGGCAAGAGTGGTCGTCACTTGAGCCGTGGCAAAGTCCGCGAACACACTCGTGCCTTCAACCTCAAGCAGTCCCACCAGCGTACCGCGCCGTAATCCCTGCTCGACCTCAATCGCTTCAGCGACCGCCCGAGGTGCCGCGCGCGATGCAAGACGGGCCCGCACGAAGCGTCCGAGCGCAAATGCCGCCGCCACGGCGACGCCCCACGCCAGCAGTGGGAGCGCGCGAGGCAAGGACAACCAGGCACCGCCCGACAGCCAGCCCGCGGCCGCTGTGAGAGCGCCGAGCAACACGGCGGCGGGAAGCAGCGCGCCCACCACGGCCGCGCGCTGACGTAGCCGCTTCACTTCATTATGTACCACCGCGAGCGAACTCATCGGCCCACCCCGCTGGTGACGGCATACACATAGAGGTTCACGCCCATGCGCAGCGCCTGCTCGTGCAATGCCGGCGGATCCTCAGGATAGGTGCCGATGTCCTCCCAGCCATTCCCGAGATCCGACTCGTGCGTGTAGTACACGGCCAAACGATCGCCAATGAAGATGCCGAGCCCGCGCGGTGCCTTGCCGTCGTGCTCGTGAATCTTGGGAACGCCCTGCGGAAACGGATAGACAATCCGGTAAATGGGATGGTCAAGCGGAACATCCACCAACGGCCGATCCGGAAACACGCGCGCAATCTCGCGACGAAACGCCGCATCAAGCCCGTAGTTATCGTCCGCATGCAGGAAGCCGCCCTGCAACACGTAGTCGCGAAGCCGCTGCACTTCCCGATCGCTGAAGCGAATCTGGCCGTGCCCCGTCAAATAGATGAACGGATGATCCCAGATGCGCTCATCACCGAGCGTGAGTCGCACTTCCTGCGGCTCCACGTTCAGCGTGGTGCGGGCGCGCAGCGCCTTAATGAGATTGGGCAGGCTCGAGGGATTCGCGTACCAGTCATCGCCGTCGTACTGCAAGCGCGCGACGGTAAGCCGCGACGTCGCGCTCGTAGCGGAGCGTTCGCGACTGGGCGTGAACGCCACGAGCACGAGTGCCGCTGCAATCGCCACCGCCGCGCGCAGACCGCGCTCGGGAAACCGCGAGGAACCCGGCATCACGACTCGTGCGCCAGACGGTAGGCGAGGTTTCGCGACGCGCCCGCGGCCAGCAGCGCTTGCTGGATCTCGCGCGCGCTCTTTCCTTCGGCGCGCAGCGAGGTCGCGCGCGCCACAAGTGCCCCATCCTCCGGCGCCCCATCGGGCGCGCCCGCCACTAGCATCACAATCTCTCCGCGCGGTTCGTGCTCTCCGTAGTACGCAGCGAGTTCGGCTACCGTTCCGCGCCGGAACTCCTCGTACTGTTTGGTCAGTTCCCGGGCGACCACCGTTGCTCGCGGGCCGGCGCCTGCGGCCTCGAGGTCCTTGAGCGTATCGGCCAAGCGGGAAGGCGCCTCGTACAGCACCGCCGTGTGCGCCAGCGCCAAGACCTCGCCCAAGGCCTTGGTCCGCTCCCCGCCCTTGCGAGGGAGAAATCCAAAGAACGTGAAGCGGTCGGCGGCGAGACCGGCTCCAGCCAATGCCGCCAAGAGCGCCGACGCACCCGGCACCGGCGACACGGTCACGCCGGCCAAGATGGCCGCGCGCACCAATCTCGAGCCCGGGTCTGAGAGCAACGGCGTTCCGGCGTCGCTCACGAGCGCAAAGGACTCGCCCGCGACGAGACGCGCCACAAAGCCCGGAGTGGCCTGCACTTCGTTGTGATCATGATAGGCGATGAGCGGCGTACGAATGTCGAAGCGCTCGCACAGCCCTCGCGTGTGACGCGTATCCTCGGCGAGCACCGCGTTCACGTTCTGTAGGACTTCGATGGCCCGCGGCGTGAGATCCCCAAGGTTTCCAATCGGGGTGCTTACAACGTGTAGCGTCCCAGGTGCGCCCTCGGCGCCTACCACGTCAGCTTCCACGGGAGGGCGTCAAACAGCCCCGCGGCTTGGAAGACGTGGCGCCGGGACGCCGTCAGGTCACGGAGCACTTGCTCGGGCGTCGTCGAGTCTGGGCAGGCTGCCCAGAGAATGTCCGATGTCCACGCGGCAATCGCCTTGGTGAGCGTGGCCGCGTCGGTGACCGGATCTTTCACCGTCGGCACCGTGGGCGAGAAGCGCTCCAACATCGGATGCCGCGCCACGAGCGCGCGACGCGCCCCTTCAGTGACTTCGTCTGCGGATGTCTTGCCGCTCTCGCGAAGCCGAGCGCTCAATGCACCCACGAGTTCGCGATAGGCTTGAATGAGGGCCGGCGAGGCCTGAGCCGGCAGCTCGGGAGGAGTGGCCCAGAGGCGCACCGTGGGTGGAGCCGCGAGAATGCGCCCCTCGAGCAACGCTCGGAGATGGACCGTGATGTCGCCCGGACGCGGATCCACGAAATAGCCCCGCGCGGGCTTGCCGCCCACGATGGCCACGTAATTCACGGACCCGTCAGCCGTGACTTCGAGCAGGCCGTCATGTAAGGTCGCGTCCAAGTACGCTAAGACCGCACCCGGATCGGTCAGCGTCAGTTCTCGCGGCAGAGCGAGCGGTTCGCCCGTCTGCGTCGCGTACATCAGGTCCAGCTGTTCGTCCGTCGTCTCGTGAAAGCAAATGCTTCCATATTCGGCGGCAGTCGGCACTCGGCTGATTGCCTCGCTGATGGCGATCGGGGCGAAGCGCCGCCCATCAGCGCTCGAGGTGGCGGTCACCACCTCGCCCTCCTCTAAAAAGAGCACGAGCAACTCTTCCGGCATCCACACGGCGACATATCCAGACACGCGCGCCGAACGGTCACGCTTGGCGTCGGTCAGGAGATTGCGCAGATGCACGTACGCCAAGCGGGTCCGCTGCAGCAGGACCCGCTTGGCTGGGTACCGAATGGCGTCGCGGAGCGGTGGCACCCGACGAGGCGGCGACTACGCCGCGTGCTGCTCGAACTTCGCCGCGAGTGCCGGCTTCGGCACCGCACCAATGACCTGATCCACGAGCTTGCCGTCCTTGAAGAACAACAGCGTCGGGATCGAGCGCACCTGAAAGCGCATCGCCGTCTTCTGGTTGGCGTCAACGTCGAGCTTGGTGACCTTCACGCGACCGGCGAACTCCTCGCTCAATTGGTCGAGGATCGGCGCAATCATGCGGCAGGGGCCGCACCACGTCGCCCAGAAATCCACCACCGTGAGGCCCTGATGCGCCTCAACCTCGTTCGCGAACGAATCGTCCGTTACGTGCACCGTTTTCGACATCGGTTCTCTCCAAGAGTCTCGGCCTCCGGTGCCACGTGCCCGGACGCCATGGTAATGTTAAGCGCGTTCGGCCCGAAGTGCGCCCCCTCCGGCCCTCTCCGCAATGTCCAGCCCCACGCCTGTTCCCACACTTCGCGGTACCCGCATCGCCCATCTCGGCATCGCCGTCGAATCGCTCGACGCGATTCTTCCGTTCTACCGAGACATTCTGGAGATGCCAGAAGTTCCGCTCGACGACACCGACGGCGCCCGCATTACAGCGGTCGCGGCTGGCGATTCTCTCGTGGAGCTGCTCGAACCAGAGCAACCCGGTTCCCCCGTCGGGAAGTTCCTGAGCAAGCGAGGGCCAGGCATCCATCACATTTGCTTTGCGGTAGACGATATCGACGCGATGCTCGCGCGCTGCAAGGCGCGCGGCATTCAGCTGATCGACGAAATCCCGCGCCTCGGTGCCGAAGGCAAGCGCATTGCATTCCTGCATCCGAAGTCTACTGGCGGCGTGCTCGTGGAGCTCAGCGAGCACTAGCCCTGCGGGGCCGCCTCCGAGCGCCCCGGCGGCACCGGCCGCACCATCGGCTCCGAGTTACAGAGCGCGCGCGCCGGACGCAGGTCGAGGTCCTCCACGTACCAGCGATCGTTTCGCGAATTCTTGACCGTGGTGAACGGCACCGTGGCACGAGTGTTGCCCTTTGTGAGTTCAACACTCATCAAGATGCGCCCGGACTCTCCCATCTGAGGCGCGCCGATGCGAGATTCATTATGACGCAAATGACAATTGATGATCAAAAGGCGCCGCTCAAGTTCCTGGCGGTCCACCAAGTCGCGGGTCAGGGCTGTTTCATTGCCCCACACCGCGGAAAGCGCTTGGAGATCCTGGGCCTTGGCGGCACTGACGAAGGCTACGACGGCTTCCGTCGCGCTCGCAGCACCTGTGGCACCGGAAGGGACGGCCGCGGCGCGGCAGCCCACGACCACACTCAGCACCAACACAGACATTCCAAGACGTCTCACGGCTCTCGCTCCTGATTCTCAAGAAAGGTGTTCAGCTTCATATATGCGCCAGCGGCTTCTCATCAACATTGACCATGTGGCCACCCTGCGGCAGGCCCGTAGGGCGTCCTACCCCGATCCCGTGGCCGCGGCCCGCATTTGCGAAGACGCGGGAGCAGACGGCATCACCGTGCATTTGCGTGAGGACCGGCGACACATCCAAGACGCAGACGTGGAGACGCTCGCAACTAGCCTGCGCACGCCACTCAACCTCGAGATGGCGGCCACCTCCGAGATGACGAGCATCGCGCTGCGGCTGGCGCCGCATCAAGTGACCATCGTCCCAGAGCGCCGCGCCGAAATCACCACCGAGGGCGGGCTCGACCTGTTCGCCGATCCGCCACGCCTCGAAGCCACACTCGCGGCGCTCCAGGTTGCTGGGATTCGGACCTCGCTCTTCATTGACCCGGACATGCGGCAGATTCAACGCGCCGCCGCCCTCAAGGTCCCGGCCATCGAGTTGCATACGGGCAAGTACTGCCATCACCCCGAGAACCCCACGCACCTCGCCGCCCTGAAGCAGGCCGCGGCCGAGGCGAAGGCGCTCGGACTCGCCGTCCACGCGGGGCACGGCCTCACCCTCGAGAACGTCGGCCCAATCGCGGCCATCGGGGAATGCGAAGAGCTGAACATCGGCCACGCCATCGTGAGCCATGCCGTATTTGTGGGCCTCGAAACGGCGGTCCGCGCCATGCGTGCCGCGATGGACGTGGCGCGCCCCCGTTGACCCGCACCCCTGCGTTGTCGCACCTTACCCGCCATTCCATGGAGATGCGATGACGGGCGAGTTGCTCGACTTCTTCACCCTTGAGGCCAGCGAGTACGTCGAACAACTCGACGCGCTCGTTTCACGCGCGACCGCTTCACCGCCGGACGCAGACGCGTTCGCTCGCGGCTTGCGCTCGCTACGTGGCAGCGCGACCATGGCCAAGGTGATGGGCATCGCGAGCCTCGCGCAGGCCCTTGAACGCCTCGCCAAGCAAGTGAAGGACGGACGACTCGCATGGGACGCGGCCTCCCGGGGCGTCACCATCAGCGCCATTGACGACGCAAAGATTCTCATCCGCGCCGTCCGCAAGTGGGACAACACCGCAGATGCCCGCGTGGACGAACGCGTGGCGGAAATTGATCGCATCGCCCCGAAGCGCGAAGGAGCCTCGGCGACCCACTCGGCCAATGAATACCTCGCCACCACCACGGCAGATGCCGCGGCGGCACTGCTTGAGTTTGCCGAGAACCCCGGAGGCGCCGAGCAGTTCTCGCGCGTGATGGACAAGGTCAGGGCTCTGCGCGGAGTGGCCGCACTCAACGATTTGCCACCACTCGGCGAAGTCGTGGATGCCGTGGATGCCGTGGCGAAGCCGATCGAGCTTGGCCACGAGGACGCCACGGCCGAGCGACGCCGCCTATTCCGCACCGCCGCCCGTGTGCTGCTCGAAGGGGGCGACGCGATTCGCCTCGGCAAGGCGCCGCCAATCGAATCACCGGCACTTCAGGAGTTCACGCTCGCCTCGGCCACCCTCAGCGGTGGCCAGAACGATGCGGACGAGGTGGTCCCGATTGCCGCGCTACTGGCCGAAGGTGCCGATTCCATTCAAGCGGCCGCCAATCCGCCCACGACGGCCGCGCATCGGTTCCAACTTGAGGTCGTGAGCCAGGCGGAGCATCTGCGCCGCCTCGTCCACGACGGGCGCCACGCCAAGGACGCCGCAACGCGTGATCGCCTCAGCCGCGAGATGCGCACGGCCGTGCGCGGACTCGCGCGCGCCGCCCAGAGCTTTGGCGCAATCGAAATCGCGAATCTGTTTCTCGCCGCCGAGCGCGGCGCGGCCGCGCTCGAACAGCCGGCCCTCGACGTGCTCGAGCGCGGGGCGATGCTGCTCTCCGCTGCCGACGCCGCGCCCGAAGCGATGGCCCCGCAGTTTGTGTCGCTCAGCGAACTCCTCAGCCGCGGCGTGACGCCGATGATTGCGGCGACGCCTGCGCGCGCGGTGACGCCTGCCGCGCCAGCCGCGCCAGCCGCGCCCGCTGCGCTACCAAGCTTTGGTGCCTCCGGTGCCGCACCATCCGGTGCCGCACCATCCGGTGCGGCGCTGCGCTCGCTCCTCTCGCAGGGCCTCTCCGGGCTCGCGCCGCTCGACTCCGTCACCTTCGCCGCGCCGGTCGTCGGTGAAGAAGACGACGTCATTCCTATTGAAGATCTGCTCTTCCGCGGCAAGGATGCGCTCGCGCGCGCCCTCGAGCTCGGGAACGCGCTGCGTTCCAGCGGCGCGCCGGATTCCAACACGCTCGCCGAGCTCTACGATCTGCTGCAGCTCGCGGCCGCGGAGTAGCGCGAGTGCGTCTCGATTGGCGCGCCCTCCTGGGGATCGCGCTCAGTGTTGTCCTGCTCTGGTACACACTCGGCGACGTGAACTTCCACGAAGTCTGGGTGGTGCTCTCCACATCCAATGGATGGCTGTGGATTGCCTGCGCCCTGACCGCCACGGCCATTTTCCCCATGCGCGCGCGGCGCTGGCAGGCCTTGCTCACCCCGTCGGCGGGACGGCTCCCGCTGGGTCCGCTGTGGCGCGCCACCGCCATCGGCATGATGGTGAACAACGTCGCTCCCGCTCGGGCTGGTGAACCCGCACGCGCCTTTGCGCTGACGCGCGAGCAGAAGCAGGTGCGCTTCACCAGTGCCTTCGCATCGCTGGCGGTGGACCGCTTGTTTGACGGCGTGATTGTCATCGCGATGATGCTGCTCGCCACGCTCGACCCCCGCTTCCCCGCCGACGGCCAGATTCTTGGCGCGAGCGCTTGGAGCATCGCCGCATCGATGGGCGTCGTGCTCTTCGGCGTGTTCGTGGCGCTCGCGCTGCTAGCATATGTGCCGCAGTGGTGCTTTCGGGTTTCTGACCTCATTGTGGGTGCCGTGGCACCAAAGCTTGCACCAAAGATTCGTGCGCTTCTCGAAGGATTTGCCGATGGCGTCGGCGTGCTCCGGCAGCCGAAGCTCGCCCTCGAGGTGCTCTGGTGGGCCGTGCTGCACTGGGTCTGCAATGCGGCCGCGTTCTGGCTTGGATTTCTCGCCCTCGGACTCGAGGCGCCCATCTCCGCCGCGTTCTTTGTGCAGGGGCTCATTGCGATTTCGGTGGCCCTGCCCTCGTCCCCAGGCTTCTTCGGCGTCTTTGAGGCCGCCGGAAAGGCCGGTCTCGGGCTCTACGGGGTACCAGATGTCAGCGCGGTGAGTTGGGCCATCGGGTTCCACATTCTCTCGTTCATCCCAATCACCATTTTGGGGGCGTGGTACTTCTCGCGCCTCAATCTCAACCTGCGCGAGATCACTGGCGCGAAACAGGAAGCCAAGTGAGTGCCTCGACCGCAAGCGTAGAAGCTCAAGCCAAGATCAACCTCCGGCTCTGCGTCTTGGCGCGCGAGGAGGGCGGCTATCACCAGCTTGAGTCGCTCTTTGCCCGCATTGAGCTCTCGGATTCGGTGCGGGTGTCCACGGACACCAGTGGCCGCGGCCTGAGCTGCCCCGGGCTGGATGTCCCGGCGGAGCAGAACCTCGCCTACCGCGCGGCGGTGGCCTTCATCGAGGCCGCGGGCTGGCCCACAGGCTTTCAGATTGACATCGAGAAGCGCATTCCATCCGGTGGGGGCTTGGGCGGTGGTTCAGCCGACGCTGGTGCGGTGTTGCGTGCGCTGAATGCGATGGCGCCTGATCCACTCTCGCCCAGTGCACTGATGACCATCGCCTTGCGGCTCGGAGCGGACGTGCCATTCCTCACGCTCGACACTCCGCTCGCGCTGGGCTGGGGCCGCGGCGAGCGCCTGCTCACGCTGCGCCCGTTGCCCGCCAGAGAGGTACTCCTGGCCCTGCCCCCGTTTGGCGTGGAGACCAAGACCGCGTTCGGCTGGTTTGCGCAAGCACACGAGCGCGATGCCCCGCACGCACCGGCCCCGTTGTCTTTGGATGATTTGGATCGCTGGGAGCGCATCACGGCGCTGGCCGTGAATGACCTCGAGGAAGTGGTCGTCGCTCGGCACCCAGAAATCGGCATCTGCGTGCAACGCTTTCAAGAGGCGGGCGCGCGCATCGCGCGCATGAGTGGCTCGGGGTCTACCGCCTTTGGCGTGTTTGATCGCCGCGTGGTCAAGGAGCCCGAACTTCCGCCAGGCACCCGACTCGTGCAGACCCGCACGAGCACTAGCGTGGCGCCTGTGAAAGTGCTCAACTAGTTTCCCACTGAGCCTGCTGCCCCTTCGTCCAATGGCAGGACATCGGTCTTTGGATCCGAGTATGGTGGTTCGAATCCACCAGGGGCAACTCTAGATGGCGAATGGATTTTCACGCGGCCCCGCGAGCCACTAGGCTTTTGCGGGGCCGCGTGCTTCTGCGCTTATGCGAGGTCGCCGAGGAACTCGTCCAAGGCGTCCTCCCAACTGCGGCGAGGTTGCGCGCCCAAGGCCCGGAGCGCCCTATCAAGCCGGCTGCCATCGAGGACGGAGTAGCGCGGCCGGGGCGCCGGCGCCGCGAATTCAGCTGAACTCACACGCGTGACCGCGTTGGTGAGGCCCGCCCGCGCGTACACGCGGTCCGCTACGTCTGCCCAAGTCGTCGCGCCGGAGTTGGCGGCGTGCATCAATCCGCGCTCCTCGCCTCGCAGCAGCGTCCAGCACCAACTCGCGAGATCTGCCGCTGAGGTGGGAGCGCCCCGCTGATCCTCCACCACGCGCGCCGGCTCGCCGCGCCGCGCCCGATCCCACATGGTGCGCGGAAAACTCTTGCCCGTTGCCCCGTACAGCCAGGCCGTGCGCAGAATGAGCGCGGATGCCCCGCTCTCAAGCAGCCGCACCTCGCCCTCGCGTTTCGTGCGGCCGTAGGCGCTGGCGGGCGAGCAGGCGTCATCCTCTCGCCACGGACGCGTCGCGTACCCAGAGAACACGTAGTCAGTGCTGACGTGGAGCACGGGGATGCCGCGAGCGGCAGCCTCTCGCCCGATGGTCGCCGGCAAGTCGGCGTTCAAGCGCCGGGCATCGCTCTCGTGGCTTTCTGCCGCGTCCACCGCAGTATACGCGGCGGCGTTCACCACCCAATCGGCATCTGCCGTCCGCACCGCGCGTTCCACGGCCTCGACGTCGGTGAGGTCCAGGTCTGCGCGAACTGGGGCTCGCACGGAGACGTCACTGGGACGCGACCGTTGGAGGGCCGTGCCCAGGATGCCTGTGCCGCCCAGGAGCAGGACACGAGTCATGGATGCACACTCAAAGAGGGGAAGGAACCACAGGGGAGCCAGGGGCACGCCCTTCATGCAGCGCGAACCATATCCGTCCGCTCGCCCGCTTGCCACCCGCGCACCGCCCGCGCACCGCCCGCAATTGGCCGCCCCTAGGCCCCGCGAACGGCTGAAAATCGGGAGCCTTCGACCCCTGCCGTCCACCGAAAAAACGGGCTATTTTTCGAGGCTATCTGGGAACCCCTATCCAGACCTCGTATCTGCAGTCCCTTCCGACTCTTACACCTCCCCAGCCGATGGACGGTCTCGCGGTCCCGGTACATGGCTTTCGGATCCTCACGGGCAATGCCAATCGCCCCTTGGCCGAAAGCATCGCCAAGTCGCTGGACGCGGAGCTGTGCAAGGCCACAGTCTCGCGCTTTGCGGATGGGGAGGTGTTCGTGCGTCTCGACGAGAACGTACGTGGCGCGGACGTCTTCATCGTGCAGCCCACCAACACGCCGTCCGACAGCATCATGGAGCTACTGCTCCTGATTGACGCCGCACGACGTGCCTCGGCCGCGCGCATCACCTGCGTGATGCCGTACTACGGCTACGCCCGTCAGGACCGTAAAGATCAGCCCCGCGTCGCCATCGGCGCCAAGCTGATGGCCAACATGATCAGCAAGGCCGGCGCCGATCGTATTCTCGGCCTCGATTTTCACTTCCATCAGCTCCAGGGATTCTTCGACATCCCGGTGGACCATCTGTACGCCGCTCCCGTCTTCACGGCGCATTATCGCAAGAAGGGACTCGTCGATCCGGTCGTCGTAGCGCCGGACGTGGGCTCCGCCAAGATGGCCCGCGGCTTTGCCAAGCGCTTGAACGCCTCCCTCGCCATCATCGACAAGCGTCGCCCCGCAGCCAATGTGGCTGAGGTCGTGAACGTGGTCGGTGAGGTGGAAGGCAAGGATTGTCTCCTCGCCGACGACATGATTGACACCGCTGGCACCGTGTCCGAGGCCGCGAAGGCCCTCAAGGACCTCGGCGCCCGCAACATCTACGTCTGCGCCACGCACGCCCTGCTCTCCGGCCCCGCCGTGGAGCGGTTGAGCAAGGCTCCGATCACCGAAGTGGCGATCACCGATTCCATTTTGCTACCGGAATCCAAGATGTTCGAGAAGCTCACGATTTTAAGCGTGGGCGATTTGATGGCGAAGGCGATCCGGTTTACACACTCGGATCAGAGCGTGTCTTCACTCTTTGAGTGAGGGGTGGGACGGATGACGGATGACGGATGCTTGGAGCATTCGCGTGCGTTGCCCGAGCTGGTTGCAGAACCCGGAGATGAGTTGAGGAAGCGCTGTCGTTCGCATCCGTCATTCGTCATCCGTCCATTTTCACTTTGATCGCCGCCGGGCCGGAATTCGCCGGGAACCCACGTAGCGTTCAAGACCCTCAGCAGGATTAGCAACAATGGCTACTGCACAATTCTCCGCCACGCATCGCTCGGCCACCGGCAAGGGCGTCGCGCGCAAGCTCCGCGCCGCCGGTCAGGTCCCAGCTGTCATCTACGGTCACAACCGTGAGCCCAAGGCGCTCACGCTCAATGGCCATGAGTTCCAGCTTCTGATGGAAAAGGTGCCGTACATGAGCACCGTCATCGAGCTCTCGATTGAAGGTGTGC
This sequence comes from Gemmatimonas sp., assembly GCA_031414535.1. Taxonomy (GTDB): domain Bacteria; phylum Gemmatimonadota; class Gemmatimonadetes; order Gemmatimonadales; family Gemmatimonadaceae; genus Pseudogemmatithrix. The sequence continues at coordinate 26,504 of JANNVQ010000027.1, forward strand.
CGATGGCCCGCACGCTTATCCGCGAAATCCAGCGCCACCCGTTCAAGAAGCAGATCGTGCACGTGGACTTCCTCGAGTTGGTGGCCGGTGAGAAGGTGCACGTGAAGGTGCCGGTGCACCTCGTCGGCGTCGCCGAAGGCGTACGCGTCGGTGGCGGTCTCGTGGACCACATCAACCACGAAATCGAAATTTCCGTTGACCCGGCCAACATCCCCGCGCAGTACAACGTGGATGTGACGCACCTGACCATCGGTCACTCGATTCACGCATCCGACATCAAGCTCGGCGAAGGCGTGCAACTGCTCTCCGACGCTGGCGCGACCATCTGCGTGTGCCAGGCTCCGAAGGTTGAAGCGGCTGCGACTCCGGCTGAAGGCGCCGCGGTGGCCGAGCCTGAGCTCATTCGCAAGACGAAGGCCGACGAGGCCGACGCGAAGTAATCAGGACAGTCTGGACCTGCCCGCGACCCAGAAGCTCGCCCTGCGATGAAAGTCATCCTCGGGCTCGGCAATCCCGGGCAGGAGTACGCGGACACACGCCACAACGTCGGCTGGTGGGTACTCGACCACCTCGCCGACACGTGGCGGCTGGACAAGTGGCGCAAGGACGGCGAGGCGATGACGTCCTCGGGCACGGTAGGAATCGTGAAGGTGCGGCTCGTCAAACCGCTCACCTTCATGAATCTCTCGGGCAAAGTGCTCGCTCCTTGGCTCCGGCGCCCCTTCTGGGCTGCAGGCAGCGACTTGATGGTCGTCTCCGATGAAGTGCAGTTGGAAACCGGAACGTATCGGTTTCGTGCCCGCGGTTCGGCTGGCGGGCACAATGGGCTTAAGAGCATCGAGCAGCATCTCAAGAGCCAAGAGTATGCGCGGCTGCGGATTGGCGTTGGCCCCACGGACCCGCAGCGGAGCATCGGCGATCTTGCCGCGTATGTGTTGGACAAGTTCGGGAAGGCCGAAGCCGCGCCGGTACGCGAGCTGATGCCGACCTTCGAAGAGGCCCTGCGCCTCTGGACCACCGATGGCATCGAGCGTGCGATGAACACGTTCAACCGCTAGTCGTTCCCCACCCTTACCAAATCCCCCATGATCGAGAATCTGACGACGTACGCGCTGGTAATCGGGATTGTCGGGCTCATCGCCTGCGTTCTGACGTACCAGAGCATCGTCCGCCAGTCACCGGGTTCACAGGTGATGCAGGACCTCGCCGAGCAAATCCAGCTTGGCGCGATGGCCTTCCTGAAGCGCGAGTACACGGTACTGCTTCCTTTCCTCCTCATCGTCGCCGTGTTGCTCGGCTTTACGGTGGGCTGGAACACCGCCATCTCCTACGTGATCGGTGGCATCGCCTCCGTCGCGGCGGGCTGGGCCGGCATGAGTTCGGCAACGAAGGCCAACGTCCGCACGTCCGAGGCCGCGCGCGCGAGCGGCCAAGCGGCGGCGCTCCGCATTGCCTTCAATGGCGGTGCCGTGATGGGCCTCGCCGTTGCGGCGCTCGGCTTGCTCGGCATCACCGCCGTCTTCATTTGGAAGAAGCAGTTGCTGTTCGGTGACGCCGGCTTCAAGGAATTCGGCGAGATCATCTCCGGCTTCGCGATGGGTGCTTCTTCAATTGCACTGTTCGCGCGCGTTGGCGGTGGTATCTACACCAAGGCCGCAGACGTCGGTGCCGATCTGGTGGGTAAGGTCGAAGCCGGCATCCCAGAAGACGATCCGCGTAACCCCGCGACGATTGCCGACAACGTCGGTGACAACGTGGGTGACGTCGCCGGACTCGGCGCTGACATTTTTGAGTCGTACGTCGGTGCTATCATCGCGACCATCGCGCTTGCTGCGACCTCGTTGCGCATTCCTGATGAGTCGCGTCTCGCGGCCGTGATGCTCCCACTTGCTTACACGTCCGCGGGTCTCGTTGCCTCGCTAATCGGCATCTTCGTGATGCGCATTCTCGCGAAGGGCAATCCGGCCAACGCGCTGCGTATGGTCACCTTCATCGCCGCCGGCCTCTTCCTTGTGTTCGCCTATGTGCTCACGGGAATGATGCCGCTGAATATGTTCGAGCCCTCCACGATGGCTGCGCTTCCGGCGATGGGACCGTTCTACGCCGTGGTCGCGGGCACAGTGTCTGGCGTGTTGATTGGCCTCGTGACCGAGTATTACACGGCGGGCGGCCCGGTGCGTCGCATCGCCGAGTCCTCGAAGACTGGTCCGGCGACGAACATCATCGCTGGCCTCGCCGTGGGTATGGAGTCCGTGATCCTGCCGGTGATGCTCATCTGCGTCGCGATGTACGTGTCGGTCATTTCCGCTGGTCTCTATGGTGTCGCCATTGCCGCTGTTGGTATGCTCGCCACTGTCGGCGTAACGATGTCCGTTGATGCGTACGGCCCGATTGCTGACAACGCCGGCGGTATCTCCGAGATGAGCCACCTTGGCCCCGAGGTTCGCAAGATTACCGACGGCCTCGATGCGCTCGGCAACACCACTGCCGCTATTGGCAAGGGCTTTGCGATTGGCTCTGCCGCTCTCACCGCGCTGGCGATGTTCTCCGCCTACGCGTCGGCCGTCGGCTTGAATGAAGTTGGACTCAACCTCGTTGACCCGATGGTCGTCATCGGCCTCTTCATCGGCGGTATGATGCCGTTCTTTGTCGGCGCACAGACGATGACGGCCGTCGGCCGCGCAGCCCAAGGAATGGTGGAAGAAGTTCGCCGCCAGTTCCGCGAGATTCCTGGCCTCCTCGAAGGCAAGCCTGGTGTGAAGCCGGACAGCGCGCGTTGCGTGGATATCTCCACCACCGCCGCACTCAAGGAAATGATTATCCCGGGCGTGGCCTCAGTGCTGCTCCCCGTGATCGTCGGCAAGTTCTTCGGCGTCAAGGCGCTCGGCGGCCTGCTCGCTGGTGCAACCGTAACCGGCGTGATGATGGCGCTGTTTATGGCGAACGCCGGCGGCGCTTGGGACAATGCCAAGAAGGCGATTGAGGGCGGTTTGTATGGTGGCAAGGGCTCCGATGTGCACAAGGCAGCCGTGGTCGGCGACACGGTTGGCGATCCGTTCAAGGACACGTCAGGACCGGCGATGAATATTTTGATCAAGCTGATGTCGGTGGTCAGCTTGGTGCTTGCGCCGTGGTTCATTGCGTAGCTGACTGGACGGAAGACGGATGACGGATGCTAAAAGCGGGAGGCCTCGGTGAGGTCTCCCGCTTTTGGTTCCGTTCCGCTCCGCTCGGATTCTCTCTGCTTCGCTAGGTCCCGCGGGACTTCTTGACCGTACTCGGTGGGTCGAGGTGCTGTGTGATGCGTGAGCGGAGTTTGAAGAGCATTCCGCTCACGGCCCCAAGCCGCGCCTCGAGGACGGCGTACTGTTTGAGGTCGATCGCGCCGAGGTCCTTCGCGAGCAGCAGGTGATACTCGGCTTCGCGAGCCGACGCGAGCGCAATCGTGAGGTAGCGATTGAACTGGGCTTGGCTGGCATGCCCCGCTCCTTCGGCGATGTTGGCGGGGATCGAAGCAAGCGAACGCCGGAGCTGCGACGAGAGGCCTGGGAAGCGACTGTGCATCGCCCCTTCGGTGAGCGGATACGCGAGTAGCACGAGATCGTGGGCCTTCGACCACACGGAGAGTCGGCGGAATGGGTGCATACGCCAACACTATGACCCCGGCCCGTCATCGCAGCGTCATCGCCCCGCAACCCGTTACCTTTCAATGCATTGCAGTAGCATCCGTCATCCGTCATCCGTCCAATGCTCAGTCTCGGAATCGTCGGGCTCCCGAACGTCGGCAAGAGCTCCCTGTTCAACGCGCTCACCGCCGCCAAGGCCGAAGCCGCGAACTATCCTTTTTGCACCATTGATCCCAACATCGGCGTCGTGAACGTGCCGGATCCTCGCCTCGACAAGCTCGCCGAGATCGTGGTTCCAGAGCGCACCGTGGCTGCCAACGTACAGTTCGTGGACATCGCAGGGCTCGTGAAGGGCGCGAGCACGGGTGAAGGCCGCGGCAACGCGTTCCTTTCCAACATTCGTGAAACGGACGCCATCGTGCACGTCGTGCGTTGCTTTGACGACGACGACGTGATTCACGTGGATGGCTCGGTGGATCCGGTGCGTGACCGCGCGACGATTGAGTTTGAACTCGCGCTCGCGGATCTCACCGTGGTGGAGAAGCGTCTCGACAAAGCCAAGCGCGCCGCAAAGACTGGCGACAAGGTCGCGGCCACGGAGGTCGCATCGCTGGAGAAGGCGCACAAGCCGCTCTCCGAAGGCCAAGCGCTCTGGCACGTGACGCTCTCACCAGAAGATCGCGAACAGCTGAAGGGGCTGCAGTTGCTCACGCTCAAGCCGATTCTCTACGCGGCCAACGTGACCGACGCGGAGTTGATGGGCGCCGAAGGGCCGCACGTGAAGGCGCTGCGCGCGGCCATCGCCGCGGATCACGAGCCGGCGGAAGTCGTGACCTTCTCGGCGAAGATTGAAATGGAACTCGCCGAGCTTCCGCCCGATGACAAGAAGGAGTTCCTCGCCTCGCTCGGAATCGATACTGCGGGCCTCGATCGCTTGATTCGTGGCGGCTATCACCTGCTCGGCCTGCAGACCTACTTCACGGCGGGTGAGAAGGAAGTGCGCGCCTGGACCATCAAGCAGGGCGATACAGCGCCGAAGGCGGCGGGCGTCATTCACACCGACTTCGAAAAGGGTTTCATCCGCGCGGAAACGGTGAGCTTCACGGACTTTGTCGCGCTCGGCGGTTGGAAGCCGGCGCGTGAAAAGGGCGTGGCGCGAGCGGAAGGCAAGGAGTATGTGATGGCGGATGGGGATGTGGTGCTGTTTCGATTCAATGTGTGAGTACTGGACGGAAGACGGATGACGGGTGCAAACTGCTCTCTATGCATCCGTCATCCATCATCCGTCCAATTGCCATCACCGGCCTCGTCGTCGCGCTCGCGGCTTCGGCACACGCGCAACGCACACCTTCCCCTGGCTCTCTCGACTCCGCGCTCGCCGTCGTCGCTCGAGCGCCCGATGACTTGAACGCCATCGTCTGGCATGGGCGCTTTGTCGGCTACACGGGCGACTTCGAGCGTGCGGTGGGCATCTACACCGCCGCCTTGGCCACGCGACCAGAAGAGCCTTGGCTACTCCGGCACCGAGGGCATCGCTATTTATCGTTGCGCCGCTTCGATGCAGCAATCGCCGACCTTCGGCGCGCCTACGATATCACGAGTTTCCGCGCGGACGAGGTCGAGCCCGATGGCATGCCCAACCCGCGCGGCATTCCCACGAGCTCGCTCAAGTCCAACATCCGCTACCACCTCGCGCTCGCGCATTTCCTCGAAGGCGGGTTCGCGGCTGCGGCGAGTTATTGGGAAGAGGATGCCAAAGTCGCCGCGAATTTGGACTCTCGTGTAGCGGCAACGTTTTGGTGGGTGCTCGCGCTGGCGCGCGCCGGCGAGATGGACCGTGCCCGGGCCGCCCTCACGCCAATCAGCGCCGACTGGGAGATCGTCGAGAATGGCAGTTATCACCTTGGCCTGCTCTGGATGAAGGGCCAAGTCACGGACGCCGAAATCCGGGCCGCGATGACGAGCTCGGCGGAGCGCCAAGCCATCGGCAACGGCATCGCCCAGTGGCATATGGCCATGGGCCGACGCGAGCAAGCAGCCGCCGCAGTCCGAGAGGTCCTAGCCACCGGCCCCTCGGCGAGCTTTGGGTACTTGGGGGCAGAAGCTTTGGCGCGGGAGCTGGGTCTCAGGTAACTGGACGGAAGACGGATGCAGCACGGCCCGCAGTAGCATCCGTCATCCGTCTTCCGTCCAACAATCTGAACTTGCCCTAACCGTCCACCCAGCCTACATTTATGGGCTGTTCCAAGCTGTACTCACAATCGCGAGCGCACTGCTCGCCCCTCCGCCTGTGTCGGCAACCCACGGGTGGCGGAAACGACCAAAGGGAGGATTGCCGCATTGTCTCGTGAATACGAGGCGGTGTACATCTTCGATTCTGCACTCGAAGACACCGCCATTGCCGACAAGCTCGCGAAGCACCACGGGCTGCTCGGTCTCGCTGAGCCCGCGACCCTAGATCTCTGGGGCCGCCGCCAGCTTGCTTACAAGATCCGCAACAAGGAAGCCGGCTATTATGTGGTCGCCCGCTTCACCGCCGACGGCAAGGTCCTGCCGGAGTTCGAGCGTTCGCTGAAGCTCGACGACGGCGTCATCCGCTATCTCATCTCGGTGCACGAGCATGAGCTCGGCGCCCCGCCGATGACCGAAGAGCAGCTCGCCGCGCGCCGTGCGCGTGATGGCGACGACGACGACGACGAGGAATAGACACATGCGCCGTAACAAGAAGGTGTGCCCGGTCACGGAAGCCGGCATCCGTTTCATCGATTACAAGGACGAGCGTTTCCTTTCCCGCTTTGTGACGGACACGGGAAAGATTCTCCCGAGCCGTTTGAGCGGCGTGGACGCCCGTCACCAGCGTCAGCTGTGCAAGGCAATCAAGAAGGCGCGCTACTTGGCGCTCCTTGGGTACACGCGCGGTCAGCAGGCGCAGTAAGCAAAGCACCGTTTTCCACGTGACCGAGGAGTTGGGCGCGGCTCAACCGCGTGAGCAAGGTTGGTGGGGACCCGTCCTCGCCTTCTTTGCCCTGTTGTTCCTCCCGGCGGCGCCGCCGTTTGCGCTGCTGCTGCCGGTGGATCAAATCCTGATTCTGCTCGCTCCTGCATTGGCGATGGCTGCCGTGGCGGGATGGCGAAACGGGGGCCGAGTGGCCCTCGCGGTCACGTGGACGCTGTTTGCGGTGTGGGTGGTGTGGGTGCCGGGAGAGCCGTCTCCCTTCGAGCTCTTAGCTCGCGGATGGGCGGTGCTACTGGCAGCGAGCTTCGCTGGCTCGCTGGTCCTGAGTGGAGAGTGGACGTTTCTCCCTCGGGCTTTGCTAGCGATTCTTGCAGCGCTGGTGCTAAGCCTGCTGTTGGTGAGCTTCACCGACGGTGGATTGGCAACGGTGGCGGGTGTGGTCTCGGAGGAGTTCGCGCGTCGCAGCCAAGAGATGCAGGCGGCGTGGCGCGAGTTCACCGCGCAGCCCCAGTGGCAAGCTCTCGCAAAGGACAACGCGGGAGCCGACCAACTGGCGGCGCAGGTGGAAGCGCAGTTCACCGCGCTCCCCACGGCGGCGCGGGCGCTGGTGCCGGCTATGCTGGCGCTGGAATCGCTCGCAGTGCTGGCGCTCTCCTGGGCTCTCTACCACCGGTTTGGTCGGGCGCGATTAGGCCCGCCACTCAGTTCGCTGCGGGAAATGCGATTCAACGATGCCCTCGTGTGGGGACTCATCGGTGGCTTGCTCGTGCTCGTGGTCCCGATGCCAAACGTCGTCGCGGCGTTCGGCGTCAACAGCCTGGTGTTTTTCGGCGCCCTGTACGCGCTTCGCGGACTTGGTGTCTTGGTGTGGTTTCTCGCACCGGGACGATGGATGGCGGTGTTGTGGTCCATCGTGCTGGTGATGTTTTGGTCTGTTATCGCAGCGGTCGCCCTCGTCATTGGCGTGGGAGACACTTGGCTCGACTGGCGACGCCGGCCGCGGCCGCAATCCCAACGTTCGGAGTAAGCAATGGAAGTCATTCTTCGTCAGGCGGTAGACAACCTCGGACATCCGGGCGACATCGTCGACGTGTCCGCTGGCTACGCACGCAACTTCCTGCTCCCGCGTGGCATCGCGTACGAAGCGACTGCCGGGAACAAGAAGAAGATCGCGCAGGAAAAGGAGCGGCTCGAGGCCGCCGAGAACGCTCGTCGCGACGCGGCCGCCAGCATCGCCAAGCGTCTCGAGGAAGTCTCGCTCACCTTCTCGGCCAAGGTCGGCGAGGAAGGCAAGCTCTTCGGGTCCGTCACCTCGGGTGATATCCATCACCAGCTCGAGGCGCAGGGCTTCAAGGAAGTCGAGAAGCGTATGATTGACCTCCACGAGCCCATCAAGGCGCTCGGCGTCTACAAGGTCGCCATCCGCCTTCACGCCGACGTGAAGCCAGAGATCAAGGTCTGGGTCATCAAGGGCTAAGCCCGCGAGACTCGCTGGACCAGCACCGGGGGCGGACCAAATGGTCTGCCCCCGGTGCTGCGTTCCGCCGTGTCCGTGTCTGTGAACAGCAAACGGCGAACTGCTTCACCACGGAGGCACGGAGGCGCAGAGAACGGCGGAAAGCCGAAATACTTTGGGGAACTACCACAGCGGTTCGTCTTCACAGAGCCCTCGCGATGCCTCCGTTTCAGTTCCCCCAAGCCCTCGCCGTTTCGCAGTTGCAGCTCCACCAAGCCCTTGTCGTCCCGTCGTTGCAGTCTCCGAGCCTCCGTGCCTCCGTGGTGAATAGGCAGTTGGTCTATGAACCAGTCCGAGACCAGCGTGTCCCACGTCACTTGCCCCTCACCCCACAGAGGGGAACCTTTCCTCTGCACACGGGTTCGCATTCTTAAATCCCCGCTTCACCACCTAGAATGGCCGTCAAAAAAACCTCCCCGTCGATGACCGCAGCCCGGCGTGCCGCGCAGATCCTGCTCGACAACAAGGCCAATGACGTCCTCGTGCTCGATCTCCGCCCGGTGACCGACATGGCCGACTTCTTCATTGTGGCCAGCGGTACCTCCGACACGCACGTGCGCGCCAGCGCCGGCCACGTCGTGGAGACCCTGAAGAAGGAGGGGATGAAGGTCCGTTCCGTCGAGGGATTCGAACAAGGGCGATGGGTCTTGCTCGATTACGTGGATTTCGTCGTGCACGTGTTTCACCCCACGCTCCGCTCCTTCTATCAGCTCGAACGGCTCTGGGGCGATGCCCCAGCAGTCGCCGTCACCGCCTGAGGGCACCGATGCGTCGCTGGCTCCTTCCTCTCGCTCTGTTGGCTTTCGCGTTCGCCGGCTCTGAGCTCGGCGCGCAGGGTGGGTACTTCGGCCAAAACCAGGTCCAGTACCGCAAGTTTCGCTGGCAAATCCTGCGGACGGCGCACTTCGACGTGCACTACTACCCAGAGCTGGAAGAGGTCGCGCGCTACACGGGCCAGATGGCCGAGCGCTCGTACGAGCGCCTGCGTCGCATCCTCGGCCACGAGTTCCGCGAGCGCAAACCCATCATCCTGTACGGCTCGCGCAACGAGTTCGCGCAGAACAACGTCATCGGCGATGCGGGTGAAGGCACGCTCGGCGTGACCGACGCCCTGCGGCAGCGCAACATGTTCTTCTTCGCCGGCGACATGCGGCAGTCGGAACACACGCTGGCGCACGAGATGGTGCACGTGTTCCAGTACGACATCTTTGCCCGCGGCCGCGCTGGGAACGGTCTCCAGCAACTCGCACAGGTGCAGCCACCGCTCTGGTTCATTGAGGGCATGGCGGAGTACCTCACCAACGGACCCGGCCATAAGGCGACCGCAGCCGTGATGCGCGACGCCGCGCTCAACGGCAACATCCCCAGCGTTGAGCAGATGACGACGCGTCCGGACCAGTTCTTCCCCTATCGCTTTGGCCAGTCGTTCTGGGAGTTCGTGGCCAATCGTTGGGGCGACGAGGTCGTCGGCGAAATCATGAACGCCTCCGTGTCACTCGGCATCGATCGCTCGTTCCGGCGCTACACGGGCACGGACATCGAGGACCTCGGTGAAGAGTGGAAGGAGCACGTCCAGAATACGTACCTGCCGCAGGTCGCCCAGTTGGAGCGGCCGCGGCGCGTGGCGCAGCCGCTGCTCAACCAGCGACGCACTGGCGGACTCGTGAACGTGTACGTGGCGCCTGCCCTCTCGCCCGATGGCCGCCAGATTGCCTTCATCTCGTTGGGTTCCTTGCTGCGCGCGGAGGTCTTCCTCGACCTGTACATCGCCGACGCCAACACGGGCAAGCGCAAGGCGCGCCTCACTAAGAGCACGCTCAATCCCGAGTACGAGGAGCTGCGCTACGGGTATTCGCAGGGGGCTTTCTCGCCCGATGGCCGCTACTTCGCGTTCACGGCACAGCGCGAGGGCAAGGACGTCCTCTACATCCACGACGTGCGCCGCAATCGCACGCACCGTCGTTTGGAGTCTCGTCTCACGGCCATGATTGGACCGACCTGGTCACCGGACGGCCGACGCATCGTGTTCTCCGGACTCGCCAACGGCGTCACCGACCTGTACATGATTGACGTGGACGGACGAAACCTGCGGCAGCTCACCGACGATCCGTTCGGAGATTTGCAACCCTCCTGGTCACCGGACGGCAGGTCCATCGCGTTCGCGAGCGAGCGTGGGCCGCAGTCAGATCTGGCCACGCTCAAGTTCGGCGAGTGGCAAATCAGCATTCTCGATCTCGAGACGAACGACGTGCGTGTCCTGCCGAGCCAAGCGGGCAAGAACTTGAATCCCCAATGGTCGCCCGACGGCCAGGCCGTCGCGTTTCTCTCCGACCGCACGGGGATCGCGCAATTGTTTTTGTTTGAGCTCGCGCAGGACCAGCATTACCAGCTGACAAAATTCGTGGGCGGTATCTCGTCCCTGACGGAGCACAGCCCGGCGATTTCATGGGCGCGCCAGGCGGACAAGCTGGCCTTTGTGTATCAGGATGACGGTAACTACCAAGTGTGGTCGATTGTCGATCCGCGCTCCCTCAAGAAGGAGCCGTTCCAAGTCTCCCCGACGGTGGTGGCCACGGCAGATTCAGCGAGTCGTGCGCAGCAGTCGGCCGCGGAGATGGCGGAGGCGGCGCGGATTTCGGCGGACTCCGCCGCCGCGCGTGCCGCGCGCTCAACGGCACCGGCGCGCCGTCAGTCGGTGTACCTCGGCAGCACGGGGTGGCGTCCGGGGGCCGCCTTGGTCACGGGACCGGGCAGCGGCGTCTCCATCGCGGTGCTCAACGACAGTGCGCAACTCGCCTTGCCCGATGCCTCTACATTCGTGGTCAGTCGCTACCGTGCTTCATTGCGCCCCGAGTACGTCGCGCGACCGCAAGTGGGCTACGCCCAGGACAACTTCGGGCGCGGCGTATTCGGTCAGACGGCCATCGTGCTCTCGGACATGGTTGGCAATCGGCGATTGATGCTCGCGGGTGGTATCAACGGCCGTGTTTCCGAGGCCCAAGTGTTCGCGATGTACAGCGACTACGGGTCGCGGCAGCAGTGGTCGGCCGGCGTCCAACAATACCCATTCTTCTTCCTTGAAGGCTTCAACCAGAGTCAGAACGGCAGCATTTTCACCGATGAACAGGTGCTTGCGCGCTTCATCGCGCGGTCGGCGTTGGCCAACGCGTCGTATCCGCTCAATCGTTTCACGCGCTTCGAGTACGGCGTGACGCTGAACAACGTGGATCGCTCGCGGATGTACGTCTCGCAGCAGTTCGACCTGAATTCAGGATTCTCCACTGGCTTCTTCATCGACTCCATCGTCAATCAAGCCTCGCTGAACTACGCGGCGCCGTATGTGGCTATGGTGTCTGACAACTCGCTGATGGGTGCCACCGGCGGCATCTATGGCCGGCGCTGGCGTTTTCAGGCGGAACTCGCGCAGGGCACGGTGAAGTGGGCGACGTATTCGGCAGACTACCGACGCTACGATGCCATCTTGTTCAACTTCCTTACGCTCGCCACGCGCTTTGCCGCCAATGTCTCCATTGGCCCGGACGAGTTCGCCTTCCCGAAGTTTATCGGGCGTCCTGACTTCATCCGCGGCTACGATCGCGAACGATACGCCGGGGCGCAGTGTGAGACTTCGGCGTCGAACCCTGCTGCATGCTCGGCCCTGCAGTTGCTCGGGAGCCGCGTCGCCTACGCCAACGTTGAATTGCGCTTCCCATTGGTACGTCAGTTTACGCTGGGGCTGCTTCCTATCTCGCTGCCGCCCGTGGACGGCCTCGTGTTCTACGATGTTGGCGCGGCTTGGTCGCAGGACGAACGCCTCTATTTGCAGCGCCCAGATAATTACGACTTCTCGTTCCAGCGCTACCCGCTCAAGAGTTACGGCTTCGGCATTCGCCTCAACCTCTTCAACATCGCGCTAGTCCGCTGGGACTACGCCATTCCTCTCGACAGCCCGGGGCGAAAGGGATACTGGTTCTGGACCCTCGGACAGTCGTTCTAGGGCTCGCGAGTGACTATTTTCCCAGTGTGATCTCTCCCCGTTCCCTTCTGCTGCTGCTCACGGCCGTCGCCGCGCTTGCCTGCGGTGACGGCCGTGTCTCGTCCGGCGGCGCCATCACGGCCATTGGACCTGACGGCATCCTCCTGCGCGTACCGACCGCGGGGGGCATTGCGCGGGCCTACCGCGCAGGCTCGGATAGCGTGCTCTGGAGCGCCCGCGAGCGCACGCCCGCCCTGGGCACCTTGCTGGGCTTCGACGATTTCCTCGGTGTGATGTTGGCGCGCGACCTTGAGGGTCGCATCGTGAGCATTGACCTGCGCATGGGGAGCGTCGGCGATCTCGGCGAGGCGCGCATCAGCGGCGCGGTTGTCACCGAGGGCGCGGCGGCATTCGGCCTCGATTCCAGCGGACGCGTACTGCGGCTCACGCCGGCCGCGACGTGGAATTGGCCAGTACCTGACGGTGCCACAGCACTCGTGCCCTCGCCTGACGGTTCGCTGATGGTGCTCTTCACGACTTCCGAAGGCACCACCATTCGGCGCGTGATTCCCCCCGAGACGCGGGTGCTCGATTCCCTACGGATGCGCCCGGTGCGCTTCACCGCGCGCACGCAGGCCGGCGACCGACTCTGGGCGGTGACGGACCGCGGCCTCGTGTCGCTACGTACGCGCGACCTCACACAGGCCTTTGACTATTCCATCGGCGACTCCGTGCTGGCGCTCGCGCTGACGCCGAGCGGAGATCGTGTGTTTGTCGCCACCGATGCCCGAAAGTTGCGCGTCGTGGACCGGTACGCGGAGGACGAGGGCGGCAGCGTCAGTTTGCCCGCGCCGGTGAACGACCTGCGCATGGATCCGGACGGGCACTATTTGCTCGCGAAAGCGGCGGATTTCGACTCCATCTACGTGATCTCCATCGGCAGCGAACGGGTGGTAAGCACTATCGCCGCACCCTGGCGTGAAGATTTGCCGCTCGTGACACCCGAGGGACACATCCTCGTTGCGCGCGGCAACGACGCCGTGTTGGTGGATTCCGAGTCCACGCGCCAGCGCATGGTGTACATCGGTGGCGCCAGCGATCAGTGGTCACTGGTGCGCTGGAATGGATTCCGCCCGCGCGCTGCGGGCCTCGACCGCCCGGTGGAGTTTGAAGAGTACGCCTCGGATTCGGCGGCGACCGACAGCGCCCTCACAGCCATGATCTACGGCCGCTACGGAGACGTGACGGGCGTCGGGAGCGCTGGCCCCCTCACCGCGGCACCGCCGCCATCGCCTGCGGGGGAAAGTCGCAGCGACGGGCGCCAGACCTGGACGGTGTCGTTTGCGACATTGCTGACGGAAGATCGGGCCACCGCCATGGCAGACAGCATCAACGTGGACGGACGCAAGGCACGGGTGGTACCAGGCAATCGCGACGGTATTCCGGTGTGGCGTGTGCTCTTGGGACCGTTCGACACGCGGCAGGCTGCGGAGCGCGCGGGAATGTCCTCGAGGGTGTCCTACTGGGTGTTTGAGGGCGTGCCGTGACGCCAAGCCACGTGCCGCTCGAGGTGTGGGCGGACGAAGGGCAACGGGCAGCACCGGCATTCGCAGACGTAGCCGCCGCCGTCGTGACGGGTCGCTCCGCTGAGGCGGCCGCGGCGGTGGCACTGGGCATCGCGCGGGCCTGCTCTCGGGAGCGCCGTGTGGCCGTCGCGGACCTCGTGGGAGGCATTCCTAGCCTGCGACCGCTGGACGACCAGCCTGGCCTCCTGGAGTGCCTGCGTGACGGCACCCCAATCTCAGATATCGGACAGCCGCTGGTCGATGCACCGGAGGTGTACATTCTCCCCTCGGGTCATGGGCCGATCGCCGAGCGATGGGTCTTTGAGAGCGCCCGTTGGGACCGACTTGTCGCGGGGTTCCGTGAGGTGGACGCCTTGCTCCTCCTGGTTGCGCCGCCGGCCGCGCCGGGGCTCGATGCGCTGATTGGCCGCGTAGACGGGGTCGTGGCCGTGGATCTGCCCCCGGCCACGGTGCGCGCGTGGCCGCTCATCGCGTTGGTGGAGGAGCCGGAGCAGGAACTCCCGGTGATCACGCCAACCCCGCGCGAGCAAGTCGCCGTGCCCGTCGCTCGCAAGCGGCGGCGCCTTGGACGCTGGATCCTCGGTGCCGTTCTCGGCGTGGTGGTGGGCGGCTACCTGCTCACTCCGCTCTATCGGGCCCAGCAGCAGTCCTGCGCCGACGGAACGACCGGCGCACTGCTGGGCCCCTGTGTTTCTGGCGGGGACAGCGTGCCGGCAACGGCCACGTCGGCCACCGCACCCGGCGCAATGGCGGAAGTCGAGGTGAGCATGGGGCCGCTCGTCAACCCCGCCGACTCCGCAATCGCCCTGCGATTCAGTGTCGAACTCGTAGCGGCGAACACCCCTGAGAGTGCAAATTCCCGTCTTGTGTCGCGAGGGGATTCTTTCCCGGTCCCGACGGTCGCGCCCGTGGTGTTGCAACCCGGAACGTCGCCGTGGTACCGAGCCCTCGTCGGAGCCTTTCCTTCCCGGGGCGAGGCAGAGGCTTGGCTCGCGCAGCAACGCGCGCTGGGTGTCATCCGACCGACCATCGGCCGCGTGCTGGATGCTCCATTCGCGCTCCTCATCGAGGAGACCAGCGCGGATTCGGCGCGCGGAGCGCAGCAGAATTATTTAGGACAGCACGTGCCGGCCTACGCGCTGGTGCAGGACGATGGACGGGCCCGCGTGTACGTCGGGGCTTTTGAGACGGCGGGCCAGGCCCTCTGGTACGCAGCAGAATTGCGGTCACGCGGATTCACTCCGGCGTTGGCCTACCGAACCGGGAGAATGTTCTAAGTGCGTTTGACCAAGCTCGAGTTGCATGGCTTCAAGTCCTTTGCGGACCCGGTCTACCTGACCTTCGAGCCGGGGGCCACCGCCATCGTCGGCCCCAATGGCTGCGGCAAGTCCAACGTCTCCGACGCGGTGCGTTGGGTGCTGGGCGAACAGCGCGCACGTTTGCTCCGCGGCGGCAAGATGGAAGACGTGATCTTCCAAGGCTCCTCAGCCCGTCGCGCCACCAACGTGGCCGAAGTCTCGTTGCACTTTGAGAATTCCGATGGTGGCTTGCCCGTACCGTTCAAGGAAGTCGTGATCACCCGGCGCCTGTCGCGCAGCGGTGAGAGCGAGTACTTCCTGAATCGTGCGCCCTGCCGCTTGCGCGACATTCACGATCTCGTGCGCGGCACCGGACTCGGCGCCGATTCTGGCGTCGTGATCGAGAGCAAGATGATTGACGCCTTGCTCTCGGATCGTCCCGATGACCGTCGCGAGCTGTTTGAAGAGGCCGCCGGTGTCGGCCTCTACCGCGATCGCCGTCGCAGCACTGAGCGTCAGCTCGAGGCCACGAGCACGGATCTCATCCGCATTGATGACCTGACATCCGAAGTGCAGACGCAGGTGCGGTCTTTGCTACGCCAGCGCAACCGCGCCGAGAAGCACGCGACCATCACCACGCGTCGCTTTGCCGTGGAACTCACCTTGGCGTCGCGCGAGATGGCCTCCTGGCAGCAGGAGTTGATGGACCTCGAAGAGCGACTCGGTGGGTTGCGCGATGCCCTGCCCGCGCGCCAGCACGCGGTGCGCGACGCCGAAGTGGCGCGTGACTTAGCGCAGGCCGCGCGTGCCGCCGCCGAGACGGCGCGTCACGAACGCGCCGCCGTGGCCGCAACCGCTCGTCAGTCCGTACTCGAACTCCAGCAAGAACTCGCTGTCGCCGAAGAACGCCATCGCAATGCGCTCACGCGCCGCGAACGCGCGCAGCAGGAGCGTAGCGAAGGCGCAGCGTTTGGCGATCGCCTGCAGGGCGAGATGCAGGCCGCTGAGACCGAAGAGGCCGCCTGTGCGCAGTCCTTGCACGAGGCTCTTGAGGTGCTGCGCACCAAGGTGGAGTCCGAAGAGGCCGCCCGGAGCGGTGTGAGCGCGGCGCGTCAGTCCACGGACGCCGCCGACCGCGCGGTGCGCGAACTGCGCGACAACGCGCGTCGCCTCGAGTTGGAGCGTGAGAATGCAGAGCGCGAGCTCGCCGATGTGGCGCAGCGCACGGCCGCACTTGTGGCCGAACACGAAGCGCTGACCTCGCGCCTGCAACTGGCCGCGCGCGAACTGGCCGCTGCTGATGAACAGTTGCTGATTGCCAAAGAAGCGTCAACCCAAGCCGAAGCCACGCTCGAGCAGTCGCGTGCCGCGGCGCGCGAGGCGCGTGACCGTGAAGCCTCCGCCCGCGTGGATGTGCGCCGTGTGGAAGAAGAGCATACCGCCGTCCAAGGCCGTCTGGCTGCGCTCGAGGGACTTGAGCGTGAGCGCGTGGGCCTCGCGCCAGCCGCTGCGAAGCTGCTGCGCGAGCGCGAGCGGTTCGGTAGCGATGCTGTGCTTGGTCCGCTGTCCGACTTTATCGGCGCGGACTCCAACGTCGCGTCGCAGATTGAACGCTTCCTCGGCGCCACGGTGCATGCCGTGGTGGTGCGAGACCGCGCTGCTGCTGACGCAGTGCGCGCCTGGCATGCCGAGAGCAACCCGGGTGCACTGTTGTTGCTGCCCTTGGACGCGTTGCACGAAGCCGCGGGTACCACGGACAGCTCCGAGCTCGCCGCGCGCGTGCGCGCCGAGGGTGCGGGCGGCGCGTGGGTGAAGAGCTTGCTGGGCAAGGTGCGCGCCACGGAAGACGGCAACGGCTTCGTGGACGCGCGTGGTGCCATGTGGCTTCCAGCGCGCGATGCTGGCAGCGCCGGTCCGCTAACGCGTCGCGCCGAGCTCGAAGAGTTACGGAGTTCGCTCGCGACCGTTGATGCGCGTAGACACGAAGTGCAGCAGCGCGCCCAGGCGGTGCATGCGGAAGTCGTGCAGGCCGAGGCGGGTGCCGCGCACGCCGCCGACGCCGCCGCGGCGGCTCAGCAGTCCTTGGCGCAGGCCTCTCAGGTTCGGAGCGAGCGTGATCGCGTGCGTGAGCGTTCGGCCCGCGAACTCGCCGACGCAGTGGCCTTGCAGGAGCGTCTCGCAGGCCGCCACACCGAACTCGGTGATCGCGTCAACAAGTCGCTCGCCGCGCAGGAGGAGATTGCGCGGAAGCTCGTCGAAGCTGACGAGGCCGCCACATCCGCCCGTGGCTTGCTCAGCACCGCCGAGCAGGCGCAGGACGAAGCCCGCGAAGCGCGCGCGGCTCAGCAAGTGGCACACGCACAGGCCGAAGCCCGCCGTCAGGTGGCAACGGAGCGCCGCGAGCGCCTTGGGCGCGAGCGTGCTGCCGCGCAAGATCGTTTGGTGGCGCTCGAACGCGAGATGCAGGCGTTGGCAGAACAGGACGGACAGCTCGAGCAACAGATGGGCGTCTGGCAACAAGAACTGGAAGCACGCCGCGCGTCGCAGAGCGAAGCCGACCAAGCCTTGGCCGGCGCCGAGCAGGCAGTGCGCGAAACAGAGGCCGAGTTGCAGGCCGCCGTCTCAGGCCTCGACGCGTCGCGCGTGGAAGCCAACA
Organism: Gemmatimonas sp.; assembly: GCA_031414535.1. Classification (GTDB taxonomy): domain Bacteria; phylum Gemmatimonadota; class Gemmatimonadetes; order Gemmatimonadales; family Gemmatimonadaceae; genus Pseudogemmatithrix. Next base: position 44,118 of record JANNVQ010000027.1, read on the forward strand.
GCGCGAGCGAGACCCTGCACAGCGCCGAGTTGCGCCACACCGAACTCGCCGGCAAGCGGGCGGCAATTCGCGAACGCCTCGAGGCCGAGTGGCGTCGTCCGCTCGACGAGCTGTTTGCGAACTACCAGCCAGTGGAAGCTGAAGACGATGCGCTGCGCACGGAAGCCGAAGACCTGCGCAAGCAGATCGAGACGCTCGGGCCGGTGAATCCCTTGGCCATCGAGGAACACGAGGAAGAGACCAAGCGCCTGGAGTTCCTGACCACGCAGCGTGCCGACCTCGTCGAGGCACAGGCCAAGCTCACGCAGGCCATCAAGGAGATTGACGTCACGGCGCGAGATCTGTTCCTCGCGACCTTCGCGCAGGTGCGCGCGCACTTCCGCGAGATCTTCATGACCTTGTTTGGCGGTGGCGAGTGCGATCTTCGTCTTGAAGATCCCGAGCGCCCGCTGGACTGCGACATCGAAATTCACGCCAGCCCCCGCGGCAAGCGGACGCAGCGCATCCACCTGCTTTCGAGCGGGGAACGCGCCTTGGTCGCGCTGTCTTTGTTGTTTGGTATCTTCTTGACCAAGCCCAGCCCCTTCTGCCTGCTGGACGAAGTGGACGCGCCGCTCGACGACCAGAACATCGGACGCTTCGTGCGCATGCTGAACGAGTTCAAGAAGAAGACGCAGTTCATCGTTATCACGCACAATCCGCGCACGACCACCGAGGCGGCCGATGCCGTGTACGGTGTGACGATGCAGGAGCCCGGTGTGTCGTCGCTGGTGTCCGTGCGGATGCGCGGACCGGCGGTGGATGCAGTTGAGGCAGAACCGGCGGGCGCCGCAAGCCCCGCGTAAAGGACTAATCGTAGATGCTGGTAGTGATGAAGCAGGGCGCCACACCCGCCGAGATCGAGGCGGTGTGCGACTGGATTACAGAAAAGGGCTACACGGCCACGAAGATGCCGGGCGCCCAGCGCACGGCCGTTGGCCTCATTGGCAACGATGGCCGCGTGGATGGCTCGCCGCTCGAGGACTTCGCGGGCGTCGCCGAGGTCATCTATGTGTCCAATCCGTACAAGCAGGTGTCGCGCGAGTGGAAGCAGGAGACCACCATCGTGGAGATCGCGCCGGGCGTGCGGTTTGGTGGCCTCGAGGTCCCCATCATCGCCGGCCCCTGCTCGGTTGAAAGTGAGCAGCAGATACTCAGCGCAGCGCGCGCCGTGAAGGCCGCTGGTGCAGTGGCGCTGCGCGGCGGTGCCTTCAAGCCGCGCTCGTCGCCCTACTCGTTCCAAGGCATGGGATTGGAAGGGCTCAAGCTGCTCGCGCTCGCGAAGAAGGAGACGGGCCTTCCGATCGTCACGGAAGCGATGGACGAGGCGGGTGCTGAGCTCGTGGCCGAGTACGCCGACATGATCCAGATTGGTGCGCGCAACATGCAGAACTACTCGCTGCTCAAGATGGCCGGCAAGCTCAAGAAGCCAGTTCTCTTGAAGCGCGGTATGGCGGCGACGATCCAAGATTTACTCCTGAGCGCCGAGTATTTGCTCGCTGAGGGCAACACGCAGGTAGTGCTCTGCGAGCGTGGATTGCGTTCGTTCGACACCACCTCGCGCAATCTGTTTGACCTCACGGCAATCCCGGTGGTGCAGTCGCTCTCGCACCTGCCGATTGTCGCCGACCCGAGCCACGGCACGGGGCGTCGCGACAAGGTGCTGCCGATGTCACGCGCCGCCGTGGCGGCTGGTGCGGACGGCATCATCATCGAAGTGCATCCGCAGCCGGAGAAGGCGATGAGCGACGGCGCGCAGTCGCAGACACCGGAGCAGTTTGCGAGCACGGTGGAGCAGCTGCGGAAGATTGCGGATGCAGTGGGGCGGCGGATCGCAGGTTAACTGCGAACGGCGTTCACCACGGAGGCACGGAGGCTCGGAGGCTCGGAGAAGTGCAAGTACTTGGGGGGTCCGCACCACTGCATCGGTGCGGACCCCCCTTTTCAATCAGTTGCCTGCTTCTGTAGTGCTCCGAGCCTTCGTGCCTCCGTGGTGAATAGCAGTTGCAGTGCTATTCGGTGGCGAACACGTCCATCGGCGCGCGGGCACGACGCAGCAAGGCCGCGGCGCGGAGCACGACGGCGTCGGCGCGCACAGAGCGACGCTGCGCATACGGAATGCCCCAGCCCTGACGCGCAATTTCGCTGCCGAGCGCGCGCTCCACGTAGGCTTGCGCTTCGCCAAAGGTGGCAGGATTTACCAGCAAGCCGGCCGCTCGCACACGCGCTTGCAAACTGCGGCGCCATTCTGGGCGCACCGTGAAGAGCGAGTCGCGTACGGTGCGCGATTGCACCAGCGCGCGCGCCTCCGCGGTGAGCATCTCGCGCCACTTGGGAACCTCCGCCCCCACCTCAGCCAGGAAGCGACGCTCCATCGGGTCTGGCATGGAGTCTCCCGCAGCGATGTCCGGCACGATGCCACCGCCACCGTACACGGGGCGCCCGGACGCCGTGCGAAACACCGGACGGGCCGTGTCGGCATCGGCGAGCGGCTCCTCGTCCGGCGGTGCCACTTCGAGCGAGCGACCAAGTGGCGTGAACCAACGGGCCTGCGTGAGCGAGATCGCTGCGCCGTTATCGAGTGGGTAGACCACCTGCGCACTTCCCTTCCCATACGTCACGCGGCCAAGCACAACAGCACGATCGTTATCCTGCAAAGCGCCGGCGACAATCTCTGCGGCACTCGCCGTATTGCCGTTCACCAGCACCGCAATCGGCATTCCGGCCCAACGCTCCCGCGTGGAATCCACATACACGTGGTTAGCGTCGGCGACGCGCCCGCGGGTGGTGACAATGTGTTTGTCCGGCGCGAGGAAAAGATCAGCCACACCGATGCCTTGCTCCAGAAGTCCGCCTGGATTTCCGCGCATATCAAGTACCAAGGAACTCGCACCATTCGCGCGCAGCGAGTCCACAACGGAAATCAATTCGGATTCCGTGGAGTCGGAGAAGGTCGTCACGGCCACATAGCCCACGCCACCCTCAAGCACCACCGCGCGCGTCACCGCCCGCACGCGAATGTCCGCGCGCTCGAGTGTGACAGCGATACGCGTGCCTTGCCCGCGCTCCACCACCAACTTCACGGTGGTACCCAGCGGGCCGCGCAGGCCTTCGCGCGCTTCGGCAACGGTCCAGCCCCGCATGGACTTCCCATCTAGTTCCACCAGACGGTCACCCGTCTGCAGGCCCGCACGCTCGGCTGGTGAGCCCGGCCGCGGCTGTGCGACCGTGATCCATCCATCCAGCACGTCTACTTGGAGGCCGACCCCGCGGTACGCGTTGCTCGCCGCGAGTTGCAAACGCTCGAGGCGATCGGGCGTGAGATATGCGGAGTTGGGATCGCCCAGCTGGTCCATCATGCCGGCAATGGCTCCCTGCCACAGCGTCTGCTCGTCTACTTCTTCAACGTATGTCTCACGCACCTTGCTCATCACCGCGTCGAGCAAGCGCGCGCCTTCTTCCTGACGGCGCGCATCGCGATCAAGCGCGCGACCGAGCAACCACGCCCCCGCCAGCAAGGCGCCGGCAATGAGCGCCGCGGGTGGAATCATCTTGTAGCGACTCATTGCGCTTCCACTCGCGCTTCCACTCGCGCTTCCACTGCCGACGCGAGCAGAGATGGACAATGCGCCGCAATCACATCCGCCACACGCTGCTCCACCTCGCCTACCGAGCCCACGGCATCAACGGCCACAATCAATCCGCATTCCGGGTGATCTGCTTGCCACACAGCGGAGGCAAAGGAGTCAAAGGCGCTCGCGACACGGTCGTGAAAGCTCCGATCCGCGCGCTCCATGCGATCGGCAACCCCGCGCGTCTTGGCGCGGGAGAGTCCTTCCGAGACGGGTACGCGCAGCAACACCGTGAGATCAGGCACGATGCCCGCGGTGGCGAGCGCGTTGGCCGCACGGACCTCGTGGGCACTGAGACCACGGCCGTGAATCTGGTACGCGTACGTGGAGAGCAGAAAGCGATCGAGCAGGATGTGCTGCCCCGCCGCCAATGCTGGCTTCACCACCGAGGCCACGAGCTCTGCACGCGAGGCCACGAAGAGCGCGGCCTCAGTCTCGGACGCGATCGGCAGGTCCGAGTGCAACAGGATGTCGCGAATGCGGTCGCCCACGGGCGTGCCGCCCGGCTCGCGATGCACCGCGTGCGACACGGTGCCCTCAGTGAGGCGCGCGCTCAGGCGCTGAAGCTGGGTGGACTTCCCCGCTCCCTCGCCGCCCTCGAAGACTACGAGGCACCCGCGCACCGACTCGTGCTCAGCCCAGCGTGATGATGGAGCTCGCCGCACCCTTTTTGATGCCATCGAGCATCCACTGGTTCACCTGCTGCATCACCTTGTCGAAGTTCTCGTTAGCGGAGATGAAGCGCTGGTAGAGCGACGACTGCTGCACCTTGGACAGCAACTGGTCGAGTTCCTGTTCCATGGCCGGCGTCGGCGTGGATCCCGCCTGCATCAGCGCTTCCGCCTCGTGGCGCAGCTGTTCCATGCGCTGGAGCGCCGCCACCACTTCCTTGTCTTCGTTCAGCGCTTCGTTGGCGCGCTTTACCGCCTGATACTCCGCGCTCTGGCCAATCAAGCGGCCCAACTCCACAGACTTATCGCTCAGCATTACCGCTCCTTTCGTCGGGCCACCACGAATCGCGGGCGGCCAGTCAGGTCTAGTCGAGGCTCCACATCCGTGAAGCGTCCATCTGCCACTACTGCCGCCACCGCGAGATCAGTGCGGCGGCTATCCACTTCCATCGCGAGCAGTCCGCCAGTCTGCAGCACCTCGGCGGCCTGCGGCACGAGGGCTCGGATGGTCGCCATTCCGTCATCGTCCGCAAAGAGGGCCATATGCGGCTCCCAGTCGCGGACGCTGGCCGGAAGTTGCTCCTTTTCCGAGTGCGAAATATACGGTGGGTTGCTCACTACAGCTTCAACGATTTGACCCGCCAATGGTGCCAGTAGGTTGCCCTCGAAAAATCGGACGCGGGCACGGCGGTCTTCGGGGATTGCGGCGAGGTTTCGTCGGGCGATGGCCAAGGCCGCAGGCGACAGATCAATCGCCACCACGTCCTCAAAGGCGCCCTCGGCAGCCAGGGCGAGGGCGATGGCACCTGAACCGGTGCCGACGTCCACCACCGTGCCCTTGCCGCCGCGCTGGGCGGCGATGACGAGTTCGATCAACAACTCAGTCTCGGGGCGCGGGATGAGGACGTCCGGCGTGACTTCTAGGGTCAGGTGGCGGAACGGCGCCTTGCCCACGGCGTACTGCAGTGGCATTCCGGCCTGAAGTCGTTGGGCGGCGACATTCAGGCGCTCCACCGTGGGCTCATCGAGTTCCAACTGCTGGTTGGCCGATGGCCAAAACCGGGGTTGGTCGAGCACCCAAGCAATCAAGTCGCGGGCTTGTGCCCGTGCGGGAGGGACGCCGGGCGCGACGAGCGCGAACGAGAGCGAATCGAGGAGGTCACCGACGGTGGGCACAAGGGATAAGTTAGTCGGTCCATGGCTCCCATCATCCCCCGTCCTGACCGCATCAAGCCCTTTCGCGACGCTGCGGCATTCGAGCGCTGGCTTTTGGCCAATCACGACACCGCCGAGGAGCTGTGGATTCGGATCTACAAAAAGGACTCCGGCGTCGCGACGATCACCGCACTCGAAGCGATTGACGTCGTACTCTGCTGGGGCTGGATTGACGGGATTAAGAAGGGCTTCGACGACGTCTCGTTCCTGCAACGCTACACGCCACGGCGCGCCAAGAGCGTGTGGAGCCAGGTGAACCGCACGAACGTTGCGCGGCTCGTGCGCGAGGGGCGGATGACGCCACACGGGCTCACGCACGTGGATGCTGCAAAGCGCGACGGGCGCTGGGAGGCTGCCTACGCGCCCATTCGCGATGCCTCGGTGGAGTCGATTCCGAAGGACCTGCGTGACGCCATTCGCGCCAACGCCAAGGCCGAGCGCACGTTCGCGACGCTCAACAAGATGAACCTGTTCGCGCTGGCGTATCGCACCTCTGCGATGCGCACCGCCGAAGGCCGCGCCCGCAAGATCGCCGTGCTGGTGGCGATGCTCGCGAACGGTGAGACGATCACGCCGCTGCCACAGCCAGTCCCAACGAAGCCCACCAAGACATCGCTCGCGAAAAAGACCCCGGCGAAAAAGAAGTAGCCGCTTACGGCGATGCCTTGAAGAACGCCCAAATCATCTCAGTGGCGTTGGGCGACGCCGGCACAGGGTCTCCACCCCGGCGGCGCCCCGATTGGCCGCCAGGCCACGCGTGTCCGCCGTCTACCACCGCGTGAAGTTCCACCTCGCGTCCGGCAGGACAGGGCCAACGATAGGTCACAACATTGCGCACAGAATCACGGCGCGGCTCGGGCCCGCAGCCATTGGCGCGAGCCCAGTAGAGACCCTGCTCCAACGCTGGCCGTGCGTCACGGCGCCACGTGTTGCGTCCGATGCTCCCGGGCTTCCCACCGGCGAACGGCACATTCGCGTCGCGCATGCCATTGAAGATGATTGCCCGGACGGGCGCCAGCGCCGCCGGCTCGTCACCGAACACGGCGCCAACCACGGGCGCAATTGCGCGCACCTTCCGGCCGAGCCGCCACGCGGCGTGGTGCGTCATCATCGCCCCGTTGGACATGCCGGTCACGAATACGCGGGCGGGATCAACGGCCTGAGAGGCCACCAGCGTATCAATGAGTGCTGAGAGGAATGCAACGTCGTCAACATTGCGTTCCATGGCCCACGCGCAGCAATTCCGCGCGTTCCACGTGAGCAAGCGGCGTGGGCTTCTGCCTGATCCATTGGGGTACGCCACCACAATGCCTTCGCGTTCCACGAGGGCGCTGAATCCCGTCATCGTCTCCGCGTTCGCCGCGTTGCCACCGCCACCGTGCAAGGCGATGACGAGTGGCCGACGCTGACTGTTGGCCGCTGGAGCACGAGGCACACGCACCTCAGCGCTGCGGGTGGACGGTCCGACGCGCAGTTCGTAGCGCACGGAGCGCTGCGCGCCAAGCGGCGTTGACAGCAGGACAATGGCGGCGATGACAATGCGATGCATAGCGGGCCTCGGGGTGCGGTCGGTTGTTGTATGACGACTGCGCACGTGTCACGTTAGTACCAGACAAGCGCCAGTGGTGAGGGGAACGATGCGCCCTCGAAACCCCAAGAGACCCAACACGCGGACGCTGCGAGTGCTCTTGCCCGACAATTACGACGCCCCCGCCAACGCGAACCGTCGCTATCCCGTCTTCTACCTCCTCGACGGCCAGAACATCTTCGACGCGTGCCTCTCCGACGTCAGCAAGCGCGAGTGGCAGGTTGATGAAACGGTCCGCCGCTTGATTGCAGAGGGCCGCATCCCTCCGATGATTATCGCGGGAATCGACCACGCCGGCGCAGACCGCGCGCGCGAGTACCTGCCCTATCGCGACCCGTTCGGCGGGCCGCCGGGCGGGCCGATGCCCGAGGGCCAGCAGTTTCCACGCTTCCTCGCTACAGAAGTCATGCCTTTGGTGGACTCGGTCTATCGCACATACCGCGGGCCACGGAGCACCGGACTTGGCGGCGCGTCCTACGGCGGCATCATCACGCTGCATACGTTGACGGCGGCACCTGGCCTAGCGGGCTACGCACGCATCGAGAGCGCGCCGCTCTGGGTGGGCGCGGGGCAAGTGGTGCGCGACACAGATCCGCTCGCGACACTCGTACAACGGCCCTACATCGCGACCGGTGCGCGGGAGATTGAGGGCTGGGACGAGTTGCAGCGCACGATGAATCGGCTGCATGGCCGCCTCGAGCGGAATTTCCGCGAGGCGGGCTACGACTCTACACGCGTGCGAATGTTCATTGATCCCGAAGGGCGGCACACGGAAGATTCCTGGGCAGCACGATTCCCGGCGGCATTGGAGTTCCTGTTTGCCGGTTGGAGCCCGCCGCCGGAGCGGTCGCGCTGAAGGCATCTAACGCTAATCCGCAAGCCGTAGAGTTTACGCCGAAGTTCTTCTACGTTCCGCTTCCAATGCCCGAGCACACATCTCCCGCGCTGGTCGCCCGCGTCGCGACCGAACTGTCACTGTCCCCGCTGCAAGTGGATCGCGCGCTGACCCTCTTTGCCGAGGGCGCCACGCTCCCATTCATTGCGCGCTATCGCAAAGAAGTCACCGGCGGACTCGACGAAGTTCAGCTGCGCGACGTGCGCGAGCGGGCCGAGTACATCCGCGAAATGGAAGAGCGCCGCGCGGCGATCCTCAAGAGCGTTGATGAGCAGGGCAAGCTCGATGATGCGCTCAAGGCCAAGCTGCTGAGCGCAGACACCAAGCAGGCGCTCGAAGATCTCTATCTCCCCTTCAAGCCCAAGAGGCGCACCCGTGCCATGATTGCACGCGAGCGCGGATTGGGGCCGCTCGCCGAGGCGCTCTGGAGCGGCACGCTATCGGATGCTGACGCCAGCGCGCAAGCGGAGGCTTTCGTGCTCCCCGCTGTTGACGGTAAAGACTCAGAAGTGCCGAGCGCTGAGGCGGCCCTGCAGGGCGCCCGTGACATCTTGGCCGAACAGGTCGCCGAAGATCCAATGGTCCGCGGCTGGTTGCGCGAAATCACACGGGCCAAGGGCATCGTCAGCAGCAAGGTGGTGGAGGAGAAGCGCAGTGACGACTCCAAGTACAAGGACTACTACGAGTTCTCCGAGCCGCTCGGCGGCATTCCCTCGCATCGCATGCTGGCCATCCGCCGCGGCGAAGCTGAAAGTGAGTTGCTGTGGCGCATCGTCGCGCCCGTGGAGGAGATTGACGCACGCCTCGCCCGCGAAGTGATCGGCGAGCGCCGCGCCGCAAGGCAACTGACGCTCGTCGCGGCAGACGCCTACAAGCGTCTGCTCGCAATTGCCATCGAGGGCGAGCTACGCCTCGAGCTCAAGAACCGCGCCGACGAAGAGGCCATCACCATCTTCGGCCGCAACCTTGAGCAGCTGCTTCTGGCATCGCCGGCGGGAGAGAAACGGGTCATCGGCCTCGACCCGGGGTTCCGCACGGGCGTGAAGGTCGCCGTGGTGAGCGCCACCGGCGCGCTTGCGCACACCGACACGCTGTATCTCCATCAGGAAGATCGCTTTGCGGGCGCGATTCGTATGTTGGTGCAACGTTTCACGCCCGATCTCATCGCAATTGGCAATGGCACGGCGAGCCGCGAGACGGAGACGCTGACGAAGGCCGCCCTGCGCGAACTCGATGCCCCGCGTCCCACGGTCGTGGTGGTGAACGAGGCTGGCGCATCCGTGTACTCTGCCAGCGACCTCGCACGCAGCGAGTTTCCCGAGCTTGATGTCTCTCTGCGCGGCGCCGTCTCCATCGCGCGACGTTTGCAGGACCCGCTGGCCGAGTTCGTGAAGATTGACCCCAAGAGCATCGGCGTCGGGCAGTACCAGCACGACGTCAATCAGACGCGGCTCAAGCAGCGCCTCGACGACATCGTCATGAGCTGTGTGAATCGCGTGGGTGTGGAGGTGAACACCGCCTCGGCCGCGCTCTTGGGCTACGTGGCGGGCATCGGACCGACGTTGGCGCAGAGCATCGTCGCGCTACGCGATGAACGCGGCGGCCTACGCTCACGCGCAGATCTCAAGGACGTGCCGAGACTCGGCGCGAAGGCGTTCGAGCAAGCCGCTGGCTTCCTCCGAGTGCGCGGCGGCAAGCATCCGCTGGATGCGAGCGCGGTGCATCCCGAGCGCTATGCACTCGTCGAGCGCATGGCAAAGGATCAGGGGGTGGATGTGAGCGCGTTCATCGGCGCTGAGGCGCTGGTGGATCGCGTTGATGTGACCGCGTATGTCAGCGATGACGTCGGCTTGCCGACGTTGCGCGATATCGTGGCCGAGTTGAAGCGGCCGGGCCGCGATCCGCGTGCGGCCTTCGAGCCGCCGGCGTTCCGCGATGACATCCAGAAGCCCAGCGACCTCCACGTTGGAATGGTGCTCGAAGGCGTAGTGACGAACATCGTGGCGTTCGGCGCCTTCGTGGACATCGGCGTGCATCAAGATGGACTCGTGCACATCAGCCAACTCGCCGACCGCTATGTGCGCGACCCGAACGACGTGGTGCAAGTCGGTCAGAAGGTGCAGGTCACCGTGCAGGGTGTGGACCTTCCGAGAAACCGCATTGCGCTGACGATGAAGCGCGAGGCCGGCACCGCGAGCACGCAGCCGCAGGGCCAGAACAACGGGGCGCGAAAGCCTGCTTCGCAGCCAGCAGCTAAGCCGGCTGCGAAGCAGTTCGTGCCAGCAAAGGGATCGGTTGCACCCAACGGAATACGATTCAAGTAGCCGCGGGTGGACGCAAGCAGCCTCTGGTGCGGGCGCCCGTGGTCACCAATTGCCTACTTCTTTACCACACGTTGGAGTTCACCCACCGCCTGCTGCACCTTGCCGGCTGCTTCCTGCACGGCCCCCTCAGCCTCGAGGCCAGGGCTGCCCACGGCCTTGCCCACCACCTGCTTGACCTTTCCGGCGACTTCGTTCGCCGTGCCGGAGACCTTGTTCTTATTGCTGGACTTCATGTGTACGCTCGCATTGGAGGTGGTGCTTCCACTGGGTGTGAAGAAGCATTGCGCGCGTTACAGCCATCCACCATCACCCAAACGTGCGATACGCCCGGCGCGGGGCCGAGGCAATCAGCGCAGTCGGCGGATTGCGCGCTGCGGATTCACGATGTCCTCAACCTCGCGCCCAGCGGAGATGAGGTGGCTCACCTCATTGTTGATGAGGCGCGCGTTCTCGAGGGCCATGGTGAGCTCGCCAGGCGAAACCGCGCCCGCCGTCAGGCGGAGGAGATCGGTGCGCACGAGTCCAAGCGCATCGGTGGCCGCGGCAAGGCGCGACGCCACTAGTTGGCGCTCATCGGCGTCGGCCTCCCGGTGCGCCAAAGCGGCGGCACGCGCACGCAAGAGCACCACGGCTCCTTCCAAGCGCCGCAACACGTCGGGGACGTCCGTAAAGCGCTCGCGCATTTCGCTCGGCAACGCATCAAACACTGACGCCGCCGTGACTTGCACCTCCGGCGCGATCTCCGGCGGCTCCGGAAATGCCGGGACCGCAGCCGAGCGACTTGACCACGGCAGGGCGTCGCGCAGTTCTTGTAGCGCAGCCGGACTGCTCAGCACGGTGAGTCCCGCGAACAGCGCGGAGAGCAGAGCCCAGGGAGACGCACCGAGGAGGGTCGCGGTCGTGGGCGCCGCAGCGCCGAAGAAGAACGTTGACAGCGTGAGTGCGGCGAAGAACGCCGAGCTTGGGGTCACGAACGTCGGCGTCTTCACGCGTCGATCGGTGAGCGCGGTAAACTCTACCGCGTGCAGCTCACGGGCCACCTCGTGGACATCGACAGGCCGCTGTGCCCTGTCCTTGGCGAGACAGCGCTCGATGACCTCGGCGAATGCGCGCGGTACGGAAGGATTCCGCGTGCGGACCGGCACAAAGGGCTCGCTGAGATGCATCGCCATCAGGGCCGAGGGACTGGTTGCCGCAAAGGGCGGAATGCCGGTCACGAGATGATACACGACGGCGCCCAACTGATAGATGTCGCTGCGCGGGTCCAGCGCCTCTGTCCCGACGATCTGCTCTGGACTCATGTACATCGGCGTCCCGGCTGGCCCCTCGTCTTCGTCCACCACAGCCTCGCTCGAAACCGCGATACCAAAGTCCATCAGGAGCACCTTTCGCAGCGCTCCCTCGAGGATGATGTTGTCGGGCTTGATATCGCGATGGATGATGCCCGCCCGGTGCGCCGCGCCGAGCGCGTCGCAGAGCTCCAGCATCACGCGGTGGGCTTCCTTCGGCGGGATGCGCGTGGCGCGGACCAGTCGCGACCGTAGCGTCTCGCCGTCAATGAAGGGCATGACCAAGGCAATCAGGTCTCCAGCGCTACGGATGTCGTAGACGGGCACGACGCCCGGATGGCGCAGCTTGGCTAGCGCGATGCCCTCACGACGGAAGCGCGCCAGGAACTCCTCCGATGAAAGCTCCGGCATCAGCACCTTCACCGCCACCGCGCGGTCGAGGCGTTGGTCGTGCGCTCGGAACACGCGACCGAAGCCTCCCTGCCCCACGGTGCGTTCGAGGACGTACTCCTCGCCGAGGAGTCGTTGTAGTGCCGGCGCGATTGGGTCGGCGCGGAGGGACTCGGGGAGCATCATCAGCTGATGACTTGGTAGTTCCGCAGCACACGCAGGGCGGTCTCTTCGGAAATGGCCCCCTCGTCCAGCAGCGCTTGGAGGCTCGCCGACATCTCCAGCATCCCAAAGGTTGAGCCGGTCTGCAACGCATTGCGAATCTGCAATTCCGACCCTGACCGGAGGAGGTAGCGCACCGCCCGCGTCGCCACGAGAATCTCGCACGCCACCCGCTTCCCACCGTCGAGGCTGGGCAGCAGTTCTTGATGGATGACAGCAAGCAAGGTCTCGCCCAGCATAGTCCGAATGAGCGGCTCACGCCCGGGTGGGCAGAGCGACATGAGCCGATCCACGATGCGCTCGACCGACATGATGTGCAGCGTGGAGATGACCAGCACACCAGACTCAGCCGCGGTCAGCGCAATCTCGATGGTCTCGTAGTCCCGAATCTCTCCAATCAGGATCACATCGGGATCTTGCCGCAGCGCCGACCGCAGCCCGTCAGCGAAGGTCAGGACATCGCGCCCCACCTCGCGCTGGCGCACCAGTGAGTTGATGTTCTCGTGCACATACTCCACCGGATCCTCGATGGTGATGATGTGGCGCCGCTCGTTGCGATTGATGCGGTCCACGATGCTGGCCATCGTGGTGGTCTTGCCCATGCTGGTGCTGCCCGTGACGAGGATGAGCCCCTTCTCGCGCGTCGCAAGGTCCTCCACAATAGCGGGCATGCGCAAAGACTCGAGCGGCAGCGGACCGGCTGGGAGGATGCGGATGACCGCCCCCGCGTGATCGCGCGTGTAGGCCACATTCACGCGGTAGCGTTCTCCTGCCGGGTTCACCCGCAGGAGATCCACGTTGCGCCGGGTCGTCAGCTCCAGCACCTCGTCGTCGCTGAGTAACGCCACGATAAGGCGGTAGATGTCGGCGGCATCCCGCACCCGTGGCTCTAGAGGGGTGAGATCGCCATCAATCCGTGCAATGATCGGCGATCCGGTCACGAGATGTACGTCGGTCGCCCCGCGCCCGCGCGCCTCACCAAGGATGTGGTAGATGTCGTCGCCGCGCGCGTCATCGGCGCGGCGGTGGGAAATTGAGAGTCGCATAGGCGGCAAGGGGTGCGTTAGAAGTTGCCGCCGCGTTGGCAAGAGTGCAATCGGCGCCGGGGATGCCTGAGGTCAGATCGCCGTCTGCGGCGCTCGCGCTACATTCCTAGCTGTGAAACTCTGGCTCGACGCCGATGCCGCCCCGCGCGCGGTGAAGGAGATTTGCTATCGCGTCTCCGAGCGCCTGAAGCTCGAGACGATCCTCGTCGCGAACATGAGGCTCCAGTTGCCGGTTGGGTATCCCCATCTGTCCGCGGTGCGCGTCGAAGGCGGACCCGACGTGGCCGATCGCTACATTGCGGAGCACTCGACAGCGGGCGACGTCGCCGTCACGCAGGACATCCCGCTCGCCGCCCTGCTGGTGCCAAAGGGCGTGCGCGTGATTGACCCGCGCGGCGACGAGTACACGCCGGAGAGCATCGGCGAACGGCTCTCGGTGCGCGATTTCATGGAAGGCCTACGAAACACCGGCGTGGATACGGGCGGACACGCCGCGTATGGAGAGAAAGAGAAGCAGCGCTTCGCCAACGCGCTCGATCGCATTCTGGCGCGCAAACCCTAGCGCGCGAGCCGCAGGCCGACTGCGCTAGCCCTCGTCCACCAACGTGCCGTAGTCCACGAACAGCTCCTCACCGGCGGCGATGTCCACCATCGCCTCAAACCACGCGCCGTCGTCAATCGAGCGCACGTTCGGCGTATCCGAGTGATTCAGGAAGCTCACCAAATCCATCTGCTTGAAGCCCTGCCGTGGCACAAAGTACTGCCCCTCGTCAAACAGGCAGTAGGTCTCCACGAGATGCCGCGCGTAATCGGGCAGTGCGTCAATCTCCGCGCGCGGCACGGCGAGGTAGTCATCGTCGTCGCCCTTGGGCGGCGAGAAGATGTCGCGGCAACCTTTCGGGATAGGGCGGATGGCGAAGACGCCGATGCCGGCTACGTTCGAAGGACGGACGATGACGTAGGTGTGTTGGCGGAGTTCGCGAAGCAGGCGGTCGACGGGCATTGCGCGAAATCTAGCGACGCACGCCGCTCGACCACACCGGCGCCTGCTCTACCGTGCGCCACGGAAGCGTAGGCCACCAGCGCTCCACTCCCCCAACCATCGCCGGCTCCACCATCCCGCCCGGCCGTGGCGTTGCGATTCGCACGCCCGACGTGATTGCTGCAGCAACCACGCGCTCCATCGGCTCAGTCCATCCGTGCAGCGCGAGATCGAACAATCCCCAGTGTACGGGCAGCATCACGTTGCCGCGCACGAGTTGATGCGCGAGCACTGCCTGCTCGGGACCGAGATGGACATCGGCCCACATCGCGTCGTACGCACCCGCTTCGATCATCGTGAGATCGAACGGGCCAAGCCGCTCGCCAATACTCGTGAACTCGTCATGGAGCGCCGTGTCACCGCTGTAGAAGACGCCGTGCGTAGCGCCACGAAACGCCCAACCGGCCCACAGCGATTGCCCAGCGCCGCGCAAGCCACGTCCTGAGAAGTGACGCGCGGGCGTCGCGGTGATGGTGAGCCCGTTCACTCGCACGTCCGCCCACCAGTCGAGCTCCGTAATCGTCGCTGCCTTCACACCCCACGACTCGAGGTGCGCGCCGACGCCGAGCGGCACGATCCAGCGCATGTCGCGCTCGGCGAGCAGCTTCACCGTCGGCATATCGAGATGATCGTAGTGGTCGTGCGAGATGATGATGATATCAACCGGCGGGAGGTCTGCTATCGCGAGCGGGGGCGCGAAGAAACGCTTTGGGCCAAAGAACGGGAATGGCGACACACGTTCTCCCCACACGGGATCAATGAGCACGCGCGCCCCGTCAATCTCAAGCAGCATCGTTGAGTGTCCGAGCCAGGTCACGCGCAGACCACTCGCAGGGGGCGTGACGTAGTCCGCAGCGCTGCGACGCTCTACTGGCAACGGCGCATTGGGCACGCGAACATCGGACCCACCAAAGAGGAACTCGCGAAGCATTCGACCCGTCGGCCCGTCCACGCGAGGTAGCGCATTCTCAAACTTCCCGTCGCGCCACTGTGGCGAACGCTCGGCGTTTTGCAATCGATCTCCTTGCATGACGCCTCCAACCGCATCACGTGAGACGAACCACAGGGCGCCGCTCGCCGCGAGTGCGAGTGCGAGCAGCACGAGCACAGACTTCACAGCGAATCGGGCAATCGCTGCGGTGGTTCCGGCGAGAGTCGTTCGCATCATCTTGGCGTCCGAAGAATTGTCACCACGGCCACCGCGCGTGTCGGCACCCGCCCCACGCTGGTGTGCCGCAGTAGGATCCTCGTGTTTCGCCGCACATTGCAGACGATAGTCTCCTTGGGGCCGCGCGAATCCGGCACGCAGATGAGATCCGCCGCCAGCTCCAATGGCTGCGGCTCACCTCGCGGCGCCTTCGCGTCTACGGTGATGCGATGCCAGCCCGGCTTGAGCTCCCAGGCTCGCACTTGACCCGGCGAGAGCCAGACGGAATCGGAGAATACGCGCTCGCTCACATGCACAATGCCGCGCAGCCGAAGACTGGGCGCAATCTCAATCCGGACACTTGTCTGCCCCACATCGAGCGGAAGCGCCTTGCCATCGACAAGACGCGCGACGGTTGAGTCTTCAACAATAAGCGCAGGTACAGAGATGGTATCCAGACGCCCGCTATTCCGCTCGGCCACAGCGCGGAACTGAAAGGCCGAGTCGCCAACGTTGAGCTGGACGAAGCTTTCAACGAGGCGGGCGCGGCTGATGTCAGCGCGGACACTGCCCGCATCATCGCGACCGCAGCTCGCGAGCGCCCACACCGCCGCGAGCACCAACCGTACAGATTGCACGATTCGCCGTCGCCGCATCAGAGCCCCTATTGGCCGTGGTACACCGCTGCCACCCGTCGCGAAGCACAACCCATTACCAAACGCGTGTGGCAATTCACACAGCAGTCGTTCGATAGCCTGACCTAGCCTAGATCGCCAGCCAACCGCTCCTCAATATCCGCGAGGTGCAGCGCATCCATCATCTCATCAATCTTCCCGTCCATCACACCGGTGAGATCATGCGTCGTGAACCCAATACGATGATCCGTCACGCGCGACTGCGGATAATTGTACGTGCGAATCTTCGCCGAGCGGTCACCGGTGCTCACCTGCGACTTCCGCATCCGCGAACGCTCCGCTTCCTGCTCCGCGATCCTCAAGTCGAGCAAGCGCGACCGCAGCACTTCCATCCCCTTCAGCTTGTTCTGCAGCTGCGACTTCTGATCCTGCTGCGAGACCACGAGCCCAGACGGGATGTGCGTGATGCGCACCGCAGAGTCCGTGGTGTTCACGGACTGCCCACCAGGCCCTGACGCGCGAAACACGTCAATGCGCAGGTCCTTGTCCTCGATCTTCATGTCGATTTCATCAGCTTCAGGCAGCACCGCAACGGTGGCCGCCGACGTATGAATGCGTCCAGCCGCTTCGGTGGCGGGCACGCGTTGCACGCGGTGCACGCCACTTTCGAATCGCAGCGCACCGAATGCCTGTGGGCCGCTGACTTTAAACACGGCTTCCTTGAGCCCGCCGAGCGTGCCGTCGCCCATCGAGATGATCTCGATGCGCCAGCCGCCATGCCGCTCGATGTAGCGCGTATACATGCGGTAGAGGTCGGCCGCGAATAGCGCCGCCTCGTCCCCGCCGGTGCCGGCGCGGATTTCGACGATGGCATTGCGATCGTGCAGCGGATCGGGCGGCACGAGCAGCGGGCGGAGTTCCAACTCCGCCCGCTCAATAGCCGCGCTGAGGCGCTCGACTTCGCGCCTCGCCTCAGCGGCCATCTCGGGATCGTCAAATGACAAGAGCTCGCGCGCTTGCACGAGCTCAGTGTCCATTCTCTCGAGATTGCGGGCGCGCTCGACCACTTGGCTGAGGCGCTGATGCTCCCGACCGAGGGACGCGAAGAACTTCGCGTCCTTGACTGTCTTGGGATCGAGAAGGTCGCGCTCGACAGACTCGGCGCGCCGAAGCGCGTCGGCTAGCCGGTCGCGGATACTCAGACGGTCGCCTTCCCGTCCTTCTGACGGAAGCGCTCAACACGGCCAGCGGTGTCGATTAGCTTCTGCTTGCCCGTGAAGAACGGGTGGCAAGCCGCGCAGATGTCGGTATGGATCTCGGCGATGGTCGAGCGCGTCTGGAACTTGTTGCCGCAGGCGCAGGACACGGTCGCGGTAGCGTACGTCGGATGGATTTCGGGCTTCATTTCGGCCTCAGGTGCGGATTCGGAGCGAGCCAAGAATATTAGTCGAGGCAGGCGGTAAAATGCAAGGTGACAAGGGTTTGAACGTTTGACAGCGTCCGCGGCTGGGGCTACCTTCGCCTCATATTTATAGATGCCGTGACGCCACATGTATAGACGTTAGATGCATGAGACGTTCCTTCCCGGTTCACACCCCACTTCGCCATATGAGCACGGCTGACTTTCTCTCCACCGTTCCACTCTTCAAGTCGCTGGGTGCGGAAGTCGGCGCCTTTGCGCTGATGGCTCGCGAGAAAAGCTATCCCAAGGGCAGCGTCATTCTCTTCGAAGATGATCCGGGCGACTCGCTCTTTGTGGTTCGCGAGGGGCGCGTGAAGGTCGTGCTCGTCGCCGAAGATGGCCGCGAAGTCATTCTCGGGATTCTCGGTGTTAGCGAACACTTCGGCGAGTTGTCGCTCATTGACGATCAGCCGCGCTCGGCACACGTGGTGGCCATGGAAGACTCCACCCTCCTCGTGCTGCGCCGCGACGACTTCCGCCGCCGTGTAGAGCAGAGTCCGCTGGTGGCTTGGGCCTTGCTCGTCGAGCTCTCGCGGCGGCTCCGTCGCGCGGACGACAAGATTGGATCGCTGGTTCTGCTTGATGTCCCCGGGCGCATCGCCCGCGTGATCCTAGACGCCGCCGACGAGGGCGGAACGGAAGAGATTGAGCGGCCCCTGACGCATCAGACGATCGCGCAGGTCATTGGGGCGAGCCGCGAGACCGTCTCGCGCGCGATGCGCGAGTTCGTGGAAGCCGGATGGATCTCCACCGAGCGCCGCCGCATCCGCATCACCAATCGGGCGGCGCTGGACAAGCGCTCGCAGCAACGCCTATGAGCCCTTGTGACGCGAATCACAGGTACCCAGTGATGCCCTTCCTTCATGTTTTGCCCCCCTCGGGGGCAGATTTCAGTGTGACTTCGGGGGAGCGATGAGCTTGCGGGTCCGTTTCTGGGGGACTCGAGGGTCCATTCCGACACCTGGGGCTCAGACGGTGCGGTATGGCGGAAATACGCCGTGTGTGGAAGTCCGGACTGACGCGGGGTGGCTAATCATCCTCGACGCCGGGACGGGGATTCGCGAACTGGGGCGAGATTTGCTGGGGCGCTCAAACGGTGCGCCTATTACGGGAGACCTTTTCCTGACGCACGCGCACTGGGACCACATTCAGGGGATTCCGTTCTTCGCGCCGATTTTTGGACGAGGTAATCACTTTACGATTTGGGGCTCCGAATCTTTGGAACGGAGCTTTGCGAAGGTATTAAAGGATCAGATGTCGCCGGTGGTGTTCCCCGTCAGCTTCGAGGAACTGGACGCCACGATTGACTTTAAGGGATTGCCGGAAGGCACTCCCACGGGCGGAACGGGGTACGAAGTCACGGCTTTTGCGGTGCAGCACCCCGGCGGTGCGCTCGGCTACCGGTTCACGTCGGCTGGCCAGCACGAAGGGGGACTGGTCTACGTGTCTGACAACGAGCTCTCGCCGCACCCGCGGTACGACTCGCCGCCGGATTGGCGGGACAAAATGGTGGAGTTCGTGCGTGGCGCGCAGGTCTTGGTGCACGACACGACCTACACCGCTGAGGAGTACGACCACCACCGCGGTTGGGGGCACTCGACCTACGCGGAGGCGGTGCAGTTGGCACTCGAGGCCGAAGTGGGGACTCTCGTGCTGTTCCATCACGAACCCCGGCGCACCGACGACCAGC
>JANNVQ010000028.1:0-48792 GCA_031414535.1 Gemmatimonas sp.
CCAATGATTCGTAGCATGACTGGTTTCGGGGCGGCTGAAGGGGCCGTCGGTGGCTCGCGCATCAGCGTCGAGTTGCGCTCCGTGAACCATCGGTTCTTCAACCCTAGCCTCAAGCTCCCGCAGGCGATCGCCAAGTGGGAGGCGGAAGTCCGCGAACACCTGCGCCAGCGTATCACGCGCGGGCACCTGACTGTCTCCGCGCGGGTGGTTCGCGACGAGGCCCTTGGCGCGGTAGTGGACGAGGCCAAGTTCGCCGCCGCGGCGGAGGCCCTGAAGGCGCTACAGGTCAGGTACGGACTCGGCGGCGCGGTGGACGTTGGCACGGTGCTGCGCATGCCTGACGTCCTCCAGATCTCTCGCGACGACGCCGGACTCGAGACCGCGACTGCGGACGAAGTGTTGGCAGTGCTCGAAGCCGCTACGAGTGAATTGCAGACGATGCGGGCCGCTGAAGGTGCGCGACTCGCCCAGTTCATCAGCGAGCGCCTGGGGCTCATCGAGCAGTGCGTCGCGCGGATTGCCGTGCGCGCTCCGGAGCGAGTCATTGCCCAGCGCGACCGACTCCGCGAGAACGTAGAGCGGCTTGCCGGTGGGATTGCGGTGGATCCGCAGCGCCTCGCTCAAGAGATCGCCATTCTCTCCGACAAACTGGACGTCGGTGAAGAGTTGGATCGCTTTGCGAGCCACATCACGGCGTTTCGTGAGGCCTTGGCCAGCAAGACCGGCGAAGGCGTCGGGAAGCGCCTCGGCTTCCTCCTGCAGGAAATGCTCCGAGAAGCCAACACCACGGGCAGCAAGGCCAACGACGCCGCGATGCTGCAGGATGTGGTGGCCATCAAGGAGGAGTTGGAGCGCATCCGCGAACAGGTGGAGAACGTCGAGTGAGCCGACGGCCATTCCCGCTGGTTCTCTCGGCACCTTCGGGCGCCGGCAAGACGACCATCGCTCGGATGTTGCTCGAGCGCCGGGCTGATGTGGGATACTCGGTGTCTTGCACGACCCGCTCGCCGCGCAACGGCGAGGTAGACGGCGTGGATTACCACTTTATCACGGCGGAGCAGTTTGACGCGGCCGTGAAGCGAGGCGAGTTCGCCGAGTGGGCCGAGGTGCACGGGCGCCGCTACGGTACCCTCGTGAGCGAGGTAGAACGGGTGATGGCTGCGGGCCAACACGTGATGCTCGACATTGACGTGCAGGGCGCCCGCCAGGTGGTGCAACGCTTTCTGGACTCCGTCACCGTGTTCGTGGTGCCGCCCTCTGCAGAGGCCTTGGTTGCCCGCCTGACCGGCCGCAACACAGAGAGCGACGAGGCCCTCGCCCTGCGTCTACGGAACGCCGTGCTCGAACTCGAGGAAGCCGAGCACTACCAGCACGTGGTCGTCAACGACCATCTCGAAGATGCCGTGGCTAAGGTCGGGGCCATCATTGACGACGAGACGCTGAAGCGGGAGCGACTCCCAGCCGTGGGGAACGAGATTAGCCAACTCGTAGAGCAACTCAAGCTGGACCTCGAGGCCAGGTTCTTAGACAGAAGACGGCAGGCGGAAGGGGCCTAACCCCCATTTCGGGCTGGATTTAGGCCCGTTTCCCGAGTACCTTCCGTCATATCGCTTTTCTTCTTTTCGGAGTTCCGCCCAATGCAGGTTTTCACCCCGAAGGACATCACCGAGCACGCCACCAACAAGTACCTCGCGGTGCTCGTGGCGGCCAAGTATGCCCGTGTGCTGAATGAATTCCCGCGCGACCGCGCCAAGGTTGAGAAGAAGCTGTCCACGCGCGCACTCGAAGATCTCGCCGACGGCTTGATCGAGTATCGCGTCGTGCCGCGTCGTCGCGCCAAGGGCGCGTAACCCGCGCGGCACCGGCCGTAATTCGGAACGCCACGTGCGTCCCTTTGACGGCCGCCGCATTCTCCTTGGAGTTACCGGGGGAATCGCGAGTTACAAATCCGCTTGGCTCGCGCGCCTCCTCACGCAGGCTGGTGCACAAGTGGACGTGGTGCTCACACGCTCAGCGCGTGAGTTCATCGGCAGCGTGACCTTCGAGGCCCTCACCGGCCGGCCCGTGCATACGGTCCTCATCGGAGACGGGCACGCCCTCGATCACATTCGGCTCGTGCGTGACGCGCACTTGATGGTCATCGCCCCGGCGACTGCCGATTTCCTGGCGCGCGCAGCGCATGGGCATGCCGACGAGTTGCTGAGTGCCACGCTGCTTGCGGCGGAGTGCCCCGTGCTCGTCGTGCCGGCGATGAACGACAAGATGTGGGCAAACCCAGCGGTGCAGGCCAACTGCGCGGCGCTCGTTGCGCAGGGCAAGCGCATCCTCGAGCCGGGCGTTGGACCGCTCGCCTCGCCCGACGAAGGAGCTGGGCAGGGCCGCATGCAGGAGCCTGAGACTATCGTCGCGCATTGCGCGCGGTTGCTGTCGCCCGCGTCGAAGCTCAAAGGCAAGCGCGTCGTCGTGACGGCTGGCCCAACGCGTGAGCCGATTGATCCCGTGCGCTACCTCTCCAATCACAGCACGGGCAAGCAGGGCACGGCACTCGCCGAGGCCGCCTGGCGACGCGGGGCCGATGTGGTGATGGTGCATGGTCATATGAGCGCCGCGATTCCCACAGGAGTGCGGGCCAAGGCCGTGGAGACCACGCAAGACATGGCTGAAGCAGTGGCGAGTGAAATCAGCGATGCCGACGTGCTCGTCATGGCCGCCGCTCCCGCCGACTTTCGCCCGGCTCAAGTAGCGGCGTCCAAGATGAAAAAGATCGGCGCCACACCCTCCCTCGATCTCGTGTACACCCCTGACGTGCTCAAGACCACCGCCGGCCACCGAAAGCCGGGCATGATCGTGGTCGGTTTCGCGCTCGAGACCGACGACCTTGAGGCGAACGCGCAGAAGAAGCTCAGCACGAAGGGACTCGACTTCATCGTCGCGAACAACGCGCGCGAAGCCGGTGCGGGATTCGGCTACGACACCAATCGCGTGACCATCATCGCCAAGAACGGCGAGCCTGAAGCGTTGCCGTTGATGAGCAAGCGTGAGACGGCTGACGCCATCCTCGACCGCATCGAGGCCATGCTGTGAGCGACGGCCACGACCGCCTGCGCCAGTATTTGGAGCAACGTCGCGAACTCGGTGAGAGCGAGTTTGTGCTCGACGGCCTCTCAGTCGAGGACGCGCTGAAGAAGATGACGGGTCGGGCGCCGAGCGCGAAGACCGCGGGCGCAACGCCACCGCCAACGCGCCCCGACTCTGAGATTCGCCGCAACGCTGAAGCGGCGGCCTCGGGCGGAGACTGGCGCGACGCGCTTCGCGCCGTTGATGCGGCGGAGCCAGGCAGACCTGCCGCAGCCCAGCCTGCCTCCAAGCCGTCCGCCAAGACCGCCGCCAAGGACAAGAAGCCCGCCGAACCGCCAGCGCAGACGCCGCCGCAGACCCCGGCGGATCGCCCAAGCTTTGCACCGAACTCGGCTTCGCCCGCGGTGCCGGACACCCGTTCACCAAGCGCGTCTGGCGAGCCCTTGATTGTGGGCGCGAACTCAGCACCCAGTGGTTTACATCAGCTTGAGACCTTAGACGCCGTCGCGGCCGCGATTGGCGCCTGCAAGCTCTGCACGCTCTCGAGCACGGCCCAGAACCACGTGCCGGGCGAGGGGAATCCGCTCGCACGCTTCGTCGTGGTGGGGGAAGCGCCCGGGCAGACCGAAGATGAGCTCGGCCGCCCCTTCGTGGGCAAAAGCGGTGACCTGCTCACCAAGATTCTTGAGGCCATCGGCTTCAAGCGCCAGGACGTATTTATCTGCAACGTCCTCAAGCACCGGCCGCCCGGGAATCGCAATCCAGCCACGGATGAGATTCTGGCCTGCCGCCCGTTCTTGTTGCGGCAGTTGGAGTTACTGCAACCCAAGGTGATTCTGGCCGTCGGCACCTTTGCGGCGCAGACGCTCTTGGAGACAGATTCCCCTATCGGAAAGCTCCGCGGTTTGGAGCATCGGTACCACGGCATCCCGCTCGTGGCGACGTACCACCCCGCCGCGTTGCTGCGGAACCCCAATTGGAAGCGCCCGGCCTGGGAAGATGTCCAGCTCGCCCGTCGAATTTTCGATCGCCCGTAAGGGCTCGCCTGATACGTTCGCAGACCGCCGGCCACCTTGGTCGGAGGATGCGGAGCGTGCGGTCCTCGCAGCGATGCTGCTCTCCGGTGATGCCATCATCACCGTGATGGAGCTCGTCACCGAGGACATGTTCTACCGTGAGGGCCATCGTCGCCTGTTCCGCGCGATGTCATCGCTCCAAGCGGCGGGCGCGGCGGTGGATCCGCTCACGCTCTCGAACGAACTCGAGCAGCGCGGCGATCTGGCCGCGGCTGGCGGTAAGGAAATCATCGGTGGCTTGCTCGATGAAATCCCCACCGCGGCGAACGTCGAGCATCACTGCCGCATCGTGCGCGACAAGGCGCTACGGCGTCGCCTGATTGAGACCGCAACCTCGCTCGTCCGCGAGGGCCACGAGAGTCCCGCTGACGTCTCCGAGTTGCTCGACCTCGCGGAACACAAGATTCTGGAGCTCAACGACAGCCGTGGTAGCGCCGGATTCGTGCGCATCAAGTCGCTGCTCTGGAGCGCGATGGAGCGCATCGAGTTCCTTCGAACCGCCGGTGGCAATCTCACCGGCGTGCCTTCGGGCTTCATGGATCTCGACAAGTTGACGCTGGGCTTCCAGCCGTCTGATCTCGTCATCGTCGCGGCGCGTCCCTCAATGGGCAAGACGGCCTTCGTGCTCAACGTCGCGCAATACGCCGCCATCGAAGGCAATGTTCCGACGGCGGTCTTCTCGCTGGAAATGAGTACTCAGTCTCTCCTGTTGCGTATGCTCGCCTCGGAGGGATATGTGGATGCCCAGCGTTTGCGGTCTGGCCAATTGACCGCGCAGGACGCGTCGAACCTCGCCAAGGCCGCGGCCTTGCTGGGGCAAGCGCCCATTTGGATTGACGACACGCCGGGCCTCTCTGTGCTCGAGGTGCGCTCGCGTGCGCGGCGCTTGAAGACGCAGTCGGATATCAAACTGCTCATCATCGATTACTTGCAACTGCTCTCTGGCCCGCCAAACTCCGAGAGCCGTCAGCAGGAAGTGTCGGCCATCTCGCGATCGTTGAAGGCGCTGGCCAAGGAACTCAACATTCCCGTCGTCGCGCTCTCGCAGCTCTCGCGTGCCTCCGAGCAGCGCGGTGGCGAAAATCGTCGTCCGCAACTGTCCGACCTTCGCGACTCGGGCGCCATCGAACAGGACGCCGACGTGGTGCTGTTCATCTATCGTCCGGAAATGAACGAACGTCCGTACGACGATCAAGGCAATCCGCGCATGGTCACTGGCACCACGGACGTGCCGCTCGACGGCTATTCCGAAGTGATTGTCGCTAAGCAGCGTAACGGCCCAACAGGCCATATCCGCCTGCATTACCGCAAGAGCCACACGCGCTTCGAGAACTGGACCAGCCGCGCGAACGAGGGGTGATGCGCCACCTGTCGCGCTCAGCCGGGGCTTGGCCGTGGCAGTGAAGTCCAAGTCGGTGTATCGCTGCACAGACTGCGGCGCAGAATCCCTGCGCTGGCAGGGCAAGTGCGATACCTGCGGCGAGTGGAACACGCTCGTTGAGGAATTGGCTGCGCCCAAGGTTAGCGCATCGAAAGCCGCTGGTGCACAGCGCCGCCTCGCAGGCGCCGCCGCTTACGGGGAAGGCGGGCAAGTCGTGAACACGCCGAAGCTGCGCGATGTAGTCGGCGCGGAGGAACATCGCCTCAAAACCGGAATTGCTGAGTTCGACTTTGTACTCGGCGGTGGCGTGGTGCCGGGTTCCATGGTGCTCGTGGGCGGCGAACCAGGCATCGGCAAGTCCACGATTCTCCTGCAGGTCGCCGCAAGACTCGAGGCGGCTGGATACAGCAGCCTCTACGTGAGCGGCGAAGAGTCTCCGCTGCAAGTGAAGCTGCGCGCCGATCGCTTGGACTCCAGCGCTGGATCTGTGGCTCTCCTTGGCGAGACGAATCTCGAGACCATTCTTGCCACCGCGGCCAATTCATCGCCCAAGGTGATGATTGTGGACTCCATTCAAACGGTTTTCACGGGCGACCTCGAAGGCGCGCCAGGCAACGTGGGGCAAGTGCGCGAGTGCGCGGCTCGCTTAATGCGCTTCGCCAAGGAAACGGGCACGGCCGTCTTCGTGGTTGGCCACGTCACCAAGGGTGGCGGTATCGCCGGCCCGAAGACGCTGGAGCACATCGTAGACACCGTGCTGTACTTCGAAGGCGAAGGCTCCGCGGATCATCGCGTGCTGCGTGCGACGAAGAATCGCTTCGGCAGCGTGGACGAGATCGGCGTGTTTCGTATGACGGTGCAGGGACTTGAAGCCGTTGATAATCCCAGTGCGCTCTTTCTTGGAGAGCGGAGTGAATCGCCGGCGTCAGGTTCTGCCGTTACCTGTTTGCTAGAGGGCTCCCGGCCGATGCTCCTGGAAGTCCAGGGTCTCGCCGCCAAAGCTGGCTTCGGCACTCCACAGCGTGTGGCCACGGGCTACGACGGACGTCGGCTTGCCTTACTGCTCGCCGTGCTCGACAAGCGTGCCGGACTTTCTTTCGCGCAGCTCGACGTGTTCCTTAACGTTGTTGGCGGCGTGCGCATGCAGGAGCCAGCTGGCGATCTCGCGGTCGCGGCAGCACTGGCCTCGAGCTTCTACGACAAGCCCTTGCCTGGTGACGCCATCTTCATCGGCGAAGTGGGACTCGGCGGCGAGATTCGCGGTGTGTCGCAGGCGGAGCGTCGTTTGCTTGAGGCCGAGAAGATGGGTATGCGCCGCGCCTTCGTGAGCGCGCGTTCGGTGCCCAAGCGCGCACCGAAGCATCTCAAGATTGAGAGTGTGCCTGATCTCGTGGCGCTCTTTCGGGCGCTGTTCCGATGAGCCGCGATGTAGGCGTGGTCATCGTGGCCGGTGGCTCCGGCAGCCGCATGGGCGGCGGGGAACTCAAGCAAATGCGGTGGGTGGCCGGCAAGCCCATGTTGCTACACTCGCTGCAGGCGTTCCAGAAGATTATCGAAGTTGGCATGGTGGTCTGCGTGTTGCCCAAGCAGTACGCGGGCGATCCACCGCCTTGGCTTTTTCAGTGCGACACCGACCGCATGCTCATCTCTGTGGGCGGGCGTACGCGCGCCGAGTCTGTGGCAAACGGTCTCGAGGACTTACCAGCTGAATGCACCACCGTGCTCGTGCACGATGCCGCGCGGCCGCTCGTGAGCGAAGCGATGATTCGGCGCGTGATTGCTCAGGCCAAACAGGGACACGCCACCATTGCTGCGTTACCGGTGGTGGACACGCTGAAGCGCGTGAACGCCGATGGGCTCATTGTCGAGACCGTGAGCCGCGAGAACCTTTGGCGCGCCCAGACGCCGCAAGGTTTTCCCCGCACGCTGATTGAGCGCGCGCATCGCGAGGCCAAAGCGGGCGGCTGGCACGGCGAGGCGACCGACGATGCCGCGCTCTGCGAGAGACTTGGTGTGCCCGTGCGAGTGGTGCGCGGGAGTGAGGCGGCCATGAAGGTCACGGAGGAAGGGGACTTCTCGCGCGCTGAATTGCTCGCCGGCCTGCGCGAGGAATCCGATGCCTGAGGCCCGCGGCCTTCCGTTTTGGTCGCCTGAGGAAGTGCGCGCAGCCATTGCCAAGGCGCTCAATCATCTGCGTGATGGGCGGATTCTCGCGTATCCCACGGAGACGCTCTACGGCTTCGGCACGATGATTGACAACGATGCGGTGGAGCGACTGGTCGCGCTCAAACGACGTCCGCCCGCCAAGCCGTTCTTGCTGCTCATCTCCGATACGCCAATGCTTGCGCGCATCGGTTTGCATCTCACGCAGTCGGCCGCGATGCTCGCGGCTCGGCACTGGCCCGGCCCGTTGACGCTCGTTCTCCCTGGGGGCGAGCATCGCATTCCCTCGCGCCTGCGCGGTCCCGAGGGCGGGGTCGCCGTGCGTTGGACTCCGCATCCGGGTTTGCAACAGCTCATTGCGGCGCTCGGTGATCCCATCACGAGCACCAGCGCGAATCGCCCGGGTGAGCCGGCGGCTACATCGGCGCGCGAAGTGTTAGTGCAGTTTCCCTCCGCCATTGCGAGCGGTGATGTGATGCTTCTGGATGCGGGCAGGCTCTCGACGGACACCGCCAGCACCGTTGTGGACTGCACGGGCGCGCGACCGCGCGTCATTAGGCCAGGCGCCATCCCCGCCGCCGTTCTTCGGGAGTCAGTCCCGGATCTCGTCGGCGACCGATAGAATTCTGGATATGCAGCTTCTCTTCGTTTGCACCGGGAACACCTGTCGCTCTCCGATGGCCGAGGCTATCGCGCGTGCGGCCATCAGAGCGCGTGGGCTGACTGATATCAAGGTTGGAAGCGCGGGCACCAGCGCGTGGGAAGGCTCGCCAGCCTCAGACGGCGCCCTTCTCGTTGCCCTAGAGCATGGACTGGCGCTTGAGACACATCGTGCGCGCACGCTCTCCCGTGAGCTGATTGAAGGCGCTGACCTCGTGCTTACTATGGGTCCGCATCACGCCGAGCGCGCCAATGCCTTGGGCGGTGCCAAGAAGACGCATCTCCTCATGCAGTATGCGTCGAACGGGAACGAGACGACGGCCGTGGGCGATCCCTTCGGCGGCGACCTCGACGCCTACCGCACGACGTTCGCCGAGCTTGAAGGCGCCATCGAGAAGGTGTTGGATCGGCTCGCGGCGGAGCACCGCGCGCAGGAGTCGTGAGCGAGACGCAGCGTCCGCGGAGGCTCGTGCTCCTTGGGCATCCGGTCTCTCACTCACTCTCGCCGCGCTTTCAACAGGCCGCGTTGGACCATCACCGCATCGCCTTGCGATACGAGGCGCTGGACGTGGCTCCCGATCAGCTGCACGGCGTCGTCGCGGACCTCCGCGCCGAGCACGCGGCGGGCAATGTCACCTTGCCGCACAAGACGGCGTTTTCGGTTCTGTGCGCGTCACGAAGTGCGGTGGCGGCACGTGCAGATGCAGTGAACACCTTCTGGTATGATGCGGGCGGATCCTTGCACGGTGACAACACCGACGTCGCCGGATTTCTGTTCGCTCTACGTCGGTTGCTTGGCCGAGAACTAAGAGGCCTGCACGCAGTGGTGCTCGGCGCGGGCGGTGCGGCGGCGGGCGTGACTGAGGCGCTCGCTGGTCTCGGTGACGTGAAGCTCACCGTGCACGCGCGTAATCTGGCTGCCGCGAATGACCTGCTGAAGTCGTTCGGCGCCGCGGGCAGCGCGACTGATGGGACGGAGTCCGCACTCATCGCTGCACTTGCCTCGGCCCACGTCGTGGTGAACGCAACCTCACTCGGCATCGAGGGGCACGACGAGCTTCCGCTCAATCCCGCGCTGTTGAGGCCCGACTGCGCGGCGCTCGACCTCACGTACCGCCGCGAAGGCCTCACGCCCTGGGTGCGCGAGTTACGCGAGCTCAAGCGCACGGCGGACGACGGTAAGACCATGCTCCTTGAACAGGGCGCGCTGGCGTTCGAGCGCTGGTTTGGCATCGAAGCCCCGCGCCAAGTGATGGCTCGTGCAATAGGCCGCTGAGGGCGGCACTTTTACAGTGACGTCGTGGAGCCCGCTTGGTGCAGGCTAGGCGATCATGGCCCACCTCGCCACCGGCGTACTCCAGTTGCTGCTTCCGCGCGCCTGCGCGTCCTGTGAGCATGCGCTCGGGGATCACGAAGACGAACTCATCTGTGGCCGCTGCTGGGTGCGGCTGCCATTGTTGCGCTACCCGCGCTGCGAGCGCTGTGGGCACCCACGGCCCGCACGCGGCGCCTGCCCAGTGTGCCCTCTGCTGGCGCCTTTTGTGCGCTCGGCCCGCTCGTATTGTTGGGTCCCGGACGACACGGGCAGCGCCATGCTGAGCGCGCTCAAGTACGACGGCTGGTGGCGAGTGGCGGAGGCGATGGCGGAGCGGATGATACGGCTCACCTGGCCCGCCGACGTGGTCACGGAGCGGGCGGCGCTCATCCCCGTACCACTCGCCGCTGTGAAGCAGCGCGCTCGCGGCTACAATCAGGCCGCATGTCTCGCCCAGGCCATCGGCCGACGCTGGAACCTGCCCGTGTGGAGCGAGATTTTGTGTCGCGTACGCGCGACTCCGAGCCAAACCTCGTTGACTCCGGGGGAGCGCTTGGCGAACGTTCACCGTGCGTTCTCCTGCGTGGACGGCGCTGCGGCGCAGATTGCCGGCCAGCATCTCATCCTCGTGGACGACGTGTTCACCACCGGCGCTACCCTCAACGCCTGCGCGAAGGCACTGTTCGATGAAGGGGCGCGCACTCTGAGCTATCTGACGTTCGGTCGGGCCCGCACTGCCGCGGACCGCCGCTAAGGTTTCAGCACTCGCAGGACATCACCCCAAGGACTCCGGGCAATGACCGCAAAGCTTCGCATTGGCATCAATGGGTTCGGCCGCATCGGCCGTCAGGTCGTCCGCGTCGCCAAGGAGCGTGGGACGGCGATTGACATCGTCGCCATCAACGACCTCACCGACACTAAGACCCTCGCGCATCTCTTCAAGTACGACTCCGTGCACGGCAAGTTCGCCGGCACGGTGACGCACGACTCGGACTCAATCACCATCAACGGCGACAAGATCAAGGTCCTGAAGGAGAAAGATCCGGCCTTGCTGCCGTGGAAGGATCTCAAGGTTGACGTGGTTCTCGAGAGCACCGGCCGCTTCACCAAGGCCGAAGATGCCAAGAAGCACATTGCCGGCGGTGCCAAGAAGGTGATCATCTCCGCGCCCGCCACCGGCGAGGACATCACCCTCGTACTCGGCGTCAATTCCGACAAGTACGACCCGGCTAAGCATCATATCATCTCGAATGCGTCCTGCACCACCAATTGCCTGGCGCCGATGGTGAAGGTCGTGCGCGATGCTTTCGGTTTTAAGCACGGCGCGATGGTGACCATCCACAGCTATACCAACGATCAGAGCATCCTCGACCTGCCGCACAAGGATCTGCGCCGCGCACGCGCCGCCGCGATCTCCATGATTCCAACCACGACGGGTGCCGCCAAGGCCACCGCCCTCGTGATCCCCGAAGTGAAGGGCAAGATTGATGGCATCGCCATCCGCGTACCGACGCCCGACGTGTCGCTCACGGAACTCACCGTCGAGGTGGAGAAGGGCACTACCATCGCCGAAGTGAACGCCGCGTTCAAGGCCGCCTCGGAAGGCGCGCTCAAGGGCATTCTGTCCTACACAGAGGAGGAGTTGGTCTCGGTGGACTACATCGGGAACCCGGCGTCCTGCACGCTGGACTCCAAGAGCACCAACGTCATTGACGGCACCCTCGTGAAGCTCAGCGGTTGGTACGACAACGAGTGGGGCTACTCGGCGCGCTGTGTTGACCTGCTCGAGTTGGTCGGCAAGTCGCTCTAGGGACAGCCACATGAACACCAAGACCATCAAGGACCTCAAGCCGGCGGATCTCGCCGGCAAGAGGGCCCTCGTGCGCGTGGATTTCAACGTTCCGCTTCACGAGGACGGCACGCTCGCCGACGACACACGCATCCGCGCAGCCGTGCCGACCATCCTCACGCTCGCCAAGGCGGGCGCCCGCGTGGTGCTCTGCTCGCACCTCGGACGCCCGAAGGGCAAGCCTGAAGCGAAGTACTCGCTCGCTCCGGTTGCGCCGCGCCTCGCGGAGCTGCTCAACAAGCCCGTGACGTTTGTGCCGCACGTGGTGGGCGCGGAAGCTGAAGCGGCCACAAAGGCGCTCAAGGATGGTGAAGTCTGCCTGCTTGAGAACACCCGCTTCGAAGCGGGCGAGGAGAAGAACGACGCCGCGCTGAGCGCCGCCTTCGCCAAGCTCGGCGATTTCTACGTGAACGATGCGTTCGGCGCCGCGCATCGTGCGCACGCGAGCACGGAGGGCGTGGCGAAGCTGCTCAAGCCCGCCGTCGCCGGCCTGCTGATGCAGAAGGAACTCGATTACTTGGGCGGCGCGCTCGACAATCCGAAGCGCCCGTTCATCGCCATCCTCGGCGGCAGCAAGATCTCGGGCAAGATTGACGTCATCGAGGCACTGCTGCCCAAGGTGGACGGTATCCTCATCGGTGGCGCGATGGCCTGCACCTTCTACAAGGCGATGGACTTCGAGACGGGCAAGTCACTGGTCGAAGCCGACCGTGTGGAGATGGCCGCCGACTTGATGGAGCGCGCTGGGTATCGCCTGACTTTGCCTCATGATGCGATGGTCGCGCCCGCGATTGCCGAAGGCGCGAAGGCACACGCAGTGAAGCGTGATGCGATTCCGAGCGACGAAGCCATGCTCGACATCGGTCCGGAGTCGGCGGTGAGCTATGCCCGGGCGATCTCGGCGGCCAAGACCATCATCTGGAACGGCCCGATGGGCGTGTTCGAGACGCCGCCCTTCGACAAGGGCACCAACGCCATCGCGCAGGCCATGGTCGAGGCCACCAAGAAGGGCGCCACGACGATTGTCGGTGGCGGTGACTCCGCGGCCGCCGTTGAGGCCGCTGGTCTCGCGTCCGCGATGTCGCACGTGTCCACCGGTGGTGGTGCGTCGCTGGAGTTCCTCGAGGGCAAGGAATTGCCTGGCGTCGCGGCTCTCGATCTTCGATAAGCGTCAAACGGCTTCACCACGAAGGCACGAAGGGTTCGGCTTCTTGGCTGAGATCTTAGCGCTAGGTCAGTGACGAGTGGCTATTTTTAGGGGGTCCGCGCCGGTGCATCGGTGCGGACCCCCAAGGTTTCCGAATGTTGAACGGTGCGACGGCAGCTTGAATTGGCATCGACTCCCTTCGTGCCTTCGTGGTGAACGTCTTTTCTTTCCCTGACACAAGACTGACGAATGAAGTCCCTAGTGTTCGCCGCAAACTGGAAGATGAACCAAGCCCCGGCCGACGCCGAGGCGTTCTTGCGCACCTTCATTGACCAGTACGCCAAGCAACAGCATCGGCGCGTGTTGTTCTTCCCGCCGACGGTTTCGCTGCATGTGTGCGTTGCGGCCGTGAAGCAACGCGCCGACCTCGAGACCGGCGTGCAGAACATCCATTGGGAAGACAAGGGCGCGTTCACCGGCGAGATCTCAGCCGCGCTCGCTCGTGGGGCTGGTGCACGCCATGTGCTCGTTGGCCACTCGGAGCGTCGTCACGTGTTCGGCGAGACGGACGAGCAAACCGGCAAGAAGTTCGCCGCGGCCGTGAAGTCTGGGCTCACGCCCACGCTCTGCGTGGGTGAGAAGCTCAGTGAGCGCGAGGCGGGGCAGACCATCGAGCTGGTGCTGCGCCAACTGCGTGCCGGCTTCGCTCTTGTGGACGCGGCGGCCATCGCGGTGTGCATGGTGGCCTACGAGCCCGTGTGGGCCATCGGCACGGGGAGGACGGCCACGCCGGCGGACGCAGCAGAAGTCCACGGGGCCATTCGCGCCGAGTTGATCAAGCTGACCGGCGAGCGAGGCGGCGCGGTCCCCATTCTTTACGGCGGGAGTGTCAACCGCTCCAACGTCGAGGCCCTCTTGGCGCAAGAAGACATCGATGGAGTCCTCGTCGGTGGTGCCAGCCTTGACGCTGAGGGCTGGCTAACCATCGTGAGGGCGTAGAGCGTTTTCACCCAGACGGCGGTTTCGGTGTTCAAGCGCTATGGCGCAATCCTTGCCACTGTCGCCCTTCTCAGTTGCTCAGGAGATGGTCCGTCGGCCGCGACGTTCCCGACGTACGAAGGTCAGGTAATCTCCGTCTACGTCAGCTCTACCGGCTTTCGATCCCTCGTACTTGACCGTGATGATGTGACGACGTCTCCTGAAGGCCGAGTGACGATCCACGTTGACCATCCCGCGGGCGGTCCAACCCTGCTGCGCTGGGCCCATGGCGGATTGGCTCGCTGGGACGACATTCAGGTTGGGCAGAGCGCCACCGTTTGGACTAACGGAATCGAGATGCGCTCGTTGCCACCACAGGCCTATGCCGAGCGCGTGACGCTAGAGGCTCGGTAGCTCAAGAACCGCCAAGATTTGCCTGGTCACCATTCCTAACTGGCGACTTGAACTTACGCCTAACTCCCTGTAGGATTAAGGCTTAGACAATTCAGCCTCCTGCTCTGATCCGTGTACACTTTCCTCATCGTCGTTCTCATCATTGATGCGCTTGTCCTTGGCGCTGCCATCCTTCTGCAGGCTGGCAAAGGCGGCGGTCTCGCCGCAAGCTTTGGTGGCGCGTCCTCGTCGTCGGATTCACTGCTTGGCACACGTCAGGCCGGGAATCTCCTGACCAAGACCAGCTGGTGGGCAGGCGGCATCTTTATCGGCCTCGCCTTGGTCCTCCAAATCATGTCGGCACGCTCGCGTACCCCGACCTCGATTCTCGATCGCGCCATTGCTGCGCCTGCGTCGGCTCCTTCTGCCTCCGCGCCAGCGTCCGAACCCACTGCGCAGTCGGCTGTTCCGCTTGAAGCGGCGCCGACCTCGCCCACGACTCCGCCTCCTCAGCCGTGACCGTGAACCAGCATGACGAACCAGGGTTCCTCCTCCTCGAGGACGGGACCCTTTTTCTTGGCCGCCTGCACGCGCCGCTCAAGAATCCCGCTGTCGCGGAGGTGGTGTTCACCACGTCCATGAGCGGCTATCAGGAGACCTTCACCGATCCGTCCTACAAGGGTCAGATCGTGGTGATGACGGCGCCGATGATTGGCAACTACGGTGTGAACTCCGAAGATCCTGAGTCCGACAAGCCGCATGTGGCCGGTGTCATTGTGCGCGAGCTATCGCAGTCGCATTCCAACTGGCGTGCGGAGCAGGGACTTGGCGAGTGGCTCATTGCGGCTGATGTGCCCATCATCTCCGAGCTCGACACGCGTCGCCTCACGCGCCACTTGCGCACCGTTGGTGTAATGCGCGGCTTGATTGGCGCTGGCACTGAGCCAACCGCGGCGCACAAGGCTGAGCTTGCCGCTTGCCCCTCGATGAGCGGCCTCGATCTCGCGTCGCGCGTGTCCACCAAGAAGTCCTACGAATGGGGCGCAGCGAAGGCGCCGCACCACATCGTGGCTTACGACTACGGCATCAAGCGCAACATTCTCCGCATGTTCGAGGAGCGCGGCTGTCGGATTACGGTGGTGCCATCTACCACGTCCGCGAAGGATGTGCTCGCGCAGAAGCCTGACGGCGTGTTCTTGTCGAACGGCCCCGGAGATCCAGAAGCGGTGACGTACGCGCCGGCTGCCATCAAGGAAATCGTCGAGGCCGGCGTTCCCGTGTTTGGCATCTGCCTCGGCCACCAGCTCTTGGGCATCACTTTTGGTGGGCGCACCACGAAGCTTCCGTACGGACACCGCGGCGGAAATCACCCGGTCAAGGACTTGGCCTCGGGCGAGGTGCTCATCACCTCGCAGAACCACGGATTTGCCGTGCAGGGGACGCTTGAAGGCATCCCGGGGGCTCCAGATCTCGCGGTGACGCACCTAAACCTGAATGACGGCACGGTGGAGGGCCTCCGGCACCGGACCCGTCCAGTGTTTGGGGTGCAGTATCACCCCGAAGCCGCCCCGGGGCCGCACGACGCCGTGCCGCATTTTGACGAGTTCATTGAGGCCTTAGGCGCGGCTAAATAGTATGGGGTAAACCGCGCGCAAGTGCTTGACACACCACAGCTAAGGTCCTAAGCTAAAGGCACTTACGCCACTTGGGACGTCTCAACCCCTCCTCGAATGTCGATGACCAAAGCGGATCTTGTGGAGCTCGTTACGGAGGCGATGTCTCAGACCTCCGGGCCCATGATTTCCAAGAAGGATTGCGCTCGAGTTGTGGATTCGTTCCTCGACGCTATCAAGGACGCCCTCAAGGCGCAGAAGAACATTGAAGTGCGCGGCTTCGGCACTTTCAAAATCCGCAATCGGAAGACTCGCATGGCGCGGAATCCGCGCACCGGCGCTCCCGTTGAAGTCTCGGCCCGTCCGGTCCCGGTGTTCAAGCCCAGTAAGGAGTTACGGGCCCTCGTCGCCGATCTGGAGATGGTGCCCGAGGAGGGTTGAATCCCTCGGTGAGCGTCCCGTTGAAGCACCGCGTGAGGCTCTTTGCCTCTTGGAGTGATGCCCTTGGCCCCGAGGCTGAGGTTGAGCTGCCTGATGGCGCTCGCGTGTCCGATTTGCTGGACGCGCTGACGAGCAGAGCTAAGACCAAGTCAATCAAGCCGTTGCCACGCCCGCTCGTGGCCGTGAATCAGCGCTATGCGCGGGCCGATGCCGTTCTCGCGGCGGGCGATGAGCTCGCCATTATCCCGCCCGTCGCGGGGGGCTGAAGTGCGCGCGTCCATTGTAGAACATCCACTGGACCCGACGGCTCTGCTCGCCGAGGTCGCGGATGTGGGCTCGGGAGCCAGCACGCTGTTCGTGGGCACCGTGCGCCGCAACAATCAGGGCCGAGCGGTGACCGGCATTGATTACTCTGCATACGAGGCGATGGCCCTGCGCGAGATGGAGACCATCATTCGCGAGGCGGCGGAACAATTCGGCAGCGATCGCATTGTGGTGGAACATCGTTTAGGCACGCTCACGCTCGGCGAAGCGAGTATCGTCATTGCTGTATCCCACGAACGCCGTGCGGCCGCCATGGACGCGCAGCGCTTTTTGATTGAGGAGATCAAGCTGCGTGTACCCATCTGGAAGCGTGAGCACTACGTGGACGGCGACCGCGCGTGGGTGGATAACCTTGGCGGCGCGGTGAGCGCATGAAAGATCAATTCGGCCGCAGCATCGAGTATCTGCGGATCTCGGTGACGGACCGTTGCAACTTCCGCTGCGTGTACTGCATGCCGGCGGAGGGCCTCGCGTGGCTGCCCAAGCAAGAGATTCTGAGCTATGAGGAGATCACCGAAGTCGTGCGCCAGTTGGCGCCGCTTGGGCTGCGTCGCCTGCGCATCACGGGCGGTGAGCCGACCATTCGGCCGGATCTTCCGAAGTTGATCACGATGCTGCGCGCGGTGGATGGCATTGAGGACATCGCGCTCTCGACCAACGGCGCCAAGCTTCCCGCGATGGCGCAGGATCTGAAGGCGGCGGGCCTCGACCGCGTGAACATCTCGGCGGATTCCCTGCGTCAAGATCGCATCGTCGCGATTGCGCGTCGCGACTTGAAGTTTGAACCAGTGGCCGCCTTCGAAGCGGCAATCGCCGCGGGCCTCGAGCCGGTGAAGGTGAACGTGGTCGTGATGCGAGGCCTGAATGATGATGAGGTCAAGGACTTTGCGCGCCTCACGCTCAGGCTGCCGATTCACGTGCGATTTATCGAACTGATGCCTGTGGGCGAGATGGCGCACCTCACGGACGCGCACGTGGTTCCCAGCGACGAGATTCTCACTCGCATAGCTACACTCGGCACGCTTGAGCCCGTTAGCGGCCCGGCGCGCGGCAATGGCCCGGCCAAGTACTACCGGCTGCAGGGCGCTGCTGGCAGCGTCGGCGTGATTACGCCGATGACGCACACCTACTGCGGCGACTGCAACCGCGTGCGCCTCACCGCCGACGGCCGCCTGCGCACCTGCCTGTACGGCGACCACGAGGTGAACCTGCGCGAGCCGCTGAGGGCCGGTCTAAGACTGGAGCCGCTGTTTGTTCAGGCGCTGGCCGAGAAACCTAAAGAGCACAACCTGCTGCAACTGAGAGTGGGCGGGCTGAAAGCGCTGTCTCAAGTTGGGGGCTGAACGGTTTCACCACGGAGGCACGAAGGGAGCCGCGACGGTCCTTAGGCCCCGCAGCCCCAAAAGGCTTCGCTTCTTCAGGTTCGCGGGGCCAAAAGTTTGCAGTAAGTCCTTCGTGCCTTCGTGGTGAGAGCAGTTTACCTGACTCGGCGCGCCCACTAAATTCCATCGCACAAGCAGCAGCACACCGATCCCCCCGTCGAGTAGGCATAAATGGTCAACAAGATTACGGTCGTCGGAGCCGGCAACGTCGGCGCCACCGCCGCCCAGCGCATCGCCGAGAAGGAACTCGCTCGCACCGTCGTGATGGTGGACGTAGCTGAAGGCATCCCGCAGGGGAAGGGCCTCGACCAGTGGCAGTCCGCGCCGATTGAAGGCTTCGATTCGCGTGTCATCGGCACCAACGGCTACGACGAGACGGTGGATTCCGACATCGTCGTCATCACGGCCGGCATCGCTCGCAAGCCGGGCATGAGCCGCGACGATTTGCTCAACACCAACGCCGGCATCGTGAAGTCGGTGGGTGAGCAGATTAAGAAGACCTCGCCGAATGCCATCGTGATTGTGGTGTCCAATCCGCTGGACGTGATGTGCTGGGTGGCCAAGGAAGCCACGGGCTTCCCGCGCGAACGTGTGATTGGGATGGCCGGCGTGCTCGACACGGCCCGTTACCGCGCCTTCCTCGCTACGGCCCTCGATGTGTCCGTGCGCGACATCCAGGCCATGGTGCTTGGCGGCCACGGCGACACGATGGTGCCGCTCATCTCCTACACCAGCGTCTCGGGCATCCCGATTACGCAACTCATGGACCAAGCCACGCTCGATGCGATCGTGGATCGCACGCGCAGCGGTGGTGCAGAGATTGTGAAGCACCTGAAGACTGGCTCGGCGTACTACGCGCCGTCGGCCGGTGCGGTGCAGATGGTAGAAGCCATCGTGAACGACCAGAAGCGCATCCTGCCTTGCTCTGCCTGGCTCGAGGGCGAGTACGGCATGAAGGGACTGTTCCTCGGCGTGCCGGTGAAGCTTGGCCGCAAGGGACTCGAGAAGGTCATCGAGGTCACGCTGACGGCAGAGGAGCGCACAGCGCTCGAGAAGAGCGCAGAGGCCGTGCGCGAGCCGATGAGTGTGGTGAAGCTGTAAGAGTTACGAAGCGGGAGCCTTCACACCGAAGGCTCCCGCTCTTGTCTGACCCCGGCAGAGGATAGCGATGGCTGCGTTGCTGCAGTTTTGGAGTTCGACGATTGGCAAGAAGTGGGTGATGGCGATCACGGGCATAGGGCTCGTTGGATTTACGCTCGCACACATGGCCGGGAACCTGCAGGTGTTCCTCGGCGCCACGGCATTTAACGACTACGCGCACAAGCTGCAGTCACTGGGGCCGCTCCTCTGGGTGGCGCGCATCGGGCTCTTCACGATGGCGGCGCTGCACATCATCTCCGCCATTCAGTTGACGGCTATCGCCAAGGCGGCGCGGCCTGCCGACTACGTGAAGCGGGAGTCGCAGATCTCCACGCTCGCCTCCAAGACGATGCGCGTGGGCGGCATCGTCGTCGCCGCGTTCATCGTGTTTCACATCCTGCACTTCACCACGGGCCAGTTGCACCCGGCGTTTTCGAAGGGTGGTGCCTACGGCAACGTGGTGTTGGGCTTCAAGGTCTGGTGGGTGGTGGTGTTCTACGTGGTGGCGATGAGCTTCCTCGGATTGCATCTGTACCACGGCGTGTGGTCGGGCTTCCGCACGCTCGGCGTAGCGAAGGCAAATCCGATGCCGATGGAGCGCAAGCTCGCACTCGGCGTCGCCGTGATCGTCTGGGCTGGATTCATCATCGTGCCGATCGCGGTTGCGCTCGGCATCGTCGACTGAGGACAAGAGCGCAATGACACTCAAGCTCGACTCGAAGATTCCCGAAGGACCGCTCGCCGAGAAGTGGGATAAGCACCGCTTTGAGATGAAGCTCGTGAACCCCGCCAATAAGCGGAAGTTCAGCGTGATCGTCGTGGGCTCCGGCCTCGCTGGCGCTTCGGCTGCGGCGACGCTCTCGGAACTCGGCTACAACGTCTCCTGCTTCTGCTTTCAAGACTCGCCGCGCCGCGCGCATTCGATTGCGGCGCAGGGCGGTATCAACGCGGCCAAGAACTATCGCAATGATGGTGACTCGGTGCAGCGCTTGTTCTACGACACCATCAAGGGCGGCGACTTTCGCGCTCGCGAGGCTAATGTGTATCGCCTCGCGCAGGTGTCGGTGGACATCATTGACCAGTGCGTGGCGCAGGGCGTGCCCTTTGCGCGCGAGTACGGCGGCATGTTGGCCAATCGCTCGTTTGGTGGTGCGCAGGTGTCGCGCACCTTTTATGCGCGTGGGCAGACGGGGCAGCAGTTGTTGCTCGGTGCGTATCAGGCGCTGGAGAAGGAGATTGCTCGCGGCGCCGTGAAGATGTACGAGCGGCACGAGATGCTCGAACTTGTGCTCGTGGATGGCAAGGCTCGTGGCATCATCGTGCGCGACCTCATCACGGGTGAGATCGAGTCGCACGCCGCGGACGCGGTGATTCTCGCGACCGGTGGTTACGGGAACGTCTTTTACCTCTCGACCAACGCCAAGGGCTGCAACGTCACGGCAACCTGGCGCGCCTACAAAAAGGGCGCGGCGATGGCGAACCCAAGCTTCACGCAAATTCACCCGACCTGCATCCCCGTGGCCGGCGACTATCAGTCCAAGTTGACGCTGATGTCCGAGTCGCTGCGCAATGACGGTCGTGTGTGGGTGCCGAAGAAGAAGGAAGACATCGCCAAGAACCCTTCGGAGATCGCCGAGGATGACCGCGACTATTTCCTGGAGCGGAAGTATCCGAGCTTCGGCAATCTGAGCCCGCGCGACATCGCGTCGCGCGCCGCCAAGGAAGCCTGCGACGACGGGCGTGGCGTTGGCCCCGGCGGCCGCGGCGTGTACCTCGACTTCGCGGACGCCATCAAGCGCTTGGGCAAGTCCGCCATCGAGGAGCGCTACGGCAACTTGTTTGAGATGTATCAGCGCATCACGGACGAGGATCCCTACAAGCGTCCGATGCGCATCTACCCCGCCGTTCACTACACGATGGGCGGCACTTGGGTGGATTACAACCTGATGAGCACCATCCCCGGCCTGCACGTGGCCGGTGAAGCCAACTTCTCGGACCACGGCGCCAATCGCCTTGGTGCGAGCGCGCTGATGCAGGGTTTGGCCGACGGATACTTCGTGTTGCCGTACACCATCGGCAATTATCTCGCCGGCACCAAGCTTGAGCCGGTGACGACGGATCATCCGGAGTTTCTAGCCGCGCGCACCGCGGTCGAAGAGCGCACTAAGCGGCTGCTCAGCATCAACGGCACACGTACGGTGGATTCGTTTCACCGCGAACTTGGCCTCCTCATGTGGGACAAGTGCGGCATGGCGCGCGATGCCAAGGGACTGCAGGAGGCGCTGCAGAGGATTCCGAAGTTGCGCGAGGAGTTCTGGCGCAATGTAAAGGTCCTAGGCGAGGGCACGCATCTCAATCAGTCGCTGGAGAAGGCCGGCCGTGTGGCGGACTTCCTCGAGTTCGCGGAGCTGATGTGCATTGACGCGCTACACCGTGAAGAGAGCTGCGGCGGGCATTTCCGCACGGAGCATCAGACGGAAGACGGCGAGGCCAAGCGGAATGACGAGGCCTTCGCGTACGTGGCGGCTTGGGAGTACGCGGGCGAAGGGAAGCCTCCGGTGCTCAACAAGGAGCCACTCAACTTTGAGAATGTCCACCTGAGCACGCGGAGCTACAAGTGAGCGGGTCGTCAACGGCAGTCCTGAACCTGACGCTCCACGTGTGGCGTCAGAAGGGACCGAACGACGCGGGCAAGATGGTGCAGTACCCCGCGCCGGACATCAGTCCCGATATGAGCTTCCTTGAGATGCTCGACGTCGTGAACGAGCGTCTGATTGAGAAGGGCGAAGAGCCCATCGCGTTTGACCATGATTGCCGAGAGGGCATTTGTGGCAGCTGCGGCATGATGATCAATGGCGCGGCGCATGGACCGATGAAGCTGACCACGACTTGTCAGTTGCACATGCGTTCGTTCAGCGACGGCGAGCAGATCTACATCGAGCCGTGGCGCGCAAAGGCCTTCCCGGTGGTGAAGGATCTAGTGGTGAATCGCTCGGCGTTTGATCGCATCATTCAGGCGGGTGGCTTTGTGTCCGCGCCAACCGGAACGCCGCAGGACGCGAACGCGCTGCCGATCGGCAAGCCGGACGCTGACTTGGCGATGGACAATGCGGCTTGCATCGGATGCGGCGCCTGCGTGGCGGCCTGCCCGAATGCTTCGGCTTCGTTGTTCACGGCGGCGAAGGTGGCGCACCTTGGTGCACTGCCGCAGGGTCAGCCGGAGCGGAAGCGTCGCGCGCTCGGCATGGTGGCGCGGATGGATCTTGAGGAGTTTGGTGGCTGCTCGCTGTTTGGCGAGTGTATGGCGGCATGCCCGAAGGGGATTAGCATTGATGCCATCTCGCAGATGAATCGGGACTTTGCGATGGCGATGGCGACGAAGACAGAAGCGAAGGAGTGGACGGGCGCCTAATGCGCGCCCGTCGCACACCTTTGCACCCGCTCACATACTTATTGCGTCGTCCACGTTGACCTCGCAGCAACCGCCCGCACAGCGAACCCAGATGGTCTCGTCGTCGTCGCGCCACCGCCAGCGAACCACAGGCGGGATCGTGAATCCAGTCGGGTGCGCCCGGTACATTACGCAGTAGTATTGCGGGTCGCGGCCCGGCCGCTCGACGCGCGCGTACCAGCGACCCTCCGATGTCTCTTTGCAGGCCGTCTTGTCAAACACCACCCGCCGTGGCATCGGCGCGCAGGTGCTCCAGTCGCCCAGGCACAACGATAACGTCGCTTGCTGGCCCCGAGTGAGTGGCTGATCGTTTCCGACAAGATTCAACATCGTCTCGTAAGGACCAGCGGTCGGCGACATGTTCATCTCTGCGACCTGCGTCCACTGTCCCTTCGGCGGCGTAGGCGAGCTCAGCGAGGCTAAGCGCTGGGTGGGATAGATGGTCCCGAGATTTCCGCCGACGGTAATGCTCCCATCAACCCACTCGGCCAAGTGTTGTTCGTCGTAGTGGCCCTTCACGCGAAGTCCGACATACTTTGTGTCCGTTTCGCTGCTCGCGTCGACGTGCGATTGTGAATCTCCGAAGCCACTCACACCGACTTCGCACCACTCGTCGCCGCAACGGATACCGATGAAGTGTGTCCGCGTCCGTGGATCCCAGTCCCAGCGCGCGACATTATACACCGCGTCTGGCCGTTTGGCGGGACCGGGGACGTGAGTGCGAACGGTGAGCGCGACCGGCCTATCCGTCGAAGCGACATCCCGCGGCAGACAGTCCTTTGCATTCGTTACAGGCGTGACCCACGCGGTCAGTACAAGGTTGTTGCGCTGAATCCAAAGGCACGACAAGGACGTTTTCAGGAATAGCGGCTCATAGCTTCCCCCGTATGGAAAATAGACGAGGGCCAACGGACGCGGGATCTGTAAGCTGTCATTGGTATAGTGTGCACCGAGGGGATTCGCGAACACCCCCGCGATCGAATCGAACTGTGGTCTCGCGGTTGCGGACGCGGCAACCACAAGGCGCTGGCAGTCGTGCAGCTCAGGAATGCTGACACTCGGACCGACGACAGCTCGCAGCACCGTGTCCTGGGAGCGCGACCAACTGTGCGGGCATTCTGGCAGTCCCTGCGCAATCATTGGCTTGGAATGCGGGACGATGATCTGGGGCCGTCTGCCAATAAAGACGGCTATGGCCCCCGCGACGCCGAGCACAGTCACGAGGATCAATGTTCGCTGCAGGTTTGACACAACTTCCTCCCTTGAGCTTCGGTGAAAGCACGCTGCGAGCGACCGCCCGCGGCGCTTACTGCCGTGGCAAGAGTGGAGCGGTGAGCCCCGCGAAGGCACTTCTGTCCGCATCCATCCATAATTCGGCAACCGCGTTACGCCAACGCTCCGCCGTCGCCGCATCCCCCAACGCGGAGGCGATCTGCGCCCTAAGGACCATGGCCCGTAGGAACGCCACGGCGTGGACGGGGTCGAAATCAGGGGCAGCGCGGCGCTGTGCCTGCAGGGCTGCATCGAGCCAGGCGGCTGCGCGCGGACGCTCTCCAGCGTACACCAGTAGTGCCGTCTCTGCGACGAGCGCATCGAAGGCCACGGTCTCTGGCGGCCACCAAGTGCTACGCAGTTCAATGAGCTCGCGGACGCCACTTCGGACTGCGACGGAATCGCCGCGCCCAACCGCAGCGAGGATACGTCCGAGATAGTCGTCGCCCATCCCGTCGAGCAGTTGCACAGGGAGGGTGCGGGTAGGGAATGCGAGCGCCGCAGCTCGCGAAAAAGCCCGGTTCCGCATTGACGATTGCCCCGAGACCGGGACGAGCGCGGAGATTAGGGAGTCCACCCGCAGCGCGCGCGTCGACAGGGCTGACTGAGGTGCTGCGACGGCGGCATCGAGCTGCAGGGCGACAATCTCCTCGGCAAGCGCGCTTAGCTTGGCGCTCGCGCCCTCCGCTGCGGTTCTGCCGCGTCCATCACGGGTGGCTTGCAGTCGCGAGAATCGTCCGACGAGCGCGGACATTGCATCAATGGTTGCATCGTAGGCAGTGTCATCTGCGACCCGGAGAATCGAATCGGCTAGAAGTCGAGCCTGACGGATGCTCCGACGGTCGTCCGGAACACCGAGCCGCACGCGCATCCAGACCTCCGAGGCGGCGAGGCGGCGGCGTTGATCGGACGAAACGGCCAAGGCGCTCGCCCGGAGCATCGAGTCAAGCGCCGCGGGGTCTCCGAGCATCTGAAGTGCCAGTGCTTGGGCTTCGTGCGCGTCAGCGCTCGATGGGTCGGCTGAAACCCAGACGTTCGTGATGTCGCGAAACAGTTCTCGCTGTTGTCGAACAACGCGCGCAGCCGATCCGCGTTGCAATCGCAGCACCGATGTGTCCGCACCGGATACTTGCGAAAGCTCAACTGGCGCCAACACCAAGGTGTCTCCGGAGAGAATTGGAAACGCTAGCATTGGCGTTCCAATCTCGGCGACGCGCCCGCTTCGCAGCGTCGTTTCCGAGAGGTACAGAAGTACTCGCACGCGCTCGTATGCCCTATCGCGCAGCGCGCGATGGATCGTTGGCAACTGCTGGAACGCGCGTAGGTACTGCAGTTGGGCCGTGTGGAAGGAACTTCGGAAGCGCCACCCCGTCGGGGCACTAGGATCCCGCACAACTTGTGAATCGCGGTCGCGGCAGACCGCAGCGCTGTACCAAGCAGAGAAGTCCAGAGGAGCAATCCCGGTCAACGCGTCCCATTCCAGACACGCCTTGAGACGCTCTCCATTCGCCAAGGCGAGGAGGGCGTCGCCGTGCCGACGCGAAAAGGCGTCGCGTCGAGGACGCTGATCTTGCACGACAGCCTGCGCCGGTAGCATCCAGGTCGCGGGCGGATCGTGGCGCCAATAGCGGACTAGCGCGAGCCAGA
Organism: Gemmatimonas sp.; assembly: GCA_031414535.1. GTDB lineage: Bacteria > Gemmatimonadota > Gemmatimonadetes > Gemmatimonadales > Gemmatimonadaceae > Pseudogemmatithrix. Next base: position 25,311 of record JANNVQ010000028.1, read on the forward strand.
GCGCGGCCTCTGTGAACGACTGGTCGAGTTGCCAAGCCCTGTCGAGCGATGCAGCCGCGGAATCGAGTGCCCATTGGTCAATGGACGCGCGTCCCGCCACGTAATGTTGCGCCGCTGACAGCGAGGCCGTATTCAGGTTGGTGAGGTCGACGTCGGGCCGCTCCGATTGCCGAAATAGCAAGCGCGTGACCGCTCGTGCGGCGATGGAATCGCGGCTTGTCCACGCGCCGATGGGCAGTCGGGCCGTGACCTCCGCCAGCGACTGCGGTTCCCGGGCTGATGACGCAAGCACGGCGCGAAGCTCCAGTCCCGCATCGGTGCGCACGACAGATCCCCGAATGAATCGCCCAGCACCAAGGGTTCGAGCGACGGCGCTCGCACGTCGCGACGACAACGCGCGAGCACCCACGGCGTCAGTCACGGTAAAGGCGTCGATGAGGGTGGTGCCATTCCAACGTCCCCACGCACGGCGCATCAGCTCCGTCGAAGCCGCGCTTTCCGCGGGATCGCCCTCAAACGGGAAGAGCACGACCGTGCTTGTGTCCGCCAGGCTGTCGCGGTGTGCGGCAAACCGTGTGGTCGCATATCTCGTCAGGGCCACCGTGCCCAGAATCGCAAAGAGAATCGTCACCGCGACGATTGCCCGAGACGGACGGTGGAGATTGGAGTGCAGCATTGGAGTCTGCAGTTCCGCCAACACGGCATCGAGGGCCCGGATAAGCTCGCGCGCGTCTGGGAAGCGTGCCTCGGGTTGCTTGTCCAGGAGCCGCGCGACAACGGCGTCGAGGCTCGCCGGCGCCTCCGGGCGCGCGATCCGCAACGACGGAACCGGAGCGACCGCGTGCAACCCCAGCAACGAGACGACCGACGGGGCGGTGAAGGGAGGCTTCCCGGCGAGCATCTCAAAAAGCACGCAGCCGAGGCTGTATAGGTCCGAGCGGTGGTCGAGCCCAGGGTCGCCTGCGCTCTGCTCCGGAGACATGTAAGCCGGCGTGCCAAGGCGGAGCCCGCTGCCAGTCGACCACACGTTCCCATCCGCTGTCACATCTAATGCTCGTGCGATCCCGAAATCAGCGATCATCGCATTACCAGACGCGAGCAGGATATTGGCGGGCTTGATGTCGCGATGCACGATGAGGCGCTCGTGCGCATGCGCCAGTCCCTCGCTGATTTGGCGAGTCATCTGGACCGCATCGGCAATGGCGAGGACGCCCTCCTGCAGCAATCGCTCGCGCAAGGACTCGCCCTCGACGAAGGGCATCACAAAGTACAGCGCATCGCCCACCTCTCCCGATTCGATGACGGGGACGATGTGGGGATGAACGAGCCGTGCCTCGAAATCAATTTCCCGACGAAAGCGCTCGCGTGCTTCGGCATCGGAGTTGTCTACCATCAAGACCTTGATTGCCACGGTGCGTGGCAACCGGAGGTCCCGGGCGCGGTATACAACTCCCCAGCCGCCGCGCCCGATCTCGTGTTCAACACGATATCGGCCGGCCAGAGCTTCACCTAGTTGCTCGACCCCGGTGTTCACCGCGACCTCGCTGCGACGGGCGCCCAAGCATACGACGCCCTATCCCGACTCGCAAGCTAGGTCTCCCTCTCGTGCTAGGGCACGACCCGCGGCACCTCCGCTTTCGCATCCGTCAACGGCCGCCGCGTCTTCAAATGCGACTCCATCTGCAGTCGCGGAATCCCGCTCTGCATCCAATCCGGCGCCGGCTGATCCCGAAGGAACGTATCAAACCACTCCGTCATCCTTAGCGCATAGTCCTTCTGATTCGCTGGCCGCGCGAGCCCGTGGTTCTCACCCACGTACTCCAACAGCACAACTTCCTTTCCAAGCTGACGCAGATGGTTGTAGTAGGTGATGCCCTGATTGAAATCCACCGCGCCATCCCGATCGTTATGCAGAATCATGAAGGGAATAGACAGATTCTGCGCGTGCACCTGGGGTGAGTTGCGCATGTAGGCTTCCGGCACTTCGTTGGGTCCACCCGTGAAGCGACCCTGACTCGCGATGAAGATGCTGCCGTCCGTGCTGCCTGTATTCCAATACACGGAACCGAACATTGAGACCATGTCGGTGAGCGGTGCACCGGCCACGGCCGTCTTGAAGATGTTGGTCTGCGTGGTGATGAACGTGGTCTGGTAGCCGCCCCAGCTATGGCCCTGCAGGCCCACTCGAGCGGTATCAATTATGCCCGTAGCGATCGCCGCCTTCACGGCCGGCACCACGCACCAGAGCGCGGAGCGACCGGGCTCGTTGAGCGTGTACTTGATGTCTGGCATAAGATAGGCGTAGCCGCGCGACGTGTAGACGCTGGCATTTGCGTAACGCGTGGCATTGGGCTGCTGGTACACGTTGAAGTTCTGCGAGAGCAGCTCATAGATGTACGTCAGCATCGGATAGGTCTTGCCCTCCTCGTAGCCGGCGGGGAGGTAGAGCGCCGCCTGCCTGCGCTCCGTGCTGTTCTCGCAGGTGTACTCAATGAGGCGCGCGCCGGGAGTCCAAGCCACCTCGGCCTGCTGCGGATTCGCCGTGGTGAGACGACGAACGTTCGTGAGACCGTTGTCCGCAGCGAACCAATCAGGGAAGGCCACCGCCGTCTGCCGCGTGAACGCCCACACATTTGCGTCACGAGCGCGACGGTAGTCCACCTTGGCACCCTCGTTGGAAACCACGCGCACGCCACCGCGAGCCACATCCACCGTGACGAGTCCTTCCCTCTTTGTGTACTCCTCGTAGGTCTCGATGAACATCGGCGCCGCCGGATCAATGCCACGACGATCACGATTATCCCAGCTGAGGCGGGTGATGTAGCGGGTGTGGCTCGTGCGGCCGTTCACCGTGAGATTGCGTGCGGGCTGGCCGGTAGCCGAGAGTTTCCAGATGTCCCAATTGTCGCGCACGAGCACGCTGGCGTTGTCGCGAGTCCAGCCCAGCAAGGCGCCGCCGATGGCGGGCTTCACCTGATTATGGTCGTCTTCGTCATCGTAGAAGTTGTTCGCGATGCCGGTGGTGACGACACGCGTCTGACCAGTGGTGAAGTCGTAGACCTTCCATTCGCCGAGATCGTAGTACGCGTACTTACTGTTGTCGGGCGAGAAGGCATTGGACGCGCCGCCGCCAAAGCCACCGCCACCGGGTACCTTTGCCTGCACGAGCTTGCGCTCACCGGTGTTTAGATTCACGGCGTAGATGTCGCGATACGCATAGCCGCGAATGCTGGCGTCGAGTTCGTACTTCTCGGCGTCCGTGGCGACGCCCCACGTGTCACGCGGTCCGCGCTGCAGGCCGCGGATGGTCTCGTCCGTCAGGGGCACGAGCGTCCTGTTAGTGATGCGATACGCTGCCACATGCGCAAAACCGCGATCGGCAGTCTCTTGCACCTGCTGCGTGGCCTGTGTGCGAGCGTCCTTCCAGTGCCAGAGCACCAGCGAGGGCACATCGGCGTCGGTCTGAGGAGCCGCCGCGATACGACCGCCGCTGCCAGCACCTGGTGCAGGGCTGGTCGAGGGCGGGGCACCGGCACCGGGCGTTGCTCTCGGGCGCGGCGGACGCGGTGCACGCATTCCGACGTAGAGCGAACTCCCACCTGACGCGAAGGCAATCGCGTAGTCAGAACTCAGGACGCGCTCGGCCGGTAGTCCGGTGGTTTTGCCGTCAATCACATGGGCTGGCTCGCCAGCCGTGGCGCGCGGCCATACGAGGATGCTGACGAGCTCATCCACCGTATTGGAGGTATCCGTGTCCACGCGCAGAGCGGCGAGCGACGTGCTTGAATCGCCCCACGTGATGCGACGGTACGCAGCCTTGTAGGTATCGAGTGCGCGCGTCTCGCCATTGGAGAGGCGGCGTAGCTGCAACGAGTTGCCAATCTCATCTGGCGTCCCGATGGCATACGCCATCAACTGGCCAGCGTCGTCGAATGCGAACTCGGTGACGTTCGTGATCGGTGTGGTGGGCGTATTCACAGGCGCCGAGAGATTCACGAGTTGCAGCACGGACCCCGAACTCGCAGCGACTCCAGCGCCGCCAGCTCCAGCGCCCCCCGCCGCAGCCGCTCCCGTGCCGCCGCTCGGCGCAGCGTGCTGAATGGCCAGCCAGCTTGAGGTATCGCCGGCAAAGCGGAAGCTCCGAACGTTTTCAAACTCGCGCTTTGAGCCATCGGCCACGCTCACCACCACCAGCTTGGGCGAGATTGCCGCAGGAGCGGAGGCCGCGGCGCCCGCAGCTGCACCCGAACCACCGCCACCACCTGCGCCAGCGCGACCGCGATTGCGCGCCGACTCGGCACTGGGACGCACGAGGAAGGCCACCCAGCGGCTACTGCCGCTCATCATAAGCGAACTGGTGGCTGGCGGTCCGGCCGTGCCCCCAGCAGGCACGGATCCAACTGGAAATCGCCACTCCTGGCCATTGGCCGCTGTCGAGCGGATGACTACCTCGGCGTCGCCCTCGTTGGGCGAGAGCTCATAGGCAAACCAGCGCCCATCGTTGGACAGCTGCGGCGTACGCACCACCTTCCACGCGAGCAAGTCAGCAAGCGTGAGTTGACGCCCTGCGGACGCCGGCGGCGTCCAACGGGAAACTGCCGCCGAGTTCGCGGCACCGTAGGGCAGCCCCAATTGGGGGTTGGACGGGCCGGCCTGCGTTCCGTCGCCCCGCGTTTGAGAGGCGGGCTGCACAGTGGGCTGCTGGGCGGCAGACTTAAGAACCGGAAGGGTAATGAGCCCGGCCAGCAGGCAAAGGCGCGAGGCGGTACGGAGTCGCATGGCTTGGGTTGTGAGGGACCATAGATGCTACGCGCCGGAGGCTCGGAACGCTATCGGCGAGGCATGAGCCCGCAGACGGGTAAGAGGCAGCGTGGTAGATTCCACCTAGTCTCCATTCACCTCCGTAACCTGACTGCCGTGATTCCTGGAAAGTCCGCCACCAAAAGCAGCTCCCTTTACCGTGAACTTCCGGCCGCCAAGCGCGTGGCGCTACTCACGGCCGTCATTTCGCAGCGCAAGGAATCACGCGCGGTGTTCATCCAGCGCATGGTGTCACGTGGCGGCGGTTTCCGCGCCGCGACACTCATGACCTGGCCGCCCGCCAAGCTCGCGGCCGAAGTGGTTCGCTTGAATGCACAGACGGCTGAAGACGAACTGGATTTACTGCAGGCGCTCTACGTGGACGTCGAGCCGGCTATCCAAGAGATGTTTCTTAAGGTGGCGGGAGTGAAGGCGAATGGCGCCTCCATTGACGAGAGCCTTGAGCCGCCGTTCGCCGACGCGGCGGGTGTGAAGAAGGCGGCCGAGACAGTCGTGGCGCAGTTTGGCGCGGATGCGGTGCACTACCTTCGCACCATTGCTAAATACGCCCCCGGCGCCTGGCCTGGCGTGGATGAAGTAGCTGCCGCCCATGCAGGAGCCGCGGCGTGACCTCGCCGCGGCTAGAGCAAGATCGCGAGTCCTCGAGCGGCCCGCGTGACCTCGGCCTCGGCAAGGTCGTAGCCAACACCGTTCGCGGCCGTTTCATCAGCCGCGACGGCACGCCCTCCTCGCACAAGTTTGGACTAGGCGCGCAGCGAGCCGAACGTTTCTACCAGGCGGCACTGAACGCGCGCTGGCCGGAGTTCCTGGGCTGGTTCGCCGGCGCGTTGCTGCTGATCAATGGCGTATTCGCCCTCGCATATCGGTCCATTGGCACCGACGCCATCTCGGGCGCCACGCGGATGGGGCTCGAGGATCCGTTCTTGCGCGCACTCGTGTTCAGCGTGGGCATTTTCACCACCACGGGCACCGGCTCCATGTACGCGGTGGGGGAGACGGCCAACTGGTTAGTGATCTTTGAGTCACTCGTGGCCCTGGTGTTCTTGATCACGGTCGCAGGCTTGATCATCGCACGGCTCACGCGGCCGCGCATGATGCTCAAGTTCTCGGAGTCGGCCATCGTTGCACCCTACGAAGACGGACGCGCACTCATGTTCCGCATGGTGAACGTGCGTCCCGGCGAGCTGAGCGATGTGCGCGTGCGCGTCATCCTCATCTACTACGAGACCATCAACGGCGTGCGCGAGCGCGACTTCCGCCAGTTGGAATTGGAACGCGACACGGTGGAGCTGTTCAACCTCCACTGGACGGTGGTGCATCCCATCAACGCCAAGAGTCCGCTCGCCAGCTTTACCCCGGAGCGCCTGCGCGAAACGGAAGCGGAGATCATCATCTCTGTCGCCGCACACGAGGATACCTTTGCCACGCGTGTGCGCCAGCGTACCTCATACCTCTGGGACGAAGTGCGTTGGGATGTGAAGTTCGCGAACATCTTCACAAGCGCCGCCGACGGCATCATCGCCATTGATGTGGAACGCTTGAGCCGCTTGGACTACCTCGAGGAAGGCATCACCTCGCGAGCGCCAATCGCAGAGTCAGAAGGCGGACTCGCCGGCGGGTGATTGCCGCGCTGGCGCTAGCGATCTTCGCCGGCGCCGGCGCGAATGGCTTCGAGGTCGAGTTCTCGCTCGATGGTGCCGAGTACTTCGTCGGAAATGGCGTTCTCATTGCGCAAGCGAATCAGCATGCGCCGCTGCGCGGCCAACATCTTGAGCCGAGCCTGACGTCGGCCTTCGGCGCTGCCGTGATCGAGTTCTGACTCGCGGTGGCGCTCACTGAGCTCCTGGCGTAGCCAATCCACATCCGCGCGGTGCACACCGACCACGCGCGCGTGGTCCTCGAGAGCCTCGGTCGCACGACGAGCCAGCTCGCGACGGGCCAGCTTCTCCTCAGCCAGATGTCCGTCTTCAGCAGGGAAGCGCATCCATTTAATGATGGGCTCCAGTGTGAATCCCTGCACGACGAGCGTCACGACGATCACCACCATCGTGATGAGCAGAATCTCGGCGCGGTACGGAAACGGCGTCCCGTCGCTGAGGGCGAAGGGCAGGGCGAAGGCCGTCGCGAGCGAGACGATACCGCGCATCGAGGTCCACGCGACGAGAGCCACGGCCTTCGGGCGGGGCACAGGGTCGGTCTTCCGAATCTCTGCGCTCCACCAGCGTGGAATCCATGTGGCGAGAGGAACCCATGCCAAGCGCACGACGATGGCCACCAGCGAGATGATGAGGCCCGTAATAGCGGTGGACGTAATCAGGTTCGCCGGAACGTCGTCCACAATCTTTTCGAACTGCGTGCCCAGCCCAATGAAGATCAGCGCGTTGAGTAGGAAGATCCACAGGTCCCACACCGCGCGTGATTGCACACGTGACATGGGCGCCACGACCGTGGAGAGGTGTTGGCGCAAGTAGAAACCACCGGTGACGCAGGCAAGCACGGCCGAGACGTGAATCGTCTCCGCGGCTACCCAGGCGATGTAGGGGCCCACCAGCGTGGCGAGGACCTCCGCCAGCGAATCCTCCGTGCGGCGTGCGGCTTCGATAATGAGCCAGCCCACGATGAGGCCGATGAGCGCGCCCACACCGGCGTCAATGAAGAAGCGAATGACTGATTCGCCCCAGCTGAACACACCCGTCACTGCGGCAACGACCGCCGTGCGGTAGAGCACCAGCGCCGAGGCATCGTTCACCAGCGATTCGCCTTCGAGAATCACGATGACCCGACGCGGCACCGGCAGACGGCTCACGATGGCCGTCGCGGCAACAGCGTCTGGAGGCGAGACAATCGCACCAAGCGCGATGGCCACGGCCCAAGGCATTCCAGGAATCAACCAGCGCGCTACCACCGCGACCGCCGCCGAGGTCACGATGACGAGGCCGATGGCGAGGAGCGAAATTGGCCGAATGTTGGCGCGGAACTCGCGCAAGCTCGTGAAAAACGCCGCCGCCCAGAGCACGGGCGGGAGGAACACGAAGAACACGATGTCGGGGTCCAACTGCGGGATGTTCACGCCCGGCAGCAGGCCGATGAGCGCGCCGGCAGCGACTTGAAGAATCGGCGTGGGGATGGGCAGACGGCGCGCGACGGCCGTCACCGCAATGACCAGCGCCGCGATGACTACACCGATGACGATTGGGGGAAACTGCGTCATCGCGGCAACTGCCTTAAATCTTCGGCAGCGTCACTCCCACCTGCCCCTGATACTTCCCCTTCTTATCCTTGTAGCTCACCAGAGGCCCTTCGTCGCCCTCAAAGAACAACACCTGTGCGATGCCTTCTTTGGAGTAGATCTTGGCGGGCAGGGGTGTGGTGTTGGAAATCTCCAGCGTCACGTACCCTTCCCACTCCGGTTCAAACGGCGTGACGTTGGTGATGATGCCGCAGCGCGCGTAGGTGGACTTGCCCACCGTGATGGTCATGACGTTGCGCGGGATGCGGAAGTACTCCACCGAGCGAGCGAGCGCAAAAGAGTTGGGCGGCACGATGCACACGTCGCCCTCAAACTCCACGAAGGACTTGGGGTCGAAGTGCTTGGGGTCCACGATGCTGCTGAGCGCGTTCGTGAAAATCTTGTACTCCCGAGCTACACGCATGTCGTAGCCGTACGCGGACACACCGTAGGAAACCACGCCTTGCCGCTGCTGGGAACTCTCGAAAGGTTCGATCATCCCGTGCTTGGTGGCCTGCTCGATGATCCAGCGGTCGTTCTTGATAGACACTGATGGGTCTCGGTAAGGGTGGGCCGCGGGGCCGATAATCGGTGTAATCTGTCACTTTGCAGGGCTGAATGCAGTAGGCCACAAACGACTCGGCCCATGAGAGCACTCCGCGTGCGGAGAAACCGCTACCATGTCACATTCCACCCTTTCTTAGGATGCAAAAATAACTAAACTCCGTCATATGCCCCGTCAGACGCTGTGCCTCGCTTTTGCGCTCGCGCTCTCCGCGTTCCCTGCAGATGGAATTGCGCAGACTGCAGCGCCCGCCGCCGTGACCCCCGCGGCACGTCCCACCGCTGATCCCAAGGACGTCGAGTCAATCGATGCCATCATGGCGGCGGTCTACGCCTCCATCTCGGGTCCGTCAGGGCAGCCACGGCAGTGGGACCGGTTCCGCTCGCTCATGGCGCCCGGCGCGCGATTAGTCCCCACGGGGCGTGCAGCGTCGGGTGAGGGCCGGCTCCGCAATTGGTCGGTGGAGGAGTACATCACGGCGGCAGGCCCCGGTCTCGAGGCGGGCTTCTTCGAGCGCGAACTTGGGCGCAAGATGGAGCGCTACGGCAACGTCGTCCACTTGATGAGCGCCTACGACTCCAAGCGCACCCTCGCGGATGCACAGCCCTTCGCACGCGGAGTGAACTCGTTCCAACTCTGGTTCGACGGCACGCGCTGGTACGTGGTCTCCATCTTTTGGGAGGCGGAAACCCCGGCCAACCCGATTCCCCCTGAGTTCCTCAGCGGAGCGCGGCCCTAATGCGAGTCCCGCGCGCCACGCTCGTCGCTGGCCTCGCGGCGGGCCTCATGGCGGGCCTCATGGCGGGCTGCGCGCAGGTTGATGTGCCCGTGGGTGGACTCACGGTGTTCGGGAACGGTGCCGTGGCCGGACAACTGAAGGGCGGTGACATGCGCGAGGTGTCGGGGATGATTGCCTCGCTGGCTCACCCCGGCCACTTTTGGCTCCATAACGACTCGGGCGCTGAGCCTGAACTCATTCTGATTGACTCGACGGGTGTCGAGAAAGGACGTGTGCTCGTCGAGGGCGTACGGAACCGCGATTGGGAAGACATTTCGCGTCGCGGGGATACCCTGTTGATCGCGGAGACGGGTGACAACAGCGCAAATCACGACACCATCTTCGTGTACGCGGTGTTGGAGCCCAAAGCCATCGCGACTCGGTCCGCGACGGCACTGGCCGTGTATCCAATGCAATTCCCGGATGGTCCGCGTGATTCCGAGTCGCTCATGGTGGATTACGCGACGGGCGACTGGTACATCATTTCCAAGCGCGAAGACAATGTGCGCGTGTATCGCTACGCTGCACCACAGCGCGCCGGTAGCGTCGCCACGCTTGAGCGTCTCCCGCTCGAGTTGCCGTTTCGCATGGCAGTAGCTGCCGACATGTCGCCCGATGGCCGCGAGTTCGTCATCAAGACCTACGACTCCATTTATCTCTGGCGCCGCGGCGAGGTGGAGACGATGCTCGCAGCCCTTCGGCGTGCTCCCGCGAAGCAGCCCTACACGCCGGAGCGCCAGGGGGAGGCCATTGCCTACACCCTGAGCGGCTCCGCCTACTTTACGGCGTCTGAGATTGAGGTGGACGATCCGCAGTTGCTGATTCGCTATCCCCGCCGGAGCATCAGCAAACCCTAGTCTGGACGATCGGCACCACGGGACGCGAGGCTTACCAATTAGCGGCGCTTGCCGTAGTTGAGCGCCACGCTGACGCCAAAAATGGGCTCGTTGCTCCCCTCGCGGGTCGGAAGCGTCACGCTGGGACGCAGGGACAACTGGTTGCCGAACACAAACCCCACCGCGACTCCCAGCGTGCCGTAGGTGTCGGTAAACGTTGCTCCTCCGAGTCCCTCAACATTGGTTCGCTCATACTGAAAGCCGAGTTGGAAGGACGGCACGATGGCGAGAGTCTCAGACCGGCTGAGTTCGCCGCCGAGCGCTAGTCCAAAGCCTGCGCCCGAATATGTCACGTCGCCGCCAGACAGGGACAGATCGTCGGGGCCGGTTCCGTACATCGCGTTCAGCACGGGGCAGAGCTGCCAGCGGGCGGACTGGCCGAGCGGAACCTGCGAACCCAGCTGGCCGCGCGCCTCCAAACTCGAATTGCTGCCCCCATTGCGGGTACCGCCGACGCCCAATCCCGCGAAGATCGTGTTGGAGCCGCTCACAAAGTTCGCGCCAAATTGCTCGTAGTCGGAGGCGAAGGAGGCTCCAGCGTTCAGTTGGAGGTGATTGGCCGAAAACGAGGGGTAGCCGAGGCAGCTCTGCGCGTCGAGATTCGACGAAGCAAGGGGCAGGGAAATGGCCAGCAGTGTAAGCACTGAAACGCGAGAGGAAATGCGCATGGTGTCCTCAAAGGGGTGATTTGCCATGCTACCCGCAGTCCGGCTCCGAGTTCGGGTCCCAACCTAGGGCGGCAGAATCATTGGCAAATTGTTCGGGATTAGAACTCCAAGTCCAATCGCCACTTAGCGTTGGCCGCGCGTTGCGCGCTTTCAGCCGTTGCAAGAGTGCGCGTTCGCCGATAGCTTCCCACCCGAAAGTATTAAGCTCGTGAAATAATTCACGAACCGCGCCCGCAGCCCATCCCCCCTGTATGGAACGGACGTACCTCCCAGTCCTCTTGCTCCTTGGTTTCGTTGCCGCAAATGCGGTGATGATCTTGGGCCTTTCTCATTACTTGACCCGCCATCGGCCGACGCCGGTGAAGCAAGAAGCGTATGAGTCCGGCATGCCGGTACTTGGCGACGCTCGCGAGCGATTCTCAGTCAAGTTTTACATGGTGGCCATGCTCTTCATCGTCTTTGACGTTGAAACGGTGCTGTTGGTGCCGTGGGCGGCCTACTATCAACAACTGTCTTGCCGGGGGCCGCTCGTGAACGGCGTGTGCGCGCCGGAGCAGGTGACCTTCTACGGACTCGGCGTGATGCTGGTCTTCATGACTGTGCTCGTGGCCGGCTTCATCTACGAATGGAAGAAGGGAGCTATGCAATGGGATTGATCTCGCGTCCGGACGCATCCGATTTGGCGTCGTGGAATCCGCACACGCAGGAAGGCTGGGTCACCACGCGAATGGATTTCCTGGTGAACTGGGGCCGCGCCAACTCTCTGTGGCCGATGCCCTTCGGTACGGCCTGCTGCGCCATCGAGTTCATGGCCTCCGCGGCGAGCAAGTTCGATCTCGCACGCTTCGGCATGGAGCGCATGAGCTTCTCGCCGCGTCAGGCTGACGTACTTATCTGCGCGGGCCGCGTGCCCTTTAAACTTGCGCCGGTCATACGCCGCATTTACCAACAGATGCACCAGCCGAAGTGGGTCATCTCGATGGGCGCCTGCGCGTCGTCGGGCGGCATGTTCGACTCCTACGCCGTGGTGCAGGGCATTGATACCATCATCCCGGTGGACGTGTACGTGCCTGGCTGTCCGCCACGGCCTGAGGGTTTGATCTACGGCATCATGATGCTGCAGGAGAAGATCAAGCGTGAGCAGATGAGCAACGAGTCGCTGCGAGACGAGATGATGCCGGACCCAACGTCCGAGTTGTACATCTCGCCCGATCGCATTGACGAACTCTCCGAGCCCTTCGGTAATTCCGTCCATCAGACGCGGTCTGCACCGTGAGCACTCCTTCTCAGAATCACCAGAAGCCCAGTTTCAGCATCGTGCACCCGGGTCAGCCGGGAGATCAGCCCAAATCGCTCAAGAACATCGTGCACCGCGGCGGGGCCATGAATCCTTCCGTCGATGCGCTCCGTGCGCGCTTTGGCGCCGCGATTCTTCGGGCGGAAGTCATCTGGGGCGACACCAACGTCATTATCGAACGCAGCAAAGTCGCTGAGGTCTGCGCCTGGCTGCAGGGCGATCCCTCCGAGAGCTATGAGATGCTCGTGGATGTGACGGCCGTCGAGCATCGCGATGCACAGCGCCCCATCGAAGTTGTGTGGCACCTTCGCTCGCTCAAGTTCCGCCGTTTCCTACGCCTCAAGGCTGAGCTTCCCAAGGACGGAAAGACGGCCCTCAGCATACCGAGCGTGTGGGGCGTGTGGAAGGCCGCCGATTGGCTTGAGCGTGAGTGCTACGACATGTTCGGCATCAAGTTCGAGGGGCATCCCGACCTGCGCCGCATCCTGATGTGGGAGCAGTACAAGGAAGGATTCCCGCTCCGTAAGGATTTCCCGATGCGCGGCCGCTTCTCGCGCTCCGAACAGCTCACGCAGGCTCTCGCGGCAAACCCCGAAGCCCGCTACTCCAAGGAAGAGCTCTCAATCTCCGACGCCTTCGAGGACCTGCCGCTTGATATGCGTCAGCGTCTGCTCGGCGGCGAGAAGACGGGAGAATAAGGCCAATGGCGACAATGACCGATAAGCGTACCATCGAGGTCGCGCTCTCCACCACCGGACTGGGACCCGACGGCAAGCCGCAGCGCATTCCGCTCGGTGCCGAGGGTATCTCCACTGGGTATCCGCCAGTGGAGCCTGAGTTTGAAGGTGAGCACATGCTCATCAACATCGGCCCGCAGCATCCCGCCACGCACGGCGTGTTGCGCCTCGTGCTCGAACTCGATGGTGAAACGGTGGTGCGATGCATCCCGCACGTGGGATACCTGCACTGCGGCTTTGAGAAGATTGGCGAGTACCGCTAGTACAACCAGATCATCCCGTGGACCGACCGCGAGGACTATCTCAACTCGATGGGCAACAACGTTGCCTATGTGTTGGGTGCCGAGCGCCTGTTCGGCATCGAGATCACGGACCGTTGCACGGTGCTCCGCGTCATTGCGATGGAGCTCTCGCGCATCATCTCGCATTTGGTGTGGCTGGGCACGACGTGCATTGACATCGGTGCGTTCACGCCCTTCCTGTGGAGCTTCCAGGAGCGCGAGAATGTCTACAACCTGCTCGAGCGCTGGACCGGTGCACGCCTGACCACCAGCGGGACGCGCGTGGGCGGCATGATTGCCGATGTGCCAGAAGGCTGGACGGATCAGCTGCAGCACTTCATTGACACCTTCCCCAAGACGCTCGATCAAGTGGACGGGATGCTCAACAAGAACGCCATCTGGGTGGGGCGTACGGTTGGGCTTGGTGTGATGACGCCGCAGGAGGCTTTGAATTACGGCCTCACCGGTCCGATGCTGCGCGCGTCGGGTGTTGCGTATGATGTGCGTAAGGACGTGCCGTATCTCGACTACGAGACCTACGACTTCGACGTACCTGTGGGCACCAACGGCGACGTGTACGATCGCTTTCTTGTGCGGCAGGAAGAACTGCGTCAGTCGGTGCGCATCCTGCAGCAGGCGCTCAAGCGCTTGCCCGACGGTCCCGTGGATGTGAACGATCCGCGCGTCATCCTGCCGCCCAAGCATAAGGCCACGAGCGAGATGGAAAGCATGATCCATCACTTCAAGCTCGTGATGGAAGGCCCGCGGCCGCCGATCGGCGAAGTCTATGTGCCGATCGAAAGCCCCAAGGGCGAGAAGGGCTACTACTTCGTATCAGACGGCACGGCCAAACCGGTGCGTTGGCGCATCCGGCCGCCGAGCTTCGTAAACCTCTCGGCGATTCCGAAGATGGTGGAGGGCCACCTGCTCTCCGACGTCATCGCGATCAACGCCTCGATTGACATCGTGATGGGAGAGATTGACCGGTGAGCCACGGACCTTCGGCGCCTAGCGCCGCCCCCCACGGTCATGGACACGACCACGAGCCCTACGCCCCGGTGTTCACTGCCGGCTCGGCGCGCAAGACGGAACTCGACGATCTCATGACGCGCTATCCCGACAAGCGCGCCACCCTACTGCCTGCGCTTTGGATGATTCAGCAGGAGCGCGGATGGATCAGCGAGGACGCCATGCGCGAGATCGGCGATCAACTCGGCGTCACCGCCGCCTACGTGAAGGGCGTGGTGACCTTCTACACGATGTACCACCAGCATCCGGTGGGTAAACACTTCATCCAAATCTGCACGACGTCGCCCTGCCTCTGCGCTGGTGCCGACAAGGTCGTGGAGGCCTTCCTTGAGCACACGGGCTGCAAGGAGCTCGGTCTCACATCTGCCGATGGCAAGTACACGGTGATTGAGGTCGAATGCCTCGGCGCCTGCGGATTCGCGACGCCCGTGCAGATCAACGAGGACTACGTCGAGAACGTGACCCCCGAAAAGGTCCCACAGATTCTCGCGGAGCTGAAGTAATGGGATATCCTCACAAGAGCCATCCAAGAGAGACACCCGTTCTCTCTAAGCATTTCGGCAACCCCGACGCGCGCAAGCTCGACACCTGGAAGTCGCTCGGCGGCTACAAGGCGCTGCAGCAGGCGCTCTCCATGGAACCCACGGCCATTCAGGGTGTCGTGAAGGATTCCGGACTACGTGGGCGCGGCGGCGCCGGATTCCCGACGGGACTCAAGTGGTCCTTCATGAAGATCGGCGACGGCAAGCCGCATTATCTGGCCTGCAATGCCGACGAATCCGAGCCGGGCACCTTCAAGGACCGTGAAATCATGCGCTGGACGCCGCATGCGCTCATCGAGGGATGCGCCATTGGCGCCTACGCCATCGGTGCAGAAACGGCCTACATCTACGTGCGCGGTGAGTTCACGGAACCCATCACGCGCCTCGAAGACGCGCTCGTCGAAGCACGCGCGGCCGGCATCATCGGGAAGAACGCGATGGGCAGCGGCAAGAACATTGATGTGTGGGTGCATCGCGGCGCGGGCGCGTACATCTGCGGCGAAGAGACCGCATTGATGAACTCGCTAGAGGGCAAGCGCGGCAACCCCCGCATCAAGCCGCCGTTCCCAGCGGTGAGCGGACTGTTCGGCCAGCCGACGACGATTAATAACGTCGAGACACTGGCCGCCGTGCCGCACATCCTCAACAATGGCGCCGAGTGGTACAAGGCGATGTGTTTGTCGTCGCCGAAGAGCACGGGTTCGAAGCTGTTCTCCGTCTGCGGCAACGTGAGTCGTCCCGGCAATTACGAAGTCGTGATGGGATTTTCCTTCAAGGAATTCCTGTACGATCTCTGCGGCGGTCCCCTGCCAGGACGCAAGTTCAAGGCGCTCATCCCCGGCGGCTCGTCCGTCCCGGTGATCACGATTGATGAAGCCGAGTCCGCGAAGATGGATTACGAAGGGTTCATGGAAGTCGGCACCATGCTCGGGTCCGGCGGCGTCATCATCTTCGACGACGCGCAATCCATGCCGCGTCAGTTGGCCCGCCTCTCGCGCTTCTATGCGCACGAGAGCTGCGCGCAGTGCACGCAGTGCCGCGAAGGCACGGCGTGGATGACCAAGATTCTGGAGCGAATCGTCGCGGGGCAGGGCACCTACGAGGATCTCGATACGATCTTCGATCTCGCCGAGAACATGACGGGGAAGACCATCTGCGTGCTGTCTGATTCCTGCGCGGCACCGGTGACCAGCGGGATCAACAAGTTCCGTGGCGAGTTCGAGGCGCTGATCAAGGGCAAGCGCTCTTCCACAGTGGCCGTGGGAGCTGGCCTATGAGCACGATGGTGAATCTGACCGTTGAAGGCCGCGCCATCACCGTGCCGGCCGGTACGAGCATCCTCGAGGCCGCCAAGGCCGCCGGCGTGCTCATTCCACACTACTGCTATCACCCAGGGCTTCCGGTGGCCGGCGTCTGCCGCATGTGCCTCGTGGAAGTCGAGAAGGCACCCAAGCTCGCGCCAAGCTGCGCGACCTCGGTGGCTGAGGGCCAGGTGGTGCACGTGTACTCCGAGAAGGCGCTCGAAGCTCGTAAGGGTGTGCTCGAGTTGTTGCTGATCAACCATCCGCTCGACTGCCCAATCTGCGATCAGGCCGGCGAGTGCGAGTTGCAGGACTACACCTTCCAGGAAGGTCGCGAGGACTCGCGTTACCGTGAGCCCAAGCGCTTCAATCCGGTTGAGGACTTTGGCGGCGATGTTCTCTACGTCACCAACCGCTGTATCCTCTGCACGCGCTGCGTCCGCTTCATGGACGACGTGCATCATGAGCCGGTGCTCAACGTGTCCGAGCGCGGTGACCGCGCCACCATCGGGAAGGCCACGGACGCCGACCTCACGCAACCGTGGGCCGCGAACGTCATTGACCTCTGCCCCGTTGGCGCGCTGGTCTCCAAGGACTTCCTGAATAAGGCCCGTGCCTGGGAGCTGGATCGCACCGCCTCCGTGTGCACCGGTTGCTCGCAGGGGTGCAATAGCATCCTCGAGACCCGCGACAACACCGTGATGCGCATGAAGCCGCGCAGCAACGATGCCGTGAATCAGTTCTATCTCTGCGACGAAGGCCGCCTCAACTATCGCTGGCTGAATCGCTCGGACCGCCTCGCGGCGCCGAAGATCAAGCTGCATGACGTGCTCTCGCCGGTGGACTGGGACATTGCGTACGCCGAGGCAGTGAAGTTGCTGGCGGGCAAGCGCACCTACGTGGTGGCGAGCCCCAAGCTTTCGAACGAAGCGCTCTACCTGCTCAAGCAGCTGATTGCCAAGACCAATGGCGAAGGCATGTTCCGCTGTGAGACGGGCGCCGAGGCGCCCTTGCCGGGTGTGGCGGATCTCTCGTTGCGCGCGGATCGTGCACCGAACGTGAATGGCGCCGAGCTCTTGGGCTTCAAGCGCAACGACTCGGACGTACTCGCGGGTCTCAAGGATGGCGATGTTCTGATTCTTGCAGACGACGAGTTGAGCGGCGTTGATGTCGGCACGGCCTCGAAGGCCGCGGGCATCATCGTGATTGGCACGGCGCTCCCGATTGACCTACCGACGCCGGCTGTGGTACTGCCAATCGCAAACGTGTCCGAAGAGGAAGGCACCTTCACCAACGTGCGTGGCCGCGTGCAGCGCTTCTTGCAGGCGAAGGCGCCGCCGGGCTTGGCGCGTCCAAGCTGGTTCGCGCTCGCTGACTTGAATGCCAGCCTCGGCGTGCCGAGCGAGTACTTCTTGCCGGGTGCCGTGTTCGAGGCCCTCGCCAAGAGCGAGTCGGCCTTTGCGGGCTTGAGCTACGAAACGCTGGGGCTGTACGGCGCGCCGGTAGCGGGCGCTACTCCGGCTGGCGTCTCGTCGGGGGCCAAGTAATGGATCAGAGTCAGCTTCCTTTGGGCTTCTGGCCTTTCATTGTGTTCACGATCATCAAGATGATCGCGATTTTCTCGCTCTACATGGTCGGCGTGGCCTACACCACGCTCGCCGAGCGAAAAGTCTCGGCTTGGATTCAAGACCGTCACGGACCAAATCGCGTGGGCCCTTGGGGGTTGTTTCAGGTGCTCGCCGACGGCGTGAAGAACATTATGAAGGAGGAGACGATGCCCGGCGGCGTGAACAAGCCGCTGTTCATCCTCGCACCCGCCATCGCTTTCATTCCCGCCCTGTCGGCGTGGGCCGTGATTCCCTTTGGCGCACCGATGCCCACGCCCTTTGGCGTGATGGACATGGTGGTGGCGGACATGCCGATTGGCTTCCTGTTCACGCTCGGCATCGCATCCCTCGGCGTGTACGGCATCGTGCTCGCCGGCTGGTCGTCTAACAACAAGTACGCCCTGCTCGGCGGCCTTCGCGCTTCGGCGCAGATGGTCAGCTACGAGATCACGATGGGCGTCGCCGTGCTCTGCGTCCTTCTTGTCAGTGGCAACGTCTCGCTCAATACCATCGTCGCGCAGCAGCAAGGGATGGGCTGGAATGCGATGGTACTCACGGTAGCGGGCTTCATCTTCCTTGTGTCAGCGTTCGCGGAGACCAACCGTGTGCCCTTCGACATGCCCGAGGCGGAGTCTGAGCTCATCGCTGGCTACCACAGCGAGTACAGCGCCATGAAGTTCTCGATGTTCCCGATCTCCGAGTACGCCAACATGGTGACGACGAGCGCGATGTTCGTCACGCTGTTCCTCGGCGGCTGGGACATCCCGTTCACGCAATGGGACAACAGCGGTGCGTACTCGGTGTTGAAGGCGCTCGCGACCTTTGGCATGTTCGCTGCCAAGGTGATCTTCTTCGTGTTCTTCTACATCTGGATTCGCTGGACGTTGCCGCGTTTCCGCTATGACCAACTGATGTCCTTGGGTTGGAAGGTGATGCTGCCGGTGGCGCTCATATACCTAACCCTCGTCGCCACGGTCATCGTGCTGCTCGACAAGGCTGGCCTTGGGCGCGGCCACTCGTTCGGCTACGCCATGGGCGCGCTCAACCTGATTTGCGTGGTGTTGCTCTTCGTGGTGCTCGACCGTGGCCGCTTGGTGAACCCGGCCTCAAGCCGCTTGAGCCCCACAGAAGTCGCTCGTCTCCGTCGTCGGGCGCCCGCGCGCGCGACGCTGACCCCCGAGGAGATTCACTGAGATGGCAATCAATGTGAAGGTGATGGAGCGCCCGATTACCGAGGTGAGCTACGTGCGCGCGACGCTCGCCGGTCTCGGCCTGACGCTCAAGCACCTCGTCAATCCGCATAAAGTGACCGTGCAGTACCCCGACGAACGCTGGGACATCTCCCCGCGGTGGCGCGGCACGCATCGCATGCTCACCACCGAGGACGGCAAAGCCAAGTGCGTGGCCTGCGGTCTTTGCCCCACCGTGTGCCCGGCGAACTGCATCAAGCTCGTCCCGGGCGAAGACGAGGCAGGGAATCGCTATCCGCTCGTATTTGAGATTGACGAGTTCCGCTGCATCTTCTGCGGCTACTGCCAGGAAGTGTGCCCGGAAGAGGCGATTCACATGGGCCGTCACTACGAGAACGCGGAGTACAGCCGCGACAGTTTCGTGTACGACCTCGAGCGCCTCACCAGCCAGACGCATCCGGTCAGCGAATTGTGGGACCCTGCTGACCCGCGGGGGGAGTAAGGAATGAATAACGAGTTTTTCCCGCTCTTCTACTCGTTCCACTTCTATCTCTTCGGGTTGATTGCGCTCATCTCGGCAATCCTCTTCGTGACGCGCAAGAGCCCAGTGGCGGCGGCGCTGTGGTTGGTGAACGTGATGTTCTGTCTCGCCGCGCTCTACATCATGCTCGACGCGCAGTTCATCGGCGCCATTCAGGTGCTAGTGTACGCGGGCGCCATCATGGTGGTGTTCCTCTTCGTGGTCATGCTGCTCAACCTTGGGAAGCCGGGAGACATCTCCGACATCCGCGGTGCGCTCCCGCGCGTCACTGCCGGTTTTGTGGGCGTTGCGCTGTTGGCCGAAGTGATGGTGTTGGCCAAGGCTGATTTCTCCCGTCTGCTCTCCGTACCGGTTCCCATGGGCACCGAAACCGTGGGCGGACCTGGGGGCATCATCGGGCCAATCGCCGAGGTGCTGCTCAAGGAACAGATGCTGTCCTTCCAGCTGGCGTCAGTGCTACTACTCGTCGCGATTGTCGGTGCAGTTGTCATCGGCAAGAAGCGGAGTTAAACGATGATTGCCGAATCCCTCGCGCTGTCGGCCGCGCTCTTCACGATTGGTGTCATCGGCGTACTCACACGCCGTAACGCCATCATTCTCTTTATGTGCGTGGAGCTCATGCTCAACGCCGTCAACCTGTCCTTCGTCGCGCTCTCCAAGCTGTACGGCGCCTCGGGGCAGGTCTTCGTGCTCTTCGTCATCACGGTGGCCGCTGCTGAAGCGGCCGTGGGACTCGCGATTGTGATCGCGATTTTCCGCCACCGCCAGACGGTGGAACTTGATGACATCAACCTGCTGAAGGGCTGATGATCCAGACCCCTCCCCCCGAGATGGGCCATCCGCTCGCCGACACCGTGGCGCGCTTCGCGTGGGCGTTGCCCATGTTGCCGCTGCTGGGCTTCGTGCTGAATGGCTTCCTATCATTGAAAGCCGCGGCCCATGCGGGCCCGGCAGATCCGACGGCGGCCGCTGAGCATGCGCACAGCGCGCATGGCGGCGATGCCCACGGCCACGACGACGCGCACGGTCACGACGATCACCACGTCGTCCGGCATCCGGCCGCCGGCTGGGTGTCGCTCATCGGTCCCGGCGTGCTACTGGCCTCGTTTGGTTTGGCCGTCGCGATCTTCTTCGCAATGAAGTCCGCGCACATCGAGGATCCGTTCGTCCTGACCTTGTTCCAATGGATGCCAACGGGCGACCTCGACATTGATGTCGCCTTGCAGTTGGACCAGCTCTCGATGGTGATGGTGCTCATCATCACCGGCATTGGCTCGCTGATCCATATCTTCTCCGTTGGATATATGCAGGACGACCCGGGGTACCCGCGCTACTTCGCGTACCTCAACCTGTTCGTGTTCTTCATGCTCATCCTGGTGCTCGGCGCCAACTACCCGCTGATGTTCGTGGGCTGGGAAGGCGTGGGCCTCTGCTCCTATCTGCTCATCGGGTTCTGGTTCCACGAGAAGGCCAATGCCGACGCCGGCAAGAAGGCCTTCATCGTCAACCGCATCGGCGACTTCGGTATGCTCGTCGCGATGTTCCTGATGTTTGCCAACTTCGACACACTGAGCTTCATTGGCCTCGAGGGCGGACTGAACGGCATGGAAGTCGGCGCGCTGATTCCGACGGCCATCGCGCTCTTCCTGTTCTTGGGCGCGGCGGGTAAGTCCGCGCAAATCCCGCTCTACGTCTGGCTTCCGGACGCGATGGCGGGCCCAACGCCAGTATCCGCGCTTATCCACGCTGCCACGATGGTCACGGCGGGCGTGTATTTGATTGCGCGGTCAGCCACGCTCTTCGCCTTGGCACCGACGGCACAACTCACCGTCGCGCTGGTGGGTGCACTCACGGCCGTGTTCGCCGCAACCATCGGTCTCAAGCAGTGGGACATCAAGAAAGTGCTCGCGTACTCCACCGTCTCCCAACTCGGCTATATGTTCGTGGGCGTGGGCGTGGGCGCGTACACAGCAGGCGTCTTCCACCTGATGACGCACGCGTTCTTCAAGGCGCTCCTGTTCCTCGGCTCGGGCTCGGTGATCTACGCCATGCACAAGGCGTATCACGAGACGCACAATCACGAGGACGCGCAGGACATGCGCAACATGGGCGGCCTCAAGGCGCACATGCCCGTGACCTTCTATTTGATGTGGATTGCGACGCTGGCCATCGCCGGTATCCCCGTCTTCTCCGGCTTCTTCTCCAAGGACGAGATCCTCGCGAGCGTGTTCGCACGGACGCACGGATCCACCTTGTCTGAAGCATCACTCCTTGGGATTCCAGGCAGCATCGTGCTGTATATCGTCTACGCCCTCGGCCTCGCCGCGGCGCTGATGACGGCAATCTACATGACGCGTATGATGCTCTACACCTTCCACGGGCCGAACCGCACGGGTGAGGCGGAGCGTCCGCACTTGAAGGAAGCCCCGTGGATTATGACGGGCCCCTTGGTGGTGCTCGGTGTGCTTTCACTCGCGGGTGGGTGGCTCAATCTGCCGCTGATTACCGGCTTCCTCGGCACACCTGAGATCCTGCATCACTGGCTCGAGCCCGTGGTGGGCAAGGGCACACTGATGGTCACGCTGGGCGAACCGGCGCACCTATCTCACAGCACAGAGTACGTGCTCATCGGCCTGGCGGTCGCGATTGCCGTGGGCGGTATCGCCTTCGCCTTCGCCAAGCTCAAGCCCGAGGCTCTCGTGCCCGCCAAGCACGCACCGGCGGAAGTGGGGCTAGCCAAGACGCTACTCAACAAGTGGTATGTGGACGAGGGCTACGATAAGGCCATCGTGCAACCCACGCTCGGCGTATCGCGCAACGTGCTGTGGAAGGGCATTGACGTCGGCATCATCGACGGGCTGCTCGTCAACGGCTCGGCATTGCTCACCAAGTCCTTGGGCTGGATGGGATCGCAAATGCAGACCGGGCGCGTGGGTGCCTATGCTTGGGTGATCGTACTTGGCGCGGTGATGGTGTTGGGCGCCTTCTCTTTCCTTTGATCTGACCGTGACAGCCTTCCTCGACTCCATCGGCTACAACGGCTGGATTCTTCCGGTCCTCCTTGGCTTGCCACTTGTGGCCGCCGGGGTCCTCTTTGCGCGCGCCGGCAGCACCAAGGGCGATGCGCTGACGCGCATGGCCGCTGATCGTTCGCTTGCGCTCTGGGTGTTCATTGCGGAAGCGGTGCTGTCCTTGGGCCTCTGGTGGTCCGTGGATGCATCACGCGCCGACTGGCAGGCCGCAGTGCAACTGCCCTGGATTCCCGCGTGGGGCATCAGTTTCCACGTGGGCCTCGACGGCATCGCGCTAATGCTGGTGTTGCTGACGACAATCATTATGCCGCTTGCAGTACTCGGCGGTTGGACAAGCATCCGTGAAAAGACCGGTTGGTATTACGGCCTGCTCATGTTGCTCACCACCGGCATGCTCGGCGTGTTCATGTCGCTCGACCTCTTCCTGTTCTACGCGATGTGGGAGGTCATGCTGGTACCGATGTATTTCATCATCGGCATCTGGGGCGGGCAGCGACGCATCTATGCCAGCCTGAAGTTCTTCATCTACACGATGATCGGCTCGCTGCTCATGCTCGTCGCCATCGTGTATCTCGGGCTCGCGGCTCAGGATCCGATGACGGGCATCCCCAACTTTTCGTACGATACCATCATGTCCACGGCGCGGATCGCGCCGTCGGCGGCGTACTGGCTGTTCGGCGCCTTCTTCCTCGCGTTCGCGGTGAAGGTTCCGATGTTTCCCTTCCATACGTGGTTGCCGGACGCACACGTCGAGGCACCGACAGCGGGATCGGTCGTGCTGGCGGCGATCATGCTGAAGCTCGGCACATTCGGCTTCATCCGCCTGGCGGTGCCGCTGTTCCCCGGTGCGGCGATGGATCCCACGGTCCGCATGCTCATTCTCGTGCTCGCCGTGATCGGCATCGTGTACGGAGCGCTCGTGTCGCTCGTGCAGCCGGATTTCAAGAAGCTGGTCGCCTACAGTTCCG
>JANNVQ010000029.1:0-239447 GCA_031414535.1 Gemmatimonas sp.
CGCCAGCGGCACACGGTACGTGCGTCGGGTGGACCTTAGGCGAATGCACTTCGGGGAGTGGTCGTTTATGAACAACTACGCGACAAGTTCCTCGTCGTTGCCGTTCTTCAATTCGGCATTTGTGCCCGGTCGCGTGCACAACAACCAAGGCTGGGTGACCATCACTCAAGCCAGCTACCGTGACTCCATCACCAGTGCCGGAACGATTGGAGTCACCAACGCGTCGAACTTGCGCACCGGTGCTGGCCCTAATCAGCGGCGGATTCCTTGGCCGAACCCCGACACCCTGCTTACGACGTATCGGCTCGCGGCAGACACGTTTGACATCAGCTCGTCCCGCCCCGCACGCGTGGAATTTGTGTGGCTCGATCTAGACGCGGATACCGTAGCGGACCGTGATGAGGGGTTCATGCGCATCTTTGAGGCTGCTGGGAACGGCGATGATTCTTTCATCGACAGGATTGAAGCGCGCCCTCAGACGTTTTCCAGCGGGTCCAACGACTACGTCGATTGGGACGACCGAATCATTCAGAATCAGTGCGGGGCCTTCTACCGTCGAAACAGCGTCTGGCAGTTTATTCCCGTTGCGACGCACCGGACCACGTGGGCAGACTCGCTCATACGGTTCGGTGCCGGCGTCCCGGCCGCCCCGATACCGACGTCTGGCAACCTTCGCGATAACTCGTCTGCCGCAGTGCGCGCCATCCTCTCGGCCCCAACCGCCCGATGCTTCCCGAGCGGGAGCCCGTACCTTGTGAACACCGAACGCTTCACGGACAACGGTGGGACCGTGGGAATTGGCAGCTCCTTCACTCGTCCATTTGGCGTGCGAAACGTGGCCCATAGGTATGGAGGCCAGGACACGACGTTCTCAACCACTGCCCGGCAGTGTAATCTCGACAATAGCTATACGAATCAGTCTTGTAGCGGCGGCTCGATTTATACCGTTGGCAGTTGGCGTACCTTGTCGGCGGTGAGCGGGCGAGAGGCCCTGCGCCCGCTCGATCGGAACGGCCGCGGGGCCGTAGTGCACTTTGACAGCGACATCCGATTGGGTGGCGTCGTTGCTGGGCGGGTCAGCATTGCCGTGGACGGTGCGGTGAGCATCGTGGACCATCTCACATACGCTGGCGGTCCCAATACCCAGAGATCGGACTGCTCGCATCTTCTTGGGGTGATTGCGAGAAGCTTCATCCGTGTAGAGGAGAACTTGATTGCGCATCGCGCGCGCGTGGGAAGTGGAAGCGGCGCTTCTTCTAACTCCGTCGTCATGCTCGGGGGCGCCGACCACTTCCCACTGCACGGGGCCTTCCTCAGCATCTCCTACTACTTTGGAGTCGAGGGCAACGACTTTCGCCAGAGCAATTCGAACACGTCCAACTGCGAAGCGTCCAGCGTTTCTATGGGATGCATCAGGCACCTCGGATCTACAGCGTCATCTGAGACACGAACGTTCAGCACCAACGACGCCCAAGGCCGTGGCGGTCGCTACGTGCTCACCCCAGATGCCTGCATGGAAACCTCCGGCTACCGCCCGCCGCTGTACCCGGGGTCGAACCGCTACAAAATCCTCCGCTCTGTTGACGTCCGCGCCACCCACGCGATCAGCGATGCCGCCCGCACCGCATACTTCGCCTCCCTCCAGGGCACCAGCGACATCCCCTGAGGGGCGCAGCAGTCCGGTCATCCCCGCACCCACGCAACCCTTTCCGGCCCCGCGTTGTCTCTGGTGCGTAACCGAAGTCCGGCTCGCGATTCCCACCTCGTGACAGACGCTCAACTCATTGCCGACATCCTTCGTGGCGACGCCATCGCAGAGCGCAAGCTCTACGACGCGCACGTGGACCGCATCTATCGGCTGGCGTGGCGCATGTCCGGGGACGAGACCCTGGCCCGCGACTTCACGCAGGACACGTTCATCCGAGCCTTTGACCGGCTCGCCGACTTCCGCGGCGATTCCTCACTCGCCACCTGGCTGCACAGCATCGGGACGTCGGTGATCCTGAATGGCCTGAAGAAAGTCAAACGCATCCACGGCCGCGAAATCGGTGGGGATGAACTGCCAGAAGTCACAATCACTAAGCGGGAAGCAGAGCCGGATCTGAAGCTGCGGTTGCAGCGCGCAATTGACGGCCTGCCCGATGGATACCGCACGGTGTTCGTGATGCACGACGTGGAGGGCTACACGCACGAGGAGATCGCTAACGCGCTGGGTATCCAGCCAGGGACCTCCAAGGCACAGTTGCACCGGGCGCGAGCCCGTTTACGTGATGAACTGGCGGACTTCGCCGGGGAGTGGGCCGTATGAGTGACGAACAGTTCGAAGACTTCCTGACGCGCAATGTGCGCGACTACAACGCAGCGCCGGCCGAAACGCCGCGCGATGCGATGTGGGAGAACATTGCCGCCGCTCGTACGGCGCGGCGCATTGTGTCGCCGGTTGCGCCGGACATCCAACCAATCGGCCCGCAGCGGCCCACGCGGCGCCTGGCGCCCTGGATTGGGATGGCCGCGACGCTGCTCCTCGGCGTCGGTATCGGTCGCGTGGCGTTCAATGGATCGTCCGACGTCCCGCAGATCGCGTCCGCTCCGAGCGTCCCCACTTCGAACACCCCCACTCCGAACACCCCCACTCCTGAGAATGCTGCGCCCCTGACCACGAGCGACGGGCCCGTCGCGACGGATGAGTTGCCGGCTGCCTCAACATCCTCACCCGCCGCGACGCGTGTTCGCTCGCGTTTGCCGGCGGCCACGCGCGCCGAGCCGAACTCTACGCCGATGTCGATTGCGTCGCGCGACCACCTGCAGCGCGCAGAGGCGCTGGTCAGCGTCGTCGCCGCCACCCCTGCCGATGCCGTGATGGACTCCCTCACTGGAAAATGGGCGCGCGAGATGTTGACCAACACGCGCCTGCTCCTTGATTCACCCGCCGGAGATGATCCCGTGCGGCGCCGCCTGCTCGAAGACCTAGAAACCGTCCTCGTTCAACTCGTCCAGCGCTCCGGCGCGGTCACGGAAGAGCGCGAAATCCTCGACCGCACCCTCAAACGCACGCAACTCCTGACTCGGCTGCGCACTGGCGCAGCTGGCATCTAAAGGCCAATCACTATGAAGCTCCTGACTCTCTCTCTTCTTGCCGCCGTGAGCCTTGGTTCAGTGGCCGACGTCGCGGCCAGTCCTGATCCACGCTCGCCGATTCCCGCTGCGAGTTGGGCACCGGCCGATACCGCGGATTCGCTCTGGCGCGCAGGCCGCATTGCTGTGGCCGATGAAAACTGGCGCGAGGCCGCTCGGAACTTCGAACGCCTGACATCGCGCTATCCAGCCTCAGCGTACGCCGGTGATGCGATGTACTGGCAGGCATTTTCGCTACAGCGTGCCGGTGGCACGAGCGATGTGCGCCGTGCGGTGCGCGTACTCGAGGAACAGCGCAGCAAGTATCCACAGAGCGCGACGTTTACGTCGGGCGAAGCCAGTGCCTTGATGGCGCGGCTGAATGGACGCTTGGCGCGTAGCGGAGACGCGGAAGCGGCGGCGAGCATTGCCGAGGTGGCGTCGGAAGCGGCGGAGGCGGCGGCTGAGGCGATGGCGGAGGCGATGCCTCAGGTGGCGGCGGAGCTGGAACGGATGGCGCCAGAAATTCGTGCCGAAATTGCGCGTGAGCTAGCTGCGGCGCGAGCGGAGATGGGCACCACGGAGCGCGGCCGCGCGCAGATGACGAGTGACGCAGCACGCATTCGCGCCGAGAGCGGGCGTGCGCGTGCTGGACGCGGCGGAGACGAAATTCCTGCCGGCTGCGAAGCTGTGGTAGATGATGAACGCATTGAAGCACTCAACGCGCTCATGCAGATGAACTCCGAGCAGGCGCTCCCAGTATTGCGCCGCGTCTTGGAGCGCCGAGACCGGTGCTCAGAGATTCTGCGTCGCAAGGCCGTGTTCATCGTCTCGCAGCGCCGTAGTGACGGCGCCGCCGAGTTGTTGCTCTGGGTGGTGCGCAATGATCCTGACCACGCCACACGCAGTGAGGCGGTGTTCTGGCTCTCGCAGACGGACTCCGAGCGCGCCGTCGAAGTACTCGAGGAGATTCTTCTGAAGGATGCCCCAGACGAGGAACTGCAGAAGCGCGCCATCTTTGCGCTCTCGCAGACGCGCTCGCCGCGGGCGGCCACAATTTTGCGCGACTTCGTTCGTCGCCGTGATGTGGAAGTCGAGCTGCGCGGCGAGGCCATTTTCTGGCTCGGTCAGAATAGTCGCGCGGAGAACTCACAGTTCTTGCGCGAGTTGTTCCCCACACTCGACAACGACGAGCTGCGTGAGAAGGTGCTGTTTAGTGTGGCGCAGCGTCGCAGCGATGAGAATGCGCGTTGGCTGCTCGACGTGGCCAAGGATTCACGCCATTCGCCGGATGTGCGCAAGAACGCGCTCTTCTGGGCGAGTCAGAGTGGTGGCGCCTCAGTGGCCGACCTCGGTGCCATCTTCGACTCCAGCAAAGAAGATCGTGAGTTACGCGGCCAGGTGATCTTCGCGCTCTCGCAGCGCCGCAACGACTCCGCGGCAGTTGATAAGCTCCTCACTATCGCCCGCACCGAAGAAGACCGCGAACTGCGCCGTAACGCGTTGTTCTGGCTCGGTCAGAGCCGCGATCCTCGCGCGGCGGCGGCGTTGGAAGAGATCATCAATAAGCCAAGGTGAGGGGCCGACGGATGACGGATGTCGGAAGACGGATGGAGAGTAGGGTGCTGCGAATTGCGCGAGCACTGGTACTTGTGGCTTTCGTCCCACTCTTGGCTTCGACGCAGCAGACGCTCGAACAGCGCGTCGCGGCGGTTGGTACGGGCACGGTGCGGCTGAGCTACCCCGCGAAGGAAGGCGTCTGCGGGAACGGGCAAAGTGGTAACATCAGTTATCGTCGCGATAGCCAGAGAGCCTCGGAGTGGGAGAACGAATGCGAGCCTGGTCCGGTACGCTTGGCGCTCGACGTGCAGAACCGCCGCGTGACTCGCGTGCGAGCTTACGTGGGCGGACGCTGGCGTGGAGAGGCAGATCGTGACCTCGGGGATGTGCCTGCAGCGGAGGCCAGCGCCTTCCTGATGCGCATCGCTACGACGGCAGACGAGCGCGCCGCGAAGGATGCGATCTTCCCTGCGCTCATGGCCGACGGGCCATCACCAGATCGTGAGTTGTTGGCATTGGCAAAGGATGACACTCGTCCGCGCGAAGTGCGCACCAGCGCGACGTTCTGGGTTGCGCAGTCCGCCAGCGACCGCGTGACTGAAGGATTGCAGGAACTCACGAACGACCCCGACCGACAAGTGCGCGAGAGCGCTGTGTTCGCACTCTCGCAGCGCCCCAACGATGAATCAGTGCCCGCGCTCATTCGCTTGGCCCGCACGCACCGCGACCCGGGCATCAGGCGGAATGCGGTGTTCTGGCTGGGGCAGAAGCGCGATTCGAGAGCGCTTGCTTACTTCGAGGAAGTGCTCGTTCCGAGATAGGACGGAAGACGGATGACGGATGCAAAAAGCGGCCCGCACCAATCCATCGGTGCGGGCCGCTCTAGCTTCCGTCATCCGTCATCCGTCCAGTCGCAACTGCGAACTGTCAGGCCCGCCGATAGAATGACACGCTCTGCATCTCGCCTCATACGCCTCCGCCGCCCCCACCATCACCACGGGCGAGTCATACGGCGCTGGCTTCCCGCCAATGAGCCGCTGATTGCGGCTCGCAGGCGCACCACAGAGCACGCAGATCGCATGCAGCTTGTCCACCACCTCGGCCACGCACATCAAGGGCGCCATCGGGCCAAAAGGCTCGCCACGGAAATCCGTGTCCGTGCCCGCGAGGATCACCCGACGCCCGCGTAGCGCGAGATCGCAAGAGAGCTTCACGATGCCCGCGTCGAGGAACTGCACCTCGTCAATGGCAATCACCTGAGCCAATGGATCGAGGCGCAGCATAATCTGCTGCGACGAATCCACGGGAATGGCTTCGATGGTACGGCCATCGTGCGAGCCCACGGCGTGCACACCGCCAGCGTAGCGATTGTCCAAGTGCGACTTGAACACCTGGACGCGCTTCTTCGCAATCATCGACCGGCGCACGCGGCGAATGAGCTCTTCGCTCTTGCCGCTGAACATCACGCCGGCGATGACCTCAATCCAGCCGCCAGTCAGCTGGAGTGCGCCGCTCACCGATCGCCTCGGGGCGGACGCCCGCCGCCGCTCCGCGGCTTGTCGTCACGCTTGAAGCCGCCCGTACGCGGACGATCATCGCGCTTGAATCCGCCACTGCGCGGCTTGTCGTCGCGCTTGAAGCCACCGGAGCGCGGCTTGTCGTCGCGGCTGAATCCGCCGGCACGCGGCTTGTCATCGCGTGAGAAGCCACCGCTGCGCGGCTTGTCGTCACGCTTGAAGCCGCCGCTGCGCGGACGGTCTTCCTTGCTGAACGAGCTGATGCACGGCTTGTCGTCACTGCTGGGGCGGTCTTCCTGATTGTACGTGCTACGCGGCTTGCGCTCACCGAAGCCACGCGGATTGTCGCCACCGCTGAAGCCGCGCGGTCCCTGGATCTTCTCGCCACGCGGCGGACGCGACTCACCGCGCTCGGCACGCTCGGCCATGTCCTTCTCCTTCTGTGCCTCCTTCATCTGCGCGCGTACGCGCTGTTCGGCGACAAGCACTTCCTCGGCGTGCTGCAGGCGCACGCGCTCAAGAATGCGCAGGGTGGCGGCGGCGATCTCCAAGCCATCGTACTCGCTCAGCAAGGGCTCGAGCGCGAGCACTTCACGGGCGGGGATGCCATCGCCCAACTCGGCGCGCAACTCGGCGCGACGGCGCGATTCCACGGCCCGTGCGCGCGAGATGCTCGCGCGGTCGGCCATCGGACGCGGCGTGGCGTTGCCAGCCAAGAGGCGAAGCGCCTCGAGGTCGCGCGGGGTGCAGAGCGCGACAATTTGCGCGGGTTCGGCCTTCACGGCCGCAGCCCAAGCCGTGGCGGTGGGGACGCCGAGCGTGACGACGAGCGCGGTGCTCTGCTGCACTTCCTCAAGCGATACGGCGGCGAGACTGCCCTCTGGGTATCCGACGCCAGCTAACACGGCGCGGGCTTCTGCGGCAACGTGCTCGTTGCCGGCGAGGATGGTCGCCGAGGGCGCATCGAGTTCATCGAGCAACGCCGGCAGCGCATTCACCAGATTGCCAGACACCGTGAGGTAGCGAACCATCGCTGCCACCGGAGTGCCATCGGCGGGCACCACGTCGTCCTGCACGCGGCGAGCCTTCGACATGTAGCGGGTAATTAGCGCATCAACGCCCTCCGTGGGCGCGAGGGCCGTGAGCAGGCGCGAGGCCTCCTTAGGCACTTCGGCGAGCACGGAGGCGAGAGAATCGGACTCGGCGTCCATCTCATCGGCGGCCACGAGGCAGACGGTCTTCACGTCGCTGAGCTTGAGCGCAGCGGCGGAGAGCACGGCGGCAATCGTCTCGGGCGAACCGACCACGCAATCGGCCGGCGCGGCGCCTAGGAGGCGCTGCAGGCGGGCAAGCGAGGTGGCGGCGACGATACGTCGGTCCTTTGCGGCGGGCAGTGCGGCGAGAGCCCGGCTCAGCGAGACAGCAGCGCCAGCGTCGGGAACGAGAACCAGCAGACGGACCGCAGGGGACTCACCGCCGGCGCGCTCTAGCGCGGGGGCGAAATGAAGAGCAATGCGCGCCCAATCGGGCGGCATAAAATACGCCACATGGGCGGAGCGGACGGAGCCAGCCGTCTCGCGGGTTGATGCGGTCACTGCGGTCCTCGATTGTCAATGGCGCCGACTGCGGCGCTGGGGTAATGTTCGCGAGCATGGAACATAACACCCTTTCCTTCCGGCCGTCAGCGAATATCGCTGAGTTGCGCGAGTCCGCTACCATAGCCGTTTCGCAGCGTGCCAAGGCCCTAAAGGCCGAGGGGCGCGAGGTCATTGACCTCGGCGCTGGAGAGCCCGATTTCGACACGCCACAGCTCATCATTGACGCGGCCAAGAAGGCGCTCGATGAAGGGGCTACACGCTACACGGCAGTAGAAGGCATCCTTCCGCTCCGGCAGGCCATCGCGGCCGATGCCAACAGGAGCTACAAGGGCGCCGATGGTATCACGGCGGCCGACGTGGTGGTGTCTTGCGGCAGCAAGCAATCGCTCTACAACGCCTGCGTGACCCTGTTTGGCCCTGGCGACGAGGTGCTGATTCCGACGCCGAGCTGGACGAGCTATTACGAGATGGTAGGCCTCGCGCGCGCGACGGCCATCGAAGTGCACGGCGATCCTGGACGCGGTTTTAAGGTTGATGTCGAGCGCCTCGAGCGTCACGCCACGCCGCGCACGCGCGGCTTGATGCTCAACTCGCCGAGCAACCCGACGGGCTCGGTGTATTCGCCGGACGAGCTCCGCGCGATTCTTGATCTCGCCTCGGCGCGCGGGTGGTGGGTCATTAGCGACGAGATTTACCAGCGCATCGCGTACGATGCACCGGCGGTGGGTGCGCTCGATGTGGCGAAGCGGCGCGACAATCTCATCGTCGTGAATGGCGTGGCGAAGGCTTGGGCGATGACCGGCTGGCGTGTGGGTTGGACGGTTTCGCCGACGGCCGTTGCCAAGGCGATGGGCGCCCTGCAATCGCACACCACGTCAAACACGGCCACGGTCGCGCAGTATGGCGCGCTGGCGGCGCTCACGATGGGCGAGCCGGTGGAAGCAACGGTGCGGGCGATGGTCGCCGAGTTCAAGGCGCGGCGCGATGCGGCGCTGCCTATCCTCAAGGCCTCGCGGAACCTCACCGTCTTGCAGCCGGACGGCGCCTTCTATTTCTACGTGAAGGTGCCGGGTGCGGGAACCATCCCCAATGCTGGCGATGTGTTCTGCCGCGAGCTGCTCGAGAAGTCTGGCGTCGCCATTGTTCCAGGCTCGGCGTTCCGCACGCCAGACTGGGTGCGCATCTCCTACGCCGCCGACAAGGCACAGGTGATGGAAGCCTGTCGCCGCATCGCCGCGACCGCGGACGCGATGTCGTGATGCTGACGCGCACTCGAGTGCCCGCTACGCTCTCCCCAACCTGAACCGGGGACAAGCAATGGCACTCGAAGTGCGGCTGGAACAGCTGACGGAGTCGGAATTGCCATCGGTGGAGTACCGCTGGGACGCCGACACCGATATTCTCTGCGCAATGCTCCGCCCTCAGGGCGTGAGCGAGGGCGTGAGTGGATCCATGGATATCGAAGGCGCCGACGGTGCTTGGCTCACGCTTGAGCTCACGGATGGACGCCTTGCGGCAATCGAAGTCGCCGTCTGGCCCGATGTGAAAAGTGTGGAAGCGCTCACTTTGCCGGACATTGCCGGCTTTGCCCGAGTGAAGGTGCCGTCGGAAGGAGGGGACCTTCTTGCCGCGATGGAAGTGGACACCCCGATTCGCGCCGTAGCCGACGCCCCCGAACGCACGATACACTTCCGTATCGGTCCCACGCGCGCTGTCCGCGCCGTGCGCGTGGCCCGCGACCTGCTCCTCGAGGTAGATGCAAAGCATCGCATCGCTGGCCTCTGGTTTCTCAACGTCCCGCCCTTTCCCGCCTCGTGATTACAACTATCGTCCTCATCCAAGCCGAGCCGAAGAGCATCCCGAAGACGGCCGCCGCCCTCGCTGGCATCGAGGGAGTTACCGACGTGTATTCGGTGTCAGGCGAGTGGGATTTGATCGCAATCGTGAAGGTCGCGGAGTACGCGCAGATCGCGGAGATTGTGACGGAGCGTTTCCCCGCGGTGCCAGGCTTGGTGAAGACCACCACGCTCACGGCGTTCCGGGCCTACTCCAAAGCCGATCTCGAACAGGCGTGGGACCTCGGCGTCGACTGAATTAGCGCTGACGGTTCGTGCACCACTCCAAGCTCATCCGATAAGTCTCCACCCAGCGCGTCCCGTTGTGCTTGAGCACGATGAGCGACGGAATCTCGGCGTATTTCCACGCCTCAATCACCAGTTCACTTTTGCCGTCGCCATCGAGGTCCAGATGGTTGAGTAGCCGGCGGAACTCCACCGTACGCGACTCGCCACTCTTGGCGTGCTGGTAGCTCGTGTTGAAAGTGCCCGCCGAATCTTCGGCGAGGAGCACAAGCACGGCGGTGTTACCCGCTCCGGGGCCCAAATCGCCAGCGTTGGGGTCGATGTAGCTCGCGAGCAGTGTGCGCCCGTTGGCGCCCACGCCGGTGCGCAGCCAACGCGCATGGTAGTCGAGTCCGCTCAAGTCCTCAGGGCCAATCTCAGCGGCTGTCGCGACGGCGCTCGCCAGCGTCTTCCCCTGAGTTTCCGGATCGGCGGGAAACGGCCGCGCGTCTTTCGGCTGCGCCACAGGGGCCGAGGTGGCAAGCAGTTCGATTGTCTCCTCGAACGTGTTGTTGGCTCCGAAGCGTCCGAGTGCCTGTGGCACAACGGTCTTGCAGCCTCTGATTTCGTAGAGCGGCGACGAGTCAGCGGGCCACATGCCGCGCGCGATTTCGATGGGACCGAGGTCTTGGCCGTTTCGGTACAGACTCAGCGTCTTGCCAGCGGCGAAGTACATGGAGTCGAGTTCACGCCATCCGGCCTCGTCCAACACGAGCGGCTTCAAGCCCTCGGCCGTGATCTGCGCGATAGGTGCCAGTTTCGGCATATCACGCGGCCCGAAGACCGAGAACAGGATGGTGGGTGACCCCGAAAGGTCGGTGGCAGCGGTGGAGGATTCCACGCGCGGCGTTTCCGCCTGCTTGTCGCAAGCAGCGGCGAGGACTAGGATGCTCGCGATGAACGCTGTACGGCGCATAGTTTCAAGCTACGCCCCGCCCGGTGAGGGGGCAACGGCGCGAGGCATAGCCCGGGCCATCCGCGGCGGCGGACTTCGGCCCGGAGCGGCTGGAGCGACGCTGGAAGCGCAGCGCGAGGTTGAGGCTCCCCCGCGCCTAGAGGCCGCCACGGCCGTGGAGGGCTTGGAAATGACGGCCCGCACTGTCCCGGGCGAACCCGTGGTGGGCATCGCGGCGTTCTTGGACGGGATCCAGCGCTCTCGCGTGCTGGTGCACCACGCGGGCGTTCCCCTAGTGCATGGGGCCGTGGCTGCAGCCATCCGAGTGCGCAGTGCGCGACGCCTCAGTGCCTGGTCCACTCCGCTGCGATCGCACGCCCTCTACCTGCCGGTCCCGTTGATGGACGCGACGCTCGTGGCCGCGCTGCGCGCCAACTGCGCGGTGGTGGACTCCTTGGCCGAGCACGATGCGGCACAGCCGCTCCCGCGTCACCCGAGCGATTTGGCGGCGCGCGCGCTGACGGCCGTGCAGCGGGAACGCGAGCGCAGTGAGCAAGCCTTGGCGTTGGATTGGACGGCCGAGCAATCTCAACCGTTGTTGATGGACGGCGGCATCGCGGGGCGCGAAGAAGTGGCCCGCTCTCGGAATGTGGTGGGGGCGGTGAAGTCGCATCGCACGCTGTACGTCGTGGGGGATGCGATGGACGTGATTCTGCATTTGCGCGAAGGTGAGCGCAGCACGGCAATCGCCTTGAGCTCGCCGCGGCGCACGGCGGTTGCCACGTGGTATTTGCGCCTCCGCGATGCCGGTGCACGGGGTCCGTTCTTTGGCCTGCTGCGGGTAGAGGTCGCGCTCGAGCCGGGCGAGGACATCACCGCGCGTGCCGATCTCGTCTCGCGCTGGTTGCTTGCTGAACGCGCGCCAATCGCGCTTCCTGATGCGCGCTGGGATGTGATGGTGTACGGCATCCGCGAGTGCGAGCAGTACCTTACGGCCATCCTCAATGCCTGATACGTCAGCTCTTCCCATCCTCGGCCGCGTCGTCGCCACAGAGCGCAAGCCAAATACGCCACACGAGTTCCACTTCTGGACCGCGCTCGATGCCCCTGTAGGCATCGGCACGATTGTCCGCGTGGAAAGCGAACGACCGATAGCCGGGGTATTGCCCACCATCTACGGCGTGGTGACTGAAGGCTTTGGCTACACCGATCTGCAAACGCCCCTGCACGATGTGCTCGGCGCTGATGGTGTGCCCAGCGCCAGCGCCTTCGCACCCACGGAGCGCACGGAGATTCGTCTTTATACCGCGGCCGTGCTCAGGCATGTACCCGAAGAGCCGCTGCAGCCCGTACCAATGGGCACCGTGCATTTGGCGACCGAACTCGACGTGCAGGCCGCGTTGCGCATGGACAGCTATTTGGGTGGATCGAGCGCGCGTGGTATCCCCGTGGGGATGTACCGAGCCGGTGGCACGCAGGCGGCGGTGCATCTCGACGCGGACTTCTTGCTCGGGCCAGAGGCGGCGCATCTCTCCATCAGCGGCGTGTCGGGTCTCGCCACGAAGACGAGCGCGGTAGAATGGCTGTTGAGCAGTATCTTCGCGCATTTCCCTCCTGAGAAAGGCGGCGTCGCGGCGGTCTGCTTCAACGTGAAGGGGCCAGATCTTTGCTTCCTCGATCAACCGGCCTCATCGCTTTCCGACGAAGAGCGCGGGATGTACGAGGCGCTCGGTGTGCCCGCCAAGCCATTTGAAGACGTGCAGTACTTCGCGCCGTGGACGGCCAAGGGATACCAGCTTGCCACGCTGCGGTCCAACGAGGCGCTACAGGAAAACGTCCAGCCGCTGACTTGGGGACTGCGTGAGACGCTGGAGTACGCCGAGGTATTGCTCAACAAGGATGACGTGGATGCCAAGGCCGACGCGCTGATTGATTTCATCAAGGAGCGCGTGCTGAACCAGGTGTTCACGGACGAATTACTCGGTGCCGCTCACGAGGTGCGCACGTTCGGCGAGCTCGATCGCTGGTTCTTTGAAGTGATTCGCGGCATCGAGCAGCGCGACCGCGGCGACACTTGGCGCACGCACCACATCGCGACCATCCGGAAGGTCCGCAACCGCCTCAGCAACATCTCGACGCGCTGCAAGGGCCTCGTCACTGACGACGGTACGGTGAGCGATTTGCCTTGGGGCAGCTTCAAGGACCGCGGGGTGTACGTGGTGGATGTGGCGAACCTCGAGGAAGACGCCCAAGACCTCGTGTTCGCGCGCGTGGTTTCACAGCTGCGCGAGCATCTCGAGAAGCGGCAGCTGGGCGTTTCACAGGTGGTGGTGTTCGTAGACGAGCTCAACAAGTACGCGCCCGCGGATGGGCCTGATACCTACGTGCGGAAGATGTTGCTCGATATCGCTGAGCGCGGACGGTACCTCGGGCTCGTGCTCTTTGGCGCGCAGCAATTCCGCTCGCAGGTGCATCGGCGCGTCGTGGGGAATAGCGGGACGTCTCTGTACGGGCGGATGGATCCCGATGAGCTCGCGACGCCGGGGTATCAGACCATGTCGCCGGCGACCAAGGCGCGGCTCGCCACGCTCGAGAAGGGCCAATTGATGGTGCGGCATCCGCATTTTGGGCAGCCCATCTTCGTGCGGTTTCCGCGGCCGGCGGTGCTGACGGGGCGGGAAGGGGTGGAGCGCTATCCGCCGGCCGATGAGTTGGCGTTAGACGCGGCCGTGACCCGCGCGCTGCGCCAACTTGACCCCAGCGTCACCCTCGCCTGGGTCCAGGATTGTATCGCTCTCGCGGGCGACAGCGAGGATGACATCATTCGGGCGAGGAACCGCTGCATTCAGACGCGGCCGGACGATGTGAAGGCATTCTTCCGCGCCCAGCTCAAGAAGCGGGTGAGCTCGGAGTCCGTCACCAAGCGGGGCCCCACTCCCCTGCGCGCGGCTCCGCCGGACGACGACCCGTACGGCGGCTAATCCGAGAGCTGAACACCGCTCCCGCCGCACCCGATGATGCATAGATTGCTCACTTAAGTGCGCCTCGTTCACCTCTCCGATCTCCACCTCGGGTTTCGCCAGTTCCAGCGCAGCACGCCTGCTGGAATCAATCAGCGAGAAGCCGACGTTGCGGCGTCGTTCACGCGAGCCGTGGACCGCGTCATTGCGATCGCGCCAGAGGTGGTGCTCATCGGTGGCGACGTGTTTCACACCGTGCGTCCAACAAACACGGCCATCCTGCACGCGTTCAACCAGTTCTCGCGGTTGGTGCACGCGCTGCCCGATACCCGCGTCGTCATCGCGGCGGGCAATCACGATATGCCGCGCTCCACCGAGACGATTTGCATTCTGCGGTTGTTCGCTGCTCCCTTGGGCATACACGTCGCCGACCGTGAGGCGAGGCGCTTCACCTTCGATGATCTTGGCCTCGCGGTGCTGACGGTTCCGGACCTGCCGCCAGGCACGGCGGAGCTCACGCCCGATCCGGCGTACAAGTACAACGTCCTCCTCATGCACGGCGAAGTGCAGGGCATCCTGCCGCAAGCGGAGCGC
Source organism: Gemmatimonas sp. (assembly GCA_031414535.1). Taxonomy (GTDB): domain Bacteria; phylum Gemmatimonadota; class Gemmatimonadetes; order Gemmatimonadales; family Gemmatimonadaceae; genus Pseudogemmatithrix. The sequence continues at coordinate 14,359 of JANNVQ010000029.1, forward strand.
GCAGAGCATCCGGACCGCGCCGCGATGCGCATTCCGCTCGCTGATGTGGCGAGGCCGGGCTGGGATTACGTGGCGCTCGGACACTACCACGTGTACACACGCGTGGCCGAGCACGTGTTCTACTCCGGCTCCTTGGACTACACGAGCACGAATCCGTGGGGAGAGATCGCCGCGGAGAAGGCGGCTAAGTTGCCGGGCAAGGGAATGATTGAGCTGGACCTGGCGAGTGGAAAGCAGACCTTTCATCCGCTGCCGGTTACGCGGCCGTTTGTTGAGCTGCCGCCCATTGACGGACGCGGCATGAGCGCTGCGGATGTAGACGCCGCCATTCAAGTGACGGTCGCGAAGCTCACTGATGGCGTTAATGGCAAAGTGCTGCGGCTTATCGTGCACGAACTGCCGCGGCACATCGCGCGCGAGTTGGACCACAAGGCGCTGCGCGAGTTGCAGCGAAGGGCCCTGCACTTCCAGCTCGATGTGCGAAAGCCTGCGGTGGTGCGCCGCGACCAGAGCGGCGCGCCGGGGCGACGCGCCTCGCTGGCGGATACGCTCCGCGAGTCACTAAACGCCCGAAATCTCTCGAGCGACATTGAACGCGATGCCCTGGTTTCGCTCGGGCTGCGCTATCTCGAACAGGCTGAGCAAAGCGAGCCGGTGCCCGCGCTGCCTGGGAGCGACGCATGAGGCTGACCCGGCTCAAGTTGCTCAACTTCCGCCAGCACGCGGATACCACCATCGAGTTCGACTCTGGGCTCACGGGCATCATCGGGCCCAACGGCGCAGGTAAGTCCACCATCCTCGAGGCCATCGCTTGGGTGCTGTACGGCGGTACCATCCTGCGCGGTACCAATGACTCCATCCGCTTCCAACGCGCGGCGGCACGTGCGCCAGTGAAGGTGGAGCTCGACTTCGAACTCGGCGGGCACCGCTACCGGGTTGTGCGCGGCCTCTCGATGGCCGAGCTGTATTTGGATGGTGGTCCGGAGCCCGTCGCGAATTCGGTGACGGCGGTCGCGGAGTTTCTGCAGCGCCGCATCGGCATGACGCGGGCCGAATTCTTCAATACCTACTTCACGGGCCAGAAAGATCTGGCGGTGATGCAGTCGCTCTCGGCCTCAGAGCGCGCGCAGTTCCTCTCGCGCGTGCTTGGCTATGAGAAGCTTCGTGTGGCGCAGGATCTCTGTGCGGTGCGTCGCAAGGAGATCTCCAGTGAGATTTCCGGCCTGCGCAGCGGCATGCCGGAGCGCGAGAGCATTCTCCGAGAGATGGCGCATGCTGCGGAGTCGCTGCGCGAGGCCGCGAAGTCCCAAGAGCGCGCCGAGCGTGCGGAAAATGAGACCGGGGTGGCCCTCGCGGATATCGCCCCGAAGTGGCTGGCGGCGCAGACGGGGCGTGAGGAGCGTGAACGCATCGAGCGCGAGCTCGCATCGATTGCGGGTGAGGACGCGGCGCTCGCGCGCGAGCTCGAGAAGGTGCTCCAGGAGATCGCTGAGGTGGTGCGTGCAAAGTCTGAGCTCGCGCCGATGCTTCCCGATTTGGATGCCTTGCAGAAGGTCGATGAAGATCTCGAATCCCAACGCGTGCTCGCCGTGAGCGACGGACGCCGCCGCGCGCTGGAGACCTCACGAACGAATCTCAGCAGCGATTGCACGGCGCTCGCACAGGACGTAGAGCGCCTGCAGGTTTCAGCCTCGCAGGTTAACGCCCTGCTTCCGGAACTCGTGCAGCGGCGCCAGGCCGTGGAGGATGCGCAGGGCAAGCTCGAGTTGCGCCGCACGGAGTGGGTGCGCGAGCGCGAGAGCGTAGAAGGCCGCCTTCGTACGCTGCGCGCCACGTACGCGGACCTGCGGGATCAGCGAGACGTTCTCCTCAACGCCGGCGAAGCCGGCAATTGTCCCACGTGTACGCGTTTGCTCGGGGAGCACTTCCGCGCGGTGCTCGAGACCGTGGAGCGGCAATTGGAGACGGTGGAAGCGGATGGCTCGTACTTCCGCACGCGTCGCGAGCAGCTGGAGGCGATGCCCGCCGACATCGAGCATCTCGACGAACTCCGCAAAAAGCTGCAAGTGGACGTGAGCGGGTTCGAGCGTCGCCTGACCGAGGCGCAGCAGGACGCCAAGCGTCTGGCCAGCGAGGAGCGCGAGCTTGAGGCCAAGCGAGCCCGGCTCGCGACCGTGGCGGAAGAGTTGGCCTCGCTGCCAGCCGGGTACGAGAAGGCCGTGCACGAGGCCCTTGAGGCCGAGCGCGAGCGGTTGGTGGAACGCACGACGATTGCCAACCGTCTCTCAATGCGCATCGAGCGCGAACCCGCACTGCAGCGGGAACGCGAGAACATCATGCGGCAGCGCGATCTGCTCGCAGAGCGACGTACGGCGGCCGAAGCGCGCCGCGGCGGCCTCACTGTGCCGGATGGCGACTATGCGGAGTTGCGGCGCCTGCACGAAGGCGTGGCTGCCGCACACGCCGATGCGGGTCAGCTCGCGGCGGCCGCGCGCGCGGCGCGAGAAGTCGCTGCGGCGAACGCGGCTCGTGCGGCCGCGAACAAGGCGTCATACGAAGCCTTGGAAGCCAAGGTCGCACTCCTCGAGAGCGACCGTCGCCTGCACGACGAACTGCATCGCGCGTATTCTGAATTGCGCAATGAACTCAACTACCAGTTGCGGCCCGAAATCAGCGAGATTGCCTCGGAGCTGCTGAAAACAATCACAGACGCGCGCTACACTGAGCTCGAGCTCGACGACAAGTATCGCATTCAAGTGCTCGAGGACGGCGTGCCCAAGCCGGTCATCTCCGGCGGAGAGGAGGACGTAGCCAATCTGGTGCTCCGCCTTGCAATCTCCCAGATGATTGCCGACCGCGCGGGCCAAGCGTTTTCCTTGCTCATCCTCGACGAAGTCTTTGGTTCTTTGGATGACGTGCGGCGTCAGAACGTGGTCGCGCTCCTGCGTGGCTTGGAGGACCGCTTCGATCAGGTCATCGTCATCACGCACATTGATGCCGTGCGCGACGGCCTTGATCGCGTGATTCAGGTGAACGTGGACGAGGCGACGGGCGCGGCAAGGGTCGTGCAGTCGGACCTGGCAGTCGCCTTGATCGCCGAGGCGGCGGCATGAGCACTGTTTCTCGTGGTCCCAATCGCGACCCGGGTCGTATCGTTGGACCCTTTCCAATCAGGCTCGAGGACATTCCCGACCTCAACGTCATCTTCTCCGACGCATTCAGTGAGCGGTACCGGCGCGACGGGATGGCTGGCGTGCGTGTGCCACCCTTGAACCCTGCCATTTGGCGTTACGCCATCGAGGGTGCGGGCGAGGGGGCGATGCTGTGGCGAGACGCGCACAATGAGATTGCGGCGTTCAACCTGGCGCACGTACTCGGGACGGAAGGCTGGATGGGCCCGCTGGCCGTACGCGAGGACCTGCAGTCACGCGGACTCGGCCGCACGATCGTCGAGGCGGGCATCACGCATCTCAAGCGCAATGGCTGCACGACGATTGGCCTTGAGACGATGCCGCGCACGATGGATAACATCGGCTTCTACTCCACGCTCGGCTTCGTGACCGCGCCACTGACCATCACGGTGACGATGGAGCAGCTCTCGGTGCCTGGGCCGCCGCTCCTGAGCCACGCGGGGGGCGCCGAGCGTGAAGGGCATCTGGCGGAAATCGCCGCCCTCACCGCGCGAGTGCGGCCCGGGGCCAGCTATACGCGTGAGATTCAGCTCACGGTACGTCATGGACTCGGTGACGTGGTACTCATGCACGACGAGCAAGCTGTTTTGAAGGGATACGCGCTTTTTCACGACATCCCGCTCGTGGAAGGCCGCAGCCGGGAGGAACTCCGCGTGCTCAAGCTCGTCGTGGCCGATGCGCAAGATCTGCCGCCATTGATGCAACTCGTGCGAGCGCAGGTGCGACGCAGTGGCGCACTGCGGGCGGCGCTGCGCGTGCAGGGAGAGTATGCCGACGCATTACGAGTGTTGGTGGCCCACGGTGCGCGAGTGCGCTGGACCGATCTGCGAATGACGCTGGTTGGCTACACTGAGTCGCCAAGTATCGACGGCATCGCGATTTCCAACTGGGAAATCTGAAGCCTCCGCGACTCAGCCCTTGGACTTCCGTGCGCGCTCTGCACGCTTCACGGCGCCAAGCACGATGAGCATCACGCCGAGGGAGAGGAACAGATGGATGATGCCGGGCGCTTCGAAGGCAAAAGTTCCTGCCGCCCAAAAAACGAGCATGATGGCGCCGATAATTGATAGGAGATCCATGCCAGAAGTTAACAGAGTCCAGTCCGGAGCGTTATTGACGGCGACTGCACCGACTCCTACATTCACCGAAGAATCTGTTGGGACAGGGAGAATTATTTTTTGAGCCGATAAGTCCTCCGATGCGGATCCAACATCTCTGCCCACGACATGCCCGGACGCCGGGAAGTCGAAAGTAGGGTGAGGGCCTTAGCCTTCGACAGGGCTTCAAAAACCCCTCTCTGCTCCCTCTCTTTAGCCGACGCGCCGTCCGATTCCGGGCGGCGCGTCGGTGTTTTGTAGTGTTGCGCCCCTCGCGGAACCCTGCCGAAAGTTGCAGGCTTAATGGACTATGCCAGTCGTCACCGCTACCCGCCTCGTCAAATTCAATGCCGGCCACCGGGTCTACAACCCCGCGTGGTCCGACGAGAAGAACACCGCCACGTTCGGAAAGTGCAACAACCCGAACTTCCACGGCCACAATTACACCCTTGAGATCACCGTTGAGGGCAGTGTAGATCCGGACACGGGCTACGTCATGGACTTGGGCGCGCTCAAGCTCATTGCCGAACGAGAACTTGTCCAGCATATCGATCACAAGAACCTGAATCTCGACGTCCCCTTCATGGCGGGAACCATTCCCACCACGGAAAACCTTGTACTAGCGTGCTGGCGCATTCTCGCGCCCAAGGTCGCTCCGCAGCGACTCGTACGCCTCAAGCTTTGGGAGACGGATAATCATTATGTCGAATACGATGGCCGGTGACCGTATGAAGTCAGCGGTGCGCAATGGCTCGGGGGCCGATGCCTTCGAGGCGGAGGCTGGCTCCGACGCCGTGCGGATGGTGGAGTTCGAGAATCTCGTGCGTCGTGAACTCGAGCTTATCGGGGAAGATCCCAACCGCGAAGGTCTACAGAAGACGCCCGAACGCGTCGCCAAGGCCATGTCCTGGCTGACCCGTGGCTATGAGATGGATGTGGCGGAAGTCGTGGGTGACGCCGTGTTTGAGGAAGCGCACGAAAGCATGGTGATGGTGCGAGATATTGAGCTGTACTCGATGTGCGAGCATCACATGCTGCCGTTCTTCGGCAAGGCGCACATCGCCTACATCCCGCGAGGCCGCATCGTGGGCCTGTCCAAGCTGCCGCGCATCGTGGAAGTGTTCTCGCGTCGCCTGCAGGTGCAGGAACGTCTCACGGAGCAGATTGCGCAGGCCATCCAGGACGTGCTGCAGCCCGAGGGCGTGGGCGTCGTGATTGAGTGCGAACATCTGTGCATGATGATGCGCGGTGTGGAGAAGCAAAACTCGCGCACGATCACCTCGGCCCTCCGCGGCTCGTTTAAGAACGATCCGATGACCCGCGACGAGTTCTTGCGTCTCGCATACGGATCGCGCAGATGAGCGGAACCCACGCCCCGCTCTCGGGGCGTACGGCGCTTGTCACCGGCGCTACGCGGGGAATTGGTGCGTCCGTCGCGCGCGCCCAGGCCCATGCCGGGGCGCGCGTTGCCTTGGTGGCCCGTTCAGAAGCAGAACTCAAGGCCATGGCGGAGGCGCTGCCGCACGCGGCGGTCGCCATCCCTGCCGACCTCTCAACGCCCGGCGCGGCCGTCGATGCGGCGTCGAGCGCTCAGGCGGCCTTCGGTGGCGCGCCGGACATCGTCGTGCTCTCTGCGGGAATCTTTCCGCTGGGGCCAATCGAGGCTACGAGCGAGGCTGAACTCGAGATGGCCTTCGCGCTGAACACACTGGCACCGATGCGGATTGTGCGGGAGCTACTGCCTGCGATGCGGAGCCGCGCCGCGGGGCACGTGGTTTTCTTAGGCTCGATTGCCGACCGTCACGTATTTCCTTCTAATGCGGTGTACGCGGCGACCAAGCATGCGCTGCGCGCCGCCGCCGAGGCCTTGAGGGCCGAATCGCGGGGGACCGGGGTGCGGACTTCGCTCGTGTCGCCAGCGGCGACGGACACGCCAATCTGGGACCCACACGACCCAGACGGTTCCGTGCATCTGCCCAATCGCGACGAGATGCTGCGCGCTGAGGATGTGGCGGATGCGGTGCTGTGGGTGGTGACGCGGCCCGCTCATGTGAACGTGGACGAGCTTCGTTTGTCACGAAGCTGAGCGGCGGGTCACCACGGAGGTAGTCGGTCCTTAGCCCGCCCCCACGCCAGAGAGTATGTCGTCCTCGAACTCGTCGGCCAGTGACTTGCACACCGCGTCGAGTGAACCAGTCACCGCGTGAATCGCGCGCTGGCGCTCTGCACTCGTAGGCGCACCGTTGGCGAGTAATTTCAGGCTGTGGGCGTGGCGCGAATTGCCATCGAGATGACCGTCAGCAATCAGCTCCTCGAGTAGTCGCTGGAGGTGGCGGCGCGCCGGAAGGTGCGTGCCATCGTTGCCGATTACCAACTCCGCGTCCATCCCGTGCCGCGAGGCACGCCACTTGTTCTCGCGAATGCGCCAGGCCGGCGGGAAGCTGCGCCCTTGGCCCGCAGCCACACGGGCGCCGGCGCGTCTCGCCAGCCCTTGGGCGAGTGCTACAATCATTGCGGTCTCGCGGATGGTGGCGAGGCCGTCACAGATGCGAATCTCAATCGTGCCGTAGCGCGGGCTGGGGCGAATGTCCCACCACAGGTCCTTCAGCGACGTAATGGCTTCTGCACGCTGCAAGACGGCGACTAGCTCGCAGAACTCATTCCAGTCGTGTACCAAGGTGGGTGTGCCGCCGGTGGGGAGGGCCTCGAACACGGTGATGCGCGAGGATGCCAGGCCCGTGGCATCGCCTTCCCAGAACGGCGAACTCGTAGAGGCGGCCAGTAGCAGCGCCAGATCGTGGAGCAGTTCGTTCTGGATAGAGATGGCCGTCTCGGGGTCGGACATACCGATGTGCACGTGAAGGCCGAAGATTTGCAAACGACGGGCAATCCACTGGTTCCGCGCGATGAGGCCGTGATAGCGGTCCGCGGGAAACAGCTTGCGCTCTTGGTAGCGCGCGGTGGGGTGCGTGCCCGAGGCGATGAAACGCACATCGAGTGACTTCGCAATCGGCATCAGCTTCGTGGCGGTGGCGCGAAGATCCTCCTCGGCGTGATCAGCGTCGCGGCAGATGCCCGTGCTGAGCTCAATCATGCTCTGGAAGATCTCGGGTTGGACCGTGGCTGGACCCGACCAGCGGTGCAGGAGCTGGGGAGCCTTGGGAGTCAGATCGTGAGTGTTGCGATCGACGATCTGTAGCTCCACCTCAACGCCGAGCGTGAATGGCTCGGACTTGGCGAATTCGAGCATGAGCTTGGGGGTGGGAGGGCGGCGCGCGCTGAGTGCGGCAACACCGACAGACTAGCTTCTACCCCTCAGGGTAATCAATGTTTCGCCATGCGCCTAGAACTCGCCGAAAAATTAATCTGCCCCGCCGCGCACGAAGCGACTCCCCTCATCGTTGTCGCGCAGGAAACACGCGAGCGCGATCTGCGTGTTGCACAGTTGGGCTGCATGTTGTGCCGCCGCGCAGGTGAAGTACGCGATGGAAGTGTACACCTCGGGCAGCGTGGCGCTCGGCCACACGAAGAGCCACCACATGCTGTGACGGCTGATGCATTCCTACGGCTCGCGGCGCTACTCGGCCTCAATGAATCCAACGCACTCGTGTTGCTCGGCGCCAGCTACGCATTGTTCGCACCGCAGCTCATTGAGGCCCACGAGGCAATCGTGGCCGTGTACGATGCCACGGGCGCGAGCCCGTCAGACGTCGGACACATTCAGGTCGCTGAGGAGTGCGTACCGTTCAGCTCTGGGACATTCGCCGCTGCGGCGCTCGACGGATCGATGAGCGCCACCACAATAGCCGATGCGGTGCGCTGCGTGCGCGTCGGTGGTCGCATTGTCGGCGAGGCTGCGGTGAGCACGCCGCGCGGGGTGCGCGAGTTGGCGCGTGATGCGGAGGGCTGGGTTGGTGAAGTCGAGGCGGCGGCGAGCCCAGTCATACCGTTGCGGCGAGCCTAGCGGAGCTTGAACGCGGCGCCAACTTGCAGACGGAGTTCGTGCCGCGGCGGTGACTTGGTGTAGTTCTCGGGGCTGAACGGACCGTCGCTCGGATGCGGCATGAGCTTGGGCGCCCAATAGGCATCTTCCACGGAAAGTTGAATGCCGACGCGCTCCGTGGCCGAGTAGCGCGCCCGGAGTCCCATGAGGACGCCGAACGCGGTGCTCCGAGTTGGCGCGTTGTAGAACACTTGGTTCTCATCGTACGCGTCGCCCGACATGAAGAACAACGTGGGCGCCAGCAATGCACTCACCGCAATGCGATCGCGATCCACGAAACGGAGCGACGGTCCCATCCAAAACGAGGTCACGGCACCGCTGTAGGTGCTCGTGAGCAAGAAGGGTCCCGTGGGATCTCCGGTCCCTGTGGTTGAGATGCTGCGCTCGATGCCATGGTGCAAGAATCCGACTTCGCCAAACCAGTGGCTGCGGATGGCGAACGTGGCGGCGGCGCCGAGGGCCATGCCTGCATCGCGGCTCCCGCGCTGGCGGGTGTAGTTCGACGGCGGGAGTGGCGTCGAAATCACACGGTCGAACTCTTCAGCCGGGCTTCGCACGCTGCCACCGAGCAGCACGAACTCGGCGCGTTGGGCCATCAGTGGAGTCGCCGCGATGATACCCAACGCGGCGGAAACCACGACGGCACGCAAACTCATTCACCGCCCTCGTACAGGCTGTCAATGAGAGGCTTGTACTGCGTATCAATCACCTTTCGCTTCACGCTGAGCTTGGGCGTCAGTTCGCCGCGCTCGATGGTGAAGTCGTGCTCGAGCAGTCCGACCTTCTTCGGCGTCTCGAAGCTCGCGAGCCCAACCAGTGTGCTGCGCACTTCCTTGTCCATCTTCGCTTGGATGGTCGGCATTGCCAGCAGTTGCTTACGGTCGGTCCAAATGATGTTCTTGAGCCCTGCCCACTTCTCGAGATTGTCCCAGTTGGGCACGATGAGCACCGCGGGAAACTTCCGCTTGTCGCCAATCATCACGGCCTGCGAGACATACTTGTTGGCCTTGATGCGATTCTCGATCGGCTGCGGCGCGATGTTCTTGCCGCCCGCGGTCACGATGATGTCTTTTTTGCGGTCGGTGATGCGCAGGAAGCCGTCTTCGAGTACGCCCACGTCGCCGGTGTGGAACCAGCCGTCGGCATCAATGCACTCGGCGGTGGCGTCGGGCCGGTTGTAGTAGCCCTTCATCACGTGGGGGCCACGGGTGAGAATCTCGCCGTCCGCGGCGATCTGCACTTCTACGCCCGCCACAGGCTTGCCCACCGAGCCAATACGGAAGGCATCGTCGGAATTCACGGCAATCACCGGTGAGGTTTCGGTGAGGCCGTAGCCCTCGAGGATCTTCAGGCCGGCGGCATAGAAGAACTTGTTGATGCTCGGGTTGAGCGGTGCGCCACCGGACACGAAGTACCGCAGACGACCGCCGGTACGCTCAATCAGTTTACTGAATACCAACTTGGTGGCGATGCCGTACTTCCACGCGAGGAAGCCGCCAGGCTCGCGGCCGGCCAGCTTCTCGTCGGCCCACTTGTCGGCGACGGCGACGGCCCACTTGAAGATGGTGGCCTTGACCGCGCCACCGCTAACGGCGTTTTCGAGCACGCGCGCGTACATCTTCTCGAACAGGCGCGGCACCGACATGCAGAAGTGCGGCTTCACCTCGGAGAGGTTGAGCGGCACGGTATCGATGCTCTCTGCGTACGCGATGCTTACGCCGCAGCAGAAGAACAAGTAATCGCCCATGCGCTCGAAGATGTGCGAGAGCGGGAGGAAGCTCAGGGCCACCTCGCCCGGACGCACGGGCACCTTCACTTCAGATGCCTTCACATTGGAGTAGATGTTGTCGTGCGTGAGCATCACACCCTTGGGCAGGCCCGTCGTGCCCGAGGTGTAGATCAAGGTGGCCAGGTCATCGGGCTGCACGGTGAGCGCGGCGGCCTTGAAAGCGGACGCTTTCTCCGCGCTATCGAGCGCTGCACCCTTCGCTTCCAACTCTGCGAAGGTCATGTCGGCGCCATCGGGCTTGGCATCCACGAAGGAGATCACGTAGCGCACCGTCTTCAGCTCGCCGCGCACCTGCTTCACCTTCGCCGCCTGCTCAGGCGTGGAGACGAAGAGCGCTGCGGCCCCCGAGTCGTTGAGCGGATGTACGATCTGCTCGGCGGGCAGGGTGGGGTACACGGGCACGTCCGTCATGCCGCTGCAGAGGCAGGCCCAGTCGGAGAGCGCCCACTCCGGCCGATTCTCGGACATGATGCCCACGCGGTCGCCGCGCTTCACGCCGATGGCTTCGAGTCCCAGCGCCATGTGCCGCACCCGCCGCAGGACGTCCTTGTGGGAGATGGACTGGTAGCGGCCGTCCTTCTTGACCTGGTAGGCCGCTGGCAAGTCGTGCGTCTCGACGGCGTTGAAGAAGATCTGCGTGAGCGTGCCCGGATTGAGTCGCGGGCCTCCAGATGCATGCATCAGACGAGTCTCAGGTGGGAGTTCAGATGGTGGGGGGCGAGATCGTCACGACGTAGCGGACTGGACTGCCCGGAACGTGTGCCCCTCGTGATTTGATCTCAGCGACGACGATAAAACTGTCTACTTGGACCGGCAGCAGGTTGGCGTAAATGCGCAGACGGCGCGTGGACGTGCCATCCGTCTTGGTGGTGTCGGTAAGAGAATGCCGCGTCCCAGCTGCGGCCCAGAGGGCGACTTTCGTGGTGTCCGTCACCGCAAGAGTGTCACCGTTATGGACAATTCGCCACCGCACGCGCCAGCCTGCCACGTTGGGGCTCGTCGCCCCCGCGGTGTCGCGGCTCTGGAGCGTCAGGGCGAGCGCCGCACTCACGTTGCTCGCGGCGTCTGGAATGCGGTACGTGAACGCGATGTTCCTCGTGGGCGCCGCGACGCTGTCCGGCCTGCGAGTGACTTGCACCGTGCGCTGCTGCGACTGCAGTCCATTGATGGACGCCACGAGCCGGACCACGCCATCGCGACGTGTGGCCGTGAGGTATCCGTTGGCATCAATTGCGACGCCGGTGTCGAGCGCGAAATAGCTCACCGCCGCACCCGGCACCTCCTCTCCGCGGCCATTGTACACGGTCGCCAGGAGCGGAGTCGCCACGCCATTCCCATCGCGCAGGGTGTCGCCCGTGACGAGGGCAGGGAAGGCAATGCCCGTGAAGTCGATGGCGGCCACGTCGTTGGGACCAGTGACCGCATCGCTGCAGGCAAGGAACCCCGCCAGCGCAATGAGGAGCGGGGCGGCGAGCCGTCCCCGAGGCGCCGTCATTCTGCCGCGCGCTCCGCGAGCTTGGTCGCGAGGTTCACATAAGCCTGCGATGCCGGATCCGCTGGGGATCGCACCACGGCTGGCTGACCTGCGGCAAAGGCCTCGGACAGCGCAAAGGAGCGCGGAATGACGATGTCGAGCATCAGATGCGGTGGGACCTTTTCGCGGATGTACTGCACCGTGCTCTCGCAAGCGGGATTCCCCGCCTCGTACATCGTGAGCAGGATGCCATCAAAGACCAAGGACTCGTGGGTGGTCACGATATCCTGTATACCCCGGAGAATCTGTGGAGTCGTCTGCAGCGCGAGCGGCTCCGCCTGAAGTGGAACCAGCACCCGGTCGGCGGACGCCAGCGTCCGACGCGTCACGGGGCCGAGGCCCGGCGGCGTATCCACCACGACGATATCGCAGCGTTCCTTGGCGGCCGCGAGCATACGCGGCAGCAGGTCGCTACTGGCAATCTGCTCCTGATAGTTCGTGTGGTCCGCGAGGTCGGTCACGCTGCCGGCCAGCATCACGCGCATCCACGGAAGCGTCGTGGGCAGCAAGACCTCACGGAGCGAGCGCTCGCCACTGAGGTAATCGGCAAATCCGTACGTGGGGTGATCCTTGCGCAGGCCGGCGCCAAAGCGCACCGAGCCCTGCGGATCCACATCCACGAGGAGCGTCTTCATCCCGCGCCGCGCGAAGGCAGCGGCGAGGTTCACGGCAGTCGTCGTTTTACCGACGCCGCCCTTCTGGCTAACAATCGCGAGGACCTTGCCCAAACTTAAAGACCGGTCGAAGGTGAGGAGCTGTCCGTGGCGACAAGCTGGTCGAGCGTGGCCTGTGCGTGCGCGACCCAGCGTTCGGCATCGGGGCCGGAGGGCGCGTGCGCAAGAAAGGCCTTGAGATGCTTCACGGCGAACTGCGATTCGCCGCGCTTGATGAGCAAAAACGCGAGTCCATAGTGCGCGCCGGAGAGTGTGGAATCAATCTCCAACGCCTTGCGGTAAGCGCGGATGGCTTCTTCCACGCGGCCAATCTTTGACAGGGCGATGGCGAGGTTTTGCAGAACCTTCAGATCGTCCGGATGCTCGCGCAGAGCGAGGCGGTAGGAGGTCACCGCCGCGTCGTAATCACCCTGACGCTCCAGAATCAGCGCCTCGTTCAGATAGTCGAGGCGCTGCCGATTTTGGACGGTCTCGGAGCGGCCGCCAAAGAGGCGGTCCCAAAGGGACATAGGGCTGAGGCTGGGGACGTGCGGAAGCTATAGATGAGGCGCTGGGGACGGAAGACTTTGGGGACGGATGACGGATGACGGATGCAAGGCGCTAAGCATCCGTCATCCGTCTTCCGTCCAAGCCCCCCCAGCATAGCTTCAATCATATGCCATACCGAAAGAAGGCTCCCCAAGAAGTCTTCACCGTCGACTGGCCGCTCTTCGGCGAACTTTCGCGCGCCCTCGCGCTGAAGGTGTCCAAGGACTTTACCCCCGATCTCGTGGTGGGCATCGCGACGGCGGGCGTCGTCCCAGGCGCCGTGGTGGCCGCGATGCTGGACCGGCCCTTCCATTCGATGATTGTTTCGCGGCGCTACCACTCCGCCACCGTCCGCGAGACGCCAGCGGTGCTCTCGGCAGCTCCTGCGGATGCCATCGGCAAGCGCGCGCTCATCGTGGACGAGACCTGCAATGGCGGCGACACTATGCGGCTCGCGATTGCCGCGCTTGTCAACGCCGGCGTGAAGGAAGTGCGCACGGCCGTGAGCTTCAAGACGGGCCCGTACATGCCCGACTACTACGCGCTCGAGACCGAGGCGCGCATCGTGCTGCCCTGGGATCGTGAACAGATTGTGGACGGGCAGTTGGTGCCGAATCAGAAGTACCAAGGGCTTCTCTAGCGCTCTGCACCACGCTCGACTGGAACCGCTCGGACGCTACTTCGCTTCATAGGCCTATGCGCATAAGGTTTTCACGCCACTCTGCTTCGCGTCTCGCTGCGCTCACGTTGTTCGCGGCCACTTCGCTCTCCTGCCGGGCGATTAGCCAACGCGCCACACCAGACACTGGCCTCAGCTCGGCGTATACCGTCGCGCTCGGCTTCGATTCAGTCGGCCTTCGGGTTGTGCTTCCCCTGCAGAATGGCGAGGCGGCCGCGGCTCCGGCGTGGTTCGTGCTCCTCGAGACTTCCGACGCTGAAGACGCGCGCCGACGCGGCATTCTTCATGTGCCGCGCCTAGGCGAGCTGCGCGGGTCCGCCGCCGTGCAGCGCGGGCGTTTCGAAGGCAACCGTCTCGTCGTGGAGTCGGGTGTCGACTTCTCCCCAGAGCGCCGTGTGGTCGTTGGGGCGGATGCGTTTCCCCCGACCAGCGCCGCGCCCGGCGCCATCGGCCACGACGGGTACTCTCCGTATGTTGAGTTCCCCGACGGCATCGTACGCAACGTGCCGCTCATCGCCGACGCCGCGAGCCACGCGGATCGGGTGATGCTCATCAATCGGGTGCAGGGTTGGGTGAGCATGCGCGTGACGCGCGGTTATGCCTCGGGTCGCACAGTCTGGTACGTCTCCACCGACGTCAGCGATCCCATGGTCGCCGCAATCGAGGGCGCGACATTCGCACCGGCTCTCGCGAAGGCGGCGGCGGGAGCGGGCTCGGCGGACCTCGTCGCATTCGTGAACGGGCCACGCGCCGCAGAAGATGCTGCCGAGCGCCATGGCATGCAGTCGGCGATGGCCGGCGAAGGCGATCCACTCAACATCCTTGCTGCCTTGCCCAACGAACCCTTGTACGCGCCGCTCTGGAACCTGCAGATGGCGATGTGGACGCCTCGTGCCGTCACCGATCGGCAGCGCGAACGCCTGCTGGGTTTCAATGAGGTGCGTGCTCGCATCGCGAACGGCCTCGCGGCGGGGATGGGAGCGGACGGCGCCCTCACGAACACGGGTGCGCTGGTGAACTGTCCTGTGGTGGCCTGGCGCTAAGCGCCGGGTCCTACGCGAGCGCGCCCTACACGCGCGCGCCGAGTCCTTCGAGACTTCCTGCGAGCGCCGATCGCACCCGGTCGGGCGCCACGCCACGATGCGATGCGTGCCAGAGCACCTTCCCATCCTCGATGATGAGGATCTGGGGAGACTCGTGGCGCACGCCGAGCCTCGCCTCGATGGCCTGCGAAAACGCGCGATTCGTGAAGACGTCCACGAGCTGAAGCTCGACGTCCTCCTCCTGGGAGAATTTGCCAAGTACGTGCTCGCTCCAACCGCAGAGTGAGCAGGTGGGTGAGTGCTTGTAGAGCACGGTCCGGCCGGGCTGGGCGATGAGATCGTCGACCGAGCTAAGGCGCAGTGGTACGATTGCCATGTGCAAATTCTCCTATTGCCGCGCCCGAGGGCGAATATTTAGTGACCAGTCATACTCAGTGTCGACCCAACGAAACTCGCCGCTCCGCAGGAGTGCTTGTGCGGCCGGGTCGCTGACGTAGGGAGCCCAAAAACGCCCGACGCCGGCCAAGGTGTTCCCAAAGTCCTCACGGTACCATGTAAATATCGGCGAGCCGTAGACCGTTCGTGCCGCTACATCCACGCGGTTCTTGCCACGCGATGACAGAAAGCGCCGCGCCTGATCGTCGAGCTGCGCGCTGAGCCGCTCCGCCACGAACGCCTCATTGCGTAGCGGCGGGCAACCCAACGCGGCACAAACTAACGCGACGTGAATGCGGGAATCCGAAAACTCCTTACGGATGATGACGTGCTCCACATCATCGAGCGTCAGCGTGCGCCCGTCCACGCGAACGATTGGCTCCGCCCAAGGGCTTCGGAACGTGACGCCAAACCGCTTGTTGATGTTGCGGATGGACCTCCGTTCGTTGCGGCTGTTGATGAGCTCGATGGTGTACGCGTTGTACACATTGATCCAGAAAGCGAGCCGCTCATCATTCGGGAGCCGGCTGGGCGTCACGCGACCCAACGCTTGCAGGTAGGCCGGGAAGCGTGGATCGCGCTTGAACGCGTCGTAGTCCACGAGCCCATCGGTTACGTAGGCGGAGAGCATCGCCGACCACGGTCCGTGATCTACCGACTGTGCGTCCGCAGTACGCGTCGGCAGCACAACAGTCGCGGCGAGCGCGGCAATCCACCCCATCCGCTTGGCGAGCGTCGGTACGAACGACAGAGCAATCAACAGCGCTGCCGCAATCGCCACCTGCGTGAATGCCGCCGCGCGCGCGCCGTCCACACCAGCGAGGAGCGAATCGGCGAAGTACGTGTAGATAGCGGTGCCGGGCACGATGCCGAGGGCGGTGGACGCGATATACGTGGATGGCCGAACACCCGCGAGGCCCGCGCCGAAGTTGAGCGCATTGAACGGCACAATGGGAATCAAGCGTAGCCGAAGCAGGGGCAGGAAGGCCTTCGAGCCCGACAAAGAATCGAGCGCCGAGGCTCGCTTGCCGAGCAGTTGGCGCAAGGTCTCGCCACCGAGTGTGCGCGCCAAAAAGAACGCGCCGGTGGCCCCGAGCGTGGCGCCAAGCCAGTTCAACCCTGTTCCGGCAGCCGCGCCGAAGATTGCGCCGCCAGCGAGTGTGAGTGGCGTTCCCGGTAACCCGAGCGATGCGACGATGGCGTAGGTGAGCACGAATGCCGGGGCCGCCCATGGTAACTCTCGGGCGGCTCGCACGGCTTCGCCCAGCTTTGTGGGGTCTGCATAGGCCAGGAGACCGAGGCGGTCGGCGAGCAGGTAGGCACCGGCGATTACCGCCACGAGAATCGCGAGGCGTATAAGGCCTCGATTGCGGGGTGTCGCTTGAGTGGTGCTGGTTGTCTCGGTGGCGGACATGAGGTCGCGTCGGGGTCGAGTGAACTCTTTACAATGCCTGTGTCTTGGAACTTGGTACACGCTGATAAGACTTGAGGCGGCCGAAAGATTCCAACTCGGACGCAATTCCTTTCAATTACTTGCCAATGCAGAGCATACCGGTTTACGACATCCTCGCCATCGGCGGTGGCACAGCCGGACTCGTCACGGCCGCTGGCGGCGCTGGCCTCGGCGCGCGCGTGGCGCTCGTGGAGCGGCATCGGATGGGTGGTGAGTGTCTGTGGAACGGCTGCGTTCCAAGCAAAGCCTTGATTGCCGCCGCGAAAGCCGCCCACCACGCGCGGTCCGCGCGTCGATTCGGCGTCGAGGTGGGTGACGTGACCGTGCATCTGGAGGAAGCGCTCAACCACGTACGCCGCGTGCAAGACCGCATTGCCCCACACGATTCGCCTGAGCGATTTCGCGGACTCGGCGTGGATGTGCACGAGGGGCAGGCGCGCATCGTGGCGCCGGGCGAGGTCGAGGTGAACGGCAGGCGTCTGCGTGCCCGCCACATCGTGATCGCTACCGGGACTCGGCCGGCGGTACCGCCAATTCCCGGTCTCGCCGACGCGCCCTACCTCACGAACGAGAGCGTGTTTGACATCGCGGCGCTGCCGCGCACGCTCCTTGTGATTGGCGGCGGGCCCATCGGTACGGAACTGGCGCAGGCGTTCGCGCGCCTCGGTAGCACGGTGCATGTCATTGAGGCGTTGCCGGACTTCTTTGCGCGCGAGGATCGCGAACTCGCCGCACTGTTGAAGGGCCAGTTGGAGGCCGAGGGCATTCGGTTCCACTTGGGCGCCAAGGCTACCGCCGTGCGCCACGTGGGCGGCGTCACGAGCGTGGACTTGCAGCGTGCCGACGGGACGACCGAATTACTTTCCGGCGACGCGCTTCTCGTGGCGGTAGGCCGTGCTCCGAACCTCGAGAATCTCGGGCTCGAAGCCGTTGGTGTCGCTACCGATCGCGGCGGAGTCATCACGGATGGGTACCTCCGCACCAATGTCCCGGGCATCTGGGCCGTCGGCGATATTGTGAGTGGTAGTCTCAAGTTCACGCACGCTGCCGACCATATGGCGCGCGGCTTGTTGCGCAACGCGTTGTTCCCGGGCAAGAGCCGTCTCGACTACTCGGCCCTGCCGTGGGTGACCTACACCGACCCTGAGCTCGCCCGCGTGGGGCTCACCGACACTGAGGCGCGTTCGCAGTACGGCGCTGGTGTCGGGGTGTGGCGGCGCGACGTGGGTGCGGTGGACCGAGTGATTGCCGATGCCGCGCCGGGCGGAATGGTGAAGATCGTGACTGACGCCAAGGGACGCGTGGTTGGCGGCCACATTCTTGGCCCGCACGCGGGCGATATGATTGGCGAACTCACCATCGCGCTGAAGTACAAGATGACTGTCGCGCAGATGGGCGCGGTGATTCACCCGTATCCAACGACCGCGGAGGCGGTGAAGCAAGCGGCAGAGATGCGGGTCAAGTCTACGTTCAGTGGCTGGAAGAAGTCGCTCGTGCGCTGGTTGGTGCGGCGGGTCTGAGGAGTGATACGAGAATGCCGGTGATGAAAATCAGCGGAATGCCGTACATCGCCCACGGCCAAGTGTAGCCGCCAGCCTCACCGACCACGACGAAGCACCCCACGCCCCATATCACGCCCACCACCACACTGGCCCAAGCACCGGCCGCGGTGGCACGCGGCCAGTGGAACCCGGCGAGCAGTGCAAACGCGAGTGCCGCCACGGGGATGTTCGCGAGGATGAGTCGGTCGAGAATGTCGTCAACAAGAAAACTTCCGCCGAGCCAGCTCAGCAGCGCGAAGCCCGAGACGAGCGCGCGCTGAGCGCGGAGGCCGAGTCCGCGCTCGCCGATGAGATCGGCCGCCGCCATCGTACCCATCGCGCTCCAGACACCCGCAAGCGTCGTAAACGCCGCGCCGAGGAGCACGGCGAACCCCGCGCCTCGCAGACCAATCGGAAGCCAGCGGCGCAGCATCTCGGGAACGGCGAGCTGTGGGTCACTCAATTGCGGCAGCTCCACACGAAGCGCGGCGGCAGCCAGCACGATCATTGCATACAGGAGGAAAACCAATCCCGCGCTCCACGCCACCGCCCGGAACGCCGTCTGGTCGTCCTTGGCCGCAAAAATCTTCTGCCCGTACCACGGTGCCGCGATGTACGTGAAGCAGGTGAGCACCATCAATGTGACCACGAACCTTGTGGGCAACGCCGGGTGCGTCCACTGCGCAATGGGCGATACGCTGAATTGATCGGTGGGGAACACCGTCGCCAGTCCCTCAAGGCCGCCAACGCGCGTCCAGCCCACGGCGAGCAGCACGGGGAAGAGCAGGGCCGCCGCCACAAATCCCGCGATGTCCGCGCGCACTACTGAGCGCAATCCGCCGGGCAGCACCGCGGCGAGGACCACCGCGGTGAGCACTGCGCTGAGTGCCGGCGCCGGCCACGAGGGCAGAAACGGCTGAAACAAGAGCGTCATCGACTTCACGTACGTGGACGTGAAGCCGACCATCGCGAGCAGGAGCAGCACCGAGGCGCTGCGGCCGAGTGCCGGGGAGTAGCGGCGCGTGAACAGCTCGGCGACCGACAGTCGGTCAAAGCGCTTCCAAGCTCGAGCGACAGTGAGCGTGTAGAACGCGAGTCCAACAAGGAATACGGCCGGAAGCGCCACCGCCATTGGCCCCGCCGCGTAGCCCGCCGCGGCAAACGCCAGCAGTGTGCTGGTGTTGAACTCGGTCATAACCAGCGTTGCAACCAACGGGAACAGCGTGAGGTCGCGCGAGGCCACTACGAAGTCCGAAGCGCTGGCCCGCTGGCGCGCGCCGGCAACAACAAAGAGAGCGACAACAGCCGCGAAGCCAGCCAGATCGATAATCATCAGCTTGGGAACTCTAATAGGGGGGGAGGTCTTGCCACCTAGGCGCAATCCGCCGCGCAGCCTTATTACGTAGCTCTACCGTGCAGTTCCACCACCAGCAAAGACCTGAACGCGATGATTTGTTCTCTTTTCCGCTCGGCGATTCTGCCGCTGACTCTCACCCTCGTGCTTCCGGCCGCCCTGGCTTCGCAGTCGGTGCCCAACGTTTCTGGCACCGTGCGCGCCCAGCGCGGCTCGCCGGTGGCCGATGCCACCGTGGCCGATGCCACCGTGGCCGATTCCGGCGGCGTCTCCGTGCGTACAGATAGCCAAGGCCGATTCGGCATCGCCGTGGGTGCTGGCGGAGCGCTTCTGCGCATCACCGCACCAGGCTTTGTCCCGGCCACCCTGCGCGTGGAGCCACTCGCCGAGGGCACCCGTCGTGAACTTGCGGTTGTGCTAGTGCCGCTGCCCTCACTTGAGGTGCGCCGGATTGTCGCGGCGCAGGCGCGCCCGCTGCTCGACACCGAAACCGCGACCACCGGTGGATCAATTGAGCGAGCAGAGATCGAGGCGCTCCCCACCGACGCGCGCGACCCAATCGCATTGCTCTACAACATTCCTGGTGTCACGCCGGCGACGGGGTTCTTTGGTGATGCCCCGCGGCTGTCGTTTAACGGTGGCAATGCGCTGTACTCGCAGTACCTACTCGATGGGTTGGACAACAACGAGGGATTTCTCGGTGGCCCTCGTGTTGATCTTCCGCTCGGCGCCATTGCACGCATTGATGCCTTGGTGAACACCTATGGGACTCGCTATGGTCGCAGTCCCGACGGCGTGGTGGATGTAACATCCGCCACCGGTAGTGATCGCTGGACCGGCGACCTCTTTGTGTATGATCGTCCCGGGCGCCCCTTTGACGCTCGCACGGCCACTCCATTCGGTGGCGCGAGTGAGGCCATCGCGCGGCGCCAGGAGGGATTCCAGCGAACGCAGCTAGGCGGCTCGCTGCGCGGTGCGCTGCATCCGGGGCGCACGTTCTTCGCCAGCGCGCTCGAACTCACGCGAGAGGACGAGGATCGCATTGGCTCTACAGCGCTCGCTCAGTTCCTCGGCACTGAAACGCGCAGCACGTGGAAGGGATTCGCGCGCCTGGACCACGGGTGGAGCCCGACGCAAACGACGACGCTCCGAGTGGCGGCGAGCAATGTGGACCGTGCCGGCAACGGCAGCGGCGTCGTAACGCCTGAAGCTGACATCAGCACGCGGCGCGTGGGTTCCCTCACGGCGCTGACGCATCGTTCGGCACTTCGTGGCCAACGAGCCATCAACACGGCGAGCGTCCAGTTCGGAACCTTTCATTGGTACTTTCCGCCTACTGAGAGCGACTTCTCACGCCCGCAGGTGACTGTGCTCACGCCGGGGCTCGCCACGCAGGCCGTGGTTGGCTCCAGCAACTTCATTTTTGATGAGCGCGAGAATCAGCTCCAGCTGCGCGACGTGTTTGAGACAGCACTGGGCAAAGCACACACGCTACGAATTGGCGCAGACATCGTCGCCTCACGCTTCGAGCTTGCGGCCGCGAGCAGCAATCCCAATGGCTCGTACGTCGTGATCAACAACGGTGATATTCCCGTCCCCACGGGACGGCCGCTGTCAATCGACGATATCCCGGCAAGCGTCGAAGTCCAGAGCTACACGATTGATGCGAGACCACAGCAGGTGAACCTCTCGCAGACGCTCTACGGCGCATTTGTCGAGGACACCTGGCGGCCAACGCCATCGCTTACGGTAATTGTCGGTCTGCGCTGGGACTACGATGACATCACGTCGCGGGGTGAGAGCGACCCAGACCTCGACAACATTCAGCCCCGCGTCTCGTTTAATTGGGTGCGCACGCCGCGCGATGTGCTGCGTGGCGGCGTGGGTCGTTACGCCGGCAAGTTTCCGTACGCCATCTTCTCCGATGCCATTCAGCTCGGCGCGTCTGGCAATGCAGTCGTGACGTACAGTGGCGCATCGGCACCGGCCTTTGATGCTGGCCCAAGGGCGGGAAGTGTTCCGCCAGGCGACATCACCTCGGTGCCGCGCGAGATCTTCCGCACGTTCGCACTCGGGCTCGAGCAGCCCATCAGCTGGCAGGGTACGCTCGGCTACCAGCGGCAGGTTGGCGCGCGCTGGGGGGTGTCCGCCGACGTGGTACTCAGCCGGACGCGCAATTTGCCCTGGCTCGCGGATTTGAATCCGATTTCGCGGCGACTCACGGCCGCTGATTCCACGCCGCAGGTCTGCGCGAGCGCCACGAGCTGTCCGGGCGACTCCTTCCGCGCGGACGATCCAACGGCGTCGGGCTATCGCCGGCTCTCCACCGCGCAATCTGGCGGTACCGCTGAGTATGCCGCGCTCTACGTGGCCGCGCGCCACGATGTCAGTGACCGTTGGCAGCTCGATGCCAACTGGGTCTGGTCGCGCGCGCAGAACGATACCGAAGACATCAACTTCTCCGCCACGCAGGGCAACTGCTTCTCGACGGATCGTCGCGATGCCGTCACGGGTGACGCCTGCACGAGCGATGAATGGGGCGACGCTAACAACGACCGCCGGCATCGTCTCACCCTGCGCAGCGTCGCGCGGTTTTCACGGGGCCTCAACTGGAGTGTGATTGCAGACGCGCAGACGGGCGTGCCGGTCAATCGCCTTGCCGGGACCGCCGATGCGAGCGGCACGGCGCGCTTCGATCTCCTCGGTAGCGGCCCCGTGCGTGGCAACTCGTTCATCGGGAACGCCGATCGTTTCTTTGGCGTGGCACGCAACGACGAGCGTCTGCCGGGCTCGCTCACCATCTCGATGTCGCTCGCGCAGCGCTTCGCGTTGCGCGGTGGTGCGCTGGAGGCGCGGGCAGACGTGTTCAATCTGCTCAATACCCTCGTATGGGGCGGATACGCCAACGGCATCGGCGGCGGAGGGAGTCGCCTGCAATACGGCCGGCCGGGCGATCCGACCTTCCTCTTTGCCGCTGCGCCAGCGCGGCAGTTTCAATTTTCGGCGCGCTACATCTTTGGCGGCGAGTAGATTCTCGCGATGATTGATGAGCCCTTCCGAGCCTGGCTCGCGCGTGCCGCGAGCGCGCCCGTTCGCGGTATGCACGCCGCCGGCATCACGCCGAACGCCGTCACGGTCGCCGCGTTCGTACTGAGCGTTGCGGCCGTGCTGCCGATTGCGCGCGGAGAGTTCGCGCTCGGTATCGCATTCTGGCTCGCCGGGCGCCTGCTCGACGGCTACGATGGATTGCTGGCGAGAGTGTCGGGTCGCACTTCGCTCTTTGGCGGTTTCCTCGACATCTCGCTGGACATGTTGGCGTACGCTGCGATGGCCGTTGCCTTCGCGTGGCAAATGCCCGCCAACCACGTGCTTTGGATGTTTGTGCTGGTGGGCTACATCGGCGTCATCACCACAACCCTTGCGTTATCGTCCCTGTTGGAGCGCGCCGACCGCCACCTCGGTGGCAACCGCTCGTTGCAGTTTACCCCCGGACTGGCTGAGGGGGGGGAGACAACGATTGCGTATGTCCTTGTTGCGTTGATGCCCGCCTGGACGCGCTGGGTGCTGACCGCGTGGATCCTGCTGTTGACCGTGACCGTGCTCGTGCGGATCCGCGCTGCATATCGGCTGCTGCTCTGATGCCGGGAACTATCCCGAACCCGAAGGTCTACCGGAAGAGTGACGTTTCCATCATCCGCGACATCATCGTTCGAGGCGCTCACCCTACCGCACCTTAAGGCGGTAGCGCGTTACGCGCATTCGCTGACGCGCGAGGTCGCGGCGGCCGAGGACTTGGTGCAGGACACCTACCTCATCGCGGCCCAGAGCTGGCACACCTTCATTGCAGGCTCTGAGTGTCGGGCCTGGCTCTTCACCATCTGCCGGCACCGCTTCCTCCGCTCGCAGAAGCGCGAGCAGCGTCAAGAGCCCGTCGATGATGCGACGCTCGAGACGCTTGCAACTGCGCGCGGGCACGAGGCAGCGCGCGCGGATGGGCTGTCGGGGGCGTTTGAGCGACAGGAAGTGCTCGACGCGGTACAGGGCGCTATCGCTGCACTGCCCGAGGCGTATCGTGAGGTGGCCATCTTGGTGGATCTTCACGACAACAGTTACGAGTCCGCTGCTAGCATCCTTGGCGTCCCGGTGGGGACGGTACGATCCCGGCTCTTCCGCGCTCGTCGTTTGCTGCAGGAGCAACTGCTCACCCATGCGCGCGACCTCGGACTTGGCCGCGTCTCCAGTGCCATCAAGGAGATGTCACGATGAATACAGGCCATAACCACGACGTTGACTGCAATGCCCTTGTCGCGCAACTCTGGGACTACCTCGATGGTGAGTTGTCCACGGAGCACGTCGGCGCTTTGGAAATGCATCTCATGGCGTGCTCGCAGTGCTCCGGCCACGTTGAGTTCGAGCGTACAGTACTCGCAGCAATTCGCCAGGCTCGTACCGACGCCATCGATGCGGAGCGATTGACGTCACGGGTGCGTGGTGCGCTCGCCGCTGCTGGATTGTCAGACCCCCGCTGAAGCCCACACCCGTGAGAACGCATTCCATGCCGTCACCCACTTCGATTCACGCCCCAACGCTGCATTTGCTGCTTGCCGCAGCACTGGTCCTTGCGGCTGCGCTGCCCACCACAGCACGGGCTCAAGTCGCGGCGGACGTACAGCGCGCGCCGCAGACGCAGCTCGGTCTCGGCCGCGGTCCAATCAATACCGATACATCCGGCATTGCGCTGAAGGGTTACGATCCCGTGGCCTACCAGACGGCGTCGCAGGCCATGCTTGGGCTCGACTCACTCACGGCCGTGCATGATGGGGTGACGTACCGGTTTGCGAGCGCGGCCAACCGCGCGCTCTTCATTCAAGATCCAACGCGCTACACGCCCGCGTACGGCGGCTATTGCGCGATGGGAGTCGTCGGCGGCCGCAAGTTCGACATCGATCCGATGGCGTTCACTATCGTGGGCGGCCGACTCTACATGAACAAGGATATGCGCACGAGGACGATGTGGATGCGCGACATTCCTGGCTTTATCGGGCGCGCCGACACGAACTGGCCTCGCGCGCTCAGCCAGATGGGCTTCTAACGGGCAGGGAACTTTGCCCTGCACTCGGGCTAGATGAACGTGGCGAGAT
Organism: Gemmatimonas sp.; assembly: GCA_031414535.1. GTDB lineage: Bacteria > Gemmatimonadota > Gemmatimonadetes > Gemmatimonadales > Gemmatimonadaceae > Pseudogemmatithrix. The sequence goes on from JANNVQ010000029.1 coordinate 38,821, forward strand.
CCGAGAGTGGCTTCTTGGTGATTACGGGTACTCGGGCCTCTGCGGCCGGGTACCCAACCACCAGCAGGAGGAAGGGCTTCTCGGACTCTGGGCGCCCAAGGATGCGATTCAGGAATCCCATTGGGCTCGGCGTGTGCGTGAGCGTCGCGAGCCCCGCGTGATGGAGCGCCGCAATGAGGAAGCCTGTGGCAATGCCCACCGACTCAGGCACATAGTAGTTGGCCCTGCGGGACCCATCGGGCATTGGGCGCCAACGTTGCGCGAAGATGGCGATGAGCCAAGGCGCGGTCTCGAGAAATGGCTTCTCCGCATCGGTGCCCAGCGGTGCGAGGTCTTCGAGCCAATCGGCAGTGGCGCGCTCAGCGTAGAACTCGCGCTCCTCCTGCTCTGCCGCCACGCGAATCTCGCGTTTGACCGTCTGGTCGGACACGCACACAAAGTGCCACGGCTGGAGGTTTGCGCCATTGGGAGCGCTGCCGCCAGCTAGGAGGCAGGTCTCGATAAGGGCCCGGGGTACTGGCTCAGGGGAGAAATCCCGTACCGAACGGCGTCGGCGGAGATCGGCGGCAAACGCTTCGGCCCGCGCCTGCATCTCATCGGCGGGGAATCGGCGATACTGGTCGAGTGGTAGCGTGTCCACGGGCGCCCAGCGGCTACGCGAGTACCTTCAGAGCGTCCTGATAGCCTACGCCCTCCGTCAGGCGTTGATACACATGCGCAATGACCGCAGGGCTCGCGAGGAGGAAGCGGCATCGCGTAGCGCCGTTGGAACGGCACTCCACTTCCATGCAGCCCAGCTGACCATCCGCCACCCGACCAAACACATCCGCGAGCATCCCGGCCGTGTAGTAGCAGCTCGGGTACGGCATAGCCGCCGCGGGATCCGACTCGGCCCAGTCCGGTGCGTCAAAAGCGACTGCGGCATCACCCAGTGGCTCGAGCGTGACGCTGCCCCAACCCGTCTCAGAAAAGAAGCGCGCGGCGGCCTGCTGGAACTGCGCGTAGGGGAGGGACTCCGGCGTGGCCATTCCATTGGCGGCACACCAGGCGCGCATTCCGGCGAGCACGCTCTCGCCGCCGGCGTAGCCCGCCTCCTGCAGGACGGTGGCGAATCCATCGCCCAAGTCGCGCACGAGCGAGGCGCGCAGCGTCGTAAGCGACGCGCGCGGAATGGCGGAGAGCGTAGTGGCGCCGAGCGTGAACGGAGTCATAGTCAGCTCTTAAGAAGGTTCAGCGGCCCAGCAGGCGCAAGAGTTCGGCCTCGTCAATCACCTTTACGCCGAGCTCCTTGGCCTTTTCCAGCTTACTCCCGGCCTCTTCTCCGGCCACCACGAGGTCGGTGGCTTTCGACACCGAGCTGGTGACTTTGCCACCTGCGTTCTCAATCATTTCTGAGGCCTCGGAGCGCGAGTGCTTTGGGAAGGTACCGGTAAGGACGATTTTCATGCCCTTAAAGACACCGTCGGCGTCGGCGGATCGGGGCTCGTCCATCCGGAGGCCAGCGGACTGCAGACGACCCATCAGGTCCCGCACGGCGGGCGCGTCGAACCACTCGCGCACGGAGGCGGCCATGGTGTGGCCTACCCCGTGCAGGGCCTCAATCTGTTCGAGGCTTGCCGCAGAGAGTGCGTCCATACTGCCGAAGCTGCGCGCGAGCAACTTGGCGCTTTCCGCGCCCACGTGTCGGATGCCAAGTGCATTCAAGAGGCGAGAGAGCGGTTGCTGCTTGGATGCGTTGATGGCTTCTACGAGCGCGGTGGCGCTCTTTGATTGGAAGCCCTGCACGCCGCTCGCATCGTCGCCCTTCTTTGGCACAAGCTGTTCGGCGCGAATCGAGTAGATGTCGGCCGCGTCATTCACCAATCCAGCGGCAATCAATTGCTCCAGTCGCTGATGACTCAGCCCGCGAATATCCATCCCTGCACGCGATACGAAGTGCGCCAGCGCCTCGAGGCGTCGCCCACTACACGCGAGATTGGGACAGTAGCTGGCAACTTCCTCCTCGTCACGCACGGCTGCTGTTCCGCAGATGGGGCAGTGCGTGGGCACGCTCACCACGCGCTCGCTGCCATCGCGGCGCTCGGGGACTGGACCAAGAATCTGTGGAATCACTTCGCCCGCGCGCTTCACCTGCACGGTGTCGCCAATGCGCAGATCCTTCTCGGCTACCAACTCAAAGTTGTGCAACGTGGCATAGGTGATGGTCGCACCACCGACTTCCACGGGCGAGAGCACGGCGCGCGGCGTCAGCGCACCGGTGCGACCCACTTGCACCTCGATGTCGAGCAGCCTCGTCTCGGCGATATCCGGCGCGAATTTCCGCGCCACGGCCCAGCGCGGCACACGGCCGCCGATGACACCAAGTTCCGTCTGTAACGTGAGGCGATTCACTTTTACCACGCCGCCGTCAATCGCGAATGGCAGATTGGGACGAATGGTGGACTCCAGCTCGCGTGCCCAGACGTTCACGTCCTCGAGCGTGGCGCAGGGCCGACGATGCGGCGGGGTCGGGATTCCCCACGACGCCAGGGTCTCGAGCAGTTCCCACTGGGTGGTAAAGGGCAGCGAGGGATTACCGGGCACGGCGAAGGCGTAGCCGAGGAATCGCAGAGGTTTTTTGGCAGTCTCGCGCGGATCTTTCTGCCTTAAAGCACCCGCAGCAGAATTGCGCGGGTTGGCGAACACGGGTTCACCCGCCGCCGCGCGCTCGCGATTCATGCGCTCGAAGCCATCGAACTCCATGTACACTTCGCCACGAATTTCAATGGTCTCGGGCCAGTTGCTGCCTTTGAGTTGACGCGGAACGTCAGCAACGGTGCGCAAGTTTGCCGTGACGTCCTCGCCGACTGAGCCGTTGCCGCGTGTGGCGCCAATCGTGAGCGTGCCATTCACGTAGGTGAGCGAAACCGCGGCGCCATCAATCTTGAGTTCGCAGCAGTAGCCGTCCTTGTCCACGGCATCGCCAACGATCTTCCGCAGGCGTTGATCCCACTCGGCGAGTTCTGTTTCATCGAAGGCGTTGTCCAGCGAGGCCATCGGCACCAGATGATTGTGCTTGGCCAAGTGGCTCTCGCCCACATCGGCGCCCACACGTGCAGTGGGTGAGTCTGCCTCACGCAGTTCAGGATGGTCGCGCTCGAGCGCCTGCAGCTCACGAAACAGCTGGTCATACTCCGCATCGCTGAGCGACGGGCGGTCCTGCACGTAGTACTCCTGCTCGGCACGAACAAGCAGCGCGCGCAGCTCAGCCGCGCGCGCTGCCGGTGCCGGAGATGCTCCTCCCCGGGTCAGTTCGCCTCGCCTTCAGCGCCAGCTTCGGCCTCGGCGAGACCACCGTCGCGCAAAAAGGCCTCAACGTGGAACATGCCCGCTTCGCCAGCGCGCTTCACCATGCGCACGAGCGTATCGGCCGAGGTGACTTCCTCACGCTGCTCGTTCACGAACCAATCAAGGCCGTTCTTCATGATGTGGTTCTTTTCCTTGACTGCGAGGTCCACGATGTCGTTGATCTGATTCGTGACTTTAATCTCGGACTCGAGCGCCAGCTGCACGGCCGCGAGCGAGCTCTTGAAGCCCGTCTTGGGCGCCGGCACGGCCGGAATCTTAAGATCGCCGCCGCCATCGAGGATGAGGCGCACGAACTTCATGGCGTGATCGCGCTCTTCGCCAGCCTGGGTGAAGTAGTGCTTGGCCAGCATCGGCAGACCTTCAGCGTCAAAGTACGCCGCAATCACCACGTACTGGTTGCTCGCCTGCAACTCGTTGCCCACCTGAGTGTTGAGCGCGGCGTTTAGTGGCTTCGAAATCATCATGTGTGTAGACTCCCGACCGTCTTTACGGTTCATTTAAGGACAGAGGGAAATCTAACGTCCGGGCCCAGCCCGAGGCACCGCATGACCGTCGTCGAACTGATCGAACGCAAACGCAACGGCGGGCGCTTGAGCGCGGGGGAACTTCGCGCCTTGATGCAATCCTATGCGGACGGCACGATTCCGGACTACCAGATGTCCGCGTTCGCCATGGCCGTGTACTTCCGCGGCATGGACGACGAGGAAATTGAGGCGCTCACCACCGCGATGCTCGAGAGCGGACGCGTCCTAGAACTCTCGCACATCAAGATTCCCAAGGTGGACAAACATTCCACCGGCGGTGTGGGCGACAAGGTCTCAATCATTCTCGCCCCCCTCGTGGCCGCCTGCGGCGTCGCCGTCCCAATGATGTCGGGGCGCGGCTTGGGCCACACCGGCGGCACGCTCGACAAGCTGGAGAGTATTCCCGGCTTCCGGACGCGACTTTCCCTCGAGGAAACCGCGGCCCAGCTCGAAAAGCTCGGCGTGGCAATGATCGGCCAGACCAAGGAAATCGCTCCGGCCGATCGCAAGTTTTACGCGCTCCGTGATGCCACGGCAACAGTGGAAGCCATTCCGCTCATCGCGGCGAGCATCATGAGTAAGAAGCTCTCCGAGGGTTTGAATGGATTGGTGCTCGATGTGAAGACGGGCGCCGGCGCGTTCATGACCAAGCTCGAGGACTCCATCAGGCTCGCGCAGACGATGATCGCGCTCGGCCAGAGGCGCGGCTGCGAGACCATTGCCCTGCTCACGGATATGGACTCGCCACTGGGCGAAGCCTGCGGCAACGCGCTCGAAGTCGAGGAGAGCATCCACTGCCTGCGCGGCGAAGGGCCCAAGGATTTGCGCGAAGTCACGCTGGCGCAGGCCGCCGAAATGCTGCTTGTGGCCAAAGTGGTGCCAACGGTGCAGGAAGGTCGGATCCGCGCCGAAGCTGCGCTTTCCTCAGGTGCGGCCTTGGACAAGTTCCGAGCCATTGTGCAGGCGCAGGGCGGACATCCGGGCGTGGTGGACAACCCCGTCGCATTGCTCCCTCGCGCTCCCATACGTGAGCGGGTCGAGGCTGCTAGGGCTGGCGTGGTGCAGCGCGTGGAGCCCCGCGTGATTGGCCGCGCCATCATCGCACTTGGCGGTGGACGGACCAAGGTGGACGACGAGATAGACCCAGCGGTCGGCATTGTGCTGCATGTGCGTCCTGGGAGCCGCGTGGCACGTGGTCAGCCTATTGCCACCGTTCACGCCAGGGACGAGGCCGGCCGCGCCGCCGCAGAGGCAGCCCTGCGCGAGGCCATAACACTTGGCGATTCCGCGCCCACACCCCGCCCCCTCATCTCGCATCGAATCACCGCGCGGGGGGTGGAGGAACTACCCGCGTTCGGTGCACATTAAAGGCCTATGGAAAACTTCGAGAAGTTGGCCGCCCTCGGGGCGAAGGGAGTTGCCGGTGGCGCTATGGCCGCCTGGGCGGGTTTCGCGTACTTCACCCGCCCCGTGTCTTCCGGTGGCGTTGACCCCGTGACGCACATGGCAATCATGGCCTCGACCTTCGTGGTCTTTGGCATGATTGCGCTGACGCACTTCTGGTTTGGGATGCAGCTCGCGAAGGGCAAGGATTCGATCCGCGGCTGACACCACGCCGCACTGAGCGACGTAGAGGGACGACGTTCCCTCTTCGACAACCAGCCCCCAGTGCCGATCCCTCGCCGCATGTTGACGAGAGTCCTGACATTCGCGCTCGCGTTCTGCCTGCCAGCGTTCGCCCCCAAGGCGCAAGAAGTTGAGGTCGTCGGCACCCTGCATACCGTCTGGCGAGACCCGCTGCGACGCGGCGACGCGCCGGTGCGGATGTTCTCGGTCACCGATGATTCTGGGCGCGTCACGCCCGTCGTAGTGACGGAGTCACAGGCCGCGGCGTACGGTGGCTTAGACGCCCTCAATCTCCGGCGCGTGCGGTTGGCGGTCGAACGCGGACGCGCGACGGCGCTGCAGGAAGTGCAGCCTCGCACAGCGAGGCTACAGGCGTTTCTCTCTGCGGATGGGCCGCGGCTCATGCGCTATGTAACGTTGCTCTGCAAGTTCCCCGACTTCGCCGACGTGACGCCCGGCACGCTCGCCGATGCGGAGCTGAACTTTGGGCAAGTCTACCCGGGAGCCGGACACTACTGGAACGAAGTGTCAGACGGCCAGTTGTCGCTTCAGGGGAGCATCGTGCGCGGATGGTACATGATGACCGAGCCGCGCTCGGCGAATGTGCCGGGCTCGTACGCCAATCTCGACGCTGTGGCGCGAGACTGCGCGGCCGCCGCCGACGCCGACGTGGATTTCTCCCAGTTCCAAGGCGTCAACTTCGTCTTCAACTACCCGGTCGACTGCTGTAGCTACGGGGGCAGTGGTTCGCTGTCACTGGACGGCGGTGTACGCAGCTATGCCATGACGTGGCTCTCGCCCGTCGCTTTCCAGGGGCTCGGCACCATCGCACACGAGATCGGGCATTCACTCGGGCTGAACCACTCCAGCGGATCGTACGGTTTGGTGTATGACTCGCGCTGGGACGTGATGAGCTCGCCCGACTGGGCACCCGTGCCCGGGACTGCCAAGTTCGTGGGCGCGCATGTGAATGCCTATGGCAAGCGTCAGCTCAACTTCATTCCGGCGGAACGCGATTTTCTCGCCACGCCGGGGACACACGAGATCCTGCTCGAACGGTCTGCCTTGCCGGGGTCGAACAACAACTATCTGATTGCGCGAATTCCCGCGCCGCGCTTTGGCCCCATGCAGTACTACACGCTCGAGGCCCGCGGCATCGGCGGCTACGATGCGCCGCTCGTGGGTGCGGGCATCGTCGTGCATCGCGTCGGTGGCGGCGGCGCGACGTCCTCGAACGTGGTGGACCTCGACGGCGATTTCGATCCCAGTGACGAGGGGGCGCTTCTCACACCGGGCGAGGAGTTCCGAGACCCGCTGCACGGCATAACGGTGCGCGTGATCGAACGGGTAGGGGACGCCTTCCGTCTGCGGCTCGATGTCGCGGCCAACCCAATGGTCACGCTCGCTTCGCCGCAGCGCCTTTATCGGGTGACGGCGGGCTCGGACAGCGTCCTCGTGGACAGTGCGCTCGTGACGCCTATCGGCATGGGGGAGGAAGCGGGCTGGACCGCGGGCAAGCTGATGAGTGGCCCCTTGTCGGTCGCGACGACGTCCGGCACCGGCAGCGGTATGCTACGTTGGTCGCTGCGCACTACTGGGCTGGCTGAAGGAGTATACGATCAGGATATCCGCGTCGCAGCAAGCGGCAGCATATGGGCGGACATGCGTATCCGGCTCGTCGTGGAGTCAGCAACGGAGCCTATGCTCGCGGTCCTCGCGCCATCGCGCCGCGACTCGGTCATCGCCGGTGGCGCGCGCGAAGTCTTCAATCCCGTGACCGTCAGTGGCGATGGCAGCGATACCACCACGTGGATAGCGACTACATCGGCGCCGTGGATTACGATGGTCGAGGACACGGGCACGGGCAGCGGCATGCTGCGGTACCGGCGCGAGACATCGGGACTCGCACCAGGGATGTACGTGGCGCAGTTGACGCTGAGCGCGCCCGGCACGACGCTCGCGCCGCTTACCCTCATTGATTCGCTTGAAGTATTGGAATCATTGGCCTGGCGAGTCGTTGAGCGCGGTCTTACGCGCGAGACGGTAATCCAAGGAGCATTGCCAAAGCTTGACTCCATGCGTGTCGAGCTGGATGGACGCCACGGTAACTCATCGCAGTGGTATGCCATCCAACGGGGTGGGCAGTACTACTTCGTCCCAGAGTTCCCCGGACCCGTGGGCAGCGGTTGGGTACGCTTTCGTCGCACGCCCGGCGACTTAGAGCCCGGTATCTATCCGGCAAGGATTCGCGTCCACCTTGGTTTTGACTCCTCACAGGAATTCTTCGTGGAGGACACGCTCGTGGTGACCGCCGCGCCCATCGGCATCACGCTCTCCTCGAACGTGACGCGAGACAGCGTGCGCGGCGTCACCTCCTTCAGCGATGATTCGGTGTTCGTGCAGCCCACGGGCCCAGGAAGTTCGTCGCGGGCCTGGCGCGCGATGAACGCGCGGGGGCTGCTCGCCTTTCCGCTGGCCGCGGGAGTCACCCCGAACCAACGCATGGGTCCGGCGTGGCTTCGCTTCATTCGCAACCTCGCGGACCGAACCCCCGGATGGCACGTAGACACCATCCAGTTCCTTGAGGTCAGTGGTTCGCAGGTGCTGGCCACATTAATCGATAGCCTGTACGTCGCTCCCGGGCCTATGCTCACGACACTCGCGACGTCAGCGGCCAGGCGGCGCAGTGAGTTGCGCGCCGGCAGCACGCGTGCGCTCGAGGACACAGTACTGGTGATTGCCAGCGGCGACGAGTCCGAACAAGTGCAGTGGACTGCTGCGACTTCATCGCGATTCACGTCACTGATTACTCCATCTGGAAACGGCACTGCGGCCTTACGTTGGAGTCGTTCGGCCGCTGGGCTGGCCCCAGGATGGCACGTGGACACGATTCGTGTGTCGGCGGCGAGTGTGGGTGCCAGCACGATGATCGTGGACTCGCTGTGGGCGTATGCTGCGCTCGCGGTCTCAGGCGCCACGCAGCGTCCCGCGGCAATGATGGGCGCGCCCTTTGCCGACACGCTGCGCAGCAGCGGCGGACCGAGCGCGCCGCCTGTCTGGTCCATCGCTGACGGGGCATTGCCCGCAGGACTCACATTCAATGCAGCCTTGGCTCGCGTGCAGGGCATCGCCGAGACTAGCGGTAGCTTTAGCGTGACCGTGCGGGCCGTCGCAGGTGCAGATACCGCACTGCGCGCATTGGAGTTTGTCGTCGTCGAACCGACGCTGATCGCCGGCGCGGTGGTGGAGCAGCTCCTCGGCGGGACCCCGCTCAGCGAAGACCAGCGGCGATACTTAGACCTCCAAGGCAACCGCAATGGACGCCCAGACATTGGCGACGTGCGCGCCTGGCGTCGGCGCCAAGCCTTAACGCTCACCGCCGCACAACGCGCCGAGCTTGATAGCGTGATTGGCTCACCGACGCCGGAGAAGAAACCGTGAAGAGGATTCCGCTCCGCACACTGTGGCTCGCGCTCGTCGCAGCCCTGTTCTCAGGCTCCTGCGCCGACGGCCCCACCGCACCGAGGCCTGAGCCGGGATCGCTGATCGTCAGCTTTACGACCCCCAACGTCGATGACCGCGCGGCGATGTTCACGGTGGTGCTCCCTCCCGGAACGACCACGGGTAGCCCGGTACTCAGCGCGTCGGGTCTCGAGGTATTCCACCGTCGTGTGGCCGACACCCTTCGCGTCGCAGTCTTCGGCGCCATCCCAAGCGGTGAGCTTCTGCGCATCGCTGTTCCAGATCTTCGGCAGGTTCCGCGTATGACTGTGAGCCTTCTCGAAGTGGCCGCGGAGAATGACGCACTGCGTGAGTCATTCTCTGGCTACACCATCAGAGTCTCACGGCCTTAGGCCGCGCGCAGGAGTTTGAGCGCCACCAGCGTTTCGTTGAGGGCTTGTTCGAGTCCTGTGAGCATCGGATAGAGCGCGAGGTCATCCGCCACCTGCGACGCTTCCTCGACGGACCTGGCGGCCTCTTCTACAGCCACGGCTCCGAGTTGCGCGGCCGATCCCCGGAGAGAGTGCGCAGAGCGTTCCATCGCGTCCCGGTCTCCTCGCCCCAGCGCATCACGCAAGGCTTGCATGCGGCCCGGGCCGGCTGCCACGAACGAGTCGGTGATGGCGTCCGCGGCGGCACCGGTTTTGTCGAGCCGCCGCAAGACTTCGAGCCGCGACTCCTCAATGAGCGTGGCGCGGACCAATCGGGGCATTCGCGTGAGCGTGCTCTCCTCAACGGCGGCCAACTGTTCCTGCTCCGGCAGCCAGCGCGCCAGTATTTCGCCTAAGGATTCCGGCGAGATGGGCTTCGGCAGTACATCATCCATCCCGCAATCGAGGGCCTTTCTTCGGTCCTCGGGGAAGGCACTCGCCGAGCAAGCAATCACCGGCACGCGGGTGTTTGCTGGGGTATTCGCTCGCAGTCGACGTGTCGCCTCGTAGCCATCCAGCCCTGGCATGGATCCGTCCATCAACACGAGATCCCAATGCGCCTCTGCAACCATGCGCAGGCATTCGTAACCATCCGACGCTAGTTCAACGAAGCAGCCTTCGCGTTCCAACATCAGCTTGCCCACCAACTGATTCACGGGGTTATCGTCCACGAGTAGCACGCGGGCCCCGCGGAAGCGCCGAGTGGGTTTGACCGGCACCGAGGTCAAGGGAATTGCTTCTGCCAACACGCAGGGGATGGTCAAGGTAAACGTAGACCCTTCACCCGCGACGCTCGCGACCGAGATGTGTCCATCCATCAGATTGGAGATCTGCTGCGAGATGGCGAGGCCCAGCCCGGTTCCCTTTTGTCGGCGCGCTGAGGAGTCGTCCACTTGCTCGAAGTTGCGGAACAAGCGTTCCTGATCTTCCGGCGCGATGCCGATGCCAGTATCGCGCACTGCAAACTTCAAACGCGCGTCTGGCGTGCCTGGGGCAATAATCTGCAAGTCGAGTGAGACGCTTCCGTGATCGGTGAACTTGATGGCATTGCCGACAAGATTGAGCAGGACTTGCCGCATCCGGCCGGCATCGGCCATCACGTAGGGCGGCACATCGTCAGCGATGGTGGCCGTGAGGCGGAGTCCCTTGCTGCGTGCTCCAACCTCCAAGATTGAGACCACACCGCGTACGATCTCGGAGATGGCCACCGGGGCAGGACTCAGACTCATCTTGCCGGCCTCGAGCTTGGAGAAGTCCAAGACATCGTTGACCACGGTGAGCAATGATTCTGCGGACGCGAGCAGTGTGGTAGCGAGCCGTCGCTGGTTGTCGTTGAGGGTTTCATCGAGCAAGAGTCGTGCGAGGCCAAGCACGCCGTTGAGTGGCGTGCGAATCTCGTGGCTCATGGTGGCCAAGAAGGTGCCTTTGCTCTTAGCCAGGTCTTCAGCCTGCTGCCGCGCCACCTCGCGACGCCGTGCGGCGATGCGTTCTGCCGTTACGTCGTGGCTCACCATCACGTATCCATCGAGCCCGCCGTCCACACCGTGCAGCGGCGCGATGGACCAGCGACACCACACCCTCGATCCGTCGCGTCGGCGCAGCCGCGAAACGCCAGCCACTTTGCCGCGACTGGCGGTCGCGAGCACGCGCTGAAAGCGCGCCCGCATCCCGCGGCCCTTCTTCAACTCCCAGAGCGGACGTCCCATAAGTGCAGCGACCGGCCAACCCGTCAGCGAGGCGTTCGCGCCGTTGAGGCGCTGGATATAGCCACGCGCATCGAGCAGAAGTACCGCGTGCTCCGTGATGCTCTCGAATACGGAGTTGAGTTCCTTCTCGGCGGACTGCAGGCGCGACATAGCCTCGCGCTTGTCGCTGACATCCTGTTCAATGGCAATAAATCGACCCATGCCCGCACGCTCACCGAGTATGTGCACCAGTGAGATTTCCATCCAGTACGGATTTCCGTTCTTGTGGTAGTTGACGATTTCTGTCTTCACAGGGACGCGCTCTGCGATTGCGTACCGCAGGATGGCGCGAGCGGCTTCGTCAGTGCTTGGCCCCTGCAGCGACGGGCCGGGGCGCTTGCCCCGCATTTCGTGGAGCGTGTAGCCGGAAATGCGTTCAAACGCGGCGTTTACATACAGCACGCGCTCGTCTTCGTCCGTGATGACGATACCCGCACTTGAGTACTTCGCCACCTGAGCGAGTAGCGCGTCATCAGGGGCAAGAAGAGACGCAAATTCGGATGCTTGAGCGTCTTCAGACATGGGCACAATGCAGTCGGGGGTGTAGGGTCTTCCCCGGTAGTGTCGGTCGCTGGCCCAGCCGCTAAAGGGCGTATCCGTTGCCCGCTACCGATAGTGCGCTGCCACGCGGCCACCTAGCGAGCGCCAGGCTGGGTCGTCCGTGAGCGCCGCTACGTACCAGAAGGAGAGCACGGAATCGGTCCATGCGATGCCCTTCTCCTCCCCGAGGAATTGTTCACCGCCGGGGAAGACTCGCGTGTTGCCAATGAGCGATATCGCACCATCGCGGCCAATTCGGGTCGCCTGCCACTCGGTGCCGCGGGCAATTGCGTCCCAGAGCCGCGTGCGCAATGCGTCGTCGGGGGGCAACGCGAGCCAAGTACCAATCGCGCGAAGGAGCGCCACTGCCTGATAGCTGCTGTCGTGGCCACCACCCTCGGTGAAGACACCGTCGGTACGCTGGAGCGCGAGGGCTGCGTCGGTGAATCGCCGCGCGGCACTGAGCGCATCGTCCCGCCCCAACCAGCGTCCCACAGTGGCCAGCGCCTGCGCATCAAAAAGCAGGCGGTTCGGTGCCGCGGCGTCGGATGTCAGCAGCACCGCTTCGCGAGCGAGCATCCAGTCAAGCGACCGTGCGATTGCGGGCCGAAGCGAATCGACCACCATCCGCGCGGCAGCGAGCGAGCTTGCATTGCGCCAGGTCGCAGAGGCGTCGAGCAGCAGCAACATTCTTCCCACCTCGCTCAGGAAGAACGCATGCCCACTAGCGATGTCGCCGGCACTCGGTGGCGGGAACCCCGCAGCGAGACTCGGAGGCGGAACGACTGGGAATCCACCGTCCGCCTGCTGATACCCGTAGGCGTACCAGAGCGCCGCCACACCCTCCGCGAGCGCGCTGGCATCAGCTGCCACGATACCGTAGCTGACTGGCGCTGAAAGCCCGATCTGAAAGCGCACGGAGAAGTACGCCGGCTTGTTCCGCGAGAGTGCGCCGCTCGCATCTGGCTTGTTGGTTGCGGCGAGGCCCTGAAGCGCCGTGACGTCAAAGGTGGCCAGCGCCTCTGCGTCCGTGAGAGCGAGCGGACTTCGTGAGACAGTCAGCGGGGCGACGGGCGCCGCGGTTGTTTTCCCGGCGCCTTCGCAGCCTGCGAGCGCGGCAATTACTGAAGCGAGCACAATCCGTAGCATACTCATTCTACGACGGATTGCGCTCACCCGTTAAGGCGTTCGCCTAGATGTCCAAGTTCGACGCGAACTTCGCATTCGCTTCGATAAACAAGCGCCGTGGCTCCACTTCATCGCCCATCAGCGTCTGGAAAACTTCATTGGCTTGGAACGCATCGTCCTGCGTGACCTTCAGGATGGTGCGCGTTTCTGGATCCATCGTCGTCTTCCAGAGCTGATCCGGGTTCATTTCGCCCAAGCCCTTATAGCGCTGAACGTTGAGGTTCTTGCCCTCGTCTGCGCCCATGCGCGTTGCAATCGCATCGCGCTCCGCGGTGTCGTAGGCGTAATAGATCTCCTTGCCCTTGCTGACCGAGAACAGCGGCGGCTGCGCGATGTAGACCATGCCGGCGTCAATCAATTCCGGCATCTGACGGAAGAAGAACGTCAGCAGCAGCGTGCGGATGTGGGCGCCGTCCACGTCGGCGTCGGTCATGATGATGACCTTGTGGTAGCGCACGTTCTCTAGTGAGAACTCTTCCTTGATGCCCGCCCCAATGGCCGTGACGATGGTGCGGATTTCCTCGTTGCCGAGGATCTTATCGATGCGCGCCTTCTCGACATTCAAGATCTTACCGCGCAACGGCAGGATGGCTTGGAACATACGATCGCGCCCCTGCTTGGCCGAACCACCTGCCGAGTCACCCTCGACGAGGTAGAGCTCGCACATGGCGGGGTCCGAGAGCGAGCAGTCGGCGAGCTTGCCCGGCAGGTTGCCGACGTCGAGCGCCGACTTCTTGCGGGTGAGGTCGCGGGCCTTGCGGGCCGCTTCGCGCGCGCGCGCAGCCGACAGGGCCTTCTCGATCACGATGTTGGCGACGCGGGGCGTCTCCTCGAGGTAGCTCGCCAGCCACTCGTTGATCGTGGTCTTCACGGCAGACTCCGCTTCGGAATTACCGAGCTTGGTCTTGGTCTGCCCTTCGAACTGCGGCTCGCGGACCTTCACGGAGAGCACGCAGGTAAGGCCTTCGCGGACGTCGTCGCCGGAGAGCTTGAGGTCCTTGTCCTTCTTGGCGAAGGAGGACTTGTCGAGATGCTTATTAATCACGCTCGTGAGCGCCGACTTGAAGCCGGTGAGGTGCGTGCCACCCTCGTGCGTGTTGATGTTGTTCACGAACGAAAACACGTTCTCGTTGTAGCCGTCGTTGTACTGCAGGGCGACTTCGATGCCGATGTCGTCCTTCTCGCCTTCGAAGTACAGGATGTCGTTGTGCAGCGGCTTCTGCTTGGCGTTCAGGAAGGCGACGAACTCCTTGAGGCCGCCCTTGGCGTGGAAGGTCTCCTCGCGCTCCTTGCCTTCGCGCTCGTCCTTGAGCGTGATGGTGACGCCCTTGTTGAGGAACGACAGCTCGCGTAGGCGCGTGGCCAGTGTGGCGTAGTCGTACTCGAGCTCAGTGAAAATCGTGCCGTCGGGCTTGAAGTAGACCTTGGTGCCCGTCTCCTTCGCCTTCACCGTGCCCAAGACCTTGAGCTTGGTCGTAGTGTCGCCGCGCGCGAAGTCCATGTAATGCTCCTTCCCGTCGCGCTTCACCCACACCTTCAACACTTCGGACAGCGCGTTCACCACCGACACGCCCACGCCGTGCAAGCCGCCCGACACCTTGTAGGTGTTCTTGTCGAACTTCCCGCCCGCGTGCAGCACGGTGAGGGCGAGTTCCACACCGGGCAACTTCTCCACCGGATGCATGTCCACCGGAATACCACGACCGTTGTCTTCGACGGAGATGGAATTGTCGGGATGAATCACGACGGCGACGGAGTCGCAGTAGCCGGCAAGCGCTTCGTCAATCGAGTTGTCTACGACTTCGTAGACGAGGTGATGCAAACCGCGATGCGACGTGGAGCCGATGTACATGCCAGGGCGTTTGCGGACTGCTTCGAGTCCCTTCAGTACCTGGATGCCAGAGGAGTCGTACTGCGAGTCGGCGGCGTCGTTCGTCTTGGCCATAGGGGGCGAAAATTGGGCGGGAGAAGCGCGCGAAGAAATGCCGAAAAAACGGGTTGTGGAGCGACCCAGAAAACTAACGCATTGCAGAGGGGAAGGGACCCCCTAACGAGCGTCTCGACCGGTCGGTTCGCGCAGCAGTTCCCAGCGGATTTTCTTCACGCCCGTATCGCCGGTTGCGTCGTTCAGTTTGGCCACCAAACTGCGCTCCATCATCGAGAGCTCCTGCATCCAGCCGTGCGTCTTGACGCCGATGACCATCGTGCCGTCCTCCGTGATCAGTCGCGCCTGAGTCACGCCCGCAATCTGCGTTCCCACGATGCGAGGCCAGAGCTCCAACACTTGGGCGCGTTGCACGTCTGCATCGAGGCCGCTCGCCTTCAAGGCCTCGGCCAGTGACTCCGCAATCGGACGCAGCGCGTTGCGCCCACTACGATGCTTGCGGTCCTCGTAGCTCATCGAGAGAAGCTCCCGCCTTTCACGCCCCAGCGCTCGAACCGCGTGAAGCGGGCAGGAATCTCGTCCTCGCGCGGCACGCAGAGCACACACTGTCCAACGCCTTGTTCCTCGAGCAAGCCAAGGATGCTCGCGGTGCGACGGCGATCCAACTCCGCGAAGGGATCGTCGAGCAGGAGCATGGGCACGACGCCGGTCGCGTCGCTGTGCGTGTTGGCCTCGAGCATGCGCAGGACAATCGCTGCCGTGCGCTGTTGACCCGCCGAGCCCACTTGCCGCAGGTCGTGCTCACCAAGCAGCAGGACGAGGTCGTCGCGATGCGGCCCAGCCTGCGTGAGCCCGCGTCGGCAATCGTGCTCGCGCTGACGCTCCAACTGCGCCAGCAACTCCGCGCGCGGATCATCGGATACGGCGGCCGTGCCCTCATAGGTGAGTGCTGCCACCTGCGTCTCGCCGATTGCGAGGCACAGCGCCGTGAAGTCGGCGGCCCGCGCGGCCGTCCACGCGCGTCTCTCAAGCACCAACACCGCGCCATATTCGGCCAGTGCCGGTTCCCAGGCCGCAGCCGATGCAAGCCCACTCTTGTTGGCACCGCGCTTCTGTGCTTCTCGCAGCGCCGCATTCCGACGCAAAAGCGCCGCGCGGTACTTCCTGAGAGCGCTTAAGTAAGACGGAGACGTGAGCGCGAGCGTGATATCGAGATAGCGTCTCCGCTCCGCTGGCGCGCCGGCAATCAAGTCCACGTCACGCGGCGAGAAGCTCACACTCGGCAGCGCATCCAAGCTGTCACTGAGCTTTTCGGGCTCGGCGCCGTCAAGCGTGACCTTCTTGCGGCCGCCGCGATCAACGCCGACTCCTGCGCGCTGCGCCGTGACATTCTCCAGTTCGGCGCTCAGGTGAAACGCTGGTGCGCCAAAGCGAATGAGCTCACGATCTCGCGCACCACGCAAGGAACGCAGCAAGCGGAAGTAAGCGATGACCTCCACGGCGTTCGTCTTGCCTTGGCCATTCTCGCCGACGAGCGCGAGGCCTTCTGGCGGGAAGCTCAGCTCCGCCTGCGCGATGTTGCGAAAGTCGCGGACGGTCAGGGAGCGAAGCTGCGCAGCCTTACGCACCCTTGAAGCTCGGCGCGCGTTTCTCGAGGAATGCTTGCGTCCCCTCGCGCATATCGGCGCTGCGGCCAAGTATGCCGAAGTGCGAACTCTCCAGCGCGAGCGCTTGATCGAGCGGCAGACCTGCGCCCTCGGCCACCACTTGGATGGCGTGCGCGAGCGCTAGGGGGCCATTCGCCGACATCTCCTTGGCCATCGAACGCGCCACATCCATCAGCGCCTCTACAGGATATACGGCGTTCACTAATCCGTAATTCAGCGCGGTGCTGGCGTCGATCATCCCAGCGGTGAGAATCATCTGCATGGCGCGGCCCGTGCCGATGAGCCGCGGCAGGCGCTGCGTGCCACCGTAGCCCGGAATGAGTCCCAGCTTTGCCTCTGGTAGGCCGAACTTGGCGCCCTCGCTGGCCACACGAATATGGCAGGCGAGGGCAAGTTCCAGTCCGCCACCGAGTGCAAATCCATTGATGGCCGCAATAACCGGCTTGTTCAGCCGCTCAATCTTGCTGAACACCCGC
The DNA here is from genome assembly GCA_031414535.1 of Gemmatimonas sp. Lineage (GTDB taxonomy): Bacteria > Gemmatimonadota > Gemmatimonadetes > Gemmatimonadales > Gemmatimonadaceae > Pseudogemmatithrix. The sequence continues at coordinate 55,752 of JANNVQ010000029.1, forward strand.
GTGCCCGCCAGGCTCAGGGCTTCAAGGCCCGCCGGCGACTCCGCGCCTGCCGCGACCTCGGCGATGTCAGCTCCCGCCACGAAGGCTCGCCCGGCTCCGGTCAAGATGATCACGCGCACTGCAGCGGTTTGCGAGAGCTCTGTGAACGCTTTGTCCAACTCGGCGATCACCGTGGAGTTGAGCGCGTTCAGCTTGTCTGGACGGTTGACCGTGACGATGGCCAGTGCGTCTGAAATCTCGAGTGTCAGGAACGTGAATGGCGTGGTCATACGTACAATCTATACATTCGGGTGTGACCACGACTGCCATCAAGACCGTGCAGTGGGCGCCGGACGGGGCGCTCCGCATCATTGACCAGCGCCTGCTCCCGGAGGAGTACCTGGAGCGCGATTTGCGCAGTGTGGCCGAGGTGGCGGACGCCATCCGCACGCTTGCGGTGCGTGGAGCGCCGGCGATCGGTGTGGCGGCGGCGATGGGCCTCGCGGCGGCCGTGGACGCCGAGCGTGCCGTGGGGCGTATCAAGGATGCGGCCAGTCTTCGGCGCTTTGTGCAGGAGGCTGCGAGCATCTTACGCGCCACGCGGCCCACCGCCGTCAATCTTGCCTGGGCGCTTGATCGGATGCTCCGCCTCCTCGACGCCGACACGCGAGACGATGCGGCGGCGCTCGCGGCGGCAGTGCGCGGCGAAGCCGAGTGCATTCGGGCGGAGGACGCGGCCATGTGCGACGCGATTGGGCAGAATGGTCGCGCGTTGCTCAAGGACGGCATGCGCGTGCTCACGCACTGCAACGCCGGCGCGCTGGCAACGGCGGGAATCGGTACAGCGTTGGCACCCGTGTACGCGGCACAGCGCGCGGGGTTGCGCATCGAGGTCTACGCCGACGAAACGCGACCGCTCTTGCAAGGCGCGAGGCTTACGGCCTGGGAGCTGTCCCGCGCGGGTGTGCCGGTCACTGTGATCACTGACGGCATGGCCGCGAGCCTGATGGCCGCGGGCAAGGTTGATATCGTGCTGGTCGGTGCAGATCGCATTGCCGCCAATGGCGATACGGCCAACAAAATCGGCACTTACGCGCTAGCCGTGTTGGCCAAGCACCATCGCATTCCATTCGTAGTTGTGGCGCCCACGAGTACGGTTGATGCCCATACGCTGACCGGCGATGCGATTCCAATTGAACAACGCGATGCGAGCGAAGTTACGCATGTGGCTGGAAAGCGCGTCGCGGCATCGGGTGCGATGGTGTTTAACCCGGCCTTCGACGTGACGCCGGGCGCGCTCATCACGCACATTGTCACCGAAGAAGCCGTGTTGGTGCCACCGTTTCATTTTGACCACTCGCCCATCTCCTTGCCTCCGGCTTGAGGGAGTTTCCGTGCGCCACGTTCTTGCGCTCGATCAAGGCACCACCGGTTCAACCGCACTCGTTATCGCCGAGGATGGGCGAGTGGTGGGCCGCGGCTATCGTGAAATCACGCAGCATTTTCCAGAGCCTGGCTGGGTAGAGCACGACGCCGAGGAGATTTTCGCGCGCACGATGGAAGCGGCGCGCGATGCTTTGGCGCTGGCGAACGTGAGGCCCGAGGCCGTGGGTATCACGAACCAGCGCGAGACTATCGTGCTCTGGGATCGGAAGACGGGCAAGCCGCTGGAACGGGCGATCGTGTGGCAAGACCGTCGTACTACGCGGCGCTGTGCGGCTTTGCGTGAGGCGGGGCAGGCACCGGCCATTTATGCCGCAACGGGACTCGTCACCGACCCATACTTTAGCGCCACCAAGCTCGAGTGGCTGCTCAAGGAGCGGGCGCGCGGAGTCTCTCCGGACAATCTTGCGGCCGGAACCATTGATAGCTGGCTAGTGTGGAAGCTCACCAACGGCGCGGTACACGCGACTGATCCAACTAATGCTTCGCGCACTATGCTCTTCGACATCGGAGCGAAGCAGTGGAGCGAGCAACTCTGCGCACTATTTGGAGTGCCGCTCGGGATTCTCCCGGAGGTGCGAGCGTCGTCGAGTGACTTCGGGGTCGCGGCCGCCGAACATTTCGGTATGAGTTTGCCAATCCTCGGCGTCGCGGGTGATCAACAGTCGGCGCTGTTTGGCCAAGGCTGCTGGAGCGCCGGGCAAAGCAAGAACACCTATGGAACGGGTGCTTTCTTGCTCTTTCACACCGGCAATACGCGGCCAGTGGGTGGGCATGGGATGCTCACTACGCTCAGCTGCGATGCCGAGGGCAAGGCGGCCTACGCTCTTGAGGCAAGCATTTTTGTTGCGGGTGCCGCCGTGCAGTGGCTGCGCGACGGACTTGGTCTGGTGGCCCGTGCGGGTGAGACCGAAGCGATGGCGCGTTCGCTCGAGAGCAATGACGGCGTGTACTTCGTGCCAGCACTCACGGGGCTCGGTGCACCGCACTGGGAGCCAGAGGCGCGCGGGACCATCGTTGGCCTGACGCGCGGTACATCGCGGGATCATCTTGTCCGCGCCGCACTTGAGGCGATGGCGTATGGAACGGCTGACGTGCTTGAGGCCATGCGCGGCGCGAGCGGCGCACCGCTCGATGTGTTGCGTGTAGATGGTGGCGCGGCGCAGAACGATTGGTTGATGCAGTTTCAATCTGACGTGCTCGGCGTGCCAGTGGAGCGGCCTGATCTTGTGGAGACCACGGCACTTGGCGCGGCTGGACTGGCCGGCATCGCGGGTGGTGTGTGGCCGAATGCGCAGGCGTTTCACGCCTCGCGAAAGTTCTCGCGCTTTGAGCCCGCACCTGGTGCAAACGTGGCGAAAGCCGGACTCGGCGGTTGGCGTCGTGCGACGCGTGCAGCTGTCAGTTGGGCGCGGGATAAGGACAACGGATGACGTTCCCAGTCGTGCTGCTATTGGGCTCATTCCAGTTTGGTGCGCCGCCGGAGCGGGCGCCGGAGGACCCGTGGCTGGGCCGAGACAAGCTCTACCACTTTGTGGGATCTGCCGTGATTCAAGGCACTGGGCACGCATTGGGGCGCGCGGCGGGGCTGGATTACCGCGATGCGGCTTGGACCGCGGCGGGACTCACGCTGTCTGTTGGGATTGGGAAGGAGCTCCACGACCGCGCGGACGGACGATTCTTCTCGTGGCGGGACCTCAGCGCTGACGTAGCTGGGGGCGGAGTCGCAGCCGTGACGGCGAGACAGCTCGACCGTTGACTGGTCGCGTCGCCGAGACACAGAACCTCGACGCAGTCCGCGGGGCCACCCAAACGGGTAGCCTGAGATATATTTCACGCATTCTCGACCAGTGGAGTATATGATGCACCCCCGCACCAAGTTCCTCCTCGGAGGCGCTGTCGTACTCGGCGCCGCAGGCGTCCTGATGGCCGGTGCCATTAAGGACACCGGCATTTATTTCCTGATGCCCGCCGAGCTCGAAGCCAAAGTCGCCCAAGATCCTTCGATTGTGGGAATCGGCGTGAAGGTTGGTGCCAAGGTTGTGCCGGGCACCGTACAACGCGATTCCTCCGGCCGCATGGTCTCCTTTGACATGACTGACGGGACGGCGACGTATCCGGTGGTGTACCGCGGAATTATTCCCGACACGTTCTCGGATTCCGTTGAAGTGGTGGTCGAAGGCCGCCTCGATTCCAAGGGTGTCTTTCAGGCCACGACGCTGCTCGCCAAGTGCGCGTCGCGCTACGAGGCCACGCCTGAGAGCTACGAAGCCATGCGCGAAGCGATGAAGAACGGCGCTGCGATGCCGGCATCGCACGACAGCACAGCAAAACAGTACTAAGCCGTGGTCCTCGTCGGCGAGCTGTCGCTCTGGATTGCCCTATTGATGGGCGTGTGGGCCGTCACCTTGAGTTTTGCGGGTGGCTATCTCAAGCGGGATGATTTGATCACCAGTGGCGAGCGCGGGCTCTACGCGACCACGGGTTTCGTGGTGCTGGCCTCGCTCGGACTGTGGACGGCCCTGCTCACCAGCGATTTCTCGGTGCGCTACGTGTCATCGTTCACGAGCGAGAACTTGCCGATTGTCTACAAGTTCTCGGCGTTCTGGGGTGGCCAGGCGGGCTCGATGCTCTTCTGGTGTCTCGTACTCGCTGGGTACGCTGCGGCGGCCACGTTTACCAATCGCTCTAAGAATCGCGCGCTGATGCCTTGGGTTACGGGCACCAATGCGGCGGTGTTGCTCTTCTTTGTTGCGGCGACGGCGCTGGCGTCCAATCCGTTCGAACGCCTTGAATGGATTCCGCCCGATGGCCGCGGACTCAACCCGCAGCTGCAGAATCCGGCGATGGCTATTCATCCGCCGCTCTTGTACTTGGGTTACGTGGCGACGGCCATTCCATTTGGATTCGCGACGGCGGCGCTGATTACGCGTCGGCTCGACGCCGAGTGGCTGGGTGCGGTGCGCAAGTGGGCGCTCATCTCATGGGTCTTCCTGACGCTCGGCATCCTGCTCGGCATGTGGTGGGCGTATGTGGAGCTTGGCTGGGGCGGCTACTGGATGTGGGATCCCGTAGAGAACGCCTCGTTGCTGCCTTGGCTCACGGGCACTGCGTTCCTGCACAGCATCATGATTCAGGAAAAGCGCGGCATGCTGCGCAAGTGGAACGTGGTGTTGGTTGTCGGCACCTTCCTGCTCAGCATCTTCGGCACGTTCATCACGCGTTCGGGCATCATTCAGTCGGTGCACTCGTTTGCGCAGAGCGACATCGGGATGTGGTTCGGCACCTTCCTCATCCTCGCATTCGTTGCGACGGCGTGGTTGGTCTCTGTCCGCTTGAAGGATCTTGAGTCAAAGGCCGAGCTGGAGGCGATGATTTCGCGCGAGGCGGCCTTCCTTTACAACAACCTCGTGCTCGTGGGCATCGCGTTCTCGGTGCTTTGGGGCACGCTGTTCCCGATTCTCTCCGAGGCCGTGCGCGGCTCGAAGATCACCGTGGGCGAGAGCTTCTTCAATGCGGTGAACGTGCCGCTCGGTTTGTTGTTGCTCGCGCTGACGGGCATCGGACCGCTCATCGCTTGGCGCCGGGCGTCGGTGCAGAACATCCAGCGTCAGTTTGCCGGCCCCGCGTTCTTCGGCGTGGTGATGGCAGCTGCGCTCTACATCCTTGGTGCGCGTGAGCTGTATCCGCTCATGGCTTGGGGGCTCGGCGCCTTCGTCGCCGGTACCATCATCCAAGAGTTCTACAAGGGCATTGCGGCGCGCAACAAGATGCACGGCGAGAACATCGCCATCGCGTTCGTGAACCTCATCGCGCGTAATCGCCGGCGCTACGGCGGCTACATCGTGCACGCGGGTATCGTCATCCTGTTCTCGGCGTTTGCTGGCATGGCGTTCAAGCAGGAGCACGACGTCACGCTCGCCGATGGGGAGAGCTTCACCACAACGGATCCCTTCGGTCGCGAGTGGACCTTCACCAGCGACGGCATCTCGGCGTTCAAGGCACTTAACCGCGATGTGGTGGCCATCTCCCTGATGTCCACGATGAATGGCGTCGCGCAGCCGGTGCTCACCAGCGAGAAGCGCCAGCACTTTGATTCGCGAGGGAATCCCACCTTCCAGCCGTCCACGGAAGTTGGCATCCTCACGCAGGGTAAGCAGGATGTGTACTTAGTGCTCGCTGGCACGATTGGCGACCGCGCTGAAATCAGAATCAACTTCAATCCGCTCGTGGCCTGGGTGTGGAACGGTGGATTGTTGATGGCGCTTGGTGGTCTCATTGTGATGTGGCCGCAGAGCGAGCGGAAGCGTCAGGGGGGCTACGTGACCGAATTGCAGCCGCAGCACAACGAGACGGCGGGCGTCTGATGCTGACGCGTCGCGAGCTCTTTGTTGGTGCGGCTGGCCTCGGCGCGGTGCTCGCCTCGCGTTCACTTAGTGGGCAGCAGCCCGCGTTTACGCCGATGAATCAGGACGCGTACCGGCCGGTGCTGCGTGACCCCAAGCCAGGTGCCGCGCCATCAATGACCCCACTCGAGCGCGATCAGCTCGAGCGTCAGCTCAAGTGTCAGTGCACCTGCATCCTTGATGTGTACACCTGCCGTACGACGGACTTTACCTGCGGCGTCTCACCCTCGATGCATCGCGATGTGCTGCGCCTCGTCGAGGGCGGCTATACCGCCCAAGAAATTAAGGACGCCTTCGTCGCCAACTACGGTGAAGTCGCACTCACCGCTCCGGTGAAGCAGGGGTTCAATTGGGCGGGCTACTTCGCGCCCGCCATCGTGATGGCGACCGGCGGCGTCATTCTCACGATGATGCTCCGTCGTTGGTCCACGCGTGCCGCCGCCAACGCCATGGTGCGAACGGACATTCCGCGCCCCGTGGCTGCCACGGAAGACGAGATGGCCCGGCTCCAGCGCGCGCTCCGCGACGAGGAGTGAGATGATTGCACTGCTGCTCGGCTCCGTACTCGCGGTGCTTGCGCTTGCCTACGTGCTATATCCGCTGATCAAGGGCAACAGCGCAGCGCCAGTCCTCGTGCTCGCGCCTGAGGCGGCCCCAGAGTCTTCGGCGCTCGACGCGCTGCGTGAGATTGAGTTCGACGAAGCCACGGGCAAGCTCTCGCCTGAGGATTACGCCACCCTGAAGGCGACGTACACGCCGCTGGCCTTGGCTGAGTTGCGGGCGCGCGAGCTGGGCGAGAAGGCGACGCCGGGCGGCGCGGCCACTGACGATGCGGCCGAGGCATTGATTGCGCGAGCCAAGCAGCAGGGCGGCAATTGTTCGTCCTGCGGACCGCGTCCAGAGAGCGATGCTTTGTTCTGCTCGGACTGCGGGCGGTTCTTGGGTGCGGTGTGCTTGAGTTGCGGCGCGCCGGCGGGGTCTGATACGGCGCGCTTTTGCGTGGAGTGCGGGGCGGCGCTGGCGGCCTAGCGCCGCACCGGATTCATCGCCAGCCAATCCAGCGCCAGCGCGGACATCGCACGCACGCCCACCGGCAGTGCCGATTCATCCGCAACAAAGAACGGTGAGTGATTCCGCGGCCGCGACTCAAAGTCCGTGGTGAGCGGTGTCACGCCGAGGAAGATGAACAGGCCTGGCACTCGCTCCTGGAAGTAGGAGAAATCCTCAGAAGCAGTCACCAGTGGCTCGATGCTGACGTGCTCTGCGCCCGCGGCGCGGCGCAAAGTGGGCACCATGGACTCTGTGAGCGGAATCTCGTTGCGCGTGACGGGATATCCGGAATCAATCTTCACGGTTGCCACGGCACCCGAGGCCTCGGCGATGTTGCTGGCCGTGCGCTCGATGCGACGGAAGATGTCCTCGCGCTGCTCACGCCCGAAAGTGCGAATGGTGCCGATCATCACCACGCTGTCGGGGATGATGTTGCTGCGCACGCCCGCGTTGAATTGGCCAATCGTGATGATGGCGGGGTTCTCAGTGATGTTGACTTGCCGAGCGATGATGGTCTGCAACCCGGCCACGACTTGCGAACCCACCACGATGGGATCCACGCCGCCCCAGGGGTTGGCGCCATGCGTCTGCCGCCCACGCACGGTGATGGTCACGGTGTTACTCGCGGCCATTGTCGGGCCCGCGCGATACGTGATCTCGCCGGCGCGGCCGTTCCACACGTGCAGGCCAAAAATCGCCTCGACCTTGGGATTGTCGAGCGCACCTTCGCGAATCATCCGCTCTGCGCCGCCACCGCCATCGGGGTGACCCTCTTCAGCTGGCTGGAAGATGAAGACTACCGTACCCGGTAGCTGCGCCTTCATGCCGGCGAGTGCTTCTGCCGCGCCCATCAAGATTGACACGTGATTGTCGTGTCCGCAGGCATGCATGACGCCGACTTCCTGGCCGTTGTATTGCGCACGCACGCGCGACCGAAATGGAAGATCCACTTGTTCCGTCACGGGGAGTCCATCCATATCGGCCCGCAGCGCGACGACGCGCCCCGGCCGCCCGCCGCGGAGGACGCCCACCACGCCATGTCCTCCCACGCCCGTGCGCACTTCCATCCCAAGCCCACGCAGGTGCTCGGCTACCAGCTGCGCCGTGCGCACCTCAAACCCGCTCAGCTCCGGATTAGCGTGGAGATCGCGACGCCAGGTGACCACCTTCGGCATCACACTCGTGACACGGCGATCGAGTTCGGCGCTGAGCGGAGACTGCGCCGCGAGCTGCAGCGGAGCGAGTGCGAGAATAGCAAGCAATACCGCGCGTGACGAACGCATCAGGTGGAGCCTCGGCCGAGATGGGATGAACTTGTAAGATGCGTGCTTAGAACCTGAGGCAGAAGGGCCGGGTACTGCATACATTCCGTTATGCTCGGTTCTCCGTCCCTGAATCAGCTGGAAGCAGTCGCCGAGGAGTTTGCTCGTGCGAGGGCGCGCTTTGCTGGGCTGGAGTCTCGCACGCGCGACGAGGAGTGGACCGCTCGGCCGGCGCCTGACGAGTGGTCGGTGGCCGAATGCATTGCACACCTGAATCTCACAGCGGCCGCCATGCTCCCGCGAATGCGTCAGTCCTTCGCGGAGGCGCGGGAGCTTCCGCGCCTCGGCGAGCGCCGGTATCGTGGTGCGATGTTTGGCAGAATCCTCGCGGCGATGATTGGCCCAGTGCCAATCGTGCTCGGCATCAGGCTTGGTAGAACGCGGACGGCAGCGGCCTTTGTACCTGGCGCCGAGCTGCCGCGCCAGCAGGTGGCGAGCGAGTTCCGTCACTGGAACACACAGGAAGCGGCGCTCGTGCGGGAGGCACAAGGCCTTCAGGTCGATAAAACCTTGGTGGAGTCGCCATTCGTGCAGGGCGCGCGCTACGATGGTTTCAGCGCCATGTGGATCCTGGCGCGCCACGAGCATCGTCATCTTGAACAGGCGGAGCGTGCCCTCGCTCGGGTGCGAGGCAAGTCGTGAGCATCCCCACACGACTTGTCGGTGCCATGGGTGCCTGGGTGGGCAGTAACAAGCTCTGGTTCGAGCCCACGCAGGCGCCCATCGAGTGCGCCACCACCGCAGAGATTCGCGGTGAAGCCGCTGGCCGCGTGTTGCGCGTGAGTTACACGTGGGAGTACGACGCGAAGCCCTGCGAAGGCGTCCTCGTGCTCGGCGACGACATTAAGGCGGGTCGCTGCGATGCTTCATGGGCAGATTCGTTTCACAACGGGCATCGTCTCATGCCGCTCAGTGGTGCCGCGGCCGGCGATGGCATCGTGACGGTCAAGGGCAGCTATGCCGCGCCGCCGGGGCCGGATTGGGGCTGGCGCATCACGCTCGAACATCCGTCGTCCGATACCTTCGTGATGCGCATGCACAACATCATGCCTGACGGGACAGAGGCGTTGGCAGTCGAAGCGTCGTACGCTCGTCGTCGTTGATGGCCAATGCCACCTCGGCCGCGGTGCGCGCGGCCGCTTCGAGCAGGGGAATGCCAGGGCCGAGGTAGCTGCCGCAGAACCAGAGGCGGCGGCCATGTTGTGCGTGCAGCAGGCTGACGGTGCGCGAGCCCTCAAGCGAGGCCGCATTCACGAGTGGCCGATCAAAGCGAGCCTGCGCCTTGATCGTCTCCGGCCTTGGCTCGATGATCGGATTCCAGGTTTGGAAGACGGGCGAGGCCTTGGCGAGTCCAGGCTGCACCCGATTCATCCAGATGGTGGCCATCGGCTTATCGTGCGCCGAGCTGGTGATTACGTTCACCGGCGCCCAATGGGCGCGGTCGCGCGGCGCAAGTCGAGGGTCGGTGTGCACCACCACGGAGCTTGATTCATACGCGAACCGGTCGAGCGCTTCCTTCTCCCGGCGGTAGGCAGCATCGAGCATCGCCGCCGCCTGATTAGCCTGCGTCGCGACGACGACGTGATCAAAGCGCTGCTCTCCGCCCTCCCAGCGCACGCGCACGCCGTCGGCCACCGGCTGGATCTGCTGGACACGGATGCCGCAGCGCACCTCGTGCACCGGTTCGGTCAGGCGACGCACGACTTCGCGGGTGCCGAGCACCACTCGACGTACGCCACCGAAGGTAAGACCGCGCGAGAGATAGTCGAGAATCACGCGTGCCGGGTAGGCCCGCACGGCGGCATTGGAGCAGGTGCAAACAGCTGCGAAGGTGGGAATAAGGAATCCCTCGCAGAAGTCTTCGCTGAGCCGCGCACGGTCGAGCCAGGAGCTCAGGGGCTCCTCGCTATCGCGCAGGCGCTGGAGCGCCGGGCGAGCGAGTCGGTAAAAGCGCAGTAGGTCGCGATTGATGCGTAGCGCTTGCGCCCCAAACGGCGAGGCCGGGAGCGGAATGGAGCGTCCGGCCACTAACAGATTGGTATAGCGATAATAGGCCGCGCCGCCGAGCGCAGAGAAGGAGCCGGCGTAGTTCGTGCGCTCGAGCTGCACACCCAGCTGATGATACTGCGCAATCAGCGTCGGATAGTAGCCTTCGTAGAGTACGCGCAGCGGGACGTCCACGCGGTAAGTGCCACCATCATGCTCAAGGTCGAGCGAGTGCGCGTCCATGCCCGCCACCCCGTGCCGCTCGAGGAGCGTCACGCGATGGTGCGTGCTCAGGCGCCAAGCCGCCGAGAGTCCAGCGATGCCTCCGCCAATGACCGCAATGTCGAGACCCGTCCGCACGCGTCGAACTCCTGCCAAGTGGGGATGCCTTCATCGCTGCCATTCCCGAGGCTTCAAGATGCGTCTCGGGCCGTCTCGGCGGTACTATGCCCAAGGCGGTAGATTCTCCTCAACGTAGCAACTGGAGCTGACATGGAGCGGCAGGATATTGAGGGCGTGACCGTCCGGCTCGCGACCACGGCCGACGTTGAGGCCTGGAGCGAGCAGCGGGCCCTGCTGTGGCCGCAGTTGGACGAGCACGAGCACGCCGTTGAGGCAGTGCAGTGGATTGCTGATGCCTCGACTGACACCTTGCTCGCGGTGGCGCACGACGGGACTCTGTTGGGGTTTCTAGAAGTGGGCCTGCGCGACTATGCGGAGGGCTGCGAGACGAGCCCGGTGGGCTACGTCGAAGGCTGGTACGTGGATGGATTGGCGCGTCAGCGCGGGCTGGGACGCGCGTTGATTCGCGCGGCGGAGGACTGGGCCCGGTCCAAAGGATGCACCGAGATGGCATCGGATACTGAAGTGCACAACGAGGTTTCACAGGAGGCCTACGAACGCCTAGGCTACCAGCGGGTGGAGACCATCGTCGTCTATCGCCGATCCCTCTGACACCTCGCGTCCTTCACCGCCGTACAACAGCTTATGCCAATGCTTCTCCAGGATATCCCCGCGCCACCGCCACCTCCCGCCCCGACTCCTATCGGCGCGGTCACAACGGTCAATGGCGTTCCGCAGTCCGTCGCCGACGTGCGCGCCTTGCGGGGGCAGCGCTCAGAGCTCTCAAATCAACTGCAATCCGCCCAACGGCGTCGCAATGAAGTCGTGGAGCAACTCGCGGACGCCACGCCCGCTGAGCGTCCCGGGCTCGAAGCGCGGCTTAAGCTGCTGGATGAACGCATCCTTGGCATCGAAACTGAGATTGGGCGCACCGGAGAACTGATCGCGAAGACACCAGGTAATCTCCTTTCTACATCCTCTCAGGCTCCTAATGTAGGAGGCGGCCCAATGAACAACATTGACTTCACCGCAGTGCTTGTCGTCTTCACCCTCTTCGTCCTCTCGCCGCTCGCGTTTACCGCCGCTCGCCTGCTGTGGCGGCGCGGAAACAATCCGGCACCAAAGAAGGTAGACGTGCAATCCGAAGAGCGTATGCGTCGTCTCGAGGCGGGTGTGGATGCCATCGCCATCGAGGTAGAGCGGATATCAGAGGGGCAGCGCTTTGTGACGAAGCTGCTGTCGGAGCGGGAGAAGCAGCCAGTTCTCAGAGGGGACGGATGACGGAAGAAGGATGATTGATGCCTCCGTCATCCGTCTTCTGTCATTTGTTCAGCTGGAATAATACGACGCATTCTCCTCGATATACCCCTTGGTGAGATCGCAACCGTAGGCCACCGCGCGCGCCTCACCGACGCCAAGCGCAATCTCGAGGTCCACCACCTCTGCTGCCAGCGCCGAACGCACCACCGCGTCGTCAAATGTGAGCCGCTCGCCGCCGCGCACCACTTGGTATCCGTTGATCCAGGCGTCGGTGCTGGCGGGATGAATCGTGCAGTCGAAGCATTTGCCCACCGCCATCAAGAGGCGTCCCACGTTCGGATCCGCGCCGTGCACCATCGTTTTGACCAGCGGTGAGTTGAGCACGGACTTGGCGACAATCTTCGCCTCGCGATCATTCAGTGCGCTCCGCACTGTTACGCGCAGCAAGTGTTCGGCCCCTTCGCCATCGCGGCCGAGTGTCTCGGTCATTCGCACGCAGCCAGCAATCAAGGCTTCGCGGAAGGCCGCTTCATCCACGGTACCCGCCAATCCATTGGCGAGGATGGCGCAGGTGTCGCTCGTGGAGGTGTCGGTATCCACGCTCAACATATTGAAGCTCCGCGCAACGGCCTCGCGCAACAACTTGTCGAGTGTCAGCGCGTCGAGCGCGGCGTCTGTGAAGATGTAGGCGAGCATGGTCGCCATGTTGGGCTCAATCATCCCCGAGCCCTTGGCCACCCAGGTGATGGTGGCGTCGCCCACGCTAAGGGAGAAGGCCTTGGGAAAGGTGTCCGTGGTCATGATGCCTTCCGCACCAACGAGCGGATCGTCCTGCAGTTCCGCCTGCATGCCCACCACTCCGCGCACAATCTTCTCGATGGGCAACGGCACACCAATCACGCCGGTGGAACTCACGAGCACCTTGCCTGCATCGGTCCCGAGTTCCTTCGCGGCCGCGGCCGCCATCTGGCGTGCGTTCTCAACCCCGGCAGCACCGGTGGCAACGTTGCTCACCTTGCTGTTGGCAATGATGGCGCGAAGTCGTCCGCCCTTCATCGTCTCACGTCCGAGCACGATGGGCGCGCCCGGAAAGTGATTGCGGGTGAACACGGCGGCAGCGTTTGCCTCAACCTCGCTCACGAAAAGCGTCAGGTCCTTGGCGTCAGGCTTGAGACCGACGTTGCGCGAAGCGCAGCGGAAGCCACGGGGAAAGCGAGGATGGTCGTGAAACGCTGGCATAGGCGAGGAATCTTAACGACTTCGAGGCACTGGCGTCTGACGAGGTGACCATAACGCCCCCGCCGTAACTCGTACCGTAGGAGTATCACCATGCGCACAACCACAAAGTTCCTTGCCCTCGCAGGGCTCGTCATCGGCTTCGGTGGCGTAGCAAGCGCCCAGAACCCAGGTCCCAGCCCAATGCATCGCGCGCCGCAGGGCGGGCCAGTGGCGCCGCGCGGCCCGGGTAATGTCACGGCCATGCTCAATGCGCGTCGTCAGCTAGATCTCACGCCTCGGCAGGTCGCGCAGCTCGACTCAATCGAGCGGGGACTGCATGCGGAACGGGAGCGCGTCGCCGCGGCCAATCGCCCGGCCATGGATTCGTTGCGTCAGCACATGCGCAGCGGCGCGCCTCGCGATGAGCGGCAGCGCGAAGAGATGCGCGCCGAGGCCGAGCAGCACCGGGCCGCCATGCGACCGCAGATGGAGCGTCTACGCTCGCGCGATTCGGTGGCCACTGCGACCGCTGATCGTTTGCTGACAGAGACGCAGCGCACGAAGTGGCGCGAGATGCAGGCCGAGCGCCGCGGGTTTGAACGTGGCATGCGCGAAGGTCGCGGACGCCAGCAGGGCATGCAGGGCATGCGGGGTATGCAGGGCATGCAGGGCGTGCAGGGCATGCAGGGTCGCCCGGGCAATCGTGGGCAGCCGCAGATGCGTCGCCCAATGGGTGAGGGTCGGGCTGGAGAGGGCGGGCAGCCGGCACCGGGTCGCCGCCCGTAACCTGAGCGATTGCGGCGACGCACAGGGGGGACGCAGTTTATCTGTGTCCCCCCTGGACGTTTTCCCTCGCAGAGACTGAGGTGTTGCCGATGAACGTATTGTCCGAGAGCCCTGCTCCGGCGCCCGCAAAGGCGTCGTTGATCGAAGATTGCATTGACATCTGGTTTAAGCCCTCCGCCGTGTTCGCCCGCCGCAGCGGTGCCGGATGGTTTGGGCCCTTCGCGGTCAGTGCCGTACTCTTGGTCGCGCTGTATTACGCCGCCGCGGGCAGCATGCAGGGCGTCCTCGATGCGGAAGTGACCAAAGCGATTGCCTCTGCAAAGGCGGAGAACCCGAACATGACGGGTGAGCAGTTGGCAACGATGCAGACCGTCATTGAGAAGTCCATCCAGTTTGGCGGTCTCGTTGGCTTGCCGGTCGCACTCTTCATCCTTGGCTTCGGCGTGTGGCTCGTCTCACGCTTGCTGGGCGGTATTCTGTCCTTGGGCGGCGGCATCATGGTGGCGTCCTTCGCGTACCTGCCAAAGGCGCTTGAGCTCCTATTGGTGATCGTGCAGGGCATGGTGCTCGACACGTCCGCTTGGAACGGGCGCTACAAGTTCTCCTGGGGTGCGGGCCGCTTCATGGAGCCGAGCGAGACGCAGGGCCTCTACAATCTGATTGGTCGTGTGGATGCGTTTACCATCTGGGTGACCATTCTCATTGCGCTCGGGCTCATCCACGCGGCGAAGGTGGAGAAGACCAAGGCCTACGCGGGCGCTGCCGTCGTCTGGATCCTCGGCGCAATTCCAGCGATATACCAACTCGCGACGGGGAAGTAGTACACGCTGGCATTCAAGGGATGAGTGGCACGGCCGACACTTGTGGAATTCTCACAGGACGCGTCCGTGCCCTACATCCGCTCCGAGCCCAAGGACTTGGTGAGCCGCGGGGACAATCTCCCCACCTTGCCTAGCGTCGTGATGCAGCTGCACCGGGTCCTTGAGGATCCCGTGGCGGGCCCCGCGCACATCGCGGGTGTCATGTCGCAAGATCCGGCACTTACGGCGCGTCTATCATGAACCGTGAACTCGGCCGCCTTCATTGAGAAATCTCTGGGTGCGGGTCGGCGCCACGCGTGCCATCTCAGCGGATGACGCTTACGTGGTTGGCCTCCTGCACGATGTGGAACTGTTAGTGCTCAACCAGCACTTTGGCGCCGCGTACTGGGCGATGCTCGATGCACGGGAGGATTCCGACGAGCCACTCGCGGCGCTGGAGGAGGCTCAGCTCGGGATTGATCACGGAGCCGTTGCTGCGTTCGCTGGGCGTGCCAGCGCCCGAGGTGCGTGGTCTGATTGAATCAACCTGCGACGTACATGCCTTCGCAGCGTCCTTCTTCAGCTAGCGACGCAGGTGCTTGGCAAAACAGTGCTTCTCGCCGACTTCAATTTCCGTCTGGTCCTTGGCGTAGCGCGCAATCTTCTCGGGATAGGTCCCGAGTGGCGCGCGATCGAATCCGCAGCTCATGAAGAGCTCGTCCGAGTACGAGACGGCGAAGAGATCGGTGTAGCCACGGGATTGCGCGAGATCTACGGCCGCCTGGATTAACTGGCGGCCGTAGCCGTTTCCGTGTGCATCCTCGTCCACCGCGAGCGAAATCAGCTCCACCACGCTCGGTGAGTACTCGTCGAGCGCCACGCAGCCGAGGATGCCGCCCTGCGCATCGCGCATCACGCGATAGTCGCTGAGGTGATTGGCGGCAAAGTCCGGCGTGCGGGCGAGCGTGAGCCCCGACGCCGAGTAGCGGTTGTTGAGCGAAAGCAGCTGCGGGATGTCCGTCTCGTGTGCGGGGCCAATGCGGTGGTTCATCGTTCCACGGCCTCTAAGCGCTTGAGCGCGATGCGAATGGGTACCAGCGTCGCGACGATGCAGAGCACGAATGCAGCACCAAAGCCCGCCACCATCTGAGTGGGTTCAATCGGCTGGCTGAAGGCCTTGGCCGAGAGGTAGCTGTACACGGGGCCGGCTTCGAGCACGATGACGCTCCCGATCAAGGCCACCGACGACATCATGTAGAGAAGGCCGCCGAAGCTGGTGGGAATCTGCGCGGCGTTCTCCGTCTCGAACTGCGGGAACATGGTCCCGAAGCCAATCGCCATGCCACTCAGCGCGAATGTCATCAACGTAATGGTTCCAACGGACACGAAGAACATGAAGTCGCTCACCTGCAACATGTAATCCGTTACGCCGACGATGGCGATGGCGAGAATGAGCAGAGGCAGCGTGCCCACCCAGAACTTGGCCCAGAGCAGGTCCTCCACCGCCATCGGGCTCGAGCGCAGCAGCCAAAGCGTGCGGCCTTCGAGTGAAACGCCTGGGAAGATGAATCGTGCGGCGATGGATGCCAACACGAAGCCCGCAAGCACCAAGTTCAGGAAGGGAACAACGTTCACGAGGAAGAACGTGATGCCTTCACCGCGCAGCGGCAGGAACTTGATGTTGTACACATACACCACCACGAGCACGGCGAGCAGGATGAGCTGCGACCACTGCGTGGTATCGCGGAAGAACAGGCGCAGTTCCTTGAGTACCAGCTCCTGGCGCAGGGTGCCGAATGGCTTGAGGACGGTGTCGCCGAACGTGGAGAGGAAACCGTCCTTCTTCACCCAGCGCTGCGCGGACTCCTGTGCCTTGCTGAAACCGGTGAGGTAGAGCCACCGGTGCAGCATTGCGCCGAGTACCACCACCGCGGCGGCGGTTGCCCAAAGCATGTACATCGACAGCCAGTCGGGCTCTCCTGAGAGCCAGCCCATCGTCGCTTTCTGCACCCATTCGCTTGGCAACAAGGGCGAGGTCGGCGTGCGCAGGATGGAGATGAATTCCATCAGCGAGCGGAATCCTTCCGGGCGCGCGAGCTGCTCGGGGCGCACCAAGCGGAACAGCAGCACGATGCCGCCGGCCGCGAGCACGGCGATCACCGAGAGGATGTCACGCGTGCGGCGCGCGGGGAACACGTTCACGAGGATGAGCGTGAGCGCCGATCCCACTACGGCTGGAATGATGAACATCGGCAGCATCAACATCACGGCGACGATCGGGAAGAGCCAGCCGCCCTTGTATGCAATGCCGTACGCCGAGAACATCGGAATGCTCACCAGCACCACCATCCAACTCGAGGCAATGATGGTCTCCAGCAGCTTCGCGCCATAGAGCCGCAACCAATCCACGGGCGCGGAAACCAGCATATCGAGGTCCTTCGCGAGGAAGAAACTCGAGAGCGCGGTAATCACATTGGAGAGCAATAGGATGCTGGTGAAACCCAGCAGAATGAGACCGAGCAACTTGCCCGCGAGGAGCGCGCCGATTTCTTCGACGCCGCGGAAGTACGTGAGCAGGCGATACAACACGCCAAACACGAAGGCCCAAAAGAGGAAGCCCACGAATCCGAGAATCGCGAAGCGCGCGCCACGGCCCTTCTCGCCCTGCACCGTGCGGGCGCGGGCTGTGAGCCACTTAGGCAGCAGCAGATGCAACAGGGGCGGATCCGGAAGCACGGACTCAGGGTCCGCTGCCTCCAGAATCACCGGCGGGCGCATGACGTCAGGCGTCGAGGACATCCATCAGGTCTCGTGCGGCGTTCTCGCCGGTGAGTCGGAGGAAGAGTTCCTCAAGCCCCTTCTCGCCACCCTCTAACTGCTGACGTAGCTCGGCCATGTTCCCGTAGGCCTTGATCTCGCCTTGCACGATGATGGCGAGGCGATCGCAGAGTGATTCCGCGACCTCGAGCGTGTGCGTGGAGAAGATGATGGTGTGTCCGCGATGCGTGTACTCGCGGAATAGGTCCTTCAGGATGCGGGCAGCCTTGGGATCGAGCCCCACCATCGGCTCGTCCACCACGATCACTTCCGGACGATGCACAAACGCACTGGAGATGATGAGCTTTTGGCGCATGCCGTGCGAGTAGCTCTCCACCAGTTCATCGCGCCATTCCTCGAGGTCAAACAGTGCTAGGAGTTCGCGGGCACGATGCTCCACGTCCTTACCCTTCTGATCGTACAGTCCGGCCACAAAGCGCAGGAACTCGGCGCCCGTGAGCTTCTCATAGATGAAGGGCCGGTCGGGAATGAAGCCGAGCTTGCTCTTGGCGGCCACGGGATCCGCGATGAGATCCACGCCCGCGACGCGAATGTTGCCGCTCGTAGGCTTCAGGATGCCGGCCATCATGCGCAGCGTTGTCGTCTTCCCGGCGCCGTTGGGGCCAAGGAAACCGAAGAGTTCGCCGCGCGGCACGACGAGGTCGATGCCCTTGACGGCAGTGAAGTCGCCGTAACGCTTGGTGAGCTTGCTGATCTCAATCATCGCGCGTTCAAAACCTCGATGCGGAGTGTGCCGACGAGCCGCAGGAGCTCGCCCTGACGCGTCAGTCCGCCAGAGACGAAACGCAGATGCGCCGCGTCAGCGGGGAACTGGCCAAACGTGGGATCAACCGCCACCCATTCATTCATCCACACTTCAGGCCATGCGTGGTAGTAGAACTTCCCGTTCACGTAGGCTAGGCCGGTGGCGATGCGCGCGGGAATCCCAATCGCGCGCGCCAAGGCCACATAGAGCTGCGTGTGTTCGTTGCAATCGCCGCGCCGGTCGCGGAGCACCTGCACGGCACTCGGCACCGTGATGGTGATTTCCTTGGCGATGGAATCGTACACCCAGGCGTTGATGCGCTCGGCGATGATGCGCGGGTCTCGCTCGTTGCCGGCGATGCGCACCGCGAGGTTCACGATGTCGCGATTGTTCACTTGGAGGAGCGGCTCTTCCCGCAGTTCCGCCGCGAAGCGCTCGCGGAAACCGCGTTGGCGCTCGTTCAGGCGCCAGGGTGCGCGCACCTGCAGCGGCGATTCCATCGTCACACGCAGCGTGTCGCCGTTCAGCGACTGACGGCCGCCTGCGAGGTCAAACGATTGCAGCGGCGTTCCCGACAATCGCACCGAGAGCTGCCGGACGTTGCCATCGCCGGGAATGTCGCCTGCGGCGATTGCCGTACTCTCAATGAGACCGCCCGCACTGGCGGTCGTCGTGGCCGATGTTTGGTCGCGCGTACGACGCCAGTTCTCGAAGGCGATCTCGTATGCCATGCGGCGCACCACGATGCCACCGGGCTGCTGGGTCTGGACGACGTTGCCTTGGGCATCCACCCAGCCACTGAATCCACTGCCGTCTGTGGGCTCAAGCTTCCAGGCGCGCACGGTGTCGTCTCTCGCGCTCACAAAAAGATTCGTCGTCGAATCGTACTTGGCGCTGTCGGTGACGACGAACAAGGACTCGGCGGCAAAGGTCAGCCGCACTTCGGTGGCGGCCATCAGCCGCGGATCGAAGCTCGGCAGGGTGATAGTCTTGCCAACCTTTGGGTCGCCGCCAACGAGCATCGCGGCGGCGGGTAGCAGCGTGGGCACGAGGATCGGACCGTCCACCGCCACGCGCTGCGTGTCGCTGGGCTGGCCGGGCACACGCATCACGAAGCGCACGACCGAATCGCCTTCCACGCTGCCCGCCGCACTCATCGGCGAGTCGGGAATATCGATCTGCACGTCAAAGCGCCTGAGCGCCAGCGCGCGCGACAGCGTGATGACGCTGCGAGCCGACGCGCGGAAGGATTGGCCGGCGAGCGGCAAGTCGGCGATGAAGTAGTCCAGCACCTCGAAGGTCGTGCCGCTGGTGTCAATGGTGGTGGACGCAAAGCCGATCTGGCGTCCGTCCTGTTCGACGACGAAGTAGATGGAGCCGGGCGCAAGCCGCATGGCGGCCTCCGCGAGAATCACCGATTGTTCGCGGAAAAATTCGCGCTGGACCAAGAGGCCAACGCCGGCGAGCCAAGCGACGATGATGAGTGCGGCAGCGATGCTGCGTCCCCGGCGCTTGCCGGCGGCCATCTGAGTTCGCGTGGTCATTCGGTGGGGAAGGAACGAATCATCGGGCTCACGAGCGCTGCGCCTCGCGGGAACGGCGGTACCATTCCGCAGCTTCGGGCGGACGGCCCAGCCGGTCGAGTACCACACCAACTCCCTTGAACGCTCTCCAGTTCTCGGGGTCGAGTTGCGACGCACGCTCGTATGCGGCGCGCGCCTCTTCGAGGCGGTCTGTTTGGTTCAGCGCCTCGCCGATGAAGTAGTGCGCTAAAGCATGCTCGGGCGCCGCGGCCACACCCTTCTGCAAGGGCTCGACGGCGTCCTTCCAGCGGGCGCGGCGGCAGGCGAGGATGCCCGTCTGCACGAAGACTTCGGGATGATCGGGCTTGAGCTTCTCGGCCGCCTTGATGGCCTTGGCCGCGTCGTCGTAGCGGAGCATGGCGCCGAGGGCTGAGGCGCGAGCGCAGGTGAGCGAAAAGGCATCACCGCCGGCGGCTTCCGAGCGCTCGATGGTCTTGATGGCGCCAGCCGCATCGTTGGCCCGCTCCTGCGCGGTGATATAGGCCAAAGCCCGAGCGGTGTCGCCGGGCGTCTGCTCAAAAACGAGGCGCAGCACCTCGATTGTCGGGCGCTGCTGCCGTGCAATTGGCTCGTTGGTCGCGGCTGTGCGAACCGGCGACGGCGAGGCTGCCGCACGAGCTGCCGCGCTGGCCGCCATAGCCTTGGGGTTCACCACGGCGCGAATCGGCAGGATGGGCGTCGCCTTGGTGGTTGGCGCGCTGACGCCATCAATACGACGCGCAACAAAGCGAGGCTCCTCCAGCTCCGAGTCGTCATACGACCACTCGCCACAGACGGGGGGCTCCCGGTGAGGGACTGCAACCATCTCGTCGGGCAGCGTGGCCGGGTCCACGACCGCGCCCTCGGCGTCGAAGACGCCGAGGGGAAGCTGGTAGGGATCTGGGGCGGAACTGGGCTCGGAGTCCAAGGCGAGGAGGGAAGAGCGGAAATCGATGGTGAAAAGCGAAAATCGAGGAAACGACGGGGAGGACACGCTACTGGATTTCCCGCAAGGTGAACCCCGGGGGGAATCTAGTGGTTCGTCAGGGACTGGGCGCTGGGGAAGAACCGAAGGGAGGAGGGGGAGGAGACGGTCCCTGTCCCGTACCTCCTCCGTGAATCTGGGTTCCCCCTGCTCCTTGCTACCCCGCTATCTTCCCAGACTATGCCCGGCGACTCCCTGATTGTTCGCGGCGCGCGCGAACACAACCTCAAAAACGTCTCTGTCACGATTCCCCGTGACAAGCTGACCGTCATCACCGGCCTCTCGGGGTCGGGGAAGTCGTCGCTGGCGTTCGATACCATCTTCGCCGAAGGCCAGCGCCGCTACGTCGAGTCGCTCTCGGCGTACGCCCGCCAGTTCTTGGGCTTGATGGAGAAGCCGGACGTTGATGTGATTGAGGGGCTCTCGCCGGCCATCTCGATTGAGCAGAAGACGGCGGGCGCGAATCCGCGTTCCACCGTGGGTACGGTGACGGAGATCTACGATTACCTGCGCCTGCTTTACGCGCGCGCCGGCACTCCGCACTGTGCGAACTGCGGACGTCCGGTATCGAAGCAGTCGGCTGGGCAAATCGCCGACATCGTGCTCTCGTGGCCCGCGGGCACAAAGATCGAAGTACTCTCCCCCTTGGTGCGTGGCCGGAAGGGTGAATTCCGCGAACTCTTCGAAGACGCCCGCAAGCAGGGCTTTGTGCGCGCAATGGTGGATGGCGAACTCATCGAGCTCGCCGATGCGCCCAAGCTGAATCGCAAGGTGAACCACGACATTTCTGTGGTGGTGGATCGTCTCGTGGTGCGCGCCGAAGATCGCAGCCGCCTCTCGGATTCGATCGAGACGGCGCTGCGCTTGGCCGAAGGGCTCGTGGAAGTCGTGAAGCACGACGGCGGCAAGAAGGCGCCGCAGTTGTTCTCCGAGAAGTACGGCTGCCCGGATTGCGGCATCTCACTGCCCGAGCTTGAGCCGCGCCACTTCTCGTTTAACTCGCCCTTTGGCGCCTGCCCCGGGTGCTCGGGACTCGGCACCAAGCGCACGGCGAGCCCCGAACTCGTGCTCGGTGATCCGAGCATCTCAATTCTCGAGGGCGTGATTCTCCCTTGGGGTGAGCCCGACGGCTATCTGCGTCGCGTCATTCTCCCGGGGCTGGCTAAGCAACTCAAGTTCGAACTCAACTCGCCGTGGGGAAAGCTTCCCGACCGCGTAAAGTTCGATCTCTTGTTCGGCTCGGGAAGTAAGAAAAAGGGCGACGACGAATCGCGTTGGGAGGGCATCCTGTCCAACGTGCAGCGCCGCTACAACGAGACCACCTCCGATTCCGTGCGCTCCGAGTTGGAGGAGTACATGGTGGTGGGCGTCTGCCCCGAGTGTAACGGCCGTCGCCTTAAGCCGGATTCACTCTCGGTCTCCATCCACGGCAAGAACGTCGGTGAGTTCACCGAGATGTCCACGCGTGCTGCACTCGAGTTCGCGGATTCCGTGCCGCTGCGCGAGAATTCTTTGGGCAAGCCTGGGCTCGATCCTGGCGTCGCCGGTCCAATCCTCAAGGAAGTGCGCGAGCGTCTGCGCTTCCTCGTGGATGTCGGTCTCGACTATCTCACGCTTGATCGCTCAGCTGAATCACTCTCGGGCGGCGAAGCGCAGCGCATTCGCTTGGCCACGCAGATTGGTTCGCGCCTGGTGGGTGTGCTCTACATCCTCGACGAACCGTCTATCGGCCTCCATCAGCGCGACAACGCGCGCCTGCTCGAGACCCTGAAGCGTCTGCGCGACCTCGGCAACACGGTGCTCGTGGTCGAGCACGACGAAGAGACGATCATGGAAGCCGATCATCTCATTGACCTCGGGCCCGGCGCGGGCAAGCACGGCGGTGAAGTAATCGCCGAGGGCACGGTGGCCGAGGTGATGAAGGTCGCCGCGAGCGTGACGGCGCAGTATCTGACGGGCAAGAAGAAGATTGAGACGAGGGAGGTGCGACGTCCGCGCAATCCCAAGCGCTTGCTGCGAGTGGAAGGAGCCAAGGAGCACAACCTTCGCGATGTCACCGCGGAGTTCCCGCTGGGTTGTTTCGTGGCGGTCACTGGAGTCTCTGGTTCTGGCAAGTCCACGCTGGTTGAAGACATCCTCCAGAAGACCCTGGCGCGGCATTTCTTCCGCGCCCGCGTGGTGTCTGGTGCGCACGAGCGTATCACGGGCCTCGAGCATCTCGATAAGGTCATTGATATTGACCAGACGCCGATCGGTCGTACGCCGCGTTCTAATCCGGCTACGTACACGGGATTGTTCACGCCGATTCGTGAACTGTTTGCCGAGATGCCTGAGGCCAAGTTGCGTGGCTACGGGCCGGGGCGCTTCTCGTTCAACGTGAAGGGCGGCCGCTGCGAGGCCTGTCAGGGCGACGGCCTCGTGAAGATCGAGATGCACTTCTTGCCGGATGTGTACGTCACCTGCGAGCAGTGCCGCGGCAAGCGCTACAATCGCGAGACGATGGATGTGAAGTTCCGCGGAATGAGCATCAGTGAGGTGCTGGATCTCACGGTGGAAGACGCGATGGCGCACTTCGAGAATCAGCCGCGTATCCATCATAAGCTCGTCACGCTGAACGATGTCGGCTTGGGCTACATCCACCTTGGGCAGAGCGCGACGACGCTTTCTGGTGGCGAGGCGCAGCGCGTGAAGCTCGCCACGGAGCTCTCGCGTCGCGACACGGGGCGCACGCTGTATATCCTCGACGAGCCGACCACTGGCTTGCACTTTGAGGATGTGCGCGTGTTGCTCGACGTGCTACACAAGCTCGTGGACCGCGGGAACACCGTGCTCGTGATCGAACACAATCTTGACGTGATCAAGACGGCCGACTGGATCGTGGATCTCGGGCCTGAGGGCGGCTCAGGTGGCGGCCAGATCGTCGCGGCCGGCACGCCTGAGGACGTGGCGAAAGTGAAGGCCTCGTTCACGGGGCACTATCTGAAGAAGGTGCTGGCTGGTCACTGAAGGTAGGCCGCCGAGGGGCTGACGCATCAGCCTCCGCGGAGCGCGCGCATACTCAACCGGAGTACCCTCATGTTTCGACGCCTGCTGCTCTCGCTCTCGTTCATCCCGCTTGCCGCGCAGACCACCGAGGCCCAACGAACGAACGCGCCGTCTGAGCTGATGCGCTTGGTGGAGCAACGCCTCCCGGCCGTGATGCCCAAAGTCGTCGCTTGGCGGCGCGACATCCACGAGCATCCGGAGCTCAGCTTTGAGGAACGTCGCACGGCGGCGCTGGTAGCCGCGCACTTGCGGTCGTTGGGACTTGAGGTGCAGACCGAAATCGGGCGCACGGGTGTCGTTGGCATCCTGCGCGGTGGCCGCCCCGGCCCAGTCATCGCCATGCGTGCGGACATGGACGGACTCCCGGTCACCGAGCAGGTTGAGCTCCCGTTCCGCAGCCGCGCTCGCGCGCAGTGGCAGGGCCAAGAGGTTGGAGTCATGCATGCCTGCGGACACGATAACCACGTCGCCATCCTGATGGGCGCCGCTGAAGTACTAGCCGGTATGCGAGATCAGATCCCAGGCACCATTAAGTTCGTTTTCCAGCCTGCGGAAGAAGGACTCGGTGGAGCCCGCGCCATGATTACGGATGGCGTGAATCAGAATCCACGGCCTGATGCTTGGTTCGGGTTGCACGTATGGCCTACCCGTGTTGGCAGCATCGGCGTGCGGGCGGGCCCGGAGATGGCCGCCGCTGGCAACTTCCGCATCATCGTGAAGGGCGTGCAAACACACGGTTCGCAACCATGGTCGGGCGTTGACCCCATCGTGGTGTCGGCGCAAATCTTGCTCGGGCTGCAGACCATCGTGAGCCGACAGATCAACATCTCGCAGCTGCCGGCGGTGCTCACCGTTGGACAGATTCAAGGCGGGAACCGCAGCAACATCATTCCCGACTCGGTCGTGATGGTCGGGACGCTGCGCACCTTCGATGACGCGATGCGTGCCGACATCGCTCGCCGCATCGAGCGCACGGCGAGGGATATCGCGAGCGCCGCCGGCGCCACCGCGATTGTGACCGTCGATCCCGCTGGGCTAGTGCTCGCCAACGACACCACGCTGACGAACCGGATGATCCCGGTGCTGCAGCGCAGCGCCGGGCAGGGCGGATTTTCGCTCATCAACCCGATCATGGGTTCCGAGGACTTCCCAGAGTTCACTCGGGACATCCCGGGCGTATTCTTCTTCCTCGGCGTAACGCCCATGGATCGTGACCTCGCGACCGTGTCGGCCAACCACTCACCGTATTTCTTTGCGGATGAAGGCGCGTTGGAGACCGGCGTGCGGGCGATGGCCAATCTTGCAGTTGAGTATTTGCGCGTGGGCAAGTAGCTCTTAGCCGCACAGAAGCGGCTCACGCATCAGTAGCCGATCGCCAATCCGTCCTTTCGCGGATCGCTGCCACCAGCGTACCCGCGCGGCAGCCGGATGATAGCTTGCGCCCCGCCGAACGCGATGGGCGGCTGATCAATCAGCACGTGCCCCATTGCGACCAGCCCAGCGCGCACCGCATCCGTGATCGGCGCTTCTAGGGCCACGCGATATCCGTTGTAGTGGCGGAAGCGCGGAGCGTCGATCGCGGCTTGAATGTCCATCCCGAAGACAAAGTGGTTGAGCAGCATTTGTACGTGCCCCTGCGCCTGCACGCCGCCGCCCATGAGGCCGAAGCTCATATATGGCTGCTCGCGCCCGTTCACCGTCTGCGTGACGAAGCCCGGGATGAGCGTATGGAACGGCCGCTTGCCGGGTGCGACGGTGTTGGGCAGTCCCGGCGTGAGCGTGAAGCCGGCGCCGCGGTTGTGCAACGCGAAGCCCGTGCCCGGCACGACGACGCCCGAACCGAAGTAGTCATACACGGAGTTGATGAACGACACCATGTTCCCCTCGGCGTCGGCCGTGGTGAGGTACACGGTTTCGCTGCGTGTGCGGCTCGGGCCTGGCTCCACGCGCTCCTGTGCCCGCGTGGGATTCAGCAACTGCCGCCGCGCCGCGATGAATGCGTCACTCAGCATCTGCTCGGCGCTGAGCTCCAGATGGTCCGCATCGCCCACAAAGCGATCGAGGTCAGCGTAGGCGAGTTTCTTCGCTTCGATGAGGTGGTGCAGGTACGCCGGTGAGTTGTGCCCCATCGCTTGTAAGTCGTAGGGCTCGAGGATGCGCAACATCTCGAGCGCGGCGATGCCTTGGTTGTTTGGCGGCAGCTCCCACACGCGATAGCCGCGGAACGGCACGGAGATGGGAGTCACCCAGTTGGGCGCATTCGCGCGCATGTCGTCGAGCGTGAGGAATCCGCCGAGGCGCTCGACGTGGCGCACGATACGTTGGCCGAGCGTGCCGGAATAGAAGTGCGCGACGCCGCTGTCGGCGATGGCCTGCATCGTGCGGGCGAGATCAGGATTCGTGAACCAGTCACCAGCGCGCGGGGCGCGTCCGCGTGGCAGATAGGTCGCCGCCGCAGCGGAGTCGCGCTGCAGAAAGTCGGTCTGCTCCGTCCACTGCGCGGCGATGATCGGCGTCAAAGGGAATCCGTCGCGTGCGTAGCCGATGGCCGGCTGTAGCATCTGCGCGAGCGTCCGTGTGCCGTGTGCGCGCAGCAACGCATCCCAGCCCGCGAGCGCGCCGGGCACGGTGACGGACATGGCGCCCTGCTGCGAGCCCGCACGGAAGCCACGGGCAACCAGCGTGTCGCGCAGCATACGAGCCCCCGCGCGCCCGCTGGCGTTGATGGCCACGAGCCGCTGCTCCTTGGCGAGCCACACGATGGCGAACATATCCCCACCGATGCCGGTCATGTGCGGCTCCGTCACGCCAAGGACGGCGGACGCGGCTACGGCGGCATCAATCGCGTTGCCGCCGCTACGCAACACCTCGAGCGCCGCAGCAGATGCGAGCGGTTGGCTGGTGGCGACCATTCCCTGCGGCGCGTACACGGTCGAGCGACCGGCGAGCGTGGTGGGGCGCTGGGCCAGGAGCGTGGTGAGTGGAAGCAGGGCCACGACGAGCGAGAGGGCTACGGTCCGCATCGGAAGTCCGGGAATTGCGTGAGAATGTTTTGGTCAGCGCGCAGGAGCGAGAGCCCTCCACGTTCTACGCGGCCTGACCGCTTTGCGCACGGCCGCTACGAACGCGGAGGGCTCTCGCTCTCCCAAGCTCAGCGGCGGAACTCAGGTTGAACGCACTTCTGTTCATCAACCGCCGAGCGAAGGCCCGCAGGCCTGTAGGGACCGTGCTCGCAGAGGTCAGGTCCCGTAAGGCCTGCGGGCCTTCGCTCGGTACTTCAGGCACGCACAGAACCAGCGACTACATCGCTACGTTCCGCTGTTGCTGCTTGATCTTCTCCATGTACTTCTTGAAGAAGTGCTTCTGGATGTCGTTCATGTCGATCTCGCGGCCCTGGATATAGGCCTGTTCGATGTTCGTGGTCATATCCAGCGGCGTGCCAGTCGTAATGATCAGCGTCGCCTGCTTGCCGACCTCCAGCGAACCAACCTGATCGCTCACGCCTAGCATCTCGGCTGCGTTGATCGTCACAGCGCGAAGCGCCACTTCCTCCGGTAGACCGAAAGCGACCGCTACACCCGCGTCCCAAGGCAGACGATTGCTGTAAAGACCACCCGACTCGCCGGCGATGGCGAACTTCACACCCGCGGCGTGCAAACGCGCCGGCGTGCTATAGGCGCCATCGTAGCCCTCATGATCGCGGCTAGGCGCGGCCATTGTGGATGTGAGGATCACTGACACGTTCTCGGCCCTGAGGCGGCTCGCCACGTGAATGGCGTCGCGGCCACCACGGATGACGAGGCGCAGGCCCTCGGCCTTGCCCCAGGTGAGCGCATCGTTGATCTGCGCCACACCGTCGGCTGCGACGACAACTGGGATTGTGCCGTTGAGCGCCGGAATCATCGCTGCGTACTTAGTGTTCGTACGCATCTGCTGGCCCGCGGCCAGCGCGTCGCGATACGCACGCGCCTCAGCGAAGAAATCTTTCAGCTCCTGCACCTGCTCGGCGTAGGTCTTGGGCGCCGGCTGACGGGCGCCACCGGGACCGCCGGGGCCACCACCACCAAAGCGGCGCGGACGAGCGTTGGGGTCGGGCCAGTTGACGTTCAAGGCTGCCGCGCCCTTCAATGACATGTCTTCCCAGGTCCACCCTTCGAGCGACATCGCTGAGGAGAGGCCAGAAATCACACCACCGCCTGGCGTGGTGAAGGCCACGAGCACGCCCGCCGAGCGCGTGGTGCCGATGTGCCGGCTCTCCGCGTTGACGGCCACTTCGGCGCGCACGTTCGGATTGAAGTCGCCAATCTCGTTGATGTCGTTGGATACATCCACGGCGCCGATCTCGGTAATGCCCACGGCACTGTACGCGTCAATGAGGCCCGGGTAGATGTGCTTGCCCGCGAGTTCGACGATTCGTGCGCCACGCGGAATCTCCACGTTCGCGCCAATTGCCACAATCCGACCGCCATCGAGTACGATCATGCCGTTCTCGATGACGCCGTTGGTGACGGTGTGAATCGTCGCGCCGCGCAGCACAACCGGCTGCGACTGCGGCGCCACCGGCATCATCACCTGCGCGCTGGCGAGCGTAGCACTAGCCGCAACAAGGCCGACTGCGCCAATGATGTTTCGCTTGATTGCATTCATCTTACGGGCGCTCCTGCCCGGCGCCACGTGCCGGACGATTGGTGGGATTGGCTTCCGGCGCGCTAGCGGCCAGCACAGCCTGAATCAGCAGATTGCGCTGACGCTCGACCTCGATGCGCAACGCCGCGTCTTCAGTGAGCGAGAAGTAACGACGTCCGTCCACCCACGTCTGCTCAGCTCTCGTGAACTGCGAGAGCGGGTTGCCGCTCCAGATCACGAAGTCGGCATCCTTTCCGGCTTCGAGCGAACCGACGCGATCTTGGATGGCCACTGCGCGCGCCGCTTGGTTGGTGACCGTGGAGAGCGCTTGGATTTCTTCCACGCCTGAGCGGAGAAGCTTGCCGGCCTCCCAGTTCATACGCGTGGAGATCTCAGCGTCGTCCGAGTGCAACGAGGTCACGACGCCGGCTTCCATCAGCAGGCGCGCGTTGTAGTTGGTGGCATCGTAGGACTCGAGCTTGAACGCGCCCCAGTCGCTCCACACCACGGCGGCCACGCCGGAATACTTGAGCTCGGTGGCAATCTTGTACGCTTCCACGCCGTGCTGCAGGGTCTGAATGCGGAAGCCAAACTCCTCGGCGAGGCGAATCAGCGCTAGGAATTCGTCGGCGCGGTAGCCGTGTGAGGAGACGAGGAGCTTTTGGTTCAGGATGTCGAGCAGGGCTTCCATACGCAGGTCGCGCCGCGGCGGGATACCGGCCTTGGTGCGGTCGTCATTCCAACGCTTCCACTCCGCTTCGTAGTCGCGCGCGGCGAGGAAGTGATCGCGAATGATTTCCTGCACGCCCATTCGCGTGTTGGGATAGCGGTTCGGATTGCGCTTGGGGTTCTCGCCGAGGGCAAACTTTACCGTGCGTGGCGCGTTCTCGAGCCGGAGCTGGTCGGGCAGCGAGCCCCACCGGTTCTTCACAAACACGTTCTCGCCACCAATCGGATTCGCCGAGCCGTGCTTGACCATCTGCGTGGTGAGACCGCCGGCTAGCTGGCGGTACATCCAGATGTTGTTGTGCGTGAGCACGTCGCCCATTTGTACTTCGGGGACGATGGCGAAGCCGCTCTCATTCACCGCGCTCACGCCGGTGTGCGTGTGCGGATCAATGAGGCCCGGTGTGACGTGCTTGCCCGTGGCGTCAATTTCCACGGCGCCGCGCG
This sequence comes from Gemmatimonas sp., assembly GCA_031414535.1. Classification (GTDB taxonomy): domain Bacteria; phylum Gemmatimonadota; class Gemmatimonadetes; order Gemmatimonadales; family Gemmatimonadaceae; genus Pseudogemmatithrix. The sequence continues at coordinate 85,318 of JANNVQ010000029.1, forward strand.
GTGCGGTGAGGCGCTGTCCAACCTGCACGACCTTGCCAGCGCGTACGAGCAAGTCAGCGTTCTCGAGACGGCCCTGCGGACCCTGCGTCCAAACAGTTGCATTGCGAACGAGCAGTACTGCCGGCTGCTCTGGCGGTGTCGCACGGCCAAACTCCATCGAAGGCCGCAACCACGGGAGGTTCAGTTCAGGAACCCGCGCTGCAACCGTACCGCGTGCGGGACCTTCGTACGCTTCGGTCCTCGTGCCGCGATACGCCGGGTCGGCGCCGTTGGGCAGGGACATCCAGCCAAAGAATTCTTCACCGCGCACTGAGCCGGTGAGAAGGATTGTGCCTTGGTATCCGAGCGGCTCACCTTCGAAGGTCGCCTCGAGGCGGCCGGTCTCCGAGATGATGCGCGCTGATGCGAGGTTGACGGGGCGACGGTTCGGAAGTTCGATCGTTCCGCGCACGCGGTTGATCGGCCCTTCAATGCGCAGCGTGGCAGGGAAGCCCGCCGCGTCATCGGTCGTGATGGTCCACGTGCCGCGCGGATCAATCTGCACTGGGCGCGTCACGCCATAGCGCGTGCCCTGCACCCACACGTCGCGCACGCTGGACTCTTCGGTGAAGAGGTCGCCATCTGCGACCACGAGATTCGCAACCTTGCCGGCGGCGATGGTGCCGTGCGTGCGCTCGATGCCGAGCCAAGCGGCCGGCACCGTGGTCAGTGCGGCTAGTGCCTTGTCTGCTGCCAGCCCGCGCGAGACGGCGATGCGCAGGTTCGGGAGGAATTGGTTGAGCGAAGAGAGGCCGTCAGTGGTAATTGCGAACGGCACGGCCGCGGCGGCTAACTGTGCCGCGTTCGTCGGCGCGAGGTACCAGTGACGGAGCTGTCCCAAGTTGACGTTGAGTGCGGCCTCGGGATTCGAGACCTCAGGCGCGTCAGGGAAGTTGAGCGGAATAATCAAAGGCTGCGTGCGGCCCTTTAACAGATCCACTAAGCGATACTCCTCGCCGCTCCCGCGGAACCAAGGCGTGAGCTTGTACTCGGTGGCGATCGCGAACGCGCGGAGATACTCCTCTTCGCTCGTCGTCTGGAAGAGCACCGGCTGACGGCCTTGTACGGCGCCGCCAAGTGCGGCGAGCGCCTCGCTGGTCTCCGGCGGCAGGATGGAACGACCGCTGCGCTCATAAGCAGCCTGTGCGCGGATGTACCACTCGGCGTCCATCAACGTCTGCTTCATTAGGGCAGTGGTGCCCATCGCCGAATTCGGGTAAGTACCGCCCAGCGTGAACGAGCGCTGGAAGCCGACCGACTGCACAATGTCAGGGCGAAGCACGCGCTCGCGAGCGCCGACATCGCTGAGGTTCACCACCGAGGCCTGACCGCGGAAGATGCCCTGCTTGGGGACGACGAGCGCGGTGCCGAAGCCGAGTGAGCGCAGGCTGCGACGCCGAGTGGTGTCGTCCTGGAAGCTGGACGTAGTGCTGTACCAAGCGCGCACTTGGGGATTCCAGTGCGTTGGGCCCACGTCGCCGCCTTGGGGTACTTCGCCGACGCCGAGGTCGGCGTGCGCGTCAATGAAGCCTGGGTAGACCGTTTGGCCCTTCAAGTCCCAGACGCGAGCGCCAGCCGGCGCTGCCTGATTGCGCGCCACCGAGACGATGAGGCCGTTGCGGATGACGATGGTCGCGTTCTCGAGCACTTGGCCTGGAGCGGTGACCACGCGCGCGCCGACGAGGGCGTGGTAGCCGGAGCCGTTGTCTCGCAGGCCAGTGACTGGCTCAGTGCGGGATGATTGTTGGGCTGGGAGTGCCGCGGTTACAAGCAGGCCGACGGCGACGAGGGAGCGAATCACTTTCACTTCGTACTCCGGGTAGGACCGCCGCCCTCAGGGGACGGTCGGGACTGGTGATACTATCCGACAGCTGCAGCGCTCTCGCCTGCGGCCAGCGTCGAGGAAAAGACTACCGATGACTACGCGCGAAGGGGGCGTGGGTGTTGAAGTCTCGAGCCCGAACTTATCATAACTCCCGTGCCCACCGCATCCTCAAGTACTCGGCGTGACTTTCTCCTTTGGACGGCCTCGATGAGCTCGAGCGCGGCCCTGGCATCCCTGCTACCTTGGCGCGCGGCCGCAGCACGCGCTGTCTCGATGGCGGCCGCCGAGCCTTGGGGGACCCTAGAGTCGCTTGGCGGCGACGTCTGGGCCATGCTGTCCACCCCGCTCGCTGACCGCACCACTTTGTGTAACGGCGGTTTGATCGCCGGTCGCGACGGTGTGTTGATGGTTGAGGCTTTCGGCACAGACGCCGGGGCGCGCTGGATGCGCGATCGCGCGCGTGCAGTGACTGGCCGCGAGCCCACGCAGGTATTGCTCACGCACTACCACGGCGACCACACAGCCGGTGTGCCAGGCGCTCGCGAAGCTGGCGCCGAGCTCTGGTGCACCGCGCGCACTCGGGATGACGTACTAGAGCGCAATCAGAATCCGCCGGTGCAACTGCTCGCCGACGCGAAGCTCATACCGGCCGATGGCGAACAGATCATTGACCTCGGCGGGCGACGCGTGCGTCTGCTAGCACTAGATGGTCACACGGCGTCTGATGTGGTGGCCGTGGTGGAGGACGCCGGCATCGTGTTTACCGGCGACCTCGTGTGGTATGGCATGTTTCCCAACTTTGTAGATGCGCGGCCCTCGCGGCTCACGCAATCCGTGCGGCGATTGCGCGCGTTGGATGCACGCGTGTATGTCTCCGGGCACGGCGTTAGGACTGATGCGGCGGGCGTGGAGGCCTTCAGCGAACTGTTAGACATCGTCGAGCGCGCGGCCCGTGATGCGCACGCAGGCGGACGCAGCGCCGTAGCTGCTGCTGCAGACTTTCGGCTGCCGGCCGCGATGGCGGACTGGACGCTGTTTAGTCCACGATACTTTGAACGCGCCATTGGCGCCTGGCTAAAGGAACTCGCTCCATGATGACCTGTCACACTGTTGTGTCGCGCCGCGTGCGCGCCGCACTGCGCCTCGCGCTTGTCGGCTTCGCTGGAACACTCTCGGCCCAGCAGACATTCCCCAGCTCCTGGGATCCCGCCCTCCTGCAGCGCCCTGATGTCCGCGCTGCGCTCTCCCACCTCGACACCAACTTCCCGAAGCAGATGGAAGAATGGATCCGCATCGCACAGATGGAAGGCGCATCGCGACACGAGGAAGTACGCGGCGCCTACGTGCGCGCCGAGTTGGAGCGGCAAGGATTGCGCGTCAGCGTGGATTCCATCGGCAACGTGACCGGTGTGCGCCCTGGCACGGGCGGCGGCCCCACGACCGTGTTCGCCGCGCATATGGACATCGCGTTTCCAGTGGGGACCAACACCAACGTGCGCCAGTCCGGTGACTCTCTGTTGGCGCCGGGCATCTTCGACAACAGCGCGTCGGTCGCGAATATGCTCGCCGTTGTTCGTGCGCTGAACGCCGCGCGCGTGGTGACGAAGGGAGACTTGGTATTCGTGGCAACCGTGCAGGAAGAATTTGGCCTGCGCGGGATGGACTACTGGCTGCGCCACAATCCGCGCCCTGATCTCCTCATCGCGATGGACGGAGGGCTTGGCCCCATCAACTACGGCGCGCTCGGTATCTATTGGACGCGCTATCGCTACAAGGCTGCGGGCTCACACACGCTCTACTCGCGCGGCCGCCCGACACCTGTTCGCGCACTCGCTGATGCGATTCAGCGCATCTATGCATTGCAGCCAACTCCATTGCCCAATGGCGCGGTGATCAACGTGGGTCAGGTGCACGGCGGCGTGATCTTCAACGGCATTCCGCAGGATCTCTACTTCACGGTGGATCTGCGCTCGCCAGATCCGGTATTAGTCGACTCGCTCGACCGCGCCATCACGCGCATCGCGCAGGAGTCAGCGCAGCGAGAGGGAGTGGAGATGGTCGTTGAAGTCGAACAGAAGAACGGCGCCGGCGGCACCGAGCCGATGCTCGCAGGTGCGCGGCGTCATCCGCTCGTGCAAACGGCCATCGATATCCAGCGCCAACTCGGCGTGCGCGTTGGAATGCCAGGCGCGTCTGAGGCAATCGCCACTGGAAGCACCGATGCCAACATCGGCGTGGTGATGGGGATTCCCAGCATCTCGATTGGCCGCGCATATGGCGGCGGTCAGCACACGCTCGCCGAATGGGCAGACGGGCCGAGTGCGTTGCTGGGCACCAAGCTCACCCTGCTGCTCGCCGCGACCTTCGGGGACGGGATTCGGGCGGTCCCGCCGAGGGTTGTGCCCTAAGCGCGCGCCAAGGACCGCGATGTAATCCTCCCAGCGGCAATCATTTGGTATGGGTGCTGGGGTCGGCCCATGCTAGAGTGTGCTCCTTGGCAGGATTGACAATTCACGGAATAGATATTACTGTAATGCGTAATACCCATTACGCATTACGGAGGAGCTATGCCGGTGTCTACTTTAACCACGAAGTATCAGGCCACGGTCCCGAAGGTCGTGCGCGAGGCGCTCGCGCTCGCGGCGGGGGATCGCGTCGAGTGGATTGTCGCGTCCGAAGGTGACGTGACCATCCGGAAGGCTTTGCCCGACCTCGCAGAGCTGCGCGCCATCGAGGTCACGCTCGCACCGGAGTGGGCGTCCGAAGACGACGAGGTCGCTTATGGCGGACTATAGGCCAGGCGACATCGTCGTTGTGCCGTTCCCGTTCACCGACCGCTTGGCGTCCAAGCGACGTCCGGCGCTGGTGTGTTCGTCAACGGCCTACAATGGCGCGACTCGGCACGTGGTGTTGGCGATGATCACCACTGCTACGCAGACCGCGTGGCCGGGGGATGTGGCGATTCGCGATCTTGCGGCGACGGGATTGCCTGCGCCGTCAACCGTGCGCTGGAAGTTGTTTACGCTGGATGCTTCGCTGATTTTGCGCCGGGCGGGGGCGCTTGGCGCGGATGACCGTGCGGCTTGCGCTGAGCGGCAGCCGATTGCGATCTGAGAAGCAAGACGTCGGGGACGGTGGGCGGGCGACTCGCTCCATGGTAGCCGCTGCGGTATAATCGGCATATGTCGAACCGTAGAGCCTTCCTTCGTCGCGCGGCTGTGGGCACCGCCGCCACCGCTACAAGCTTTGCGCTTCCCTCGGCGATGCTTGCCGCGCCCTCGAGCGAGATGCTCACGCTGGCGCGCGAGCGCGCAGGGAAGCCGCTGCCTCCGCCACCGATTGGCTCGCCAGAAATGGTTGCCCAGGACGAAGCGTATTGGCGCGAGGTGGCAGCGCAGTACGCCATCACGGACAGCGTGACCAATCTCGAAGCCGGCTTCTGGGGGATGATGTCCGCGCCGGTGCTCGCCGCGTACCACCGCAACGTGGACCGCGTGAACCGCGAGAGCTCGTACTTTGCGCGGCGCGAGTTTCCGGCGCTCTCGCAGCAGGCGCGTGCACGCACGGCCAGTGCACTCGGCGTCGCAACTGGTGAGATTGCCTTCGCCCGCAATGCCACTGAAGCGCTGCAGTCCATCATCGGTCAGTACAATCGCCTACAGGCTGGCGATGTGGTGATGTACGCGGATCTCGATTACCCCGCGATGCAGATGGCGATGAACGCCCTCGCCGCCAAGCGTGGCGCGAGCGTCGCGACAATTGACATCCCCGAGCCCGCCACACGCGAGAACATTCTCGCGGCCTACACGCGCGCCCTCGATGCGCACCCTCGCACGCGCCTGTTGCTGCTCACGTACCCGAGCAACAAGACGGGATTGATGCCGCCCGTGCGCGAACTTGTAGCACTCGCCAAGGCGCGCGGCGTGGATACCGTGCTCGATGCGGCGCACGCGTTTGGTCAGGTTCCGCTGTCACTCGCAGAGATCGGCGCGCCCTTTGCTGGCGTGAATCTTCACAAATGGATTGGCGCGCCGATTGGTGTGGCGGCACTGTACATCCACAAGGACAGGCTGGGCCGTGTTGATCGTGCGCACGGTGATGATGGGCCGCTGGATCGCATTGACAGCCGCATCCACACCGGCACTACCGATTTCGCCGCAGTGATGACCGTCCCCGACGCGCTCGACTTTCAGGAACGCATCGGCATTCCACGTAAAGCCGCGCGCCTGCGCTACCTGCGCGATGCCTGGGTGCGGCCCGCTCGCGAGATCGCAGGCGCGGACATCCTGGTGCCTGATGAAGCAGGACTCGCCGGCGCCATCACGAGCTTCCGCTTGCACGGTGATGGCTCACGTGAGCGGAACGCAGCAGTCGCGCGCACGCTGCTCGATGAGTTTGGGATCTTCACTGTCGCGCGGTCCGGGCTCGCCAAGGGAGACTGTGTGCGCGTCACACCGGCTCTTTACAGCACGCCGAGTGATGCGGCGAAGCTTGTGGCCGCGATCAGAGTGATGGCGGCGCGCGGCGCCTAAGTCACAATCTCGTCGAAGTATGCCGAAAGCTCGAGCGTGAAGGGCGGCAGTTCCGCCCGTGGCGTCCACACGAGCGTGTCGGTGATGATTTCGGGCTCCGTGTCGCCGCGACGCCAGCGCTCGATGAGCCGTTGGCCGGTGTCGACGATCCAGTATTCGCCAACATCCTCGCTCATGTATATCGCCCGCTTGCGGTAACGATCTGCGCGCGCCGTGCTTGGAGACAGTACCTCGATGGCGAGTAGCAGGGACTTCACCTCTGACCATTCAGCGGGCCGGCCGCTACTGCGCGCGGGCACGACGAACAGATCCGGCTGGACGAGCCGACGCGGCGAGAAGACGATGTCGGCCGGAGAAAACATTGTCCAGCCGAGTTCGTGGGTGCGCACATACTCACGCAGGCGTGGGAACAGCTCTCCTAGTGCCGCCTGGTGCCGCAGCGAGGGTGACGGCGTCACGAACAGCTCGCCGTCGAGCACCTCGTAGCGATTGCCGTCGTCCGGCAACGCGAGTACGCGTTCGACAGTCCAGTCCATATCGAGAACGTGGGCAGGCATGGCCATACGGTACGCTCGGCTCGGCGGGGAACGCAATAGTGCATGAATCCACGGTGCGCACTGGTGCCGTTGAACCCCGCATCCTTGTCCCGCAGCCATCAGCGCTCTGATGGGCGCTGTCGAATTCTCAGCGAGCCAGGGATCCTGTCTGCAGCATGCCGGCAACCCGCGCTCGCGCTTCGGTAGCGTGCACCGGTAGAACCAAAAGGTCCCCCGCCTTGGCCCACGCGAGCATTGCCGCCACGCCGGCCTCTTCGCTCATCGCAATTTGCAACTGTGCTGGCTCCGCGCCGGCCGCCACCAACTCATCATGCAGGATGCGCGGCACCTCGCCTTCCGCGCGGCCACGCCGGTAATACTCCAGTTCCTGAAGCACCACCATGTCTGGCTTCACGTTCCATGCCGTGCGCGCCAACGCCTGCAGAGCGTCATCGGCGCGGTCGCCAGCCTGGCCGAGGAGCAGCCCGAGTCGGCCAGTACCGCGATGCGCTTGGGCCACGGCGAGCAGGGCGGCGAGTCCGTGCGGATTGTGCGCGTAGTCCAGCCAGATGCGCACGCCGTTCCGCTCGTAGCGCTCAAGGCGCCCGGCGTTGTCCGCGTTCTCACGTCCGAACGAGCGCAGCGTCGCGGTGATCACCGACGGCGCCACGCGAAGCGCTTCCGCCGCGGCCACTGCAGCACACGCATTTTCGATGTTGTACCGCGCCGCGCCGCCAAACGCGATTGGCATCTCCGCCGGCGGCGGCAACAAGGGCGAGGGGCTGCTCGCATGCAACCACAAGACGCGCGCGTCGGTCCGCGGGGTCAGCGCGCGCAGCGTGGCATCATCGGCGTTCAGCACAAGCGTGCCGCTGGCGTCCAACGCATGCGCAACGCCGAGCTTCACGGCCGCCACATCAGCGAGACTATCCACGCCGTACTCACCAAAGTGATCTGCTGCGATGTTCGTGACGACCGCCACATCCGCGCGCGGCACAAGCAAGCCGCGCCGCAACATTCCGCCGCGCGCGGTTTCGAGCACCGCCGCCGTGACGCGCGCATCCTCGAGCACGCGTCGCGCTCCACCCGGGCCGCTCCAATCTCCGCTCTCCACTTGCTCCTCGCCTACGAACACGCCGTCGGTGCAGCAATAACCCACCACGTGCCCCGCGGCGCGCAGCATTGCCGCAATGAGACGAGTCGTGGTGGTCTTGCCGTTTGAACCTGTGACGAGCGCAATGGGGATCGCACGCGTGGGCAGAGGCGTGGCGTCCTCTGGTGGTGACGCACGCTCAGCGGCAACCATCTCATTTAAGCGCGCCAACGCCGCCGATTGCTCGGTGGGCAAACGCTCGTCCTCCAACAAGCTCGCATCGTATGCCAGCCCATACTCGTCGGCCGCGGTTTGCAAGGCCCATTCGTTCAAGCTCGTCGCACTCATCAGGGCCGTCGCCGGCGCTGTGAATGCCAGAGAACTCCCTTGGGCGTGAAGGCGAATGCAGAGCGAAGTCTCGCCCCAGCCGATGGCCGCGCACATCCACCCGACGCGCCCGCTCCAAGCGCGCAGCAGCGCATCGTCGTGCCCGTGCGGCAGCGGCACCTCGAGCACGACGCCCGGTGCATCCAGCCAGAGGCTCGGGCCCAGCAATCGTCGTGAATCCGTGCAGAGCACTGCAGCCGGCAAGAAGGACGCGTCCTGGCTCAGTCGTCCAACTCGCGTGCGAGGCGCACGCCACGTTCGTCACGCACCAAGTTGCCAATCTCCGCTGCGATTGGCTCTACCACTTCCGCCACCGCCTGCACTCGCGGGATCGCGTGCTCCGCCGTCACGGGACGCGCCGAGCCTTCGGAGCGGAAATGGATGATCTGCTTCCACGTGCGCGTGATCTCGTCGCCGAAGACGAGCACGAGATCGCCCTGCCGCGCCATCGCCAGCGCCGCATCAACGGCCTGCTGCTCGTCGGGGATCTGTTGAATGCGCTCGGCCGGCACGCCGGCCGCGATCAACGCCTCGGCGAGCATCTGCGGCACTTCATCACCATCGCGGCCGCGCAAGCCGTCGTCGCGTCGGCAGATGTAGTGATCGAAGTGTCCCGCCGCTGCGCGCGCAATCTCCACGATGTCCTCGTCGCGTCGGTCGCCCGGAGCGGCGAGCACCACAATGCGCCGGCCCGACACATCGAGCCGCAGTGCCAGTTGGCACATCGCATCCACCGCGTGCGCGTTGTGGCCGTAGTCGAGAATCACCTTGAACGGATGCTCATTGAACACATTCGCGCGGCCCGGCGCTTGGAAGAACGTCGTGTCGAAGGTGCGCAGCCCCTGTCGGATCATCTCCAGCTTGATGCCCATCGAGAATCCCATCGCCGCGGCCACCATCGCGTTCTGCACGTTGTGCATCGCGCGACCTTCCATCGTGGCGGGAATCAGGTGCGTCCACATCAGCGGAATGTGCGCGCCCTTGTCGTAGATGGTGATCATGCTGCCGTTCACGCCGCTCTCCAACGAGACCGCGCGACCACCGGCGCGGATGTGCTCGCGCACAATCGCGTGCCCAGGATTCGTCGTCACGTAGCAGAGATGCTTGGCCTCGGTGTAGCTGGCCATCCGCAGCACGAGGGGATCGTCGGCGTTGAGCACGGCGGTGTCGCGCGCGACTTCAACCACGATACGCTTCACCTCGGCGAGTTCCTCAAGCGTGCCGATGCCCTTCAAGCCGAGATGGTCCGACTTCACGTTGAGCACCGCGCCAACGTCCACGTAACGCGTCCCCATGCCAGCGCGCAGTAATCCACCGCGCGCCACCTCGAGCACCGCCACATCAATCGTCGGGTCAGAAAGCACGATGCGCGTGGCCACGGGGCCAGTCATGTCGCCTTCCACCGTGCGCACGCCGTCGATGTACACGCCGTCGGTGGTGGTGAGGCCAGGTACGAACCCCGCCATCTTGCAGATGTGCGCGAGCATGCGCGCCGTCGTCGTCTTGCCGTTGGTGCCTGTGACCGCGGCCAGTGGCACTGTCGCCGGCGAGCCAGCAGGAAAGAGCATGTCAATCACTGGCCCAGCTACGTCGCGCGCCTTGCCCTCGCTCGGCGCGCTGTGCATCCGGAAGCCTGGCGCCGCATTCACCTCGCAGATGGCGCCACCGTGCTTGCGGTACGACTCGGTGATGTCCGGCGTGAGGAAATCCACGCCGCCCACGTCCAAGCCAATCGCCTTGATGGCGCGTTCGGCCATCTCGCGATTGTCGGGATGGATGATGTCCGTGACGTCCGTGGCCGTGCCACCGGTGGAGAGATTGCCCGTCGAGCGCAGGAATATCGTCTCACCCGCGGCGGGCACCGTAGCGGCGTCGTAGCCCTTGTCGGCGAGAAGTCGCAATGCTTGGTCATCAAGTGCGAGCCGCGTCAGCACCTTCTCGTGCCCTACACCGCGGCGCGGATCCGCATTCACGATCTCCACCAATTCCGCGACGCTGTGCTTGCCATCGCCCACCACGTGACCCGGCGTTCGCTTGGTCGCCGCCACGAGTTCGCCATTCACCACCAAGAGGCGATGGTCATCGCCCGCCTGGAAGCTCTCGACAATCACGGAGCGCGAGACTTCCTGCGCCGCCTTGAACGCCACGCGCACCTGCTCATCAGTCGTCAGATGAATCGCCACCGCGCGCCCGTGATTTCCATTGTATGGCTTGACCACCACCGGATACCCGATGCGTCGCGCGGCGCGTGCGGCGCTGTCTTCGCTCTGCACGAGTTCCTGCTTGGGTACGGGCAACCCGAGTTGCCCGAGAATCTTATTGGTCTCTTCTTTGTCGCTCGCAAGTTCCACAGCGATATACGAGGTGCGCCCCGTAATCGTCGCTTGGATGCGCTGCTGGTGCCGTCCGTGTCCGAGCTGGATCAGTGACTGGCTATTGAGACGCATCCATGGGATGCCTCGGTCTTCTGCCGCGTGCACCAAGGACGCCGTGCTCGGCCCCAGCGCGCGACGCTGCGCAAAACGAATGAAACTGTCGCGCTGTGCGGTCCAGTCCCAATCGTCCGGCACGATGCCCGCGGGTGTGACCTCTGCGGGCAGCAGCGAGGCCACAAGACGTAGCGCCAGTTCTCCCGCTTCAAGACCTTCATCGCGCTGTTCGTACTCGTACACCACGAAGTACACGCCCTCAGTACCAGCCGTGCGCGTCTTGCCAAAGGTGACGGGGATGCCGGCGATGTTCTGTAGCTCGATGGCCACGTGTTCAATCACGTGCCCGAGCCAGGTGCCTTCGTCCTCCGTCATGCGGCGCACGAATCCGCCGGGCTCACCGTACGAGCAGCCGTGCTCGCGGAGGCCGGGCAGGGCGGCGAGTAATCCGTCTATGAACGGCGCGCCTAGGCGACTCGTCGGCCACTGTTCCAGCGCGCCAAGATCGAGCGTCAGCCGGATGACGGGAAAGTGCGCGTAGAGCGAGGGGCCGACATAAACCGACCGTTCAAGGATTCGCATTGCTTGAACTTGCTGCTAAGACTTGCTGACCGCGAGGTCGCCCGCCGAGGCGATGCGCGTGTGGAGGTTGAACGTGGTCCCTCGCACGAGCACGTGCATCGTCAATCCCAGCATCGCCACGGGGTCGTCCGCGCCTGCCCGGTCCATGGAAGAGAACTTCAGCTTTGAAGAGTCCACGATCGTGAGCGTCCCGCTGCCCTCTACTTCAACCGTTTGGTCGGGCGAGATGAACGCGGCCGTGTCCTCATCAATCCCGAGACCGATTAGGAAGGGATTGAAGGCCAAGGCCGTGATCAGCCGTCCCAGCCGCCCGCGTTGCGTGAAGTGCTGATCAATCACCACGCGATTGGTGAGTCCAAGTCCGGGAGCGAGCGTCACAGAGCCTGCGTGCGGCGTGCGATTGTCATCGCCGAACGCAATCATGTGCTCGCTGAGGAAGCTCGCACCCGCGCTGGTGCCGGCGACGTGCCCGCCGTTCGCGTTGTGCTCGCGCAGGGCCTTGGCCACGGCGGTGCCACCCAAGGTGGTCGCGAGACGCATCTGGTTGCCGCCGGTGATGAACACCCCATCACAGGCCTTGATGGCGGCCACACGACTCGGCTCGTCACCATCGCGGCGCGTATCGAAGTCCATCACTTCAACTTCGGCAGCCCCGAGATCCTTGAAGATGCTGCGGTAGCGATCGCCCGTGTCGGCCAGCTTCGAGGCCGTGGGAATCACCACGAGCTTGGCATCACGTCCGCCACAGAGCTGAACAAAGCGATCGAGGATGAGCGGATTGTTCTCCTTCTCCTCGCCACCGCCAATGGGGATGATCCATCCACGCGTCGCGCCGTCCGGCGTTTGGGACGGGCTCACGAGCGACTCAGGGAAGTGGCGGACTCAAACTGTCCGCCGACGATGTGCGCGCCGTTGCGCAGGTGCCAGCGACCCATGGCCATCACGTCTTGCACTCCTCCCTTGTCGTCGAGCACCACGAGGTCCGCGTCGGCACCGAGTACGATCTCACCCTTGCGGGCCAATCGCAGCAGCTGCGCTGTATTACTGGTGAATGCCGGCAACGCACGTTCGAGCGGTACGCCCAGCTCTAGCAGGCGCCGCAGCGTAAATGCCAACGCCCCCGGTTGCCCAACATCCATCTGCGTCACGCGGCCGTCCGCATCGAAGGTCGGCAGGCAGCCGCCACCATCCGAACTGATGGTCACACGCTCCGCCGGTGCGCCAGCATCAAGAAAGCGCATCAGCGCCGCTTCCGCGCTCCAGGCATCTTCGCCGTCAGCGACGGGAAACGCGGTGATGTCCACCCACGAGCCCTGTTTCGCGAGCGCGATGGCTTCTTCGAACAGCGCCTTGCGACGGTTCACATGCGTGGGATTGAACACCCGCGGCGGCAATTCCGAGCCGGCGAGCGCTTCTCGGATGGGCTCGAGTCCCCGCACTCCATCGCCCACGTGTAGATGCACGAGTCCCGCCTTGCCCGTCATCAAGCCGCCCACGTGCGCCTCGCTCGCGAGCCGCAGCAGTTCATCGCGCGTCGGCTGGCTCGAGCGATGGTCGGAGATGGCGGTCTTCACGCCGATGATGCACTCGATGTGCGCGATGTCGCCGCGCACGCTGCCGGTGATGGTGACCGGAGGGATGTGATAGCCTGCCGTCCAATTCCACGCCGACAGTCCCTGGGCACGAAGCCCGTAGACCGCCGTCACCAACTCGCGCGGATGCCGCGTGGCGTCGTCGGTGCCGAGCAATCCCACGACGCTGGTCACGCCGCCGCGTGTGAACTGCGAGAGCGCGAGCGGAGGAACCTTGGACTCTGCGCCCGACTCGCCGCCGCCGCCGGTGATGTGGACGTGCGGATCAATCAGTCCCGGGATGACGCGCCGGCCGCCAAGGTCTGTGGTCGTGACGTTGAGACCCGAGGGGAGATCTGGGCGCGCGTTCCCCATCCAGACGATGCGATCACCCGCCAGCAGGATGTGCTGGATGCCCCGTTTGGCGGGGGCGTAGATGTTGGCGTTGAGGAGCAAGGAAAGCATTGCAACAAAAGTAACTGGAAGAGCGAGGAGCGAAGAGCGACAACGGAAAAGCGAAGTAGTGAAGAGCGAGGGGAGAAGAACAGAAGGGAGGAAGGGGAAGAGTGAATTAATGGCCGGTGGCGCGGCGGATGCATGTCACGCAGATGGCGATCAGCTCGTTGCATTCCGCGGCTAAGGCGCGTACTTCGGCGGGGCGGAAGCCGGCGCTCTCGGCCATTTGGAGCCAGGCCAGGGACTCGCGCAGTTCCTTTACACAGATCTTGAGCTTGTTCACATAGTCCCGCGTGGAGATTGCCTCCTTCGCCTCCGCGTAATTCGCCGCTGGAGACGTCGCCGAGCGGGCAAGCTGCCGGAAAATGTTCTCTAACGCGAAGTCTCGCGGCGCCCGCCGAATCAGCGCACAAGTCCGCCCCCCAAACAAGACCAGCCGCTCCGCTAAAGGAACCCCTCTACGCCCATTATTGCTCATCCATGGAGTGTGCATCAACACGCGTAAATTCCATCGCCGAGCCATCCCCACTCGTTCCATTTCTTCCCCTTCATTCCTTCTTCCCTTCACCCCTCGCTCTTCAATACTTCGCTCTTCCATTTCGCTCTTCGCTCCTCGCTCTTTAGCTTTCGGCCATGGTTAGCATCCTAGACATCATCGGCCCCGTCATGGTCGGTCCGTCCTCAAGCCACACGGCCGGCGCTTGCCGCCTCGGCCTGGTCGCACGCGACCTCGTGGCCGGCACGCCGGAGTCAGCGCTCATCGAGCTCCACGGCTCCTTCGCCCGCACCGGCGAAGGTCACGGCACCGACAAGGCCATCGTCGGCGGCCTCCTCGGCTTCCGCCCCGACGATGAACGCCTCCGCGATGCACTCGTCATCATGGAGAAGGAAGCGCTCCCTTGGCGCTTCGAGAAAACCACGCTTGGTGACGAGCCCGAGGTGCACCCCAACACCGTGCGCATCACCGTCACGCGTCAGCATCGTCATCACGTCATGCTCGGTGCCTCCCTCGGCGCCGGTCGCATCAAGGTCTCGCAGATTGACGGCTATCCGGTGGAAGTGGATGGCTCGCATCACACCATCGTGATGGTCGCCGAGGACGTGAAGGGCAGTGTGGCGCGCATCGCGACAATGCTCAGCGAGGGTGGCGTGAACATCGCGACGCTGCGGCTCAGTAGAAAGCATCGCGGCGGTGACGCATTCATGGTGATTGAAGTGGACGAGCGGCCCGAAGACTCCGTGGGCGCTGCACTCAAGGAGCTGTCGTGGGTGAAGTGGGCGCACCGCATTGATAAGGTTGGTGGCTGATGTTCACCTCACTTGCCGACGCCATTGCGCAGGCCACTGCGGAGAAGAAGTCGCTCGCGCTCTGCGCACTTGAACTTGAATCGCGCGATCAAGGCCGCAGCGTCGAGGACATTCGAGAGGCACTCGGCCGCGCACTCGCGGTGATGCGGCACGCCATCGAGCAGGGCCTCACGGGCGACATGCGCTCCGCGTCAGGACTTGTGGGCGGCGATGCGGCCAAGCTCAAGCACGGCCCCGCGGGTCCGCTCTCGGGCACCGTGTTCCGCGAGGTGTTGATGCGTGCGCTCGCGGTGCAGGAAGTAAACGCGGCCATGGGGGTCATCGTCGCCGCGCCAACCGCCGGTGGCGCCGGCGTCTTACCCGGCGTTCTGCTTGGCCTCGCGGAGAAGCACAAGCTGACTGATGCTCAGTTGGTGGATGCGCTCGCGACGGCGGGCCTCATTGGAGCGGTGGTGGCGCACCGCGCCTCACTCAGCGGCGCCGAGGGCGGTTGTCAGGCCGAGACTGGTGCCGCAGCCGGAATGGCCGCTGGTGCTGCGACGGAAATGTTGGGCGGTACGCCAAAGCAGGTAGGCTTCGCGGTGGCACTGGCTCAGCAGGGCACGCTCGGCCTCGTCTGCGATCCGCTTGGCGGCTTGGTTGAACTGCCCTGCGTGTTCCGCAACGCGACGGGTGCCGCGATCGCTCTCGCCGCGATTGAGATGGCACTCGCGGGTATCGAATTCGCCATTCCCGCCGACGAGGTGATTGATACCATGGGCGAGATTGGCCGAGAGATGGACGTGCGCTACCGCGAGACGGCTGGTGGTGGGCTCGCCGCCACGCCGACGGGGCGCCGCTTGGCGAAGGAACGGCTCACCCAGATCAAGCGCGGCTAGGGCGGCCTAGGCCGCCCGATGTAGCTATGGCGGCGGCCGGAGCATTAGGTAAACGTTGGCACGTTTCCGGTGTCTAATGCCGGACCCATCTGCCAAAGACTGCCTAGACACCCCCTCAGCGGAGTTGGAATGCTCTTGGTTCGTCGCGCACCCGTACTGCTCGCTGGCCTCGGAATGCTCGCGCTCCTGTCCTCGAGCGCGGCAGCGCAGGGGAGCATTCGCGGCACCCTTATCGACTCATTGCGAGCCGGCGGCCCAGTCGCCGAAGCGGAAGTCGTGCTCATCGGCGCAAGCAAGAAGGCGGTCACGGGCCGCGGCGGCCGGTTTGAGTTCAGCGATCTCGCCGAAGGCGATTACACGGTCGCCTACTGGGCGCCCTGGCTCGACTCGCTCGGCCTCCCAGCCATTCAGCGCCAAGTGTCGGTGCGTGGCAGCCGCTCCCAGTCCGTGGTGCTCTCCACGCCCTCCAACGCCACTATTCAGCGAGCGGTCTGCGGGGACGTGCTTGGTGAGGGGCAGGGCCTCCTCATTGGTGAGCTTCGCGACGGCGACGGTGCCCCTGCGGAAGGCACTGGCATCTTCGCTCGATGGACGGAGACGGTCGTAGCCGGTCGGGAAGTGGCACAAGGCACGATGGCCGCTGCAGACACCGCCGGTGCCGCGGGCTCCTACGTGCTCTGCGGCGTTCCGGTGGAAAGCGAGTTCACGCTGCGGGCCCTTGGCAACGACGGAGTCTCAAGCGGCGAGTTGCTGGTGCGCACCAAGTCCGCCATCGAGCGCCGAGACGTCATCGTCGGCGCTCGCGGTGTGACCTCGCAGGTGCTCGGGCGCGTGGTCAATCCCGCCGGTGCACCGATTGCGGGCGCGGCCGTGCTCATTGTCGGAGATTCGACGCAGTCCGTGCGCAGCGATTCCCTCGGGCGCTTCGTGTTGCCGGCCATGCCTCGACGCTCCAGCCAGTTGATCGTGCGTGCCCTTGGGTTCACGCCGCTCCTGCGCCCCCTCGATCCCCTTGACGTTCGGGTGGACCTCGAGGACATCCAACTCGCCGATGCCCCCCGCGAACTCGCCACCGTTACGGTTACGGGCCAGCCCATGACCGCTGCGCAAGCGCAGTTCGAAACGCGGCGGGAGCGCGGCCTGGGTGTGTTTGTGGACGAGCAGGCGCTCCAACAACTGGGTGTGGTCAGCGCGCAAACGATTGCCACCACCAACCCGCGAGTCTCCGTGCAGCAAACCCCGCGCGGCCCCACGCTCCGGATGCGACGCGGATCCGATTTCTGCCGTCCACAATTCTTCATTGACGGCAACAACTTCCGGAACATCGAGATTGACGAGGAGAACACGTTCCTCCGCGTCGCCAAGCGCGTGGAGATGTACACCGCCAACAACGCCCCGCCGCAGTTCAATGACTTTGCTGGCTGCGGCTCAATCGTCATCTGGACCTACTGACCCCGTAGTTCCTTCCGACTTCCCTCTTCCGTCATCCGTCCCCAAGGTGAAACTTTAGCCCACACCCGTCGCGTATCGGTGTGTGAATGCTCACCCTTGGGGACCCCATCGATGGTCACGCCTGAACAGATTGACGGCTTCCTTGGCCGACTCGCCAGCGAAGGCGCTAGCTACGAAGAAATCGAGCCTGGCCTGTGGAAGCTCCATCCGGGCGGTGCCCTCGACCTCACCGTCGTCGTGCACCATTCGCCGCCGGTGGTGGTGCTCCGCGTAAAGGTGATGGAATTGCCCGGCAACGGCACCGCCGATCGCCTCTGCCGCCGCTTGCTCGAACTCAATGCCACCGACCTGCTCCACGGCTCCTACGGAATTCAGGGGACGGAAATCGTCCTCACCGAGGCGCTTGAGCTCTCCCACTTAGATTACGAGGAGTTCCAGGCCTCGTATGAGAGCATCACGCTGTCGCTCGCGGGCCACCTTCGCGAACTCGCCACTTTCCGTGAGGCCCGATAACCATGGGCATCTTTGACCGTCTTGCCTCGCTGTTGAAGTCCAACATCAACGACCTGATCTCGAAAGCCGAGGATCCGGAGAAGATGTTAGATCAGATTGTCGTGGACATGCAGAACCAGCTCGCCCGTGCCAAGCAGCAGGTGGCCGCGGCGATTGCCGACGAGAAGCGCCTCAAGGACCAGTTCGAGTCCGAGTACAAGCAGTCCCAGGATTGGGAAAACAAGGCGATGCTCGCGGTGAAGGAAGGCCGCGACGATCTCGCCAAGCAGGCCCTGCTGCGTCAGTCGGAGCACTACGAGCACGCGTCCACGCTCGAGGCCACATGGCAGTCGCACGTCATGGAGACCGAGAAGCTCAAGAACTCGCTCCGCGACCTGAACGACAAGATTCAGGAAGCCAAGCGTAAGAAGAATCTCCTCCTCGCCCGCCAGCGCCGTGCGCAGGCCCAGGCGAAGATCTCGGAGACGATGTCGTCCATGAGCGAGAAGAGCGCCTTTGAGGCCTTCGCGCGCATGGAAGAGAAGATCGGCCAGAACGAGCGCATGATCAAAGCCAGCACGGAGATCGACGAGGAATTCTCGGGCGATCGCCTCGCCGGCGACTTCAAGCGTCTTGAGAAGCAGGTTGGCTCGGCGAACGCCGATCAGCAGCTCACGGCACTCAAGCAGAAGATGGGGTTGCTCGGGCCGGGAGCGTCGTCGGCTGCGCCGAAGCGGATTGGCAAGGGCGAGATTGTGGACGCGGAGATAGACGACAAGTAGAAATCTCAGCGCGAGTTGCGATTCGATGCCCGGTGCGCGGCGATGATGCCGCTCCCCGGGCTTCGTATTTGTACCGTGTCCCCATGCGTCCCCCACCAACTCTCGAGCTTCGCCAAGTCACGCGCCGTTGGCGCACGGGCCTGCTCGGCACCAGCACCGACATCCTCGCGCTCTCGCACGTTTCACTCACGCTACGCGTCGGTGAGCTGATGGCCATCACCGGCCCCGCGGCCGCAGGCAAATCCACGCTGCTGCTGATTGCCGCTGGCCTCGCGCGTCCCACCGCGGGCGAAGCGCGATGGAACGGCAGCACGGATCACGCGCCACTCAGGCCGCAGCACCTCAAGTCGCGGCCCTGGGAATACCACTTCCTCACCGTGCGCCAAGCCTTGGCGTTTCACGCGGATGTGCTCTCGCTCGGCGAGCAGGCACTCCCCGCACCCACTCGCTATCTGCCCTTGATGCATCGCGTGGGGCTGCGCGGAATGTCGCGCGTGCGTCTGGGAGCACTCTCGCCGCTTGATCAATTGCGCGTGGTCGTCGCACAGGGCCTGCTTGCGCACCCGGAACTCATCTGCCTCGACGAACCCTTTGCCTATTGCTCGCGCGAGCAACGCCGCGAGGGCGTTGCGCTCTTACAGGGCATTGCCGCGAGCGGGATCGCCGTGATGGTGGCCGGCCGCGACGGGGATGCCTGCGGCGGGCAAGGCACAGCGGACAAAGTGATTCGTCTCGTGGATGGTCGCGTGGATGGGATCGCGAGGCCGCGGCGCAACGTGTTGGAGTTGGCCGTGCTGAGTCCCGATGACGCCATGGAACGCCTGCTACCCAAGCTCCCGAGTCTGGCGCGGCGCGGGAGGCGGTTGCGCGTGCCGTTACCGCAGGGAACATCCGCGGAGTTCGTGCTGGCCCTGTGCCGCGATGCGGGCGTGGCGGTACGGGCCTCACGCGTCGCCGAGGAAATCGTGCCGCGGGGAAGGCTAACCGAGCCGTTGCCGCTCCCTCACGCGTCCCGGTAGCTTTCCCCTATGCCGGATTTCAATCTCTACAACACCATGTCGCGCGCGGTCGAGCCCTTTGTCCCAGAGGATGGGCATACGGTGAAGCTCTACACCTGCGGCCCGACCGTCTACAACCCGGCGCACCTCGGCAACTTCCGCACCTTCCTTTTCGAGGATTTGTTGCGGCGCGTCATTCGCTTGCGCGGATGGACGGTGGAGCAGGTGATGAACCTGACGGACGTGGACGACAAGATCATCGTCCGCGCCACGCAGCAGGGCAAGACCATCGGCGAGGTGACAGATCCGATTGTCGAGATCTTTCACGCGGACCGGAAGTATCTGCGCATTGAGGATGCGGAGCACTATCCGCGCGCCACGGCCTACATCCCGCAGATGATTGCGCTCGTTGAGCGACTGATTTCCAATGGGGTTGCTTACGTCGCGGAAGACAAGAGTGTGTACTTCGCGATTGATAAGTTCGCGGGCTACGGACGTCTTTCGCGACTAGATACACGTGAAATCCAAAGCGGTGCGCGCGTTGCGCAAGACGACTACTCCAAGGAGAACGCGCAGGACTTCGCGTTGTGGAAGTCGGCAAAGGCCGAGGATGAGGCGTGCAATGCCGCGTGGGATTCGCCCTGGGGCCGCGGGCGTCCCGGCTGGCATCTCGAGTGCTCGGCGATGGCCATGACCATCCTCGGCGAGACTTTGGACTTGCACTGCGGCGGTATTGACCTCGTATTCCCGCATCACGAAGACGAGATCGCGCAGAGTGAGGCGGCCACGGGCAAGGAGTTTGCGCGTTGCTGGGCCCACGGTGAGTTCCTGCTCACGGACGGCGCCAAGATGGCCAAGCGCGTGGGCAACGTGCAGAACGTGGAAGGCTTACGCGAAGCGGGTATTACAGGAGCCGCGGTGCGGCACTTCGTGTTTAGCACGCATTATCGCAAGCAATTGAACCTGAGCGGCGACGCGCTCGAGGGTTCAATGGAAGCGGTGCGTCGCATTGGCGACTTCGCGGAGCGTCTGCGGGCAGCAAAGGGTGGCACGCGGGGCCTTGAGGATGCGGCGGATCGTCTGGAAACGGCGGCGCGCGCGGCCCTGTTCGATGACTTAAACGCGCCCGAGGCAATGGCCGCCCTGTTTGAGTTCGTGCGCGCGGCCAACAAGGAGCTCGATGCCGGCGGCTCGGACGCGGCGGCGCTGCGTCGGGCGCGCGAGGTCTTTCAGATGGTAGATCGCGTGTTGGACCTCGTACCCGCCGCCGTTGAGACGGACGCTGAGTTGGCGAGCTGGGTGGACGCGCAGATCCAGGCGCGCAAGGAAGCGAGGGCGCGTCGTGACTTCGCGGCGGCTGATGCGATTCGGGCGGCGTTGGATGAGAAGGGAATTGTGATTGAGGACGGGCCGGCGGGAACGCGATGGAAGAAGGCGCGGTAACTGCGAGGACTTTTGCCCGCGGACTTCCTTCCTCGCTCTGGGCCCCTTATTTTTAGCGTTCTGCGTTCGGTTCGCTGACGTAGCTCAGCTGGTAGAGCACCCGATTTGTAATCGGGCGGTCGCGAGTTCGATTCTCGCCGTCAGCTCTGTGGGCTTGCGGTGGCAGCGCGGGAGTGCGGTGGGATACCCAAGTGGCCAACGGGAGCAGACTGTAAATCTGCCGGCATTGCCTTCGAAGGTTCGAATCCTTCTCCCACCATAGAACAGCGGAAGAGCGAAGAGCGACAAGGGAAGAGCGAAGAGGGGAAGAGCGAGAAGGAGAAGGGGGAAGGGTAGAAATAGAAGTGAGAAGACGCGGGAGTAGCTCAGCTGGTAGAGCGCAAGCCTTCCAAGCTTGATGTCGCGGGTTCGAGCCCCGTCTCCCGCTCTGGAAGTAGAAGGGTGAAGGGTGAAGGGTGAAGGTTGAAGGTTGGAAGAGGTTGCACGCATAGCTCAGTCGGTAGAGCACATCCTTGGTAAGGATGAGGTCACCGGTTCGATCCCGGTTGCGTGCTTGATACTGGACGGATGACGGACGCTGAAAGGGCGCGCTGAGCTAAGCTCGGCGCGCCCTTTTCCGTTGCATCCGTCATCCGTCTTCCGTCCTGCTTCGGGGCACCTTCGGGATTAGCCCGGCGCCGTAAGCCTCGGATGGCTCAGCACTTGCATCACGCTCTACCTCAGTCTACGTTTCAAGGCTCGCCGCCATGCGCCCAAGTCCGGGGGCAGGGTGGCCTGTCGCGTCCCGTTGGCGGGACGTCTTGAACGCCCTAATTCAGAGAGTGTCCAATGCCGCGTGACAAGATCATCCTCGCGTGCAGTGAGTGCAAGAATCGCAACTACTTCACCACGAAGAACAAGCGCCTGCACCCCGAGCGCGTGGAGTGGAAGAAGTACTGCCCCCGCTGCAACAAGCACATGCTCCATAAGGAGACGAAGTAAGTGGCCAGCGAGGTCGTGCAGGTCCAGCCGTCTTTGCCTAAGCGCGTCGTGACCTTCTGGAACGACGTGGTGTCGGAGATGCGCAAGGTCACCTGGCCGGATCGTCCGCAGGTGCAGTCACTCTCCTTGGGCGTGATTGTCATCTCGCTCGCGATTGGCGGCGTGATCTGGTTGCTTGACCTCATCCTGCAGGCCGTGCTGGTGCGTGGTATTCCTGCGCTCTTCGGGGCCTAACCGTGACGCATCGCTGGTACGCCGTCCAGACGACCTCTGGGCACGAGAACAAGGTGCGCACGCTGATTCAGCGGAAGATTGACGCTGATCCCACGGCGGCCGAGGATAGGCGCATCCGGCAGGCGCTGGTCCCGACTGAGCAGGTGGTCGAGATCAAGAACGGCAAGAAGGTCACCGTTGATCGCAAGGTCTACCCGGGCTACGTGCTCGTGGAGATGGCCATCAGCGAGGACACGCTACACAACATCAACGCCATTCAGGGCGTGATCAAGTTTGTTGGCACCAAGGACCGCGAGCCGCAGGCGCTGCGTGAAGATGAAGTGAAGCGCCTGCTAGGTATCGCCGTCGAAGAAGAAGTGGCCACGCCGAAGGAGGAGATTCCCTTCCTCATCGGTCAGGCCGTCGCGATCACGGACGGACCGTTCACGGACTTTAACGGAACGGTGGAAGATGTGATTGTGGACAAAGGAAAGGTTCGCGTCAGCGTCAGTCTCTTCGGGAGACCGACGAGTGTGGAGCTGGATTACTTGCAGTTAAAGGGACACTAGGACGGAAGACGGATGACGGATGCCGCACGCATCTGTTCAGCATCCGTCACCCGTCTGCCGTCCAGTTGAAAAGCAGATGCCTTTGCGCGAGGCAGGTGGACGAGGTCACAGTCTCCACTGAGAAGCGCCCCGACGGAAAACCACGACGTCGTTAATCACATTGTGGGAGTCAGCGTGTAACGCCAGCCCGTCGCATCCGACGGTGCCCGTGCACGCTTCACGTTTTCCAGAGGGTAAGATGGCCAAGAAGGTCACCGGTTTCGTCAAACTGCAGATTCCTGCAGGCAAGGCGAATCCGGCCCCGCCCGTCGGCACCGCGCTCGGTCCGCAGGGAATCAACATCATGTCGTTCTGCAAAGAGTTCAATGCTCGCACGCAGGGACAGGATGCGATTCTTCCGGTCGAGATCACGATTTTTGCCGACAAGTCCTTCACGTTCATCCTGAAGACGCCGCCCGCGGCGTTCCTCGTCAAGCGCGAGGCAGGAATCGAGAAGGGCTCCGGTCAGCCCAACCGCAACAAGGTTGGCTCGATCACCAAGGCGCAGGTCCGGAAGATCGCCGAAATGAAGATGCCCGATCTCAACACCGACAATCTCGAGTCTGCCATGGCGATGGTTGCCGGCGCTGCTCGTTCTATGGGTGTGGAGGTGAAGGGATGAAGACGCACGGAAAGAAGTACCGCGCCGCCGCCGAGAAGATTCAGGCCGGCACGCTGCACACCCCGCAGGCTGCCCTCGAGGCCGTCAAGACGGCTGCGTTCGCCAAGTTCGACGAGTCTGTCGAAGTGGCCGTGCGCTTGGGCGTTGATCCCCGCCATGCGGACCAGGTGGTTCGCGGCACGGTGATCATGCCGGCTGGAACGGGCAAGACGGTCCGCGTCCTCGTCATCGCCGTGGGCGAAAAGGCCAACGAAGCGACGGCCGCCGGAGCCGATTTCGTCGGCACCGAGTTCATCCAGAAGGTGAAGGACGGATGGACGGACTTCGACGTGATGATCGCGACGCCCGACCAGATGGGTCAGGTCGGTCAGCTGGGCCGCGTGCTCGGCCCCCGCGGTTTGATGCCGAATCCGAAGGCCGGCACCGTGACGTTCAACGTCGCGCAGGCCGTGAAGGAAACCAAGGCTGGCAAGATCGAGTTCCGTGTTGACAAGGCCGGCAATGTGCAGGCTGCGATCGGCAAGGTCTCGTTTGGCCTCGAAGCCCTGGAGACGAACTTCGGCGCGTTCATGGATCAGATCATCCGATCCAAGCCCGCTGCTTCGAAGGGCGTGTACGTCAAGACAGTCGCCGTGAGCTCTACGATGGGCCCCGGCGTTCGTATCGACACCACTCCGTACCGGTAACCCACGATGAAGCGATCCGACAAGGAACAGCTCGTCGCCGAGCTGAAGGCCAAGCTCGCGGGCGCCGACGCGGTCTATTACACGGACTTCACCGGTTTGAACGTGAAGTCCATGACGACCCTCCGCCGCCGGTTCCGCAAGGCGGGCGTTGAGTACGTCGTCATTAAGAACACCCTCGCGCTGCGCGCGGTCAACGAAGCCGGCTTTGCCGGTCAAGCGTTGAAGGGGCCCACGGGCGTTGTGGTGGCGAAGGATGCCATCTCCGCGGCCAAGCTCCTCTCCGACTTCGCGAAGGAGAATGACCAGAAGCCCACCATCAAGGGCGGCCTGTGGGAAGGCAAGGCCGTTGATGCGGATACGGTCAAGAAGCTCGCCTCGATGCCGACGCGCGATGAAGCGCTGTCGATTCTCGTTGGCACGTTCAACAGCGTGCTCTCGATGTTCGCCCTGGCACTCGAAGCAAAGAAGACGCAGCTCGAAGGTTCGAACTAATCCCCCAGGCGTCTGCCTGATCACACACGCCCCAGGTTTTAAAGAACCCTGGGGGAAACTTTTGGAGAATTACACAAATGGCTAACGCAACTCTCTCTAAGGACGAGATCCTCGAGGCGATCGGCAACATGTCGGTCATCGAGCTTGTTGACCTGATCGATGCGTTTAAGACGAAGTTCAACGTGACCATCTCCGCTGTCGCCGCTGGCGGCCCTGCGGGTGGCGCACCGGCTGCCGCTGCCGAAGAGAAGACCGAGTTCGACGTGGTCCTCAAGGAAGCGGGCGGCAAGAAGATTCAGGTCATCAAGGTGGTTCGCGAAATCACCGGCCTGGGCCTGAAGGAAGCGAAGGACCTGGTGGACGGCGCCCCGCAGGTTGTGAAGGCCGGCGTCTCGAAGGACGAAGCCGCGCAGATCAAGGCCAAGCTCGAGGCCGAAGGCGCTGGCGTCGAGGTCAAGTAAGGCGGATGGGTTTACGGTCCGGGAGTCAAACCCCGGACCGCAACTCACTCCCTCTTACTCGGCCTTTGCAATGCATCTGAAGTTCTTCTCGCTCTACATCTGAAGCTCCTTTCGCCTCGCCCCTCCCGGTCTTGTCCGGGTGGTGGCGGGGCGGTTTTCGCCTGTTCACGGGCACAGCCCGGGTCGCCATGATCACTCAGATCTCCTTCGGAAAGCTCGAGCACGGCATGGATATGCCGCACCTGCTCGACATCCAGACGCAGGCCTTCCAGTCGCTGCTCCAACTCGACGCCGCCCAGCACAATCGGGAAGACGTCGGCCTTGAGCGTGTCTTCAAGGACCTCTTCCCAATCACAGACGTCCACGAGAACTTCTCGCTGGACTTCAAGCGCTATACGCTCGGCGAGCCGAAGTACTCGGTCGAAGAGTGCATTGAGCGCGACATGACCTACTCCGCTCCGCTTAAGGCCACGCTGGTCTTGACCGTGTATGAGGAGAATCCGGTCGACGGGAAGAAGCGCCTTAAGAACCAGATCGAGAAGGAAGTCTATCTCGGTGAACTCCCGTTGCTCACGCCGTTGGGCACCTTCGTAATCAATGGCGCCGAACGTGTGATCGTGTCCCAGCTTCACCGTTCTCCTGGCGTGGTGTTTGAAGAGAGCACGCACCCGAACGGACAGCGCCTCATCTCGTCGCGCATCATTCCGTTCCGCGGCTCTTGGGTGGAGTTCACCGTGGACATCCACGACGTGGTCTTCGTCCACATTGACAAGAAGAAGAAGTTCCCGGCAACGGCGCTCCTGCGCGCCTTTGGCTATGGGACGAACGCGGACATCTACCGCCTCTTCTTCGGCGTCCGCGAACTGGACATCTCCAAGCGCAAGGAAGGCCGTGACCGCGAGGTGATCGGTGCGATCATCGCGCAGGACATTGAGTTGCTTGGCGAGGCGACCCCTGAGGACGCCCCGAAGGCGAAGACGAAGAAGGCTCGCGCCGAGCGCGAGCGTAATGAGAATGTGTTGCTCGTGAAGCAGGGCGATGAGCTGACGGAAGAGGTGTACAACCGCCTCCGCCGCCAGAAGGTCGACAAGGTGCAGGTCTTTGCGTCGTATCAGCAGGTTGACCTGCGCGAAGAGCTCGACATGTTCGAGCGCGGCGACCGCACGTCGGCGCGCGTCCTTGCGCTCGACGTTATTGACCCGGCGACGGGCGAAGTGGTGGCCGAAGTTGGCCAGTCGCTCAACGTCACGATGGTCAAGAAGCTGCGTAAGCTCGAGATCATGAAGGTCTCAGCGTTCGTCGCGTCTGGCCGCGCCGAGAGCACGCTAATCAAGAACACGCTCGCCAAGGACCCCACGAAGTCCGAGGACGAAGCGCTCAAGCAGATCTATTCGCTGCTGCGTCCGGGCGATGCCCCGAACAAGGAAACCGCGAAGCAGGCGCTGGAGCGCCTGTTCTTCTCGCCGAAGCGTTACGACCTTGGCCGCGTGGGCCGCTACAAGATCAACCAGCGCCTGCACCTGCCGACGCCGGCGAATCACACGGTGCTTGGCACCGAGGACTTCGTCGCCATCATCCGCTACCTCGTGGAACTCCACCAGGGCCGCGGGCACGTGGACGACATTGACCACTTGGGCAACCGTCGTATCCGCTCGGTGGGCGAGCTCATCGCCAACCAGTTCTCCGTGGGCCTCTCGCGCATGGCGCGCTTGGTCAAGGAGCGCATGAGCATCAATCAGGACAGCGAGAAGATTTCGCTCGACGACCTCGTGAACGCCCGCACCGTCTCGGCGGTCATCCAGGCCTTCTTCGGATCGTCGCAGCTCTCGCAGTTCATGGACCAGACCAATCCGCTGGCCGAGTTGACGCACAAGCGTCGTCTGTCGGCCCTCGGACCGGGCGGCTTGACGCGTGAGCGCGCCGGCTTCGAAGTGCGTGACGTGCACTACTCACAGTATGGCCGCATGTGCCCGATTGAGACGCCAGAAGGACCGAACATCGGTCTGATCACGTCGCTGGCCACATTTGCTCGCGTGAACGACCTCGGCTTCATTGAGACGCCGTACCGCGTGATCAAGAACGGCAAGGTGACGAACGAAATCGCCTGGCTCGACGCGAACCGCGAAGAAGAGGCGGTCATCGCGCAGGCCAACGCGCGCTTGAATGATGACGGATCGTTTGCGGAAGAGATGGTGCTCTGCCGTCAGCAGGCAGACGTGCCGCTCCTCCCGGCGAGCCGTGTGGACTATATGGATGTGGCTCCCGAACAGCTCGTCTCGATTGCCGCCGCGCTCATTCCGTTCCTTGAGCACGACGACGCGAACCGCGCGCTGATGGGTTCCAACATGCAGCGCCAGGCCGTGCCGCTCTTGAACCCGCAGACGCCGCTGGTGGGCACGGGCTTGGAAGAGAAGGTGGCGGTGGACTCGGGCGCGGTGGTGCTCGCCAAGCGCGCTGGCATCGTCACGCGAGTGACGGCCGACGAGATCATCGTGGACGCCGGCTCCAAGAAGGATGCCGACGCGCCGCTCAAGCGACTGGCGGCTCAGGATCGCTACAAGCTCCGCAAGTATCGCCGCACCAACCAAGACACGGCGCTTAATCAGCGTCCCTTGGTGAAGGTCGGTCAGAAGGTTCGCGAGAACGAAGTGCTCGCCGACGGCGCCGGCACGCAGTACGGCCAGCTCGCACTCGGCAGCAACGTGACCGTGGCGTTTATGCCGTGGTACGGCCACAACTTCGAAGACGCCATCGTGCTCTCCGAGCGCTTGGTGAAGGACGACGTGTACTCGTCCATCCACATCCAGGAGCATGAGCTCCACGTCCGCGATACGAAGCGCGGTCAAGAAGAAATCACGCGTGAAATCCCGAACGTCTCGGAAGAGTCGCTCGTGGATCTCGATGAGCGCGGCATCGTGCGCATCGGTGCGCACGTGCGTCCTGGCGACATCCTCGTCGGCAAGATCACGCCGAAGGGTGAGACGGAGCTTTCGCCTGAAGAGAAGCTGTTGACGGCGATCTTCGGTGAGAAGGCGAAGGACGTGAAGGAGTCGTCGCTCAAGGTGCCGCCGGGCGTCGAGGGTGTGGTCATTGACGTGAAGATTTTCTCACGCGTTGAAGACCAGGTCGTCGAGAAGGACCGCGGCGAGCGTATCGGAGAAGTGCGCCGTCTCGAGGGTGAAGAGAAGGTGCGCGTCAACGACGTGCGCGACGAAGAGATCAAGGCACTGTTGATTGGTCAGAAGGTGGCGCTGGCGCTGCAGAGCGGTACGGTGGAAGAGGCGATCCCAGCCGGGACGACGCTCACCAACGAGATTCTCCGTGATCTGCGCTTGGCGACGCTTGACCTCAAGACCTTCCGTGTTGAGAACAAGCAGGTGAACACGGATGTCCGCCGCATCATCGACGCCGCCGACGAGGTGAAGTCGAAGATTGAAGAGCGCGCGGAAATGCGCATTGACCAGATCCTCAAGCCGGATGAGCTGCCCCCGGGCGTCATCCAGCTCGTGAAGGTGTACCTCGCCGAGAAGCGTAAGATCTCGGTGGGCGACAAGATGGCCGGCCGTCACGGTAACAAGGGCATCGTGGCCCGCATCGTGCCGTATGAATACATGCCGTTCCTCCCGACCGGCACGCCGGTGGACATCGTGCTGAACCCGCTCGGCGTGCCGTCGCGCATGAACGTCGGTCAGATCCTCGAAACCCACCTTGGGTGGGCGGCGAAGATCCTCGGCTTCTACGCCAAGACGCCTGTGTTCCAGGGCGCCACGGAGCGCGAGATTGGTCTCTGCCTGCGTTTGGCGGGGCTCGAGTGGGTGGCCGGCGGTTTGGAGCTCAATACGCCGACCCCAGGCTTCACGGCCGAGGAACTGAAGATCATCCTCGACGAGATGCGTCCGGACCGCTCGGAAGACACGAAGGTGGAGTTGCTACACGACGCGAGCTTGAACGACCTCAATGGGCGTGGCATGAGCGCGACGGCGAAGGCGGCGTACCAGCGTGCGTTTGACTACATCGTGGGCGCCGCGAAGGAGCTGGCGGCACGCGAGCGCGTGGCCGTGCAGCACGCAATCACGCACCACCAGGCGCAGTTGGACGACGCGGAAATCTCCGATGCGTTCAAGGCTGACCTGAAGAAGGGACTTAAGGAACTTGAGAAGAAGGCGGCGCTTGATGACGCCGCGATTCTCGAGGGACTGGGTCGTCCAGCGCTGGCTGCGATGCTCGGTAAGAAGAGCGAGGCCGACGCCGACAAGGCGGCGCAGGAACTGATCACGCACGGCGGCATGATGCCAGGCGCGAAGATTCGCCTGCGCGACGGCCGCACGGGCGAGGGCTTTACGAACCCGGTGACGGTGGGCCAGGTGTACATGCTCAAGCTCAGCCACTTGGTGGACGACAAGATCCACGCCCGCAGCATCGGACCGTACTCGCTCGTGACGCAGCAGCCGTTGGCTGGTAAGGCACAGTTCGGCGGCCAGCGCTTCGGCGAAATGGAAGTGTGGGCGCTCGAGGCGTACGGCGCCGCGCACACGCTGCAGGAAATTCTGACGGTCAAGTCGGACGACGTGAGCGGTCGCTCGCGTGTGTACGAGGCGATTGTGAAGGGTCAGAACCTTCCGGAGCCGGGCACACCGGAGTCGTTCAACGTGCTGGTGAAGGAACTGCAGGCGCTGGGCATTCACGTGACGATGGATTCGCACGCAGAAGGCGGGCACCAGGGAATTTCGTCCCCCTTTGGCAACGGCAGCGAGGAATAACTGATGATTGATTTCCGTAGTGTGCGCGAGAAGAGCGCATCAGCGTTTGACTATATCTCCATTCGAATCGCCTCACCCGAGGAGATCCGTGGACCCCGTGACCCCAAGGAGCGCGAGCGGCTGGAGATGGCCGGCCTGCGCACCTGGTGGTCGTGGGGCGAGGTGACCAAGCCCGAGACGATCAACTACCGCTCGTTCAAGCCCGAGAAGGACGGCTTGTTCTGCGAGAAGATCTTCGGACCGGTGAAGGACTGGGAATGCCATTGCGGTAAGTACAAGCGGATCCGCTATCGCGGCGTGATT
Organism: Gemmatimonas sp.; assembly: GCA_031414535.1. Taxonomy (GTDB): domain Bacteria; phylum Gemmatimonadota; class Gemmatimonadetes; order Gemmatimonadales; family Gemmatimonadaceae; genus Pseudogemmatithrix. The sequence continues at coordinate 115,247 of JANNVQ010000029.1, forward strand.
TGCGACCGTTGCGGCGTTGAAGTGACGCTGAGCAAGGTGCGGCGCGACCGTATGGGCCATATCGAACTGGCCGTGCCGGTGGCGCACATCTGGTTCTTCAAGACTCTGCCGTCGCCGATGGGCAACCTCCTCGACCTTACCCTGCGTGATCTCGAGAAGGTGATCTACTACAGCAACTACGTGGTGATTGATGCGGGCGAGCAGGAGGTCAAGATGAATGACCTCCTCGACGAGGAGCAGTACCTCCAGCTCCGCATGAAGGCCAAGGAAGAGGGCGACACCGCTTTCCGCGCCGACATCGGCGCGCCGGCGGTGCGTGAGCTCCTGCAGCTCCTAGACGTCGACAAGACGGCCGAGGAACTGCGCCAGCAGGTGCTGGTGGAGACCTCGCAGCATAAGAAGAAGGCGCAGCTCAAGCGCCTCAAGATCGTGGACGCCTTCCGTAACTCGGGCGACCACTCGGGTATCCGTAACAAGGCCGAGTGGATGATCATGGACGTGGTGCCGGTGATTCCGCCGGATCTGCGCCCACTGGTTCCGCTCGACGGTGGTCGTTTCGCGACGTCTGACTTGAATGACTTGTACCGTCGCGTCATCAACCGTAACAACCGCCTCACCAAGCTCATCTCGCATCGCGCGCCAGAAGTGATCCTGCGCAACGAAAAGCGAATGCTGCAGGAGTCGGTGGACGCGTTGTTCGACAATGGGCGTCGCTCCAAGGCCATTCGTGGCCGCGGCAAGCGTCCGCTCAAGTCGCTGTCCGACATGCTCAAGGGCAAGCAGGGCCGCTTCCGTCAGAACTTGCTCGGCAAGCGCGTAGACTACTCTGGCCGTTCGGTCATCGTGGTGGGCCCGGAGCTCAAGCTGCACCAGTGCGGTCTGCCGAAGGCGATGGCACTCGAGCTGTTCAAGCCGTTCATCATCCATAAGCTCGTGGAGAAGGGCATCGCAGAGACGGTGAAGCGCGCCAAGAAGATTGTGGAGCGCGAGTCGTCTGAGGTGTTCGAGATCCTCGAAGAGATTATTAAGGACCATCCAGTCCTGCTCAACCGCGCGCCGACGCTTCACCGCTTGGGTATCCAGGCGTTTGAGCCGGTGCTGGTTGAGGGCAAGGCAATCCGTATTCACCCGCTCGTGTGCGCGGCGTTCAACGCCGACTTCGACGGTGACCAGATGGCCGTGCACGTACCGCTGTCGTACGAGGCGCAGCTCGAAGCGCGCGTGCTGATGCTGTCGTCCAACAACATCTTGAAGCCCTCGGACGGTCGTCCGGTGGCGGAGCCCTCACAGGACATCGTGCTCGGCTGCTACTTCGCAACGAAGGCCCCGGCTGGCTTCGATGCGTTGATGAAGGATGAGAAGGCGCAGACGAAGCTGCGTTCGTTCGGCTCGGCGTCGGAAGTCGAAATGGCGCTGGCCCTGCAGCAGATCATGGTGCAGACGCCGGTGCGTTACCTAGGCCGCACGCCGGAAGGCGCGCAGGCGTGGGTGACGACGACGGCTGGCCGCGTGCTGTTTGACGGCATCGTGCCGCCGACGCTGCCGTTCCAGAACCACGACATGAAGAAGAAGAAGCTTGGCGAGCTCGTCTTTGAGTCCTACCGCAAGGCAGGTCTTTCGGAGACGGTGGCTTTCCTTGACCGCCTGAAGGAATTCGGCTTCCGCAACGCCACCCGCGGCGGTGTCTCGATCGCCATCGGCGACCTCGAGATTCCCGTTGAGAAGGAGACGTTGCTGGACGAGGCTGCTGCACGCGTGGCGCGCTTCCAGAAGGCGTACACGACCGGCAACATCACCAACGGCGAGCGCTACAATAAGGTCATCGACACTTGGACGCACGCGAATAACGACATCGCGGACGCCATGGTGAAGACGATGCGCGAGTCACAGGGCGGGTTCAACCCCGTGTTCATGATGTTCGACTCCGGTTCGCGTGGTAGCCGCGACCAGATCCGTCAGCTGGCCGGTATGCGCGGCCTGATGGCGAAGCCGCAGAAGAAGCTCACCGGTGGTATCGGCGAAATCATCGAAAATCCGATTAAGTCGAACTTCCGTGAAGGTCTCTCGGTGCTCGAGTACTTCTCGTCCACGCACGGTGCCCGTAAGGGCTTGGCCGACACGGCGCTGAAGACCGCCGACGCCGGTTACCTGACGCGTCGTCTGTGCGACGTTGCGCAGGATGTGGTGGTGACCGAGGAGGATTGCGGCACGGTGATGGGGCTGGTGATTGGCGCGCTGAAGGAGGGCGAGGACATCATCGAGCCGTTGGCGGAGCGCATTGTCGGTACGGTGGCGGCGGATGATATCGTTGATCCGCAGCTCCTCGACGAAGCGGGCCGTCCGCAGCTGTTGGTTGAAGCTGGCCATATGATTCTTGAAGAAGTCGCGACGGCCATTGAAGAGGCTGGCATCGAAACGGTGAAGATCCGCTCGGTGCTCACCTGCGAGGCCAAGCGCGGTCTCTGCCGCATGTGCTACGGCCGCAACTTGGGCACCATGCAGATGGTGGACTTGGGCGAGGCCGTGGGCATCATCTCGGCGCAGTCCATCGGCGAGCCTGGTACTCAGCTGACGCTGCGTACCTTCCACATCGGTGGTACGGCGGCGCGTATCGCCGAGCAGACGGCGCGTAAGTCGAAGGTGGCTGGCGTGCTCGAGTTCGGTGACCGCCTGGTGCACGTGACGAATCCGGATGGCCAGGAGATCGTGACGTCGTACGAAGGTGAGATGTTCATCCGCGCGACCAAGGACAAGCACGCGCCAATTATGGCACGCCTGCAGGTCCCGCTGGGCGCGATCCTGATGGTGAAGGACGGTGCCTCGGTTGCCAAGGAAGACGTGATCTTCACTTGGGACCCGTACACCAACCCGATCATCGCGGACGTGGCCGGTACCTTGAAGTTTGTGGACCTCGTGGATGAGGAGACGATTTCGGAGGAGCTCGACGAGCTCACCGGTCTCCGCCAGACCGTGGTCATTGAAGACCGTGAGAAGAAGCTCCACCCGCACATCGAGATTTGGCAGTCGAAGGGCGGGAAGGAGAAGAAGATTCGTGACTTCGTGATTCCGGTGGGCGCGCAGTTGATTGTCGAGGACGGCTCGGAAGTCGCAGCCGGCCAGACGATTGCGAAGATCTCGCGTGAGGCCTACAAGACGCGCGACATCACGGGCGGCTTGCCGCGCGTGGCCGAGCTCTTTGAAGCCCGTAAGCCGAAGGATCCTGCAACGATTTCCGAAATTGACGGCGTGGTGCGCTTCGGCGACATCAAGCGCGGCAAGCGTGAGATCTTCGTGCAGCCGATTGATGCCTCGGGCTCGTTGGACGAGACGCAGCAGCCGCAGCTGTACGAAGTGGGTTCAGGCAAGCACTTGCGCGTGCACGAGGGCGACCGCGTGCGTGCCGGTGACCGCTTGAGCGAGGGTCCGGTGAATCCGCACGACATTCTGCGCATCAAGGGCCCGCGCGCGGTGCAGGAATACCTCCTCAATGAAGTGCAGGAGGTGTACCGTCTGCAGGGCGTGAAGATCAACGACAAGCACATCGGCGTGATTGTGCGTCAGATGCTGCAGAAGGTGCGCATCGTGGAGTCGGGAGACACCGAATTCCTCGAAGGCGAGCACGTGGACAAGGCAGCGTTCCGCGATGCCAATGACAAGGCTAAGAAGAAGAAGCTGCGCGCTGCCACCTCGGAGCCGCTCCTCCTCGGCATCACTAAGGCCTCATTGACCACGCAGTCGTTCATCTCGGCGGCTTCCTTCCAGGAGACGACGCGCGTGTTGACGGATGCTGCAATCCGTGGCGCCAAGGACAACCTCCTCGGCCTCAAGGAGAACATCATCATCGGTCACCTGATCCCGGCCGGCACCGGTATGTACCGGTACTCGGATGTGGATATGGACATCGAGGCACCGGCGGCCCCTGCGCCGGAGTTTGCGGGCTTCGGTGCGTTGCCGGAGAGCTTCTTGTCGGCACCTGCTGAGGCGGACGCGAGCTTGCTCGCTCCGATGGTGGGAGACGAGTAAGAACAAGACGGATGACGGATGACGGACGCCAAGGGCGGGAAGAGCGAGAGCTCGACCCGCCCTTGGCGCGTTCTTGGGTATCCGTCATCCGTCATCCGTCATGCGTCATGCGTCTTCCGTCTTCCGTCCAGTTTCCCAACGCGTAGATTCGCCTATCATGGCGATTGACTTACGGGAGCGCCCAAGCGACGATGCCGTCACCGGCATCGTTCTGATGAACCTAGCGGTGATCGTTGGCGCCCTCGTCAGCGGCGAGGGGCTCGTGATGCTCATGTGGCCGTACTGGATTCAGAGCGTGGTCATTGGCTACTTCAACGTGCGCCGCATTCAGAAGCTGCAGCGGTTTTCGACCGAAGGCCTGAAGATCAACGGCGCGTACGTGGATCCCACGCCGGGTACGCGACGACAGACCTGGGTGTTCTTCATGATCCACTATGGATTTTTCCACGTTGGGTACATGATGTTCCTCTTCGCTTTCTCATCGGGGGGCATGACGGGTGAGAGCGGGGCGGGAGAGCCGACCAGGCTCCCTAGTGGGCTCGGGGAGTGGAATCGCCTGTGGTTTGTGGTCACGGCAATCGGCTTCCTCATCAGCCATGGACAGTCGCATCGCGAGCATGTGGATGCGGATCTGCGCGGCACGCCGAACATCGGGACATTGATGTTCATGCCCTACATCCGCATCGTCCCCATGCATATCACAATCATCGTTGGCGCACTGCTCGGCGATGGCTTGGGACTGCTGCTCTTTGGCGGGCTAAAGACCGTCGCCGACGTGGCGATGCATAAGGTGGAGCATCATCTACTGCAAAAATCCGGCACCGTGGCTGCTTAGCTGTCGAGGACGCGGCGTACTTCCTGCACCAAGTCGCGGACGCCGTAGGGCTTTGAGATGAAATTCCATTCGCCGTCGGGAGTGAAGCGGTCGGAGACGACGTCGGCTGAGTAGCCCGAGGTGAAGAGTATCTTCAGGTGGGGGCGGCGTTTCTTGAGCTCTTCGGCGAGTTCGATGCCTGTCATGCCGGGCATGACGAGGTCCGTGAGTACGAGGTCGAGATTCCCCTGATGCGACTCGAGCAGTGCAAGCGCCGCCGGGCCCGAGTCCGCCTCGAGGACGGTGTAGCCAGAGCGCTCGAGCACGCGCGTCGCCACAAAGCGGATGGACGCCTCGTCCTCGACGACGAGCACGGTTTCTTTGCCTCGCGGCACCCCGCGGGTCGGCGCCGAGGTCTGCTCGTCGGCGACCTCATCCGTGACCGGGAGGTAGATGCGGAACGTGGTGCCGATGCCGATTTCGCTGTAGCACCAGATGCTACCGCCCGACTGCTTGACGATGCCATATACCGTGGAGAGGCCCAGTCCGGTGCCGCGGCCCTGTTCCTTGGTGGTGAAAAAGGGCTCGAAAATCTTGGCCTGGGTAGCCCTGTCCATGCCCACTCCGGTGTCGGTAACAACGAGCGTCACGTATGGACCTTCGGTCATCCCCTCGCGGCGTGCGGCGTGTTCTTCGTCGATGGTCGCTTGTCCGGTGCTGATGGTCAGCGTGCCACCGCGTGGCATGGCGTCGCGCGCGTTCACGCAGAGGTTCATCAGCACCTGTTCCAGCTGACCCGCGTCGGCGAAGATCGCGGGGACCTTCGGCGCGAGCTTGAGGTCCAGGTGGATGTCCTCTCCAATCACCCGGCTCAGCATCGCGAGGAACTTGGTGACGACGTCGTTGAGATTGAGCACTTCACGCTTGAGCACTTGCTGACGGCTGAAGGCGAGCAGCTGCCTGGTCAGGCGTGCCGCCCGCTCACCCGCATTGCGAATCTCTGCGATGTCGTGGCGCACGGGATGCTCGGCCGTGAGTTCACCCAGTGCGAGGTCCGCCGAGGTGGTGATGACGGTGAGGAGGTTGTTGAAGTCGTGCGCGACGCCACCTGCGAGACGCCCAACGGATTCCATCTTCTGGGAGCGCGTGAGCTGGGATTGCAGTTCCTCACGTTCGTTAAGCGACTTCATGCGCTCGGAGATGTCGCGGGCGATACTGAGCATCAAGCTGCGCTGACCGATGTCAATCACCGTGAGCGCAACTTCAACCGGTACTTGGTCGCCATCCTTCCGGCGGTACGTGCTTGGGCGGAGCAGGCCGCCCGCGTTGCGGACAGCGGTGGCCACCGTCGCGAGGCCGCCTTGCGCGCCGATATCCGCCACGATGTCAGCGGGTCCAAGGGCTCGCATTTCCGTTTCGGTGTACGCGAGCTGGGCGAGGGCGGCGGCGTTGAAGTCAACGAAGAGGCCGGTGGACAGGTCGGAGACGTAGATAGCGTCGGCGGAGCGATCGATGACCTGCCGGAACAAGGTGAGTTGTTCGCGCTGTGCGTCCAAGGTTCGCTGGTTGCGGAGCACGGCCACGCCGAACGAGATGTCGCGTCCGAGTTCGGTGGCGAGCGCGAGTTCCTCGGCGTCGAAGGCGTTTGGCTCGTCGGCGTAGAGCATCAAGCCACCCACCACGTCGTTATTGACCGAGAGCGGAATGGACAGTGACGACTGGTAGCCGCGCTCGCTTGCTGCCTTGCGCCAGGGTTCGTAGTTCTGTTCGGACAGAAGGTTCTGGGCGACTTGCGGTTCGCCGCTGCGTAAGCAACGCCCGGTGGGCCCTCGGCCACGTTCGTTGTCACCCCAGCTAATTGGGTTCTCTCGCAAATAGCCCAGCGCGTTGCCGGCGATGGCCACCGGGAGCACGCTTTGTTCTTCATCGTGCTGTTTGGCTCCAACCCACGCCATCCGGTAGCCGCCATCTCGGACGGCCACGTCACAAACAATCTGCAAGAGTTCCTGCTCGACCTCTGCCCGGACGATGGCGTGGTTGACGGCACCGCGCATGCGGAGGACGCGCTCCGAGCGGCGTAGCGAGGCTTCCGTCAGTCGGCGGCGGGTAATGTCCGTGATGGCGCCGCCCATGCGCGTCGCCCGACCGCGCTCATCTCGTTCGGCCTCCCCTCGCGTGCGAATCCACCGCGGGCTCTCTGTGCTACTGCTCCTGAGCTTCATCTCAAGGTCGTAGGGCTCGCCGAACTCGAGATGCCGGGCCAGCACGAGCTCGTGCCGTGCAGCATCCGCAGGGTCGAAGTACGACAGCAAATCGGAGACGCGGTGAATCTTCGCATCAAGGGAGACGCCGACAATCTCCCGCCAGCGCGGAGAGACGAACACCTCCCCGGAACTGAAGTCCCAGTCCCAGAGGCCGTCCGTGGTGCCGCGAAGCGCACGCGCGTAGCGCGCCTCATTGCGGCGCAGTTCCTCAATGCCGCGTTCGCGGTCGGCGAGGAGGGCGAGTTCGCGCTGCGTGCGTGCCAGATCCCGTCGGTACCACAGTGCGTAGATGACCGCGGCCACGCCAAGGAGAAAGAGGAGCACCACGAGCGTCGCGCGTAGCGCGGCACGCCGGATGGGCTCGCGGATCTCCGCTTCATCCACCTTGGCCACGAGCAACCAGCTGGTGCGGGGGATGGCGAGCACGGTTCCGCGCACGGAGACCCCACGGTAGTCCAGCGCCCCGATGCTGCCGCTCTCCCGTTGCAAGGCCCGAGCGACGAGCGCGGTCGAGTCGCTGCGGGCGACGGTGACCCGAAGTGCAAGGGTGGCCTCAGTGTTCGGGTCAGAGAGTAGGTGCAGCGAATCGGGCTCCGCTCGCCAGAGCAAGAACTCGCCGGTTCGGTACGCCACTGGCACTTCGCGCATCATGGGGAAAAGGGCGCGATTGGCGTCCACCACCAGCGCCACCCAGGCGCCTGGAGAGTCGTCGCGACCGGGATTGCGTGGAAGAGGCGCCCAGAACACCATCCGCGTCGACGGCCCCACGCGATGCAGATCGTCTACGATGACGCTGTCGGTGGCGGGGAGACGCTCGATCCGCCGCTGCAGGTCCTGTTGCAACTTGTCATCGAGCGCACCGGCTGCGGCGACGAAGCGCCGCCCCCCGTCATAGAGTGCGATACGCTCGTAGTCACTTTCCTGCTGCAGGGCCACGAGCCAAGCCTGCACGGCGCGGCGGTCGGCGGCGCTCGCGGTCGGGGTGGCCTGCCGAATGAAGCTCTCGGATGGCTGCATGCGCTTACTGACCGCCCGCGCCGTGAGCATCTGCCCCCGGTACCACGTCGCAATCTCTCGGGACTTGAGAGTGACAATCGTACCCAGCGTGGTGGTCAGGCGGCGTTCATTACGCGCGACCTCGCCGCGATACCAGAAGTAGCCGGAGGTGAGCACGATGCCCGAGAGCAGCATCGCGAGCCAGACAAAGGCGCCCTTAGACGGCACGACGCCGGGCCGGGCGCTTGGACTGACGAGACGCAGCGGCCAGGTATCGGGGCCGAGATCGAGTAGCGCGGCAATGCTACAGACTCCGAGCAAGGTCGCGGTGGGGGCAGCGACCGGAATCATGTCGCCACCGTAGAGCAACGGAACGCCCAAGGCGTAGCCCTGCAGGATGACGATGCTGCTCGCCAACACGAGTGACGGAATGATGCCCTGCAGGAGGCGTCGTTCCTGTGAGCTTCTGAGCAACAGCGCAGTGGCGGTACCGGCCAAAAGGAAGGCCGTGATGAGGCTGACGCGGCCGATGCGAATGCCGCCGCGTACTTCCGATGTGCCCGAGAGCCAGCGCTCAAACGACAGGTCGTAGCCAATTGACTGCGAGGCGACGAACGCGAGCGAGAGAATGAGCGCTGCGGCGGCGAAGACCTGAGAGAGCGGGGTAGCTGCCGTTCCATGCGTGCGCCAGCGCACCGTAAGCAGTGCGGTGCCGAGCAGGACGAAGAGCAGTCCGCTTCCTGGGGCCATCGGGACCTGCCCTGGTCCAAATGTCAGCAGGTTACCGTACCCTGCGATCCAGACCGGGATGGAGGCAGCACCGATGCCCGCCACTCCTGCGCCAAGCCACTGGGCTGCCCGTCGCCAGTTTTTGGTCAGCGCGTCCAGTTCACCCTGGGGTTCGATAGGTGTTCGCCTTGTGGTCGGTTGTGCCCAGATTTCTCATCGAGTATCGGCTGCCCCTAATCTCGCCCTGCTGCACTGGGCCGGATAGGGGCAGACTGCTAGCGGCCTCCCCGGCCACGGGACACATTCCCAGTCATGCCTGCCATCCCTCGCCGTGCTGTCTGGAGCTGGATCCTCTACGACCTCGCCAACACCATCTTCTCGATGGGCGTTGTCTCGCTGTACTTCTCGCTGTGGGTGCGCGATGCCGTGGGTGCCGAACGGGCAGACACGGTATACGGCATCATCACCGCAGTATCGATGGGCATTATCTTCGTGATCTCGCCCCTATTGGGAGCGATGACGGACCGTGCGGCCCGCCGGATGCCGTTCCTCATCACCAGTACCGTGATTTGCGTGGCGCTCACGGCGGTGCTCGCCCGCGGTGGCTATTGGGTCACGATGCTGGCCTTTGTGCTGGCTAATGCCGCCTACCAAGCCGGCCTGCAGTTCTACGATGCCTTGCTGCCAGAGGTGACCACCGAGGAGAACCGCGGTCGCATCTCGGGTATGGGGGTGGGCATCGGCTACCTCGGCTCATACTTCGCCGTCGGCATTGGCTTCCTGCCGCAGTCATCGGACAAGCCGTTTCTGTTCACGGCCATCGCCATCGCGTTCTTGGCGCTGAGCATCCCCTGCTTCCTGTTCGTGAAGGAGCGCGGCAATCCCAATCCGCGTCCGGTCTTTGGACTCGCGGTCATCAAGGACAGCACGAAGGAAACGTTGCGCACGTTGCGCAGCGGCGGCGAGTATCCGGGATTGATTCGATTCTTGGTGGGCCGCGTGTTCTACACGGACGCCATCAACACCGTGATCAGCATCATGTCCCTCTACACCGTGAATGTGGTGGTGCAGTCTGGCCTGCCCACGTCCGAGGGCGAAACGAAGGCACGTTTCATCATGCTCGCGGCCATCTCCTTCGCCGTGATTGGTGGATTCGTGTGGGGCCATCTCGTTGATAAGCTCGGACCCAAGCGCACGCTTGACTACGTGCTCTGGCTCTGGGTCGCGACGTTTCTCGGCGCCGCGTCCGTCGGTTTGTTGGGCCTCCCGTGGCAGACCTTGTTCTTGGTGGCGTCAATGGCCGGTGTAGCACTCGGCGGCATCTGGAGCGCGGATCGGCCACTCATGCTACGCCTGACGCCCCCGGATCGCATCGGCGAGTTCTATGGCCTGTACGGGATGGTGGGGCGGTTTAGCGCGATCACGGGCCCCGTGATATGGGCCTTCGTCGCTTGGCTCTGCATCGGCAAGCTGGGCATGTCGCCGGCCAAGGGTCAGGGTATCGGCGTCCTGGTGTTGCTGAGCTTCATTTTTGTGGCGCGGGCGATTCTTGGGCCGGTGACGGATACGCCACGGGAATGGAAGAAGACGTGAGAGGTAAGAGGTGAGACGTGAGAGCCTACCTCGCGTCACCTCTCATGTCTCATGTCTCATTACGGTGCAATAACCTCATACCCCTGCGTCGCCAGAATCGCGTGCGCGGTGCCCGCCGTTGTCGCGACCTTCACAAAGGGCAATAGCTCGGCACGCGGCACGTTGCGGTTGATCAGGGCCTGACCGCAGACGATGATCTGCACGCCGGCCTCGTGGAGCGCGGTGAGCAGTGCGATGCTGCCGTTGTCCGCGCCAGTGCGCGTCTTGTAGGCGGCGTTGTTCATGAGCGAGGGCGTTGCTGTGCCGTGCACGATGATGGCGAGCTTGACGTTGCTGCGCGAGACGCCGTTGGCGTCCATCAAGCGGAAGAAATTCGCCGGCGTCCGAAATCCATCAGCAATGCCGCTCGGCTGCTCAGGAGCGACCGTCACGTGCCACGCCATCTTATACACGAGGTCCCGTGGCGCCGCAAAATCCGGATCAGTGATGGCGGGCGTGCCGCCAATCTGGCGAATCAATGCTTCGCCGGTCTGCGCGGAGACTTGCAGGGGCGCGACGAGCAGCGCAGCGACGCAGAGCAGTTTGGTGCGAATCATCGGTGAGGTCCGGTGTGGGTGACGTTGCAAGCTAGCGCTTACGGCGGCGACCAGCGAAGGCGAGCTGCGGTTGGCGCCTTGAGACTGCCGAGCCAAAGCCAGCCTTCGGTCTCAAGCGCCGAGGTGAGTGAGGGGAGCTTGCCGCTGGGGTCCTGCAGGTCGGCGACCACGCGCCAGGTGGAGTCCACGGCGACAAGGTGCCCGTAGTTCTTGGGGCCGGGTCTGAGCGCGGCGGGTAACCGTAGCAAGACTTTACGCAGCATCGGCTTGTCGGCCATCCAATCAGCGATGCCGCTGCGCGGGGACACCAAGGCAATCCAATAGCGACCGTTGAGACCGCGTCGCAGGTTGTCCGGAAAGCCAGGAAGGTCGGTCACCACGGCTTGCATGGCGCCGCGCGCCACACCACTGCGTTCGATGCGCAGCACACGATAGTTGCCCATCTCATTTACGAGCAGGGCAGCACCATCGTGGGTCACGGCAATGCCATTGGGGAAGACCAAGCCGCCAGCAATCTCGGAGGTGGCCCCGCTGGCTGGATCGTACTCAATCACCCGACCGTTGCCGCGATGCTCCACGACCTCAAGGATGCTGGCGTCCAAGGCATCGTACTTGGGCCAGTAGAACTTTGTCGACGCATCGGTGAAGTAGACACGGCCATCCGGGGCAACATCCACATCATCCGCGAAGCGGATGGGACGTCCTGCGGCCTCCGTGGCCATTACGAGCACGGCGGCGCTCGGGGAGACCGTCAGGAGGCCGCGGCGGCCATCGGCCACCCAGAGCGTACCGCTGGAATCGAAGGCCATCCCAAGTGGACGCCCTCCGGTGTTGGCCCAGCGTTGCGGGTTTTGGCCCGTGGAGTCTAGGCGGAGAATCCAGCCGCTGTACGTGGAGAGGTAGAGGCGCCCCTCGCGGTCCCTCGCGATGGCCTCGGGGCCGATGTCCTCGCCGATAGGCAAGAGCTCCATCGGGCTCAACTTCTCGTTTGCCTCAAACACACCCGTGTAGCGAGGATTGTGCGGGGCCTCCCAGCCCACGGGGGCGATGGGCACCGGCCAGGCTAGTAGGTAAGCCAAGAGCAGCAGGAAGAGGCCGCCGAGGACCGCCTGCGCTTTTCGGGGACGGGTCATAGTTTGAATGTAGCGCCAATTTTCACCGTCAAATCAGGGCTTCCCCGTGCTGAATCGCCGAGACCTCGCATTCCTCCTCTATGAACTTCTTGGCGCCGACGAACTGGCGGCGCGTACACGATTCAAGGACCAAGGCCGCGAGGTCTACGACGCGGTGCTCGACACCGCCGAGGGCGTAGCGCGGGACTTTTACGCCCCCAATCGCAAGGCCAACGATCAGCAGGAGCCAGAGGTCCGAGACGGCCAGGTCGTCCTACAACCCGGCGTGAAGCCGGCCTGGGATGCTACGGCGGAATCGGGTATCATAGCGGCGACTCATGATGAGGCGCGCGGTGGATTGCAGCTGCCACACGTGATCGCCGGCGCGGCCATCGCACATTTGGAAGCGGCCAACATCGGCACTGCGAGTTACCCGATGCTGACCGCCGGCGCGTCCAACCTCATCAACGCCTTTGGCGCTGAAGATCAGAAGCAGCGTTGGCTGCCACCGATGCTCACAGGGCGCTTCTCCGGCACGATGGCACTCACCGAGCCCGATGCTGGATCTTCGCTCTCGGACATTCGCACCAAGGCCATTCCTCAGTCCAACGGCACGTATCACATCGAGGGAACGAAGATCTGGATCTCCGGTGGCGAACACGAGCTCACAGAGAACATCGTGCACCTCGTCTTAGCGCGCATCGCAGGCGCACCGGCGGGCACCAAGGGCATCTCGCTGTTCATCGTGCCGCGCAAGAAGGTGTCGGCCAGTGGCAGCTCCGGCGACACCAACCACGTGACGCTCGGCGGACTCATTCACAAGATGGGATGGCGCGGCACCACGAGCACTCTGCTCAACTTCGGCGAACGTGGTGAATGCGTGGGCGAGCTGGTGGGTGAGCCGCATCACGGGCTGGCCTACATGTTCCATATGATGAACGAAGCGCGCATCGGTGTGGGGCGCGCGGCCACGGCGATGGGATGCTCCGCGTACGCGTCGGCGCTCGAGTACGCGCAGCAACGTAAGCAGGGACGTTTGCCCGGTGAGAAGGATCCAAAGCGTCCGCCGGTGGCCATCATCGAGCACGCCGATGTGCGACGTATGTTGCTGACCGCCAAGACTGCCGCCGAAGGCTCGCTGCATCTCGTGCTGCTGTGTTCACGCTTGGTGGATGAGCAGGAGACTGCGCCGGACGAGGCGGCCCGCGCCCGCGCCACGCGCTTGCTTGAAGTGCTGACGCCAATTGCCAAGACGTGGCCGAGCGTGTACTGCCAGGAGGGCATCTCCGCCGCCGTGCAGGTGATGGGCGGCTACGGCTACGCGCGCGAGTACGATGTGGAGCAACTGTATCGCGATAATCGCCTGAATCAGATTCACGAAGGCACCAACGGCATTCAGGCGCTGGATCTCTTGGGTCGCAAGGTGATGCAGGAGCAGGGCGAGTGCTTCAAGGTTTTGCTGAGCGAACTCCAGCAGCTAGCTGCTGGCGCCAACTCGGTTGCGCTCGCACCGCTTGCTGCGCAGTTGAAGGACGCGAGCGCCAAGATGGCCGGGGTGACGCAGTCGCTAGCGAAGGGAATCATGGCTGAACCCACACGTGGGCTCGCAAACGCTACGGCGTACTTGGAGATGGTGTCGCGCGTGGTGTACGCGGCGTTGTGGCTGCGGCAGGCCGTGGTGGCCGAGGCAGCTATGGCGAGCGGTGCGCAGGGCGGGGATGTGGCGTTCTACGAGGGCAAGCTACAGGCCGCGAAGTTCTACTTTGGATTTGAATTACCCAAGTACGAGACGGACGCGGCGCTGTTGCTGCGCAATGATGCGGCGGCGCTCGAGATGAAGACGGAGTGGTTCTAGGCGAGCAGGCTCGGCCTTAGGGGCAGCTCGCTGGAATCACGAGTTGCTCGCGGGGGCCGAGGAAGGAGCCGACCAGAGCACCGATTATCGCGTTGCCAATCACGATGCCCGGCAGGTCGCCGGGCGGCAGCTCAGGGTCGAACATTCCTCCAACCAGTCCGATCCCGCCTACGATACTGCCTCCGATGATAGCTCCACGCTTTCGATTGCGGGCGCCTCTGGCTGTGATGGGTGTGCTAGGCGTGCGACCGTCTACGTGACGCCAACCTTCGCAGCCCATCGTGCCGTTGGACACTGGCGCCCATCGCTCTGACGCGGTCGCAAAGCCGACGCCGGCGCCGACAACCGCTCCAACGGGAGGCAGCACGAAGTACAGCAGCGTCTCCAATCCCTCGCCTTGGAATTCAGGCACGGAGGCCATCAGGACAATCGTGGCGAGGCCCCCAATGAGTGCCCCACGCCCCATCCCGCGAGCGCTGTTGTAGCCGCTTGATTGTTGTAGGGCGATGTCGGCCCTGCGCATGCGGATGGCCGTGCCCGTATTGGCGAATCCCATGGTCAGTGAATCGGCACCGGCTTCCCGCACATAGCCGTACGCCCAAGGGCCGTCTGGGCCGGAGAGCTTGGCGCGGATGCGCTTGCCTGCGAGGAGATCAACGGGGCGTTCATACTGGCACTCGGCCAGGCTCGGGGCGAGCAAAAGAATGAAGGCAGCGAGTAGGCGTTTCATGTCTCAACGATAGCGCCAGAACAACGCTGGCGCGTTGCCGGGCGTAGGGCAAAAGGCTAGTATCTCGATTCCCACCTTCAGCCCCCCGACCGATGTCGCTTCGCCGCCGGACGTTCTTCGCCGCCGCGTTTCTCGTGCTCGCCGCGGTTCCCGCTGCGGTCCCCTCGCTGCTCCGCGCGCAGACGCGACCCGGACCAGACCGCCTCACGATTGCCGACTATATGGCCTGGGAGGACGTGGGGAACCCGCGCCTCTCGCCAGACGGCACGAAGATCATCTATACCAAGAGCTGGATTGATGCGATTAACGATCGCCGCAAGTCCGCGCTCTGGATCATGGATGCCGACGGCTCACGTCAGCGATTTCTGACTGAGGGCTCGGAGGCCATCTGGTCACCGGACGGCACTCGCATCGCGTATCTGAAGGCCGGTGAACCGACGGGCAATCAGCTCTACGTGCGGTGGATGGACGCCGAGGGCGCCACGTCGCAGATCACGCGTTTGACCGAGAGCCCGAGCAACATCGCGTGGTCGCCTGATGGGAAGAGCCTCGCGTTCCAAGCGTTGGTCACGGAGCGCAACAACTGGCCGCTCGAACTTCCGGCGGCGCCACCGGGGGCCAAGTGGACCGAAGCGCCGCGCGTGGTGCAGTCCGTGCGCTACCGCTCGGACCGCCAAGGATTCTTGCCCGATGGATTTGTGCACCTCTTTGTGGTATCCGCCGATGGTGGCGCTCCGCGTCAGGTCACGGAGGGCGATTGGAACCACAACTTTGCTGAGTGGACGACGGACGGACGCGGCTTGCTACTCACGGCCAATCGCGTGGCGGATTGGGAGTACAGCTGGCGGCAGTCAGATATCTATCGCGCAGATGTCGCGACGCGCACCATCACGCGTCTGACCACGCGCAACGGGCCGGATAACAATCCCGTGCCCTCGCCCGACGGAAAGTTCATCGCCTACACGGGCTTCGACAGCACCGACGCCACCTGGCAGGATGCCGCGCTCTACGTGATGAATGTGGACGGCAGCGGCGCGCGCGTACTGACGGCGCAACTCGACCGCTCGCCCGCGTCGCTGATGTGGGATGCGCAGTCTCGCGGTATCTATTTTCAGGCTGAGGACCGTGGTGCGAGGCAGCTTCATTACGTGACGCTGCAGGGCCAGCACCGCGCCGTCACGTCCGGTGCGCATATGCTCAACGTCACCGACGTCAGCCGTAGCGGTGTGATGGTAGGCACGCGTACCACGGCAAGCGAACCGAACAACATCGTGCGCTTCGATCCGCGCACGCCGCAGACCATCGCTACGCTCACCAACGTGAACGGCGATCTACTCGCGGGCAAGAAGCTCGCCAGCGTCGAGGAGATTTGGTACACCTCGGTGGATGGATTCCGCATCCAAGGTTGGATCGTGAAGCCGCCCGACTTTGATCCCAGCAAGAAGTATCCGCTGATGCTGGAGATTCACGGTGGTCCGCACGCGATGTATAACGTGGGCTTCAGCTTTGCGCGTCAGGACCACGCGGCGCACGGTTACGTCACGCTCTACACCAATCCGCGCGGCAGCACCGGCTACGGCTCGGCGTTTGGCAACGCCATCAAGAACGCCTACCCAGGCAAGGACTACGACGATCTTATGGCCGGCGTGGACTCCCTGCTCGGCCGCGGTTACATCGACCAGAACAAGCTGTATGTGTACGGCTGCTCGGGCGGTGGCGTGCTGACGAGCTGGATTGTGGGTCACACGAATCGCTTTGCCGCCGCCAGCGCCAACTGCCCGGTGACCAACTGGTTCAGCTTCGTGGGTATCACCGACGGCAGCACCTGGTATCGCAACTTCGAGAAGTTCCCGTGGGAAGATCCCAGCGAGCACATTCGCCGCTCGCCGCTGATGTACGTGGGCAACGTGCGCACCCCGACGATGCTGATGACGGGCGTGAACGATCTACGGACGCCGATGGCGCAGACGGAGGAGTATTACCAGGCGCTCAAGATGATGCGCGTGCCGACGGCGATGGTGCGGTTCAACAATGAGTGGCACGGCACCAGTTCGACCCCATCGAACTTTCTGCGCACACAGGCGTTTTTGCGCAGTTGGTTTGCTCGTTATCCGCAGCCACCGCGGATGTAGCGTTACGGGCGTGTACTGAGAAAACGGACTGCGCTCGTCAGCGGATCTCGAAGGAGACCGTCGGCGAGCGCAGTTGCTGTTGGCTCCTAATCGCGTCCAGCAGTGCGTAGGCGCGATACTGGCCTGGGATGAGCGAGGCACCATTGCGGTCGTCGGTGGCCGTGGCTCCGCGCACTACGTATGAGCGTGTTACGAGCCCGCGGGCCGGCACGGTGAGAGAGGTCAGGGCCTGTGTGCAGCCCCATCCTCCGGCCGATGGGTATCGCATCGCGCCCGATGCGGTCTCGATGTAGGGCAGAATCTGGCAACCAGAGCCGAAGCTAATCTCCACGACAGTCGCATTGTCGTTGTGCAGTTGCATCGTGATCGTGGCGGAATCGCCGACGAGTATGACCGTAGTGTCCAGCGAGACTCCGAGTCGCAAGCCATCAAGTTCCAACACCTGCCGCGGGGGCGTGACCTCGGCAGGCAGAGGATCGGCACAACTGGTTCCAAGCAGCACGCCGGCGGCAATGGTGGTCAACTTTGCGGTACGCAGCATCGTAGCTCCGAGTGGAGAGTGAGGTCTATACCCCGCTTGTGCACTCCACGTCACGCTAGGGCGCATTGACCGTTACCGTTCCAGTCGCGCCGCCAACCACCGCGAATCCGGGAGCCGCGGCACTCACCGTGCTCGCCCCCACTGCCAGAGGCCGGATAGCCACGCCACCAGTCGCCACCGACGATGGTGAACTGTTCTGCCCCGGCGAGATGGTCACCGTAGCCGATGCGCTATTTGTCGTCGACGTGATCAGCGGTAGCGCTGCGATGTTGCTGCTGGTGAGCGTCACTGTGAGTGCGGTGCCGCCAGTCCGAATGGCCTGCAACTGGGACAGCGCTGTGCCACCGGCATTGAGGTTTCCAGTGCGTACTACAAAGGCACGGTCCGCAACACCTGCTGTGATTGTTGTGCCAAGGCTAAACAGTTCCAGCGTGGGTTGCACCACCGTCGCTGTTGCTGTCCCATCAATGAATCCTGCGGCACGTGCTGAGATCTGCACAGATCCTGTTTGTCCCTCCACGCCAGCAATCACATAGGAGAATGCTCCGGCACCATCGGCAATCGGAATGATGATGGAGTCCGTCGCCACCTCGTTCGCAAAGCGCGCTACTCGCAGCACCCCGGGGTTCGAACTCTTCACGATGACGTTCACGCCGCCGTGGTTTGCCGCGCCTAGGCTACCCGATGCGCCAGAACCAGTCTGCAAGCCAGAGCCGACGCTGGTGGGAGTTCCAAGCGTGATGCCCGGCGTCGTCACCGTAACGGTGGTCCCAACGGTACTCGAGCCTTGACGTGCGCCCGGTGCAGTCGCCGAAAGCACCGTGCTGCCAGTCGTGATGGGACGGAAGAAGACACCTGTAGGATTGACACCAGCCGTTTGCTGCGCACCCGCGAGGATGTTGACTACTTGTGTATCGGCGGCCACGCCATTGATCACCAGCTTACCAACGTTCCCATTGCTGGTGGCGAAGGTGACGGGATACGGCGGCGCTCCCGCGCGACGCGGTCCCGTATTGATGATCGTCCCACCGGTTGGTGATCCGGGTGTGCCGATGATGACCACGAACGCGTCGTCGGGTGTCAACGTCGTGATGGACGACAGTACGCTGTTGAACTCAATAACAGGCTGCCAGATGAAGTACGTGGCATTTCGCGAAGTCCAGCCCGGCGCCGAGGCCGTGACCACCACGGTATCAGGGGGAACGTCGAGCATCTGAATGACCACACTTGCCGTCGACTGTCCAGCGGGGACAGTCACGACCAACGTATCACTGCCCACCGTTGCGGCGTTGGGGGAGAAGAGCAACAGATTGGGATCGGCCGCTCGTAGGGTGACGGGCAAGCCACCGACGGGTGCCGGCGCATTGAGAGAAATTGTCGCGCTTCTTGCGAGGCCGCTGCCGAGCGCGAAGGCGGTGAGGCCCGAGATGCTGGGTTGCGATACCGTCACCGACCGCGTTGACTGGGCCACTTCACGCGTGAGGTCGCTGTTCGCGCGGATGGTGGTTACGCCTGCGCCAAGCGAGCGGAAGGCGACGCCACCCTGCGCCACGCTAAAGCCCGTGGTGCGATCGCCCGCCGGAATGTTAATGCGGACAGAGTCAGCAACCCGCGCCGTCGTGACAAGGGTTCCCACGCCGGCAGAATCCGTGATGACATTCACGTCAAGGCTCGCCGCGCCAAACCGCACGAAGTCGGCAAAGTTGATATTGGCGCCCGTCGGACTGTTCGGTGTGCCCACAGACACCGTGAACACATCATCAGACGAGCTCGTGGTGCCGGTGGCCAACAGATCGCCGTTGATCACAATCACCGGATCAACGATTCCCATCACCGCACTGCTCGATACGTAGCCGGGCGCCGTGAAAGTGAGCGTGAGTGAATCGAGTGCTGGGCCAGCCGTCTCGAGCACCTGCACACTGAAGTTCGCCGAGCTGCTGCCGACGCTCGCGGCTATCACGACCGAGTCAGCCGAGCCAAGTGTGGTGGTGTTCGGCGAGAGCAAGACCAATCCCGGACGAGAGGGCTTCACGGTAATTGGAAGCGGATTCCCGACCACGGAATTGGAGAGCGAAACGGATACCGTTCGCATCAAACCGCGCCCAATCGGTGAAGTCAGGCCAAGGCCACCAGCGCCGGTGATAGAGGACTGCGCAATAGTGACGATTCGCGAGTTGCCCGCGAGAGGGCGCAACGATGAGCTCAGAGCGCGAACCGTCGTGACACCCGCGGCAGTGCTGCGAATGGCCACACCGCCCGACGCGACCGAGGTTGGTGAGTCGAACGCCCCCGGTGAAATCGTCACGGTCACAGAGTCCGCTGTGAGGGACGTGGTCACGAGGCTAGCCACTGCGGTACTGTCGTTCACGACGGTGAACACCAGCGGCGCTGCGCCTGCTCGCACTTCATCAAGAGTGTTGAAGCCGGTGGACGTAACTGATGCGGGAGTTCCAACACGTACTTGGAAGGGATCGTCAGCCTGGGCCGTCGTGCGAGGGGAGAAAAGCCCGGTGATTTCGAAGACTGGCTGAAGAATGAGAATCCTGTTCGTGTCGGGCGCGTAGCCTGGCGCCGTGACGATGACGTTCACGGAATCGTTCAGCAATCCCTCGAGCGCTTGCACCACATAGTTCGCCGTCGTCGAACCGTTCACTAATGGGAAGTCAACGAACCCAGAGCCTTGGGTCGTGGATGTCGCCGAGACCAAGAGCTTGGCGGGATCACTGCTGGTCACACGAACCGTCGTTCCACCGTGCGCAGCAAACCCGAGGGTAAACGACTGTAGCCGCTGCAATCCTGAGCCAAGCGTTACGCCGACTGCGGTGATGGTCGGCGTAGCGCCCACGTTGGCTGTCGTGCTGTCGCCGACAAAGCCCTGTGGACCCGTCGCGCGCAGAAGCGTGGAACAAGGGAATGTCGTGCCACTGCCCCTCGCTACGGTTACCGCGACGCTGGTAAGTCCCGCGCCGATCGTTGCGCTCGCTGGCACAGCGGCGCAAAGCGGATTCACGGCCACGAGTGATACGGCAATGCCGCCAGCGGGTGCGGGGATGGGGTTTCCGCCGCTCGTGAGACGCACCGTGATGGGCGCGCTGAAGCTCTCGTTCAGTGCCACAGACGTCTGCTGAATATCCACCGACGCCGTGACGTTCACCGTCGTCGTAGCGGGCGCATAGTTGGGATGAGTCGCAATGATGGTCGTACTGCCAATCTGCAGCCCTTGCACCGTCCCGTTCTGCGTACTGGCGCCAGAGAGGACCACCACTGGGTTCGGCGAAACCGATGCAATCGACGGCGACGTCACGGTGAGTGTGACACCCACGCCACCAGCCGGCGCCGGCGTTGATAGCTGCACTGGAAGCGAAGCGGGGCCATCCAGTGGTGCGTTCAACGTCGGCGGCAGCGAGATCAAGTTGAGCGACACTGGCACATTAAGCGTGTCCGGATCCCAACCTGCTGCGGTGGCGCGCACGCGAGCCACGCCCACTGCCACGCCAGTCACATCAATGGTCGCGAGCGTATCACCGGCTGCAATCGTGACTGAGCTCGGCGGTCCCACGGTGAGATACTGCGCGCTGTCGGAGATGACGGTCACCACAAGTCCATTCACTGGTGCGGGCTGGCCGAGCTCCACCGCCAGTTGGCCCGTGCGCTGGAATCCGATGACGTTGGACGCAATGATGCTCAGGTTGATCACCGGCGCGAGCGCGATGCCCGTGGCTGTAATTGTCACCGGCGCCACGCCAGCGACCGTCGCGGTGATGGACTGCGCGCCTGCCGTCGTGCCCAGAGTCCAGGAGCCAAGCGAGGCGAGGCCTGCGGCATCCGTGGTATCGACTGTGCCTGCCAAGGTTCCGCCGCCACTGGCCACCGCGAAGGTCACCACTCGGTTGGGCACGGGATTGTCTGCAGCGTCCGCGACGCGCACGACGATCGGCAATGCGAGCGCGGTGCCGACGTTCGCCGACTGACCACTGCCGCTCTGCGCGGCGATGGCTGCCGGCGCGCCGGCGGACACGACGATGGCATCGGAGGTGTCTGGCGTGAGCCCGAAAGCCGACGCCGTAAAGCGGTAGCTGCCGACCTTGGATGGCGTCAGCGAAGGGAAGGTCGCGATGCCGTTGACGGCCGAGATCCCGTTCGGTCCCAGGATGCTGCCATTGAGCGGCAACTCAATCACGTTCAGCAGGACATTCGATGAGAAGTTCGTTGCGACCGCGCCCGTGCTATCGCGCGCCTGTACAACCACGGGTGTGGCGAACACTTCCCCCGATACGGCGGTCGTGGGCTGCTGCGTAATCACAAGCCGCGAGGCAGGGAGCAGCGAGGCCGTGACGTTGGCCGCGAGGTTGAGGTCCGTCACACCCGCGCTCGTGAAGCGCAGCGCCTGCGCCGTCGCTCCAACTAGCGCGCTCAAGGTCCAGCGCACCGCGACGCGGCCATCAGCGTTGGTCACGAGCGAAGAATCGTTCGTCGTACCGCCGCCGGTGATGGCCACGTTGATAGTCGCGCCGGAGATCGGGAGACCATCGGTGGCGAGGAGCCGCACGACCACGGAGTCGCCGAGCGTGCTGCCGGCAGTTCCAGTGATGGTGCCTGTCCCAACGCGGGAGAGCGTCGCCGGCTTCGGCGCGATGACGATGACACCGGTGTCTGCCGCGGACCCTGCCGCGAGCGCCACCCGCACGCGCGCGATGCCGCGGGATGGCAGGGTAAGCCCCGTTCCTGCGCCGATGCCGCCGAGCGCAGCGCGCGAGGAATCAAGCGCGAAAAAGAGCACAGGAGCATTTGCGACTGTAGCGCCCTGGCCATCTTTCGCCGTGGCCGTGAACGTAAAAGGCGCACCTGCCTCGAGCCGGATGGTGTCGGGCAGGATCTGCACGCCCGTGGCCGACGCACCAGGGCCGGTGTACGTGAGCGTGATTGGCGTAGGCTGCGGCGGTGGCTCGCCGCGTCCCAGCTGCCGAGCGAGCACGGACTCTGGGCCGCCGCGGAAGACGGTATCGCCAGCGGCGTTGATGTACTGCAACGAGAGCTCCAGCTCTTCTCCCTCGGCTGGTGCGTTTGCCGAGAGCTGCACATTCAGCGAAACTTGGAGCTCGGCGACCTCAGACGAAGCAGGAAACACCCGGGCCAGCGCCACCGCGCCGTTTGAGCGCGTGAGGATCACGCGCACGCTGGTGTAGGGCACCACCGAGCCCGCACCCTCCTCTACGCTGGCAAGCTCCCCAGGGAACGTCGAGACAAAAGACAGTCCCTCAGCGAATCGCAGGCCGCCGTTTGGACCCGTGATCTCCCGGCCGCAACTGAGCAGCGACAAGAACAGGGCGGCGCCAGCGGCAGCGAATCGGCGGGCAGAGGCCCGGAGGACCGGAGGACGAGTCATCCAATGACTTTACGACTTGGCGCAGAAGCTGACTAGAGGGTACGTCCTCGAGGACTGTGACCTAGTGCACAGAAATCATTCGGTACCACCTCGCGGAGGCGGGACCCAGCGGCCACATTTCCCGCTCAGCAAGCCCGCCGCTCCCCGTGTTCGACCCCGCCCGAGTGACCGACCTCCGCATCCAACTGCAGTCCACGCTCGGCGACGGCTACACCCTCGAACGAGAGCTCGGCGGCGGCGGCATGTCACGCGTGTTCGTGGCTCGCGACAATGCGCTCGGGCGCGAGGTTGTGGTGAAGGTGCTTGCCCCCGAGCTTTCGGCCGAAGTGAGCCTTGAGCGCTTCGCTCGCGAAATCGCGACGGCGGCACGCTTGCAGCAAGCGAACATCGTGCCCGTGCTCGCCTCGGGTGCCTCGGCTGGCCTCCCCTACTACACCATGCCCTTTGTGAAGGGCGAGTCGCTGCGTGCGCTGCTCGCGCGCGGCACTGTGTTATCGCTACACGATCGTCTCAATGTGCTGCGTGATGTGGCGCGGGCACTCGGCTACGCGCACGGCGAAGGCGTGGTGCACCGCGACATCAAGCCAGACAACATTCTGCTTTCGGCGGGCACCGCCGTGGTGACCGACTTTGGTATCGCGAAGGCCATCAGCGCGGCGCGCACGCACGATGGCTCGTCAGCGGCCAACGACGGGACGCTCACGCAGGCCGGGAGTAGCATCGGGACGCCAGCGTATATGGCGCCTGAGCAGGCGGTGGGCGAGGCCGTGGACCATCGCGCCGACATTTACGCTTGGGGGGTGGTGGCGTACGAACTGCTGAGCGGCGCGCATCCCTTTGCGGGGAAGAGTGGTGCTTCGCAGTTGATTGCGGCGCATCTGGCGGAGATGCCAGTGTCGCTTGAGCTGCGCGCGCCTGAGCTGCCGCGTGAGGTGGCCACGTTGGTGATGCAGTGTTTGGCGAAGAAGCCGAGTGAGCGGCCGGCCGCGGCCAACATTTTGCTCGAGCGCCTTGCCGCCGTTACGACGCCGAGCGCTGGGCGGCCCGCTGAGCGTTCCGGTGCTTCCGCCAGCGCATCGAGTCAGCGTAGCATAGGCATCGGGGCGCTGATTCTGATTGCTGCTGCCGTAGCGTTCTGGTTCGTGAAGGGGCGCGATGCAAACGGAGATGCGAGTGCCAGTGCGACTGCAACCGCCCAGTCGGAAACACTCTCGTCGCTGGCCGTGCTGCCCTTCGTAAACACCAGCGGCGACGCGCAGGATGAGTACTTCAGCGACGGCCTCACCGACGAACTCTCGCACGCTTTGTCAAAGCTCCCGGGCCTGCGCCTGGCCGGGCGCTCGTCGAGTTTCTCGTTCAAGGGCAAGACCATTCCCGCCTCTGAAGTAGGCGAGGCTCTCGGCGTAGGCGCCATCGTTGAAGGCACCGTGCGTCGCGCTGGCGATCGCATTCGTTTGACCGCGCAGCTCACGAGCACGCGCGATGGGCAGGTGCTGTGGAGTGATGCCTTCGAGCGCACGGGCGCGGATGTGTTCGCGGTGCAGGATGCGTTCACGAGCGCCATCGTGGCCGCACTCACTCCGCGCCTCGCTCAGGCCGCGGGCGCGCGCACGACTTCAACGGATCCGTCGAATGTCACCGCGCGCGGGACCACTGATGCGTTGGCGTACGATCTGTATCTGAAGGGGCGATACTACTGGGCGCAGCGCGGCGCAGGCCCGCTCGATAGCGCGGTGAAGTATCTCGAGGCGGCCGTAGAGCGTGACGCTACGTTCGCACGCGGCTGGTCAGCGCTCGCGCTGGCTTACGTGATTCGTCCTAACTTCAATACCGACGTCGATTTCGCTCTCTCTGACGCGAAGGTGGACGTCGCGGCGCGGCGGGCGCTCGCCATTGATTCCACCAGTGCGGATGCTCACGCCGCTCTCGGCTTTCGCGCCATTCGCCGATTCGACTTTGCGCTGGCTGCGGCCTCGCTGGAGGCCGCGCGCCGGCTCGAGCCGGGCAGCGCCATCGCCGCACACTGGTCGGCCATCTACTATCACGCCGTGGGCGATACGATTCACGCAGAGGAGCAGATGGAGCGTGCCGTCACACTTGATCCGCTCTCGGCCACCACGCTCAACACGCGCGCCCGCATGCTCACCGAGCGGCGGCAGCTCGCGCGGGCCCGCGAAACGGACGCTCAAGCGGCGTCTCTCAGCGCATCATTCACGAACTACCGCGTGTCATCGCTGATCTGGTCGGGATTGGCGGATAGCGCGTTTCGCTCGACGCGGCGCATCCCCGCGTCTGATCGGTCCCGAAGCCGATTCGGCAACGCCATCATGGCCGCGGCGGCTGCTGGTCAATGGGACGTCGCGCGCGCGCTGCAACGGGAGATTAGCGCGGGAGGTGATGGAGTGCGATCGATTGATCGTGCGGCCGCGGCGCTCGTGTTTGGTGATCGCGCGGCGGCTGCCGCCTTGTTCATTGACAACCTCGAGAACGACGGCGGGCTCGCGAACATGGCGTTCTCCGTCTGCTATCTGCCGTACGACGCCATTCGCGCCGAGCCGGCGTGGAAGGCGTTTCTTGCAAAGCACCAGATGAAGGAGTGCCCGTACACTTCGCCCTGGCCGATTGGAGTGGCGCCCCGGTGACACACGTCATGCAGCGTTTCACAGGCGCTCTTGGCAACCGCTACCGCATCGTGCGCGAGCTGGGCCAAGGCGGCATGGCCACCGTCTACCTCGCGCGCGACGTAAAGCACGAGCGCGACGTCGCCATCAAGGTGCTTCGCGATGATGTCGCGGCCTCCGTAGGCCGCGACCGCTTCCTGCGCGAGATTCAACTCGCCGCCAAGCTGACTCACCCGCACATCCTGCCCCTGTACGACTCGGGCGACGCCGACGGCGCGTTGTTTTACGTGATGCCCGTGGTGCAGGGCTCCTCGCTGCGCGAGCGACTGATCGCCGAGCCGCAACTGCCTTTGGCGGAGGCCGTGCGCATTGCCAGCGAAGTGGCCGGCGCGCTCGACCACGCGCACCGACTCGGCATTATTCATCGCGACATCAAGCCCGAGAACATCCTGCTGCAGAACGGGCACGTCCTCGTGGCCGACTTCGGCATCGGCAAGGCACTAAGCGACGCGCCCGGCAACACGCTCACGCAGGTGGGAATGAGCGTGGGCACGCCGGCCTACATGAGTCCCGAGCAGGCAGTCGGTGAGGAAGTGGATGGCCGCAGTGATCTCTACAGCTTGGGCTGCGTGTTGTACGAGATGATCGTCGGCGAACAACCGTTCACTGGGCCCACGGTACAAGCGGTGATTGCGAAGCGGTTTGTGCAAACGCCAGTCGAGGTGGCGGCGCTGCGCGAAGGGGTTCCAGGACCGGTCTCACGCACGGTGCAGCGGGCGCTCGCGCGGGTGGCGGTGGACCGACACGAGAGCGCAGCACTCTTCATCACGGCGCTGAACGAGCGCGAGGACAGTACGGCAACGCTCGCCACACCGGCGCAATCGCTCGCGATTCTGCCGTTCGAGAACCTGAGCGCGGATCCGGACAATCAGTACTTCGCCGACGGAATCGCCGACGACATTCTCGATGCGCTGGTGCAGATTGACGGATTGCACGTGGCCGCTCGCGCCTCGGCCTTTTCGTTTCGCGGCAAACAGGACGCGCTGGCGGAGATTGGGCGCGCGTTAAACGTGGCCACGGTGCTGCAGGGAAGCCTGCGTCGCTCAGGCAATCGCATGCGTCTCGCCGTGCAGTTGATCTCCGTGCGCGATGGCTATCATCTCTGGTCGGAACGCTTCGATCGTGAACTGGTGGATGTGTTCGCGGTGCAGGACGAGATCGCCGCGGCGATCGCCGAGAAATTGCGCGTCACGTTTGTGGCGCCGGCGCAACCGGTCGGCAAGGCGACCACCGCTGAGATTGAAGCGTTTGAACTGGTGGCCAAGGGGCGTGCGCTGCTGGCGTTGCGCGGCGCGAGCATGCTGGAGGCGCGGACCTGTCTTGAGCGCGCCATCGAACTGGACCCGCAGAACGCGGACGCCTTCGCCGCGCTGGGCGAGACACTGCGCAGCTTCGTGACCTACGGAGTGATGCCCGTGGCCGAGGGGCGCCCGCTCGCGAAGGCGGCACTCACGCGAGCGCTGGAGCTCGCGCCTGACAGTGCCAGCACGATGGGCGCGTTGGGGAATGTCAGTTTCTCTCTCGACCACGATACGGACGCCGCGTTCGTCTGGTGGGAGCGGGCGCTGGCGCTCCAGCCGCGGCTCTCGGAGGTCCGCGTCCTCTATGCGATGAACGGCCTGATCCTGATACGTCACGACGACACCCGTGGCATCGCGGAGCTGGCGCGCGCCGTGCACGATGATCCGCGCAGCGTCTTCTGTGCGTGCCTCCACGCCAACGGGCTCATCGCGACCGGTCGACCTGCCGATGCGATTGCGGAGATTGAGCGCGCCGTTGCACTGGCGCCCACTGCCTTTCTGCCGCTCTATCTTCGCGTCTTTATCCGGGCGTGGGCCGGCGACGTTGACGGTGCCCTGGCGGCGGTGAAGCGGGCATCCGCGGTCGTCGGCCGCAGCGCGTATGTGTTGGCTGGCGCGCCGAGCGCGTATGTGCAGCGCGGCGAGCGGGCGCTAGCCGAGGCGGTCTACGTCGAACTGCAGGCGCGCGCCCAGACCGAAGAAGTGTCGCGGTTCATCCTCTCGTTCGCGGCAGACGCACTCGGTCGCACCGACGAGGCGATTGCGTATGCCATCGAGTCGGTGGAGCGATGTGACAACCAGGGGCCGTATTGGACACGCGACGCCTTCTTCAGTGATGCACTGCGCGCGCACCCGCGGTATCCGGAACTGCTGAAGGCGATTGGCTTGTGAACGACCACACGAAATCCATCGTATGAATGCAACGCAGGAACGTCTCGCGGCGGCCCTTGCCGACCGCTACCGCATCGAGCGTGAGCTCGGCGCCGGCGGGATGGCCACCGTCTACTTGGCGCACGACCTTAAGCACGATCGCGATGTAGCCATCAAGGTGTTGCACCCGGATCTCGGCGCCGCGCTCGGCGGTGAGCGCTTCTTAGCCGAGATCCGCACGACGGCGCGCTTGCAGCATCCGCATATCCTCCCGCTGCTCGACAGCGGTGAGGCGGATGCGCTGCTCTACTACGTGATGCCGCTCGTGACCGGCGAGACGCTGCGCGCGCGGCTCGAGCGCGAGAAGCAACTGCCGATCGCCGAAGCCGTGCGCATCGCGCGCGAAGTGGCGAGCGCGCTCGACTACGCGCATCGGCAGCACGTGATTCACCGCGACATCAAGCCGGAGAACATCCTCCTGCATGATGGTAGCGCACTCGTCGCCGACTTTGGCATCGCCCTCGCGGTGCAGAGTGCGGGCGGCGCGCGCATGACGCAAACGGGACTCTCGCTTGGCACGCCGCAGTACATGAGCCCAGAGCAGGCGATGGGCGAGCGCGCCATTGATGCGCGCAGCGACATCTATGCGCTCGGTGCCGTGACCTACGAGATGCTCGCCGGGGATGCGCCATTCACCGGCAGCAGCGTGCAGGCCATCGTGGCCAAGGTGCTCAACAGCGAGCCCGAACGACTGTCGATGCTGCGGAAGACCATTCCGCCGCACGTCGAAGCGGCGGTGCTCACCGCGCTGGCCAAGTTGCCGGCCGATCGGTTTGCGAGTGCGGCCGAGTTTGCCGCGGCGCTGGCGACGGCGAATGGGTCGCCGGTCAGCGGTGCCACGACAGCGCCGGCACCGGGCCGCGCGCGGCGTACGACGGCCGCGATACTGCTGAGCGCGGCCATGCTCATCGCCATCACCGCCGCTGCGACGTGGATGCTGGCGAGGCCGAGTGGAAACGGTGCAGCGCCCTCCGAAGTGGTGACGCGATTCACCATCGAAGGCACGAGCAACGTGACGTTGCAGAACCGCCTATTTGCGCTCTCCCCCGATGGCCGCACCTTGGTGATGTGGCAGTTCACCGCCAACCTCAGAAACCGACTGTTCCTGCGCCAGCTCGACCAGCTGGACATGACGCCTCTTGCCGGGGGCAGCAACGGAGCCGATCCGACGTTCTCGCCCGACGGTCGCTGGATCGCCTTTGTGGGGGAACGCCAGCTCTTCAAGGTGGCCGTGTCCGGCGGCGATCCGATTCGCGTTGCCACGCTGCCGCTGCAGCCCCAGGGCATCACGTGGACGACTGGTGGCGACATCGTGTACGCCGTGCAGTCCGACTCGCTGTTCGCGGTGAAGGAAACGGGCGGGGTACCCCGCGCGATTGCCGCGGCGCCGGCGGGCGCCGTGGCGCGTTGGCCCATTGCGCTGGCACAGTCGAACGTGGTGCTTTTCACGGCTAACTCCCGTACGGGCGACTCTGTGCGTGTGCTCGCGCTTTCTCTCGCGGACGGAACAGTCAGCGACGTGGGAACCGATGCCTATATGGTGGTGGGAGTTGCCCGCGGCCATCTGGTGTATCTGAGTCGCACCGGTGAGATCTTTGCCGCGCCATTCAACGTGCGTACGAACACCGTCACGGGCCGCGGCGAACTGATGGGCGGCGGCGTGAAGATGACCCCCAGTGGCACGGGACTGGGCTACGCGGTGATGTCAGCGTCGGGTGACTTGGTGTACATCAATGAGAAATCCGCTGGGCTGCTGACGTATCGCGATCCGCAGGGCCGACTCGCACCGGCACTGCCGGACACGCTGGCCTTTGAGCACCCGCGCTTCTCACCCGACGCTCGTCGCCTCGTGGTGACGGTGAGCGATAGTGCCACGCGACGTGGCACGCTCAGCCTGCTCGACCGTTCCAACGGATTCTTCACGCCACTTGCCGGACAGGACCGACAGGCTGGACGTGATCGCGCCGAGTGGACACCCGATGGTCGGAGCATACTCTTCCGCTCGCTCACCGACTCGTTGCGGAGCGCGATGCTGCGCTCGGCCGATGGCAGTGGTACCGATACGCTACTCTTGCGGGCGAGAAGCGTCGTGTACGAAGTGGTGATGGCACCCGATGGCCAGACGATTCTTGGCCGTGTCCAGAACGACGCGGCCGATCGCGCCCAGGGTGTGTTCTGGTGGACACGCGGTGACAGCACGCTGCGCTCGTTGCCGCACGTGACGACGGATGGTGGCACGATGACCGGTGCCCGTCTCTCGCCCGATGGAAAATGGATCGCGATGAGCGCGGACGCCGAAAGACACGTGTACGTCGCGCCCTTCCCGGGCCCCGGCCCCCAGGTGCGTATCGACCGCGCCGGTGGTGGCCCGCCGGTGTGGGCGCGCGACGGTCGCAGCCTCTACTACGTCACGCCGAGCGGCCTGGTGGCCACGACCCTCGATCTCTCGGCGGGGGTTAAGGTGGGCAGCACGCTAACACTACTCGGCCCCGAGTTCGTGTCCAACGATGTCACGCATGCACCCTTCGACGTGGGGCCCGATGGCACGATCGTGTTCGTGCGGCAGACGCGATTCCCGAGGCTGGTGGTGGTGCGCAACTTCGCGGCGGAGATTGGGCGCGCTCAGGCGGCGGGGAAGTAGGGGATGCGCCGTCACGAACATCGCGCCTACGGCACCAACGACACCAAGCGGTTCTGTGCCGTGCGCACCGCGCCGAAATGACGCCGGTCGGTGGTGAGGATCTCGCGCGCATCGAGTCGTTCGGCAACGGCAATCACCGTCGCATCAACGAAGCCCAAGGGGAAGTTGAGATACGTACGCATCAGCTCCGAAGCACGAATCACGTCGTCCGACTCCACCGGCTCGATGATCAACTCGCCGTCCGCCACCGATTGCACGAAGGCCTGCTCCGCCTGCGCACTGATGCGCGTTTGCAGCAAGTAGCACACTTCTGGTAGCACGGTGACCGGCACGCGCACCTGACGCGCCTGCGCGGTCCACCACGCGGTGACTCGCTCGTGCCACGCGTCACTACGATCGATCAACGCATACAGGGGACCGGTGTCGGCGATGACCATCAGCCGTGCGGATCTTTCCAGAGCAGGGTGTCCACCTGCTCTGATGTATTGCTCACGCCACTCGCAAACTGCCCGGCGATGGAGGGCAACGGCGACGGCGCGCCCGGAGCGGCGAGATACATCGCCACGGCCTCGCGAACCAGAGACGCCGTACTCACGCCCGTGCGCTGCGCGACTCGATGCAACTGGAGCATCATTTGGTCATCGAAGAACACCGTGGTGCGTTTCATGACATATATATGGCGCATATGCGCATCATAGTCAAGGCTGCGATGATGTGCGAATCTTACTCGCCATTTTAAGACTATAGTCATTGACTATAGTCATGAGTTATATACTTATATAATGCCCACCAAGCCCACTGAGACCATCGCCATCTCCGAGTTCAAGGCCACCTGCCTGGCCGTCCTCGAACGCGTACGCCGCACCGGCGCGTCCATCGTTGTCACCAAGCGCGGCGAGCCGATTGCTGAGATCAACCCGCCTTCGCCGGCGAGCACCGGTGAGCAGTGGCTCGGGTCGATGAGCGGCACCGCCACGATGGCGGACGATCTGATTGCGCCCGCCAGTGCCTCCACCGACTGGGACGCGCTCGGCACGTGAAGAAGCTCTTACTCGATACCCACATCTGGCTTTGGGCACTGCTAGATCCCGCCCGCCTCTCACCGGCGGTCCGAGCCGAACTTGCGTCCGCCGAGAACGAGATTTGGCTCTCACCAATCAGTGTGTGGGAAGCGATATTGCTCGCCGAGCGCGGGCGTGTGCGCGTTGACACGACGCCCGCGGAGTGGGTGGCGCGTATGGTGAGCGCACTCCCGCGACGCGAAGCGCCGCTGACGCACGACATCGCGGTCGCCAGTCGGCTGCTTACGCTCGTGCACGAGGATCCGGCGGATCGGTTCCTCGCGGCGACGGCGCAGGTGCTGGGTCTCACGCTGGTCACCGCCGACGCGCGGCTCATTGCATCCACGGAGTTTGCAGTAATGGCGAATCGATGACCGACGTTCAATCGCGCCTCGCGGCGGCGCTGGCTGACCGGTATCGCATTGAGCGTGAACTCGGCCAAGGCGGGATGGCCACGGTCTATCTCGCGCGCGACCTCAAGCACGACCGTCAAGTCGCGTTGAAGGTCCTGCGCCCAGAACTCTCGGCAGTGATCGGCGCCGAGCGTTTCTTGGTGGAGATCAAGACGACGGCGAACCTGCAACATCCGCACATCCTCGCGCTCTACGACTCGGGCCAGGTGGACGGCACTGTTTTTTACGTGATGCCCTTTGTGGCAGGCGAATCGCTGCGCGACCGACTCGCGCGCGAGAAGCAGTTGCCCGTCGCCGATGCGCTGCGCATCGCGTCAGAGATTGCGAGCGCGCTCGACTATGCGCATCGGCAGGGCGTGATCCATCGCGACATCAAGCCGGAGAACATCCTGCTGCACGATGGCCGCGCTCTTGTGGCCGACTTCGGCATCGCGCTGGCCGCGAGCCGCGGCGATGGCAGCTCGCGGATGACCGAGACGGGAATGAGCCTCGGCACGCCGCACTACATGAGCCCCGAGCAGGCACTCGGCGAGAGGAACCTCGATGCGCGCTCGGATGTGTACGCGCTTGGTTGCGTATTGCACGAGATGCTCGCGGGCGAGCCGCCGTTCACGGGGCCCAATGCGCAGGCGGTGATTGCGCGGGTGATGAACTCCGCACCCGAGCCGGTGACGGCGCTGCGGAAGTCGGTGCCGGATGCGGTGGCCGATGCGATTCTCACGGCGCTGGAGAAGTTGCCGGCGGATCGGTTCGCGAGCGCGGCGGAGTTCGCGGCGGCATTGAGTGCCGATGGCGCGTCGGGTGCGCACCATACGTCGAGGACGCGCGCGCGTGCATCTGCTAAGACATCGAGAGGCTCGCGCGTGCTTTGGCCGGCCGCTTTTGTTGTTGCTGCGGTTGCGGCGGCGTGGGGTTGGATGCGCCCGAGCGAATCGGTGGAGTACCCGCCTTCGCGCCTTGCGATTCCAGCGCCTGGGCTGGGAGGGGGCAACGCAACTCTGCAGAGGATCATCGACATCTCGCCGGACGGGCGCACGCTGATCTACGTCGATGCCGCCGAAGCCGGCTCTCGTCTCGTGCGCCGGCGTCTCGAGAGCGCGGAGGCGACGCTGCTCACGGCAATTCCGACGGACTTCGCCGGCCCGGTGATCTCGCGCGACGCACGAGAGCTCGTGGCGACGCACATGGGGCTCTCCCAGATGTTCCGCTTCCCGATTGACGGGGGGAGCGGGAAGCCGCTTCCGCGCGAACTCGCCTGGTCGAACTACCTCACGTGGGGGGACGATGGATCACTCTGGACAACCCCGCAGAGCGATCGCGCGCGAGGAATCGTACGAATCGCACCGACCGACGAAGTCAGCTACCTATTCGACACTACGCTCGTCGGCTACAGCCTGCAGGACATTCTCCCAGGCGACCGCTACGGCCTCGCGGTGCGCAATCCTCTTGGCACCGCCTTCGGACCGGCGTCCGTCGTGGACCTCAAGAGCGGCGAGACTACGCCACTGCTCAGTGTGGACGTGGTGGAGATTCGATACACGCAGGGCCTGCTCGTCTACGTGCTCAATAGCGGCTCGCTTGAGGCCGTGCGATTCGACCCGCGCACACGGCGCACGAGTGGATCGCCGTTTGTGATTGCCTCCGATGTCTCACTCACGGGTGGTGGACAAGCGCAGTTCGCGGTGGCCGACAATGGCACCGTCGTCTACGTGCCAGACAGTCCGCGATCGCTGGTGCTCGTTGACCGCGCTGGCATTGCGCGCGTGGCTTTCAGTGAGGGGCGGAACTTCCACATTCCGCGATTCGCACCAGATGGTCGTCGCCTGCTCATCGATTTCACGACCGCCGACGGTCGCGACGTCTGGCAGCTCGACTTCGCGAGCGGCGCCATGTCGCGGGTGACCTTTGATCGCGACGGACACGATGCAACGTGGGAGCCGGATGGACAGCATCTGACCTACGCCTCGGCCAACCGCGCTGGGGGGGCGCTGACGATATACCGGACTGCCGTGGGCCAGTCGGGGCAGGTGGACTCACTCTTCTCAAATGGCGCGGTCTCCTACACGGGCATATGGCTCCCAGACCGCAGCGCACTCGTAACCGTCGGCACCAGTCTCGCGGGTGACTCACGCTCCGACATCGCCATCGTGCGCAATGGCGGGCGAGGCCCGGTGGAACTGTTGGTCGCGACACGATTCGAGGAACACTTCCCCTCGGTATCACCCGATGGCCGCTGGCTCGCCTACGTGTCGGACAAGTCAGGAACCTCAGACGTCTTCGTGCGGCCGCTTGACCGCGACGGCGAGGAGATTCGTGTCTCGCTCGCCGGCGGGAGCGAGCCGATGTGGGGCCCGGATGGGCGCGAACTGTTTTATCGCGAGCCGGTGACGAAAGGCGTGATGCTCACGGCGGCGACACTCAGCCTCGCCCCGGCGCTCGCGGTGACGGCGCGCAAGCAGTTGTTCGACGTCACGCAGATGTCCACCACCGCGCCGCACTCGAACTACGATGTCTCGCCGGACGGTCGCAGCTTCGCGATGGTACGGCAGAATCCTTCGACGCGCATAATGGTGATTCAGAATCTTCCAGCGCTGGTGCAGCAGATGGAACGCGGGGAGCAGCGGTGACCGATGTGGTGAATCGACTCACGGCTGCCCTTGCGGACCGGTATCGCATTGAGCGCGAGCTGGGGCAGGGCGGGATGGCCACGGTGTATCTCGCACACGACCTCAAGCACGATCGCTTGGTTGCCGTGAAGGTGTTGAAGCCAGAGCTGGCGGCCGTGCTCGGCGCCGAGCGGTTCGTTGTGGAGATCAAGACCACGGCGAGCATGAGCCATCCGCACATCTTGCCGCTGTTCGACAGCGGCGCGGCGGACGGCTTCCTCTTCTATGTGATGCCGTTCATCGAAGGCGAGACGCTGCGCGACAAGCTGAACCGCGAGACGCAGCTCGGCATCGATGATTCCGTGCGCATCGCGCGCGAAGTGTTGGACGCGCTCGAGTACGCGCACTCGCGCGGCGTGATCCATCGCGACATCAAGCCGGAGAACATCCTGATGCAGGGTGGCCGGCCGATGATCGCGGACTTCGGCATCGCGCTGGCCGTGTCAGCTGCAGCGGGCGGCCGCATGACGGAAACGGGACTCAGCTTGGGCACACCGCACTACATGAGCCCCGAGCAAGCGACAGCCGAGAAGGAGATCAGCGGACGCAGCGACGTGTATTCGCTGGCGAGCGTGCTCTACGAGATGCTCGCCGGCCAGCCGCCGCACCTCGGTGGCAGTGCGCAGCAAATCATTATGAAGATCATCACCGAGCCGGCCGAAGCGGTGACAAAGTATCGGAAGTCTGTGCCCGCACACGTGGCGGCGGCGGTGGCGACTGCGCTCGAGAAGTTGCCTGCTGATCGATTCGCGACGGCGAGGGCATTCGCTGACGCATTGCAGTCAACCACGTACACCCGTGCGGGCGGTCACAGCTTCGCTGCTAGCGCGACGACACCGGACTGGCGCGCCAAGGCGGCCGTTCCGGCGCTCGCGCTCTCGGCCTTGCTGCTCGCGGTCGTGGTTTGGGGGGCGACGCGCCAAGTGGAACTTCCGCTCGTGGCGCGCTATGAGATTGCTCTCGGTTGGTTGGCCTCCGGTGAGCTTGCGAATATGCAGATTTCGCCCGACGGCTCCGAGTTAGTCACGGTGCGCCACTCGGAGGGACGCACGAGTCTTTTTGTGCGCCGCCGAGACCAACTGGAGCCGGTGGAGTTGGTTGGTACGGAAGGAGCAGGCAATCCCTCGTACTCGCCAGACGGCAGCAAGATCGCGTATATGAACGGCTCCGGCATCTACGTCTTCGACCGTGCCGCCGGACTCTCAACGCTGCTCACCGACTCGCTGGTCGGTGTACCCGGTGTCGCTTGGGGCTCCGACGGCTACGTGTACTACGACAGCCGCGGGGTGGGACCGTTACTGCGCGTGCGTGAAACAGGAGGCGCACCGGAGGCAGTCTCGACGCTCGACACCGCCGCGAAAGAGTTGCAACACGTGTGGCCCGACCCGCTGCCAAACGGGAAGGGCGTGCTGATGGTGATCAATCGCGGTGGTCCCGGCCAGGGCGCGTCCGACACCGATGGAATTGCGGTGCTCGACCTGCGTACGGGCACGCATCGCGAACTCTTCCGGGGTGTCTTCGCGCGCTATGCGACGAGTGGGCACCTGTTGTACGTGACGCGTGAAGGTGACCTGATCGCCGCTCCGTTTGACCAAGGTCGCCTCGAGGTCACAGGGACGGGCGTCGTCGTCGCGAAGGGGGTTGCCGTGCGCACCGGCGGCAC
Organism: Gemmatimonas sp.; assembly: GCA_031414535.1. Classification (GTDB taxonomy): domain Bacteria; phylum Gemmatimonadota; class Gemmatimonadetes; order Gemmatimonadales; family Gemmatimonadaceae; genus Pseudogemmatithrix. The sequence goes on from JANNVQ010000029.1 coordinate 151,374, forward strand.
CGGTGCGGTCGATCTCTCGATCTCTCGCACGGGCACGCTCTGGTATGCGATTGGCGGACGCGGCTCCGCTCAACGGGAGGCGCTGTGGGCGACGCGGGACGGCAGCGTGGGCGCGATGCGTCCGGAGCTGGTGGGCAACCTCCTCGATGTCGCGATCTCGCCTGACGGCAGGCGACTTGCCTACATCTCACGCGTCAACGACGGTGGGCGCATCTGGGTCCAAGACCTCGCGAATGGAAACCGCGAGCGACTCACCTTGGAGCAGAGCTTTTCGGAACTCGCATGGAACCGGGATGGGCGCACGCTGATTGGCGGCACTGCGGGGGGGGTGCTGCACAGGGTGATGGCCGACGGCAGCGCACCGGCCACGGCTCTCGCCAGCGTCACGCGAACCGCCCAGAACGTGCAGTGGACTCCCGACGGGAAAGGTTTGACCTACGCCATTCGCAATGGCACGGACGTCGAGATTATGTCGTTCCGTCCGGGAAGCGACACTGCGCCCGTCGCATTAGTGCGCACGCCCGGCGTGAATCGAGCGCCGTCAGTGTCACCGGATGGGAAGTGGCTGCTCTTCCAGTCGGCGCGCTCCGGTGTGAGTCAGATTTTCGTGCGCCAGTTTGCGGGCACGGCGGGCGCGCTTCGTCAAGTATCGTCGGGCAACGGGTTCGACCCCGTGTGGTCGAAGGACGGTCGCGAGATCTTTTATCGAACGCTCTACGACTCGCTCGTGTCGGTGCCGGTACTACCTGGTCCCTCGTTCGCCGTGGGAACTGAGCGTGTGCTCTTCTCCACGCGCGGCGTCACGGATTGGGATGTTATGCCGGATGGTCGCCGCTTCCTGCTGGTGCGCGAGCGCGAGGCCGCGGAGCCTAAGCGGCTGATCGTTATTGAGAACTTCCACGAAGAGTTAAAGGCGAGGGTGCCTCAATGAGCGGAATCGCAGAGCGGTTGTCGGCAGCTCTCGCCGACCGCTACCGCATCGAGCGCGAGCTTGGCCAGGGCGGTATGGCGACGGTGTATCTCGCTGAGGATCTCAAGCACAAACGTCGCGTCGCGGTGAAGGTCCTGAAGCCCGAGCTCGCCGCCGTGCTCGGCGCCGAGCGCTTCGTGCAGGAGATCACGACGACAGCCGCGCTCCAGCATCCGCACATCTTGCCGCTGTTTGACAGTGGCGAGGCGGACGGCTTCCTGTACTACGTGATGCCGTTCATCGACGGCGAAACGCTACGAGGCAAGCTCGACCGCGAAACACAGCTTGGCGTGGACGAAGCCGTGCGTATCGCGAGTGACGTGGCGAGCGCGCTGCATTACGCGCACACGCACGGCGTGATCCATCGCGACATCAAGCCGGAGAACATCCTGCTGCACGATGGCCGGCCGATGGTGGCGGACTTCGGCATCGCGCTCGCAGTCTCAGCCGCAGCGGGCGGACGCATGACGGAGACGGGCTTAAGCCTCGGCACGCCGCACTATATGTCGCCAGAGCAAGCGACGGCCGAGAAGGAGATCACGGCGAAGAGCGACGTGTACTCGCTAGGGTCCGTGCTCTATGAGATGCTCACGGGCAACCCGCCGCACGTCGGCGCGAGCGCGCAGCAAATCATTATGAAGATCATCACCACGCCGGCCGAGCTGGTGACGGTGCATCGCAAGGCAGTGCCTGCGAATGTGGTGGCGGCGGTGGCGACTTCACTGGAGAAGCTGCCGGCCGATCGCTTCGAGAGTGCGAAGGCCTTCGCCGAGGCACTGAAGAATCCGTCGTATACAACGACGCTCACCGGAGCGGAGGTCGGCGCGTTTGGTGCACAGCGCGGAGTTTCCTCGCGGCTATTCGCAGCTGTAGGTGCGCTCGCGGCCCTCGCGCTCATTGCCGCGGCCTGGGGCTGGAGCCGTGCCGCCTCGCCAGTGCCGCCTCAGGTGATCCGCTATGTGGACGCGGAACTGACCGATAGTCTGCGGGCGACCACGCTCTTCCCCTCCATCGCAATCTCGCCGGACGGGCGTCGCATCGTGTTCGGCGGTGGAGGACGGCTCTACCTGCGCGACCGCGACCAGATGACGGTCGTAGCACTGCCTGGCACGGAGCGCGGCATCACACCGGCATTCTCGCCGGATGGGCGGCGCATCGCCTTCTGCATTCTTAACGCCTCGGCCAACTGTTCGTTGCGCGTGGTCTCGCTGTCCGGCGGGCCTCCGACGACGCTCACGGATGGCGGAGGAGCTAGGGCCGCATGGGGGCCCGACGGGACCTTCTACCTCTCAGGCAGTGGCTCCGCCGGTCTTCTCCGCCTGCCGGAGACTGGAGGAACGCCGACCCCCTTCACCATCCTCGACACGGCGGCCGGAGAGTTGCGGCACGTCGGGCCCGACGCGTTGCCCAACGGTAAGGGTGTGCTCTTCGTCGTCGAACGTGGCGCCGGGGAGGGCGAGATCGCCGTAGCAGAGTCCGAGACGGGAACGCACCGTCGACTCGGCTTGAGCGGCATCAAGGTGCGGTACGCTTCGGGGCACATTCTCTTCGTAACCACCGACGGCACTCTGATGGTCGCCCCGTTCGACCAAGGTCGAATGGCCGTCACCGGCGAGGCCCGCGCCATCGACGAGGGGGGCAGCGTCCAGAATCTGGGCTCCGATCTCGCCATCTCTTCCACTGGGACCCTGATGTACGCGAAGGGCACCCGCGCCGCCGGTAGGGATCAGGCGGTGTGGATGGAGAGCGACGGGAGAGAGCGACCCGGGGACCTGTGGACGGCGGACTTCGCCGACCTGGCGTTGTCGCCGGATGGATCGCGTTTGGTGGTGGGCATCCGCGTGAATGGCATCGTGACGCTCTGGGTGCGTCAGGGCGAGCGCGGTCAACTTGCGCGGCTCACGCTTGCCGCCGACGGCAGCTGCGTGGAGCCGGCGTGGACGCCGGACGGCCGCTCCGTCGCGTACATATGCAGGACGGGACCGAGGACTGCAGTGTACCAGCGCCGCGCGGACGGGAGTATGCCGGCGGAGCTGCTCTTCGAGTGGAAGCGGCCCCTGCCGCCCAGCGACATCGCGTGGACCCCTGACGGACGTACCCTAATCGTGCAGCTGCCCACGCCGGAGGGTGCTGAGTTGTTCAGGATACGCCCTGGGGTGGACAGCATTCCTGTCCCGCTGCTGGCGACGCGGCTCTTCGGCCGCGCCCCCGCCGTCTCTCCTGATGGTCGCTGGCTCGCGTACTCGAGCAACGAATCGGAGCGAGGGGAGGTGTACGTCCGTCCCTTTCCCGACCCGAGCGGCTCCCGCACACTGGTATCCACTTCCGGTGGTGTCGATCCCGGCTGGTCGCCGTCGGGGCGAGAGCTGCTGTTCACGCGGCGTGCAGCGAGCGCCGACGCGGAGGAGATGGTCTCGGTCGCGGTGAATGCGGGAGGGGCAGACTTGAGCGTTGGCCCGGAGCGGGTCTTATTCACTGCGGCGCGACTCTCCTATTGGGGACGGAGGCCGGACGGCAAGCAATTCGTCATCGTGCGTCCGACCGTCGCCGCTGCACGAAGCGACGTCAAGGTGGTGGTGGTGGAGAACTGGTTTGCGGAATTGGGTGCGTTTGCTAAGGAGCGGCCGTGAGTGCACAGGATGTGAAACCGCGCTTGACCGCGGCGCTCGCCGACCGGTATCGCATTGAGCGCGAGCTGGGGCAGGGCGGGATGGCCACGGTGTATCTCGCCGAAGACCTCAAGCACAAGCGTCGCGTCGCGGTGAAGGTCTTAAAGCCCGAACTCGCCGCCGTACTCGGCGCCGAGCGCTTCGTGCAGGAGATTACGACCACGGCGGCGCTGCAGCATCCGCACATCCTGCCGCTGTTCGATTCCGGCGAGGCGGACGGCTTCCTGTACTATGTGATGCCGTTCATCGACGGCGAGACGCTAAGAGGCAAGCTCGATCGCGAAACGCAGCTCGGCGTGGACGAATCGGTGCGCATCGCGAGTGACGTGGCGAGTGCGCTGCACTACGCGCACACGCACGGTGTCATTCATCGCGACATCAAGCCGGAGAACATCCTGTTGCACGATGGTCGGCCGATGGTGGCGGACTTCGGCATCGCGCTCGCGGTTTCAGCTGCAGCGGGCGGGCGAATGACGGAGACGGGCTTAAGCCTCGGCACGCCGCACTATATGTCGCCCGAGCAAGCGACCGCCGAGAAGGAGATCACGGCGCGTAGCGACGTCTACTCGATCGGCTCCGTGCTCTACGAGATGCTCAGCGGCAACCCGCCACACACTGGGTCGAGCGCGCAGCAGATCATTATGAAGATCATCACCGCTGCGGCCGAGCCCGTGACGCTCTACCGCAAGTCGGTGCCGGCGAACGTCGCGGCCGCGGTGGCGAAGTCGCTGGAGAAGCTCCCCGCGGATCGCTTCGCGAGCGCGAAGGAGTTTTCCGACGCGCTGGGCAATCCTGCATTCGGCGCTGGCGCGTCATCTGGCGCGGTTTCCGCTTCAGGTGCGCCCACATCGCGCCGTCGTCTTCAGTTGGGGCTCGCCGCCATCGCCTTGGTGGCGCTCACCGCGCTGGTGACCTGGACACTCGCCGCGCCGCGTGACAACGGCGGCGAGAGCGTGCACTTGGCCTTCTCGACGGCGCCGGGCCAGCCGCTCGGCATTGTCTCGGGTCGCAACGTCGCGATTTCTCCGGATGGGCGGACCATTGTCTACGCGACCGACGACTCCACTGGGCGCGGCGGCTTGCTCGTGCGTCGGCTCGACGACCTCCGTCACACGCAGATTCCCGACGTGGTCGACCCCCTCTTTCCAGCCTTCTCGCTCGATGGCACCTCAATTGCCTATTTGGAAGGTCGCCAGCTCAAGCGGGTCGAGCTCGCAGGCGGGACGCCAACCACGCTGGCGGATATCGCGGGCACCTTTCAGGGTGCCGCGTGGACCGCGGATGGCATCGTGGTGTCGATCAACGGCGTGTTGTCGCTCGTGCCAAGCACGGGAGGGACTCCGGTCCCGCTGCTTCCTGGTGACTCCCTGCGCGGGTACTGGCCGGTGACCCTCTCTGGAGGGACGACCATCGCGTTCCAAATCGGGCTGACGTCTCTGGGCCCAATCAAGCTGCTCGACATACGGAAGCGCCGCGCGACGACATTGGCTGTTACCGGGGCACCAGTGGGCGTAATGGATGGCCGCTTCATTTTCTTCAGAAACAGCGCGTTGTGGGCGGTGTCTTTCGACGAAGCAGGACCTAGCGTGTCGGGGGTGGAACGCGAGGTGCTCCCGGAAGTGCGATTCTCAGTCCTCAGCCAAGCGAAGGCGGCGGTATCGTCCAGCGGATCCCTCGTCTACGTGTCGGGGGTGAGTCGCCGGCAAATGGTGCTGATGGATATGCGCGTCAATATGCGAGGCGTGGCTCAACCCTTGTCGATTCCGATTTCTCGCATGCAGTCACCGCGGTTCTCTCCGGACGGACGACGGGTGATGGCACATATCGCGGCATCTGGGCGCGAGGATGTTTGGATTTACGATTTGGCGTCGGGCACGTCGCAACGGATGACGTTCGACGGTACAGAGAACATGCGCTCGGAATGGTCGCCGGATGGCACGCGTATTCTCTATCGAAGCATTCGCGGGGATCCGAACGTCACCTTCTGGTGGCAGCCGTCCGACGGAAGTGGAAGTGCGTCCGAACTCGCGGCCTTCGCTGGACGTGACTTATGGCAGGCCGTGCTCACGCCGGACGGAGAGACAGTGGTCTTTCGCACGGGGACGCTCGGCCAGGCAGATATCTTTTACCGTCGACTGACGGGCGACACGGTGACCAAGCCGATTGCCAACACCAGATTTGACGAAGTCGGACCGCGACTCTCGCCTGACGGAAAATGGGTCGCGTATACGACGGACGCCTCTGGCACGAGTGAGGTCGTGGTCCGGCCATTCCCAGGCCCCGGTGCTCCGATTGCGGTCTCGGCGGCGGGAGGCGCGACACCTGTTTGGACGCGTGACGGGCGCCGCATCATCTATGCGGTCGGTACGCAGATGATGGAAGCGACTGTCACTACGAGCCCCACGTTCGCCGTCACTTCGCGCCGTGCGCTCTTCCAGGGAGATTTCTACTTCAACCCGGCGCACGCGATGTTCGATGTGTCACCCGACGGGAACTCGCTCCTGATGCTGCGGAACGACCCGAGCAGCGCCGAGCAGATTGTGGTGATTCACAATTGGCAGGCGGAGCTCAGGGCGAAAGCGAAAGCGGGGGGCACTCCCTGATGCCCGCAACAAAGGTGGAGGCGATTTGACGCAGTCCGTGAGTGAGCGGCTCAGTGCCGCGCTTTCTGATCGGTATCGCATTGAGCGCGAGCTCGGCCAAGGCGGAATGGCCACCGTGTATCTCGCCGAGGACCTCAAGCACAAGCGTCGCGTCGCTGTCAAGGTGCTCAAGCCGGAACTCGCCGCCGTCCTCGGCGCCGAGCGTTTCGTGGTGGAGATCACGACGACAGCCGCGCTCCAACATCCGCACATCTTGCCGCTGTTTGATTCCGGCGAAGCTGACGGCTTCCTGTACTATGTGATGCCGTTCATCGACGGCGAAACGCTACGAGGCAAGCTCGATCGCGAAACGCAGCTGAGCGTGGACGAGAGCGTACGCATCGCCAGTGACGTGGCGAGCGCGCTGCACTACGCGCACACGCAGGGCGTAATCCATCGCGACATCAAGCCCGAGAACATCCTGCTGCACGATGGTCGCCCGATGGTGGCGGACTTTGGCATCGCGCTCGCGGTTTCAGCGGCGGCTGGTGGGCGGATGACGGAGACGGGCCTCAGCCTCGGCACGCCGCACTATATGTCGCCCGAACAAGCGACGGCCGAGAAGGAGATCACGGCCAAGAGCGACGTGTACTCGCTCGGTTCCGTGCTCTACGAAATGCTCACGGGCAACCCGCCGCACGTGGGCGCGAGCGCGCAGCAGATCATTATGAAGATCATCACCACGCCAGCTGAGTTGGTGACGGTGCATCGCAAGGCGGTGCCGGCGCACGTGGCTGATGCTGTGGCGAAGTCATTGGAAAAGTTGCCGGCCGACCGGTTCTCAAGCGCGAAGGCGTTTGCAGAGGCGCTCGCAAACTCAGCGTTCCGTTCAGCCACCATTGGAGTGACGGTCGCCACGTCTTCGCAGACGTCCGGCAGTTGGCGCACCGCAGCGCTCGCGCTCGGCGCCGTCGCAGTGGTCACAACTTCGATTGCGCTGATGGGTGGAACCGGCGGAAGTGGAGAGTCGCGCGACGTTGGGCTCTTGCCGACCGCACCGATGCGAATGCAAAACACCAAGCGGAACTTCGCCGTTTCGCACGATGGCACTTTCATCGTGTACGAGGCACGACTTGGGGAGTCGTCTCAACTCTGGTATCAGAGTCTCATCGACTCCGTGTCGCGCGCCATCACCGGGACGGAAGGCGCTGTTGGCGCTCCACGTATCTCACCCGACGATCGACGCATCGCCTTTGAGAGCGAAGGAGAGGTAAAGATCATCAGCGTGGACGGCGGCACCGCAACAGTGGCGGTGCGCGCCGAGGATCTCACCGGCGGCGGATGGCTCGCGAATGGGCAGATCTTCTTCGGCGCGGACGACGGGCGAGTGATGCGCTGGGTGGACGCCGAGACGGGTCCGGCGCGCACCGAACGCATCGGGCTCTGTATCCATCCCCAGTTAATGGAAGGACGGAATCGGATTCTCTGCGGAGGGGGATCGACGAAGGTCGCCTACGCGGTCGATCCCGCCCGCCCCGATGAACGGCTCTTCCTCCGTCGGTCTGCTGAAGCTGCGACCGCTGGCCCACCACTCGTGCTCGGCTCTGATTTCCGCATCGTGGACGGTGAGTATCTCGTCTATATGTCCATTGATGGCACGATAATGGGCGCTCGGTTCGAGGATATCGATTCACTTATCGTAGGTCGCTCGGTGCCGCTTGTCTCCGGTGTGCGTCGCAGCGCATACTCGGCGTCCGGGCACTTCGATATTACCGACAACGGCACCCTCGTGTTTGTGCCGGGCATTAACGCAGAGGTCGGACGCCTCGTGCAGTGGTCGCGTGAGCAGGGCATCGTGCCGCTGCGCGTGGACGAAGGCGCGCACCTGCGATTCACGCCGAGTCCAGACGGCACGCGGTTGGGAACGGTCGTTGAGGGAATTCAGGAACAGGAACTCCGCATCTATGACCTGCGCACCGGGACGCACGAGACGGTTGACCAGGGCTATTACCTCGGCGGGCCGCGATGGAGTCCCGATGGACGCAGCATCGCTTATCTGAAGCGGGAGTACGCGACCCCAACGCAGGAGAAGGTGCTCCTGCGTCGGCTTGAATCTCCGGAGCCACCGCGCGTTCTCATCAGCGGAGACTATCGCGCGAATGAACCCTCGTCCTTCCTGGCCGATGATTTTCTTTTGTTGGGCGTGAGCATCAGTCAAGGCAGGAACGTGATTGTTGATCCCACGTCCAATCCCGTTGGCATCGATACGCTGCCGCTGAGCAGCTTCTTCATCTCGCTGTCGCCCGACCGCAAATGGATTGCGTATCAACCCCAAGGGGCGATTGGCGTCACTCTTCAGCCGTGGCCGGCGCTTGACCGCCGATATCAGGTTGACCCGCTCGGTGCCGAACCACGCTGGGCATCGGCGAATGAGTTGGTGTATCTGCGGCGGCGTCTTGGCAAGTACTCGGAGCAGCGCGTGCGCATCGATGCGTCATCGAGCACGCCTGTGGGGAAGCCCGAGTTGCTCTTTGACGATCCACGCTTCGCGGATACGCCTGGGTGGTCGCATTCGCTCGGCAGGAATGGCGAAGTCGTGTACGTCCAGACGCCGGATGAGATCCTAGGCTACTATGTGCGCGTGGTGCCGAACTGGGTGAAGGCGATGAAGCGTGCGGTGAATGAGGCCAATCGATGACTGATACTCGCGCACGGCTCAACGCCGCGCTCTCTGACCGCTACCGCATTGAGCGCGAGCTCGGCGCTGGCGGGATGGCCACCGTCTACTTGGCGCACGACCTTAAGCACGATCGCGATGTTGCTATCAAGGTGCTGCATCCCGACCTAGGCGCGGCTCTCGGCGGTGAACGTTTCTTAAGCGAGATCCGCACAACCGCCCGCTTACAACACCCGCATATCCTCCCGCTGCTCGACAGTGGCGAGGCGGACACGCTGCTGTACTACGTGATGCCGCTCGTGACCGGCGAAACGCTGCGCGCGCGTCTCGAGCGCGAGCGACAGCTGCCGGTTGCCGATGCGGTGCGCATTGCGCGCGAAGTGGCGAGCGCGCTCGACTACGCGCATCGCCAGGGCGTCATTCATCGCGACATCAAGCCGGAGAACATCCTTCTGCACGATGGCTCAGCGCTCGTGGCCGACTTTGGCATCGCGCTCGCGGTGCAACAGGCAGGCGGTGCGCGGATGACGCAGACGGGCCTCAGTCTCGGCACACCGCAGTATATGAGTCCCGAGCAGGCGATGGGCGAACGCAGCATTGATGCGCGCAGCGACATCTATGCGCTTGGTGCGGTGCTCTACGAGATGCTCGCTGGCGATGCACCGTTTATTGGTGGCAGCGTGCAGGCCATTGTGGCCAAGGTGCTGAACGAGAAGCCAACGCCGCTGCACACGCTGCGGGATACGGTGCCAGAGTCGGTGGAGACTGCGGTGCTCACCGCTTTGGCCAAGCTTCCTGCGGATCGCCATGCGACAGCGGCGGCATTCTCCACCGCTCTTGAGGTCACGTCGGCCACGAGCACAACCTCCGGTGCGCGGCGTGCATCTGCCGTGCCTCCGACGCGCACGTCGATGATGTTGCGGTTCGCGCCTTGGTTGCTGGCTGCAGGACTCGCGCTGGCTCTTGCTTGGCAGAGTCGTGACAGCGCGACGAGCGCCGTGACGAGTCGGCAAATGGTAACTCTGTGGAAGCAAGCCATCGCCTCTCCACTGGACGTCGGCGCTTCACGGCTCGGCAACGAAGCCGCCATCGCACCTGATGGCTCGACCATCATCTACACTGACTCCTCGTCCAGCGGTCGCATCCTGATGCGAAAGGCGCGTGACGCCGCCGAGGCTACGCCGATTCCCGGAACGGAGCGTGGGCTGTCGCCCTTCTTCTCCCCTGACGGGAAGTGGATTGGATTTCTCACGCAGGATGGCTTTCTACGGAAAGTGCCGGCAGATGGCGGGGCTGGAGCGGTTACGCTGCTGGAGATGAAATCCATATCGGCGTATGCGTCGAGTGCTTGGTTGGCGGATGGCAGCATCGTGGTCTATGAAGGTGGGGAAGTCATACGCGTCTCCAGCGACGGCGCGCCGCTTCCGGCGCCGAACGTCTCAGCAAGTGGTGTTGGCGCGGGCACCGACCAGGGAAACGATGTCGTTGCGCTCAGTGTGCTTCCCGACGCGAGGGGATTCCTCTTTACCATCTGCGCGGGTTCCTGTAGCGTCGGCTCCTCCGTGTGGGCGTACGACGCGAAGGCGGACAGTGCCCACCTGCTGTTGCCGCAGGGCTTGGGCGCGTGGTATGCACCAACGGGACACCTCGTTTACACGAGTCGAGAGGGCGGCCTGTATGCGAGTCCGTTCGACCTCAAGACCTTGCAGCTCACCGGTGGTTCCTTCTCCGTCATTGACGGCGTAATCCCGTCGAAGTTCGCGCTCTCGCCGTCGGGTGCTGTGGTGTACTCGATTGATCGCATCGCTGATGCGCCATCGGCGTTGGTTTGGGTCTCGCGCGACGGGCGCGCGGAGCAGGTGGATTCCAGCTGGCGCGCCGCGTTCGAGTATCCGGCCATTGCGCCGGATGGTCAATCGCTTGCCGTCGGATTGCGCGACAAATCCACAGAGCTGTGGATTTGGCGGAACGATAGGACTCGGCGCCGGATACGGTCCAACGTCGAGCTGAACTGGCGGCCTTCGTGGAGCAGTGACGGGCAGTCGTTGGCGTACGTGGCGATTCGCGAGCCGGAAGGGGGCGAACCGCTGTTGGCCTTGCCAATGATCACGCGGGCCGATGGCACAGGCTCAGCGGTGCCATTGGATTCCTCTCCCGGTCGCAATTACTTCGAAGTTGAGCTGTCGCGCGACGGGGAGTGGGTGGTGTTTCGCGTGGACGAGAGAGGCAGCGCTCTCGCGCGCGGCTCGAAGATGTACTACCGCCGCCGCTCTGGCGATACCACGCTACGTGTGGTGCCAACGGGCGAGGGCTCGGCGCTGCAGCCCGCGCTCTCACCCGATGGCAAGTGGTTGGCGTATGGAGCTGGCGCATTGGTGGGTAGCCGAGAAATCATCGTGCAGTCCTTTCCGGATGCAGAGCAACGCGTGGTCGTATCAGAAGAGGGCGGCTCGGAGCCGAGGTGGTCGGCCAATGGCCGCGAACTCTTCTTCAGGCGCGGCGGGCAGATGATGGTGGTCTCGGTGCCGCCTGAACCCGTCTTCTCACCGGGGCCCGCACGCGCGCTCTTCTCAGCCGTCGGTTACCGCGCCGCGCGCAATCGCCCGCAGTACGACGTGACTCCCGATGGTCAGCGCTTCTTGATGATTCGCGAGAACTCGGCGTCGCAGGTGGTTTATGTCGAGAATTGGTTCACCGAGTTGCTGGCGAAGGCTAAGCAGTGAAGGTTCAGTCGTGAACGTCACCCCCAAGCAAGACTAATGAACGCCATCACGCAGCGTCTTTCCCTCGCCCTCGCCGACCGCTACCGCATCGAACGCGAGCTCGGCATGGGTGGTATGGCCACGGTCTACCTCGCTCACGACATCAAGCACGACCGCAAGGTCGCCGTAAAGGTCCTCAAGCCTGAACTGGCCGCCGTACTCGGCGCCGAACGCTTCGTGGTGGAGATCAAGACCACGGCCAGTATGAGCCATCCGCACATCCTGCCGCTCTTCGACAGTGGCACTTCGGATGGCTTCCTGTTCTATGTGATGCCGTACGTGGAAGGCGAGACGCTGCGCGACACGCTGAATCGCGAGAATCAGCTTGGCATTGATGACGCGGTGCGCATCGCGCGAGAAGTGCTCGATGCGCTGCACTACGCACATTCACGCGGCGTCATTCATCGCGATATCAAGCCGGAGAACATCCTGATGCAGGGTGGCCGGCCGATGGTGGCGGACTTCGGCATTGCGCTCGCGGTGTCAGCGGCGGCTGGTGGTCGTATGACCGAGACCGGCCTCTCGCTGGGTACGCCGCACTATATGAGCCCGGAGCAGGCGACCGCCGAGAAGGAGATTACGGCGCGGGCGGACGTGTACTCGCTCGCGAGCGTGCTCTACGAGATGCTCACCGGCGAGCCGCCGCATATGGGCACCTCGGCGCAGCAGATCATCATGAAGATCATCACCGAGCCTGCAGGGGCGGTGACCAAGTTGAGAAAATCCGTGCCGCCGCACGTGGCGGCCGCGGTGGGGAAGGCCTTGGAGAAGTTGCCGGCTGATTGCTTTGAGAGCGCGAAGGCATTCCGCGAGGCATTGGGTGATCCTGGGTTCACCGTGGCGGGCACGGCGGCGGCGGGAGTCACATCCAAGGCATCGCGCGGCAGCAGAGTGGGATTGCTGATGGGCTGGGCAGTCGCTGCGATTGCGCTGGCGGCGGCAGTGGCGTTGTGGATGCGTCCCGCACCAGAGCAACTGTTTCGGCGATTCGATCTCGTGACTGGCGATCTCGTCCCCCGCGTGCAATCGGACATCGCCATTTCGCCTGATGGAAGCAAGCTAGCGATGGCAGGGACGGTGGGCGGTGAGACGGCCATCTATATCCGCAATCTTGATGGCGATGCGGAGTTTCGGAAACTCGCTGGTACTGAGAATGGCGTCCTCCCAGACTTCTCACCGGATGGTGAGTGGATCGTGTTCCGGCGGGATAGCGACAAGTCCCTCGTGAAGATTTTGGCGAGCGGTGGCGGCGCCGTCACCCTCGTGACCAGTGGGGCGGTCGATCCCTACTTTCCGCAGTGGGAGACGCCTGATCGAATCATCTTCACCACCTTCAGGGAAGTCTACAGCGTTGGTATCGGCGGCGGGGAGCTCACGCCCCTGCCCAAGGTGACCTGGGGCCGAATTTCTGTGTTGCCCGATGGGAGCGGCGTGCTGCACTCAGACGGTGACGTAAGGCTCTACGATTTCGCCACGGACTCCTCCTACCTCTTGGTTCCCGGCGGCGTCGCTCCCACTTACGTGTCTACCGGACACCTCCTCTATGTAGCCAGCGAGGGCGGCCTCTTTGCTGTGCGGCTCAACCTTGCGACTCACGCTGTGGAGGGGTCACCGGTACGCGTGCTCGAGCGCGTGGGAGCGGGAACGCTTGCGCGCGGTTATTCGATGTCGGCAACTGGTGTCCTCGTACAGAGGGATGCGGACGGTGCGGCCAGTTTGAACTTCAACAGCCTCGTCATTGTAGATCCGGGTAAGGGCGCGGATACGCTTCGCTTGCCACCAGCCCGCCGTGCGAAGATGCGCTTCTCTCCTGACGGGCGCTCCCTCGCGATAGAGGTTTCTAAACCCGATGCGGACACCGACATCTACTCGCTCGATCTCGTGACCGGCACATATACCCAGCTCACTTTTGAGGGAGATAACGACGAGGCGATTTGGTCACCGGATGCGAAGCGGTTGCTTTTTGATATGCGCGTGCAGGCAAGTCCAGCTGGCGAGGATCTCCACATCAAGCCGGCAGACAACAGTGCCGCGCCGCGCCGCCTGACGATGCTCGGGGCGCAGGAGCTGTCGGCGTCGCAATGGCTCAGCGATACGCTCTTGCTCTTTGAGGCGATCTCTGCGGGTCGGGGCTACGACCTGTTCACCATCAAGTCCGACTCCGGCAGCGTACCGGTGCCCTATCTGCAGACACCAGCCAACGAAACTGAGGCGCGCATCTCTCCGGACCGGAAACTCATCAGCTACACGTCTGATGAAGGAGGCCAGCAGGTGTGGATGCGAGACTTCCCCATTCCGCAGGGCAAGTGGAGTATCTCCCAAGGTCGAGGGCGCGCTGCGCGCTGGTCATCCGACGGGCAATACGTGTACTTCTGGAGAGGCGCCACGCCGCTGGACTCCCTGTTCCGCGTTCGCGTGGAGCGTACGCCGAATATCGTCGTGCGGGCGCCGGAGTTGGTCCTCGCCACAGACGTTGTCGATATCAGCGCCTGGGATCTCCATCCCGATGGACGGCGCTTCATTGTCAGTGTGCCCACGAGCACCGGCACGTCCGCGGCTCGTGGATCGTCTTCCCGATATTTGATCCTGCAGAACTTCTTCAGCGAGTTGAATCGGCTTACCACTCCTCGGCCGAAGTAGCTCAGTCCCCAGGGAGGAACGCCCAAAGCGCGGGGCGTCCCACGTTGCAGTGCACTACGCGCGAGATCGGCGAGAGCGTACCCCAGCCGAGCCAGAGCGCGTGCCGTGCGACGTGATGTGCGTGCCACCAGCGCAGCGCCTTCGCGCTGCCGCTGGCGGCCTGCGCTGAGCTCAATCGCGCCAGTCGGTTGCTGCGCGCGGGCACGGGGTGGAAGATCGTCTCGACGCCGGCGGAGCGCGCCGCTTCGTCGTCCTGCCAGCGATCCAGCTGCTCAACGGCGCTCTGCAGCGAGCGGGCTTCTCCATCAGCCGCTGTCGCCTGGTCCAAGGCATACACAGCGGCTCGCGACGGCGTAGGAAGCACGAGCACGCCCACGAACGCCCAGAGCGTCATGCCAGCCGCCATCGTGAGCAGGCTCGCCGCGCTTCCGAGCGTGTCGCCGCTGAGCGCAATCACCAGGCATAAGCCAAGCGTGTTCCACGCAATCGCCGCCAACACGCCTCGCAAATGCGCGCCCGATTCCACGATGATGCGACGTCGCTTGAGCGTGGCGAGCAGTGCATCGTCCGGTAGAGACAGCCACGTCGCCGGCAGCAACAAGCGGCGCGGCACGATGCCGCTCCATCCACCGACGAATCCTTCGTCGTTGCTTTTGAGCGCGAGAATACGCTCAGGCGATATGCCGGCGAGCTCTGCGATGCGGCGGTCACGCGCCGAAAGCGGTTGCGGCGTGAAGGACGCAATGACGCGAGCCAACGGAGCGCGCAGCGCGGCGAGAACGTACTGTAGCAGCACAAAGCATCCGATGGCAGCAGCGGTGCCGCCGGCCCGCGCCGCGGCGATCAGTAGGCTAGCCGAGAGCATCCAGATGGCGAACTGCATTGCCGCGCCGCGAATCCAACGCCCGAGGAAGGCTGCAACGGATGGGCGACCACGGACGACTACGGCACCGCCCATCACGTCGAATGGAAATAGAGCCGCGAGTCCGACCACCAAAACCAACGCGAGCGAAGCGAGGGCCTCGGACAGCGGTTGACTGACGGAGTTGGACAGGGTCCGTGTCGGTACATCGAAGGCCAGCAGAGCGGTCGCCAACAATACTGATGTACCGACGCCACAGATGCCGATGTAGAGGCGCGAGCGCGCATAGCTGAGGCGAGAGGGAGCGCTTGGGGAACTGAGTGCGGGGGTTGCCATGTAACGTGAACGTTCAAGACAGCCGGGTAGTGCGCGAGATCACTGTCCATGTCGGCTCCGCGGGGTAGAATGAAGAATGACTCGTCACGCCCTGTTCGCCTTCGCAGCGCTTTCCGTGCTCGGCACTGCCTGTTCGGACTCCGGTAGTCCCGTTATCGATGACACGCCGTCGTCTACCATTGTCCCGACGCTCACGCGCGTGGTGCTGCTGTCGGGCCGCAGCAATCCCTGGGACATGGCCTTCGCATCCGACGGCACGATGTTCTTCACGGAGAAGTGCGGTGGACTCTCCGTGCGGCGGACGGATGGCTCCATCACCAAGCTCTTTGGCCCAGGCGGCGCACTGACAGCGCCGGACTTCTTCTGCGCGGGCCAAAGCGGCATGCACGGCGTAGCACTCGATCCGGCCTTCGCCACGAATCGGCGCATCTACGTATTTATGGCCTCGAACCTCACGACGTCGCCGCGCAGCAATCGCGTGGTACGCCTTGAGGTGAATGCCGCATACACGAGCGTCAGTGCGCGCACCGACATCATCACGGACATCGCCTTCAAGAATGCCGCCACGGCCAATGGCGGCGAAGGCTCCCACAGCGGAGGGCGCATTCGCTTTGGTCCAGACGGCTTTCTCTACGTCACCACGGGCGACAACCACAGCGGGAGCTTGCCGCAGAGCCCAACACTGCTTGGCGGGAAAGTTCTCCGAGTGACGACGACAGGAACTGCGGCGCCAGGCAACAACGCGCCCGCTGGCTTCGATGCCCGCATCTACACCTACGGGCACCGCAACGTGCAGGGCATCACCTTCCGCCAAGGCACGGGACAGCCATTCGTCTCTGAGCACGGCCCCAATCACAGCGATGAAGTCACGCCGCTCGTATCAGGCGGGAATGGCGGCTGGGATCCGCAGAACCGCGCCGGCCTCAGTTGCCCCGACGGCTACTGTGGCTATTCAGGAAACGCCAGCACGATGCCGATGACGGATCGCACGCGATTTCCCTCGGCTATGCTGCCGAGCTGGACCAACACCGGGCAGTCGCAGGGCATGGGGCCCGCCACATTTCTGAATGGGCCGCAGTGGGGCGCGTGGAACGGGCGGCTCGCGGTGGGCATTATGGGCGGCCAGCGACTCGTCATCCTCGACCTCAACGCGGCCGGCATCGCAGTAGAGGCGACGAATGCGCCATTGCCGGCGGTGAGATATCGCGCGCTGGTGCAGGGGCCCGATGGCGACTTGTACGTGGCTACGGATGCCGGAGAGATTTGGCGGGTGACGCCGTCGGGAAGCTAAGGCACGAGCTCTAAGAATCAAGCGAGAGCGGCGCTGGCTATCTTTCCGCATGGTCATTGCGCGTCAGTTGCCACTTCTTGCCGCCGCCGTTCTCGTCACGGGTTCTCCATTTGTTGGCCGCGCCCAGGACGAGCCACCGCAGCGCGGTGAAGGCTCCGTCGTCTCCTACAGCGCGCGCCCAGACGTCGCGGTGACGCTCAGCGGATATCTCCAAGCCGATGGCCGTTGGCTCTCCGGCGCCACGCAAGTTCTCCCCGATGGCTTCGTGCTCAGACGAGCGCGCTTCATCGTGGACGCCACTTTGCCAAGCGGCTGGCACCTTCGCCTTCAGCCAGACTTCGGTCAGGGCCGCGTCGTCGTTCAGGACGCCTATGTTGGACTCGAACGCGCCGGGATGTTGTTGCGCGTCGGCCGCTTCCGCCCGAACTACGGTCTGGAGCGCATGCAGTCCTCAAGCACGCTGCTGTTTCCCGAGCGCTCGCTCATCAACTCCTTGGTACCGAGCCGTTCGTTCGGCACGCAGCTGCGTGTAACCCGTGGTGCTTGGACCGTGGCCACGGGAGGTTTCCGCACGCCCATCGGTACGGATGCCGCGGCGATTGATACTGACGGCGACGTAGAAGCGACTATTGGCTCAGGTCACGATCTGTTGCTGCGCACGGCTTGGGCTTGGCGCCGAGAAGCGAGCTACGCGGACGTGCAGGTGTCGATACTCGAGGGCCGTGAGCGCGGTTCCCTCGACTCTCCGGCCATGGCCCGTATTCTTACAGTGGGGCAGCAGCCCATCGCGGCCTTCCGCAACGACGGGACTGCTGCCGGTACCGTGGTCTCATCCGGCACGCGCCGTCGCGCGGCAGCGGGTGCCATCGTCGGCACGGGACGCACGATGCTCGCGCTCGAGGGCGCAATGCTCAGCCAGCGCGGTGCGCTCAATGGCGTGGCGGGAAGCGTGACGACGATGGGCTACGTCCTGCGCACGCATCGTGTGTGGAACGGGCGCCAGTTGCCCTCGCAGGATATCGTGCCCGCATCGGTGCGCGGCGCGTTTGAAGCCGGCCTGCGCGTCGGCGCGCTCGGCAACTGGGGCGATGGCGCGGGAACCCTCCTGAGCGCAAGATCTGAGCGACGTGCAGCGAGCGCCGGTATCGCCTTCGGATGGGTGCCGAGCTCGCTTACGCGTCTCTCAATGTCGTATGATGCCACAGCAACCGACCGCCTGCGGCGAGTGAAGGAGCACGCGTTGATGTTCCGCGTGCAGCAGGCGTTCTGAATTCGTAGTAGGCTTCCATAACCCGCACGGAGCTTGCCCAATGATTCGCACCGGCCTCGCCCTCGCCGCCCGTACACCGCGCGCGGCAATTCTAGGTGCCCTACTCGTGAGCGCACCGATCATGAGCGCAGCCGACCTCCACGCGCAGCAGGTGCGCGTGACCTTGCCAGCCAGCCGCGCCACCGCGCCGCTCGATGGTCGCGTCCTCTTCTTCATCTCCGCAGACACCACCGGTGAGCCGCGCTTCCAACTCGGCGATGGTGTCGGCACCGCACAGGTGTTCGGTGTTGATGTTGACGGACTGCGTCCTGGCAGCAGCGCAACCTTAGACGCTTCGGCCTTCGGATATCCGCTCAGTTCACTGCGCGAGCTCCCACCGGGACGCTACCGTGTGCAAGCACTGATCAATCGCTACGAGACCTTCCGTCGTAGCGATGGCCATACGGTCAGACTTCCGCCCGACCGCGGAGAAGGGCAGCAGTACGCGCGCAAGCCTGGCAATCTCTACTCACGCCCGCAGAACGTGACCATCGGCGCCAATAGTCGCATCGCGCTCGAGCTCAGCGAAGAGATTCCGCCGGTTGCTGACTTCGCACGCTTGGAGACCAAGTATGTGAAGCACGTTCGTGTCCGCTCGGAACGTCTCTCGGCGTTCTGGGGCACCGATATGTACTTGGGGGCTTGGGTGCTACTGCCCGAAGGACACGACTCGCATCCCGATGCGCGCTATCCCGTGGTCATCAACCATGGGCATTTCCCCTCGAGCGTAGATGGCTGGAGGGAGACGCCACCGGACTCCACGCTCGCGCCGGACTTCTCGGCGCGCTTCAATCTTGCAGGCTACAATCGCATCCAGCAGCAGCTCTCCTACCAGTTCTATCGCGATTGGACGGGAGCAGGATTCCCCCGCGTGCTCCTCGTGCAGATCCAGCACGCCACGCCCTTTTACGACGACTCCTACGCCGTCAACTCGGCGAACAACGGACCCTACGGCGACGCCATCATGTACGAGTTGATTCCTGAAATCGAACGTCGCTTCCGCGGCATCGGTCAGGGCTGGGCGCGCTTCACCTACGGCGGATCCACCGGCGGGTGGGAAGCGATGGCCGTGCAGATGTTTTATCCCGACCTCTTTAATGGCGCTTGGGTCGCGTGCCCCGATCCCATCTCGTTCCGTCACTACACGGTCGTGGACATCTACAAGGATCGGAACGCGTACTATCAGGAAGGGCCGTTCAGGCGCGTGGCGCGACCGGGTCAGCGCAATTATCTCGGTCACCTCTCCACCACGCTCGAGCAGTCGAACCACCGCGAGCTCGCATTGGGCACGCGCTCACGCTCCGGCGATCAGTGGGATGTGTGGCAGTCCGTGTACTCGCCTGTGGGCGCCGATGGATATCCGGCACCAATCTGGGACAAGCGCACGGGCGTGATTGATACCACCGTGGCCGCGTACTGGCGTGAGAACTTTGACCTCGCGCACATCCTCCGCCGCGACTGGGCCACGCTGGGACCTAAGGTGCGCGGCAAGTTGCGCATCTACGTGGGCGATATGGATAACTATTACCTCAACAATGCCGTGTATGAGGTAGAGGAGTTCCTCAAAAGCGCCAATCCGCCAGCGGATGCCGTGGTGGATTATGGCGACCGCGCCGAGCATTGTTGGAATGGCGATCATACGCGGTCCAATGCGTACACGCGGCTGCGTTATCCGCAGATGGTGCTGCCGTGGGCGGTGGAGCGCATGCTACTCACGGCGCCAGCGGGCGCGGACTTGAGGAGCTGGCGGTACTGAGCACCACGCGAAACCCGATGTGTGAGGCTCCGGTGTCGGGCGCGCCGGTGCCGCGAGCACTGACGCGGTAGCCGCGGCAGTACACATCGCTGCAGAGGAAGGACCCACCGCGAATCACGCGCTGTGTGCTCGCTTGGTTCTCGCTCGGATCACGCGGCACGCCAACCGCTGCGTGGCGGAGATACGTATCGGGTGCATACCAGTCTGCCGTCCACTGCCAGACGTTGCCCGACATATCGTGCAGCCCGTAGCCATTCGGCGGATAACTACCCACCGCCACCGGCTCGGCGGGATGCAGCGGAAAGGTCCCATTGTAGATGTGCGCCTGCGGGTGGGCGGAATCGTGCGCGGCATCTCCCCACGCGTGCGGCTTGCCCTCAAGTCCACCACGCGCGGCGTACTCCCACTCCGCTTCCGTGGGAAGCCGCCCGCCTGCCCAGTCTGCGTATGCTACGGCATCCTCCCAGGCGATTTGCACGACGGGATGCCGCTCCTTGCCACTGAGATTGCTTTCCGGGCCGAGCGGATGGCGCCAGCTCGCACCGGGGACCCAACGCCACCAGCGATTCACATCACGGAGGTCCACCTCGCCGCTGGCTGGCGTGAACACGAGCGAGCCCGGCACGAGCAACTCTGGTGCTGGCGGCGGCGTACCTGGCGGCATTCCGCGCATGATCTCGTCGAGCTTAGGCGTACGCTCGGCGACCGTGACGTACTTGGTGGCGCCTACGAAGCGCGCGTACTCCTCGTTAGTCACGGCATTCACGGACATAAAGAATCCGCTCACACGCACGCGATGCACGGGTTGTTCGTGCGGAAGCGCGAACGGTCCATCGTCACCCATGGAGAAGGTGCCGCCGGGAATCCAGACCATTCCCTCAGGTGCTGGGCTCGGTGCCAGTGCGGAGTCGCGGGCGTCTTCGCTCGGGGCGCAGCTCACGAGGCTGGTCACGACCAGCATCAGAGTCCAAAGGCTAAGCCGAGTCGCGATGGGCATGTCCCGAATCTAGCGCCCAGCCTCAAGGCGGCGTAACGTTGCCACGTGACCAGCCGCCTACGCCTTTTGAAGTTCGCTCTCGTCATTTGCGCGCTCGTGGGCTTGGGATGCCAGCCCGCTGAGGAGCCGCGTCCCAACATCGTCTTTGTGCTCGTGGACGATTTGCGTTGGGATGATATGGCTATCGCCGGCCAGCCGTTCGTGGAAACGCCCAATATTGATCGCCTTGCGAACGACGGCGCGCGTTTCCTGAATGCCTTTGCCAGCACGCCGCTGTGTTCGCCGAGCCGCGCGAGCATTCTCACGGGCCAGTACGTGCGCACGAATGGCATCGTAGACAACACCGCGCGTGACTCCGCGAGCCATCGGCTGGCGACCTTTGCGATTCCGCTCAAGGATGCTGGCTACCGCACAGGATTCTTTGGCAAGTGGCACATGGGCAACGACGATTCACCGCGGCCCGGCTGGTCGCGCTGGGTTGCGATGCGAGGGCAGGGTGAGGCGGTTGATCCTTCGCTCAATTTTGATGGGACGCGGCGCGTGGTTCCGGGTTACGTCACGGACGTGCTCACGGATCAGGTCGTCGGCTTTATGACGGATTCCAGCGAGGCACCATTCATGGTGTTCCTCGCGCACAAGGCGCTGCATCCCAACATCGTGCAGGCAAACGACGGCAGACGTGGGGCGATGGCCGCGGGACAGCCTGAAGGATTCGTGCCTGCGCCGCGCCACGTGGGGCGCTATGCGGATGCCGTGGTGCCGCGTCGTCCGAATGCCTTGGTGGCGCCCGTTGGTAAGCCGGCGCTGCTGCGTAGCATCCCCGGGCTTCCACCTTTATCGCCCGCAACGGGCACCAAGGATCGCGACATCCGGGCTCGGCTGGAGATGTTGCTCGCGGTGGATGAATCACTGGGCCGGATCGTCGCGACGCTCGACTCACTTGGGCAGCTCGAGAACACGATTATCGTGCTCACGAGCGATCACGGATATTTCTATGGCGAGCACGGGCTCGACCAGGAGCGTCGGCTGGCCTACGAGGAGACGGCGCGGATTCCGCTGATCGTACGTTTTCCGCGGGTAGCGCGCGCCGGTAGCACGCCAGCGCAGATGGTGCAGACCATCGACCTTGCCTCAACTTTGCTCGCACTCGCTGGCGTTGGCGATTCGGTTCCGCGGCAAGGCACGTCGTTGGTCCCCGTTCTTGATGGCAGCGTAAGCACGTGGCGCAAGTCGGTGCTCCTCGAGTACTACTCGGATATCGTCTTCCCGCGCATGCTGACGATGGGCTACGACGCGGTGCGCACGGAGCGGTACACCTACATCGAGTATCGCGAGTTGCCGGGGATGGAGGAGCTGTACGACCTCGAGACGGATCCGTATCAGATGGAGAATCTGATGGGGAGTGCTAAGGGCGACTCGTTGTTGCCGATGGTGCGGGCCGAGCTTGGGCGTTTGCGGCAGGGGGCGTTGCCGGCGCGGTAGTGCAGCATGCGACGTTCATCCACCGTTCGGTTGTGCCATCCGCTGTTCCAAGGAGGGCGCCGGCGATGGTGCCTGCCATCGCACTAAGGCCACCAAGCATAATTGTGTTGTAACCCCCGTCGCCGCTGCCAGCATCCATTACGAGGCCTACAATTCCGCCGAGCAGCAGGCCCGCAAGCGCGCCTCGCCCCGCCCCGCGCCCAGCTGACTGCGCGCGGGCCGAGCCCATGCTCAGTTCAATGGACTGCGTTGATGAGAGGGGAATCCAATGAAACAGCGCGTGAGGCGGCTCCGATGCCACCAAGAGCGTGTCAGAAGCAAACCCTCGCAGCGTTCCAACCGTGACTACAGGCGAAGCGAGCTCCGTGTGCCGCACACGGATGCGTGAGCCGATCGGCACGGGAGGCGCCGACGAAGCAGCGCGCTGAATCTCTCCCATCGGCACGGCAGGTGGTGCCGCCGAAGGAACGCGTTGAATCTCTCCTTGAGCCACGGAGTCGCGAGTCGCCAGCTGGAAGCTGATTTGGCTTTCCCGGAAGCTCCGATGGGCTCCGGTAATGAGATCCACGGGAAGACCGTAGATCATCAACAGATTCAATGCCAGAAGTCCGAAGTTGGACTTTGGCACGATTCTCAGTGAGTCACCGGGGTAGCCGTCCAGTGCCGCGCTCAGAGTATGCGGCTGTTTGCGCGCGACCATCGCAACGACTGGTGTGATACCCAGCGGGACGCCATCCACGGACACCACGGCACCCGGCGGATCGCTCGTGATCAACATCTTTTGCGAGGATCCTTGGATGATCGTTGCGCATCCGTTCTGCAGCAACAGCAGGGCAGGGAACAACAGCTTCATCATCGGGCCTCCGCAGGTGTTTCTACAACATGCGCGCCACGTAAATCGTGTGCATGGGCCCCGATGTAGGGTGGGCACGCACCCGAAGCCTCTTGACGCCCAGTCCGGCCCGCTCCAACGCTGCCACAAATCCCGGGTCGTCTCCCACGGACCAGTACGCAATCACCCCGTCGGGCCTGAGCGCCGCCACCGTCGTCGCGATGCCCTTGGCCGCGTAGAGCCGCGAGTTCTCCGACATAATCATCCCTTCAGGGCCGTTGTCGGTATCGAGCATGATGGCATCGAACCCGCCCGTTCCAGAGCGGAGCACGTTCGAGACATCATCGTGCACAATGCGCACACGCGGGTCGCGCATGGCCTCCGCGGAGAGTGCATACTCGGGGTTGGCATTCCACGCGATGACCTCAGCGAGTAGTTCGGCAACCACGATCTCCGCGTCTGCACTGAGCTGACGCATAGCCTCTCGCAGCGTGAAGCCGAGACCCAATCCTCCGATGAGCACGCGCGCCCTGGGGCGGTCACGGATTGTTACGCACGCTACCTCGGCAAGCCGATCTTCCGAGAAGTGGCGGCGCGTGGACATGAGTTCCACGCCGTCGGCGCGGATGAGATACGCGCCATCGTGCCGCAGCAGCTCCAAAAGAGTGCCGTCGGGCGTGCGGGCCTCGCCGAGTCGTTGGGTGGGCTTCAGAGGGCGGCGGTGAACACGCCCGAAACTTAGCGCTTCTCTGGCTGGCGCATGGCGAGCAGGACTCGCGTACGAAGGCCGGTCTTTTCCATCGCGCTGCGGACGTGCGACTTGACGGTGTGCGTCGAGATGAGCAGCCGCGCCGCAATGGCCTTGTTGCCGAGCCCTTCGCGCATGAGTCCGACAATCTCTTGCTCGCGCACCGTCAGCGTGACGGCCACCTGGGCGCGCAGAGGTCCACTTTCCGTTTCGACTTCTAATTCCATGCCTTCAGCGGCAATCTGGATGAAGAGCGGCGAAGTCAATGCATCGGGCAGCACGTGCGCACCCTCGGACACGGACTGCACGGTGTCCACCATCTCGCCTGCTGTGGCGTCCTGCAGCACGAAACCGGAGACGCCGGCCTTCACATAGTCGGCAATGTCTTCGTTGCTCGTCTCCAGGTCTGTGATCACGACGCTGGCATCCGGTAGTACACGCCTCGTGGTGACGGCGGCCTTAAGGGAAATCACCTCGTTGTCGCCAGCCTCCACCAGCACGACGTCCGGCTTGAGCTCGGTGAGCATAGCTATGCTGAGCGTGGCCTCGGCGGAAATGACGGTGACGCCCGGCTCCGCGTTTAGGAGCGCTGCGTGGGCATCGCGGGAAATGCGGCTGTCGTCAACGAGCGCGACGAGGATTTCACCTTCGGCGGGGCGTTTGAGAGGGATTTCTTTCATTTGGCTGATGTTAGCCCGCGCCTTTGGGTGTCGGTATCATCCCAAAGTATGTCACTACTTCGCGGGATTGCTTCCCATCCGAGCCGACGGTAAAGCCTGTCAGCGGCCCGCCAAGTACCCGAGGCTCCGCTCCAACCCAGTCACCACCCGCGCGAGGCGGGCGTAATCGAGGGTGGCGGTGGAGTCACTGAGCATGTGGTAGTTCGGGTTGCGGAAGGTGGCGGTGCCGCTGACCATGACCGCCGGGTATCCCACCTCCCAGAAGCTCCAATGGTCCGACCAGCCGACGCCGGGAAAGACATTGAGCGTAGCCGTTCCCACCGTCGGCACGGCGCTTTGGGAACGCAGATCTCGCACAAGGTCATGGACGAGCGCGCGCGATTTCAGGTTGCCCACCACGGCCACAAAATCGCCGACCTTTGGATAGAACCACTCCAGTATTGGTGGATAGCGCTGCGATTCCGGCGCGTCGGAGTAGTAGCCGATGGATTCGAGCGATATCATGGCGACGATGGCGTCTCCGCGTTCGCGTGCGGCGCGCGCGTAGACGAGGCTGCCCATGGAGTCCGTCCAAAACTGTGGCGGCTCCTCCATGGTGAAAGCCACGAGGCGGATGCTGCGGCGTGGCTGTGCATCCGCGAAGCGGCGCGCGAGGTCGAGGAGCGTGGCGGTGCCGCTGGCATTGTCGTCCGCGCCGGGCGTGCCGTCCACGGCATCGTAGTGCGCGCCGATGAGCACGATGGAGTCGGGCCACTCGCTGCCGAGTATGGTTACCTCGATGTTCCGCACCTCACGCTGGTTGACCGTGTAGCGCTGGTTCTTCACTTTGTAGCCGTAGCCCTCCAGCGTCTGCTCGATATAGCGCGCTGCTCCCT
This sequence comes from Gemmatimonas sp., assembly GCA_031414535.1. Classification (GTDB taxonomy): domain Bacteria; phylum Gemmatimonadota; class Gemmatimonadetes; order Gemmatimonadales; family Gemmatimonadaceae; genus Pseudogemmatithrix. Next base: position 176,842 of record JANNVQ010000029.1, read on the forward strand.
CGAGGCCTTCCTCAGTCGCCCAGCGCGGACCCAGCGAGTCTACGAGCGTAGACACGTGGGTGAGTAGGAGGCCACGCGTCGTATCTTCGGCGGCGCTGAGTGGTGGCAGCGGTCGCGATTCGTACGATCCAGGCATGCGAATGGAGACAGCCCAGAAGAGTGCGAGCGGAATTGCCACCGCGAGTGGGTAGGCGATGAGCCGCTTGGTGACTGCTCGTGCGAGTGACATTTCAGAGCACCGGCGATTGGCGTGAGGGCTTTCCGTCGCTAAAGTATCATCAGAGCATGCCTACGTCACGCCGCGTCCTGCTGTTTGGCGCCACTGGTACCATTGGCCGCGCCACGCTGCGCGCGCTCGTGGCCGAGGGGCACGAGGTCGTATGCCTCGTGCGCGCGTCCACGAATGCGGCATTTGCGAGCAGTATGGCTGGGGTCACGGTCCGCCACGGTAACGTGCTAGACGCCGACTCGCTCAGACGCGACGGATTTCGCGGCGAGCACTTTGACGCAGTGGTCTCCTGCATGGCCTCGCGCAGCGGCACACCTCGTGACGCGTGGGCGATTGATCATCAGGCACACATGAACGTCCTCGCTGCGGCGAAAGAGGCGGGCGTACGGCAGATGATTCTGCTCTCGGCCATCTGCGTGCAGAAGCCTTTGCTGGAATTTCAGCGAGCGAAGCAGGCCTTTGAAGCGGCGCTCATGACATCTGGACTCACGTGGTCCATCGTCCGCGCGACGGCCTTCTTTAAGTCGCTGTCTGGGCAAGTGAAGCGCGTGCAGGCGGGCAAGCCCTTCCTCATCTTCGGCGACGGCGAGCTCACGGCCTGCAAACCGATTAGCGACAATGATCTTGGGGCCTTCATTGCCTCCTGTGTGAGCGATGCATCACGGCAGAACTGCATCTTGCCCATCGGTGGCCCCGGCGAGGCGCTTACGCCGAAGCAGCAGGGTGAGCTGCTTTTTGCCCAAGCCGGCCGCGTACCGCGGTTCAAGCAAGTGCCCGTCGCGCTACTCGATGTGATCATCACGGTGCTCAGTACACTAGGCCGCGTGATTCCTCCGCTAGCGGACAAGGCACAACTCGCCCGCATCGGGCGCTACTACGCCACGGAGTCCATGCTGGTGTGGGATGCCAAACGTGGGCGCTATGATGCGGCAGCTACGCCCTCGTTCGGCACCGACACGCTAGGCGAGCACTACGCCAAGCTCTTGCGCGGCGAGTTGACGGACGATCGCGGAGAGCACGCGGTGTTCTAGGGAGCCGTAGCGAGCGCCGCAATCAAGGCGGAGAGTCGCTGGAGATCAGCGAGGTCCAGGACCTCACCAGGCGCATGGCTGTACCGGCCCGGCCATGAGATTGGCACATTAGGCGCGCCGTAAAAGCTGAAGGCGGTTCCATCGGTGCCGCCTTGTGTGAGTCCAATCTGCAGGGGAATGCCCGCGCGTTGTGCAATGGCGATGACTTCCGCGCGCGCGCGCGGTGGAGCCATGCTGCCCGACTCAATTCCTCGTAGCACGGGACCCGCTCCAAGCGGCGCAAAGGCAAAGTGCGGTGACTCCAGCGGCGTGTCGGAGCTCACGAAGGTGTCAATGCTGTGCACGCGCTTCACATTGGCGCCAATGCGCGCCGCGAGCGCCTCTGCGCCCTCGAGCCCAACCTCCTCGGCGGTGGACCACACAAACAACACACGTCGCTTGAGCGTGGCAGGATTCACGGCATCAAGCGCGCGGAGCAGGGCCACCGAGCCAGCGCGGTCATCCATTGCGCGTCCTGTAAATCGTGAGCCCGCCAACCGCACGGCATCCTTGTGCGCGGTGACGCCATCTCCCACGCGGACGCCCTGCGTTACCAGTGTGGCGGAATCCATGCCGAACCAAGCGGTCATGCGCTCCGGACGCTTCGTGCGTGCCGTCTCGCGAGGAATGAACACACCGGGGAGGGATGCGCGTGGGGGCGTCGTGCCCTGGCGCGCGAAGTGCAGCAGGGCGGGTTGACCTTCCCAAGCTGAGGCCACCGTGCCACCGCGTGCACGCAGCGTCACGATGCCGTCCGCCGCGATTGAGACCACATCGTATGACACTTCATCCATATGCGCGATAAAGACCAGCGTGTCGCGCTCCGGGCCCATGCCGACAATCAAGTTGCCCGCGTCGTCAGTGACGGCGGTGCTTCTCGCCCACGCGGGCATGGCGCTGCGGATAGCATCGCGCACGCGCCATTCGTCGTGGGGCACACCGGGGAGATCGGCCAGTAGCTTTAGTTGCGCCGCTAGAGCGGAGTGACTGTCGCTGCGCGCGCCATTTGTTGCGGCGGCGGATGCTGGGGCTGCAATCCACGGCGAGGACGGCAGGGACGCGCGATCCACAGCGCCCGCACCGAGCACATCGCTCAACAGGTTCGAGGCCGCGCCCTCGTCAATCGTTTCAACAAGTGAACCCGCATAGCGAAGCGCGGGCGCAATCACACGGATGGAGTCCTGCTTAGCCGTGGCGAACACCGCCGCGTTAGGAGCACCAGCAGCGCCGGCGCGCAGCCAGCGTGTGCCCTGCAGGGCGCGTCCCGCCGTCACGATGCTGACTTCATCTACTCCACCGAGTCGCGTGATGGCACTACCGAGGCCAACCCATCCGAAGACGCTTTGCGTGGTCATCAGGAAGATGGTTTCGCCACTGCGCACGTTGCCACGCGCCGCTGCCGCTACCGCGGCACAGCCCGCGCGCGCGCCTACGGCATTTCCCGCCACTCCGCCCGCGAAGGCCCAAGCCGGCACGCGCCGCTCCACGGGGTCAAGCAAGCGGATGCCCAAGGCCTCCACCTCCGCGCGGTTCTTTGCGCCCACGTCGAGCCAGAGATCGTCCGCGCTCACCACCAATGAGTCCGCACGGTGCTGCTGGGCAAAGTGGCCGTTGGCCACTGCGATCACTCCCGGCACCACATCCGTCGCGGTGAAGATGTTGACCTGCTGCGCCTCGTGTGCCTGATCGAACAGCGGGTGCCCCGCGCTGCTGCCCACTCGATGCAGGCGCAGATAGCCCTCGTCGGTGATCTGCGTGACGGCGAACCCGCTACGATCGAGCGCGCAGGCCACCACGCGGCGTGGACGGCCACTGCCGCGGCGGTTCATGAGATTACCGGCGGCGTCCTGTTGCCAGCCCGTCAGGCTTGCGGCCAGGGCTGCGCTGGTCCGAGATTCGTGGCCGGTGGGCGCCGCAATCTGCTGCCAGCTTACCAAGGCCTGCTGTAGCGAGGTCTGTGCCGCCGCAGTCGAGGGCAGCGAAGCCGTCAGCGCCCAGAATCCGCAATGCAGCAGTGTGGTTAGCAGGGAAGGGCGGCGGCGCGAAGAGGTCATTGTTGGCGGCGTTGGGAAGGGATGGAGGCCTGGGGCAAACATACTCTTGCCCCCTCCGTATCGTCAGGCAGATTTCTTCTACGTGACTCCCCTCCCAGATCGTCTTGTCGCCGCCTTGGCTGACCGCTACCGCCTCGAGCGCGAACTCGGCGCGGGCGGAATGGCTACGGTGTACCTGGCGCAGGATCTCAAGCACGATCGAAAGGTCGCCATCAAGGTCCTGCGGCCAGACCTCGCGCGATCGCTCACGGGTGATCGCTTCCTGCGCGAAATTGCGATCACGGCGCGCCTCAACCATCCGCATATCCTCACACTGCTCGACTCGGGAAGCGCCGAGAGTGGCGAGATACTCTACTACGTGATGCCGGTTGCCACTGGCCAGTCGCTCCGCGACCGCCTCGCGAGCTGCGGGGCTCTGTCGCCGGCGGAGGCTCTGCGCATCGCCGGTGACGCCGTGGAGGCGCTGGTTCACGCGCATTCCTGCGGCGTGGTGCATCGCGACATCAAGCCCGACAACATCCTGCTCTCCGAAGGCCACGCTATCGTGGTGGACTTTGGTATCGCCAAGGCGGTCGGAGCGGCGCGCGAGACTCAGACTCTCACGAGCGAAGGGACATCGCTTGGTACGCCCGCCTATATGGCGCCAGAGCAGGCGGCTGGGGAGGCCGATGTTGATCATCGGGCTGACGTGTACGCTGTGGGCGCCGTGTTGTTCGAGATGCTCGCTGGCGCGCCACCGTTCACCGGAAGCTTCCAACAGGTCGTGATGGCGAAGATGGCGAAGGATGCGCCCGCTCTTTCGACAACGGCACCAACGCTCGCACCGGCCTTGGTGCAACTCGTGGCCCGCTGCCTCGCGCGCGATCCCACGCGGCGCCCCGCGACGGCCGAAGCTTTGCTCGCTGAACTGCGTGCACTGGCACAGCCCGATGCCAGGACCCACAAGCAAAGCGTTCGCACGCAGGTACTCGCTACGACAATCGCCGTGGCGGCGGTCGTGATTCTTGGCGCGGTGTTCTTTGGAGATCGCCGTGCGCGCTGGGTGCAGGACAGCGCGTTGCCAGAAATTGCACGGCTGATTGAGGCCGACGAACTCGATTCAGCCTACGCACTTGCTGAAAGAGCCGAGGCTCGTGCGCCGGGCGACTCGGCCCTGGCGGCCCTGTGGCAGAAGATCGCTATGACGCAGGAATTCCTCAGCGAACCCAGCGGTGCTCTGGTGACGCGTGCCGCGGTGAACGACACGACTCAATGGGTTGCGGTCGGGACCACACCAACCGGACCGGTTCGTGTGCCACGCAATGCGTGGTTCTATCGCTACTCGCTGCCCGACCATCGCCCATTGACGATTATGGGTGCTCGACTGGGTGGAAGCTACGCACCCATTCCCAGTCCTGTGCCTTTGCAGAAGCGAAGCGATCCCGATTCCGGGATGGTGTTGCTGCGTGGGCGCGGCCTTGTCTCGACCCTGTATGGGGTCTCGTCGGGTGAGGCCCTCGATCTCGCGGACTTCTTGATGGACAAACTCGAAGTCACGAACCGTGAATATCAGGCATTTGTGAATGCTGGCGGCTATCGCGACGCGAAGTGGTGGGATTCGACAATCGTCAGCGATGGTCGTGCCATCGAGTGGCGCACAGCGATGGCGCGCTTCGTTGACGAGACTGGTCGCCCTGGTCCTGCGGCTTGGGAGGGCTCCGCGCCAAAGCCGGGTACGGAAGACCTCCCAGTGGGTGGTGTGAGTTGGTACGAGGCGCGCGCCTATGCGCGCTTTGTCGGGAAGAACTTGCCGACGGTGCTCGAGTGGAATGCGGCAGCTATCCCCGAAGCGGCGCGCTGGGTGGTTCCCAATGGGCGCTACGATTCCGAGGGGCCAGTGCGCGGCGGCGCCGCCGGCGGTGTGAGTCCGCGCGGCATCTACGATATGGCGGGCAACGTTCGTGAGTGGGCGGCCAACGCGCGCGAGCCAGGCAAGCGCTTCATCCTTGGCGGTGGCTGGTCCGATCCCGCCTATCTCTTTTCCGAAGCTTATACCGCGCCGGAGTTCGATCGCTCCGCGATCAACGGCATCCGCCTGGTGCGCCGGCTGAGTGATGCACCCGCACTCACCCTTGCGCTCGCGCCCCTTTCGCGCGGAGCACGTGACGTCGTCAATGCAAAGCCAGTGGACGACGCGACCTTCCGCGGTTTCCTCGCCCTGTACGACTACGATCGAAGGCCTCTCAATGCGGAAGTGACGGCGCGCGACAGTACGCACCCTGACTGGGTCCGCGAAGACGTCGTCTTCGACCTGCCCAGCGGTGGCCCGCGGATGGCGCTTGCGATGTTTCTCCCCAAGAGAACTGCGCCACCATACCAAACCATTGTGATTTGGCCGGCTTCCGACGCCTTTATCAGTAGCGATTCGCGAAAGCTCTCGATGAGCTATGTGGACTTTCTCATTCGTAGTGGCCGCGCCGTCGTGTATCCCATCTACGAGCACACGTACGGAAGAGGCGTGAGCCTGAGCGCGGATAAGCCCTCGGCGACCATCGAACACCGCGACCAGATGCTGCGGTGGACCACGGAGATGCGACGTTCGATTGACTATGCATTCTCGCGGACGGACATCGATAGCACGCGACTCGCCTACGTAGGTACCAGTTGGGGCGCACGCATTGGCGGCACCGTCCTCGCAGTCGAGCCGCGTATTCGAACAGCGATTCTCAATGTGCCGGGATTCAACGCGGCAATGGTACGCCCCGAGGAGGATCCGCTCAACTTCCTCCCTCGTATTCGCATTCCCGTACTAATGCTCAGTGGCCGGTACGACAGCGTTTACCCCTATGAGTCGTCGCAAGCACCCTTCTTCCGTTTGCTCGGATCGCCCCCTGACGAGAAGAAGCAAGTGATGTTTGAGGGCGGGCACTTTCTCCCGCGTCCGATGTGGGTGGCCGAGTCGACGCGCTGGCTGGACGAGCGATTTGGTGCGGTAACTCCTCGTACAAACGACTGAGACCTACGATGATTCATCTCTGCTCGTGCAGTATTCTCGTTTTGGAATCGCGATGACCGATGTGATGCAGCGCCTCTCGAAGGCCCTCGCCGACCGCTACCGCATCGAGCGCGAACTCGGCGCGGGCGGTATGGCCACGGTGTACCTCGCCGAGGACCTCCGGCATCGTCGCAAAGTCGCGCTCAAGGTGCTGCGCCCTGAGCTCGCGGCCGTCATCGGCGCCGAGCGCTTCCTTCAGGAGATCACCACTACCGCGGCGCTACAACATCCGCACATCCTCCCGCTGTTCGATTCTGGCGAGGCGGACGGCTTCCTTTTCTATGTGATGCCGTTCATCGATGGCCAAACGCTACGCGAGCGGCTGCAACGCGAGCGGCAGCTGGGCCTCGATGACGCATTACGAATCACGCGGGAAGTGGCGGATGCGCTGCAGTATGCGCACGAGCACGGCGTAATTCATCGCGACATCAAGCCGGAGAACATCCTGCTCGCCAACGGCCGTCCGATGGTCGCCGACTTCGGCATCGCGCTCGCGGTCCAGCAGGCTGGCGGCGAGCGGATGACGCAGACTGGACTCTCGCTCGGCACGCCGCAGTATATGAGTCCAGAGCAGGCGATGGGCGAGCGTACGCTCGATGCGCGCGCCGACGTGTACGCGCTGGGTGCGGTGCTCTACGAGATGCTCACGGGCGACCCGCCGTTCACGGGGTCGAGTGTGCAGGCCATCGTGGCGCGCATCTTGAGTGAGCGGCCGACGCCAATCGAGACCCTGCGCGACACGGTTCCATCGTCCATCACGGCGGCGGTGTCGCGCGCACTCGCCAAGCTGCCGGCGGATCGTTTCGCCTCGGCGGCACAGTTTGCGCAGGCGCTCAGCAACACTGGCCAATCGGGGGCCGCATTCGCCGTCCAGCGTCCGAGCAAGCCTGGAGTCTCGCGCCTCGTTGCGGCGCTTGCCGCCGTCACGGTAATCAGCCTTGGCTTGGCCGCTTTCGCGCTCACTCGATCCAGCAGTACGGGCCTGGCGATGCAGTCCTTCGACGCGGCGCTACCAGATACCGCGAAGATGGCGCCCGAAGTGCAGTTCGCCACCGTCGGTTTCGGCGGCGCTGTGAGGAATCTCTCTCTGTCTCCCGATGGGAGCTTCCTCGTGTATGTGGTTCAGCGCAACGACTCCAGCTCCCTCTGGTACCGCAGCCTCATTGATGCCTCGCTACGCCGCATTCCCGGCACCGACGGTGCTATGTCGCCCCGCGTGTCTCCAGACGGGCAACGGATTGTCTTTTTGGCCAAGGGAAACCTCGTCATTGTGCCTCTCGAGGGCGGAGCACCGCGCGTGCTTCGCGAGGGGGTGAGTCGCAGCGCCGAATGGATCTCGCCGAGCAAGCTGTACGCCTTTGATAATGACGGATATCGGCTCATCTGGATTGATGCCGATGCTGGTGTGCTTGAAGAGATATCGCTCGAGAGTCAGGGGATGCGCTGCATCTTCGGTGTGTGGCTCCCTGAGCAGGAACGCCTGCTCTGCAGCTTCAACGAGACGGCGAAGCTCTTCAATCCGCGCGTGCCTGGCGATACGGTGATTCGCACCACCGCAGCCAGTGGTGAGCTTGGCCCGCCAGTGTCTGGATCTAACTTCCGCATCATTGACGGGCGCTACTTGCTCTATGTGACGCTCGACGGCGAATTGCGGGCGGCGAGCTACGATGCCAAGAAGCTCAGCATCGGCCGTTCAGTCGCGCTAGCCTCGGGCGTGTACCGTGACGTCCTCGGTGCCACGCAGCTTGATATCTCCGCGAATGGCACACTGGTGTATGCGCCGGCCGCGGGCCCGATGTCCTTGCAACTCGTGGAACAGGAAGAAGGCGCGGCGCCGCTGCCCTTGCCGGTGGAACCTGCGGCGTTCCTCCGCTTCGATCTCACGCGCGAGCGGCGACGACTTGCTGCCGTCGTTGGCACGCGCGATGGGCAAGAGCTCCGCGTGTATGATTTGCGCTCCGGGCAGCGTTCGGTATGGTTGCGCGGGCAGGATATCCAGTTCCCCGCTTGGAGCCCGCGAGGGGACCGGCTTGCGGTGCAGATTCTCGTGGACGCACAGCGTCGTCTGGTGATTGGTTCACCTGAATCATCGAGCGCTCCCGAGACGCTCAGTGTGGCAAGCGGCGCCATCTCCACGCTCGACGCGATGGAGTTCATTGACGAGCAGACCATTTTGGTGCGTGACCCGGATAAAGCCTTCATCGCACGCCTAGACATCTCCACGAAGCCCGCGCGCCTCGACACCTTGGTGCAGGGTGGCATTTTCGCCAGCGTCTCGCCCGATAGACGGAGGCTGGTGTGGCACACGCCTCGAGGCGGCACGCTCTATGTGAGCAGTTTTCCACCCAACGACACGCGCAGCACCATCGCCGAGAATGCGGTAGAGCCGTTGTGGCTTTCTTCCACGGATTTGCTCTACCGCTCGGGCAACACGTGGTACCTCGCGCAACTCGATGCCGCTACCGGCGAACTCACGGGGCCCCCTCGCCGCTGGGGAAAAAATCCGCTGTTCCTCGATACTCCCGGGTGGTCAAACCGGCTTTCACACGATCGCGGCATCATTTATATGTCGCGTGTAGAAGCGGCTGCGGCATCCTACCTGCGACTGATGCCGGACTTCATCACTCGAATGAAGGCCGCGGTGGCCGCTGCGAATCGCTAAGCCGGCCGCGCGTTCACCGTCACCAACACCCCGCTGAACGCGGCGTTGCCCGTGAGCGCATCAATCGCCTGATCGTCCGTGAGGTCATTGATGCTCACGCCGGGATGCTCCGCCGCGATGCGCAACTGCGTGCCAGCGCGCCCATGCCCCCAGCCGTGCGGAAGGCTGACCACGCCGGGCATCATCTCGTCGCTCACCGCGAGCTCGGCGTCCACCGTCCCAACCCGAGCGTTGATGCGCACCACGGCGCCGTCGAACAGGTTGCGCGCCGCGGCATCACTCGGGTGCATCAGCAACGTGCAGCGATTCTTCCCTCGCACGAGCCGTTCCACATTGTGCATCCACGAGTTGCTTGAGCGTGTGGCGCGGCGGCCAATCAATGCGAGCGAATCGCCATTTGAGGCCGCCTGGCCAAGCAGGCGTGCTTCCAGTCTTGCAACGTCAGCCACGAAAAGCGCCGGCGCGGCGTGGATGCGTCGGTCTGGGGTGTGCAGCTTGGCGAGCAGGCAGGGCTTGAGCGCGCCGAGGTCTATGCCGTGTGGCTGTTGTTTCAGCGCGCCAAGCGAGATCCCGCGGCCCAGGGGTGAGAATCCCTTGCCATACGGACCAGTGCGTAGCGCATAGTCGAGCATCATCGAGGGCCCACCGATAGCTTGCGCCAGACCACGTAGCTTAGCGGGAACCCCGCGACTCAATCGCGAGGCGATTGAATTCATAATCTGCCACTCGTGCCGCGCCTCAGCGGGCTTCTCAAACACCGGCGCCGAATACTTGGCCGTGTCGCGCACCGCGAGCGCATGAAAGATCACATCGTAGTGCTCGCGCTCCAGCGGCGAACTCGGCGGCAGGATGAGATGCGCGTGCCGCGTCGTCTCGTTCAGGTAAAAGTCGATGGCGACGTAGAACTCCATCTGCGCGAGTGCCGCGTCGAGACGAGTGCCATTGGGTGTGGAGAGCACAGGGTTGCCGCCGTGCGTCACAAAGCCACGCACTTGGCCGGGGCCGGCGGTGTCCATCTCCTCGGCCAGTGCCGCCACTGGAAGCTCGCCGGCGACCTCCGGCAGGCCACGCACACGAGTCTTCCAGCGGCCAAAGCGAGGTGTGCCGTCGCGCTGTTGGTCGGCGCGGAGCACATCCACGGCCGGCGACGTAAACATCGCGCCGCCCACTGCATCAATGCGTCCGCATACGAGGTTGAGCGCTGTGATCAACCAAGTGGCCAGGCCTCCGAACTCCTGCATCGAGACGCCGACGCGCCCGTAGGCGACGCCAGTGGGCGCGGCCGCGAAGTCACGCGCCATCGTGCGAATGGTTTCGGCCGCGATTCCGGTGGAGTCAGCAACGCGCTCCGGAGTAAAGCGCGCTGAAGTGTCCCGCAGGGCATCCACGCCATCGGTGACCGCGCTCAAGTGTCCACGACGCTCCAATCCCTCGGCGAATATCACCTGCAGCAATGCCAGGAGCAGCAGCGCGTCCGTGCCCGGGCGAATGGCGTGGTGCGCGTCGGCCAGCGCGGCAGTTTCGGTGCGACGCGGATCAATGACCACCACGCGACCACCACGTGCCCGAATGGCCTTGATCCGCTCCGAGGCACCGGGCGCCGTCATCAAACTGCCATTCGATATCGCAGGGTTTGCGCCAAACACCAGCAGGTGGTCGGTGCGGTCGAGGTCCGGAACAGGGATGAGTAGCAGGTGCCCAAACATGTACATCGCCGCGACGTGCGCGGGCAGTTGGTCCACCGAGGTGGCACTGTAGCGATTCTTGGTGCGAAGCGCGCGCAAGAAGTCGCCTACGAAGAGCATCGCGCCGAGCGAGTGCACGGTGGGGTTGCCCACGTACGATGCCACGGCGTCACGCCCATGCTTCAGCTGCACGGCCTGAATGCCATTCACGGCGAGCGTGATGGCTTCATCCCAATCAATCCGCTTCCACTCCGTCCCCACCCGCTTCATCGGATGTCGGATGCGGTCGGGATCGCTATGGATATCCTGCAGGGCAACAGCCTTGGGGCAAATGTGCCCTTTGCTCAGCGGATCGTCGGCGTCGCCGCGAATCTCGAGGACTCGGTCACCCTCGGTGGTGATGACGAGGCCGCACATCGCCTCGCAGAGGGTGCAGGTGCGGAGCTTCTGGGTAGCCATGCTTATGCTCCTCCCACAATCGCTTCAGCCTCAATCTCCACCATGTACTCGTCGCCGATGAGCCCCGCACACACCATCGTATTTGCCGGTTGAATGCCAGCAAAGCGCACACCGTGCGCCCGCGCGACTGGCTCCCAGTGCGCAATGTTCGAGACGTAGATGTGCGTGCGCACCACGTCCTCCAGCCGCCCGCCGAGCGACTCAATCGCGCCGGCAATCTTGTCAATCACAAAGTGCGTCTGCGCCGCTGGGTCGCTGCCGCCAATCACACGCTCCCCGTGCGTCGCCGTCGTGCCCGACACCATGATGCGATCTCCAACGCGCACCGCGCGTGAATAGCCGGCGAGTGACTCCCACGCCGTGCCCGACAACGCACGACGCCGGCCGTCAGCATCCACACGCACTGGGTACGGCGCCGGGAACCCGTCCACGTGGTGACTGAGGTCGCCGCTGGCCGTGAGGTACGGCGGCTTCCGATACTCGTCGCCGCAGTCACCGCTGATGGGTTGCAGCGTGGCGAGTACCTCAGCCAGTTCCTGGCGGTCAGTTGCGCTCAGGCGAAGCGCATCAATGCGCGCATTGTCTTCAATGTGCGCGCTTTGCCCCAATCGTGCGCCAACAATAACTCCGCCCACGGCAGGCGCATCGAGAATCACCCGCGCAGCGACATTCGCGATGGACGCATCGTGGCGATCGGCCACGGCGCGCGCCACGCGCAAAACACGTTGCAAGGCATCCCAACCACCGGCCGCGCGGATAAATCTCCCGTACTTCATCTGCGACCAGGTCTCGAGCGCATCCCAATCAGGCTCATCGCGCCCCAACCAGCGATCCGAAAGAAATCCGCCAGCCAGCGTGCCAAACGCGAGCAGCGCGATGCCCTTGGACTCGCAGTACTCCGCCATCGCGCCGGCGGCACGCTGGTCGAGAAGGGAATAGCAGAGCTGGTTGCTGACAATGGGCACGCCACTCTCGACAATCAAGCGCAGGTGCGCCGTGTCGGTGTTGGTAACGCCCAAGTGTCGAATCAATCCCTCGCGACGCAACTCGTCGAGGTAGAACATCGCATCCAACCAACTCGGATGCGTGTACGCCCACGCGTGGAACTGCAGCAAATCTATCTGTGACACGTTCATTCGCGTCCGCGCACGGTCAACGGCGGCTCGCACTTGTTCGCGCGTGATGGGACCCGGCTCGGGCACCCACTTCGTGAGCGTCTCGATGGCCGGCCCCACCGAATTCGCGCGGTAGTGGCCGACGATATCCTCCGCCGAGCCGTAGTGGTCCGCCATATCAAACGTGGTGAATCCGGCGGCGGCGTACGGCAGAAGCGACTTTGCGGCTTCGTCACGCGGGAGCAGTTGGCCGCTGCGTTCGAGATCTGCGACCTGCCAGAGCCCCGTCAGTACTCGGGTAATCGACAGGTCTGCAGCCAAGGCGTATCGCGACGGCGTGCGCGTTGGGGCGTTCATAGAATGAGCGTCTGAAGGTGCACTGGCTTACTCAGGTGGAAGCGTGGAGAATCGCTCTGCCAGCGAGACACCCGACCGCTCAAGGGCCGCGACCTCGCGCTGATAGATCAGCGTCCCAACCGCCATCACCAGCAGCCAGACCGGCGTGGAGCGGAAGTACCAGGCATCAACCGACGCCGTAAGGTCCTTCCACACGTGCACCGTCAAAAAGAGCAACAACACGAGCACGCCTGACGCGGCTACGCCTGTGCGCAACACGGGACTGCTAATCACCTTCATATCAGCCGCCAACACCGGGTTCGTGCGCGGCAGCGCAATCACCGAGACGCACATCAGCAGGAAGTTGACGAGCATCGAGACCACTAGCAGGTCAACGCCGAGGAAAAAGTCGCCGGCGAGGTGGCTGCCGAGGATACCGACGCTGGCCATCAATCCGCTGGCGACAATTGCTGCCACGGGCGTACGCCGAACAGGATGAATCATCCCAACTCGTTTGGGAAAGATGCCGTCCTCCGCCCACGCAAACATCAAGCGGGAGACTGAGAGAATCATCGCCGGAAGATCGTTCGTCAGGGCAATCGCCGCGCCGGCCACGATGAGCACGGTGAACGTGGGGTCGAGCAGGTAGCCGAGTAGCCCCGGCGCGGTGAGATCGCGCGTGCCCGCTTCGGCAGCGACGAACCACCACGGCACCGTATTGTAGACGGCCCCAGCAAACGCGAAGTAGAACGTCGCGGTCACCAAGACGGCGACACCGATGGCGCGCGGTAAGTCGCGGGCTGGATGCCGCGCTTCACCGCCTGCCTGCGCAATCGCATCGAATCCGATAAAACTCGAGAAGAGCACCGCCGACGCCGACAAGAACGTGCGAAGATTAAACGGCGCGCTTGGCTCAGCGCCTAGGGTACGCTGCTCCTTGGCCAGCAGTGCCGCGGTGAAATCATCGTGGGAGAACGACCATCCCACCACAATCACAATCAAGCCGGCAAGGAACATCAACACCATCAAGGGGATCAGCGTTTTCTGATACGCGCCAAGGCCCCGCATGTTCACTAGCACGAATCCCCAGAGGAATGCCATCGCCAACGCGACGCGTGCCCAGCCGTGCTGTAGCATAACCGCGAGGTCGGCAAACCCAGAGGCGCTTGCGATGTCACTGAGGAACGCAGGGATGATGTACGACACCACGCCAATGGCAATCGAGAGCCCGAACCATTGTGAGAACGAGGCCACGAACCCGAGGTAGGGGTTGAGCGCACGGCTGGCGTACAAGTAGCTGCCGCCGGCGCGCGGCATCGCCGAGGCGAGTATTGCGTAACAGAGCGCGGCAAGCAGTGCCGGAACGGCTGCGAACGCGAACGCCGGCAACACCCAGGGGCCAATGCCCGGGACGTTCCGTTGAATCATGATTGGCACGACGTTGATCGAGGCTCCGATCATCGAGCAGATACCGGTGGCCGCGAGACCGAGCAGCCCGAGGTCGCGAGCGAGACGCGGAGACGAGGTCATGAAATCTCCGTCAATCCAAGGATTGCGATCACGGGCGCGGCGGAAGCGGCGTGCTACGGGCAAGGTCCTTCACCATCCGGTCGTCACCCGTGAGTTCCCAGTAGATGAGCGAGGCAGGGATCATCCCGGCGCCGTTCACTTCCTCAAAGAAGCGCTGCATGGTGAATGCCGAGCCGAGTTGGCGCGCGCGTTGGGCCATCGCCTCTTCCATGAGGCGACCACCGGTCACGTACGCTGCTCCGTAGCCGGGTTGACGCAAATACAGATGCTGCTCAAAGCCGAGCAGGGGATCGCGGCGCATCCAGCCGCGCGGTGTCCACGCCACGTGGAAGTCGGCCGCCTCGGCCATCGTATACTCATTGCTGTGCGCGTAGAGATTGCCCAGTCCACGCGCCGCGCGCGCGGACAGCATGATCCACACGATCTCGCGCGAGCGCGGGCTGTTGTCGTAGAGCCCCGCGTGCATCATCCACTCTTCCATCACCGTAGCCATGCCCTCGGCGCGGCTCATCCACACGTTGTAAAGCAGCGGCGACCGCCGAATGGGGCTGGGGTGCGGCGCGACGCGAATCCGCATGTTGTCCCACCAGTGCCACAGGTGGCTCCAGAGCGGGAGCGGGTCGCGGTGGTTACCCTGCGCGAAGAAGTTGCGGGTCGCCTCTGGTGCGAACGGTTGCATACGCTCACGAAGCGCACGCTCAAACCAAGGTTCAACGGTGGTGAACTTCTTGTCAGCGAGGAAACGCATCATCTGCGCGATGGCTCGCTCCTGAAGTGCGGCGTAGGCCTCGGGCGTCTCAGCTACCGGCATCGGCGGCAGTGCGGCATTGCGCGTCTCCTCGAGCCGCAGCGACGCGTGCGAGCGCATCAACTCACGCCGCGTGATGGTGACCTCATCCTCCCACGAGAACGGCATGAGCAGGACGTTTCTCAGATACCATGAGTACTGCTCCTTGCCGATGCCCGAGGGACCGGTGCGCTTGGGCGTCTCGTCGCGGAGCCACTGCGCGAAGTCAACGGTGCTACGGTGTGCGGCGTCGATGGCGCGCGTCAGGTCTGCAGAGGTCCCTGCGACCTTGGTGCGCAACTGTTCGAGTACCTCGGCTTGCTCTTCAAACGCGCGAACGCCGCCCACCCAGAGGTCGCGAGCGGTCGAGTTCGCCAGATTGACGCGCGCCTGCCGCAACAGCGGCGGCACGGAGCGCAATTCGACGGTGAGTCGCGCTGCTTCCTCAGCGGTGAGCGCGCGCGGCGTGTCGAGCACGGTGCGCGGCCACACGGGATACTTCCAGAGCCGGACGGCGCCGTGAATGGTTGGGCCCTCTTCAGCCGGTGTGTCGCTCTCGTCAGCGCGCACGGAGGCGTAGTACGCCGGATCGCGCGCGAAGGGCTGCAGCACCGTGAGGTGATACTGCATGCCGTTCATCTCAGCGCGCGCGAGATGCAAGTCCACCTGCTCCGGGATGGACCAACCGGAGGTGTCAACCGCGGCCAGACGCGCTTGGAATTCCTTCAGGCCGGTGAGTCGGCGCGCGTTGGTTGGCGGCGAGTAGTCGGGCGCGCCGTCCACACGGGGCGGCTCCTCAAAGCTGCGCCAACTGCTAAATAGCGTGACGAGCTGCGGGTAGGTTGCGCTCGCGGCACGCGCGGGCGCCTGCGCTCCCAGCGGCGCCGTGGCCGACAGGGCGAATGCACCGGCAAACAAGAACGGGACGATCGCGGAGAGGCTGAGGTGTCGGTTCATACTGCCGAATATGCCTCAGCCGACGCTCCGCGACCATCCTTGTGGCCTTGCTATCTCATGGAACGGGTGGTGCCGGCGGCAAGAGGATGGCCGGCAGTCTTAGGCCCGCCACCGCCGCGTTCACCGCCGCCACATCGCGATTCACGATTGTTAGCCACTCCTGACGGAGGCGCTCCCAAGTTACCGCCAGCTCGCGATACCGCTCCATCGCGCCCGCCGTCGGCGCGCCCTCGGCACCGCCAGAGATGTAGCCGTGTGCCCCGGTGAGGTTGCCGTAGAGTTCCGCCCATTGGTTATCGAGCATGCCGGCGTGGCGAATCGGATCCTGCCCACTCTTGCTGGCTGGCTGCGTGAGCCGCTGTTCAAGGCGGCCGAGTTTCATCTGCAGCGTGTCGGTGAGAGGCCAAACTTCGGTCGCTGCACCAACGGCATCGGCGGCGCTGCGGAGGCGTGCTTGCTGCGCCCGAACGTCGCGCAAATCTCGGAGCACTCTGTTCAACGACTCCATCGAATCGCGCACGGCCACTGCCATACGGAACTGCTCGGCGTACTGCGCGGCCGTCACATTCGGCAACCGAGGGTCGGGCAGCACGCGCATAGTCCGACGCTCCGTCACCGAGCCCGCCCGCAGCTCAAGTGTGTAGTCTCCCGGCGGCGCCTTCACGCCATCGGTGTATCCCCAGACGACGACGCTATCCAAGCGACTAGGACCTGGATACTTGAGGTCCCACACCAGACGGTGGAGTCCCTTGGTGGTGGCGAGCCGCGGCTGACCCAGCTTTCGCGCCCGCGCGCTGTCCGGCGTGAAGCGGCGCACGACGGTGCCACGCGCATCGCGAATCTCCAGCGACAGCGTGGAGTCCGCTGCTGCGCCGAGCCAGTAGTGCACCGCGGCACCGTCATCTGGCTGATCGGCGAGTTGCGGCACAGGGTCAAAGGGATCTACTCCACGCTGTGCGCGCACCGCGTCCTGCGGTGGCACGAGCCGCGCCGGCGCCGACGCAAATGCTGACACGTCGCGCAGTGCACTCAAGTCATCAATGATCCACAGCGAGCGACCCTGCGTGGCCATCACAAGATCGTCCACGCGGGCGTCGATGTCGGCAATCGGCGTGACGGGGAGGCGTCCCGGAAACTTCTGCCAGCGCGCTCCGGCATCGAGCGACACGAACAATCCGTACTCGGTGCCCGCGTAGAGGAGATTCGGTACGCGCACATCCTCGGCAAACGACCGCAGAGGATGGTCCGCCGGAATGCCGTCCGCAGTGTTGGCCAACTGCCGCCAGCTCCGCCCCCCGTCATCGCTGCGGAATAGGTAGGGCCGGAAATCATCGAGCCGGTACGCCTGCGCCGCCACGTACACGCGCTGCGGCAAATGGCGCGACACGACGATCTCCTCAACCGTGCCGAAGCGCGGCATCCCCGGCGGCGTCACATCAGTCCATGTTGCGCCGGCGTCGCGTGTGACGTGCACGCGTCCGTCGTCACTGCCCGCCCAGAGGCTGCGCGCATCGCGCGAGTCCTCAGCCAAGGCGAACACCGTGTTGTACATCTCTACGCCGGTGATGTCGCGGTTAATTGGCCCACCACTGTGTACTTGGTGCGCCGCCGTGTTGGTGGTGAGGTCCGGCGAGATCTGCTCCCAACGCATGCCGCCGTCGCGGGTGCGGAGGACCACCTGCGACGCGTGGTACACCGTGTTCGCATCGTGCTGCGAAACGAGAATCGGCGCCACCCACTGGAACCGATGCTTCAGTTCGTTGCCGGCCTGCCCCAGCTGCAGCTGCGGATACGCCACCACGTTGCGCCGTTCGTCTGTTGCGGTATCCCAACGGTTGATGGCGCCGCCATAGCAGCCGCCCCAGATGATGCGAGGGTTCGCTCGGTCGAGCGCCACTGGGCCCGTCTCGCAGCCCGCGGCGTAGTTGTAGTCGGTAAACGGATGCAACGAATGCGGTGACGACCACGCCGGCACGCTGATCGTCGTATTGTCCTGCTGCGCCGTGTACGCGCGGTAGGGAAACGCGTTGTCTGTAATGACGTCATAAAACTCCGACGTCGGCTGGTTCCAATACGTGGACCAGGTGCGTCCGCGGTTCACCGACACCTGTGCGCCGCCGTCATTGGCCACCACCATCGCCTGCTTGTTCGCCGGGTTAATCCACAGGTCGTGCACGTCACCATGCGGCACGGGAACGTTCACGAAGGTGCGTCCGCCATCAATGGACTTGAGCAGTGACGTGTTCAACACGTACACCACGTTCTCGTCGGTTGGGTCAGCGCGGATATGCGTGTAGTACCACGCACGCTGGCGCAGTCCGTTGTCGCTGTTGGTACGCGCCCAGGTCTGGCCGCCGTCGTCGCTGCGGTACACGCCGCCTGCCGGCTCCGCTTCGATGATGGCATACACGCGATCGGGATTCGCCGGCGATACGCTGAGCCCAATCTTCCCCACCATTCCGGTGGGAAGCCCGCCGCCGAGTTTGGTCCAGGTGTCGCCGCCGTCTGCGGAGCGCCAGACGCCGCCTTCTGAGGAGCCTGAGATGAGCGTCCACGGCTTACGCTCAGCGCGCCACATGGCGGCGAAGAGAATCCGTGGATTCCGTGGATTCATCGCGATGTCGGAAGCGCCCGTCGAATCGTTCAAGAACAGCACCTTCTGCCACGACGTCCCGCCGTCCTTGGTGCGGTAGATGCCGCGCTCGGCGTTGCGACCAAACGGCCGTCCCAACACGGCGGCGTAGGCTACAGCGGCATCACTCGGATGCACGACGATGCGCCCAATCTGACCAGACTCCACGAGCGGCATCCGCGACCAGTTGCGGCCGGCATCGGTAGAGCGCCACGCGCCGCGGCCCTGCGAGGAATTTCCGCGGATGTCAATGGAACCCTCGCCGACGTACATCACGTTGGGATCGCTCGGCGCAACCGCCACCGCGCCGATGGCGCCACCGAAGAACCGATCCGAGATGTTCTGCCACGTATGGCCCGCGTCGTCGGTGCGCCACACACCGCCGCCCGTCGTCCCCATATAGAAAGTGTTCGGCTCGGAGGCGACGCCCGTTACTGATGTTGAGCGGCCCCCGCGAAACGGTCCGAGCATGCGCACGCGCATCGCCGACATCGCCAGGGATTCCGCGGCGACGACTGGCGTAGCTGCGAGCGCACTCGTGGTTGCTGGCGGAGTGCGTCGCTGCGCGGGAGCGACGGCGGGGAGCAGTAGCGTGGCGCAGATAGCTAGGAGGCGATACATGGGTCGCGTCATTGGTGGGGACTAAGGAAAATTGCGTACATCAATCGTGCGTGATCGAACAAGATGTGCTGCTATCGCTCCGCCTTCCACGCATCGTAGCGCATGCGCAGTGTCTTCACCGGATTGGCGAACTCCTCGCGGGTGATGTTCTCGTCGGTCACGTCAATCACCTTCACGTAGGTGCCGTTGTTGTACGACGCACCATCTGTCGAGGTTCTGTCGGCAATCGCAATGTAGGCCACGTGGGCGGTGCGCTGCGTGCACGCGTTCACGGTTTCTGGCACCGGCGGCGTCGTGCAGGTGCAACGGCGATCGCCTCCAGCAGCGTCGGCGGCCTCCATCGCGGCCATGACGCGATCTTCCAACTCACCACTGGCTCCCTCAAACGCCCGCACCGCCGACTGCACCACCTCGTTGGACGCCAGAATGTTGCCTTGAATAGCGTAGAAGATTTCGGTTCCGGGAACCTGCCCCTGCACGGAGAGTGAGGCGGCGAGATTGCGGGCGCCTGAGAATCCGGCTACGCGCCCCTGCAAATCAATGATCCCAAACTGCCGCGTTTGAATGCCAGGGTCCGTCATCAACTGCGCAAGGATTTCTGAGGGATGCGTGCCCTTTCTCAATTCGCCGTGAATCAACGATTGATTGGCGCGCGTGCGGTCCACGCCGGCTTGAGCTGCGGCCACGCCAAATCCTGGTGCGATGATAGCCTGTACGTCCATCAGCCCGCTCGACGGGAAACCCCGCAACGCAGTCTGCGAAACACAGGTGGCGGAAGAGACGACCATGCGCCCTGTCGCGCGGTTGAGAGCAACCACCGACCACGTGGCGTGGGCCAGCGAGGGAGCACTCGCAAGTGTCAGGACCGCCGCGATTACGGCGCGAAGAGCAGAGAGATGACGCATCGGGTTCCTCAGGAGGTTCGACAACAGGGGAGTCTACGAGGTCGGCCCCTTCGCCGCCAATAGCCCACTTGACGCCCAGCTCCCAAACGGTACGCTCGGACGGTTCAAACCCGCCCTGCACGTGCCTGCACTAAGCAACGCCGCCGAGCAACTCCGATCCGTTCGGTGCGGAATCTCGAGGTCGTCTACGGCGACGTGATCCTCGCGCTGCGCGGTGTGCGCCTCGATGTGGGTCGCGACCGAATCGTCGCCTTGCTCGGGGCCAATGGTGCGGGGAAGACCTCCATACTCCGCGCCGTCCATTGTCCGACGCTGGAGGATTTGCCGGCCCAAACCGCGCCGCGCTCGCGGCCGGCGCAATGGCCGACGAGTTCAAGCGAACGCCGCGCTGAGTTTCACGGGCGTTCGCATAGCTAGAGCATGCCCGATAGCATCGTCGCAATCCCCAGAAAACTCGCGAAGCCCACAATGTCCGTGACCGTTGTGAGAATGATCGAGGACGACTGCGCGGGATCCTGTCCGATTTTGGTAAGCCCCACGGGCACGAGCACGCCCGCGATGCCCGCCGAGAGCATCGAGATAATCATCGAGATGCCGATCACAAGTGCTAGTCCTGTGGAACGGCTCCACACGAAGACGCCGAGGCTGGTAGTGAGCGCGACGGCAATTCCATTCAGGAGCGCTACACCGGCCTCCTTGCGCACCACTTGCAACCACTGGCCAATCCGGATTTCGCGCATCGCGAGCCCACGCATCGTCACCGCCAGCGCTTGCGCGCCGGTATTTCCTGACTGACCGGCGACAACGGGCAGCAGAACCGCAAGCGCCGTGAAACGGGCGATCGTCCCTTCGAATATCCCCACCACTGAAGCGGCGAGAAACGCAGTTGCGAGATTGATTTCCAGCCAAGGCAGTCGCTTGCGCACCGCGAACGAGACGGGCGAGAGTGCGCGCTCCTGACGGCTCGCGCCAACCATCGAGAGCATATCGGCGGCAGCGTCTTCCTGCGCGGTCTTGGCAAGCGTATCGTGCCGAATCACGCCGATCAGCCGCCCCTCGAAATCGACCACTGGAAGGCTCGCAAGTCGCTGATTGGTGAACAGTTCAACGACCTCTTCCTGCGGGTCAATGGCCTGCACCATCACGGCCGGCTGCACGAGCGATTCCACCATCGCCGTAGGCTCCGCCAGCGCCAGTTGCTGCAGCGAGACGGTTCCGGTCACGCGCCTTTCATCATCCGTGAAGAACACGTCAGAGATGCGGCGCGTACGGGCAGCGCGCAGACGTACCAGCGCTTGCTGCACCGTAGTGCCTGGTCGGAAGCCTTTGGCGCGAGGGTCCATCAAGCGGCCTGCGGTCTCGGCCGGGTACTCGGCCATCATACGAAGCTCGCGCGCGAGACCAGGCTCCAACTGCGTGAGTACCTCGTCGCGCGGAGCGTCATCCAACCAGCCAAGGATGGCCACCACACGCATCGGCTCCATCCCCGCGAGCACGAGACGCTGCGAATCGGGAGACATCTCTTCAAGCACCGCTGCCGCGATGTTCGGCTCGAGCCGCTCCATCAAGGGAATGGCGTGGCGCACCGGTTCAGCGCGAATCAGCCGAACAATCTCGCGCACGGGCAGATCGTCGAGGCGACGCGTGGCTTCGTCGGGGAACTCGCGTAGGAACGTGCGCGCGAGCTTGGCGAATCCTGTCGATGCGTCACTTGGCATCGACAGGCTCCTCAGGCGGTTCGTCGTGTGTCGAGGTTATCACCGGACTGTCGAGATCCCGTCTGGCGCCGGCCGTTGCTGCTATGCCAGCCACAAGTCCGTCGGTGCCAAGTTGGAAGAGTTCTGCCAGCGCGCCCGCCGTGAGTTGCGCCGGAGCCGGGCCGCGTCCGGCAGCATCACGCTCAAGCCGTCGGAGCGTCTGATAGCGAATAGCCCCGAGGAGCCGATCCTCGTCGTCCACAACAGGGAGCGCGTGGTAGCTTTGCCAGGCCGCGTGCTCACGCACGAGCGCGACCGGCGCGAGGACGTTTACCCGATCAACGTCGCGGTGCATCGTGGCGCTCACGGGGTCGCGCGGGCGCGCGAGCATCAACTCGGGAATATCGAGAACGCCGACAAGCCGATGCTCGCGATCCACGATGTACACATAGTAGAGAAGTTCTCTCGCCGCGCGCGTCAGGCGCCCTCTTGCGTCAGCGACCAGGACGTCGTCAGGCAAACGAAATACGGTGGGATCCATCACCGCACCGGCTGTCCCGGGCGTGTAGGAAAGCACCGACTGAATTTGGTTGCGTGCGTCCTCTGAGAGCTCGGCAAGTAACGACTCGCGCTGCGCCAACTGCATCGCCCGGAGAACCACCACCGCATCCGCTATGCTCAATGCAGTAACAATGGCCGGTGCTTTGTCCCCGAGATGCATTAGGCATTCGGACGCGAAGGACACATTCATCCCGCGTACGACCGTCGCGGCTAGTGTTGCGGGGACCGCCCCAAGGACCGCTGCTGCCTGCGTAGCCGGCGACTGCTCAAGCGTCATCGCCGCGCGCTCGGGGTGCGCCTCCAAAAAGCCGCGCGCAATGTGCGCCTCGGCGATCACGGTACGTCTCGCTTAATCAGCAGTAAGGCCGGCATCTCAGTGAACTGCTTGGCGGGGACGCTCATCCGCCCTTCCGGCGTCTCGATGACAACCGCCGTGGCTGTGAGTTCGGCAATCGTCCCCTCAACGTCGCCAATCCGGATGGCCTGCCCAACCTCAAACGATTTCCGAAGGTAGTGCGAGCCAATGATGTTACTGATTGCGGTCCGCGCGCCAAGACCGAACGCGAGCGCGAAGCCTCCGAGCAGCGCGGCGAGCGCGACGGAAAAGAACGCGGTGAGAATCCCGGTCTCCACGCCCAGTTCGGCCACGGCAATCAGAACAGCCGACACAATCACCGCAATCCGCACCAACTGCCCGAGTCCAGCGCCGAAGGTGCTTCCCGCTCCCACCGCGGTGGCGCTGATGGTCCCGCGTGCGATGTTGCCAACCACAAGTCCAATGACCACGATCAACACGGCCGCAAACACCCGCGGTACGAAATCGGCCACGCTGTCCACCACGGCACTCAGCAACGGAATGCCGATTGCGTCAGCCGAAGTCGCCACGAAGAACAGAATGACGGCCCAGGAGACCACGCTCCCTGCAATTTCGGAAACGTCCCGTTCGCCTGTGGTGCCAGGAATCGTCGTGCGGAACGAGCGCCCAGGGACCGCTCTGCCAAGTGCTCCGAAAAGGCGCACCGTAAGCCGCCTCAGGAGCACGGCTAGCGCCACGCCGAGCGCGAGGAGTACGACGGCAGTGAGAAGTTTGGACTGATTGGCGGCGAGCCATCCGCCGACGTCCGCGACCGACTGTCGCACATCGGTGGGAAGCGTGGTCTGCATGAGAGCTCCGGGTGTCGGCCAATGGGCGCTCTCGCAGTATGCAGGCGCGCACGGGGAGGCGCCACCATAGGGCCCAAAACGATCGCCCACCTTGCTTCGCGTACGGTCACGAATTTCAGGACCCGGGGGTAGTTTCCTTATACCGATGCCTTCTCCCCATACTCCTCTACACGCGGACGTCCGTCTGCTCGGCGAACTCCTTGGCGCCACTCTGCGTGAGCAGGAGGGCGACGCGTTGTTCGCAACCGTAGAACAGGTGCGGGCCTTGGCCAAGGATGCGCGTGCGGGGCGGGGATCGCGAGAGGAACTCACTCGCACATTGCAGCGGCTGTCGGTGCCAGAGGCGTTGAACGTGGCCCGTGCCTTCGCGCATTTTTTGGGCCTCGCGAATATCGCCGAACAGCACCACCGCATTCGCCGCCGTCGCGACTACCTCCGCGCGCCGGACGAGCCGCCGCAGCGGGGCTCGCTCGCGGAGAGCTTCCCGCGACTGCTCGCCGCGGGTATCTCCCCTGACGCTCTGCGCGATGCGGTTGAGTCGCTCCACGTAGAGCTGGTCATCACAGCGCATCCCACCGAAGTGGTGCGACGCACGGTGAGGCGCACGCAGCGTCGCATTGCGGAGCTTCTGGCTGAACGTGACCGCAAGGACCTCACGCCGGGTGAACGCGAGGAGTTGACCCGCGCGCTCGCTGCGGAGATCACCTCGCTGTGGCTCACGAATGAAGTGCGGCGCGAGGCGCCCACGCCCATTGATGAAGTGAAGTGGGGCCTGGTCGCATTTGAGCAAACCCTGTGGGACGCCCTGCCGCGCTCCCTCGGCGAGATGGACCGGGCGTTGCAGGCGGCCACTGGCGCGGGACTCCCGCTCGAGGCTGCACCCATTCGCTTTGGCTCATGGATTGGGGGCGATCGAGATGGAAACCCCAACGTCACGGCCTTGGTCACCGCGCAGGCGGTGATGCTCGCACGTTGGATGGGCGCAGATCTGTACCGAAAGGAGATTGAACTGCTGCGCGCTGAGCTTTCCATGCACAGCGCAAGCGCTGAACTGCGCGCAGTCCTCGACGATGCGTCCGCGCCGGAACCCTACCGCGTGCTGCTCAAGCCAGTGGTCGAGCGGCTGTATGCGATGCGTGACCGGATGGCATCTCTCGTAGCCCAGGGTGCGCCCTACACGCCGCATGCAGCAGATTACGAAGACGTCGAGTCACTCGCGGAGCCTCTGCGGCTCTGCTATCGCTCGTTGCACGAGACGGGCGCTGCGCGCGTGGCAGAGGGGCGCCTGCTCGACATCCTGCGTCGCATCCCAACGTTTGGGCTCTCGTTGGTGCGGCTCGACCTACGTCAGGAGGCCAGTCGTCACACCGACGCGATTGATGCCATCACACAAGCGGCTGGGCTGGGCTCGTACGCCGCGTGGGACGAACCCGCACGCCAAGAGTTCCTGCGCGGAGAGCTGAGCGCTGATACGCAGGTTATTCGCGCGGCGATCGCGGCGCGTACGAGGTTCGGCACGGACGTGGACGACGTGCTTGAATCGCTGCGCACTGCCGCGACCCTCCCGCGCGATGCGCTCGGAGCCTACGTCATCTCCATGGCCGCGCGGCCTTCGGACGTCCTGGCGGTGCGAGCCTTGCAAGAAGGTGCTGGGCTCTCGAACCCGCTGCGCGTGGTCCCGCTCTTTGAGACGGTCGATGACCTGCAGCACTCGGCGAGCGTGGTGGACGCGCTGCTGTCACTGTCGTGGTACCGCGAGCGCGTGGGTACTGCGATTGAAGTGATGATCGGCTACTCCGACTCGGCGAAGGATGGCGGGCGGCTCGCCGCTGCCTGGGAGCTGTACGCGGCTCAGGAGCGCCTCGTGACGGTGGCGCACAGGCACGGCGTCCGCCTCACGCTGTTTCACGGACGCGGCGGCTCGGTGGGTCGTGGCGGAGGCCCCACGCATCTAGCGATTCAGTCGCAACCGCCGGGCTCGATTGATGCGACCATCCGCGTCACGGAGCAGGGCGAGATGGTGGACGCGAAGTTTGGGCTCCCTGCCATCGCCGAACGTACCCTCGAGGTGTACACGACAGCCACGTTGGAGGCCTCGTTGCTCGATGCCGCCGCATTGCCCGACGCATGGCGCACTCTAATGCAGGCGCTGGCCGACGGCTCACGAGCGCACTTTCGACACATCGTCTACGAGACGCCGGAGTTCATTGAGTATTTCCGAACCGCCACGCCAGAACCTGAGCTTGGTCGCCTTCGCATCGGGAGTCGTCCTGCGCGACGTGGCAGCGGCGGCGGTGTGCGTTCGCTGCGGGCGATCCCTTGGGTCTTTGCATGGACCCAAACGCGCCTGATGCTTCCTTCGTGGCTGGGTGTGGGTGCCGCGCTGGAAGACGCGCTGAAGGCGGGACACGCCAGCGAACTGCGGGCAATGTATAAAGGCTGGCCGTTTTTTCGTTCAACGCTCGATCTCATCGAGATGGTCGTAGCCAAAGCATCGCCAGAGATCACGGCGGTATACGATGCCGCGCTGGTCCCCGATGCACTGCGCCCGCTCGGGGTTGCGCTACGCGAGGACTTGGCGCGCACGGAGCGCAGCCTTCTCCAGGTGACCGGCCACACACAGGTGCTTGAAGGGAACCCCGTCTTGCGACGTTCGATTGACGTACGGAATCCCTACGTCGACCCAATCAACTTGGTGCAGGCCGAAGTCTTGAGGCGACTGCGTGAACCAGGTGCTGACCCCGCGCTATTCGATGCGTTTTTGAGTACGGTAAACGGTGTGGCAGCTGGGATGCGCAACACGGGCTAAGGTTTACGGATGCGCTTGAGATCCGCGCGGCCATAGCCCGTGAGCACCGCGATGGCCACGGCGCCCACGAGCGCCCAAGCGTACGTGTTATGTAGTCCCACGGTGAGCGGGTTGAGGGCAGGCATGCCCAGCCCGCCACCGTCGCGCGTGGCTCCCGACGCAAGAATGGTCGGGAGGAACCACGGTAACAGGAAGGGCCAAGTGCAGACCGTGAGGTCGAGCAAGTTCGCTCGACGATACGGTGAGAGGCCATGACGCTCGCCGGTCTCTCGGGCGAAGGGGCCCGTCATGAGAACAGCCACCACGGAGTGCGTGGTGAGCAGTACGGCGGCCGACACCGTCCCAACAATCCATGCTTCCGCGCCGCGCGCACTGGTTGCGCGGCGCTCAACAGCACGCACGAGGCGCTCCACTAGGTCAGTGGCCTGGATTGTACCGACCAGCGCCATCAGCAAAAGTGTGAAAATGCTGACGCCAATCGCGCGGTTGAAGCCATCTACTATCAATCCAGTCGCACCAAAGGCGCCGGGCTCCACGCGCAAAAGCGCACTGGGCGCGAGCAATCCGAACCCAAGCGCGACCAGCACCGCCGCGACTATGCCGCCGAGCAGCGATTCAATCAGATGCCGCTTAGCGAGCAGCATCACAATCACGAGTACGGGCACCGCGAGCATCACGAGCGGCAAAGGACCGCCACTGCTCGGGAGCTCTACGGTGCTCGCCCCGCTCGACTGCCCGCCGAGCAGCACCGATGCGGCCAGAGCAAAGAGCCCAGCGGGCAGCGCGTACTTGAGGCGCGCGCGCACGGTGCCGCCAATGTCTGCCCCCTGCGTGCCACTCGATGCAATGGTGGTGTCGGACACCGGCGACATCGAGTCGCCCCACGTGGCCCCGGCGAGAATGGCGCCGATGAGCGCGGCCGGAGCAGCACCAGCCGCGCCGCCCGCGGGGTACAGCAGAGGTCCCGCAACGAGGATGGTGCCGAAGCTCGTCCCAGTAGCGGTGGAGACAAGCGCACAGGCAAGGAATGCTGCCCCGACGTAGGCGCCGCCGGAAAGCTCGAGCGCGCGAGCGCTCCAAGCCAAGGCGCCAACGAAACCCGATGCGCCGAGCAGGGTGCCCAAGACACCCGCAAACAGCCAGGCGCAGATCATGATCATCACAATCCGCTGGCTCATGCCGTCGAGCATAGACTCGGCGTAGCGCGAGCGGTCCTTCGCGAGCGCGAGCCCAACCACAAGCGCCAGGAGCAGCACTGGCCAAAAGCCCCGCTCGTCCGGCGCGCCGGCAAAGGCCAGCCCCGTCACGCCGGCCAAGAAGACGGCAAAGGGCGTCAAGGCACCGAGGGTCCCACCGTGGAAGCTGAGCATAGTGGACGAAGATACGCGAGAGCAGCTATCCTTCGCGAATGAACTCTCCCGACGACGCCTTCACGCTCTATGACCTTCGCGTGGAAGTCGTGGCCACTGACCGCCCGATGGTCTGCAATCACCAGGCAGGGGACTGGTTCGAATTGGTGGGCGAGAACCTGCGTTTCCCTCCGGGTCAGTCGTTCCCGCTCTATCCACTCGCGGCCATCCTGCCGCTGCTGCCGGCCAAGCAGCGCGTCACGCATCCCAATGACTGGATGACCACCGACGCCGAGATTGCCTGCCCGGATCCGCACTGCGGCGGTCGCTTCCGCATCACGCGCAGCGGCACGAGTGCGTGGCGGCACGGCGAGGTCACCCGCGTCCCGCTCACGCCGTGAGCTCGCGGCTCATCAAGGGCGGTTGGCAACTCGCGGGTGGGCACGGGGCGGTGGACGAAGCGGCCGCAGTTGCCGACATGTTCGCGTTCGCCGAGGCTGGCATCACGGCCGTTGACTGCGCCGACATCTATACGGGTGTCGAGGCGATGATTGGTCGCTTTCTCACAGAGTGGAGAGCGAAGTACGGCGCCGACGCGCCTCAGATTCGCGTGCACACCAAGTGCGTGCCGGATCTCGATCTCTTACCTACACTCACGCGCGCAGACCTCGAACGTACTATTGACCGCTCGCTCCGCCGCCTTGGCGTCGAGCAACTCGACTTGGTGCAGTTTCACTGGTGGGACTACGCCGTCGGTAATCCACTCGAGGCTGCCTTGCATCTCGATGCCATGCGGCGCGCGGGCAAAATTCGCGAACTTGGCGTCACCAACTTTGATGTGCCGCATCTGCGCGCACTGCTCGACGCCGGCGTGCCCGTGGTGGCGCATCAGTTGCAGTGTTCGCTGCTCGACCGACGCGCACTTGGGCCCATGCGTGAGCTCTGCGAGGCCCGCGGTGTGAAACTGCTCGCCTATGGCTCGCTCGCTGGCGGCTTTTTGCACGAGCGCTGGCTCGGCGCTGCGCCGCCCGCTGAGCCACTCGAGAACCGCTCGCTCGTGAAGTACCGGCTCATCATCGAGGAGTGGGGCGGCTGGGAGCCGTTTCAATCATTGTTACGTGCGCTGCACAGAGTGGCGGAGCATCACGGCACCAGCATCGGCGCGGTGGCGCTGCGCTGGGTCCTCGATCAACCAACGGTCGCCGCGGCCATTGTCGGTGCGCGGGACGCCAAGCACTTAGTGGCCACGCTCGCCGCACTGAATGTCACGCTCACAGACGCGGAGCACGCGGAACTCGCCTCGGCGCTCGGTGCCGGCGGCGGACCACGCGGAGACGTCTATTCGCTCGAACGCGAGAAGGGCGGTCGCCACGCGGCCATTATGCGTTACGGACTCAACCGCTTGGCGACCGACTGACACTTCAGCGCGCCGATTGCAGCGCGTCAGTTTCAGCGCGCCCCGGCGCCAATGAGATAGAAGGCTTCCTGCCGCGGCCGAAAGAAGCGGTATCCATCAGCCGTGAGATACGCGCAGTCCTCCATCATCACGAAGACTTTCTTGCCACCCCACTCAGGGACTGCGGTCCCAGTGTTGAGTTCGATGGACATATACGAGCCCGGCCGCAGTCGCTGTGCGAGCGTCAACGTGTCCGTACGTAGCCCTGAGCGGAAATCGATGGATGCACCCAGCGCGTGGCCCTGCGAGCCCAGTGGATGCGAGTAGACCATCGCCTCAATACCGCGCTGCCGCATCTCGGCCATCGTCAGGTTGAACACTTCGCCTCCAGTGCGCCCCGGACGTGCAACGCGCAACATCAAGGCATCTTGCAGCGTGTTTGTGTTGCGTAAGGCCGCCTTCAGCCCAGCGGGGGCGTCGCTCTCGCCCGGCTTGAGCACGTAGGCCATCTTCTGCCAGTCGGTATCAAAGCCCATGTAGCTGATGCCGAAGTCAATGTGCACCAAGTCGCCGAGGAGAATAACGGTGTTCTCCGGAGCCACCGCCAAAAATCCGCGTGAGGTCGCGACCTCGCCCTCGGCGCGTTGCACGCGCAAGTCCGGCTGGAACCACGTGCGCACGCCAGCGGCCCAGAGCATATCGTAGAGCGCTCGACGCACATCACCAACTGTCGTGCGCCCCGGCGTGATGAACTCGTTGGAAAGCGCACGGCGCACAATTTCCTCCGTCACCTCCACAGCCGTGCGGTAGTACTCCAACTCCTCAGGGATGCGTGTGTCGAGGTACTCCGTGATCAGCGGCGCGGCGCTTACGAAGCGCGCCGTGGCCTCGGCGCCCATCGCCTCGGAGACGAAGGTGTAGCTGTCGTAACCAATGGTACGCGTCTGTCCGCGACCGCCGCCGATGCCCAGGGCAATGGAGCGTGGCTGGTACTGCTCCCAGAGGCGCCGCAGCGTTGCGGCCGGAGGTAAGGGTTCGGTGCTCGGCGCGTCAAAGAAGCGCGCGAGGTTCTCTTCCGTGTATCCAGTGATGGCGAACTTCTTGAGTCCCTCAGCGCCTGCATCCACAAAGACAAATAAATCGCGGTTGCCGGTGTAGGGCCGCGGCGGCGCAATCTGCTGGACCACCGGGTCGTCGTGGAACTCCTCATTCACCACAATCCACATGCCCACGTTATGGGCGCGCATCATTGGGAGAAGGAGCTCGTGCTTTTTGCGTAGCCAGTCCTCGCGTACGCTGAGTTGCTCGCTCCATGTGAGGAGTTTCGAGGCTGATGCGATGACGGGGCGGCGGCCGGTGCTGAGTTGTTGTGCCGCGAGCGCACTGGGGAATGCTGCTATGGCGAATACTGCTGGAGCGCCGAGGCTCGCAAGGCAGAGGGCGAGCAGTGAGCGAAGGAGGCGAGCGAGCATCTGTAAAGTGGGTAGGGGTCCACACTGACTTCGTTTGAGCGAGAGTCAGCGCTTTGCGTCACTCCGAAGGCGCAACGCTCCGATCCTTGAACGGAGACTGCAGCATCCCGTCAATGTTGCGCCACTCCTGAAGTTCGTATCCATCAAGGCCAAGCGAAATGGTGTTCGGGTCGTCACGCAACCGAAAGCTGCCGAACAGTCGATCCCACCACGAGAAGACGCTCGCGAAGTTGGAGTCTGTCTCGGGTTGGTAGCGGGAGTGGTGCACCCAGTGCATCCACGGCGTAACAATCACGGTGCGGAGCGCTTGATCGAACTTCGCCGGCAACCGCACGTTGCTGTGGTGGAACAGGATGACGGGCTGCAGGAGTAGCTCATAGCCGAGCAGTTGGAGCGGCGTCACGCCGAGTACGGGCAGGACCACCAAACGCGCCAACGACGACAGGATAATCTCGCCCGTATGGAAGCGCGACGCGGAGCTCGCATCCATCTCGGCGTCCGAGTGATGCACGCTGTGCAGGCGCCACAGCAGTGGCACGCGATGATTGAGACGGTGCCATAGGTACATCCAGAGATCTAGGAGCAAGATCGCCAACGGCCACTCGATCCACGCGGGCGCCTGCAACCGATGTAGCAGTCCGGAGCCGGTGGCTGCGGACCACTCCGCCGCGGCGACGAGCGCGGTGGCGAACACCACCGAAACCACCGCCACATTCAGCAGGCCGAGCGCGAGGTTGTGCCCGTAATGGCTGAGCCGACGTTGGCGACCAGTGAACTGCGGCGCGACAGTCTCCAGCGTCCACAGCAACGCGAGCGCTGCGGCGACGAGTGCCGGCTTGACTTGATTCAGCTCATTCATGGAGTCGCTTCGGCCATAGTAAGAATATGCGCCTCAAGAAGTGGAAATCCATTGTGCCGAGCATTCTGAGAGTGGAAGAACGTGTACCCACGACAAAGTTCCCACATTGATGATGGGCCGCAGCGTAGTGCACTAATCATCGTCGGAGTACGCAACGCTAGCGGGCGTCAGGCGTCTGGTCGGGCCGAGTAGCCCAATACGCCCAGGCGATGAACAAGAGTTGAAACGGAAGACGCGCGTTGAGAGCGAAGGAGCCGATATCTGGAAAAAGATCCGGATTGAGCGCCATATGCAGATTGGCTGGGAACACTGCCAGCAACAGCAACACAAGTCCCCATCCGGCGTAACTGCGCAGCCGCGGAATCAGCACGCCAAGGCCTCCCAGTATTTCAAACACTCCGCTCAGGACCACCAGCTCCCGGTGAGCAGGCAAGTATGGCGGCATCATCTGGAGATAGAAGTCTGGGCTTACGAAGTGATTGGCCCCCGCCGCGATGAACGCGAGGGAGAGTCCAACAAGGGCAATGCGTTTGGTCAGCGTCACCGGAATACCCTCGTGGCGGGTAGGAGCAGTGCGTGCGCCGCGGTGAGTGTCGAATCGCCGCAAGTGGCACCGGAAGAATCTAACGGCCTGCGACCCGCCCTCAGGGAATCCACTACGCCGCATGCGTATATGCGCCTATAGACATAGAGAGATTTTGAGGCCACATTCTTGCTGTGGTTGTAGCATGTCTCGACACCGGAGTCCTCCGTGAAACACCTCGTGATTCTTGGCGCTGGTACTGCGGGTACCGTGATGGCCAATCGCCTCGCGCGCCGCTACAAGGCTGAGCTGCGGTCCAAGGCCACCCAGATTACGCTCGTGGACCAGGATGCCGTGCACCTCTACCAGCCGGGGCTGCTGTTCATCCCGTTCGGCGATTACACGCGCGAACAGGTACTCCAGCCCCGCGCGGCGCACGTGAACAAGGCCGTGCGCTACGTGCATTCGGCTATCGAACACCTCGATCCAGCCACCGACACCGTACGGCTCGCCAACGGCGAACGCATCAGCTACGACCTCTGCATCATCGCCACGGGCTCGCGCATCGCGCCCGAGGAGACGGAGGGGATGACCGGCGCAGGTTGGCAGGAGAAGGTTTTCGATTTCTACACGCTCGGGGGTGCCGAGAAGCTTGCCACGGCCATGGCAAACTTTGCAGGCGGCACACTCGCCATCAACGTCGTTGAGATGCCAATCAAGTGTCCGGTTGCGCCGCTTGAGTTCGCCTTCCTCGCCGACGCGTACTTCACGAAGCGCGGCATCCGACCCCGCGTGCGCATCGTCTACGTGACGCCGCTCGACGGCGCCTTTACCAAGCCCGCGAGTTCGAAGTCGCTGGGTGCTCTGCTCGACACCAAAGGCATCGAACTCGAAACCGAGTTCAGTACGGGTCGCGTCGATGGTGCGGCCGGTGAACTGGTGTCGTGGGACGAGCGCCGCATTGCCTTCGACCTCCTCGTGACGATTCCAGCGCACAAAGGCGCAGCGTTTCTCGCCGACGTGCCTGGACTCACGAATGAAATGGGCTTCGTGCACACCGATCCGCGCACGCTGCAGGCCAAGCTCAAGACCAATCTTTTTGTAATTGGTGACGCCACCGATGTGCCGGCGTCGAAGGCAGGTTCGGTAGCGCACTTCCAAGCGGAAGTGCTCGACGAGAATGTGCGACGCTTCCTCGACGGCGAGCCGCTTGAGCCGGGCTTTGATGGACACGCCAACTGCTTCATCGAGACCGGGCACGACAAGGCGCTGCTTATTGACTTCAACTACGAGACGGAGCCGCTCCCGGGAAACTTCCCCTTTGCCTGGGGCCCGTTGCCCTTGCTCAAGGAGAGTCGGCTGAATCACCTCGGCAAGCTCGCCTTCCGTCACATCTATTGGAACGCACTGCTCCCTGGCTACGACTTCCCGGGGATCCCGCCGCAGATGCAGCGCACCGGCAAGATTGTCCCCGCTGAAGTTGCCCGCGCCTGACACCGCCTGACACCAATCCCCTGAGGATCTCACCATGCCCGCACTGACCGCAGTTGCCCGTACATCGGAAGGATTCCTGGAGCGCGTCGAGGACTGGGATAGAGACCTCGCGCTCTCACTCGCCACCGAAGCGGGAATCCCAGAGCTGACAGACCGCCACTGGCTCGTAGTGGACTACATGCGCAACACCTTTCTCACGAAGGGCGATGGACCCACCATCCGCACGCTCGGCAAGGAGTCTGGCGTCGGCATCAAGGAATTGTACCTCCTCTTCCCCAAGGGTCCGGCGAAGCTCGCCGCCAAGATCGCGGGGATTCCCAAGCCACACGGCTGCATCTGAGCCCGAGGATACACACATGACTACGACACTCACGCAGGGCGCAGACGCCGCCGTCGCCGATGCGCCCATCACCAAGGTCTCGATCATTGTCTCGAAGGGATCGCTCGAGGGCATCTACCCCGCGCTGATCATGGCCAACGGCGCACGGATGGAAGGCATTGAGGCCAACGTCTTCTTCACCTTCTTCGGGATGGATGCCATCAACAAGGCGCGCCACGAGCACATCAAGGTCGCGACGGTCGGTAATCCTGGCCTGCACCTTGCCACCTGGCTCGGTGGATTCCCTGGGATGTCGTCGCTCGTCACCGCCCAGATGTCCAAGGCCATGGAGAAGCTGGACATCCCGCCGATTCCCGAGTTCATCGAGATGATTGCCGACTCTGGTGCGAAGCTGTACGCCTGCAAGGCCAGCGTGGAAATGTTCAATCTCAGTCGTAAGGACTTCATCGACCAGATCGAGGGCATCATCACGGTCGGAGATTTCTATCAGATGGCGGGCGGCGGCCAGATCATCTTCACCTGAGCGTCGCCATGGACCAATGCAAACGCGGCGGTCGGCTACGACGCGCTGCGACGTGCTTCGCGCTGGTGTGCAGTGCCGCTTCGCTTGAGGCGCAGTCCGTAGCCAGCGCACGCTGGACGGTGAGCGTACCGGACGCCGCGCTTGCGTGGTTCACGGTCCTAGCGGATTGGCGCATAGACGGGGAGGGGGCGTTCTCGTATATCAGTCCTGTCGCAGGAGAACAGACGGCGAATACGCGCGACGAAGCGCTCCTCGGCCGGCTGCGCGTTGATCGCTCACGGAGCGTGCTGCACTTCGCGCCCTTGTACTACCCATCGTCGAGTCGAGGGGGACTGGCGCGCGCCCTGCGGGCCGCGGTCGAGGGGGCCGCACCGCCGGAACCGCGCGCCAGTTTTCTTCTCTCGGCGCTGGAGCGCAGCATGCCCGTGGCTGCAAGGCGCGACTACCTCGCGGCGCTCGCGACTGCGCTCGAACGCGCGGCACCGGTACAGCCGCGTGCGGAGCAGCTCGCGGGCTGGCAGCGCCGTCTCGACTCGCTGTATCTGCCCGCGCTGGCGCCGTACTTGGCGCGCGAGCGGCTTGATGTTGGTCGATTGATTGTCGCACCGGCACTCGGTGCGGAAGGCCGTCTGTTTGCCGCAACACCCAATCGCAACGATAACATAGCGGCGGTCGGCACCTTCGCTTTGGATCCTGACCGCGACGCCCCGATGTTTGCGTTCGTGCGCGAAATCTGTTTCCCCGCGGTGTCTCGCTCGGCCACCGCGGCGCGGCTTGATGCGTCAAGTATTGGCGCGGCGCGACGGTCCAGCGTCGCCGCGGTCCGCTGCGGTGCCGCCTTGTTGCAGAGCTGTCTACCGAGCCGAGTGCTTGCCTACCAGGCGTTCTGGATTCGGCAAGCCGATCGTAATGGCTTGGTGCCGCGCGGCGCATCCCCCGCAGAGCCATCAGCACTTCGTATCGAGTTCGACCGCGTGTTTCCTGTGGACGTCACCTTGGCGGTTCGCGTGAACTGCGCGCGCTCTGTGTCTTCCTCACCTGCACCATCACTTTTGTAAGAGGAGCTCTGTAATGCGGCCCATCAGACTTGTGGCCTTTGCGGCCTTCACGCTCGCTGTCGCCCCGCCTCGAGCGGCTGCCACTGACGGGCATCTTCTGCACGGCGTTGGTGCCGTGAACTCCGCGCTCGGTGGCATCGGTGTGGCGTCCAACGCGAGCCTCCTAGGCTCCTTCTATGTAAACCCCGCCGGTCTCGCGTCGTTTGACGGGACAAACATGGAGATGGGCTTCGAACTCCTGTACGCCGAGCGCAGCGTTGGTTCATCGGCCGGACCAATGAGCGGATCTACGATGAGCGCAGCCGACTGGTCGCCCATTCCGGCGTTTGGATTCTCGACGCGCCTCGCTAATGGGATGGTAATCGGGCTTAGCGGACTGGGCATTGGCGGATTCGGTGTGAACTACGCCTCAGACCCGACGAATCCGATTCTCGCGCCGCGTCCGAACGGGTTCGGCCAAGTGTACTCGAACTTCCAGCTCCTGAAGATCTCGCCGGCGTTGGCGTGGTCCGTGTCGCCAAAGCTTCGCGTGGGCGTCGCGGCCAACGTTAACTGGCAGTCGCTCGCGATAGATCCGATGCCGGTCGCCGCACCGGACTTCGACCCTGGGATTGATGGAGTGCCCGGCACCGCCGACGACCGCGCGTTTTATCCCTCGGCGACCGCCGCCGATGCCGTGTTCGGGCTCGGCTTTCAGCTCGGCGTGCAGTACGACGTGAGCGAGCGGTTCAGCGTAGGCGCGGCGTACACCTCGCCGGGGACGTTCAGCGATTTCGAGTTCACGTCCACGCACGCGAATCCCAATCTGCCCAACTTCGGCACTCCACGAACGTTCAAGTTCCGCATGGACGTGCCAGCGATTTATGCCGTAGGTGTCGCATTCAACCCGAGCGCGAAGCTCCACGTCGGCGCGGATGCCAAGTACATCACGTACTCAAGCACAGAGGGTTTTGAGAAAAAGGGCTACAACCCGGATTTCTCAGTGCAGGGGTTCGGCTGGGAGGACATCACCGTGGTCTCCGTCGGTGCGCAGTACAAGCTGGGCGAGTCGTTCACGGTCCGTGGCGGCTATCACTACACGGGCAACCCGATTCCGGATGAGCAGTCGATGTTCAACATCCCGGCGCCGGCCGTCGTGCAACAGCATATTACGGCGGGATTCGGGTACACCATCGCGCCAGGGGTCGAGCTGAACATGGGGGCGTATAAGGCTCTCGAGAACTCAATCACCGGCGCGATGTACCGTCCAACCGCGCTTCCTGGGACCTCGGTGACCAACACGCTGTCAGAAACCTCGTTGCTGGTTGGCTTCACCTTCCGTCCGAGGCAGTAGTTCGCATAGGGCGCCTGCAGTGGTCTTGCCACCGCAGGCGCCGTGGCGCATCTATGGGAACCTCTCGTCGGCGGCCGCCATTCGCTAACCAGGTCACCCTCCCTTGGATACCGCCATGCCGCGCTCTGTCGTTTTCGGTCTCTTCGCCCTCGCCCTCACTGCCTGCTCCGGTGACAGCGCCACGACGCCTCCGAGCGTGTCCTCGGTGGTGCTGACCCCAGCATCTGCGACCACGTTTCGAACCGTCGGCCGCACCTTGCAGGTGACGGCAAGCGCGCGTACCGCGAGTGGCGAGACGCTTCCCGGTATCGTGTTCAACTGGGCCTCATCCAATACGGCTGTTGCTTCTGTCTCCGGCTCTGGCCTCGTGACAATGGTGGGCAACGGCAGTGTCAGCATCACAGCGACGCCGCAGTCCAGTACAATCGCCTCCACACCGCTGAATCTCGTCGTCGATCAGCTCGCCGTTGAGCTTCGGGTCACTCCGGCACAGTTGGCCTTTGGCGCGCTTGGCTCGACGCGGCAGTTGGCCGCATCACTTCGCGACTCGCTCGGCAATGCGCTGCCAACGGCGCCCACGGTGGTCTGGTCACTCGGTGGAGCCGCGGCGGGCCGCATCGGCGTTGGCACTACTGGCCTCATTACGGCCGTGGCGGTGGGCGTGGGAGATTCGGTGGTCGCCACGGCATCGGGCTTTAGCACGAAGGTGTCCGCGACGGTCGCACAGGTGCCCGCGACGGTCCTGATAACCGCGCTTGGCCGCGACACGATTGAGACGACCGGCGTGACGCGTGCCTACACGGCCACGCCGCGCGACTCGAATCTCAACACGATTCCCGGTGCGACCGTCGTATGGAGCTCAACCGACGTCGCAGTGGCTACAGTGTCGGGAACCGGTACTGCCACGGCCGTCAGTGACGGCACCACCTCCATTCGCGCCATCGCAAACACCGTGTTCGGTGCCCGCTCGCTAGTCGTGCGCCGCTTCGCGTCGGTCTTCACGCTAACACCGGCGTCTGGCAGCATCACGACGGCCAGCGGGACCTTGGCACTCACTGGCAATGTGCGCGACTCAGCCAATACGGCACTGCCAATCACGTGGAGTTCGCGTCTAGCGAGTATCGCGACCGTTGCACCGACTACGGGTACGAGCGCAACGGCCACGGGCCGCGCCAACGGATCAACCTTCATCCTTATGAGCGGCGGCACGCGGTCTGACTCGATGAGCCTGTCAGTGTCTGGTCAGGCAGCGGCACCGCTCACCGCAGCTATTAGCGTCGGTGACAACTTTTTCCGCTCGGCCCGTAACGACAGTCAGAACGCCGCCGTTGACACAATCGGCGTGGGTGGCACCGTCACCTGGACGTGGGTGGGCAGCAACGGCCATAGCGTGCAGTCCCTCGGCACACCGAGCTTCGCGAGCAGCGCCATTCAACCATCCGGTACCTACGTGCGAATCTTCAACGCGACTGGTGAATACCAGTACGATTGCCAAGTGCACCCGCTGATGACAGGCCGCATCGTGGTGCGTTGATCACCGTCGGACGCGCGCGCTGCACTTGATTTCCACGCGCGCCGCCGGCCGCGGCAGCGCAGTGACTGCAAGCGTGGCGCGGCTCGGCGGATCAATGGGGAAAAATCGCACATACTCGGCGTTCATCGCCGCGTAGTCCGCCATACTCGTGAGAAACACGGTGCACTCGCCGACATCCGCCATCGTCGCGCCGGCTGCTTCGAGCGATGTGCGAATGTTCTCCAAGGTCTGCCGAGTCTGAGCGGCCACTCCA
Source organism: Gemmatimonas sp. (assembly GCA_031414535.1). Classification (GTDB taxonomy): domain Bacteria; phylum Gemmatimonadota; class Gemmatimonadetes; order Gemmatimonadales; family Gemmatimonadaceae; genus Pseudogemmatithrix. The sequence continues at coordinate 215,283 of JANNVQ010000029.1, forward strand.
CCGGCGATAATCTCTTGCGTGCCGGGCACGACGCCCGTCATTCCAGAAACAAAGACGAAGTCGCCGTCGCGAATAGCCACCGAGTACGCCGGTACCAGCGGTGCGAGGCCAGGCGGGTCAATGCGTCGGCGTTCGGCGCTACGGCGAATCGTCGCCTCACGCGCGGCATCGCGCGCTGGTATCACGATTGGTTCAAACCACGTGGGCACAATCGTCCGGCTCGAGGGCGACGCCGCAGCGACTTCGCCGAGAAACTTCTCACGGTCCGCAAGCGCCGCCGCTGGTGGATTCGGATTCCCATACCCGTCCGCGTGCGAGGGAATAACGACTGCCGGGTAGCCGAGTGCGCGCATCAATCGGCCAGTGAAGTCAAAGATCTCCAAGCGCTGACTGTTCGCTCCCACGAGCGCGATATCAGGCCGCAGCCCCTCCATCTCGCGCTCGAGAAAATTCATGGAACCCATCGCGAGCACTTCGTGGCCACCAATGCGAATGAGGTACGCAAGGCTTCCGCCTTCCTGATACTCATTGCGCCGCAGAGGTGCACGCAGTCCGCGCGGTGCCGTGCCCGCGATGCCGCGTCCGTTGCCGAAGTAGCGTTTGTCATCGAGCGCGCTGTGAATGCTGGGAATCACGCGGAGCGAGAAGGTTTCGAAGTCGTAATCCTCACCGCCAACCGCCGTGATCAGCTTGTCTTCGGCGACATCATAGGCACGTGCCAGGTTGGCGGCCGTCTCAGTGCCGATGATCACCGCTCCCGTGCGCTTGCTGATTGGGCCCGCGTCGAGTGCGTGATCGGAGTGACCGTGCGTGACGAGGATATAGTCGGCGCGCTGAATGTGACGATTGATCAGCGCGGTGTCGGCAGGATACGGGTCGGTTGGTAAGATTTCGCGCGCTGGGCCGGTGCGGCTCCAGCGATTGAATTGCGTCACGAAGGGGTCAACCAAGACTACGGTCTTGCCGTCGGTGATCTCCCAACCGGCGTTGCCGAGGTAGGTGAGTCGGAGCTCGCCCGCTTGCAGCGCGCCTTGTGCCGGTATCGCAGTGGCAGCCCTGCGCTCGCAGGGCATGCTGCCCGCACCGAAGTAGAGTGCGTTCGGGGCCTCTGAGCGCGCCACGGCGATGTCAGGGCGACCGTCTTCATCGAAGTCTCCTATGCCAATGCCATAGGCAGCGCCTTGGGCATCCCCCATCGCCACGGAGCTGAAGCGTGCACCGTCGCCATCGTTGAAGTACACCGTGGTTTGTGCGCGAACGTTTCCGACAATGAAATCCGTCTTGCCATCGCAATTGGGATCACCCACCGCGAGTGCGTAGGGTACGACTCCCGGCTCGCCGACAGTGCGCGGTGCGGCGAAGCTGCCGTCGCCGCGGCCATCGTACACGGCGACGCCGCGCGCTTCATCAATCGCCACGACGTCCATCCGTCCATCACCATTCAGGTCGGCCGCCTCGGCGATGCGCATTTGCGCGTCCGCTGGGCCGAAGGGTACGCTCCGCAACTTGGTCAAGTCAGCAGCGGCCGCGCCGAAGTAGAGGCGGCTCTGACCGCCGTTGCGATGCGGCACCAGCAAGTCTGTGAAGCCGTCGCCGTTGAAGTCCGAGGCGGTAATGGTTGTCGCGGGCTCACTCGCGAACGGGATACACGCGGCATCAAACCGGCCCGCACCGCGATTGAGACAGATGTAGTTAGAGCCGGCTCCGCGGCCATAGCGATTCGCCGCGATGATGTCCGGTCGCCCATCACCATTCATGTCCGCAACGGTGGCATTGCGCATCGGCCAGTCGGGGCGCCCGTACTCGGAGCCGACGGTGAACTTGCCCCTGCCGTCGTTCAGATACACCAACTTCCGGCTCGGTGCGTCGTTACTCGTGACGACGTCGAGATCGCCATCTGCATCGAGATCGACCAAGCGCGCCGAGTAGGTCTTCTCCGCGGTCGCGCCTAAATCGTAGCTCGCTTTGACACCACCTCGACCGTCCCCGAGCAACACGCGACTCACAAGCGGCCAGTGCCGACCCTTGGCGAGGACGATGTCGAGATGCCCGTCTCCGTCGAGGTCACCAAAGCTTGCATTCGCGGAGGTCTCGGAGCTGGTCTCCAAGAGCAGCGTGCGATCGTAGCGCGGGAGTTCGCGCGCGCTCAGGGCCAGGAGTGAGGCGGCGCTGAAGGCGAGGAGGGCGGGAGGGGCGATGGTCATGCGAAGAAACTACACCTAACGCGCAGGCCTTGCCCCCATCAAGGAGGAGATGTCGGGGCTCGCGCCTCAACGATGACTTCGAGCGGGATTTGCCACCCCGCACCGTCGCTCGTTACGTCGATGACGTAATGCCCCGGCTTGGCGGCCGTAAACTCAAAGTCCGCCGTCTCGCCAGGCCCCATCAGGACGCGCGCTAGACGCGGCGTCCGACGGGCCTCAGGCAAATCGGCGCCGTCCTTGGCGATGGGGCGCCACTGCACGACGGCGGAGTCGCTGCGCATCGTGAAATTGATTGCCCAGTCCGGGTGAATGGAGACAAAGCGCAGACGGTGTGTCTCGCCAGCAGTCAGGCGGAGTGGCGCCGGACTGCGACTCCCGTTCACGTAGGCGTACGGACTTTCGTTCTTTGCAACCACCGGAGGCCCGCCGCCGCCAGCGACGATCAAGTGGTCGCGAGTCAGGTCGCGCGGTCCGTCAGAAACGAGGAGCGCGCCGTACATCCCGGAGAGAATGTGTGCTCGGTCGTTGAGATGCGAGTGGTACAGATACGTGCCGGAGCGCGGCGGTATGAACTCCGCCACAAACGAGTCGCGCGCCGCCACCTGGCCGTACATCCGATTGCCGAGTCCGCTCCAGTTGGGCACGCCATCGGGATAGCTCTCAATCTCGAGGCCGTGCCAATGCACGCTGGTCGGTTCATCCATCGTGTTGTGCACCACGATGCGGACAGGCTTGCCTCGCTCAAGTTCGAGCGTGGGGCCTGGAATCCGCACACGGTTCTGCGGCGGTACGGAATCGCCCCGTTGCAGCATGAACCCGACTGCCGGTACACCGGCGACGAGCCGGTTCGGCTCGCGCTGCACATACAGATGCATCGTGCGCGCACCCTCGGTGCTCGGCGCTACATACCCGGGAGTGGGTTCGACCGTGATGGCGATGGCCAGACCGCGCATCGAATGCTCGGCTGGCGCGTGTGCGGCGCCGTCGTGCGAGGCATGCGCCAGTGCCGCAGCCTCCGCCGAGTCACGCGGCGCACCGACGAGCGATGAGGTTTCGTCCACATGGAAGGCGAAGTGGCAATGGAAGACCCAGTTGCCCGGCGTATTCGCGAGGAACGAGAAGACCTCCGACGTGCCCCCCTGCACCATATCCGTGTTGGTGAGCGTCTGCTCCGCTGCGGGAACCGGCTTGTTGTTGGATTCCTCGATGCGATAATAGAAGCCGTGCAGGTGCATCGGATGCCCGAACGGGATGGTGTTCACGACGCGAAACCTGGTGGAATCTCCCTGGGTCAGCCGTAGCAATGGCGTGTGTGGGAACGCCTTGCCGTTGATGACTGCGACAGTCTCGAAGGCCTGCAGGCGGTTCGGATAGGGATGGAACCACTCGCTCATCAACCAGATGTAGTCGTCGGTGCGCGCACCGGGACGATCTACCACGATGACACCGTTGAGCTGGGAGTCGAGCCAAGTTCGATCCACGTCCCTCGTGCCGGCGAACGCTCCCCAGTAGTACCACGTGCCGGCGGCATCGAGCCGGAACTGCAACTCGCTCTCGCCGCCGGCCGCGAGAGAGAGCGTGTCGGGGACCGCGGCTCCAGTGGCGCGAAGCCCTCCGATGACGAGCGCGGAGTCGCTACGATTGCGAATGCGCATGCGCACCGTGGTGCCCTGCGGGACACGGAGCATCGGTCCCGGCACGAGCGCCGCGCTGCCGCGTTCGGCGAACGCGAGAATCGGCACCTCGGGATCGTCGGGGCCTTCGGGCCGCCAGCGGGCAACGACAACGTCGAGATCAAGCGTGAGGACTTGGCTACGAAGACGGCCGGCGGGGGCGCGGTTGTCGTTCGCGACCGCGACGACTGCTGCCGGATTTACGCGCGGCAATGGGACGCGCGGCAATGGCGCAACGAGCTGTCCCTGAAAGGCGACGGCAACCAGCGCGAGAACGTGGACGGACATCATCAGGGCGTGCCTCCGCGGGGGACCTTCCCATCTGCTCCCAACACTCCATCCAATCTAAGGTGCGCGATGCTTGGCCCTGTCCGCGTCATCGTCACCAGCGTGACATGATCCAGCGCCATCGGGTCGGCAGGGTTCTGCCCGCCGCCGGTGGTGCCGAGCGTGAAGTATTCGCGGCCGAGGCGCTCCTCGCGGTTGAGCGAGTGGAGATGCCCGCTGAACACCGTGTAGGGCCGATCCGCGAGCGCAGCCTCGATGGCATTGAACTCGGGGTCGCTTGGGTTGCGCCACACGGGCTTATGGAAGAACACAAAAGTCCAGCGCACATCGCGATGCTCTGCAAGGACGCGTTGGACATAGGCAGCCTGCTCGGTCCCGATGTCTCCGAAGGAGCGTTCCGGCATGCTGTAGTACGTGAGACCGTCGGTGCTGGTGCGGCCCTCGCGCTGAGCCTGCAAGGCTTCGTTGCGCGCCTCAAAGATGGCGCGCGCTCGCTCGGGGCTGAGATCCTCGGTGTCGAGAATCAGGAAGAGCGCGTTCTTGTACACGAAGGAGTAATAGGTGGGGCCGTAGCGACGTCGCCAGACATTGCGGAGTTCTGTGCCGGTGAGATCGTGGTTGCCGCCGACGCGAAAGAAGGGAGCAGGCATGGCGCGCGCACGCGCGTCGAAGCTGTCCCACTCGCGCGTGATGGCTGAGTCCACGGGCGTCGGGCCGTCAATCAGATCGCCCACGCTCATCACAAGCTCAGGGCGGAGGATGGCGAGCTGCGCGACCGCGACGCTGAACACGCCAGGACGCTCGCCGCCGGTGAGATCGGAAGTGATGGCGAAGGTAAACTGGCCCGCTGAGGTGTCGAAGCGAGTGTGTGTCCACGGGAGCGCGGTACCTAAGAGGTCGTGACGAAATGGCGTTCGCGTCGCGCTCGTGCACGCCGTCACGGCCGTGGCCAGTAAGACGGCGCAGAGGATCGGGCGCACGGTCAGCGGGTCCTCGCGAACGACGCTTCCATCAGCACCTTCAGGTTCGGATCCAAGCGCACTTCAGTGGGTTCCGCAGGCGCGTCAATGGTGAAGACGCTATTCCGTGCGTTCATCTGGACGCGATGCATCGTGGGCGTCGCCTGCCCACGGATGTACACCGCGACTTCCATTGGCATCGTGAAGGCACTGCCGTCAGTCTGCACCTGATCGAGCGTGATGCGTAGCTGCTTGGTGCGGGCATCGTAGGACCAGCCACCGTTCACCTTCAGCGTGCCGGGCTTGTAGAGCCACTGCTCAAAGAACGTGCCGAGGTCGAGGCCGGATGCCTCTTCCATGGCGCGCCGGAAGTCGGCGGTGGTGGCGTTCGCGTTGAAATGCTCCCGATAGTACGCACGAATGCCGCGCTGGAAGGCCTCGTCGCCCACGACGCTACGCAGCATGTGCAGCACCCAGCTGCCTTTCTGGTAGGTGTGCGAGCTCGTGACATCCTCCATCCGCTCAAGATTCGGATGGATGATGGTATAAGCGGGATTCGCCGCAGCAAATGTCATCACCGTGCGCTTGCTCGCCTCGAGGCCGCGCACAAACTCGTCGCGACCGTAGGCGTGCTCGATGTACATCAGCGTGAAGTACGTCGCGAAGCCCTCGCTCTGCCACACATCGTTCCAATCGTACTCAGTGACCGCGTTGCCAAACCACTGATGCGCAATCTCGTGGATGACCACGTTACGCCAGCGCACGCTGCGAGTCCCCGTCACCGAGCTCTCGTGGTAGAGAATCGCCGATGCCGACTCCATCCCACCGCTCACGCTGTTGGACTGGATGTTGGCCAGCCGCTCGTAGGCAAAGGGTCCCACGTAATCGCTGTAAAAGGCCAGCGCGCTCTTCGTGGGCGTCGCGAAGTCGTCAAAGCCGGCATCGCGATCCTGCGGGTACACCCAGGTCTCTATGGCTTTGCCTTCGAACGTGTCAACCTGCTGCACGGCGAATCGCGCAACGCCGAGGACGTAGAGCCAGGTCGCAATCGGCACGGAGTTGCGCCAGTGCGTGAGGCGGCGATTGCCGGGCAGGTCCGTGATCTCGACCTGCAGTCCGTTGGAGACCACTTGGTAGTGGCTCGGCGCAGTGACGATAAACTCGCTCGACGCCTTGTCGTAGGGATGATCAATGGTGGGCAACCAATGCCGTGTGCGATTGGGCCAGTTGTCGCTGAAGAAGGTGCGATCGCCGTGCCGGTTGGGGCCGATGGCCAGTCCAGATGCCGGAATGCCTCCGTAGCGCACGACTAGTCGCGCACGCTGCCCAGCGGCGGGCGAGGAAACGAGCGGAACCGCCAGCACGTCATTCTCGTGTGTGAACGTCACGGTCTCGCCGTTAAGCGTGACGCCCGAGACTCGCATGCCCTTGCCGCCTCGCGAGGCATCCACGTTCATGAGGTCCAATCGCAAGGCCCGAACACCCGCTACCACGAAGCGCAGGTCCATCGTGAGCTCGCCAGCAATCGCGTCGCTCGTGTCCGAAACCTCTAAGCGAAACGCATAGTTGAGCGCGTCGATGCTCGGGTTCTTGGGATAGGTGTCGAGCGTCGCCCACGGCGGAGCGACGGCGAGGAGCAGTGCGGCGGCGAGCGGGCGCGGGGAGAGGATTCGCATACAGGCTGGGCTGGGCGTGAGCAGGCCTCGGCTAGCGAAGGCCACATCGTGAGCGCAAACTTGGGGCATGTTGAACAGCCTGTCCAATGCCATCCCGCGGATTGTGGGCGCCCCGATCCTGGTTGTACTGCAAATCGCCTGCGCCGGAGCCGGCGACTCCGCTTCGAAGGCGGCCGAAGCTGCCGCCTCAGCTGCTGTCGCAGAGTGGGAAGTTGATTTTCTCGACGACTTCGACCGCTTCGATGCTGCCAACTGGCAGGATCAGCAGATCTGGGTCAACAACGAGCAGCAATGCTACGTCCCGGACGGTCGGCATGGCACGCGCGAGGTGAGTGAGGGCACGCTGAGGATGCGCGTCGTGGATCTCGGTGCCCCCGTGGAGTGCGATGTGCTCGACAAGCAGGGGAGGCAGCATCCGCCCACGCAATGGGTGGCTGGCCGCATCATCTCCAAAAACCGACGCGAGTTCGTGCAGGGCCGTTGGACGGCGCGCCTGCGGGTACAGGGCAGCGGACAACCCGGCATGTTCCCCGCGTGGTGGTTACTCGGCGCGCGCAACAACGAGCCACCGCTGCGAGATGCCGACGAGACCGTGTGCTGGCCGATGACGGGCTCAGGGGAGATTGACATCTTCGAGCATCACAGCGACGGCGGGCCTGACCACTATGCGGCGCGCGCCATCAAAAGCAATGGCACCTGCGGTGGTGGCGATTGGCAGGCGCTGATGCACGTACAGGCTGCCGCGCTCGCCGAATGGCACGAGTATGCGGTGGAATGGGAAGGGAGTGACCTGCGCTTCCTCCTCGATGGTACGGAAGTGCATCGGAGCACCGCGCAGGGCGACGCGTTTCCTGAGCCGCTGTTTGCCCTGCTCAATTTTGCCAAGATTAACCCGGCACCGATGACGGTGCCGTCGTGGACGATGGAAGTGGACTGGGTAAAGCATGAACGGCGTCTGCCTTGAGGACGCGCCGATGATGCAACTCCGACTTTTCTGCATTGCCTCGCTCCTCGCGACGGTGGCCTCCGTTTCGGTAGGGAGTGTCGTAAACGCTCAGGCCTCGACGGCAGATCTTCTGGCCTCCTGCAATGCGCCAACCATCGCGGAAGTCGTGCACGCCGCCGCGAGCACCGAGCGCGACGCCCGCGCCTATTGGCTCGACCGCGCGACCATCCAGTGGCCCGGAGGCAGCGAGGGCCGCGTCGTGCTGTACCGCTCGGAGCGAGCCGCACTGCGCGTGGACTCAGGTGCACAAGTGGTCGGTGCGAGCGAGGCCATCGCGCTGCAGCCGCTCACGTCGCCGCTGGCTCCCGGCATAGCGGAGCGCTTCAAGTTCATCGGAGCGGGTCCGCGATTCGCTCTTCCCGAGGCGAGGCGCGCAGAAGCTGCGGACTTGCTGCGAGATCAACTACTACTCGTGCGCGAGGACGCCGAGGGCCGCGTGCTCGATGCCACGGAAATTCAACTCCCAGGCGCACTCGACGACCGCTTCGCCGCTGCGGTGAACGCGCCGGACCTCGGCCCCACATTCCGCGCCCAACAAGCAGCGGTCGCGCTCTGGGCCCCGACGGCGCGCAGCGTCTCACTCTGCGTCTACCCAAGCAGCGCTGCTCCCGCCGAGCGCGTCGTAGCAATGGAGCGCGAGAACGCAACCGGAATCTGGCGCGCCGCAGCATCGCGAGATCTTCGCGGGCGTGCGTATCTCTTCTTGGTCGAGGCATTCGTGCCCGGCGTTGGTGTGGTTCGCAACCGCGTGACCGACCCCTACGCCACCGCGCTCACGGCCGACTCCAAGCGTAGTGTGTTTCTCACTCTCGACGATCCGCGCACACTACCGCATGGATGGCGGCGCGCCGCGCGTCCGCGAGCGCTCACGGCTGTGACCGACCTCGCAGTGTATGAGCTGCACGTCCGCGACTTCTCGCTGCAAGACTCCACCGTACGCGCGGGATGGCGTGGGAAGTATCTTGCTTTCGCTGAGCCGCGCAGTGCGGGGATGTCGCACCTGCGACTGCTCGCGCGCGCGGGGATGACGGATGTGCACCTGCTCCCCGTGTACGACCTCGCGTCAATTCCTGAAGTTGGCTGCGTGAATCCGCAGGTGCCCAACGCTGCGCCAGACGCCGAAGCCCAGCAAGCGGCCATCAGTCCGCTCGCCGAACGCGACTGCTTTAATTGGGGCTACGATCCCTTCCATTACAGCGTGCCTGAAGGGAGCTACGCGACCAACGCCGACGATGCCGCGACGCGCATCCGCGAGTTTCGCCAGATGGTGATGGCGCTGCATGCTGCCGGCCTGCGCGTGGGGCTCGACGTGGTCTACAACCACACGATGGCCTCGGGCCAGGATGCGCTCTCGGTGCTGGACCGCATCGTGCCAGGATACTATCAGCGGCTCAACGCGACTGGAGGCGTGGAGCGATCTACCTGCTGCTACAACACCGCGACCGAGCACGCGATGATGGCGAAGCTCATGATTGAGTCGGCGGTGCGCTGGGTGCGGGACTATGGCATTGACTCGTTCCGCTTCGATCTGATGGGACATCAGCCGCGCGCGGCGATGGAGCGGCTGCAGGTGGCGGTTGATTCCGCCGCTGGCCGACACATTCCGCTCGTGGGCGAGGGCTGGAACTTCGGCGAGATCGCCAATGGCGCGCGCTTCGTGCAGGCCTCCCAACTCTCGCTGCAGGGCTCTGGCATCGCCACGTTCAGTGATCGGGCGCGCGATGCCTTGCGTGGAGGCGGTTGCTGCGATGGCGGAGAAGGACTAGTCGCCAATCAGGGATTGCTCAACGGCCTGCACTATGCACCAAATGCCGTGAACGCCGGGCGCGATCGGCGCGCCGAGTTGCTGCGCGCCGCCGACCTCGCGCGTGTTGGGCTTGCTGGAACCTTGCGCGACTATGAGATGCTTGGGGCCGACGGCGTACGTCGGCCACTCTCGGCATTCGACTACGGCGGTGGTCCCGCGGGCTTCGCGCTGGAACCGGGTGAGGTGGTGAACTACGTGGAGAACCACGACAACCTCACGCTCTTCGATCTCAACGCTCTGCGTTTGCCTCGCGACATCTCCCGTGAGGAGCGTACCCGCGCGCAGATGCTCGGCGTGGCCTTCACGGCCTTCAGTCAAGGCGTCGCGTACTTCCATGCCGGCGTGGAGGTGCTGCGCTCCAAGTCTCTCGACCGCAATTCCTTCAACTCCGGCGATTGGTTCAATCGGCTCGATTGGTCCTACCGCGACAACGGCTTCGGCAGCGGCGTGCCGCGCGCCGAGGACAATCGCGCGGAGTGGCCATTGATGAAGCCCGTGCTAGCCGATGCGCGCATTAAGCCTGCGCCGAGTGACATTCGTTGGATGCGCGATGCCTCGCTCGACTTGTTGCGCATTCGTGCGAGTTCCACGCTGTTCCGCATGCGGAGCGCTGCCGATGTGCAGCGCCGGCTGCGTTTTGTGAATGTGGGACCATCGCAGAATCCGGTGGTGCTTGCTGCCTTGCTCAACGGCGAGGGTTACGAGGGGGCAGGGTACCGAGAGCTGCTGTACCTGATCAACGTGTCCGGTGAGGAGCAAGAACTCGTGCTGCCCGAGGTAGCGGGGCGGCCGTGGATGTTGCACCCGTTGCAGCGTGCGGCGAGTGCCGCGGACGCGCGGCCTCGTCAGGCGAGGCTCGATGTTACTAGCGGAATGGTCAGCGTACCTGCGCGCACGGCAGTGGTGTTCGTGCGGGAGTGAGAGTCAGCGGGGCAGCGTTGCGGAACCTGTATGAGCATGCGCCACTCCGAGCACTCGTCCCGCCGCTGCCATGCCGCTGAGCAGCGCTCCTTCCACGCGCGGTCCGCCGCACCAGTCGCCGGCCACGCCGACACGCAAAGTCGCATCCCACAGCGAGTCGCTCTCAAGCACGGGATCTGGAATCGCATAGCGCCAACGATGCGCCTGCGCGTGCACGATACGCTTCGCCGCAGGGCCCAGCAGTTGCGCGAAGGCCTCGAGCATCGGCGCCATCGCCACATCCGGCTCGTCCTCGAGCGTGGCCAGGCTATGCGCGCGCGTCGCGTGCAGCACCCAACATTCGTGCCCGCCATCGCGGCCCGGCTTGGCAGCATTGCGCGCCATCCACGCGAGGTGGGCGTTGTCGTTGACGAAGGCTGCGTCCCAATCAAGGCTTGCGGGACTTTCCAATACGCAGAGCACCGCGCGGCAGGGATGAAAAGCCACTCGCTCACAGGCCGCCGCGAGCTCCGGCGCGGAGGGCGTGAGGAGCGCGGCTGCCTGGGGTGCTGGCGCAGTCACAAGCAGTTGGTCGAATGTTCCGAGCGATGCGCCCAAGGCATCAGTTAAATGCCATCTGGCATCCGAGCGACTGGCTGATGCCACAGTAGTGCCGACTCGAATCGTGAGGTCTCTCGATAAGTGGCGGGCAAGCGCCGACATGCCGGGCACGGCTACCCAGCGCGTGGGGCCGTCTGACGCATCGCGCCATTGGCCGCCTTCGCGCACCGCGATCTTCGCCTGCCACTGGGCCAACACGCCCGCATCCGCCCAACTCTTCACCCACGGTGCGAGGCGGGCATCGCGAAACGTGGCGTACTGCGCGCCGTGATTGAAGGCCCAGAGCCCTTCACGCCGCGTTGCGCTGCGTCCACCAACTCCGCGCGATTTCTCAAAGACCGTCACTGACACACCCGCATCAGTCAGCGTGCGCGCCGCGGCGAGCCCTGCGAGTCCAGCGCCAACAATGGCCACGCTGCCAACGTTCGGCTGCGATGGTCGCGCGATGTGCGCCGCGTAGCGCGCGAGGTCGAGCCGTGCTGCGTGCTCGCGCAAAGGACGCGGGCGCACGGTACCAAGCACGGGCTGCTCAGGTGCGAAGGGCCGATCGAATTGTCCCAAACACCAGAGCAGTCCGCCGTAGCTCGATGGGTCGCGCCCATCGAGCGCGTAGCGATTGTTGAGGTCAATGAGGCGAGCCAGCGCCTCGGCGGCGTCAGCGGACCATTCCAGCAACGCCTTGCCCCAAGTCATGCGGAGGTTGTTGTGCAGTTCGCCATGTCGTAGCAGGGACTGTTGCGCGGCGTCCCACAGAGCATTGCCCGTCTCCGCCCGCGCGAGCGTTTCCCAAGGTAGGCGCTCGCGTGGGTCGGCGGCGTGTGCCTCAAGCGTCTCTACGGCCCAGCGCGGGACTGCTTGCAAGGACTCTACGTTTGGTGTGTGATGGCAGAAGGCATAGGCCAGCTCGCGCCAGATGAGGAGTTCGTCCAGCCACTTCTCCGGCCCCGTACCCGCGCGAGCGGCCGCTTCACGCGCGAGCGCGAAGGGCGAAACCATCCCGTAGTGTAGGTAGGGCGACATCCGGCTCACGCCATCGCCGCGCGCCGCATCGTTGCGGCGATCAGCGTAACGCGCCAGTGCACCATCGTCTACGAAGGCTCGCCAGCGCGCGAGGCCAGCCACACTGCCTCCGCGCGTGTCAGCGATTGGCCCAACCGTGTGATCGATGTGGCACTCCGCGACGAGGGCCGCGAAGTCGGCTGTACGCAGATCAATGGGAGTGAAGGGCAGTGGCACATCAGCGGGCGCCTGCTCCGGCATCACATCCACCCAAGGGCGAGTGAGTCGCTTCTGCCTGAGCTTTGCCGTCGCGTTCTTGTATGCAAAGGCCCGATCAAACGCACGCGGCACGAGCGGCATCGGCACCACGCAGGCCGTGTCCACCGCCCACACTGGTGTGGCAGTTCCACGCACGAGCGCGTCCGTCCACTGCGCCAGTGGTGGCACGGGCATGTGCTCGGTGACCACCAGCGCTGCGTCATCAGCCAACTGCCGGAGCCAAGGTCCGCGATGCCCTGGACGCTCCACGTGGCAGACGTAGGCGACTCCGCGGTCGGCGTAGGCCTGCGCGAGGTCGCGCATGGACTCGAGGATGAACCAGTGGTGGCGATCGCTGGAGTAGGGGTAGCGTTCGGACACCGCGTGATACACGAGGACGGGGAGTCCGAGCGCGTTGGCGATGGTGAGTGCGGTGTCGAGCGCCGGATTCTCCGTTGCACGGCTCGCGGTACGCGTCCAGTACAGGACGAAGCGAGCGCCGGAGCGTGCCTCCGCTCCCGATAGCGCGATGCAGCGCTCGGCGAGGTGGCGTGGCAGCGAGGGGAATCGCGTCATGAGAGGAGAAACGCGCGTCGCGTATGCTTTGTGCCCCGCGCGAGACCACCTACCGGCCACCCCGCCGCCGCAGCCCGATGGCTCTGACAATACTTAGGTATTTACAAAAGTATTAGTTGGTGCTACCGTCCTCCTGTTAGCAACACCCTCAAGCCGGGAACGACGTTGCCAATGGCTCAATCCGCAGCCGCAGACAAAATCTTTCACGCCCTCGCCAACCCCACGCGGCGCAGGGTCTTGGAGCGCCTCTCGGCCGGACCGGCCACGGTCAGTGAACTGGCCGCGCCCTTCCGCATGCAACTGCCGTCCTTCGTGCAGCACCTCTCGGTGCTGGAGCGAAGCCGCCTCGTGAAGTCCACCAAGCGGGGCCGCGTGCGCACGTATGAGATCGCGCCCGAGCGCCTCTCCGTCGTCGAAGACTGGCTCGGCGCGCGTCGCCAGTTGTGGGAAGCGCGACTTGAGCGCTTCGACCAATACCTCACGCAACTCAAGACCAGGGAAGCCGACGTATGAGCAAGCACTTTGCCTTCGATCCCAAGCTCGACTTTGCTATTGAACGCTTCGTGGACGCGCCCACGCGCCTCGTGTGGGAGGCGTTGACCAAGCCGGAGCATCTCAAGGAGTGGTACATGCCGAGGGCCTGGGGGCGCGTGGCGCGAGCCGAAATGGACCTGCGGCCGGGAGGCATGTTCAGCATCGACATCGCCGTGGGAGACGGTCCGGAGTTTCCCAATCTTGGCTGCTTCCTCGAGGTCGTGCCGTTGCAGCGCCTCGTGTGGACGTCGATGTTGTTCCCCGGCTTTCGCCCAGCGGTATTTGACGACATTCCAATTACGGCCATCGTGACGATGGAGAGTGTCGGGAAGGGCACGCGCTATGTGTTCACCGCGCTGCACCGGAACGAAGCGGATCTGGAGCAGAACATGTCATCGGGCTTCTATCAGGGCACCGAGATTGCGGTTGATCAGCTTGTGGCGCATGTGCTCGGGCTAAAATAGAGCGCCCGTGCGGGCGCCAACACGCCCTCGGCCTCTCCCATCACAATCAGGGTGCTCCCCGCCTCGACGCGGTGTGACTCCGGCGGGTTGTAGACGACCTCGCCAGTCACCGAATGCACGGCAAGTAGCAGCAGGTTGGCGTACTGCGAAGGCGCAAGCTCCTTAAGGGTCTGGCCGACGAACGAAGACCCCTGCCCAACCTGAATGTCCTCGATGCGCATTGAGCGGTCGTGCGCGCGGAGCATGCGATCCAAGAAGTTCACGGTGGTCGGACGCACGAGTTCGCTCGCGAGGCGCATGCCACCGATCATCGCCGGCGACACGACGCCATCCGCCCCCGCCGCACGGAAGCGGGTCCGGGCCCGTTCATCCGTGGCGCGCACCATCACGCGAATTGAAAGACTGAGTTGACGCGCCACCACCGTGCCAACCAACGCATCCTTGTCCGAGTCCACGCAGAGCACGATGCCCGCGGCGCGCTGGATTCCCGCCTGCAGGAGCACTGCGTCATCCGTGAAGTCTCCACGGAGCAAGTGCACTTGGGGATGCTCCTCCTCTACCTTCGCGGCATTCGTCTCATCTTCCTCAACCACGACCACCGGACGCCGGGTCGCGAGCAGTTCGCCGAGCACGGCGATGCCGGTCTGTCCCGCACCGCAGACGATAGAGTGGCCCGACATCGCTTCGATCTACTTTTGCATCCGTCTCCTCCGGAACTCTTCGGTGAGATCTCCTTCAACCATGAACGCGGTCAACATCGAGATGGCATACGCCCCGACCGACACGCCAAACAGCAGGAGCAGCACCGTGAACAGCATCACGGACGGCCTCCCCTCGACCTGTACGGCTTCCCGGAAACCGGTCGTGGTCAGCACGTTCGTTGCCATGTAGAGCGCGTCGAACCATGAGGTTCCAGGGCCGCCCAGTACGCGATACCCAGCCACGCCGATGGCCATCAGGCTGACGAGCAGCCCAATGGGCAATGCAATGCGCTTTAAGATGTGAGGCGGGGCGACCAATCAGTGGCCCGGGTCGGCGGAGCGCTGCGAAACTCAAGGTGAAGTCTTGCGGCAGAGTGGTGCTGCGCCACCACAGCTTACCGGCAATCCTCTCCGTTGGGTACCGGGAGCTACGCCGTCCACCGGCGAAATAGTAATTTCAATCACCGACCCCACCCCCTCCTGAGAGCAGTCGATGTCCCTGCGAATCTCGCTCCTTATAACCCTGCCCCTTTTATTGATCTCGCTGACCGGCACGCCGCTGCGGGCTCAAGAAGCCCCGAGCGCCGCCGACACCACTCAGAATGCGGCCCTCCGCGCCTTCCTGGACTGTGACGTCCGCGGTTGCGATCGCGAGTTCCTCGTCAGCGAGATGACGTGGATCAACTGGATGCGCGACCGACTCGACGCCGACTTTCACATCCTCGTGACGTCGCTCGCCACGGGATCCGGGGGGAGGCACTATGCCGTGGTCGCGATTGGACAGCGGGCTTTCGCCGGTAAGGTCGACACGCTCGAGTTCACGACCAACCCCAACGATGCCGACGACATCATCCGTCGCCAGCTCATGCGCGTGGTCTCGCAACTGCTGCTGCCGCACGCGGCCCGCGGGCCGCTCGGTCCCCGTCTCACGGTTGCGTTCGCTGCGACCTCGGGCCCTAACGGCGCACCGGCGCAGGCGGCCGTGGACCGGTGGAACTTCTGGACCTATAGCGTCTCGGCCAACGGCTTCCTCAACGGCGAGTCGAAACAATCGTTCCGTAACGGCTGGCTCAACTTGAACGGCAACCGCACCACCGAGCAGTGGAAGATCCGCGTCGGCGCCAACAACTCGTACAACGAGTCGAAGTTCACGTTTGCGTTGGACTCCGTCAGCGATACGACCATCGTTGCGCTGCAGCGGAACGTGAGCTTGAGCGCCATGGCGGTCAAGAGCCTCGGCGATCATTGGTCAGTCGGTGGACGTGTCGCGGGCGAGAAGTCGGACTTCGGTAACATCGATATGGGCACGAGCGCCGCCGCGGCGATCGAGTGGGACTTCTTCCCCTACAAGGACTTTGCAAGACGCAAGTTCGCCGTGCTCTACACCGTGGGCGCGCGTTCCTTCCGCTACAAGGAGATCACAGTCTTCGGCCGCACATCCGAGACGCGGCCCGCGCACACGCTCGACGCGACCTTCGCTGCCAGGCAGCCCTGGGGCGAGGCCAACATCACGCTCAGCGGCTCGCAATACCTCGACGGGCTCAAGTACTACAACGCGGGCATCAGTGGCGGCGTGAACGTACGACTCGGACGCGGTTTCTCGTTCAATGTTGAAGGTTCGGTCTCGCGCGTGCGCGACCAGCTCTTTCTCGAGCGTGGTGGGGCCACGCAACAGGAGGTGCTCACGCGGCTCCGTGCGCTGCAGACGAACTACCGGTACTTCACCTTCTTCGGCCTGCGCTACCAGTTTGGCTCGATCTTCAACAGCGTCGTGAATCCACGTTTCGGCAACATCGACGGCAATGGCGGGGGATTCTCGATCAACTTCTGATTAGCCGTGCGGATCCGCCACACGCGTAAGCCGCGCCAACAGCGCGAGCGCGCCCGGCACCGCCGACAGACCAACCATCGCGGCGAGTCGGCCCATTGGCCGCCGCGCCATCCGTAGCCCCGCCATCGCCAGCCGCACTGGGCGCCGCGTCTTCATCAACAATGCGCGCTGGTACTCCGCGGCCGTTGCGCCTTGGGAGAGCAGCGCCGCCGCCAAGCGTCCTGATTCGAGCGCGATGGCCATGCCATCGCCACAGAAGCTGGGAATCACCGCGGCCTGATCGCCCAGTCGCCACAGCCCATCGTCCGAGGCCTGAGCCAGATGGCCATAGGGCACACGCGAAATCGCCAGCGGGCGCGGCAACAATGCCTCAGCGTCGGCGAGCGCAGCCAGCGCCGGTTCTCTGCACAGCCGTTCCAGCAGGGCCGGCCAACTCCCCAGCGCGCGGTAGTGCGCGCCGTCAATCAGCAGACACAGGTTGAGCCGCGCCCCCTCCACCGGTTGCAACCCGGCATAGCCGCCCTCGAAGAAGGTTACCGCAACAGTGCCGGCCAAACGTCGGGAGATGGCATCATCACGGAAGTACATCTTGAAGCCGATTTCATCCGGTCCATCAGGGCGCGGTGCTCCGCGCACATCGTGCTTGCCGCTGGCTAGGAGCAACGCCGATGCCGGAATCTCGCCCTCAGTCGTGTGTGCCACGCTCTGCCCAGCCCCGCGTACTGTGCCCTCACGCACAGTCACTTCACGCACCGTCACGCCGCGCTGCACCTTCACTCCCACTGCCGCCGCCTGCTCCAGCACCGCCACATCGAGCACTCGTCGCGACAGACTCAGCGCCGGGAACGGTAGCTTCGCTGATGCGTGGCGATGACCAGCGTGAATCTCCACACGGGTCATCGGCACCGCACCAAGACCGCGCGCGTCCACGCCAAGCGCGGCCAGCGCCGCGACCGCCTCGCCGCTTAAGAATTCGCCGCAGATTTTGTCGTGCGCGCCGGTCTCCCGCTCGAGCAATAGCGGTGCGAGACCAGCGCGCGCGAGATCAATGCCCGCCGCGGCCCCCGCGAGCCCGCCGCCAACAATCACCGGCGAGGAATTCATCTACCACCTGACGCAACCGTCCAGCGAAACGGGAGATGCCAGCGCACCTTGCCCTTCACTCCGGCGCTGCCAAGCAAGCGCGCCCAGTCCGAGCGCGTGAACGCACGCCGCACCGACAGCGCGCCATCATGCGCGACAATCGGATGCCACCCGAACACCGCCGCCAGCGCACGAAATCCAATCCACGCCGCCCAATGCCGGTGCAAATCATTCACCAACCACCCCACCTTCGCCGAGCCGTCCATCCATTTCAGAAACGCCACCAACTCATCATCGGCCATGTGATGCGCGACCAACGACGAGATGATGAAATCCGGCTCCCACTCCAACAACTCGGCGCGTCCAGTCAAATACCGAATGCCAAGTGAAGCTTCAGTCGCGGCCGCCGCTACCGGAGCCGAGCGCGGATTGAGATCAATACCAACCAGCTCGGCATGGATGCCGTTCTGATGCGCCCAGCGCGCAATGCTGCGCAGCATGTCGCCGTGTCCGAAGCCGACATCAAGTAATCGGAAGGCCGTGCGGCCCTTGCACTGCCGCTTGAGCCAAGCAAGTGTGGGCGGTTGCGCACGCGTGATTCTGTTCACGCGCGCCAAATCAGCGATCACGTCCGCGTACACATCCGGCGCGAGCCCGTCATCATCCATAATTTCCGGCAACTCCTCGCGCCGCGCAAAATCCACGGGCTTGCGTGGCCAATCAGCCGGAATCACAAACGCGGTCACGCACCGACCGTTTCAAAGCGAAAGCTCTCCGCCGCAAGCCCCGGCCCAAAGGCCACCGCAAAGCCAGGCGCGCCGCGCGGGACGTTCGTGCCGATGTCGGCCATCAGCCGTTGCATCACGAACATCAGTGTCGCGCTGCTCATGTTGCCGCATTCACGCAGCACCTCACGCGACCGATGGAGCGCGTCACCCCCGAGACCGAGCCCCGTCTCCACCGCATCAAGAATCGCGCGTCCGCCGCCATGCACGGCCCACACTCCGAAATCGCTCGGGGAACGTCCGTGCAGCAGATCAACTCCCGCCGGCCCCGCCAGCGCGCGTTGCAGGATGATTGGCACTTGGCCCGATAGCACCATATCAAACCCTTGATCGCCCACACCCCAAGTAATGGCCTCAGCGGAATCAGCGATCGTGGCGGCACGGAAATCGGTGAGTGCTACGCCGTGCGCGTCAGCCGAGACGAGCGCTGCCGAACAGCCATCGCCAAACAACAGCATGGCGAGCAGGCTCTCGATGTTGCCCGTTTGTTGAAAGTGCAGGCTGCAGAGTTCGAGGTTCACCACGAGCACGCGCGATGCTGAGTCAGAGCGCACGAAGTGATGTGCCAACCGCAGCGAGTTCACGGCGGCATAGCAGCCCATGAAGCCGACATGCGTGCGCTCCACACTCGGATTCAAGCCGAGTCGCTGTACCAAGATTTGATCAATGCCCGGCGCGACCATGCCCGTGCAACTGGCGACCACGAGATGGGTGATGCGCGCCAACTCCGTCGCAGACATGCCCAACCCAGCAATCGCCTGCTCGGCGAGTCCAGGCGCGGTTGCCGCGAAGCGCGCCATGCGCCGTGAGGTGGTCGGGAATGCACCTGGGCGATAGAACCCTTCGGCGTCCACCGTGAACCCATCGGGGTCCTTCACCGGAGTGACGAAGCTCCATCGGTGATCAATCGCCGCGCGGCCGACGAGGCGACGGAAGATTAGTTGGTCGCGGCGCTCTGTGATGAGCTTGCCGACAAACTCAACGAAGGCCTCATGCACATCATTGGGCGGCAGCGCGGTGCCGATGCGGTTGATATGCGCGACTGCGGGGGCGGCCATCGCAAAATCTCATTGATGTGGGGGCGCAGGAGTGCGCGGACGATGCCTATGAGGGAAAGGCCCTCGGCATCAGCACGGTTCCCTGAACGCTACTGTTGCGTCATCGCCTCGCGCCACCGCTGCTCCCAATTGAGCACCAAGAACTGCTCACGCCGCTCGGCGCCCAGCTGCCGCACCACCACGAACTGTTGGCCATCTCGCCGCACATCCCAGAGCTGTTCGTACAGCCCGGTGATGGCCGGCACCACCGCAACGAGCGATGGTTTGCCAATGAGTGGTGATTCTGACCCACTCACGCGGAGCACAAAGACCGAGTCGCGGTTGCGATAGAACAGCTCGCCATTCGGTCCCCAGCGCGGCTCGGCACCACCGCCCCGCGTCACCACCCAGCGGGGGCCGTTGGGTTCAAGGCGACAGAGAAGCACCTCGGTGCCACCCGACTCGTTGGAGGTGAAGGCGAGCCACTTGCCGTCCTGCGAGAGGGCGATGCCGCGCTCGTCCCAATTGGATACGCGCACCGGCTGCGACTCAGACGGACGGTCGAGCGATGCCATCCGGATATCGCGCCCAGAAGTTGGCGCATCCTCACGCCAGACGAGCGTGCGCCCGTCGGGAGAGATTGCCAGCTCGTAGATTGGATTGGTCTGCTCAAGCAGAGTGGTCGGTGTGCCACCACCCTCCGCAGCGATGCTAGTGATGCTCGTGCGGCCCGCGCGACGAGTCACCGTCAGCAAGGAGCGACCATCCGGTGTCCACTGCTGTGCGTACACGAGTGAATCGGACCCGGCCCACTGTCCTGTGCCGCGTGTTAGGTCAGTGAGCCAGAGCGGGCCTTGGTTGCCTGATGATCTCAGCGCGCTAATCCGGCTTCCATCAGGTGAGTAGCGCGGTCCGCGGTACGCCGCGCGCTGCGGTACTGCAGGCGTGACACGTCCGTCGCGTCCCACGAGGATGAGTTCACGGTCCGACGTGCCCGCGAATCGGAGGACGAGCAGGCTCCCTGATCGGGATGCCGCGAAGTTCACGACATCGCTTGGCCCTGCGGCGCCGAGCACCTCGCGTCGCTCCCCCGCGGTCTTTCGGCCACCGGAGGCGAGTGGGATTCCCCACAGGCGTCCCGCTTCGGTGAACAGAAGCACATCACCCACGACCCGCAGGCGCGTTAGCCCGCTCAGTGGACCATACAGCGAGTCAATCTGCTGCCCATCCTTGCTGATGGCGACGAAGAGTCCCTGTCCTCCGCGATTGGCACGCGCGATGAGCACACCATCAGAAGCCGCAGCCAGCTGCACAATCGCGATGCTGTCCGGCGAGTCGCTTTTCACCAGCGCCTGTGATGAACCACTCAGCCGGTATTGCGTTGCGCCACCGTCCTGGGTGGAGATTACAAGCGCGTCGTTGGACACCCAGGCCAATCCTCTTGGCAGTCTACCCGATGCCAGCGTGCGCACCGCCGACGAGTTGAGATCCTGGACGATGAGCGACAGCGTTGCCACATCGACGTACGCCAAGTGGCGACCATCGGGCGAGAAGGCGACGGACACAACCGGCCCGGGATGAACGCTACGTTCCGCGGCGCCAACCAGCGAGCGCAACACGAGGATAGGAAGACCCGCCGAGTCGACGCTGCCCGCAACGAAGCTCAGTCCGTCCGGACTCATCGCCAGTGTCCCAGTGCTCGGCGGCATCGGCACTAGCTGGAACGCCGCGCCCTCTCTGCTCGACTCGCGATTGCCTACCTGTAAAACCAACGCCACTGCGAGTGCCGACGCCAAGGCCCAGGGCGCGAGACGCAACGCCATCGCCGCGCGCGTCGGAACAAATGCGGCACGCCGCGCACCAGACGACACGCTCGTCGCAGACGTGCTTTCGAGCGCCGCCGAGAACGCCGCCGCCGTCGCATGTCGGTCAGCGGGGAGCTTGGCGAGCGCGGTGAGCACCGCTTCCTCCACCGACTCCGGCACAGTATCACGCAGCGTATGCAACGGCGTCGGCTTCTCGTTGAGCACCTTGGCCACAATCGCCTGGACGCTGCTGCCAATGAACGGCGCGTCTCCAGCCAGCATCTCGTAGAGCACCGCACCAAGCGCATAGATGTCACTGCGCGCATCAATCGAGCGCTCGCCCATCGCCTGCTCGGGACTCATGTACTGCGGCGTGCCGAGGCTCAATCCCGTCTGCGTCATCCGCTGGCCACCAGCCGTCTGCACCGCGAGCGAGATGCCAAAGTCCGCCACGAGCGCCGAGCCATCGTGAAGGAGGATGTTCTCCGGCTTGATGTCGCGGTGAATCACGCCCTGCCGATGCGCGTAGTCGAGCGCGCCGGCCACTTCGCGCGCGATGCGCAGCGCTTCGGCGATTGGGAGTTGACGCTCGTGCTCGAGGCGCGCGCGCAGCTTCTCGCCCGTCACGAGTGGCATCACGTAGTAGAGCAGTCCCTCAGCCGCGCCGCTGTCGAGCAACGGGAGGATGTGAGGATGCTGCAGCTTGGCGGTGGTCTTGATCTCGGTGAGGAAGCGCTCCGCGCCCAGCGCGGCACCGAGATCTGGGTGCAGCACCTTGATGGCAACATCGCGGTCGTGCTTGATGTCGTGGCCAAGGAAGACCGTAGCCATGCCGCCGGCGCCGATTTCGCGGTCCACGGTGTAACGGCCGGTGAGGGCGGCGTTGAGTTGGTCGAGCGAGTGCAACGAGGGACCTCGGCGGGCGATGGGCGACGGGGGAATCTGCTGTGCGGACGGCGACTCCGCCAACACGTGCGTCCACGCCGCCCATACCGTACGTTCTCTCCATGCGCCCTCCCCTCACGCGGTGGTCCCGCCGACTCCTACTACTCGCGTCACTCGGCGTAGCAGTCGCCATAGCCCCGCGCCCCCTCGCCGCCCAAGCCCGCGAGCTGCACTGGCCCACCATCACGGTCCAAGCCCACCTCGCCGCCGACGGGCGCCTCCGCGTGCGTGAGGAACAACAGATTCGCTTTGTGGGCGATTGGAACGGCGCCGAGCGGAGTTTCAATGTGCCATTCCAACAGAAGCTATCGGTGCTCAGTCTTTCACGCATTGACGCAGCGTCTGGGCAGCCCGTGCTGATGAAGGAGGGCAATCTCGACGTTGTCGATGGATATGGCTGGAGCGACGACGGTAATACCCTCCGCTGGCGCAGCCGACTTCCGAGCGATCCGCCCTTTGATGGGCAGGTCCTCACGTACGTGATCGAGATGGAGTACGAGAACATCCTCGTGAAGGCGGGCGATGGGTACAGTCTCAATCACGACTTCTCCTTTGCCGACCGCAACGGGCCGATTGATCGCTTTGCGCTCACGCTGACCTTCGATGAGGCCTGGCGCGTCCCTGAGGGGACCAGCACGACCTACGAAATGAACGCGATGGAGCCGGGGCGTGGGTATGTGGTAATCGTGCCGCTCACCTACGTGGGCGCGGGGCTGCCTTCGGGAGTTTTTGTCGGCGCGTCGAGCAGCCTGCGCCAGTGGCTCGCGTTCGCGCTCGTGGCGGCCATCATCGCGATGTTTGCTGCTCTTTATCGCCGCGAGCGCGCACTCGGCCGGTTCGCACCGGTCCAAGCGCGCGCGAGCATCACGCCGCAGTTCATCGAGGAGCAGCTCCTCGTGCATCCGCCGGAACTGATTGGCGCGATGTGGGACGATCGCACTGCAGCCCCGGAAGTTGCGGCGACGCTAGCGCGGATGGTGTATGACAAGCAACTCACGAGTCGCGTGGAGCGCACTAAGGTCTTGTTTTCCTCGCGCGATGTGTTGCACCTCGGGCTCACGGTCTCGCGCGCGAAGCTCGCGCCGCATGAACTCGCGCTCATTGATGCGCTCTTTGAGCCGGGACGCGAAGCGACGAGCACTGACGAAGTACGTGCGCGCTACAAGAGCAGCGGCTTTGACCCCGCCGCACTCATCAAGCCGATGCTGAACGCGATGGCCTTGCAGCACGCGCCAAAGCTCGCCAAGGGATCGCACCCGTCGTACAAGCCCACGCTCGCGATCTTCACGGCGGCCCTCGTGACCAGCATCATTGCACTGGTGCTGCGCGGCGCGGATATCGTGGTGGTTGGGCCCGCCTTCGGCGCAATGCTTCCATTGTTCATTATCGGTGTCATCGTGGCCTCCGTGTGGCGTAATCGGGTGGCTCGGTTCGCGATGAGTTCGCTGGGTATCCTGATTCCTGTGGCGCTCATTGCGGCGATTGCGGTGACGATGCTGTTCTTGCCCCAGCTCAACGCGACCGCGGTAGCCTTTCTCGCCGCCACGCTCTGGGCGCTCACCTTCATCAACAGCATCACGATGGCGGCGCGCACGCACGACACGCCCGAGCGGCTGATTGTGCGCAAACGCCTCTGGGCAATTCGCGATTTCTTGGAGCGCGAGCTGCAGCAAGAGCAGCCGCGGCTCATTGACGCGTGGTTCCCGTACGTCATTGCTTTCGGACTCGGTCGCGAGGCGGATAAGTGGTTCAAGGCCTTTGGCGCGGCCACAGCATCGTCTGCGATGTCCGCGACTGCTTTCGGTGGATCGAATAGCTCGTCAGGGAGCGGAGGCAGCGGGTGGAGTGGGTTTGGTGGCGGCGGCGGCTTCTCGGGCGCCGGGAGCGGAGGATCGTTCGCGGCGGCTGTGGGCGGGATGGCGGCATCGGTGCCGGCGCCGAGTTCGAGTTCATCTGGAGGTGGCGGGGGAGGCGGGGGCGGCAGCTCAGGCGGCGGGGGCGGCGGCGGATGGT
>JANNVQ010000030.1:0-208935 GCA_031414535.1 Gemmatimonas sp.
GGCCTCGGCTCCATCTTGTTGAAAGGTTCGCCGAGGCCCCACAACCGCATTTTATGGGAGCGCTCGCAGCAGAAGCAAACGTTATACGCACGCCGCCGGCTCTGGCGTACCCGAACGCAATTCGGTACATTATTCCGTACCGACCTTCTGGAGCCCGCGATGCCCAAGCTGAAACCGTCCCGTGATATCCAGCCCGTCACGGAGTTCCGCGCCAATGCCGCGCAGGTGATCGAACAGGTCCGCGAGACCGGCGCCCCCGTCTTCCTGACCCAGCATGGGCGCGGCGCCGCCGTGCTCCTCGACGTCGAGTCGTACGAAGCCCTCGTCGACGAACTGGAGCTGCTGCGCGATGTGCGCACCGCCGAGACCCAGGTCGCCGCTGGCAAGGGTCGCAGTCACGCCACCGTCGCCAAGGCCCTGCGCGCCCGCCTCGCCAAGTGAAGGTCATCTGGTCGCCGCTTGCGGAGCGGCGCGCCATCGAAGCCTTCGACGCCATCGCCAAGGATCGGCCGCAGGCCGCCGCCAAGTGGCTGCGCGAGCTGCTTGCGCGTGTCGGCACGCTGGACCGGTTCGCGAAGCGTGGTCGCGTAGTGCCCGAGATTGGTAAGGCGACCCACCGACAGATCCTGCATCATCCGTATCGCATCGTCTATCGCGTGGACGCGAAGCAGGTGGTTGTGCTCACCATCCGGCACTCGCGGCGCGACTGGGATTCGAGCGAGATCGTGCAGGGCGTATAACGACGCTTGCTACTGACGGTCGCGGGTAAGGATTGGGTTGGGCGGGGTGGCCGTGATGACCCGGGCTGGTTGCGGCCACCCCGCCCAACCCTTTCTATGATGAGCGTTCACAGCAGAAGCACACGTTATGGCGACCAGGCAACCTTGGACGTGATCGAATGTCTCTCCGACAACTGACACTGGCGCTGTGCTTCTTGAGTGCGACCGTGGCCCATGCGCAGGCACGCACCCCGCGCACCGCAGCGGAAACTATCGCAGCCGCTCGGCGCACGCAGAATGAACTGCTGCGCATCGGACAGCTCGACTCAGCGGCCACGTTCTGGACCGAGGACATTGTCGTGTTGGCGGGGCTTGGCTCCCGCGTGGACGGTCGCGTGGCGCTACGAGACGCGTTTGCGCAGGATAGCATCGTGTTCTACCGCCGAGAGCCCGAGCAGGTGGACGTCAGTGCCAGCTGGCCGCTCGCCTTCGAGCGCGGTCGATGGGTCGGCGTCTTCCGCGGCGACACAAGCATCGTCCTCATCACCGGGTGGTACTCGGCCCGCTGGCTCCGTGAAGGGACGCGGTGGCGCATTCAAGCCGAGCAGTTTGTCGCGAACGAGTGCCACCCTCTCGCGTGCACATGGCCCCTGGCGCCTCGGCGCGCGGCGCCATAACGACGCTTGCCGCCGACAGCCGCGGGTAAGGATGCAGTTGTGGGGCGCGAGCTTTATTCTATGGGACGTCCTGCGGCCGCCCGACAACTGCTTTTCATGGAAACGGTTGTAGCAGAAGCACACATTATGCGAACGCCGCCGGCATTGACGTGTGTCACGTTACACGTTACATTTCGGCGTGATCAAGACTTTCGCTGATCGGCGGACTGAAGAGCTCTTCCGCACAGGGAAAGCCAAGAAGGTGCCCGCCGACGTCGCGCGCCGTGCCCTGCGCAAGCTCGAAGCCGTGCACGTCGCGCATAAAGTCTCCGATCTCAAAGTGCCGCCCGGCCATCGCCTGCACGCCCTCAAGGGCGATCGCGCGAGGCAGCACTCGATTTCTGTGAACGACCAATGGCGCATCTGCTTCCGCTTCGAAGACGGGGACGCATTCGACGTCGAGTTCTGCGACTACCACTAGCTGGAGTTTTCCATGAGCATTGCCAACACCCGTCCGCTCGAGCGTCGGCCCATTCATCCCGGCGAGATACTGCGTGAGGACTTCGTGACCGAGTATGGCCTGTCGGTCACGGCGCTCGCCGAGGCCGCCGGTGTGTCGCGTCAGTCGATGAACGAGCTGCTACGCGAGAAGCGCGCCGTGAGCCCCGAGATGGCGCTGCGCCTCGGCAAGCTGTTCGGCACGTCGCCGGAGTTCTGGCTCAACCTCCAGCGCAATGTCGACCTGTGGGACGCGGCCCGCGGACTCAAGCGCGAGATTGCGCACATTCATCCCCTGCAAGTCGCATAACGGCGCTTGCTGCCGATGAACGCGGCGAAGGATGCAGTGGCCCCACCACTGCTTTCTATTCAAGCGTCCGCGGCAAAAGCACATGTTAAACGCACGATCGACGCTTGTGACCTGATCGAGGGTTCAATACGTTGTCGCACATGCTCGATTCTGGCCACCGCATACCTACAGTATCTCTCGCCGCAGCCGGCACTGTCATATTCGTGCTGTTCTTCGCGCTCACGCCGAGATCCGCGACCGCCCAACGCGCCGCTCTGACCGGTGCCTACGACTCCGCCGCGTGTCCCAGCTGCGCGGCCTGGAACGCGCCGCAAACACCTCTCCGGCTCTTCGGTAACACCTACTACGTCGGCACGCGGGGGTTGAGCGCCCTGCTCATCACTTCGAATGAGGGCCATATCCTCATCGACGCGGGCCTCCCGAGCTCGGCGCCTCGCATTCTGGCGAACGTTGCCGCACTCGGTTTCCGCGCTTCGGACATCAGGATCATCCTCAATTCGCACGCGCACTACGATCATGCTGGCGGGATTGCGGCCCTTCTGGAAGTCACTGGCGCGCGCGTGATCGCGAGTGCCGCAAGCGCACCAGTGATCACACTCGGCCTTCCCGACCATGATGATCCGCAGCACGGCATTGCACTGCCGATGCCGCCAGTGCGCGATGTCGAAGTGCTCGACGCGGAGCAGGTTGTGCGACTCGGGCCGCTCGCGCTGACGCCCCACGCGACCGGCGGTCATACGCCCGGCGGCACCACCTGGAGCTGGCGTTCGTGCGACGGCGCGCGGTGCCTCGACTTCGTGTACGCCGACAGTCAATCGCCGATCTCCGAGGATGGCTTCCGCTTCACCGGCAGCACGCGCTACCCAACGGCGATCGCCGATTTCGAGCGAGGGCATACGTTGCTCGAGGCGCTTTCCTGCGATGTGTTGATCACCCCGCACCCGGGAGCGTCCTCGCTGTGGGAGCGCGCGACGACGGCACCCGAGGGATTGATCGACCGCCAAGCTTGCAGGCGGTACGCAGCGTCAGCGAGGCGCGCCCTGCAGGCGCGGCTCGCCGTTGAGAAGCCCTGACCGTCCGCCGAACACGCGCAGACGGACTCGGGCATCAGGGATTTTGCACCTGCAGGTGCTCGTTGTACGCGAGGACGATGGCCAACCTCGTCAGGTGATCGATCTCGGTCACGGTTTGATGTGAATGCGGCTACCTGGCCGTGCGCGGAGCGAACACGACCAGCATCCACTCCTCGGTACCACTGTTCGCGTACGTTCGCGTGACACCAACCGCATCCGATGAGAGCGACGAGCACTGCCGTAGCCGGCGCGGCCGTCCGCTGCGGTGCGGCGGCAGCAGGCGAGAGAGCCGGGCGTTCCGCGCGCGGTCATATAGCGATCAGGCACGCTATGGTGGTGCCCGCTGCGCCGGCACATTTTATGGAGTGCCTGCCGCACAAGCCCACGTTTGCTGGACCTCAGCACACCAACGTTCCGAGTGAATACGCCCGCCCCTCACATCACGCTAGATACGCAATCCGCTTTCGGGCGCCGCATTGGCGGCTGTCTCCTCGGATTCGTATTGTTCATTGTCTGCCTAACCGCGAGCGACTACATCGCGCGACTGCTCCCGCCAATCGCGTTGCAGATTGGGGCGATCGTCATCGGGGTCGGTCTCATCCAACTCTTCCGGCTGGTCGCCGCACGGCGCTGGTACGTGGGGACGCCGGATGTGGTCGAGATTCTCGCTGCGGACTTCACGAGCATTCGGCGTCGAGACCTCGCCGACATTCGATTAGAGTTTCCCCCCGACGCACCATTCTTTGAGCGCGCGTTGCACGAGACGCTCTACGTACTCAAGTGGTGCGCGCACTTGCTGATTTTCGCGGGTCTCGGAAGCCTCCTCCACTCGGGGATCCGCTACTTCGGACTCGCCAGCTAGCGCAGCTTGCTGTCGACAGCCGCGGGTAAGGGTGCAGCAGAAGCAAACGTGATGTGCAAATGAGGTTTGGGTGATACTCAGGCTTACTCCACTACTCGTAGCAGTCCTCCCGATCGCTCTCCACGCGCGGAACCCAACGGTGCGCGAGGTGCCGCTTCGCGTCGATACCGTTCGCGTCGCGACGGGTAGGACAGTTCTTCAATCCGGCAGTCGTGAAGGAGCTAATGGCGGAGATTTCGTCGCCTTCGTATCTGGACGTCAGTTGTGGACTATCGACGGGAACCTCCGCGTTACGACACCAGTTCGATCCCCAGGTTTTCCGTAGCAGGCGAATCACTTTAGCGCCGTCTGCTTCGTCGAACGAATTGGGAGACACTGGGTCGTAGGCGCTGACTCTGGCGTCTATGTTGTGAAGCTACCGGTTCCTGGCTGGCGACCCTGGCGCCGTTCGGCCTGCTAGGACAGTTGAGGCGCGCGCACATAACGATGCTCGCTGATTGACAGCTGCGGGTAAGCATCTGGATTGACTTCGATCGCGATACTGCGACCTTCGATGTGCAGTACGCCACCGCCGATGGTCGCCGCCACACCAATTGATGCGTCGTGCCGTCGCATCCGCTCGCCCGACAGGCGGTCCTTTGGGAGCGCCCGCTCCAAGGCACCGCATAGCGATGGACCCATTGCCCGGAGCGCTCGTGCCCGACATCGCCACCAACGTCGCACTCTGGCAAGTGGTCGCGATCGGCGCGCGTGGATTCGCACAGCCCCGAGAACTCGCCCTGAAGCTCCTCGCCGCCGGCAGCTAACGGCAGTTGGTGCAGATGGCCGCCCCAGGGAAGCAGGTGGGCGGCCGCAGCACAGCCACACGTTTATCCGACTTCGACACGGTGATCTAAATGAGAAGATTCACGGCCTGCGCGCTCCTTCTCTTCGCAACCAGTGGAACGCTATGGGCGCAGCAAGGCGTCCCGAGTTCGCCCGGCCGACACCGCATCGAGGTGCGCAGCTCGGCTGACGGAAGCCTGCAGCCGTCCTACGTCACTCTGCCTACAGAGCGTGGCGCGCCCGCCCCGCTCGCCGTCCTGTTGCACACGTGGAGTTTCGACCTCGAGCAGCGAGACTCGACGGTTGAAGCGGAAGCTCAGAAACGAGGATGGATCCTCCTCGCTCCCAACTTTCGCGGCCGCAACGATCACCCCCAGGCCTGCGGTTCTCCCGCCGCTCAGCAAGACATCCTCGACGCGGTGGCATGGATTCGCAGACACTACAGCGTGGACACTCGTCGCATCTACTTGCTGGGGCTCTCGGGGGGCGGCTACATGACAATGCTGATGGCCGCGAGGCATCCCGACCTGTGGTCCGCGGCAAGCGCTTGGGTCGGCATTAGTGACTTGACGGCCTGGTACACGTCGCACAGCGAAGACCGGTACGGTGAGATGTTGCGCGCGTGCTTCGGCGGGAACCCCACCGCGAGCGACAGCACCGCTCGTGAGTTCCAAGCGCGCTCCCCCGTCACCCACCTTGGTTCCCGGCACCGCGTTCCGATGGACCTGGCGGCGGGCCGCTACGACAGCGTCGTCGCCGTGTCTCACACCCTGCGCGCCTTCCAGTTGCTTGCTCCTGGGGTCGTGGCCGATGCCGACGTTGAGATGCTCATGTCAGACGGCCCGGGCCTTCCAGCGCCCGCCCCAGCCGATACGACGAGTGATCCGCTCCTCGGTCGCCGCATCTTTCTTCGTCGAGTGTCCGGTCCATCTCGCGTAACAATCTTCGACGGTGGCCATGAGTGGGTGCCGCGCGCCGCGATTGAGTGGTTAGCGAAGCAACGTAAGCCCTAACCGCTGTATCCGACTCTACCTTCCGTGCGTACCCTCCGGGAGGCAGTGATGGCCAAAACGCGCCGGGTGATTTGCTCGCTCAATACGAACATCGTCTTCAATGCGCTACGCCAGCCGGCCGAGCTCGACCGGTTGAAGACGTTTCTCAGCTGGGCGTTGCCGTCAACGGTGCTCTCAAGCGTCGTCGCCGCGGCGCTCACGACCAGCGCGCGGCCGTATGACGACGCTTGCTGCCGTCAACCGCGAGTGCAGTAGCGGTTGCGGACACCCTAGACACGTTAGCCAACGCCGCGCCGGCCAATCACCAAGCCCGACAATCACGCCAACGTAGGTACCGACAGCTCAGACGTGCAGTGCGCGCATCGAGTCGCCCTGAGCGGAATGGGCGTGAGACACCGAGGACAGTCTTTCGTCGTCACCAGCGCGGGCGGCGGCGGTCCCTTCATCTTGTTCACCGCCTTTACAAGCAGAAAGATGCAAAACGCGATGATCGTGAAGTCGATCATCGTGTTGATGAACGAACCGTACGCGATGACCGCCGCGCCAGCCTCCTGCGCTTGGACGAGTGAGGTGACGCCGGCCGTCTTGTCGGGATCGAGACTGACGAAGAGGTCCTTGAAGTTGACCCCGCCGAGCAACTTGCCGACCGGCGGCATCAGGATGTCGCCGACCAGTGACGTCACAATCTTGCCGAACGCGGCGCCGATCACGACGCCCACCGCGAGGTCGACCACATTGCCCCGCATCGCGAACTCCCTGAACTCCTTTACCACTCCCATTTGCCGCTCCGGATGAGGTTTAGACTTGAGTGTACGCGGTCGAGATTCATGCACCCAATGCTGCAACCTCGCCACAGACCCGCGCGCTAACGACGCTTGCTGACTGACAGCCGCGGGTATGGATGCAGTTCTGGGGCCGCCACGTCATCGTACATGGGACAGCCTGCGGCTTCCCCACGACTGCTTTTTATGAAAGCGTCCACAGCGGAAGCACACGTTATACCGACCACGCCAAGCTCGCTCCACCCTCAGCCATGGCCCAGTGGCCCGATTCGCGCGCTTCTATTCGCTAGCGTCGGCCGCTCTACTCAACGCGGAACCGCCGCGATCGATCCCAAAATAGCTGGGCCATGCGAGAAGGCCGGCGGGCTTCGCGCTCCGCCGGCCTTCTCTGTTCAATCCCAACCGCGAATCACCTGCCGGTCACAGTGGAGTCGGTCATCCCCATGAGATAATTGATCTTCCAGCTACCGTCCGCTTCCTTGTTGAGGCCGGCGATCCATCGGCCGGCTCGGCGCATCGTCTTGCCGCGGACGACGGTGGCATCTGCCCATGTGCCGGTCTGCGCGACGCGCCCTTCCGACAGGAAGGCGGTGTTGCGCACCGTGGACATCCACTCCGACGGCTTGCCCATGGCGAAGGTGGCCGAGTCGCGGGACATGATCGCCGCGCGCCCCACCAGCGTGGGCACGCCGGTGAGCTCAACGACGGCAGCATCGGTGTAGAGCGCATTCAACGCGGCGGCGTCGCCGGCGAGAATCGCTGCGCGATAGGCTTCGCCAAAGGGCGCAATCTCGGCAGCGAGCGCGGTGGTGTCGGGCGCGACGGCGGCGACAGCCGGTTGCTCCTTGGGCGTGCAGGCGGCG
Organism: Gemmatimonas sp.; assembly: GCA_031414535.1. Taxonomy (GTDB): domain Bacteria; phylum Gemmatimonadota; class Gemmatimonadetes; order Gemmatimonadales; family Gemmatimonadaceae; genus Pseudogemmatithrix. The sequence continues at coordinate 7,602 of JANNVQ010000030.1, forward strand.
AGCGTGGCAACGGCCAGAAGGGCGGGAAGGAAGCGACGAAGCATAGGGCAGGTCCTCGACGGGGGGAGAAACTCAATCGGGTCAGGCCGAGTATACGTCATTATTCCTTTCCGCGCGAACGCAGTTGCGCCCGTGACACCCGAGACACCACGTGACGGTCGGCCTAGCGATCTCGGTCCTAGCTTGTTTCCCAGCGCTGACAGCTGGCGCCCCCCTCCCCCGGACGATGCTCCGGCCTCGGTACGACACCCGGGGTGGGCGGCTACGTGACCCATAATACGCGACCCCGTGAGCTTGGGTCTGGCCGCGTCACCGACGGCGTTCGTTATCGAGCACGCGAGGTCAACACCGTCTAGCGCTGGGGGGCGGCGGTGGCTAGATAGCGTACATGCCTCGTCATCTTGCCCGCTTCCTCGTGCTCGTCGCCGCCATCTCCAGCAGCGCGGGAGCTCAGCAGGAGGTACTGGAACCTGACAGCGGCACTCGCCGGCGACTCACGGCGCGGCGTGCGGCGGAGCCCATCACGCTCGACGGCCGCCTCGTCGAACCGGACTGGCAGCGCGCGCCGATCGCCTCGCAGTTCGTGAAGGTCCGCCCAGACTACGAGCTGACGACGCGGTACCCCAGCGAAGTGCGCGTGCTGTTCGACGACGACAACCTGTACATCGGCGCGTTCAACCGCGACAGCGCCGGACTCAGCTCGTTGCGGATGCCGGATCTGCGTCGCGACTTCAGCCCGATGGAAAGCGACGTGTTCGCCGTGACCTTCGGGCCGCTTGGCGACGGACGCACCGCGTTTCAGCTGCAGGTCACGCCGCTCGGCTCGCAGGCCGATGTGCAGGCCTTCGACGGCGGCGCGAGCTTCAGCTTTAGCTGGGATGCCATGTGGCGCACGCGGACGACGCGTTCGGATTCCGGCTGGGTGGCGGAGATCGCAATCCCGTGGACGTCCATCCGTTACGCCAAGGGACTCGAGTCTTGGGACATCAACTTCGTGCGCAACACTCGCCGAGCTGCGCAGTGGAGTGCCTGGGTGCCCTACCCGAGACAGTTCTCCTCGTGGCGGCTCACGTACTCGGGCCTGCTTGATTCGATTACACCGCCTCCACCGCGCGCCAATTTGCGCTCGCGTCTCTACGGGCTCACGGAGAGCCGTCGCAGCAGTGCGGTAGGCGGATTCAATGGCAGCACAGGCGACGTCGGTGGCGAACTGATCTGGGCGCCCAGCGCCAACAGTTTGTTTGAAGCCACCGTCAACACCGACTTTGCACAAGCCGATGTGGACCGCCAAGTCGTGAACCTGACGCGCTTCAGTGTGTTCTTTCCCGAACAGCGTCAGTTCTTCCTCGAGAATGCTGACCTTCTCACTGCGTCCAGCGCCGGTACCGCGCGACCGACGGGCGGCACGGCCAATCCCTTCGTGGTGCAACCGTTCTTCTCGCGGCGCATCGGATTGGGAGTAGATGGCACCCCCCGCCCGATTGTTGGCGGTGCGCGCTACGGGTTTCGCACCGGGCGCACAGCCGTCGGTGCGTTGGCGATGCGGCAAGGCGGCATCGGCGCCACCGAGATGGACGCGTCTGACTTTGGTGTAGCACGAGCGAGTCAGTTCTTTGGGCGTTCCACGCGCGTCGGCGGGTTGGTGGCCTACCGCGATGGCTCGCGCGGCGGCGCAGGCACCAATGTGGTGTCGGCGGTGGACATGCTCACGCGATTCGGCGAGCAGGTGCAGTTAAGCGCGATGGTTTCCAGCTCATCGCAGAACGCAGAGACGGGCACCGCGGCGACTTGGGCGCTCAGCCGACGTACGCCGAGTTCGAGCCTCGGGCTTGCCGGCGCCTACGTGAACGATCGGTATTCGCCGAGCACGGGCTTCGTCTCGCGTCCGAACGTCATCATGACCAGCCCGACGGCGGACATCACCCTCCAGCCAGCATGGCGACCCGCAAAACTGGTCTGGATTCGGCCCGAGCTGTTCACGCTGTTCTTCCACGATCCGGCCAGCAAGGCGCTGCAGGAAGCGCGCCTTCTATTGAACGCCGAGTTCCTTGGTGTAACCGGCGGCTCATTCACGCCATTCGTGGAGCACAACTTGCAGCGGCCCGTGAACAACGTGGCCCTGTTGCCCGGGGTGACGATTGCTCCAGGCGCGTACGACTACTCACGCTTTGGGGTGGACGTGAGCTCCGACCAGAGCGCGCAGATTGCACTCTCAACGCGAGTCTCGGCTGGCGGGTTCTTTGACGGAACGCAGGAGCAGGCCACGGTATCGGGACGTTGGTCGCCGAATCCGTACGTATCAGTGCGTGCGTCGTATGAGATCAACCGCTTGCAGAGCCTCGGCACTGGGGACACATCGCTGGTGACGCATCTCGTGGGTCCGGAACTGCGCGCAAGTTTGAGTCCGCGCGTGCACTGGAGCGCGTTCTATCAGTACAACACGGTGCAGAAGAGTGGTGCGCTGAACGCGCGCTTCAGTTGGGAGTTCGCACCGCTGTCGTTCTTCTACATCGTCTACAACGATGGCCAGCCCATTCTCGATGGGCTGATGCCAAGATCGCGGTCGTTGATTGTGAAGCTGAGCTGGCTCAAGCAGCTGTAGAGAATCTGCAACGCTGCCGCCGCTAGAGCAGCCCATCAATCGGCAGCGTGCCCGCGGCGCCTTGGCTACCCTCCTGCATGCGCCGGTGATAGTCAATCTGCCCAAGATGATATCCGAGATGCGCCGCGAGGTGCACAAGGAACCGCGACGTGCGGACTCTGTGCCCGGCCACAGGCTCGGGGAACTCTGCGCCGAGCGTATCATCGTCGAGAGTTAGCAGCGCCGCATCTACGGCGACTCGTGCGGCTTGCAGCTCCAACACCACCGCCGCGCGAGACATTGGTGGCTCGGCGCGCGGCGTGAATTCCTCGGCGCGATTGCGGGTGTACGTCGCTGCTCCCAACCGTACACCGATGAAGTGATGGAGATTCCCCGCCAAGTGACGCGCGAGGATTCCGCCGGAATTGCTGAGGCCGGGGACGGCGCGCCAGAGCGATGCATCGTCGGTGTAGGCCTCGACTTCACGGATGGTTGAGTCAATATCGCGCAGGATGACTGTGCGAATCGAGTCCAGAAGTAGTGCGGCTTGGTTGTCGCTCATGTGAGTGGACCGGTCGTTTACTGGAAGCTCCGCCGCGCCGGCGCGCAGACCAGCCAGTTGCGCGGATTACCCTGCGCGTTTGGCGGTAGCACGGAACGGTCACGCGGCACGCGCACCGGATCTTCTGACGCGAGGTAGGCCATCATCGCGGCGAGCGTTGCGTTGTTCTTCAGATCATCGATGATGATTTTGTCGTAGGTGTCGCGGTTGGTGTGCCAGGTGTACTGACGGTAGTCCGAATAGTGCGACTGCAACCGGAATCCTGGTGCGCCGCTGCAGAGGAACGACACGTGGTCACTGCCGCCGGTTTCCTGCGGCCCGGGCAGGTCGAGCTTGATGTGTTCCGAGATCTCGGTGGGCAGCGCCGCGACCCATTTGGCGAGGTTCGCACTCGCGCCGAGCAGTCCCTGCGCTTGGATGTAGTCAACGCGCCACGTGCCGTTGTCTTGGTTGAACAGCGCTTGCAGGTTCTCGACCACGTCGGGATGATCCTCGGTGAAGGCGCGCGACCCGACAAGGCCCAGTTCTTCGCCGCCCCAGTGACCTACGAGGATCGTGCGGCGTGGGTTGGGATACGTCGCCTTCAGAATTCGCATCGCCTCCAGCATGGTGATTGTGCCGGTGCCGTTGTCCGTGGCGCCGGTGGCGGCGTGCCAAGAGTCGAGGTGCGCGGAGAGGATCACGTACTCGTTGGGGAGTTCGCTGCCGCGCATTTCCGCAATCACGTTGAACATCGGCGTCGTGCCAGTGCCGCTCGTCTGCGCGTTGATGCGAATGCGCGGTCCCTGCCGGTTGGTGGCCAGGCGATGCAACAACCCGTAGTCCTCGCAGGACAGGTCGAGTGAGACCGCCGTGTTGGTGGATGCGCCGAAGATCTTGTTGGTGCCCCAGGCCTGCGACCAGCTCAGCGTGAGTACAGCGGCAGCTCCGGCTGCTTCGAGGCGCATAGCCAAGTTGCCACCGATCAACTGCGCGCTGTTTCGCGACGCCGCTTGTGCCGCGCGCCGCGACTCATTCAACGCCGTGACGGTCTGCGGGCGCGCCAGCCGCTCCAGTGACTGCGGTTCACGGCAGGTCGGCTCGACGGGGCTTGCGAGCACCGCCTTGCCACGGATGGTGGCCATCCACTGCGTGGCTTCCTCCGCCGTCGTGAACGCAGGCATCGTCACCACGTCGGCATCGATTGCACGCGCCGTGCCGGGGCTCCACGCGAGAATCTCCGCTTCGAGCGTCTGAACGCGCGGCGCAATCATGTCCACGTGCACTGCGCCCTGCTGCCATGCGCGCCAGGTGCCGTACTGCTCGCGGCGCGCCGTGACACCGAGTTCGCGGTACACGCGCTCAAGCCAGGTGCCGGCCGCGTTGAATCCGGGCGAGCCCGAGAGTCGTGGACCAATGGAGTCCATCAGCACCTGCGCGAATTGGGCGGCGCGCGACTGCTCCATTCCTTGCGTCCACATCTGGCGCAGCACGGGGTCGTTCGTCCGGAACGTCTGTGAGGACGCGACTTGAGCGCTAGCGCTCAGTGCGAGCGTGCCGATGGTGGTGGCGCGAAGCAGCGGGGCGAATTTCATAACTCCTCGGAATGACTTACCTGTACGACAGCGGAGCGTCGCAAAGGGCGACGAACATTCGTCGAGTATAGTGCGCGATGGCCGACTCTGCGAGACCAACGGCGCCACGAGAACGCGCGTACCGGCCACCGCGCATTCAACGCCGACCTCAACGATGCAGTTGTGGGGCGGCCGAGTTATTGTACATGGGCCGCACGAGCCGCCGCCCCACAACAGCAGGCTCTTGACCCATTCGAGGAGGCGTCATGAACGCATCTGCCCTGCCGGACGAGACCCTTGTGGACGTCCTCGAGGCGCGAGCGCGGCGCACGCCGTTTGACCGCTTGGTCATCGATCTCGTCGGAGGCCTGCTCGTCGGGGCCGTCGCTATCTGGGCGCGGCCACTCGGCTGGTTTCCACTTGCCGCGGCCTCCGCGTGCTTCGCCTTCTACGGTGCCTGGGCACTAGCCGAACGCCACCTGCGCGACAACCATCCGCACGCCGCGTGGCGCTCGCTCGCTCGCGTGGCCGGCTGGCTGGGCTTGGCCGCGTTCGTCCTCCTGCTCTTCGCCCTCCTCGGCGTTGCACTCGGGCCGATCAAGTCCTAGGACATCGCCCCCGGAGCAACAGGATCGGTTGGACAGCCTAGCGGGCCGCCGCACTACTGCTTCTTATTGAACCGTCCACGGCAGCAGCAAGCGTGAGGCCGATACTTAACTGGAGGTGCCCGTTGAAGAGGCAGCTGGTTCCGTTCATCTTAGGCCTCGTGTTCATCGCCGGTGCGATTGCAATCAACATGCAGCAGCGCGCCCTTCAGCGCGACGACATCCGTGATATTGCGGGCCTCCGCGCTGAACTTGACTCCGTCCGTGCCATGCATGCGCGCGCGAGTACTGCTGCTGACTCGGCGAGCCTGGCCGAGACTGTTGCTCGGCGTACGTATCTACTCGGGCGACGCGAGTTCCATGTGGCGCCTCGCCAAGAAGCCATCGACGGCTGGTGGACACTTACCGGCCCAGGGATCGCCTTCAGCGCCGTCGGAGTGCTCTTCCTCGCCGTCGCCGTCGTCTCCGGCCGTCGCGGGCGGGCCAGCGCGATTCATGCTGGAATCGCCGCGCCAAGCTGTCGCTCGAGGGACTGCGGCCGCTGATTGCCCGAGAGCCGAGCGAGATGGCGATCGCCGACGGCGTCGCGGTCATCAACGGCACGAGCCGTGACGGCGGCCCTGCGTGTGCCAGCGTTCCGTTGCTCGGGACCGGTTGGAGTCTTTTGCCTCGCAGGGGATAGCGGAGGTTGGTGCAGGTGGCCGCCAATCAGGATGCGGCTGTGGGGCGCTGGAGATATTCTAGGAGTCGTCCTGCGGCCGCTTTCTAACTTTGTCTATTAATGGGTCCCCAGCAGTAGCAAGCGTTAAGCCGCACAACCTCGGCAATCAGCGAGGCCGGCCGACAGCAGGCCCGTGTGCTCTGCTTTCCGGAATGCTTCATCCCTTGGTATCGGTGGCCGGATACGATGCTCCCCGCGCCCGACCCGGTGTTCCAAGCTCAGGCATGGGCCACGGTGGCCGATGCAGCCAAGGTAGCCGAGGTAGCCAAGGTAGCGGAAGTAGCCGCAGTCACCGTACTTCTCGGCACGGAACGTCTCACCGAGCGCGGCCTGCAAATTGCGGCGTGCGTGATCAATGCAGATGGCACCATCGCGGGCTGGCAACACAAAGGGCAGCTCGATCCGGATGAGGAACTGCAGTATCCCACGTTCGGTGCGGACCGTCGCGTGTTCACGGCGCGCTCCCTGACCTTCGGGGTCGTGATCTGCCTTGAGGGGTGGCGATATCCCGAGACGGTGCGGTGGGCGGTGCGGCGTGGCGCGCAGGTCGTGCTTCATCCTCACGCAAGTCGGGCTGAACTAGGCGGCTATCGCCCTCTGATGTTTGCCGATCCGGCGAACTCGTTTCACGAGAAGCCGATTCTGTGTCGGGCCGCAGAGAACACGTGCGACTTTGCATCCGTCAACTGTGCGAGCGACGGCTCCGGCACGACATCGGCCGTCGCACGGCCGGACGGGTCACTGCAGTGCGTGCAGCCCCATGGGCTCGCCGGCCTCTTGGCGGCGCGGTGTCGGACGTCGCCTTTGTAACTCGTGCTCAGGCGGCTCTCGTGCCAGCGGCCTAACCATGCGTTGCTGCTGTAGGTCGGGTAGATCACGCGGCGGGTGGTGGCAGTGAGGTTCGGAACAGCCATTCTCAACGCTCGCCGCGTCCACGGCAACGGCCCGCGAGATGTGCACGGATTGACCGAGGCGATCCCAGCCGGCCTGCACGTCCTGATGCGCGGCGACGGCGCTGCCGCAGGGCATCTTGAAATTAATCTTCTCCTTGAACGCGACCCGTCGGCCCGCCGAGCAACTGTCCCGCCAGCCCGCGCGCTCAATCGGTGTTGAAGAGCTGATGGAAGCGCTCGTGATGCGGAGAGAACTTTTTCATCCGATTCGAGATGCGTGCGCCATCCATTCTCGGATGGCTTGATCCGTCTGCGGGCCGACAACCTGAGCACGAGGATGCCGTCACGGTCCCAAGCCTTGAGATGGGCGTCAGAGAGCGTCTGCAAACAGAAATGGAAACTGTGGAAAATCGGCAAGGAACTTCAATCGTGATCGGTCGAGAATCAGGTGCACGTACCGCGCAAGCGCTGACCACGCGAGGGCAAAGCCCACCGTCCGGATGACGTGGTGAGCCCGCCGCCTTGTGCGTGCGCGCAGGCCTAGCGGCCGCCCCACCACTACTTTCTATTGAACCGCCGACAGCTCAAGCGAAGGTTATTCGTACTTGCGCGTACCTGGGTGTACCTGGGTGTACCTGGTGTACCTGGGTGTAACTGCGCGCACCAACTTCTGAACAGTCTTGATGACGCCTATCATCCGGCGCGCGACCGACGCTGACGCTGCAAATCTCGCGGAACTCGCGGCCCGCACATTTCGCGACACCTTCGGCGCGGACAATCGGCCCGAAGATCTGGATATGCACGTGGCGACAGCCTACGGGACGGTGCAACAAGCACGAGAGCTTGCCGACCCGACCATCTACACGCTCGTCGCTGATCAGGCCGGGACGCTTGTCGCCTTTGCACAGTTGCGCACCGGCGACGCGCCGGACTGCGTCATGGGTAGCGCGCCAATTGAACTCTCACGGTTCTACCTCGCGGCCGAATGGCATGGGCGCGGCCTCGCGCAAACCCTCATGGACCAGGTCATTGACACCGCCCGAGGCGCTGGCGCTGCGACGCTCTGGCTCGGTGTGTGGGAGCGGAATCCGCGGGCCATCGCCTTCTATCGGAAGGCTGGCTACCTCGACGTCGGCGCCCACGTGTTCATTGTCGGCACTGATCCGCAGACCGACCGGATTCTCGTCAGGTCGCTCGCACCCTAAGGCCCCACATCACGACGCTAGCGCACGCTCCATCACCGCTGTCTATTGAAGCCTTCATCTCACCAACACACGGTCTCGAGTCGTGACTGATTCCACACCGCTCGTCGAGCTACTCGCGTCGCCAGTTTCATCGGAGGACGTGGAAGCGCTCGCAGGCCTCCTCATCGCGGCCGTTGACGGCGGTGCCGCTGTCAGCTTTCTGTTTCCCTTGCCGCTGACAGATGCCATCGCGTGGTGGCAGCGCGCATTGGACACTCTGCCGCCGCGCGGAGTGGTCCTAGTTGCCCGCGAGCGAGGCCAAATCGTTGGCACCGTCACCATGCAGCCATCGTGGGCGCCAAATCAATCGCATCGGGCGGACGTCGCCAAACTCCTCATGCATCCCGATTGTCAGCGACGCGGCGTCGGAGCGCTCCTAATGCAAACGCTTGAGGCACACGCCCTCGCAGCCGGTCTGACACTCCTCACGTTGGATGCGAAGGCAGGAACTGCCGCTGAGCGCCTCTACCGGCGCCTCGGCTGGACTGTCGCGGGCACCATCCCGCAGTTCGCTCGCAATCCAGATGGATCTTGGCACGATGCGGTCGTGATGTATAAGTCCCTCGGCGACTAGCGGGCAGTGGGTGACGCTGAGGAGGTCATCCCGATACCTCCTTTCACCTCAGGATAGGTTGCATCATGAGCCGAATGCCGTTTCAATCGATTATTCGCGTCACCTTGCTGCTCGTTGCGGCAGGGTGTCAGACGGTAGACTCTCACGCACCGGCGTCGTTGCCCGCCACGCAAGCACTGAGCGCCGCGCTGGGCGAGCGGACTGCGGCACCCGGCGTGGTAAGCGCAGTCCTACGGGATGGTGTCGTGATGGAGGTGTTCGCGTGGGGCGGCGCGGACTGCGCGGGTGGCGGCGTGGCGGATGTGAATGCCGCGTATGAGATTGGCTCAATCTCTAAGCACGTAACCGCCGTCGCGCTGCTGGGCTTGTGGGAGCAAGGGCGCGTCAGTTTAGACGCTCCGGTCGGCGACTATCTAGACGACATCCCCGACGCTTGGCGGCCCGTCACGCTCCGCCAGCTCGCGACGCACACGAGCGGCGTACCCGACTACGAAGAAGCGGGCGGTTACGGCATCTACGAAACCGAGCCGACGCGCGCACAGGTCTACGCGATTGTTGCCGCTCGTCCGCTCGACTTCGCACCCGGGACGCGTTGGTCGTACTCCAACACGGGGTATTTTCTCCTCAGCCTCGTTGTGGAACGCGTCTCAGGCGAACGTTTTGGCGACTATCTGCGCGGACACTTGTTCGAACCGCAGGGGATGCACCACACGTTTATGGGCGGTTACGCGCCCGCTGGCGTGCGGTTGGCGCAAGGGTGCAGGCCGGGCGATAGCGAAGGCACCGCGCGCAGTGCCGTGCGACCGATTCACGAGTCGAGCACGTACGGAGCGGGCGGCATTTCCACGACCCTGCACGACTGGGCGTTGTGGGATGACGCGCTGTTCTCAGGACGCGTGCTCTCGACGCGCGCGATGGACGTGATGCTCACACCGCAGCGCCTGAGTGATGGATCCAGCAGTGGTTACGGGTTTGGCCTCTTCCCCGATGAGTTTCGTGGTGCACGTCGCATCCGCCATGACGGCCAAACGCGAGGCTTTGTCGCGGACTATGCGCATTTCCCCGCTGAGGACGTGAGTATTGTGACATTCACTAACATGTACGGCGCGAACCCAAGCGGTGTCACGAGCTCGTTGGTTCTTCGCGCCATTCCGCAGCTCAGCTACGACCAGATTGCTACTCCACCTGATCCCAATCCTGCACGGACGCTGGCAACCCGCCGTGCATTGCGTCAAGCGTTGCTGAACGAACAGCCTGCCGACCTCTTGAGCGACGATATGCGCGGTTTCGCGACCGGGGCGCAGTTCGCGGAAGCGCGCGCGCAGTTGCGCGTGTATGGTGAACATGCCGATGCGTTTGTGTATCTCCGGTCCGATCCGCCCAACGGCGACCGCGAGCGCCACATCTACAAGATCACCCTGGCCGGAGAGACGACGTACATCGCGTTCACGTGGCGCCAGGGTAAAGTCATCGGCATGCAGCGCATGGACGAATGACTAGAGAGCGAATGTCCGGATTTCCACACGAAGGCACTGCTCCGAGAAGCCGTACCCAGCGTCTTCTCAGTGGAGTACCGGTGGCCCTCCTCGCCCTGCCCATTGCAGTGGCGGCGCTCAGCGCATGGGCTCCGCGCAGTGTACACGACAACGCCACGACCAACGATTATCGCGAGATTGCCGGCGCACTGCGCAACGGCGAGTACACGCTTGCGCTCGAGCTACGACGTACGACCTGGCGCCCCAACGCACCACGCGCACTCGACGTTGACGTCTTCGCCTTTGCTGAGGCGGCGCGGCCAGCGTCCGTGCCTGGACCTCTCATCCGTGTGCCGTCTGGCACACGGATGCGCATCAGCATCCGGAACAACCTGGCCGAGCGTGCGACGGTGCACGGACTGCACAATCACGAGGGAGCACGCGATTCCGTCGTCCTTGGCCCCGGCGAGTCGCGCGAGTTGCGCTTCGTGGCGCGCCGTGTTGGAACCTTCGCCTACTTTGCTCGCACGAGCGCGGCGCCGACGCTCCTGAGCCGACGCGACGACTCACAGCTCGTAGCCGCGTTCATCGTGGACTCGGTTGGTACAGACTCGCGACGTGCGAATGCGAGCGAACGACTCCTCGTCATCACGGCCTGGGATGACTCGTTGCCGAATCCCGCTTCGCCGTATGGCCCGCGGCAGGTCTACGCTATCAACGGCCAATCATGGCCGTATACCGAGCGGCTCACGTACGACCAAGGCGACTCGGTACGCTGGCGCGTCCTGAATCTCAGCCAACATACACATCCGATGCACCTGCACGGCACGTATTTCCGTGTGCTCGCACGGGGTACGCCGTTTGCAGACAGTGCGTTTGGCGCGGCGGCGCGGTTAGTAGTGACGGAAGTGCTGACTCCAGGCGAAACGATGACCATGGTCTGGAGTGCCGAGCGCGCTGGAAATTGGCTGTTCCACTGCCATACCATCAACCACATTGACGAGGCACTGCGACTCGGCGACGCCGCCACGGCGTCAGGCGCACACACGGACCACGGTACGGTCACAGACGCAATGGCGGGGCTGGTGAGCGCCATCAGCGTTCGTCCTGGGACAGCGGCGGCGTCCACGCGCGCCACGGCCCCAGCGCGTCAGCTTCGACTATTCGTGACGGAGCGCGCGGCGCCAGGCAATGGCAAGCCCTCACTCGCGTATGTACTCCAGCGCGACGCGCGCGAGCCTGCTCGCGATTCGATTGAGCTACCTGGTTCCACGCTCGACCTGCGACAAGATGAACCAACCGCCATCACGGTCGTGAACCGCAGCCTACAGGCGACGGCGGTGCATTGGCACGGCATGGAGCTTGAGAGTTTCTATGATGGTGTCGCCGGTTGGAGCGGAGTCGGCGCGCGTGTGGCGCCAATCATCGCTCCGGGTGACTCGTTCGTTGTGCACATGACGCCGCCTCGCGCTGGCACGTTTATCTACCACACGCACGCGGGAGAGCTGGCGCAGCTCACCGGAGGACTCTACGGCGCGATGATTGTGCGTGGGCGTGAGAGTCAGCCCGACCCGCTCGAGCGGATCATCGTGCTGGGTGACTCGACAACTGACTCCATCCGCGCTCGCGGGGCGCCGTCAATGATCAACGGCCGGCGTAACCCTGCGCCAATCGAACTTGTGGCCGGGGCGACGCACCGACTGCGCCTCATCAACATTGGTGCGGTGAGTATCAAGAGGGTGCAGCTCCTCGCGGGCGATACCGTTTTGCGCTGGATGCCTGTGGCGAAGGACGGCGCTGAGCTACTGATGGCTCAACGCGTGGAGTCCACGGCGAGTCAGTGGCTTGCTCCCGGAGAAACGATGGACGTACTCGTAACACCAGCGCGCGTGGGGACGCTGGTGCTTGAGGTACTTTCGACCTACGGGCCGCCGGTTACCACTCGCGTGCCGGTGCGCGTGCAGCCACATTGGTGACACTTTCTTCCTATCTCCTCAATCGAGGTATGCCCCTGAGTATCCGTCGTCCTTCTCTCGCTTTCCTTCTGATGCTCGCGGCCTTCGTCGGCTGTGAATCGTCACCGGTCGACCCGCGAGAAGCGACGGGAGAGAATGCGCGGTACCTAGATACTGTCTTCACCGCCACAACCACTCAGACGGGGATTCAGTACGGTGCGTCGGTGCCATTTGGTAGCACGAGCGCCTCGCCCCTGCTCCTTGACCTTTACGCACCTACCGGGGATACAACGAGCGCCCGCCCGGTACTGATTTGGATTCACGGTGGCGGATTCGTGTCGGGTACACGGACCGACGGGCAGATCCCACGGCTTGCGCGATCAATGGCACTGCGCGGCTACGTCAGCGTGTCCATCAGCTACCGACTTCGCTCGCCGTCCGCGTTCAATGCCGACCAGATGGGCGGGATACGTGACGCCGTCCACGATGCGCGGGCTGCGGTGCGCTGGGTGCGCGCAAACAGTACCGCGCGTCAATTTGACCCGACTCGAATCGTCGTCATCGGGAGCTCCGCTGGCGCCATTACGAGTCTCTTTGCGGCTTACGACGATGCCTGGGGCGAGGGCGCGAGCGGTAGCCCGGGGTTCTCGTCGGCCTTCAACGCCGTCGTGGACTTTTGGGGAAGCCTCCCCGGTGCGGCCGACACCCTGATGCAGGCAGCTGAGCCACCATTGCTCATCTTTCACGGCACACTGGACGCCACGGTACCCTTTGCGGAAGCCCAAGAGTTGGTGGCGCGGGCTAGCCAAGTCAGCGTGAGCCACCGACTCGTGACCCTGACCGGGCAGGGCCACGCCGCATGGAACAACGTCCCGCTGTTTGAAAGCGAGCTGACTCCGTTTCTGTACCAGCAGCTGTTTCCCTGACTGTAGCACAATGCCGAGGCGCATCGTGCACAGCTTCACAATCTCGCTTGACGGATTCGGTGCTGGGCAAGTCAATTCCTGGCGTGGGTGGTGGGGGGAGAATCCTCCGTATCACACACCAACATTCGTACTGACGCACCACGCGCGCGCGCCACTGGAAATGGAGGTCGGAGACGCGGCCACCATTCTGCGGCATCTGGATGCCGGCTTGAGTGACGAGATGCACCTAGCCCAGTCCCCACGCTTTCTCGGTGCCGGCGAGCCGATGTTCGCCGGCCTTGATCTTCTCAGCCTCGGATACCGCAACGTCAGTTGTACGTCGGACGACAAAGCGGTGTACTACCGCATCGCTCGCGGGTAGGATTCAGCCAGCTTTCCTCGTTCCCGGAGCCAAGCGCGTGCATCGTCGAACCGGAATCTCGCTCCTGTGGTGCTCGCTTCTCGCGGGATGCTATACCCCGCAGCTATTTCCAATAGCGCCTATTGTTGTGCGTCTGGCTGCGCCCACGGGTTTCACCATCACTCGCACAGCTAGTGCTGAGATGCCTGCTTCGTCATGCATGGTGGAACGCGCGCAGTTCGAAGTGACGGCACTTCGCGGCGACACTCTGTACTTCTCGAAGGCCACCGTGCTGCTGCAGAACATCGAAGCAGCGCCGTGTGCGCAACAGGGAGCGGGCTTCGTCGTCATCGCGAATAATCCGGAACTCCGGTCCGAACGGCTGGCGATAAATCGTATTCTGACCGGAGCCGGCGCCCTTAGCGTTCTACCGGCGCTGGTGATCATTGTCCTTCTGGTTCTCTTGACTGGCGGTTGATATGAATCCCTTCTCTAAACGCGGAGCCTTTCAGGTGTGGCGCCCGTTGGCCGCGCTCAGCGTTTTGTGCTCGCTGTTCACTTCGTGCTATACGACGCATCGCTTTCCGGCGGCACCCATTCCTGTGCGACTTGCGTCGGCGAGCGGATTCCAACTGGTGCAGGCTGCAAGCGAAGTGAGCGTGGCATCGAGTTGCACGGTGCGACGAGCCGAGGTTGAGTTCGCGGCACTGAGCGGCGACACGCTGCACTTCTCGCGTGCGACGGTTCTCGCACAGCCGCCCGGTGCAGTACCATGTGCAAGCTTGAACGCAGGCTTCGTTGTCCTTTCGGACCATCCGGAACTGCGCGCCGAGCGCCCGGAGGTGAACTCGGCGCTCACGTGGGTCGCCGCCATTTTCGTGGCGCTGCCGCTTGCGATCGGGGCGATCGTGGTGCTCGCCTGCCAACTGGCTCCTTGCTTTACCTGAGAGCGCAACGGAGGATGCAAATCAGTCCGTGTGCGAACCGCGTCGCCACCCGATAGCTTACAGAGAGCAATCGCACTCACGAGAGGATCACCAATGGCGAAAAAGCACAGCCCCAAAGTCCCGAACTTCGGTTCGGCGCCCAAGCAAGTCGGCCAACGGAACGCCGTGACGCCCGCTCAGCCGGCGAAGCCTGCCTCTGGCCAGCAGTCCATGAAGCCGCGCGCGACCTCCGCGAAGTCCGGACATCGCGGGAAGTAGCACAGCAGGAGTGTGCTGACGCGTCGCCAATCAATCAGCGACGCGCTGTGCACTAGAGGCCGAACATCCCTCGGTTGTGCAGCAGCACCACGAGCGAACCCAGGCCAAGGCCAATAGACGGGAGCATCTTCCCAATGGGGTTCTTGACCTTGAGATGCATGATGAGCGCCGCGACCATGAAGAAGAGGATGACGGCAGCGCCGATCTCTTCAAGTTCGTTGATGGGTCCGAGCCCGAGCAGGAGAAACGCAGCGCTGAGCTTTGCCGCCCCTACAAAATCGCGTAAGCCGTCGGGCAGGCCAAACTTGGTAAAGTCCGCGAGCACGGCTGGGTAGCGGACGACCCAGACGTAAAACACCGACATCGCGATGAAAGTTTGCAGCAGGACCGCGGTGGTAGAGTTCACGAAATTGTCCTTGCGAAGTGGTGGGCCTGCTTTACGGAACGCGAACGAGGCTCGGCGTAACCGACTTGAACTGCGGCATTGCCTCGCCGACGTCTGCACCAATATACGTCGGATCGCTGACCACCCAGCGCTGTCCGGCGATAATGATGGCATCGCCGGCCACTTCCTCACGGAAGCGCACAGCCGTCGCCATGTGGCCCGGATAATGCAACCCCACGACCTCCAGTCCAGTGAGTTCGCGTACCAAGGCCGCAAACAGAATGGAGCGATCCTCACAGTCCGAGAACGGATACAGAAGCGTTTCGTCCACGCTTAAGGGCTTCTCACGCCCGAACTGCTCGCCGTCTGTCTTGTAGGCGAAGGCCGTTTGTACGAAGCGAATGAGGAAGTTCACCTGCTCGCGTTCACTGCGCCCCCGCAGCTTGCTACGCAAAGCGGGCAGAAGCGTCTCACGCGCGCTCGCAGACATCTGAATCCCAAACCACACATCCCACTCCACCTGCGGGAACCACTCGAGGTAGCGCACGGCGTTGCGATCCGCGCGAATGGTGATCGTGTGCGTGGAATCGCGATACTGCCAGCGCAGCGTGCGCGACTCCGGCGCCGCTCCGATGTTCGGCGTACGCGCGATTCGCATATCCATTTTGCGCGGCGCGCCCGGGACGTTGCCGTCGTAGGTGAAGAGCCGACCGATGCTCTCAGGAGAAGGCGCCTGGTCGAGCGATACCGCAAAGAAGCGCTCGTTGTTGAGCGTGAAGAAGCTGGTGCTGTAAATCATCACGGTACTCGGCACGAGTAGCACCACCGTCCCCACCGGGAGCGAGGGGCCCGTACCACCAGCGCCCACGTAACCTACGCGCGCATCCACATTGGACTTCAGCAGGAGATACCACGTCAGCAACTTCGCGCGGTTCTCATCACCAGCGAGCTCGCGCCCCAAGCGCAACACAAACTGCGCGTAGGCATAGTCATCAAGCGCGAGTGCTTCGGACCGCGCACGCAGATCTTCAGCGAGCACGCCCCAGTCAGCTTCAGCTAGGCCTTTGTAGAAGTCAGCAATCGCAGGACCGGTGACCGGATTGGCGAGCTGAGGCAAGGGCGAGCGCGTGTAGCGGAGGGGAACCGGGCTCCCGAAGAACGGCACGCTCAGAGTTTGGGCTGGCGCAGCTGGTCGCGGCGCGGGGGCCGGCTCAGGCGCATCAGGTTGCTCCGTGGGGTCTGCTCCGGGAGGAACAGCGCCCGCGGGCAGTCGGCGCACAGTAGGCGGAATCAACGCGGTGGGCGCCGGCCGATTTCCGGGTGTGCCCGTCACGCGGCGCGGCGGCAAGGGTGGCAATGCCCGTACACGCACCACATCGCGCGGCGCTGTGGCCGGCGCTGCAGCTGGGGGCGTCGTCGCGGGCGTCGTCGCGGGCGTCGTAGCAGGACGTCCGCTCGGTGTGGCGGGACGTGCGGCCGGTGTGGGTGGGCGGCGCGGGACAGCCCGCGGCTTGGGCTCGGAGTATGAGCGCCCTGCCGCGTACACCTCGAAGGCACGCCACTCCTTATCAATGAAGTTCGCGAAGGCGCTGTCCTGCGCCGCCGCGAAGTTAGAAAACTTCCGCTCCTGTTCTTCGAGGTAACGGCGATACCGCTCCTCTTCGCTCTGCTGAGCGCCGAGCGAGGACTGAGGCAGCAGCGAGGCCAGTCCAAGGAGGAGAGCGACAGGCGCCACACGGCGCAACGAGATCCTAGGCGAGAACCACAGCGACATAAAACTCCTCGGCGCAAATGCCTGACAATTATGATTTAAGTACACTCGCTAAGGAGCGGGCGCCGCGCAATCGCAGAGTGCTTCCAACAACGTGACAGAAGTCACGGCACAGCTGAACTCAGGGCACCCCTAACGCCTCAAGAGCAGGTCACCGGCCTGCAGCATCTTCCCACGCAGACGCGGCGGGTAATCGGGATGCTCGTCCAAGAACCCTCGCAGTGTGTCAGCCGCCTGCTGCGAACGATGCCCGCTGAGCAATGCGTTCATCCAGCCGAGCGGGAAGAAGATGTCGCCCGTCTGCTGAATCTCGAGTGCGAGGTCGAGTCCGGCGCGCAGTTGCGGCAACGCGGCCTCAGCGCGCAGGGGATGGTTGAGATACCCCATCGCATCGAGCACCCAAGACTCCTGCCGACGATTCTCCACTCGGCGCAGCGTCTCGAACAAGGCGGCGCGCACAGCAGGCTCGGCACTAAGGGCCGGGCGAACAAAGGCAAAGCGCGCCCTGCGATCCGCGTTGGTGATGCGCGTCGCCTCTTCGTCGAGGATGGCCTCGGCGTTAGGCAGCCCGCGCAGAGCCATCGCCTCAGCAAGACTCGTGTACTGTTGCTCTGAGAGCGGCAGTCCAGTAGGAGGAGTTCGCGTGCGCCAAATACGCTCCAAGCGTGTCAGGCCCTCCGCCGACAAGGTGATTGAGTTGATACTGGAGAACAGTACACCCTTGCGACCCGGCGTCTGCGCGCGCGCGAGCGCGGCCCAGAGCACTCGCTCCACCTCGGGAGCAATCCGCTGGCGTGTGGAATCGTCGAGGAAGGACCAGTAGGTGAAGCGCAGGAGTCCAAGCACCTGTGAGACCACGAGTTCCTCAGGTTCGCGCTCCACGGCGCGAAGCGTGGCTTGGAGCAGGCTCGATGGCTCCAACACACCCGCGATCAGCTCCTCTTGTAGCGTCTGCCAGGCGACTGCGCGATGCAAGGGTCGAGGCAAAGTGTGCACGCGCTCGAGCAACGCCACCCGTGACGCCGAGTCGAGTGCGAAGCGCGCATAGCTCACGCCATTGCTTCCACCCAGCAGGATACGAGGCATGGCCATTCCCGCAGGCAAGTTCACACGCAACACATCGCCGTCGAAGTTCCCGCGAATGAGCGTGACGTCGAGATCCGATATCAACGCAAACTCCATCAGTTGCGGCCAGCGCAACTGTCTCCCGGGCCAAGTATCGGTCTGCGTGACGTTGAGCGTACTGTTGTTCTCGATCCATGCCGTCATCGTAGGCCGGCCGGGCTCTTCCACCCACACGCGGCTCCAAGCCGTGACGTCGGTTGGGCTGAGCGAATCTAGGATGGACACGAGATCAGGCCACGACGCATTCGCAAACTTGTAGCGGTCCAAGAAAATGCGCAGACCGTCGCGGAAGACCGTATCACCCAGCGTGGTCTCGAGTTGCTGCATGACGATGGGCGCCTTCTGATAGATAATGGCACCGTAGAGCGACCCTGCTTCGCTGAGATTCTCAAGCGGTTGGCGAATGGGATTCGCGCCACGCGTTCGGTCCACCCCGTACGCGGAAGGATGATGGGCCTGGAAGAAGCGCAGGCGCTGATCCACATCTGGAAACGAGGGCCCGACGATCTTGGCGGCCATGAAGTTGGCAAACACTTCCTTCATCCACACATCGTTAAACCAGCGCATGGTGACGAGGTCGCCAAACCACATGTGGGCGGTCTCGTGAGCAATGAGACTGGCTCGGCCGAGTTCCTGCGCGCGGCCCGCGGACTCATCGAGAAACAGGCCGCCCGCGCGATACCACACGGCCCCAGGATGCTCCATCCCACCAAACTGAAACGACGGCACCGCAAAGAAATCAAACTTGGGAAACGGATACGGAATGCCCGTGTAGTCCTCAAGCCACGCGATGGCCGCCGCGTGGAGATCGAAGATGGCCGGCGCATTGTGGCGTAGGCGCGCGACATCAGTTTCGCGATGGTACATGGTGAACGTGCGGCCATTGCGCGTCGCCTGCTCTTCCTGCAGGACTCCAGCAGCGAAGCTGAGCAGGTAGGTGCTGATGGGCTCGGTCTCGGCGAAGCGCAGCACGTGCCTTTTGGTATCACTGCTATCGCGCGAGAGAAGCGCGCCATTGCTCAGGGCCTTCCACGCGGCTGGTACGGTCAGTGATACCGTGAACCTCGCCTTCAAGTCGGGCTGCTCGAATACTGGGAAGGCAGTGGACGCACGGTTGGGTACGAAGAGCGCGTAGAGAAATTCTTGGTTGCGATTGAGCGCAGCGTCGGTGCTCCGGAATCGCACGGTCACCGTGTGCGAGCCGGGCTTCACTAGGCGCGCTGGCAACACAATGTGATCAGGCACTAACCGAGCCTCAACAGCCGCGCCATCGAGACGCACCTCTAGCACCTGCTCAGCGGGCGCGCGGAAATCCAATACCAACGGCCCGCTCCCCTCCGCGAGCGTCAGCGCCATGTCCACCTGCCCCGTGACGGCGGAGTCCTTCTGCTCAGGGATGTCGAAGTGGACGTCGTAGCTGAGGGCGCTGATGGTACGCGCACGATGCTCGGCGAGCTCTCGTGCGACGCCGGGAGCCGGATCTGGCGCAGCGCAGGCAGTGGCGACGAGCAGACAGAGCGAGCGGAGAGCGCCAAGCTTTCGCATTGCGATAATTGGATTCAAGAGTGACCGACGCGCCAGCTTGGCTCAAGGACCCCAGCGTCAATCAAGACGCCTTCTACGGCCTCTGGCACCATTGTGGGCCAGAGAATGAAACCGCGCAGGAGCACCAACGGACGGTGGGCGCGCGTCGTGCCACGATACCGATACCGCGCCCAGAGTTCGTAGGCAAACGCCACGGCTCCACCAAAGAGCGCGAAGATGCACCAAGTGGCCAATGCCACTTTCCATTGCAGCGTAATCAACATCCACAGGCCAATGGCGTAGGCTGTGGCGATTCCCATCACGCGCACGGCCCGGAGCACGGGATTGAACACCAGACAGCATCCGGTCCAGAGTGCCACACCGAGGAGCATGAGGGCCCACAGAACGTCTATGTACCAGATGGTCATCGTGGGAAGATGGAGACAACTGAACGGTGAAGCCAGCGTCAGCCGCGTCGGCGCACGGCTGGCCGCACCTCGCCCACCGACTTAGTTGACCCCGCCCAGCGAATAGATCACGGCGCCCGGCGTGTGCTCAAGCACCCGCCCAATGGGAAACGCCGACGCCGCGCCCTCGCTGAGTGCACGCTCGAGCACCCGCTGTTTCTGTGCGCCTGCAATCACCACAATCGTACGCCGCGCCGCGGCAATTGCCGGCGCGGTGAGCGTGACGCGATTCACTGGGGCCTCGGGCGGTAGCGGATTGGGCCGCACGCCCACGGCTCGCACGCCAAGTTCTGGCGCCAATGCCGTCTCAAGGTCCGGCCCTGCGAAGATGGAAGCGGTGTGCCCATCCCCGCCCATCCCGAGCCACACGAGATCCAGCGGCCACGCGAGTTGCTGGAGCATTGCATCCGCCTCGCGTCCGCTCTTCTGATAATTGACGCCATCCTCACCGAGCGAGAGCACGCGGGCGCCCTTGGGCGCAAACAGCCGCGTGAGCTCAGCAACGTTGGAAAGCGAAGAACTCGGCGGCACCAAGCGATCATCGGACGGAATGACTGTCACCTGCTTCCATGGCAGCGGAGCGTCGGACAATGCCGCAAGAATCGGTAGCGGTGTGTTGCCACCGGGGAACGCGACAACTGCCTTGCCGCGCGCAGCGACCGCGTCCGTGATGACCGCAGACACGTCACGCAGCACGGCGGCGTTTAGTTCATCGGCGCTCGCTGCGTGAACCCATTGAACAGACGCAGTCACCGTGGGCTACTCCGGAGTGCGCGCTTGCGCCGCGGGAGCAAGCGCCGCGGCCGCGCGCGCCAACGCCTCGATGGCCACCACGTCCGGCGCTCCACGCGGCACCAACCAACTGCCACCGACGCAGAGCACCTCTGGTACCGCCAACCACTCCGCAGCGCGATCGGCCTTGATGCCGCCAGTGGGACAGAAGCGGCAGTTCCCGAACGGCCCAATCAGCGACTTGAGCGCGGGCAGACCGCCGCTCGATTCCGCAGGAAAGAACTTGAAGTGCGTGAGACCCATCTCCAGCCCGCGCATCATGTCGCTTGCGCTCGCCACACCGGGAAGGAAGGGCACGCCCGACGCTCGCGCCGCTTTGCCAAGCCGCTCAGTAAGGCCCGGGGAGACGATGAACTCCGCGCCAGCGGAGATGCAGCGCAAGAGCCCCGCGTCATCCACCACCGTACCAGCGCCAACGATGGCACCCGGAACGCGCTTCATCTCGGCGATGGCCTCCAAGGCGGCCGGTGTACGCAGGGTGACCTCGAGCACACGCAGTCCACCCGCCACCAACGCAGTCGCGATTGGCCGCGCATGCGCCGCGTCATCAATCACCAGCACCGGGATGACCGGCGAGGTGCGCATGATCCGTTCGATGGCAATCATTGGGAACCGTGCTGACGGGCAAACGCTGCGGCAGCGCCGAAGAGCCCTGGTTGTGGATGCGTGATAAGCTTGACGGGCAATCCGGCCATCAGTCCTTCAAAGCGCCCCTTGGCACGAAAGCGTTCCGCGAAACCCGAGCGCAGCAACGAGTCCTTGATGCGCAGGCCGAGTCCGCCAGCAATCACCACGCCGGCGAATCCGCCCTGCGCGAGTGCGATATCGCCGGCGACGCTTCCGAGGCAGAGGCAGAAGCGCTCCACCGCCGCAGCCGCGAGGCTATCCTGGCCAGAGGTACCCAGCGCCCACAGCGCCTTATCGTCCAGCGACTTGATGGCCCGGCCTTCGATGCTCGCTAGCGTTTCGTAAATGTCCACGATGGCCGGCCCCGCCACCACGCGCTCCACCGAGACGCGGCGATAGCGCTTACGCAGGCGCGCAAGGATGGCGTCTTCGATGCTGTCGTGCGGGGCGAAGTCGATATGTCCGCCTTCGGTGGCCTGCACGTGATAGCCATCGCTCATGCGCAACACCTGAGCCACGCCGAGCCCGGTACCCGGACCGATAATGCTGACCATCCCCTCGGGCGCGAGCGCTTGGTTGGGACCGCAGAGATGGATGAAGTGCTCGTCACCAGCATGCGCCACCGCGTGCCCGACGGCCTCGAAGTCATTGACGATGGCGAACGTCTCAACGCGCAGCTTGTCCTTAATCTGCCCTGGGCGAATGATCCACGGATTGTTCGCGAAGCGAATCAGGTCCCCGTTGACTGGCGCCGCTACGGCAATTGACACAGCGTTGGGAAGCGGCTGCCCACAGCTCGCTTGAAAGGTCTCCCACGCTGTTTGGAACGACGCGTGCTCAGCCGTGCGCATGATGATGGGTTCACTCATCGTGGACACGCGACCATCACTGAGCTCAGCGAGCGCGAATCGTGCGTGCGTCCCGCCAACGTCCACGGTAGCCAGTTGCATCAAAGCCCAGCCTCAGCCAGCATCGCTGAGCCACCGCGCTCAGCTTCGTCAGCAAAGTGCCGCATCATGGCGAAAAGTTCGCGGCCGGTGCCCAAAGGCACCGGAGGCTGCTTCACCGCTTGCCGGGCATTCCACTCGGCAGCATCCACGAGGACCTCGAGACTGCCGCGGCTTGCGCAGAGCCGCACCACATCGCCATCGCGCAACTTGGCGAGCGGTCCGCCGCGAGCGGCCTCGGGTGTGACGTGAATCGCGGCCGGCACCTTGCCCGATGCGCCTGACATTCGTCCGTCGGTGACCAACGCAACCTTGAAACCCTGGTCCTGCAACACGCCAAGCGAAGGCGTGAGCTTGTGCAGTTCGGGCATGCCGTTGGCCGCAGGACCTTGAAAGCGCACCACCACCACCACGTCGCGATTCAACTCGCCGGCCTTAAACGCGGTGAGCACATCGTTCTGCTCACTGAAGACGCGGCAGGGCGCTTCAATCGTGTAGCGGGAATCTTCCACCGCCGAGGTCTTGAAGGTGCCGCGGCCAAGGTTGCCGGCCACGAGCCGCATGCCACCGTCGGCTTTGAATGCGGTTGGCACCGAGCGGAGAATGGTTTCGTCGGCGGACTTTGCGGGGGCCGCATCCCAGACGAGATCCGCACCGTTCATGCGAGGCTCACGCGCGCCGTCGAGCAAATCCTTGCCATACACCGTGCGCAAATCCCTGTGCGCGTGCCCAGCTTCAACCAGTTCGCGGATCACGAAGGGCATGCCGCCAGCGCGCGCGAAGGTGTTTACATCGCCCGCACCGTTGGGATACACCCGTGCAATGAGCGGCGTGACGGCGGAGAGCTCGTCAATGTCCTGCCAGTCAATACGAATGCCCGCTGCGCGGGCGATGGCGGGAATATGAATGACGTGATTGGTGCTGCCACCGGTTGCCAGCAATCCCACGACGGCATTCACAATCGCCTTCTCGTCCACGCACACGCCGAGCGGCCGATAGTCGTTGCCGTTCCAGCCAATTTCGGTGAGGCGGTGTGTAGCCGCACGCGTCAGGGCATCGCGCAAATCTGTGCCAGGATTGGCAAAGCTCGCACCGGGCATATGCAGGCCCATCATCTCCATCATCATCTGATTAGAGTTGGCCGTCCCATAGAAGGTACAGGTGCCGGGCCCGTGATACGACGCCATCTCGGCCTCCATCAACTCGTCCTTGCTCGCCTTGCCCTCAGCATACAACTGACGAATGCGCGCCTTCTCCTTGTTCGGCAACCCCGAGGTCATTGGCCCAGCGGGCACAAGAATCATCGGCAGGTGGCCGAAGCGCAGCGCACCAATCAGCAGACCCGGTACAATCTTGTCGCAGATGCCAAGTAGCAGCGCGCCTTCAAACATGCCGTGGCTTAACCCCACGGCCGTAGACATCGCGATGGTATCGCGACTGAACAGCGAGAGCTCCATCGAGAGCTGACCCTGCGTCACGCCATCGCACATGGCGGGTACTCCCGCGGCCACCTGGGCCGTGGTGCCCTTCTCGCGCGCGTAAGCCTTGATGCGCTCAGGGTACGTCTCGTAGGGCTGATGCGCCGAGAGCATGTCGTTGTAGGCGGTGACAATGCCGATGTTCATGGCTTTGCCGCTGCGAATGGTGGCTTTGTCGAGCAAGGAGGCCGCGCAGCCGTGCGCGAGATTCCCACAGGAAAGTGTGGGCCGCAACACGCCCGCCTCGCGCGCGCTGGCAATGAGCGCGAGATACGCCGCGCGACCCTCGCGCGAGCGCTCGATGATGCGCGTGGTCACCGCGTGGACTACCGGATGCAGTTTACTCATTCCAGCTCACTCCGTCGCGTTCGGCGAGCGCGATTGCCGCGCTCGGGCCCCAACTGCCCGCACCATAGGCTTTCGGCTTCAGTCCAATATCGGACCACAGCGCGCGTATTGCATCAATCCAGACCCACTGTGCTTCCACTTCATCGCGGCGCACGAAGAGCGTTTGATCGCCCTCGATGAGATCGAGCAGCAAGCGCTCGTACGCGATGCGGCGCCGCGTGCCCGCAAAGGCCTCGGTGAGCGAGAGATCCAGCGGCACCTGACGCAAGCGCAGTCCACCACGATCCAGCCCAGGTTCCTTAGCCATGACCAAGAGGCGCACGTACTCCTCAGGTTGCAAGCGCATCACGAGCGCGTTGGCCTGAAGCGGACCGCCGCGATCCTTAAAGATGTTGTGTGGCACCGGCTTGAACTGCACGACAATCTCTGAGCGCCGCTCGGTCAGCCGCTTGCCCGTCCGTAGGTAGAATGGTACCCCACGCCAACGCCAGTTATCCACGTAGGTCTTGATGGCCACAAAGCTTTCCGTTTCCGAAGGCTTACCGCAGTCCGCCTCGTAGCTCGACACGAGCTCCCCCTGCACCGCGCCCTGACCGTACTGGCCCGTGACCACGTCGCCAGCGGCAACGGGGCGCAAGGCGCGTAGCACCTTTACCTTCTCGTCGCGAATGGACGTGGCATCGCGGTTCGCCGGCGGCTCCATGGCCGTGAGCGCCAGAAGCTGCAGCATGTGGTTCTGCACCATATCGCGCAGGGCGCCAGTCTCATCATAGAAGCCGGCCCGTCCCTCCAATCCCACGGTCTCGCTCACGGTGATCTGCACGTGCTCAATGGCATTTGCGTTCCACAGCGGCTCAAAGAGCATGTTACCAAAGCGCAGGGCCATCAGGTTCTGCACCGTCTCCTTGCCCAAATAGTGGTCAATGCGGAAGGTGCGGCTCTCCGGGAACACGGCGTTCACCGCGTCATTAATTGACCGGCTGCTGGCGAGGTCCTGGCCGAGCGGTTTTTCGAGGCCGATGCGCACATCGGCGCCTGAGAGTCCAGCGGCGTGCAGGCCCTTGATGGTGGCCTCAAACAGCGCCGGAGCCGTGGACAAGAAAATGGAAAGTCCAGCGGAGATGTCACCAATACTGGCAGCGAGCGCCGCAAATCCCTCCGGCTTCGTTGCATCCAAAGCCTGATAGCGCAGGCGGGTCAGAAAGGCGGCCATCTTGGCCTCGTCCTTTCGGTCCTCGGGCACGAAGCTCCTGAGCGATTCCAGGGCCAAGGCCCGGTAGCTCTCATCATTGTGCTCGCTCCGCGCCGTGCCAAAAATCCGCAGGCCGGGGGCAATCAGGCCGTCAGCGTGCAGGGCGTAGAGCGACGGCAACAGCATCCGCTTGGCGAGGTCGCCGGTGGCACCGAACAACAGGAGGGTCTGGCTATGCAGGCTCATCCCGGGAATCTTCCTTCAAGGGGGTGGTTCAGGCAAATCCTTGACAGCGTACGGGTAAAAGTAGCACTTTGTTTGGCGTCCGAACAAAGTCCCCTGGGTATCATCCACAGATACCATCCATCTCCGACCACGCGCCTGCGTGGAGGCATTATGGGATCCACTGGTCGCGCCGCGCTCGTCTTCTCCCTTCTCGCGGTGTTCGCCCCCGCGCCCGTGGACGGGCAGTCCGCCCTACCGGTGGTCCGGGTGACCTCTGACCCCGCCGGTCAGCGTCTGCAGGTGGACGGCCGGGACTTCTTCGTAAAGGGTGTGAACTGGGACTACTTCCCGGTGGGCACCAACTACGCGTTCTCCCTCTGGACCCAGCCCGACAACATTATCTCAGAAGCCCTCGACCGTGAGATGGGGCTGCTCCGCACCATGGGGGTGAATGCCATCCGCGTGTACAATGGCATCCCGGCCCGCTGGGTCCGCTACATCTATGAAAAGCACGCCATCTGGACGGTCGTGAATCATCCCTTGGGCCGTTACGGTCTCACGGTGGATGGGACTTGGATGCCCCAGACCGACTACTCCAACCCACGCGTCCGCCAGCTCATCCTGGCCGAAGTCGCAGCCATGACCGCTGAGCTCAAGGACACGCCGGGCGTACTCTTCTGGCTCCTCGGGAACGAGAACAATTACGGCCTCGAGTGGCGCTCCGCAGCCACGGAAAACCTCCCCGCTGGCGAGCGTCAGGCCGCGAAGGCCCGCTTCCTCTACTCGCTGTACGGCGAGGCCGTGCAGCAAATCCACGGCAGCGATGCCCGCCCGGTCGCGATGGCCAACGGCGACCTCCAGTACCTCGACATCATCGCCCAGGAAGTGAAGGGGCTCGACCTCTTCGGCTCCAATGTGTACCGGGGTCAGTCCTTCCGTGACCTGTTCATGCGCGTGAAGGAGACGCTGGGCATCCCCGTGGTGTTCACGGAGTTCGGCTCAGACGCCTGGAACTCACGCGATGAGCGCGAAGACCAGGCCTCGCAGGCCGCCGTGGTACTCAAGCAATGGGAAGAGATTTACGCCAACACCGCCGGCAAGGGCCTCGCCGGCAACGCCATCGGCGGCCTCACCTTCCAATGGTCCGACGGATGGTGGAAGTACGGTCAGGAAACGGGCCTCGATGTGCACGATGTCAACGCGTCGTGGGCCAACGAAGCCTATCCGTCCGACTTCGTGCAGGGCCAGAACAACATGAACGAAGAGTGGTGGGGCATCATGGCCAAGGGCCCCGCTGACACCCGCTACCAGTACGACCTGTATCCGCGCGCGCTCTTTTATGGATTGCAGCAGGCCTACCTGTTGGATCCCTACGCGGCCGGTACGGACCGCACACGCATCGCGCAGCACTTCAGCAACATCAACGTCGCCGCACTTGCGCTGCAAGCGCGTGCGAGCCAGCCGGCATCAGCCAGCAACTCGAGCAAGGTGAGCGTGCGCGGCATGCGCATGGAACTCTCCACCTACCAGACGGGCGGCGACCGCATCAGCACACCCCGCGGCGGCTCCTCCGTCTCCACGCAGTACCCGGCCTTCCAAGGCTTCGACCGCATGGAATCATTCTATGTGGAATTCGAAGCCAAACCCACCGAGCGCGTGACCGCTCGACTCGCACTCAATGTGCTTGGTTCGGTGGCCGAGAACCCGATTGATCAGATCTTCTACGAGAATCGCGGTCGTGCACAGATCGTGAACACGACCACCGGCAGCCAGCTCACGTCCGACATCGAACGCCTGCGCGTCTATCAAGCCAGCGTCACCTGGGATGAAGCCAATTTCCGCCTTGATGCCTTCAATCGCACCGGCCATTACCACTGGGGCTACGAAGGCGACTTCTTTGGCATCTACAGAGAAGCGAACTACGGCCGCAACATTGACATCTACAATGGCGATGCGCCGCTCGGCATGGAATTCACGGGCAAGCGCAGCTTCGAAGGCCTGAAGTTCGCCATCGGTCCGGAACTGTGGTGGGGCGCCAATCCGGCGGCCATCATCAAGTACCGCCGCAACGTGCTCGGCTTCGTCGTCACGGGCTTGTTCCAAGAAGACATCGCGCGCAACAATCCTGGCGCGGCGCAGAGTTCGTTTGCGATTCCTATTCCACAGGCTCGTCGCGCCACCCTGCACGCCTCCACGATGGTCGGGCCCTTCGGCGTGGAAGTGGGTGGCATCTGGTCCGGCGGCTCACGCATGGGCCAGACCTTCCAGTTCGTGGAGGGCACATCGGGCGCCTACACGGTTTTTGAAGACCAGATCAACGGTAGCGACGCCATCGGCGGCAAGGCCAAGGTCACCTTCAGCCGCGGTCGCTTGAACTGGTACGCGCAGGCCGCCTCCATGGGCCTCATCGCCGACGGTGGACCCACCAGCGTGCAGACGTTCACCGGTTGGTCGCTCAAGGACACGGGCCTTAACAATCAATTCAACGTCCTCTCCGGCTTCACGTGGTTGATGGGCTCGCTGTCCATCGCACCCAACTTCCTGTATCAGGTGCCAATCGTCGGCCCCATTCCCAACGACGCACCCCCTCCAGCTCGCAAGCGCAACGTCATCGAGGATCCCTTCGCCGTGCGCGCCAATCGCGAAACGGTCGGCGGCGAACTGCTGCTCACCTGGGACCCCACGCCGGCCACCTGGATGTACCAGTGGGACAATGACATGCGCGAGGACGCCCGCTTCGCGGCAAGCCTCGGGTACACCTTCCGCCACATGCCCACGCAGCAGGACGCCGCCATCGGCATCTTGGGCGACGGTCGCACCACCTTTGCCTTCCCGGGTTCGACGCCGGCTCGCGACCTCTGGGAAGTCCGTGCGCGTGTCATCACGCGACTCGGCGACAATACGCGCGTGATCGTGAATGGACTCGTCGGTACCGCCGAGCCCAATGGCGATAGCCAGCGCTTGGTGAGCCGTTCGAGCCTAGACCTCCGCCTCGTGCACAAGCAGTTGAAGATCGTTGGCGCCGCCAAGCTGAATGACTTCGGCCCGTATGACTATCACCGCGACTTCAACCTCACATTCCCGCGGCAATACATGCTCGACGCGTCGTACGCGCTCACGCGTCCGCAGTGGTGGGATGTACCGGAGACGAAGTTCGGCATCCGCGGCACGCTTCGCTCACTCGATCGCTACTCACCGCGGTACTGCCCGACCCAGGTGCCCGATGGCACGGGCACCCCGGTTTGCGATCCGCTCGCGCCAGGGTTCGCGCTGGGCCGCGAGTGGGAAATCCGCAGCTACGTCATGGTGGCCTGGTAAGGTGACAGCAATGGATGTGCAGGAAGAAATGAGCGTGGCAGAACGCGTACAAGAACTCCTCGGGCGCATGACGCTCGAGGAGAAGATTGGGCAGCTACAGATGATGCCCGCCGGCGGCTGGCACGTGCCCGACCATCTGCGGGACGCCATCCGCGGCGGTCGCGTGGGCTCGGTGCTCAACGAGGTGCACGTGGAGACGGTGAACGAACTACAGCGCCTCGCCACGCAGGAAAGCCGCCTCGGTATTCCGTTGCTCGTGGGGCGTGATGTTATTCACGGGTTCAAGACGGTGTTTCCCATTCCGCTTGGGCAAGCGGCCACCTGGAATCCGGAGATCGTGGAGAGTGGAGCCCGCATCGCAGCACTCGAAGCCGCAAGCCACGGCGTGAACTGGACCTTCGCACCAATGCTCGATGTGGGACGTGATCCCCGTTGGGGCCGTGTGGCCGAGGGCTTCGGGGAAGACCCTTATCTAATTGGCGTGATGGGCGCTGCCTCCGTGCGCGGCTATCAGGGGAAGCGCTTGGACGAAGTGGGGAGCATCGCGGCCTGCGCCAAGCACTTCGCTGGCTATGGTGCCTCCGAGAGTGGCCGCGACTACAACACAACCAACATCCCAGAGAACGAACTGCGCAACGTCCACCTGCCGCCTTTCTCGGCGGCGGTAGATGCAGGGTGCGCGACCATCATGACCTCGTTCTCTGATATTGATGGGATTCCCGCCACCGCCAATGAATTCTTGCTGCGCCGCGTCCTCCGCGGCGAGTGGGAATTCGATGGTGTGGTGGTGAGCGACTGGGAATCCATCCGTCAACTTGCCGTACACGGGCTCACCGAAGGCGATCGGGATTCGGCAGTCGAGGCCGCCACCGCTGGCGTTGATGTGGAGATGACGAGCACCGCGTATCGCGACCACCTCGCTTCGCTCATCGAGGAAGGCCGGATCCCGCTCGCCACCTTGGATGCGCTGGTGGCCAACATCCTCGCGCTCAAGTTCAAGCTCGGCTTGTTTGAATCGCCGATGACGGACGCAAACGCCTTCCCGGCCATCGGTGCGCCCGCGCATCTCGCCGCGGCACGCGCTGCCGCCACCGAGAGTGTGGTACTCCTCAAGAACGCGCACGGGATGCTGCCCCTCAATGCGGCACACATCTCGCGCCTCGCCGTCATTGGCCCCTTCGCGGACGACGCGCACGAGCAGCTTGGTACGTGGATCTTTGACGGCGATGCTGGAATGAGCGTGCCGCTGTTACCTGCCCTGCGCTCGATGCATCCCGAAATGGAAATTGTGCACGCGCGGGGTCTCGCGACCGGGCGCAGCCACGACCATCACGGGTTCGCCGAGGCCGTTTCTGCGGCCGAACAGAGCGATGCGGTTGTACTCGTGCTTGGCGAGGAGGCCATCCTTTCAGGCGAAGCGCATTGTCGCAGCGACATCACGCTTCCTGGCGCCCAAGAGGCGCTGATTGAGGCTATCGCTGCCACTGGTAAGCCTGTGGTTCTCGTCCTGATGGCGGGCCGCGCACTCGCACTGGAATCCGTGGTGCCAAAGGTTCACGCCCTGCTCTATGCTTGGCATCCGGGTACGATGGGCGGGCCAGCACTCGCGGACCTACTGTTTGGCCGCATTGCGCCGAGCGGCAAGCTGCCGGTCACGCTTCCCCGCGTGACGGGCCAGATTCCCATTTACTACGCGCAGAAGCGCACGGGAAAGCCGCCCACGCCGGAGTCCGTCGTGCGCATGGAAGACATTCCGGCGCGCGCCGAGCAGCTGTCCATCGGCAACACGTCTTTTCACTTGGACGTGCATCCCTCTCCGCTATTTCCCTTTGGCTATGGCCTCTCGTACACCAGCTTCCATTACGAGAACCTGCAGCTGAGCAGCCACCACCTGAAGCGAGGGGAGTCGCTCATCATCACGGTGGATTTGAGCAACGCGGGTGCTCACGAAGCAACCGAAGTCGTGCAGTTGTATGCGCGAGACCCCGTGGCCAGCGTGACGAGACCTGTGCGCGAACTGAAGGCATTTGCACGCATAACTCTCGCGCCCGGCGAGCGCCGTCAGGTATCGTTCACCCTCAAGTCCAGTGACCTGGCCTTCTTTGGACGCGCCATGACCCAAGTGGTTGAGCCTGGCCAGTTTCACCTCTGGGTGGGCGGCAGCAGCGAGGCCGAGCTACACCAAGAGTTCACGTTGGTTGATTGACCTTACTGAAATGACTGCGACCCTGACTACCATGGATGCCAAAACCCGCGCGGAGTCCCTCCTGGGGCAGATGCGCCTCGAACATAAGCTCGGCCAGATGATCCAAGCTGAGCGCGCCAGTACGACCCCCGACGACGTGGAGCGCTATCACCTCGGCTCCGTGTTGAGCGGTGGCGGCAGTGTACCGGGAGCCAACCGTGTGGAGGATTGGGTGGCCATGAACGACGCCTACTGGATGGCGTCCATGAGCACGGCCGATGGCCGCATGCCCATTCCTCTGCTCTATGCTATTGATGCCATTCACGGCAACGCCAATGTGCTTGGCGCGACCGTGTTTCCACATAATATCGGGCTCGGCGCGGCGCGCGATCCGGAATTGATTGAACGTCTCGCCCGCGTCTGCGCCGAAGAAGTGCTGGCCACGGGTCTCGATTGGACGTTTGCCCCCACGCTGGCCGTGGTGCGCAACATCAAGTGGGGCCGCACCTACGAGAGCTTCTCGGAAGATTCCGACGTGGTAGCCTCGTATGCGGCGCAGTACGTGCGCGGCCTGCAGGGCGCGCTGGACGACAACGGCGTGATTGCCTGCGCCAAGCATTGGATTGGCGATGGCGGCACCACCGGTGGCGTGGACCAAGGCAATACCGCCATCTCTGAAGACGAGCTCCTGCGGGTGCACTCGGCGCCGTATCTCCCAGCCCTGCAGGCCGGCGTCCTCACCGTGATGGCCTCCTTCAATAGCTGGAACCACGAGAAGTGCCACGCCTCACGCTACCTGCTGACGGACGTGCTCAAGGGCCGACTGGGCTTCGATGGCTTCGTGGTGTCCGATTGGGACGGCGTAGATCAGCTCGACACTGATTTGGCCACGGCGCTCGCGACCGCAATCAACGCCGGCGTAGACATGGTCATGGTGTCGGTGGACTGGAAGCGCATGCTGGGCACGCTGCGGCAGTTGGTGGAAGACGGCCGCGTACCGGAGTCGCGCATTGATGACGCCGTGCGACGTATTCTCGAAGTGAAGGCCCGCGCCGGACTATTTGAGCGCGCGCGGCCCGCCGATCGTCCGTGGGCGAATAGCGATTCGTTCGGCGGCGCCGCGCACCGTGCCATCGCGCGCGAAGCTGTGCAGAAGTCGCTGGTGCTGCTCAAGCATGAGGGTGGCCTACTGCCCGTGTCCAAGAACGCGCGCTTGCTTGTTGCCGGTAAGAACGCCAACGACCGCGGCCATCAGTGCGGTGGCTTCACCGTGGAGTGGCAGGGCACGCACGGCAACGACCGCATCGTCGGCGGCACGTCCATCTGGGAAGGCATTCACGCAGTCGCGCCGCAGGCCGAACTGAGCTGGGACGGCTCGGCAGCCGACAAGAGCAAGCACGACGTGGCCATCGTCGTGATTGGTGAAGCGCCGTACGCCGAAGGCATGGGTGATATCCGGCACGGCGGTGCAGTGGCGCGAGGCTCGGGAGTGCAAACCATGACCAACCTCGCGCCATATGGAAGCACACTGGTGCTTGCAGAGCGGCATCCGGAAGACTTGGCCACCATCCAGCGGATTCGGGCGGAGGGCATCCCTGTAATCGCCGTGCTCGTGAGCGGGCGTCCGCTGGTCACCAACGCAGAGATGGCGGCCTCACAGGCCTTTGTGGCGGCTTGGCTGCCCGGTTCTGAGGGCGCTGGCGTAGCCGACGTGCTCTTCGGCGATGTCCAATTCCGCGGCACCCTTCCCTTCACCTGGCCGTCCACCGATGAAGGTGCGCACGGCCAGATGGTGGCGGCCTTCCCGCACGGCTACAGCGTCACGCTGTAGCCGCGGTCTTTACTCGAGCTACACCGACGCCGTCGCAGCCTTCTCGCTGCGGCGGCGTTCGAGTTCCTCGCGGGTTACGTGCGCCCGCTCTTCGGTGATTGGATACGAGGCGATCATCCAAATCGC
This sequence comes from Gemmatimonas sp., assembly GCA_031414535.1. Classification (GTDB taxonomy): domain Bacteria; phylum Gemmatimonadota; class Gemmatimonadetes; order Gemmatimonadales; family Gemmatimonadaceae; genus Pseudogemmatithrix. Next base: position 40,577 of record JANNVQ010000030.1, read on the forward strand.
CAGCATGGACGTGGCCATCGGCACAAACACGTCAAAGAGGCGCAGGAGCAAGAGCGTGCGCTCCGTCTGTGCTCCACCAAGCGCGACGTCAAAGCCGGTCGCGTTGAGCAGGAAGCCGCCAGCTGCGAGCGCCGCGGCCATACCCACCTTGACCACCCACCAGAAGATGGAGCCAAACATGCCCTCGCGGCGCTCATTGGACGTCAGCTCGTCCTCATCCACGACGTCAGCAATCATCGAGCCCATGAGCGTGAAGAGGCCGCCGAGGCCAAATGCGATGAGCGGTGCCGGCAGTAACACCAACCACGGACGCTCGGTGTCGTAGCAGAACCACTTGAGCCCGTAGCCCAGCACGGACATGCCCGTGGAGAAGAAGAAGGCCTTCCGCTTGCCTACCTGGGTGGCGAGCCAGGTGACGATCGTGATGACCACGAAAGTGGAGATGGCGCCAAGCGTGCCATTGTACCCGGCCCACTTCGCGCCCGCCTCCTGATCGCCGCCAAACACGTAGTAGATGATCACGTACGAAGAGAACGACGAGATCATGATGAAGCCGTTGAACACCAGGAACGTGGCGCCGCAGAGCTTGAGATACGGCTTGGTACCGATGGTGCTCTTAAACCCCTTGAGGAAGGCGCGCATGTTGCGCGCCAACATTCCGCCGAAGGGCTCGGCGGGAGGAGCGTCCGCCAGCGGGGAACTCAGCGTCTCTTGGACTCGCTCGCGCAAGAAGATGGCCGGCAGCACGCCGATTACAATTGCCACGGTTCCAATCGCGATCGCCAGACCCTTCGCACCTTCCACCGGCGTCGGGAACCACGGCTTGTGCGTCATGATCCACAGGAACCATGGCGACACCATGTACGCCAACTGACCGATGAAGTTCTGCACGCCCATGAGGCGCGTGCGCTCATGGTAGTCCGGCGTGAGTTCGTAGCCAAGCGCCACCCAGGGCGTCGCGAAAATGGTGTAGCCCAGATAAAAAATCGTCGAGCCGATGGTGAAGTACCAGAAGTACCACATCTCGGTTTTGCCTACGGGCAACCACCACAGTGCGATGTACAGGATGCCCGAAAGCACTGCGCCGACAAAGATATACGGGCGCCGGCGTCCCCAGCGGGAGCGCGTGTTGTCGGAGATGAAGCCCATCAACGGATCGGTGAGCGCATCCGTGATGCGGGGCAGCGAACTCGCGAGCCCGACGAGCACCGGGTTCACGCCAAGGCCGAGATTCAAGATGATGAGCATGCCGCCAATCGCGGCGGCCAGCGTGTTGTTTACGAAGGCGCCTAACCCGTAGGCAATCTTCTTCAAGAACGGGATGCGATCTTCCGGCTTGGTCTCGTAATGCGCGATGGCTATGTGCTCACCGGTCTTCTTGAGCCCCAGCCGCGTATGCCAAGCTGCAATGGCAACGCGGACAATGTCTCGCATCTCGTCGCGTGCGCTCATGGCTTCCTCTGGGAGACACGCACCCAATCCACCAACATCTGCTGTGGAAACACCGTCCCGGCACCCACTGGACCCACGAAGCCACCACCCACCGCGACGTTCAAGATGATGTAAAAGTCATGATTGTAGACCCAGTCGCCAGTTTGATCGCCGCGGCGCACCAGGTTGTAAATCTGCCCATCCACATACCAACGAATCTCGCTCGGATCCCACTCTACCATGTAGATGTGAAAGTCCTCATTGAGCGGGGTGGCGCTGGTGAAGCGCCGCGTGATGCCGTTGCCCCCCGAGTAGCCAGGGCCATGAAGCGTGCCGTGATTGATGTTTGGCTCCTGCCCACGATACTCCATGATGTCAATCTCGCCGGAGCGCGGCCAGCTCACTTCCGTGATGTTCGCCCCAAGTAGCCAGAAGGCCGGCCAGATACCTTGGCCCACCGGCAACTTGATGCGCGCCTCGAAGCGACCGTACGTGAACTCCTGCTTGCCTGCCGTGGTGATGCGCGCCGAGGTGTATTGGCGACCGTTGTAACTCTCGCGGATCGCGGTGATGACCAAATTACCAGTGCCGTCGAGCGACACGTTCTGCGGACGATCGGTGTCGAACTCCAACTGCGCGTTACCCCAATCGGTGCCGATGTCGTACTTCCAGTTCGCGGCATTGGGCGAGGTCCCGGCGGCGCCGACGAACTCGTCCTCCCACACCAGTTCGTACGAGCCGAGACCCGTACTCGGGCTACAAGACCCGATGGAGACACCAGCTCCAACCAACGAAATGAGGGCGCGCAAGGTCATCGTGCAATAGCTCCGGTCAGTTGGTTCGTCAGGTGTTGCGGAGAGACGGAAAGAGCCTGGGATCCTGCAGTGCCGCGTCCAGTACCAGCGTGGCGGCACCGATGGCGATGCTTTGCGGGCCCAGCGTGCTCGTTCGAATCTCCGTGGAGGCAACCGCGGGGACGAAGGTGCGGCGCAGCGCAGATGCGCGCAGGGGCAACAGCAGGCGGTCGCCAAGCACCGCGAGGCCACCGCCCAGAATGACGGCGGCGGGGTTTAAGAGGTTGAGCATGCCAGCGATGGCCACACCGAGGTGCTGGGCCGCTTCCTGTACCACTTGCAAGGCCAGCACATCATCACGGAGGGCAGCCTGCTCTATTCGCGAGAGCGTGACCTTGCCCGTGTTCAACTCACTCTGCGGCATGCTACCGAGCAACGCCTCCGCGCGCGCCACGAGTGCGTGTCCGCCCACAAGTGTGGTGAGGCAGCCGCGATTGCCGCACACGCAGAGTTCGCCACGTGGATCAATGGCCACGTGACCAATCTCGCCTGCGACGCCACTCGCACCGCGCCTAATGGCGCCGCCAATGAAGTGCCCCGCGCCGATGCCCGTGGCCACCTTGATGAAAGTGAAATCCTGCAGGCCTTGGGCCCCGCCCCACCAATGCTCAGCTAAAGCGCCACAATTGGCGTCGTTATCCACCTGCACGGGCACGCGGTACTTGGATAGCAATGACTTAAAGCCGTGTAAGCCCTGCCAAGCAGGGAGCGCCACCGTCGAAACGCGTTCGGGATGGTTTGGGTCCACGGGGCTGGGGACGGCAACACCGATGCCCACCAGCCGGCGACGTGGAATGCCTGACATCGCCGCGTCGCAGAGATTGGCGATGACCTCGCGTGTCCCATCTGGGTCTGCTTGGACGGCCTGTTCCTTTCCGAACCAGGCGTGCACGCGCCCGCGCAAATCCACGCGCGCCACCGACACGTGAGACGCGCCCATATCCACACCGATGATGTCGAAGGCCTCGTCCTGGAACTCAAGAACGATGGGGCGACGCCCGCCACGCGAGGCGCCTGCACCCGCCTCCGCCACGAGGCCGGAGGCGAGCAGGGGCTCCACAATCTCAGAGACTGTGGAGCGAGAAAGTCCGAGCCGCTGCGCAATTTCTGCGCGGGAAATGCGATGCTCCGACCAAATCAGTCGGAGCACCGCATCGGCTAAAGGGCTACGGGGCATCGGCGTCGGAGGTCCGGGGGACGGTACTCCGTCCCCCGGAGTCCGTTGCTAGCGGTGCAGAAGAACGTTGTCCACGAAGAGCGTGTTCAACGCGCCTGTACCCACGAAGATGTACTGGGCAAGATTCGCGCGGGTCGTAAGACCCGTAAACTGGGACAACGGGATGTCGAGCGTAATCCAGCTTCCGGCGGTCACCGCCGGCGTGGAGCTGGCCGAGAAGGTCAATTCATGTTCCACGTCGTCACCGCCGCCGAACGCCGCGTTGGCACCGAAATCTACCAACTTCACGCGGAAGTCCACGCCGGCCACAATGGCATCGGGCGTCCAGATGTCCATCCGGAAGTGCGTCATCGTGGTCGCGTTGATCTGGCTCGCCACGGTCTCGACGCCGACAAAGTTCAAGCTCGTGTACTTCTTCACATCATTGCCGGCCACCTGCTCATCGGTGAGCGTGGCGTCGCTCCAGCCCGTGCGCCAGGTGTCCACCGTACGGTTGGTGTAGGCATTGCTGAACAGCGAGATGACGTCGCCAGCAGCGTAAGTCGGCGTGGGCGCGGCCGTCGTCGGTGCCGTCGGCGTTGCCACGCGGTAGAAGTACACGTTGTCAATGTAGGTGATCGGGCTCGACCCGACGAGAATCATCTGCGCGACTGCCTGCCGGCCCGTCATGCCCGCGAAGGCCGAGAGCGGCAGGTCAATGCTGTTCCACGCGCCCGCCGTGATGGCTGGTGAGGACGTGGCATTCAGCACGACCTCGTGCTCGCTGTCATCGCCGCCACCGAAGGTCCCATTGGCGCCGAAGTTCACGAGCTTCACGCGGAAGTTCGAGTTGCTGTTCACATAGGCATCAATGTGAAAGTGCGTCATCGTGGTCGCGTTCACCGGAGCGGTGGTGAACTCGACGCCCGCGAATACCAAGTTGGCATAGCGCTTCGTCGCATTGCCGGCGATGGTCACATCCGTGACATCAGCTTGGTCCCACGAAGCCGACCAGGTATCCACGGTACGGTTCGTGTACGTGTTGCTGAAGAGCGAGATGACGTCCGCCGCCAAGCGCGTCGGCACCGGCGCGGCCACCGTCGGGGCCGCCACCGCCGTCAGGGCAACCGTGCCAACGGCCGCCGTGCTGCCGAGCGTGGCGGTCACGTTGGTCGTGCCCGCCGTCAGCACCGTCACGAGGCCGGACGCGTTCACCGACGCCACGGCCGGCGCACTGGAGACGAAGTTGAAGTAGGCGGCGCCGGCGCTCTGGGACTGGTCCACGCCACCGACCGCGTAGGTCACGTTCAAACCGCTCAACTGCTGCGTGGCGCCGATTTCCGTCGTGATCGCCGATGCGGTCATCGTCGGGCGCGGGTTCGTGATGGTGGTGACGGAGTCGTACTGGATGTCATCCAGCCACAGGTCGTAACCGCTGGCGCCCTCGGGGCCTTCCGCAAAGAAAAAGAGCCCGCGCTCGGAGGTCAGCTTCGAGGCGAGCGGAATCGGAATTGTGTACTTCTGCCACGTGGTTGTGAGCGCGATGTTGTTGCGCTCGGACGTGTAGAGTGAGGTACCCGTGTTGTCGTTGCCAATACCGGCCACATTGAGCGTGGCGGCCACCGAGGAGCGCGCATAGAAGGTCAGCGCATTGTAAGCCGAGAGGTCACGCGGCGCCGAGGCCACGAATGCACCGCCCGAGTACGAGCCCGGCGCGGGAATCGTCACCTTGAGCGAAGCCGTGCCGCGGAACTTGACCGTATTGTCGAGGGACACCGCATCGAGCTTGGACCCAGAGAACGCCTGGAAGTCCGACGCGATGAAGTTGTCAATGAAGACGCGGCCGTCCTTGGGGGTGCCGGCAAGTCCGGTCGGGCCGTCATCCCGACAAGCCAGCATTGATACTGAAAGGACGGTCGCAAGCACGAGGGCATGACGCGTACGCATTCGTTCACTCCGGGTCCGGTGGACCGATTGAGGTCCGCGCCGGGCGCGGGCCTGTCTTTGTTCGACTGCCGAACAAAGTATGTTATATCCTTAGAAGCCTGTCAAGACAGGCCCCCGAATCCGCCGACGGCGGAGACCGGGGAGGACGCCGCGCTACCTCGTCAAACGCTTGGGTGACTTCGTTCGAGTTCCCCTTGTGGCTACCCAACCCTCGAACAGAGACCTAACCGATGCCGCGATCTACCCGCTTTTTCCCCGCACGCGCCCTCGTGGGACTTTTCTCACTCTCCGTCCTGCTCGCGGCCTGTGAGGGTTCCACTGGACCTAACGGCGACGCCCAAGAGATCACCTTCGCGAGCCCCGGTACGCAGATTCTTGGTCGCACTACGGCGCCGCTCGCCGGCAGCGCCAGCTCGTTGCTCCCCGTGCAGTTCTCCTCGACCACGCTGCCCGTGTGCACCGTGTCGGGCAACGTGCTCACACTGGTGGCCGTCGGGACCTGCCGCATCAACGCCGATCAGCCGGGCGACGGCACCTTCGCTCCGGCCCCCCGAGTCAGCGTCAGCTTCGATGTCATTAGCTGTCCCGCCGTGACCGACGGCTCCGGCGTGCGGGTGAGCTTCGACAACGCGTCCGTCAGCTACAGCGTGGCCGGTTTCAATGGCGCGGTCGGTGCCACGGCGAGCGACCCGACCAACAACTGCAACGTCGTCGGTTCGGTTCGGCGCACCCCCACATCCCAGTATGATGGCGCCACCTTCGGCACCCTGCCGCCGACGTCCAACCCTACCATCACGGCCATCCCCTTCACCTCCACCACCAACACGCTGACGCTCCGAGTGTACGTGCCGACGGCCAACACCTTGGTGCACCTAAAAATCGAGAACGCGGCCAACGGCGCCCAGAACTATGAGACTGAAGTGAATGCACCGCTGGCTAACACCTGGCAGACGCTCACCTTCTCGCTCAACGCGCCGCTCGTGGGTGGGTTGCCCGGCCAAGCCTTCAACATGAGCACCACGTTCAACCGCGTCTCGGTCTTCTTTGAGTTCGGCGGGGTGCGCGGGGCAACGCCCGCCACTTTCTTCTTTGATGACCTGCGCCTCGTGCCTTAAGCGCGATGGCTGGAAAACGAATCGGGCGGCGAGGTCCCAAAGGACCCCGCCGCCCGATTGTTCTTCAGGCAGACGCTAAGCGCCTACCTAAAGAAGACTCCAACTCACGGAATGTTGTCGTTGTTGTCCGTCTCCGCCAAAGGCAGCGGATAGCAGGTCTGGTTGCCGATTGGGGCAAAGCCCGGCTTGAAGTACGCGGCACCAGCCACCGGCACGCCAGTCACTGCCGCCGTGTTCCGGCGGAAGTCACCAAGGCGCTGACCCTCGAGGTAGAAGTCGAGGTGCTTCTGGCGCATGAACTCCGACAGCACGCTGGCTGCATCAGTAGCGCCGGCGTACGCCGGGCGGCCTGCCGCAGTGCGACGCGTGCCGACGAGTGACAGTTGTGCCGCCGTGCCCTGCGCTTCGGCCGCGATGTAATCGGCCTCAAGCTTGGACGCGACGCGAATCGGCGACGTAAACGCCGGGTACTTCTGCTGCACCACGAACGGACCAGAGTTCGGGTCCTGCGCGGCGAGCGAGTGCTGGCCAGGCAGAAGGTAGGTCACACGCGGATCCGAGACCTGGTACGAAGCCGGCACAGAAATGGAGCCGCGGTCAAACGTGAACTGCCACATACGGTTGCTCAGGCGCGTGCGGTTGCCCGGATCGTCGAGGTGGTTGAACGAGAAGCTGAAGCCAGCCGGCACGGCCGTCGCATCGGCGATTGCCGCTGCGGTGTTGCCGCGCTGGAGGTTCGCACGAGCGCGACCCACGCGCGAGACGTTGCCAAGGGTCGTTGCCGTTGCCGTGCCGTTCGCCGTTGCCTTCGTGATGGCCACCGTGAAGTTGGCGATCGCCGAGTCGAGCATGGCGTTCGTATTCAGCAGCGGACCGCCGTACACTGTGCCCTCGCAGAACGACTCCGCCATCCGGACGAAACCGTAACCAAGCCAAGTGTGCGCGCGCACGAGGTTGATGTTGGTGTCCGGCGTCGGCAGGGCCGGATTCAGGGCCAGCTCGGCGACGAGGTGGTTGCCCGCCATAGACTGCGACAGCGGGAACCACACTTCGCCGTTGTGCGAGCCGTTGGCCGTGGTGACATCGCGACGCCCGAACTCATTGCGCGTCGGGAAGGTCTCGGCCACAATGGCCTCGCCCGTGAACCAGGCGCCGTACATGATGGACCAGCCGAGTGCCGACTGGAACGACTGCTGCGCGGAGTTCGCCAGCGTCACTGCGTCGGTGATCGGGTTCACCGCCGCAGCGTCAATGACGTTGGGCGATTCAACCTCGAGGAAGCCTGAGCAGGCTGCCACCGAGGTGAGGGCGGCCGTCGCGAGGACGCGAGCCGCCTTTCTCGGAATGTTGGTATAAGTCATCAGTTCCTCAGAAGGTCAGGTTGAACCGCAGCACAGTCGTGCGCGGATTCGGTTGGGTGAGGAAGTCGTCGCGCGAGAACTGCGCGCCGGCGGCCGAAATCACTTCAGGGTCCGCACCGGTGAAGTCCTTGTGCGTCCACAGCGCAACGTTCTGCACCGCAAGGCCAATCGAGGCCGTCTGCGCACCAGGGAGCAGCGACACGAAGCGCGTCGGCACGTCCCAGTTCACACCGAGCTCGCGGAAGCGCACAAAGTCACCCGGCTGCAGGTAGTGGTCGCGGACTTCGTTCACCGTCGTCGAGGCACCGTTTTCCTGACGGAAAGCCGGCTGGCCTGGGGTCGGGTTGCCGAAGCGCTGCAGGCGCTCACGGCGCGCCAGAACCGTCGTGTCGAGACGGGCGTTGCTGCGCACCAGCTGCGTTTCACGGAAGAAGTCCGTGAGGTTGTACACGGAGAAGTCCTGCTTGGTATCGAACTGGGCGTTGATGCGCAGCTGACGGAAGAGCGTCAGCGTAGCGGTCATCGTGCCTTCGAAGGTCGGGAACAGGTTGCCGGCCACCTCGAAGGTGTCAGCGACCGTCACGATGCCAGTCGTCTCGTCAATGTTGCGGATACGCTTGGACACCCAGGAACCGAGCTGCGCGCCTTCGGTGAAGCGGTTGAGCGTGCCGAAGGCGTTGATGCCGCCAAGGTCGGTGAGCTCGTTCTTCAGGGTCGCGAAGCCACCGCGGAGGTCAAGCGCCACGTTCTGGCTCTCAAATACCGAGGCGTTGACCGTGACTTCGAAGCCCGCGTTACGCACGCCGCCGATGTTGACCTGCGGATTCTGCGTGAAGCCAAGCGACGGGGGCAGCGGACGGCTGAGGATCAGGTCGTTCGTGGTCTTGTCGAAGTACGTGAGTTCAAGACCCACGCGCTCGTTGAAGAGACCGATGTCGAATCCAACTTCGACTTCCGTGCCGCGCTCCGGCTTGAGGTCAGCGTTACCCGGGTTGGCCGGGACTGCGCCCGCTTCGTTCGTCGTGCCGGCAATGCTCGGCGCTGCAGCGAGGGTTGTGAGGGCCGCGCCAGCGCCCGGTGCACGACCGGTGGTGCCGTAGGCTGCGCGGGCGCGCAGCGAGCTCACGGAGCTGGCTAGGAAGCCACCCCAGAAGCCTTCTTCAGAAATCACCCACGAGCCGCCGATCTTCGGCAGGATCGCCGGATCTACCTGGGAACCGAACACCGAGAACTCGTCCACGCGCACGCCGACCGTGAGGAAGCGGCGGTTGAGCTGGCCGAGCTGCGACTGCGCGATCCAGCCGCGCTGGCGCACTTCCGTCAGCTGACCGGTCGCCGAGGTCTGCGACGCCGCCGAGATCACATTGTTGCTGTTGACCACGAAGCCCGTACCAGTGGCGCTCACGAACTCGGAGCGGGTCTGGATCATCTGCAGGCCGAGCGTGGTGTTGAGTTCAAACTGGTTGTCGGCGCCGAACTGGTTGCGGGCGTTGGCCTGGTAATCGACCGTGTAGCGCTCGCTGCTGGTGCGCGACTGCGTGTTGGAGCCGGTGTTGAGCAGGCCGGCGTACGAGTTGATCGGGTTCTTCGGGAAGAAGACCGTCGCTTCATCAAACAGGAGGTCGCCGCCCACCACGAGCTTGTGCGTCAACCAGGAGTTCGGAACGAAGCTGACCGTCACACCTGCCGTGGTGCCGCGCGAGAACAGGCCCGTCTCGATGGCCTCGATGGCCGAGAGCTGACGGTTGGCACCGAACCAGCCGTTGGCGCCGGTGTTGTCATCGGTGCGCGTTAGCGGCGTGCCGAGGAGGCCGCCGCCGAGGAAGCCGTAAATGTTGTTGTCGTTCTGCGGTGCGTTCAGGCTGGACTGCTGCACGCCCAACGACGCATTCACGGTGACCTTGGAGCTGGGCACAAAGTTGAAGTTCGTGCGGATGCCCTTACGGCCGAACGAGTTGTTCGGGAGGGTGCCGTTCTGCAGGTCGTTGTTGACCGAGAAGAAGTAGCCGTAGCCCTGGCCGCCGCCGTTCGCGGAGTAGGACAGGTTGCCCACCGAGCCGGTGCGGAACGCGCCCGAGCGCACGAGCGGGTTGTCCGAGACCAGCGTGGTCGTGGTCTGGCCACGGCACAGCGGGTTGGTGCTGGTCGGAAGAATCGACGCCGCAGAGCAGAAGGCGTAGTTCGTTGGCGGGGTCCAATTCTGGTCCGACGTGCCCGCCTCGAGCGTGATGCTCTGATTGAAGCGCTGGGCGCCGGCGCGGCCGGACTTGGTGATGATCTGAATCACGCCCGCAGAAGCGTCGGCGCCGTACAGCGTGGCGGCGGCGGGGCCCTTCACGACTTCGATGGACTCGATGTCGTCGGGGTTGATGTTGTTCAGACGGTCAGCGCTCTGGCCGCCGGCGCCGAGGCCCGGCTGGCCTTCGTTGACGCGGATGCCGTCAATGAAGATGAGCGGCTGATTGGAGAGGTTGACCGACGCTGCGCCGCGGATGTTGATGCGACGGGAGGTGCCAGCCGTGCCCGAGGCGGAGTTCACCGAGACGCTCGGCACGCGGGACTGCAGCAACTGGCTGAATGACTGCGCCGGGGAAGACTTGGCGATGTCGCTGACATCAACGCTCGTGACCACGGCGGCCTGCGCGCGCCGCTCCTGGTTACCCGCGGTGCCCGTCACGACCACGTCGGACAGCTGCACGCGCGAGACGTTCAGAGCGAAGTTCACGGTGGACGTCTGCCCTGCCGTCACACGTACGGTGTCCGTAGAGGACTGGTAGCCGATCTTGTAGATCGTCACATTGGCCGGACCTGCCGGCGCCTGCGTGATACGGTATTCACCCTGCGCATTCGAGAAGACCGCGATGGCCGTGCCAACGACAATGACACGGGCTTCTGCGAGGGGTCGACCGGTACCGCGATCCGTCACCTTCCCGGTGATTACGCCTGTGGCGACCTGCGCGCCAAGAGCGGTCACACCAGCCGTGGCCAGCAATACTACGCCGACACAGGCTTGGGCGAGCCTTCTAAACATCAGGAAATCTCCTAAATGTGGTGGGGCAGGTCATGTGACCTGTGCTACAAGTACTGCGGTTACTCTATCGTTACTCCACCTGTAGAGCAACCCGTCACAACGTATTTGCTTTTAGGGCCCGATTCTGCTAGCGAATATTTACCGAACAGAGTCTTAAGGCACCATTAAGCCCTCGTTTAGATATTCATTTGCTTTTTTCGCGCCGGAACATAGGCTCAACTGAGTGCCGTCTCTCTCCGCCTCCCCACGTGCTATCTGCCAACTTTGGTTCGCGCTCCTCCTCGGATGCGCAACGCCGGGGCTGAGCCTCGCGGCGCAGGAGGCCGGAGTCACCGTGAGCGGCACCGTGCGTGATTCGCTGGGACAGGGGGTGTCTGGCGCGCTCGTACAGTTGGCGGGCGGCATCCAGCGCGCCGAGTCGGACGCCACGGGCAGCTTCGCGCTTCGGGACGTCCCAACTGGCGCACGAGAGCTCGTGATCCGACGAATTGGCTATCAGCCGCGCAGGCAACCACTGACGGTGTCTCGCAGCGGCGAAACCGGCATAGCGATTCGCCTCGAGACGCTCGCGCAGCCCATTGCGCCGGTGATCGTGCGTGGTCGCGAAACCCTGCGCGGCAATGCCGCCGCCTTTTACGCTCGGCGCGCGAGTGGACGTGGGCGTTTCCTCACCGCGGCGGAGATTGACAATCGTCAGTTGTGGACGATGCGCGACGTGATGCGCACGGTGCCCGGGACCCAAGTCCGAAACAATCGAGGGCGGCAGACTTTCTATATGCGCGGCGCGAGCCGTCCACCCGTGGTCTATCTCGACGGCGTGCGCATGGCGGCTGGTGAAGTCGATCTCAACCTTTTAGATCCTCGAACCTTTCTCGGCGTCGAGATTTACTCTGGCACGGCCACGACGCCGCCGGAGTACTCAATGAGCGACCTCTACGGACAGAACGGCGGCGTGATTGTCGTGTGGACACGCGAAGGACGTGCGCTTCCGCGCCGGCCGCGCCGCGGAGACAGCTCACCGGCCGAGGTGGTGGCCGCTCTTATTGAGGCCAAGGAAGCGCTCACGGCCGACGCCGTGGATCGGCCCGCGCACATTGACCCGGCCAACGAGCTCACGCCGCTTTACCCCGACTCATTGTTCGAGGCCGGAATTGCCGGGTCCGCCACGCTCGAGTTCGTCATCGAGCCCGATGGGCAACTCCGCGTGGAGACCCTGAGCATTGTGAGTGCGACGCATCCGGCCTTCGGTGCGGCGGCGCGCGATGCCCTGCTTTCTGTACGGTTCATCCCAGCAGTGCAAAGAAACCGCAACGTGGCGCAGGTGGTGCTACTGACGATTCGCTTCGAACCGGTCAGAAGGCCGTAGTCCAGAGCACCACGACGCCACAACCGGTGGCCGCGTTGGCAAACTCCGAGGGAATGCTCACGCCTCGACGATAGAGTTCCAAGCGTTTGGCGGACTGGAGGAGGATATGCAACTCCCACCCGTCCATGCGCAGGCGCGGAACACCATCCACGAAGACAGTCGGAACACAGAGGTCACCTCCCACACCGCGAAAAAAAATCATCGGGCGGTTGGTGTAACCGAGTTCCCCCTGCGACATCGGCGCTCGCACGCCGCCAATCGCCGTAAGGTCCTGCGCACGACGGCCGATCTTGTTGAGGTCGTCATTATCGAGGAACGTGCCCGACCCGGAACGCCGTCTCAACTCGTACGCGGTCCTGAAGGCGTCCGCGGCGAGGCCCGTCACGCGATACTCTGGGAGCAGAGTTCCCACAGCCGACATGCGCGCATCAAGGCTGAGCTCCTCATCGGGCATGAGCGCCACTACCTGCGTGAGCGGCGCCCGACCGACTGCGCGCACAATCACCGTCTGAGATCCCGAGGGCACGCCAATGAGTCGTACATCACCACTCGGATCGCTTGTACCCGAAGCGGCGTGGCCACGGATGCCAATCGTCGCATTCTCAATGGGCCGTCCGCGATCGTCGACGACGCGCACTCGCAGTCGCGCGCGTCCTCGGCGCGAGACTCCAGGATTGGCTACGTACAAACTGTCCGCCGCCACCGTGGCCGCGCTGTCGCTCAAGCTCACCGCCACGTCGCGTATGGTGATGGCACGCCCCTTTTCGGGGAATGCAAGCTGACCTGTTCGATGCGAGCCCACGCTGACGGTCATCGTGAGGTCCACGTCGGTTGGCACGCCGCAGAGCCTGAACTCACCGAGACTGTCGGCATCCACGGTCATGGTCCGATCGATTTGTCTGGCGCCGCCCGCCCCACCGAAGTTCATCTCCCACCACGACACCTGCGCGGTTGCGCCTGCGAGCGGCCGACCATCTTCTGCTGCGCGCACGCGACCCAGGACAATCGTGGATGCTGAGTCCAAGGTGGTTCCGCACAGGAACCGACTCGTAGTGGCGAAAGACGGCGTCGCGAGTTGCAGGTTGCGCAGCCCCTCGGCGGGAACCGTGACGCGATATGCTGGAGCGCTCAAGCGGGCTGAGTCGAGGGCGGGATGGAAAAACGTCAGGAGATAGCTGCCCTCGGGAACGTCAGGCAGGACGAAGCGTCCGCGGCGGTCGGTCGTCGCGATTTGCGGCAAGCCTTCGATCACTACACGTGCGCCCTCCATGGGACCACGCGCCACGAGGGAGTCGTAGACCTCGCCGCGCAGTGTTTGCGCGCCCGCCTGACTGGCGTGGAGAGCAGCGCAGATGAGTGCACCGAGTAGGCCGCGTCGATTGCTGAGGAACGTCATGGCCTCAGAATACCCCTTGAGAGAAGAGACGGCTCAGGGCCGTCGTCGCCGAGATACCGCAATGATCTCTGGTGGCACACTTCCCCGCTGAGACTCCGTCACCCAGTCGTAGTCCGCGTCCCACGCGTCACCGCCAAAGAGAATGAAGGCCCCGGCAGGGATGTTGCCGAGCGAGGCGCAGGGCCCCGCATCAGCTTGACGTCCGGGTGGCAGATCGTGAACCCACACGCGGCACTGGCCCTCGGGCGGATACTGCCCGGGTGGGACGAAGAGCGTGCGGCGGCCGGCGACGCGAATGGTATCACTGCGAAACACGGTGTCTCGCAGAGTCACGATGACCGTGTCTAGGCGCGTGACAACAACCGTGTCCACCCGAGCGACAACAACCGTATCCACGCGCCCAGGATTACCCGTCGTCGGTGTCCCGGTCGTGGGTGTCCCGGTCGTGGGCGTCCCGGTCGTGGGCGTCCCCGTCCCCGGCAGAGTAGTCGGCACGGGCCGTGTGCCACTTCCCGTCCGCGTGGGAATGCGCGTGGGTATTGGAGTCTGAGGCGTACCCGTGCTCGGTAGCGTCACTGGTGCGCCGACCTTTACCGTGTCCACTCGGCGCAGGGTATCCACGCGCACGATAGTCCGTGTGCCGCCACGCCAGAGTGTATCGAGCCGCGTGACGGTATCCACACGCAACACGCTGTCGAAGCGGAACGAGATCACCACGCGGTTGCCACGATGGAACCCGTAGAGCGTGTCGCGCTCCGTGTACGCGCGGTCGGTTTGCGGAACGATGATAATCGCTCGGCGACAGCCACCGATGGACGCGGCAACGAAGAGTGCGAGAGTCCAGAGCAGTCGGTTCATACTGTCCTCAAGTCGGCTTGTACACGGCCATCGCGGCGGCGAGCATTGCCAGCAGGGGCAAGGCGAGAAGCAAGGGACGCGTGGCCTGCGGTGCGCGGTAGGGTAGAATCACAACAACGGCCAGCACGGCCCACAGCGAGAGCTTCACCCAAAGCCAGAGCGGGAATCCGCTGCCGTGCGCGAATCCAATGCGCGCCAGCAGGCCGAATCCACCGACGAGCACGAAGAGCGCACCCACGCCATGCATGGCGATCAGCAACTTGCGCGCGGCATTGTCTGCCTTGCGACCACCGTTGAGCGCATGCACGGTGAGCCCGCCGAGTGAGACGAGGGCGAGGGCGATGCCCAAGACGTGCACGATTTTATAGAAGGAGTACGGAAGCATCTCAAAATGTTGCCTGCGGGCCGCGGATGAACAAGCGTCGCTGGCGCGAGGCGCGTCACCACGCTAGGCTGGCCGCATGACGAAACAACCACCACAGATGTCGCCCCTCGTCGCGTGGGCCTCGCGCAATGGGGGCATCATCCTCTTTGTCCTGCTGCTTTCCGTTGCGATGATAGAAGGCGTGGCCATGTACGCGGCCAAACGGCGGGCCGCCCGCGAGGCGCCCGACGGTGCAACGACAGCAACGACAGCAGTTCCAGCGGCGCGCTAGCGAAGCGCACTCTCGAGACATGCCCTACACCCCAGAGATCCGCACGGAGCGATTGCTGCTGCGCCCCTGGCGCGTGGCCGACGCAGGGCTGCTCAAGGACGCGATTGACCGCAATCTGGCGCATCTACGGCCGTGGATGGCGTGGGCACACGATGAGCCCTCTCCCCTCAGCGTGATTGAGGCGCGGATCCTCAAGTTCGAGCAAGACTTCTTGGCGGGGCGCGACAGCATCTACGCCATCTTCTCGGCCGATGAATCCACGGTGATTGGCGGCACAGGACTGCATCCACGCATTGAGGCCGGCGTTGAGATCGGCTATTGGCTCGACCGTCGAGAGCAAGGCAATGGCTACGCCACGGAAGCGGCCCAAGCACTCGTGCGAGAGGCCTTCCAACATGCGGACATCGCGTGCGTCCAGATTCGCTGCGACCCTGGTAACCTGAGGAGCGCCGCCCTGCCCGCGCGCCTGGGATTCGTGCATGTGGAGACGCTCGCGGGCGACATCACCGCGCCGGACGGCAGCCTGCGCGACACCATGGTGTGGGAGTTGCGGCGCCCGTAAGGGCGCGAATAAGTGAACCACAAAGCCGCCGATTCAGAGCAGGCCTTGCGTTACGCCAATGTACTTTGTATCGTCAAGTACTTGACGGCCAGCCATTTTCGCCACGCGCCACCTCTTCCAACGAACCCGGCATGACTCCCCAACTCGCTCGCCGCCTCCTCGCCCTTGCCGCTGTGCTTGGCATTGCGGCCGACTACTTCCTCCGCGCAGGTGCCTGGCGCGCGGGGTTCGTGGTCTGGGCGCTCATGGTGCTCGGCGTCGGCGTCACTCTTGGCCACGATGAGGCCGCCAAAGGCGAGCGTCGCATGCTTTTCGCCGCGGCGGGCGCGCTCGCGTTGCTGCTGATTCTGCGCGACGCCCCAATGCTCTATGCGCTCGACTTCTTTGGCTTTGTCGTCGTGCTCTTCCTCATTGCCTGGCGCGCCCATGGGCGTCCTCTCGCGCAACTCGAGCCTCGCGATGCGCTGATTGGAGTAGCCTCGACCGTGGCAGCCGGAGCGGCCGGTGGCCCCATGCTCGTGGTTCGGGACTCCGACGCCACCAAAGTAGACGAAGGCTGGCGACGCTCGGCCAAGACGTTCGCCATCGGCAGCGTAGCCGCGATTCCCGTGCTCTTTATCGTCTCTGGATTGCTCGCCGAGGCCGATCCAATGTACGCGCGGTTCCTCGACCAGATTGGCACAGTCTTGCAACTCAGCAGCGTGAGCCACGCGCTACTGATCGTGGTGGCGACTTGGCTCACGGCCGGTGCCCTGCGCGGCTCCGTGCAACCGGTGTTTATTGACGCGAGTAAGCTGCGCGGACGGCTTGACCTCCCCTTCGCCGCCGCCGCCCCCGTGCTGGGCGGGCTCTGTTTGCTGCTCAGCGTATGGATTGGCCTGCAGATGCGTAGCCTGTTTGGCGGTACTTCGTACATTGCCGGAGCGTCGGGTGTCACGGTGGCCGACTACGCGCGCCGCGGATTCTTCGAGCTCATCGTGATTGCCGGCATCGTGCTCGCGGTGCTCCTCGTGGCAGACGATGTGCTCGACCGTGAGGACGGTGCCCAGCGTCGCTCGTTCCGCACCTGGGGCCAATTGCTCGTCGCACTCGTGGGCGCCGTGTTGATCTCCGCCATCATGCGCCTCGCACTCTACTTGGACTACTTCGGGCTCACTGACGATCGCGTGTTCGCGCTTGCCGTGCTGGTGTGGGTGGCCTTGGTACTTGTATGGTTCTCTTTGACCGTATTACGCGGTGTCCGCATGCGCTTTGCGCCAGGGGTGCTGGTCATCTCCGCCTGCTGGCTTGGCCTGCTCAACATCGCGAACCCAGAGCGTTGGGTGGTGGAGCTGAACCTGCGTCGCGCGGAGCAAGGTCAAGAGTTTGACGTCGCCTACCACGCTCAGCTTTCGGGCGATGCAATTCCAACATTGCTGCGCGAAGTAAACCGACTTGGCGCCGAGCGTGCCGCTGAAGTGCGCGCAGCCGTCACAACGGAGTGGACAAAGCGAAAGCTCCACCGCGCCGACTGGCGCAGGTGGAGCTTGCCCTTCTCACTCGTGAAGCCTTAGCCAACTCTACGCGATATCGAAGCGATCGAGGTTCATGACCTTGGTCCAGGCCTTGGCAAAGTCCTTCACGAACTTGTCCTTGGCATCGTCCGCCGCGTACACCTCAGCGAGCGCACGCAGTTCCGAGTTGGAACCGAAGACCAAGTCCACGCGAGTCGCCGTCCACTTAAGGTCGCCAGTGGCGCGGTCACGGCCTTCGTAGGCGCCGTGCTCAGCGGCTGGCTTCCACTCGGTAGCCATGTCGAGCAGGTTCACGAAGAAGTCATTGCTCAGCGTCTCGGCGCGCTTGGTGAACACGCCGTGCTGGGCCTGACCGTAGTTGGCATTGAGCACGCGCAGACCACCCACCAGCGCCGTCATCTCCGGTGGCGTGAGCGTGAGCAACTGCGCCTTATCAATCAGCATCTCCTCGGGAGAGACGGTGTAGGTGCCCTTAGCGTAGTTGCGGAAGCCGTCGGCAATCGGCTCCATCACCGAGAACGACTCCACATCCGTCTGTTCCTGCGATGCGTCCATGCGGCCTGGCGTGAACGGCACGAAAATATCCATGCCGCCCTTCTTCGCCGCGGCTTCAACGGCCGCCGTGCCCGCCAGCACGATGAGATCGGCCAATGAAATCTTCTTGCCGCCCTTGGCGTTGGCGTTGAACTCGGCGCGGATCTTCTCCAGCGCCTCAAGCACCGTCGCCAAACGCTTGGGCTGATTCACTTCCCACTGCGCCTGCGGAGCCAAGCGGACGCGCGCGCCGTTTGCTCCACCGCGCTTATCTGAGCCACGGAAGCTCGAAGCCGAGGCCCAAGCCGTGGAAACGAGGTGCGCAATGGAAACGCCAGAGGTAAGAATCTTCGCCTTGAGCGCCGCGATGTCAGCGGCATCTACAAGCGCGTGATCAACGGCCGGAATCGGGTCCTGCCAGATGAGCACTTCGGCCGGCACGAGCGAGCCCAAGTAGCGCTGACGCGGACCCATATCGCGGTGCGTGAGCTTGAACCACGCGCGCGCAAATGCATCAGCGAGTAGCTCGGGGTTCTGATGGTACCGGCGCGAGATCTTCTCGTACTCGGGGTCCATGCGCATGGCCATATCGGCCGTGGACATCGTCGGCAGATGCATCTTGCCCTTTACGTGCGCATCCGGAACCGTCGCGGCATTCACTTTGTCCGTCGGGTGCCAGATATAGGCGCCGGCGGGGCTCTTCACGCATTCCCACTCCCACTTGAACAGCGTGTCGAAATAGCTGTTGTCCCACTGCGTCGGCGTCGGTGTCCACGCGCCTTCGAGGCCAGACGTCGTGGCGAACTCGGCCTTGCCCGTGCCGAGCGCATTGCGCCAGCCGAGTCCCTGCTCTTCGATGCTCGCGCCTTCTGGCTCCGGGCCCACGAGGGCTGGATCGCCCGCGCCGTGCATCTTGCCGAAAGTGTGGCCGCCGGCGGTGAGGGCGACAGTTTCTTCGTCGTTCATCGCCATGCGCTTGAAGGTCTCGCGGATGTCGCGGGCCGAGCCGAGGGGATCAGGCTTGCCGTTGGGACCTTCGGGATTGACATAGATGAGACCCATCTGCACCGCGGCGAGCGGGTTCTCGAGTTCACGATCGCCTGAGTAGCGCTTGTCGCCCAACCACTCCGCCTCGGGGCCCCAGTAGATGTCCTGCTCGGGCTCCCACACGTCCGCACGACCGCCACCGAAGCCGAAGGTCTTGAAGCCCATGGTCTCCATGGCCACGTTGCCGGCAAGAATCATGAGGTCGGCCCACGAGAGCTTCTTGCCGTACTTCGCCTTCACCGGCCAGAGGAGCCGGCGCGCCTTGTCGAGATTGCCATTGTCCGGCCAGCTGTTGAGCGGTGCAAAGCGCTGCGTGCCATTGCCCGCGCCACCGCGGCCGTCGGCCGTGCGGTAGGTGCCAGCGCTGTGCCAGGCCATGCGGACGAAGAGTGGGCCGTAGTGGCCGTAGTCTGCGGGCCACCAGGACTGCGAATCCGTCATGACGGCGGCGAGGTCCTTACGGACGGTCTCGAGGTCTAGCGTCTGGAATTCCTTGGCGTAGTCGAAGCCCTCGCCCATGGGGTCGGAGAGTTGCGAGTGCTGACGCAGGATGCCGACGTTCAAGGCATTGGGCCACCAGTCACGATTGGAGCGTCCGCCGGCGGCCGTGGCCTTGGGGGCGTCACCATGCATCACGGGGCACTTGGCGCCCTTGTCATCTGTTTGTCCAGCCATCATTGTCTCCGATGTCGAGCGAGTCGTCTGTGAATCGGTGGGAGCTTCAGATTACGAATCTACTTCAAGGGCGAAGGGTTTCCGATTTTCGCTAAGGAGAGAGAATGTCCCGTTCTGAGACTGAAATGAGACCGCTTGCTTTGCAGATTGCCCGGAATTTCGCTCTTTGGCTGCTGTTTGTTCCCATCATCTTCATTCTGCTGAGTCCCATCGGAACGGCGCCCCTACCGGACGCTGAGGGCTGGATGCGCTTGGCGATGGTCGGCGTTCCCTTTCTCCTCGCCGGCGCGGTAGTAGAGGCAGTCTCCGCCCGGGCCTCTACACCGTGGCGCCGCGCAATCGGAAATGGATTTTCGACTGCACTATTTATGTTCGTGGTATTGAATAGCGAGCGACTCGCGGTGGGCTTCGACGGCGCGCGCTTCGCGAAGGGGCTCGTCGTGCTTCCCGTGATGGCCCTCTTCTTTGCGCTGCATCCGTGGATCATAGAGACCTACCTCACCCCCCGCAAGCCGCCGACAGAGCCCGCCACGTAGTCAACGAAGCGCCTTCCAGTGGAGCGAAAATGTCAAAGAAACTGCAGACCTACGAAGCGCCTGGCATCACGGTCACGTTCGACCCTAACATCTGCACGCACTCGGCCGTGTGCGTGCGCGGCTTGCCGGCGGTGTTCGACACAAAGCGCAGCCGCTGGGTACGCCCTGAACTCGCGACGCCAGAGGAAGTCATGGCGCAAGTCGCCAAGTGTCCCTCTGGAGCACTGCAAGCGACGCTGACCTCGAAGTGACGGCTCTGAGTCGCAGCGCGCCGGGCCGCTTTCTCACGGCGAAGTGGCGCGACCTGTTGATGCTCAACTACGCTGTGGACCCGGCGCTCCTGCTGCCGTTGGTTCCGGCGGGCACCACACTTGATCTCTGGGACGGCGCCGCCATCGCGAGCGTGGTCGGGTTTCGCTTCGTGGACACGCGAGTGCTCGGTATTCCCGTACCGTGGCATCGCGATTTTGACGAAGTGAACCTGCGCTTCTACGTGCGGCGGGTGGAGGGAAGCGAGGTGCGGCGCGGCGTCGTGTTCATCCGCGAACTCGTCCCCCGCGCTGCCATCGCCTGGCTGGCGCGCACCCTCTACAACGAGCCATATCGCGCGCTGCCGATGCGGCACGCAATTGCCGAGAGCGCCGCGGGTCGCGAGCTGCGCTACGAGTGGCGCGAACGCGAACAGTGGGTGGGCATCGCCGCGCGCACTCGCGGTGCGGCGGCTCCGTTTGTCGTCGGCTCAGAGGCGGAGTTCATCACCGAGCACTATTGGGGCTACACGCGCCAGCGTGATGGCGGGACTATTGAGTACCGCGTGGCGCATCCCTCGTGGTCCGTGTGGGCCGCCGAAGAGCCGCGTGTGTACGGCGATGTTGCTCGTACCTACGGCGCGCAGTTTGCGGCGGCTCTCAGTGGCAGCCCGCGCTCGGCGTTCGTCGCCGTGGGTAGCGAGATTAGCGTAGATAAGGGGCGACGCTTGTCGGCCTGAGTATTTTCCGCGATGACCCGTTCTGCTGACATCGCCCTGCTCACCGACCACCGCTTCACCGCCACGGAGGCGGCACCGGACGATTGGTACCTGCGCAACATCCTGCACGACGATGGCTTGCTGCAGACTGCACTCAGTGAGCTAGGGCTGACGAGCGTTCGGCTCGACTGGGCGGATCCGACGGTGGATTGGTCGCAGTTCCGCTGCGCCGTGTTCCGCACCACCTGGGATTACTTCGAGCGCTATGCGGAGTTCACGGCTTGGCTTGAGCGCATCGAGACCCAAACGCGGCTCGTGAACGCCGCGCACACCATTTGGTGGAATCTCGACAAGCATTATCTGGCTGATCTCGAGAGGCGCGGCGTGCCCGTGGTGCCTTCGAGATACATCGAGCCGGGGGATGGGTCGTCGCTGCTGGCGCTACTTGGCGAGATGCAGTGGGACGAAGCGGTGCTCAAACCCTGCGTCTCGGGCGCGGCGCGGCATACGTATCGCGTGAACGCCTCGAACGCCGCATCACTGCAAAGCGAACTGGTGCCGCTCTTGGCGACGGAATCGTTCATGCTGCAGCCTTTCGTGGCGGATATTACCGTGAACGGTGAATACACGCTGATGGTGATTGACGGCGAAGTCACACACGCCGTGCAAAAGGTGCCGAAGGCTGGCGACTTCCGCGTGCAGGACGATCACGGCGGGAAGTGGATGCCCTACGCGCCGACTGCTGAGCAGAGTGCCTTTGCGCAGCGCGCGATGCAGTCGGTGACGCCGATGCCACAGTACGGGCGAGTGGACATGGTGCGCGGCAATGACGGCGGCTGGCAAATCATGGAGCTAGAGCTGATTGAGCCGGAGCTTTGGCTGCGGACTAAGCCGGAGGCGGCCACGCGATTGGCAGCCGCGCTAGCCCGCGATATCGCAGGCTAGCGCCTAGCGGAGCTTACTTCAGCTCCGTCATCGACTTAATCATCTTCCCCGCCACACCGTACTCAATGGCCGACTGCGCGTCGAGCCAGAAGTTACGGTTGGTGTCTTCCTCGATGCGCGCGAGGGGCTGGCCTGTGGCCGCCGCGAAGATCTTGTTGAGACGCTCGCGCATCTTGATGATTTCGCGTGCCTCGATAGCGATGTCCGACGCGGTACCGCCCATGCCGCCTGCCGGCTGATGCAGCAGGAAGCGCGTGTTGGGCAGGCAGAAGCGCCGCTCCTTGGGCACAGAGACGTAGATGAGGGCACCTGCGCTCGCCACCCAACCCGTGCCCACGATGCGCACCGGTGCGTCCACGAACTGGATCATGTCGTGGATGGTGTCGCCGGCCTCGACGTGCCCGCCCTGCGAGTTCAAATAGAGCGTGATGGCATCCTTGGACTCAGAAGCCATCGCGAGCAACTGGGTGGTCACCCGCTCGGACAGTTCCTGGTCGATGCCACCGGAAATAATGATGGCGCGCGCCTTGTAGAGGCGTTCGGCGAGAAGGTCCTGCGCGATGACGGGGTTGCTGCTGGACATTAGAGCTCCGCGGCCGCTTGGCCGTTTGGGTTAGTTGGAAATCTAGCGGCCTGCGCTATTCTACAAGATGCGCATTCTCGCCTCCCTCCTGCTCCTCCCCTCCTTCCTGTGCGCCCAACCCGGCGGCAATCAAGGCGGCGTCACCATCCAGGCCGGCGAGCAGTGCCCGCCGGGCATGACCGAAGTGCGGCCGCGCAACTGTCGCGCGCCCACCATGCCGGCACCGAGCATCCTCGACTACCGCCCGCGTAACACGGTGGTGAGCGTGGAGCACACGGTGCCGCGCGCCAAGTTCCCGGCCGTGGACTTCCACGGACATCCGGCGACGATCACCAGCGCCGCGCAATTGGATGCGCTACGCGCCGAGTTTGATGCCATGGGACTGGGCGTGATGGTCGCGGCGAACAACGTACGCGGCGATGCCTTGCGGAATCAGATGGCGATTGTGGCGGCGCATCCGACGATGAAGGACCGGATGCGATTCCTCACGGGCATTGATTTCCGTGACGTGGGGCCCGGCTGGGCCACGCGGGCCATCGCGGACCTTGAGGCCAATGCCGCGGCGGGCGCCATCGGCATCGGCGAGATCGGCAAGGGCCTTGGGCTCAACACCCGCAAGGCGGACGGCTCGAGACTGGCGATTGACGACCCCGAGCTTGACCCCATCTGGCAGGCCGCCGCGCGACTGAACCTTCCTGTGTTCATCCACACCGCGGACCCGGCCGAGTTCTGGCAGGCGATTGACTTCAACAACGAGCGCTGGCTCGAGCTCGCGCTATTTCCGAATCGCCGCTACGGTGAGGAATTCCCGAGCTTCGAGCAGCTCGCTCGTGAGCGCGACAACATGATCAAGCGCAATCCACGCACAACGTTCGTGGTGGCGCACATGGCTTGGTACGCCAACGACCTGCCCCGCCTCTCGCGGATGATGGACGAGATGCCCAACATGACCGTGGAAGTCGGCGCCGTGCTCTATGACATCGGCCGCCAGCCGCGC
Organism: Gemmatimonas sp.; assembly: GCA_031414535.1. Lineage (GTDB taxonomy): Bacteria > Gemmatimonadota > Gemmatimonadetes > Gemmatimonadales > Gemmatimonadaceae > Pseudogemmatithrix. Next base: position 64,108 of record JANNVQ010000030.1, read on the forward strand.
GCCATGCGCGACTTCTTCATCAAGTACCAAGACCGCATCCTCTTCGGGAAGGATTCGTATCAGCCGGAAGAGTACCCGTACTACTGGCGCGTGTTTGAGACGCGGGACGACTACTTCGATTACTACCGCGACTATCACGCCTTCTGGAAGCTCTACGGCATTGACCTGCCGGATGACGTGCTGCGCAAAGTGTATGCCGGGAATGCGCAGCGGATACTGCCGCGGATGCGGGGTAGCCGGTAAACCCAGCTCAGCGCGGCGCCCGCACTGCCGTCACTTCAATTTCCACGTTCGCCGGCGCCGCCAGCAGGCGCGTGACCTGCACCCACGTCGCAGCCGGCGTGTGCCCGGCATACGCGCGCAGACGCACAGGGTTTGTCGCCGCGAAGGCCTCGATGTCCTTGGCGTAGACGGTCTCCTTCACGACGTCTTGGATGGCGAATCCATTCGCGCGCAGTGTGCGCTCAATGCGACGGTAGATGTTGGTGACTTCATCAGTGAGTGTGGCGCCGCCACTGACCGTACCGGAGACGTAAATGGTGTTGCCGACGACAATCGCCTGGGCGTAGCCCCATTCCTGCTCACTTGGGGCGTGCTGATGATACAGCGTGCGGTCGCCACGGACGATGCTGGAGTCACGTGCAGGCACCGCTTGGGCCGCGAGTACTGAAGGGACGAGAAGGAAGGCAAGTGCAGGTAGCAGTCTCATGAATTGTCTCGGATGTGCGGGTGATAGCTGGCCTTACGGACAATCTTTCGGCATTGTTTTGCGTCCGTGGGTTTCCTCACTCTTTGCCGACACGCATGCCGCGCCGTCTCACCGCTCTCGCCCTTCTCGCCTTCGCGGCCTGCGCTGCCCCCGACTCGGCGGCGGCGCAATCTGCCCCCGCCGCGCGCCCCGCGTCCTTGGGCCTCGACGCCAACATCACCTTCCTCTACTACCGCGACATCCCGCGCGCCCAACGATTCTACGAGGACGTGCTCGGCCTCACGCTCACGGTGGATCAAGGCTACTCCAAGATTTATCGCGTATCGCCCACGTCGTACGTGGGGCTCGTAGATGAGTCGCGCGGTTTGCATCGCGCGTCCGCCACGAAGCCCGTTACGCTCTCATTCGTGAGCGCTCAGGTGGATGAGTGGTACGCGTATTTGCGCGGGCGTGGCGTGGAGATGGTGCACGAACTCGCCAACGGCACGCGGCAACCCACCCGCGGCTTCGTCGCCAAGGATCCGGAAGGCTACTACCTCGAGTTTGAGACCTTCCACGACGATCCGCAGAACGCGAGCATTCGGCCCGCGCTCGAAGGCACGGCACTGCCCGCTCAAGCCACTGAGGCCCAGCGCTGGGTGCGCGACGTCGTGAAGGAGTATCTCTCACAGTTCGGGGACGTGAGCGACAAGCCAGTCAACTGGGATCCCGCGACGATGATTGAGGCTCGCCTCGTCCCGAGTCTGCGCCAAGCGCTGAGCGATGACCGTGCCGCGGCGAGGGCAAACAACGACGAAATCGTTGGCCTGGATTTCGACCCCTTCTCCAACTCACAAGACCCCTGCGAGACCTACCGCGCGGGCGCGGTCGCCATGAACGGCGACTCCGTCCAAGTCGCCATCCACGCCAACTGCGATTACGGCTCAACCTTATTTCCCGATGCGGTGTACGTACTGGTACGCAGCGGCACGGATTTCCTGATTGCCGACATCCAGTATCCCGGCAACAGCTCGCTGACGCAGATTCTCAAGTACCTCGCTGAACAGCGCGCACAGCCCGCCGACGCCCGTCCCCCACTCTCGATCCGCTAATGCAACTCCCCGACCGCACCCCGCTCGGCACCATCATTCTCGCGCTGGGCATCGCCGGCGGCGGATTCCTCGCCGGCCACGGCGTGGTGCGCGCCAAGGCCGCCGAGCGCTACGTGACGGTGAAGGGTGTGGCCGAGCGTGAGGCCACGGCAGATCTCGCCATCTGGCCGCTGCGTGTGGTGGCGACGAACGACGATTTGGCCCGCGCCAACAGCGACCTGCAGACCAGCGTGGGGCGCATCAAGCGCTTTCTGGCGCGGCACGGCGTGGACACCACCCAAATCACACTTCAGGACTTCGCCGTGCGCGATAAACAGGCCAATGAATACGGGAACAGCGCGAGTGGCCCGCGGTACTTGATCAACCAGACCGTGCTCGTGCGCAGCACGCAGCCCGATGTAGTTGCTGCGGCGAGCCAGCGAGTCGCCGAGCTCGTGAACGAAGGCGTGGTGCTCTCAAGTGGCGAGCAGTACGGCAACGGCGGTCCGACGTTCGTGTTCACTGGCCTCAACGCGCTCAAGCCAGAAATGATTGCGCAGGCCACCGCGCGGGCACGCGAAGCCGCCCAGCAGTTCGCCGAGGACGCAGGTTCGTCGCTCGGCGGTATTCGCCAGGCCAATCAGGGCTACTTCGAGATCCTCCCGCGCGATCAAGCGCAGGGGATCAGCGAAGCATCACAGGTGCGGAAGATGGTCCGCGTGGTGGCGACCGTGGAGTATCTGCTGAAGTAGCGTTAAGGCTTCGGAATCACCGGCCCGACGCTCTCGACTGGCGGAGCATTCGCTGCCGGTCCCATCCCGATGCCGCTGATCATGCCTTCGGCATTCAGGTTGATGCGCAGTAGGAAGTCCTCGGGGATGATCGACATCTTCGAGGTACGCCAGTACTGCCGCTGTCCATTGCGCATGTTCCAGCGCTCTTCCACGACACTGACTTCATCGCCGGCGCGGGTGCCGACCATCGACAACCCCTCGAGGAGCCCGGCCTTTCCGCCGATGGATTCAAGGGTGGCGGGCGTCAAGCGGGCAACGAGGCTGTCCGCTTCTCCAGCGTAGAAGAACCGCGCCGCGGTGCGCGCACGTTCGAGAGAATCGGCGGGCAGGGCCGTCTGTGCGGAGGCGGCGGGCACCATGATGGCCGCGGCGGCAAACGCACCGGCGAGACTGCGGGTAAGGCTGAACATCGCTACCACTCCGAGCTGAGGGAAAACGCGTGTGCCACTGCCTACGCGCCCTCCCTCCGCTCGGTTTCTCGCTCAGTTCTCGCCGCTGCCGGGCAAGTGCGGGACGCTCTGCCCGATTCCGCCCTTGAGCAAGCCAGTCTTGATGTACACCTCGAGCTTTTCGCGCGTGTCCACGATGTCGAGGTTGCGCATCGTGAGTTGGCCAATACGATCGGCCGGCGTGAAGAAGGCTTCACCACGCTCCATCGTCAGGCGCTCGGGCTTGTAGGTGAGGTTTGGGCTCGACGTATCCATGATGGAATAGTCGTTGCCGCGCCGCAGCTCGAGGGTGACTTCGCCCGTCACCGCACGCGCCACCCAGCGCTGCGCACTCTCGCGCAGCATCAAGGCCTGAGGGTCGAGCCAGCGGCCCTGATACAGCAGTCGCCCGAGCGAGCGGCCGTTCTGGCGGTACTGCTCGATGGTGTCTTCGTTGTGAATGCCCGTGACCAAGCGCTCATACGCGGTAAAGATGAGCGCCATGCCTGGCGCTTCGTAGATGCCGCGGCTCTTAGCTTCGATAATGCGATTCTCAATCTGGTCCGTCATGCCGAGGCCGTGACGCCCGCCAATGACGTTCGCTTCGTAAAAGAGATCGAGCAGCGAAGGGAAGGTCTTACCGTTGAGGGCCACCGGCACGCCTTCCTCGAAACGCACGCTCACCAACTCGCTCTTCACGGTGCAATCGTCGCGCCAGAATGGAACGCCCATGATGGGCTGCACGATATGCATGCCCTTATCGAGGAACTCCAAGTCCTTGGCCTCGTGCGTGGCACCGAGAATGTTGCTGTCTGTGGAGTAGGCCTTCTCCGTGCTCATCTTGTACTCGAAGCCGCTGGCGACGAGATACTCGCTCATCTCCTTGCGGCCGCCGAGCTGGTCAATGAAGGCCTGATCGAGCCAAGGCTTGTACACCTTAAGCGAAGGGTTGGTGAGCAGCCCGTAGCGATAGAACCGCTCGATGTCGTTGCCCTTGAACGTTGAACCATCGCCCCAGATGTTCACGTCGTCCTGCTTCATCGCCGCGACGAGCATCGTGCCCGTCACCGCGCGACCCAGCGGCGTGGTATTAAAGTAGGTCTGCCCGCCCGTGCTGATGTGGAATGCACCACTCTGGATGGCGGCGATGCCCTCGGCCACCAACTCGTGGCGGCACTCAACCAGGCGCGCCTTCTCGGCGCCGTAGGCCATGGCCTTGCGCGGGATCTCCTCGTAGTCGGTTTCGTCCGGCTGGCCGAGGTTGGCGGTGTAGGCGTACGGAATGGCGCCGTGGGCGCGCATCCAGTGGAGTGCAGCGGAGGTATCGAGGCCGCCGGAGAAGGCGATGCCGACGCGCTCGCCCTTGGGGAGCGCCTGGAGGATCGTGGCCATTGCGGGGGCTGCAGTTGGGAAGTGCCGAGCGAGAACAAGGACAACCTATAAAAGATAACGCGCCAGACACCCTTGCCGAGGCGATACTGGGCCTGCACCCTTACCGGACTCCCACACCATTGGACTCCCATGCTGCGCACGCTCGTCCCACAGTTTGCCACGCTCTGCTCCATCGCCGTGCTCGGATCGTGCGCCGCACCAGAAGAGAGCCGAGAGTATCTCTACGCGTGGACCGCCGGCGCCGATAGCACCCAGCCCGACTTCCTCGCCGTGATTGATGTGACAGAGGGCGCCGAAGCGGCGGGCAAGGTGCTCACAACGGTGCCCGTACCGGGCCGCCGAAACATGCCGCACCATAGCGAGCACGAGATGGGGCCAGACGGACGGCTCTTCGTCAACGGCTTTGGCACCGGGCAGAGTTGGGTCTTCGACATGAGCGATCGGGCGCGGCCGACGATTGTCACGCAGTTCGGCGACCTCGGGGGCTACTCGCACCCGCATTCGTTCCTGCGCCTGCCAAACGGCAACGTACTCGCCGCGTACCAGATGCAGCATCTTGCCGACGGCATGCGTCCGGGTGGCCTAGTTGAGCTGACCAAAGACGGCGCGTTGGTGCGAGCCTCCCAGCCGCAGCCGGAGAGCATCACCGCTGCCACGCGCGTCTACTCCGGCGTGATTGTCGAGGCGCTCGACCGCATCGTCACCACCACCACCGACATGGATGGCGATGACCAAGCCTCGCGGCAAGTTCAAGTGTGGCGACTGTCAGACCTCAGCTTGCTGCACAGCTTTGCCCTCGCCGACGGCCCGCGCGGTGGCGAGGGAATGTACACGGCCGAGCCGCGACTGCTCGCAGACGGACGCACCGTGCTCGTCTCAACCTTCGCCTGCGGTCTCTACCTCTTAGAGGGGCTCGACGGCGACGCGCCGAGCGGAAAGCTCGTGGCATCGTTCCCCGAGAAGGCAAAGACCAACTGTGCGATTCCCGCCGTCGTGGGCAACTTCTATCTCGTGACGGTCCCCGCCTACTCGGCGGTTGTCGCACTCGACATCTCCAATCCCTCGGCACCGCGCGAAGTCTCGCGTGTGGCCTTCGACAGCACCGACGTGCCGCACTGGCTTGCGGTATCACCGAACCAGCGACGGGTGGTCGTCACGGGATACGACACAATGGCGCGTCGCATTGAACTGCTGACGTTTGACCCACAGACCGGAGCGCTCTCGCGCGACCGAACGATTGCCGACATCGGTGGCGTGCCGCACGGCACGGTGTTCAGTCGTCCGTGAGTGTGAGCGCGCTAGAGCCGCAACACGAGTCAAAAGCCCCGCCACGCCACCTCGGCCTCGCGGCTGCGGTGGCCATTCTCGTCTCGAATATGGTGGGCACCGGCGTGTTCACCTCTTTGGGCTTTCAGGTCCTCTCACTCTCCAGCGGCTTCGCCTTACTCGCGCTCTGGGCAGTTGGCGGCCTTCTCGCCCTGAGTGGCGCCCTGTGCTACGCCGAGCTCGGCGCGATGCATCCCCGCAGTGGCGGCGAGTATGTGTATCTCACGGAAGCCTGGTCGCCGATGTTGGGCTTCATCGGCGGATTTGTCTCAATGACCGCGGGCTTCGCGGCGCCCATCGCACTCGCAGCAATCGCCTTCGGGCGCTACGGCGCGCAGGTCTTCGACGTGGCGCCCATGATGGCCACCGTTGCGGTGCTGGTGTTCGTGGCCTCGGTACATCTAACAGGCGTGAGTCGCGCTCGCATTTTTCAGCTGACCACCACCAGCGTCACCATCGTCATCATTACCGCGTTCATCGTGACGGGTCTGCTGATTGGCCCTCGTGAGCCAATATCGTTTGCGCCGAGCGGGGCAGCGTGGGGGGAGGTTGGATCCGCGCCCTTCGCCATCTCACTGATCTACGTGGTGTATGCCTACACGGGTTGGAATGCCATTGGCTACGTGGCAGGTGAGATTCGTGAGCCACAGCGGACGATCCCACGGGCGATTGTGGTCGCGGTGCTGCTCGTGGCGGCGATGTACCTGATGCTGCACTGGGTTTTTCTGAGAACCGTACCGATTGATGCCTTACGCGGCACCGTTGAGGTGGGCGCACTCTCTGGCGGCCGCATTCTCGGTGAGATTGGCGGCCGTGTCATGAGCGGCATCATCGCGCTGGTGCTGGTTGCGACGATCTCCGGTTTCATGCTGGCTGGCTCACGCGTGACCCAGGCTGTTGGCGCCGGCGTCGGTGGACTTGGCTGGATTGGCGTGCTCAGCGGTGATGGGGTCCCGAGGCGAGCGCTCGGCTTACAACTCGCACTCATCACGTTGCTCATTGCCACGGCGAGCTTCGAGGCTGTGCTCGCGTACGCTGGCGTCGTGCTCAATCTCATGAATCTTCTCGCGGTTGCGGGCCTGATGAAGCTGCGACGCAGCGCACCAGAGATAGCGCGTCCCTTCCGCACGCCCTTGTATCCGTTCACGCCGCTGCTGTTCGCGACGCTCAGTTGTTGGATGATTACCTTCGTGATGTGGCAACGCCCGAGCGTGATCATTGCTGCGGTTGGCACATTGCTCGTTGGCGCCGTGCTGTTCCGCGTCCTCAGACGCGCGCGCTGAGGTAGGTAGTTGCAAGACGGCCCGCACTCAGTTCGAGTGCGGGCCGTCTTTGTAGGACACGGGCTGTTTAGCGTCCGGCGTGCAAATCGTTCCAGTGGAGGATGGCGTTGAATCCGAGGAAGAAGGTTCCATGCGTCTGCCAGCGCCAGAACGGACGAATGGCAAACATGACCACGTGACCATCACCGATCGGTGCATCCACGACCTGCGCCTTGCCCGCGAGCGCAGACCCGTTGTCGAGCGTGCCGGAAAGGAGAATCTCGCCAGCGTTCTGCGGGAAGGACAGAATCACGCGCGGGTTCATGTTGCGTGTGGTCGCCGCGGCTGAGCGCGCGGCTCCGGCATTGGGAGCAGCACCTGCGGCGGCGCGTCCACCCTGTCCGCCAGTAACCGCAGCAGCACCGCGCCCGCCGCGCGCCGGAGCTGAAGTTGTCGCTCCTGTACCCGTACTCTCTGTCGCAGCAGGAATTCCTTCGACACTGTTCCAATCCCACGCCGAGGTGGTCACGGGCGACGCCTGCGGCGTGGTGTTTTGCTGCGAGCGGCTTGCTCCACCGCCACCACCGCCACCGAATCCAGTACCCGCACCACCGACAGTGATCACGGGCGCCTGATTGAAGTACACCGGCACCTGCGCGTTATAGCCGTAGGCAATCGGGCTCGTACGGTCGGCCACGATACCGCGCATCACCGAGCCGCGCGCAAACAGTCCGGCCGGCTCATCAATGGTGATCCCGGTGGTGAGGTTGTACTCCGGGAAGATGCTCGTGGTGGCCCCTTCAACAATCAGCGTGCCGCCTTCCTTTACAAACTTCCACAGTTCGAGCAGGCCCTCGTAGCCCATGCCGCCGCGAATGTCCTCGGCGGAATCGTTGAAGCCCAAGTTGGGCGTTTTGTCTGTGCGCTGATACGGCAGGGGCATCGTGCCGGTCATCGCGATGCCGTTCACCTGTGCCTGCGCGCTACCACCCACGCTGGGATACACGATTACGTCATAGCGCGAGCGGAGATTGCCTTCCTTGAGGCGCGTATCGGCGAAGTAGGTATAGGGCACGCCGTAGGTGTCGAGTGCGGCGCGGACCCAGCCTTCGTCCTGCGTGCGCTGCCAGGAATGGATGTAGCCAATGCGTGGGAGGTCGAGTTCATGCGTGGCCACCGACGGCACCGTCGCCATCGCGAAGCCATTCAAGCCGAGTTCGCTGAGCACCGGACCAATCTTGCTGGCGTCCGCGTCGGGGATGATGAAGGAGCCCGCGCGAAAGCGACGGCCCGCGACTTCGAAGTCCGCCTCCGCCGCGCTCATCGCCACATCCTTCAAGCGGAAGCGCATGCTCACGAGCGCGTTGTCCGTGGTGTGATCTACCACCATCACGCGTCCTGTTCCGGTGATACCACCCGTCGCGCGCGCCGCCGTGGTGAGACGCGTCATCGCGCGCGTAAGCACGCTTGAATCCGCCACGCCCTGCACCACCACGTTGCGCATCAGCTGAAAAGTCCAGCCGGTGTCGTCATACGGACGCGGATTGCTCGGCGAGAAGTTCTGCACCGAGAAGTACATATCGGCGAGCGTACGATACGGTTGATCCGCGCGCACGATGTAATCGCCGCGCTGTACGCGCACATTGCCGAGCGTGTAGGCGGCATCCGCGACGTGAATCTCGAGGCCTTGGCGCTGCAGTTCATTGACTGCGTCCACGGCATCCACACGACGACGCTGGCCGGCGGGAATCACCCAGGCATACGGCGCCTCGCTACGGCCGCGCGTAACGGAGCGCTTATTCTTGAGCCAATAGTTCTCGAGATAGAGGCGACGATTCGTCGCGAAATGGTCGAGAGAGAAAATCAGCGCGGACTGACCGATGTTCACCGAATTGCGTGGCCCCCAAGCGATTTCGGGCAGCGGCGGATTCGGCCGAAACCACTCGCGGCTCGTGGTGTTCGGAGCCACGCGAAGATTGGGCTGGTTGTCCGGGCCGTAGTTCTGCACTTCATAGAAACGCCCAATCGCATTGTGCGAGTGCGCGGCGAAGAACAGGTAGTTGGGCGTCCAACCATCGTAGAAGCCATAGGTCCACACGCCGGGCACGCCGCGCTTGGTCATCTCCATCACGTCCACCTGCGCCATCGTCCACCACTCCGTGACCGTGATGGGATCTAGCCATTCGTTGTACGGGCCAGTGCCGGTCGAGGTGTAGAGATAGGACACGGACTCGTGCAAGTCGTGCATCACCTGCGGCGTCCACTCGAGGAAAAGCTTGTTGGTGTTACGCGTAAGCGCGAGGAACTGCCCCATGCCATCACGATTGTTGTCGTGCGCTACGTACTTGCCCCAGTACATGAGCGGCAAGCGCGCTTCGCCGGCCGGGCGGGTCTTGTTGAAGTAGTAGGTGTCCACCTGACGCTCACGGCCATCTACTTCGAGCACGGGCGTGATGAATACGATGCTGTTGTCGCGGATGTTCTGGATAATCGGCTGCTCAGACACCGCGAGGCGGTACGCCAGCTCCATCAACATCTCGGGGCCACCGGTCTCGCCGGAGTGCAAGCCAGACGTCACCCAATAAATGGGCTTCGTGGTGTTGATTAGTTCGCGAGCCCGCGCGTCATTGGTGCGACGCGTATCCGTGAGTTCCTTCAGCTGGTCACGATGCTGTTCGAGATTGGCGATGGTCCGCTCATCGGACGCCGCGAGCACGTACATATCGCGGCCTTCCTCTGACGTCCCGATCTTCCACACCTTGATGCGATCGCTCGCGGCGTCGAGCGCCTGGTAGTAACGATGGATGTCCGCCGCGTACGTGAGTTCGCCGGGAGTGCCCACCACGCGGCCCAAGAAGGCCAGCGGCGTGGGAACCGTGGCCGACGCCGGCAGATGATCCACCAACTCCGTGGTAATACGCGAATCCTGCAAGAGCGCACGAATCTGGCGCGTGTACGCGGTGTCGTTGGGCTGCTGCGACCGTGGAGAGATCTGCGCGAGCAGCAGCGAGGGGCTGAGTGCGGCGGCGATTAGGAAAGCGCGCGCGCGTGCGGCAACGGACATCTGAACTCCGATTGCTGGTGGTGGGAACGTCCGATGAAACTACGCGCCACGGCGCCGGAACGCTCGCGACGAGTTATTCTCTCCGTATGGCCCGCGCAATCGACCCCGCCCTCGCGAAGCTGCGTGCAGTTTGCCTCGCGCTTCCCGACGCGCACGAGGTGCCAGCGTGGGGCACCTTCACGTGGCGCACCAAGAAGATTTTTGCGATGTACGCCATGCCCTCAGACTCCAAGCATAGTGGAGGCAGGCCTGGCGTGTGGCTGGCCGCGGCGAAGGGCAACCAAGCGCTGATGGTTCGCGACCGGCCGGAGCGCTTTTACGTGCCGCCCTACGTGGGCGCGAGCGGCTGGATTGGTGTCTGGCTCGACAAGCGCGCGCCGTGGAGGGAGATCGCTGCGCTCGTGGAGGACTCGTGGCGGCTCACGGCGCTCAGGCGCACGGTGAACAAGCGCACGGTGAACAAGCGCTAACGGCGACGCACACGCTTGATGAGCAGGACGACCGCCACCACGATGCTGCCAGCGACGATGCCAACCACGCCCTCGAGCAAGAGCTTCACCACGCCACCCAGCGCGCCGGAGCCATGCGCCGCCGCGTCAACCAGGTGCTCAATTGGCGCTACGCCATGCACGATGATGGATCCGCCCACCAAGAACATCGCGGCCGTGCCCACCACCGACAGCGTACGCATCAACCAAGGCGCCGAGCGCAGAATGAAGGCACCAAACGCGCGGCTCGATGCCGCTGCGGGGTTCTTGCCGGCCGCGCGCGTAAGCCGCAATCCCAGATCATCCAGCTTCACGATGCCCGCCACCAATCCGTACACCAGCACGGTGATGCCCACACCAATCACGCTCAGCGCGCCAATCTGCTGCGCGATGGGCGCCGTAGCCATGGTCCCCAGCGCGATGACCACGATCTCGGCAGAGAGAATGAAGTCCGTGCGGATGGCACCCTTGATGCGCGTCTTCTCGAGCGCCACAAGGTCAATCTCCGGGTTCACCAGCGCGGCCACGCGCACTTCGCGAGCTGCCTTGTCCTGCTCGGCGTCCTCGCGGTGCAAGTACTTGTGCATGTACTTGTGCACAAGCTTCTCCACGCCTTCGAAGCAGAGAAACACACCGCCAATCATGAGCAAGGGGACAATCAGCCGCGGCACGAAGGCGCTGATAAGCAGCGCGGCCGGTACGAGAATCAGCTTGTTGACGAACGAGCCCTTGGCCACGGCCCACACCACCGGGAGCTCGCGGTCCGCCTGAAATCCGGTAACCTGCTCGGCGTTCAACGCGAGATCATCGCCGACTACACCGGAGGTTTTTTTAACCGCCACCTTGCTGAGGACGGCGACGTCGTCAAGCAGGCTGGTGATGTCATCAAGCAGGGCGAGGAGACTGGTGGCCATAGGCCTGAAAGCAAACCAATGAACAGCGCGGGGCAAGGTCATCCTTGCCCCGCGCTGTTCATTCGTGAGGCGTCAGAGCCTCAGTCGTCGATCTCGACCTCGCAGCCGTCTTCGAATTCCACTTCGAACTCTACCAAGGTCCCCGTCGTCGCAAAGTTCGAGAGCGCCAAGTTGCGCACCGACCCGTCGGGGTTCTTGAACCAGAGGTCGGGCCACAGGTCAATGGTGAGGCCCGTGCTCGTGGCATCGACCAAGAGCGGCGGCGAGAGCAGGCGCTCTACCTCGACCTCCGCATCGAAGTAGGTACGAAACGGCTGTGCCACGCCACCCGTGGGGGTAAACGTGCCGACGATGACCATCGAGGCACCGGCAGGCCAGTCAGAGTACGTCGCACGAACCTGCGCCAGCACCGCCGCGATGCGCGCGGCGTCCAAGGCTTCGTCCGCGTCACCCACGTCCACCTCAAGATCCTTGACCTCGAACTCTACGGCCGTGTAGGTGCCCTCGGGGATTCGGTCCGAGCCGATGGTCACCGCGCCTGAGCCCAAGGGCACATCCGCGACGAAGTAGCGTGATTCAAATGACCCGCAGTCTCCAGGGCCCGAACTATCGTCGTCACAGTCCATCACCGACTGACGCCGGAGTTCCAGTTCGTTGACGATGAGCTTGATATCCGTAATCAGCAGGGTCCCGTTGGTACCCGCGATGGAGAGGCCCCCGCTCTGCTCCACGCTGCTGCCCACCACCGCCGGCGCCGTCATCCGAATGACCGCACTGCTGCCGGCGTCGGTTCCGGTATCGCAGGCGGAGAGCGTCAAGGCGAGGCCAAGCCCAAGAACAATGGCACGCGGGGGCTGAGAGGCGTATCGTGTGTGCTTTTGCATAATGGTACTCCTGTACATGTGATTACGAGCCGAGGGAATCAATCACTCGTACACTAAAGATGTATGCATGATGCTTCTGACCCGTGTGCGCAAAATCACAGAACGAACGGGAACTTTTTTCGGCATCGCACGCAGGGGATTTGCTGTGGTTGCCTATTCGATGCTCGGTTCGTCAGGTACATTTTCCAAACACTCTCTTCTGAGGAACGCCATGCTCGTCGTCACCACCGAAACTGTCGAAGGCAAGCCAATCAAGAAGCACCTGGGCCTCGTCAGCGGAGAAGCAATTCTGGGTGCAAACATCTTCCGCGACTTCTTCGCGGGTATCCGCGACATCGTGGGTGGCCGCTCCGCCGCCTATGAGGAAGAGCTCCGCAAGGCGAAGGACATCGCCATTCAGGAAATGCAGCAGCAGGCGGCAGCGATGGGGGGCAACGCCGTCGTCGGCGTGGACCTCGATTACGAGAACATCACCGTCGGCGCGAGTGGCGGCATGTTGATGGTGAGCGCGAGCGGCACCGCGGTCGTGCTGTAGTCACAGCACGGCCGGCCTCATTCAAGGGAGTCGCGCCCGCTCCTCAAAACGCGTGAAGTCCGCGCCGAGCACACGCAACGAGAGCTCGGCGCGGAGGGCGGCAGGAGGCAACTCCACTGCAAAGCGCGGCCCGTCGAGCCTCGCGCGACGTCCATTCACAAACAACTTGGCCCCGGGCGCTAACCCGAGAGCCCGCCCAACCAGCGTGTAGTTGTTCTCCACGCCTTCGAGCGTGAGGGTTGGGCAGTCCCGCTCACAGCCGGCCCAACGCGCGGTGTCTCGGAGCGCGCCAGCCGCGGACTCGGCCGCGGCATCAGCCCCCAGGACAAGGTCCGCACCGGCCTCGTGCACCATGATGGGCGCGTCGAGCCGATACACAACCCGAGGCACCAGCGTGGAGAACAGCGCGAGGCCACGCGCAGCTCGCTCCTCCTCGAGCGATTCCACAAACGCCGCCGTCAACACCCCACTCTCGCCCGACGCAAACATGAGGGCAGTCGGTGCGCCCGGTGTAGCAAAGGCGGCGAGATCCTTCGTGGCTCGCAGCGCTGCGGGAGGTGCCGCCAGACGCTCGCGCACGTTGTGAAAGAAGCTTGAGGCCTCCGGAGCCTCCAGCACCACAAACATCTGACGGGCCGGCAGGGTGATCATCCAGTTCGCCATTACCTCGTGGCGCAGGATGCGTGCCTCAAACGAGGCCGGCGGCCGCTCCCCCGCACTTCTCGGTGCAGGCGGCATCGGCAACGTGTCGGCGAGCACGAGGAAGCGCGGTCCGCCGAGCCCCCGAAAGTACAGCGCCACCAGATCATTCGGACCGGCACTTCGCTGCACCGAGTCGAGCGCGGCCATCAGCGCGGCGCGCGTAGCCGACGCGCCCACGAGTGTGTGCGCCTGCACCGAATAGAACGGCATCGCGAGTTGGCTCATCGCGACGGCCACACGCACCGCGTCCTCCTCGGCACCTGCTTGGCGTAAGGCCGGGCTACCGTACTGCGCAATACCAATGGTGATCACATGGAGCTTGGGACGCGTGTCGTTCAACGTGGGCCCGCTTAGATGCGACAATGGGGATGACGGCCGACAGCCCGTCATCCCCACAAGCCACAGCCCAACCAAGGCGCCTCGCAGCGCCTGCCACGGGATCACTGGAGGCGTGCGGCCAGCGGCGACCAATCGAAGATGGACAGCGACACGTACATCCGCGGCTTGCCATAGGTGTCCGTCGTGCTCAATTCGGAAGGATCGGCGAGTACGCTGCCCTCCGACAATCCCACGAGTTGGCGACTTCGCATCCATGCGGCCCCAACTCCAATCCGAAGGAAAGTCCGGCTCGCTGCAATGCCAACACCGAACGTCGGCGTGCTGCCAGCGCCAACGACGATCTCCGGGAGCCAGAACGCCGTACCATTGATATGCCGCTGATCGAGTACGCCATACGTGAATCCCAAGACGCCAGCGGCGCTGAAGCGTGCGTCGCTGGTGCCCGTGCGCGCCACCACCGTACTGGTACCACTCGTCGCGGTGCCCCAGCGCGGAAAGCGGGCGGTGGGTGCCGCGAGCCCACCAATGCTCAGCGCAGGTGAGATGAGGACACGCGGCTGCACCGTGACGGTCCACTCCACCTTCGGGAGGGTCGCGACGCGCGCGAGTTCCCGCTCGGAGCGTGGCAGTGCGGTGATGGTCATGCGCCGCGCGGAGCCCGCGCGCGCCGCGACGGTGTCAAGCGCGAGCGCGGAACAAGCGCCACCAACAATGCCGACCAACTGCTCAAGCTGATACGCGGAGGTCACGAGGGACTCGTAATCGTCAAGCATACGCGCCGCGCGCGATTTTTCGACGAGCGCGGAGTCGTACGTGGCCTGCCACGACTTGACGTCGCTGAAGGCTGGGCCCGCGAGTGCTTCCCCTAAAGCCGCTTGCGCACGTGCCGTCTCAAAGACGCTCGCCAAAAGATTCCGCGCGGTGGGCAAGCGGACCGGCGCATCATTCCCACACGACACGGGGACAGGTAGCAGCTCTTGCAATTCCACCGTCGCTTCTTCAGGCGCCACACCAAAACGCATGCGTTCAAGCGCATACAGCGTGGTCGTCTGCAACTGCTGAATCCCGGCGCGCCCCTGCACCGCTACATCCACTCGGGCCGCCGCGAGACGAATCGCTGACGCCGCCTCGCTGAGGTCCCGACGATCTGACTCCGCCATTGCCGCCATCGCCTCAGCGGCAGCGGCATCGGAATCGCCGCCGCGCCCGCCGAGCGCTGCTGCTACCTTCTGCAGCTCTGGCATGTACGGGGCTGAACGAAGAATCAGCGACGTCACTGTTTCCACTTCCGGCAAGGGCACGGCAGCCTGTGACGATTCAAAGCGATAAAGGGCCGTGTTAGACCCCACGACCCGGATCTCGACGGGCACCCCGCGTGGCACGCGTATCGTCGGGTTGCGTCCGACGACGCTCGTGTCGCTGCGTCCGTTTACTGTGTAAATGAAGCGTGCGATGCCGCTCTTGTGATCTATCTCAACACGCCCGTGCCGCTCCTGCGCCGCCAGCGGCAGAGCCGCGGCGGCGAGGAGCATCAAAGCGAGCTTCATGTCACACACGCGAACTAATTCCGACCTGCGCCGACACCAATCACGTTGCCGTTGTTCGCCACCACAATCAGCGACCACGAACCCTTATTCCAGCGGTGCACCGTGCCCTGACTACCCTGCTGCTGGAGCTCCGAGTTTCCGTGCGCCGCGGTCACGCTGGCGAAGGTGCTGCCCACGGTCACACCAGCAACGGCACCACCCTCGCGACGTTCAATGGCGAACAGCTTCACGAGGCCCTCTTCATCGAGCACGATGGAGAGACCGCGCGCCGGATACCGCCACACCGTGCCAGCGGCATCCTGGCCACCCTGTGGCTCACCGAGCGCCGCCACGATGCGCGAACGCGTGGCACCAAGCTCTACACCGTTCACGTTCGGTGCCGGTGAGGCCGTCGGTGGCGTGGACGGCGTCACGGCCGGAACCGCGCCGCCGGCCGCACGGGCGATCTCCTGCGCCTCACGCGCCCAAGTCGAACGGCCGTCACGCTGGATGTAGCGCGTCACGTAGCGATTCGCTCCGTCACGGTCACCCATCGCCAGCGACACGCGGGCGAGGTTGAACAGCACCTGCGCCGGCACGGCCGTTCCCGAGGCCTGCTCGGCGCGCGTGAACGCGTCCTTGGCCTCGGCGTTCCGGTTGGCGAGGAAGTACACCACGCCAAGGTTGTTGAGCACGGCGGGATCACGCGGCGCACGAGTGGCCGCGAGGGTCGCCTTCTCAATGGCCGGCGCCGTCTCGCCATCGTACGCCTCAATGACGGCCAAGTTCGAGAGCGTGTACGGATGCGCGTCGCGCGTGAACAGTACGGTGAAGGCCTCGCGCGCCGGACGGCGAGCGGCAATGCCCTGACTCGGGTTCGAACCGCGGATGGCGCCCATGAAGCGCGCGTCATACGCGGGCAGCATTGGACGAAGCTTCAATTCGGACGGTTCAGAACCCGCCAGCCACTGCTGGGCCAACACCACCGCCCGTGCGTGCTGCGCGGCCGCCAACTGCGGGAACGCCGCGAGCACGCGGTCGAGCATGGCAATCGCGGTATCCGGAAGTTCATTGGCCTGGATCAGCGCGATGGCGTCGTCGTAGTCGCGCTGCAGGAGCTTGAGTTGGCCGCGGGCGACTTCGAGCATCGCCACGCGCTCAGCAGCGCGCGGGTGACCGCCGGTCCACGTGATGCGATTGCGCCAACTGCGACTGTTGCGCTCGTCGCGGTCCATCGAATCAAAGAGATCGATGGCGTCCTGCACTTCGTAGCCGATGCGCAGGATGTACACGGCGCCTGCGCGGTCAGCCTCCAGCTCTTGGTCGCGCTCAAACCGCGTAGCCGCCATGAGGACGGAGTCGCGGACAACAGCGCCCATGGTCTGCGCTTGGCTCAAACGCCGCGTCATCTCCTGCCGGCGCTGCATAGTGCGATTCACGTTCTCCGTGTGGCCGAGCTCGAGATGCCCGAACTCGTGGCCAATGACGGCCGCCATGCAGCCCATGTAAGCTCGGCGCTTGGCCGTGGCGTCCGAGGGTGCCTTGGTGCTCGCGTACTCATTGCAATACAACGAGAGACCCACGTTGATGAGCATACCGCCGCCAGGAATCGCCGCCGCATTGAGCGACGAGTCCATGATGATTTCCCACTTGAGCGGATGCGTGTCGTAACTCACGGTGCGCTGCACCGCTTGGATGATGCCGCCAATGTCGGCGCGGCGCTGAGGGTCCGTGTCGCGCCCAAAGCGACGCACACGATCCGCGAGCACTTGGTCGGTGATGTCCCGCAGCTGCTGGTCGGACATCATGTTGTCCCGCGCCGAGAGGTTCTGCTGGGCCGAAACGGACGACGCCGCGATACCCATCGCGACAAGGGCGCCAAGAGCGCGGCGCATCAAACTGTGTGTGCGTGACATGGGATCGGGATTTGGGAACGAGACAAAACAAAGATGGGGATATTCTACGGCGCCGTGCTGCGAATGACGATACGGTCGAGCGACCAATTGAGCGGGGCCTGCGTGGTGGTGCCGCGTGTACGGTTACCGGTTCCACCCAAAAGCGTCGACAGCCCGCCTGCTGCTGCGCCACGGGTGGCCGAGCGCACGCCCGACCATTCGAAAGCCCATGGCTCGATAATCTCGTCTGAGGACAGAAGCAGGAAGGAGTCCACGCCGAAAGGCGCGCCCACCCCAAACTGGCTCTGCGGCCCAAGCGGGATGTTGGTGGGCCAGCGTCCGCTGGGCGCGCGCTCAAACGGCACACGATTCTCCACGTTGGCCGACTGCGGGTAGATGAGCGCCGAGTTGCCGTAGGAGTCAATCGCAAACACATAGATGCGACGACGCTCGATGCGCTCCGAGACCGCGGCGGAGTCCGCGACGAGTTCAATCTCGTACTGCTCTCCGCCCACAAACGGACCTTCGGTACGCAGTGCGCCATCACGCACGCGGCGGAAGGCCAGGCGATACGGAAAGGTGCGACCGCCCGGAGGCGCCTCCAGCAGGAACCAGGACCTCACGCGTGCCAAAGTGAAGGCCTTATCGGCCAACTGCGAGACGACGCGCTGTTCACCATCGGCCGCATTCAGCCACTCCGTGCGCAGCGGCAGTGGCGAGGTGTTGGCAATCGCCTCGGATGCCGTGGGTTGCACCAGTGCGTACTGCACACCGTTGCCCGTCGTGCGTCCGACCAGTGCGTACGTCGCATTGCCAATCTCGTTCACGAGCTGCACCGAGCTTCCCGCGGGAAACGAGCCGGACAACTGCGCGGCCACCGCCGCCGTGGGCGGAAGATTCAAGAAGAAGCGCACGGCGCTCGCACTCCCACGCAGGCGCGCCAACCGCTCACGCAACACGGCCGGCGTGATGCGGCGCGGCAAGGCGATGGCGGCCGCACCACTTGGCTTCAACTCCCAGCCTGCCGTGCCCCACTGCATCACCACGAAGGGCAGTGAATCCGTGGGCAGCGCCGCGAGATCGTCGAGCCATTCAATGCCATCTTCACCGCGCAGCTCACTGGCCGAATCCGCCACGGCCTGCAAGGCTGCCGCATCCGGACCAGCCGCGGCCACAAATAGCGTCACGCCCGCACTCGGCGCCGACACCCAGCGCTCCAGCACGAAGAGATCGCCCACCTGCACGCGCCCGGCGTCGCCGGTGGTCACGCGACCGCGCGTGCGACTGATGCCAAGCACCGTATCAACCGTGATGCGTACGCTCGAGTCGGCGCCGGTGGAAAGCTTGCGGAGCACGGCACCGCCGCGAATGCCCAACGCGGGGCCACCCTGCAACTCGACGCCGTTAAGGCCGATGCGCAACACGGCCACGGACGTCGTGCCATCGCCAGCCGCCGAGCCGCCAAAGAGCGGCCGCAACTGGCGCTCGCTCGTGGCGTCGAGCACCGGCTCTTGCGGCAAGCCATCCATCTGCATGCGCGCGCGCATGCGGCGGAACACGTTCACCGCCGATTCGCCGGGCGGCACGTTGTTGAGCGTCTCGATGAGTGCCACGGTGAACACGCCGCGTGGCTCGCCGCTGGGCCCCGCGCGTTCAAGGGCCGACTGGTAGTCTTGGGCAGCCGAGATCACCAGCGCACCACGACGGTCCGGTGACTCGTCCACGCCGAGGCCGGGATCGGCGGCGTCGCGCTCATCGATGGCCGCCCAACGCTCAACGGCTTGCGAGAGCCCTCCCCGTGTGATGGAACCCGAGTGGCAGGAATCGAAAATCAGAATGAGTTCGACGCCCTTGTCTAAGAACGGATTAAACAAGCGCGCCAGTTCTTTGTCGCGAATATCGAAGGCACCGATGTTGGCATCAGCCACGACGATGGTTTGATCGAGCTTGCTCGGGCTATTGTTGAGCGTGTTGCGACGCTGCGATCCGTGGCCCGCGTAGTAGAACACCACGACGTCGCCGCGCTCGGATTTCGCCAGCAACTCGTTGACGGCCGCGACCACCGCCTCGCGCGTGGCTGCGGCGTCCGTGAGCAATTGTGTATTTTGCTGCGGAAAGCCAAAGCGACCCACCAAGAGATCGCGCATGGAGGTGGCATCGTTCACGGCGCCATTGAGGTTCGTGATGCGGCGTGCGGTGGTAAACTGCGAGCCCGTGGGAGAACTCACTGCGTCGTAGCGATTGATGCCGACCGCGAGCGCGCGCTTGGTCTGCGCTTCAAGAAAGCTCGTCGCCAACAGGAAGAGCGCCGCAAGGAGCGTCGCGCGGCTGAGAGGCCTGCTGACTTGCTGAGCGAGAGAGACGAGCACGTTCGCGGAATGATGAGTGAAGTGGAGTGGCGCGCAGCGCAATCACGATCTCGCGGCTGTGCTACACCGCGAGTTCCTACGAGATCATTGCGTGACCGGCGTCACCAAAGACGTAGGACATCAGGAACGAGTGGAACACTTAGAAGAAGCGGTGAATACAAGAGCCGCGCAACAGCACCACACCCATTGCGCATCATGCCCGCCGCAATGCAACGTCCGTTGTCTGTAAATCTCCTCTCCAGTTGGAGCTCCGCAATGCCCGCGTCCCATTCTCTGCTCGGTCGCCTCGTCATCGTGGTTGCCCTGATGGCGCTTGCCTCCCGCGCTGAGGCCCAAGCCGGCGAGCAATTGAAGGTCCGCGAGCGCGCCAACACCTCGCGTGGAGCACCGTCCGATCCCTCCGAGGACGAGAACATCAAGACGGTGGGTGGCCTCAACGTCCGCGGCGAAATGGGAGAGCAAGCTCCTGACTCAAAGCGAGAGAACGGCGCCATGAGCCGCGGCTCCGCTAGCTGCAAGGTGCACTACGACAATCGCACCAGCTTGCACGTCGCCACCTACGCCGAGGGCATCTTCCGCGGCGACGTGGCGCCTTGGGGGGACCTGTATACATACGTAATCGGCGGCCAGACGCGCATCTACGCGCGCGCCGGCTTCACCGACGGCTCCGTCACCACCTGGGGCCCTCGCCTCGTGGAATGCCCAGCTGGCCGCGAGTTCCAGTGGATGCTGTACAACTAGCTGTATAGGTAGGCGACACTCCGGACTGCACGTTCCTGATTGCATCTCCGGACGCTTCCCCGCACGTTTTAGTGTTGAGCCCTCACACTTTCGCTCCTGACATGCGCTCGCTTCGCATCCTGTTGGTCGCCGTCGCCGCTTCGCTGGCACTCAGCGCCATCCCCGCCGACGCACAGACGGACAACCGCGCGGGGAGCCGCGGCGTGATCCCGCAGCGCAACACGCAACAGCGTGTCGTCGGCAAGCGCCGCGCCCTCATCGTGGGCGTGGATGAATACCAGGACCGCCGCATCCCGCAGCTGCGCTACGCCACGGTTGACGCGATGGCCTTTGTGGGCTGGCTGCGCTCACCCGCCTCCGCGGCGAGCATTGATACGATGGTCATTCTGCTCAACAAGGATGCCACCCGTGAGCGCGTGCTCGACACCTACCGTGAACTGGTCGCGCAGACGCAAGAGAACGACGAGATTATCTTCTACTTCGCCGGCCACGGCGGCGTACGCGAAGTGCACAATGCCGTGGAGGGCTATCTCTTTCCGCACGATGCGGACTCCTCCAACATCGCCCGCCGCGGCATCTCGCTCGACGACATCAATAAAGAAGTGAGCTACCTGCCCGGCCAGAGTCCGGTGCTGCTCATCCTCGACGCCTGCCGCTCGGGCAATCTCTTCGGCTCCAACCAAATGAGCCGCGCCGCCGCCAACCTCGGCCCTAACGTGCGGCGCATCGTCTCCAGCTCCGGCAACCAGGATTCGCAGGAAGGCGATCGCTGGGAAGGCCATGGCGCTTTCACCTACTTCCTATTGAATGGCCTCTACGGCATGGCGGATGCCGATCGGAGCGGCAACGTGACGCTCGCCGAGCTCGGGCTCTGGGTGGTTAGTCAGGTTTCGCTCGAAACCAACGATGCCCAAGTGCCCGAGGTGCAGCCCTTCGATCACAAGTGGGGCATCACGGGCGTGGTCCCGAGCTTACGGGATTCCGTAGCAAGGCGAGTCGCGGCGCGGCCTGGTTCCTCAGGAGCCGGCCCGACGCGCGGCATCTCACCGCCAACGGCCCCGGCGCCCTCGCCTGCACCCACGCCGGCAACGACCCGTCCGGCCAATCGTCCGGCTCTCCGTCGGGGTGGCGTCATCAACGTGGGCGATCGCGTGGCTGGTGAGCTCGCCCTCACGTCGCCAACGCTCGGCGATTCCACGCGCTTCGATGTGTGGACGTTCAGCGGCAAGCGCGGAGATCGCATCGCCATCACGATGCGCTCCTCGGCATTTGATCCGTATCTGATACTCACGCGGAACGTCGGTGGCTCCAACGAGAACGTCCGTCAAGATGACGATGGCGGCGGCGGCACGGATGCGCGCGTGGCCGTGGAACTGCCCGCCGACGGCAACTACAGCATCGTGGCCAACGCCGTGGGCAAGGAAGCGCTTGGCGAGTACTCACTCGCGCTCGAGGCCGTTGATCGTGTCCAGATTGCCTTCCCGCAAGTCATCGCCAATGCCGCGCAGCACACCGCGATGCGTATCGGTTCTACTGTCAACGGCACGCTCACGCCGCAAAGCGCGCTACTCACCGACGGCTCGTCGTTTGACGCCTACACCTTTGAAGGCCGCGCCGGTGAGTCCATTGAGATCTCGATGGAGACCACGGATTTCGACGCATTCCTCGCGCTCGGCATCTTCGGGAGCGACTCGGTCGTGGCCAAGGATGACGACTCGGGCGAGAACAGCAACGCGCTCATCGTGGCACGTCTGCCGCGCACGGGGCGCTACGTTATTCTGGCCAACTCGTTTGGCCGCGATGCCGCCGGCACCTACTCGCTGGGCCTTCGTACCGGCCGGCCGACCCTGCCCACCACGACAATCCTCGGGCGGACTGGGGGCACTCCGCCCATTCGTGTGGGCCAAACGGTCACAGGAGACCTTGGCCGCGCCACCGAAGCCATGCAGGACGCCTCTCCGTTCCAGGTTTGGTATTTCGAGGGCCGAGCCGGTCAGCGCATCACGGTGAACATGCGTTCGGCGGACTTCGACAACTTCCTCCACATCGGACGCGTTGGCGCCAAGGTCACACTCGGTAGTGATGACGATTCTGGTGGCGGCACGAATGCACGCGTGAGCGTCACGTTGCCCGAGAACGGGCTGTACGCCATCATCGCCAACGCACTGCGGCCCAACGGCAGCGGGAGCTACACCCTCCACGTGCGCGAAGGCTCGGGTCCGGATTGGAGATCGATGACTAACAAGGATGTCCTCGCGGCGGCGGACTCGTTCCCGCGCATCCAGCTGGGTCAGAGCGTTCGCGGGCGCTTCAATGACTCGAGCCCGCTGCGTAACGACGAGTCCCCTTTTACTGGCTACGTCTTCGAGGGTCGTCGCGGCAATGTCTTTCAGATTGATATGGAAGCGGGCTTCGATGCCTTCCTCTCAGTAGGACGTGCGGGCACCGATTCCATCATCGCCAACGATGACGATGGCGGCGACAGCACCAACGCCCGCCTCACGGTGACCTTGCCAGCCGACGGCCGCTATGTGGTGATTGCCAACTCCGTAGGCAAGGACGCGCGTGGGGAGTTCACGCTCCGGCTTTCTGCCGGCCGCGCTGCTGTTGGGCTGACGCAGATTCTTGCACGGAACCCGACGGCCACGCAGATGCTCCGCGCCGGCCAAACCGTGAGCGGGCGACTGTCCGATGCGGACCCCATCATGACCGACCGTAGCCCCTTTGCGACTTGGTTCTACGAAGGGCGCGCCGGTGAGCAAATCACGGTCACCATGCGCTCGACGGACTTCGACGCCTTCCTGCATCTCGGACAGCAAGGGCTCACCGAAGCGCTGGCCAACAACGACGATGCCGCAGAAGCCGGTGGCACCAACGCGCAGATCAGCATCACACTGCCGCGTGATGGTATGTACGTGATTGTCGCCAACATGTTGTCGTCAGGCAGTAGCGGCGCCTACACGCTCGAACTCGCGAGCCACAACGCGCCAGCTGGACCCACGAGCAGTCTCAGGCCGAGCACCGGCAAGGGCGCCCCGCGTCCGTCCGCAGGAGTAGCCCCTGCCGCAACCCCCCTAGCAATTCCCGCCGCGCTCGCCGTGCCCACCGACCCTAATCGCACGGTGCGAATCGGGCAGACCGTGAACGGCACGCTCGGCGCTTCAAGCACAACTCTCAGTGACAACTCCCCGTTCGAGGCTTGGTACATTGAGGGCCGCGCGGGCGATCGCATCACTATCACCATGCGCTCCAGCGATTTTGACGCGTACGTACACATTGGCCGGCAGGGCGATCGGGCCGTCCTCGGCAACGACGACGACTCGGGCGGCAGCACCGATGCACAGCTCAGTGTGACGCTGCCGGCTACCGGCACCTACGTGATTATCGCCAATACGTTCGCCGCTGGGGCCAGCGGCTCGTACCGACTCGAAGTCAGCGCGGCACGCGGCGCCGATGAGAGCCTCCGCCAGTAGTTCAACACCATCCTCACATCCAAACATATGAAGACCGCGTTTGTCGTCCGCGCCGCTGCGGTTGCCGCACTCTCTTTGTCCGCAACCATCGCTCTCGGTGCCCAAGAAGTCGACAAGTCTAAGGCCGTTGATCGCGCACTCGCCGCGTTCAATGCCACGAGTTCTTTGCGCAGCGGTTCCTCCGATGCCGTCCGGCCCATCACCATCGGCGCTCGCCAGTCCTCGTCACTCGATGCCAGCGATCCCACGCTCGGCGACGGGTCGCACTTTGAAGCATGGTCAATCGAACTCCGCGCCGGCCAGGCCGTGTCCGTCACCCTGCGCTCAAGCGAGTTCGACGCCATGCTCATGATGCTCCAACAGGACAACCCGGAAAACCGCGCCGAGAACGATGACTTTGAAGAAGGCTCGACTGATGCGCGTATCTCGTTCCGCGCGCCGGCCACGGCCACGTACATCATCGTCGCGAACTCCTACGAGGGCGGTCAGCGCGGCGCCTACACCATTGAGGTTTCGGCCGCGAACGGCGGCGGCAACAGCGGTGGTGGCGCGGTGGGTGACATGATGGCATCGTCCGGTAACGTGATCACGATTGGCCAGACGATCAACGGAGAGCTCTCCAGCAGCGACCCGACGCTCACCGACGACTCGCATTACGACGAGTACACGTTTGAAGGCAACGCCGGGGATCGCATCGTCATCACGATGCGCAGCGGTGCCTTCGACACCTTTCTGAAGGTCCAAGACGCGGCCGGCAACGACGTCGGCTCCAACGACGACGCCTTCGAAGGCAGCACCGACTCGCAGGTGGTGGCGACGCTCTCCGCCCGTGGTCGGTTCACCATCGTGGCCAACTCGCTCGAGGCCGGCCAGACCGGCACCTACACCCTGACGCTTGAGCGCGGCCGCTAAGGCCTCGCTTCACTCCTTCCAGCCCTCCTGCTCACTCAATCCATGTACACTCGCAACTTTGTCCGCGCTCTGGCGCTCGCGTCTCTCCTCTCCGGCGCGCCTGTCGCGCTCGAGGCGCAGGACGGCTGGAACCTTCCGATTGACCGCAACCGTATGATCCGCGGCGGCGAGACCAAGAGTTCCTCCCTCGACAGCGGCGACCGCGCGCTCGGCGACGGCTCGTTCTTCGAAGCTTGGTTCTTCGAGGGTCGCGCCGGGCAGCAGGTCACGATCACCATGCGCTCCGGTGGCTTCGACACCTTCCTCGCCGTTGGCCGCCACAACGGCGATGTCATCGAGACCAACGATGACTACGAAGGAAGCGCCAGCACCAACTCGCAGATTTCCATCGCGCTCCCGGCCGATGGCATGTACATGATTCGGGCCAACTCGCTCGAAGCCAGCAAGACGGGCGACTACACACTGTCGTTGGAAGGCGGCAGCGGCAGCGGCCCCGTCAGCACTGGCAAGGGCGGCAATACCACCAGCACCACGATGACCGCCGCACAGGTCTTCGGTATGCCTGTCAACCGCTCGCGGATGCTGCAGTCCGCCCAGCAAGCCTCCGCGGCGCTCGACGCCAGTGACAACAAGCTCAGCGACGACTCGTACTTCGAGGTCTACTACGTGGAGCTTGCCGCCGGTCAGCAGGTGACCGTCACCATGCGCTCGGGGGCCTTTGATACCTACCTCTCGATTGCCGCTCAGGGCAGTTCCGAGGCCGCCGAGAGCAATGATGACATGGAGGAAGGCAACACCGACTCTCGGGTCAGCTTTACGGCCCCGTCGGCTGGGACCTACGTCATCATCGCCAATTCGCTCGAGGCAGGCGAAACCGGTGACTTCACCATCGTCGCCACAGTCTCCGGTGGCGCCAGCGTTGGCGGTATCGCCGGCGATATGATCGGCGCGAGTGGCAAGGGCTCGGCCCCCAGTAGTTCGCGGGTGCTGACGCTGGGCCAGACGGTTAGCTCTGAGCTTAGCGCGGATGACCAGAAGCTCGAGGACAACTCCTTCGTCGAGCTCTGGGTGTTTCAGGGCCAGGCCGGCTCCCGCGTGACCATCACGATGCGCTCGGGCGACTTTGACGCCTTCGTCATCGTGCGCGACGCGGCCGGCGAGGCCATCGGTAACGACGATGACTCCGGCGGCGGCACGGACGCGCAGGTCACGGTCACCATCCCCGCCAACGGGCGAATTGCCATCGTGGCCAACTCCCTGGGCGAGGGCGAAACCGGGCGCTACACCCTCCAGATTGTCCGGGCAAACTGAAACTGAGCCCGCGCGCTTCGAGTAGATTGGAAGCAACCCCGCCCAACCGGGCGGCTGTCCAATCTGTAGACCGCCCTCATGCGTATTTCCTTCCCTCTACTTATGCTGGCGGCGGCCTCCCTTTCGGCCTGCGCCCCCCAAGGTCGAGCGGCGCAAGCTCCCGCGCCGCTCGACCCAGCTGCCCAAGTCCGCGCTGACTCCCTCCGCCTGCCGTACAACGAGGCGGACATCACCTTTATGACCGAGATGATTGGCCACCACGCCCAGGCCATCCTCATCTCCCGCTGGGCACCGACGCACGGGGCCGACAGCTCTATTCGAATCCTCGCCGCACGCATCATCAACTCGCAGATGGACGACATCGCGTTGATGCGTCGCTGGCTCGCCGACCGCAACAAGCCACTCCCGAGCGTCACACCGGCAGGGGTGTTCACGCCCGCTCCCGCCGACACCACCGGTGAGCATGATGGCCATGACATGGGCGATATGGCCCACGACCACTCGATGATGGCCGGAATGCTCACGCCGGCCCAACTGGTTGAACTCGACGCCGCCCGCGGCGAAGATTTCAGCATTCTGTTTTTGCAGCGCATGATCAACCATCACCGCGGTGCGGTCACGATGGTCCAGACGCTGATCCGCGACCGCGGCGCGATTGACGAAACCGTGTTTCGCTTTGCAGCCGACGTCGAGGTGGACCAGTCCACTGAGATTCGGCGCATGCTCCAGATGTTGCTCGAACGGGGCGGCAATCCGCCCAGCCCGCCCCAGTGATTCTGCAGTTCCCGTTGCACCACCATCCGAAGAGGGTTCCAATGAAGTCTCTGTTCCAGCGTACCGCGACAGGTACCGCGAGAGGTACCGCCATGGCCGCGCTCGTCGCCGTCGCGGCCTGCTCCCAGCCGGCGGTGGAAACCGCGCCCATGGCGCGCTCCACGCCGACCCCGCCTTCCTTTATGAACGACCCCCGCGTTGGGCTTTCGGCCGGTCTCTTTGACGCCGCCCAAGCCACCAGCGGCATGCGCGTCGTCGCCAGCGCCCGCTCGCCCGAAGGCCACCTCGGCATCACCAACTCCGACCTCGCCTTCACTGGCAACTATGTCATTCAAGGCAACTACGCCGGCCCGGTGATCTGGGACATCTCCAATCCTGCCAGCCCGACCGTTGTCGCGGCTGTGGCCTGCCCGGCCTCGCAGAACGACGTCTCCGTGTTCGCCAACCTGATGTTCCTCTCGGCCGAGGCCTTCAACGGCCGCACCGATTGCGGCACCCAGGCACCCACCGGCCAGTCCAACCCCGCTCGTTTCCGTGGCGTGCGTGTGTTCGACATCTCTGACATTCGTAACCCCAAGCTCGTGGCCGGCGTCCAGACCTGCCGCGGCTCGCACACGCACACCGTGGTCGAGAACCCGCGCGATCCGGCCAACGTCTACATCTACGTCTCGGGCTCCGCGCCCGTGCGTCCGAACTCGGAGCTCGAAGGCTGCATTGGCGATGCACCGTCGGCCAATCCGAACTCTTCGCTGATGAAGATCGAAATCATCCGGGTGCCGCTCGCCAACCCGGCGGCCGCGGCCATCGTGAACCGCGCGGCAATCTTCACAGGCCTCACGGCTCCGCCAGAGCATGGTGAGACCGCGGCTGACAAGGCCGTTGCCATCGCCCGCGCCGACTCCGCCCGTGCCCGCGGCGGCTTCGTCGCCATCAACCCGCAGTCCGGCAGCCCGATTGTGCTCGGCGGCGGATTCGTCCGCACCCAGCTCGACTCCATCGTCCGCACTCGCGGCGGTTCAGGCGCGCCGACGGCCGCTGACTCCGCCACGCTCCGCGCTGGCATTCAGGGCATCATTGATCGCGTGTTCGGTTCCGGCCCCCAGCCGGGTGCCCCGGTTTCCTCAGGCTCACAGTGCCACGACATCACCGTGTATCCGCAGTTGGGACTCGCTGGTGGTGCCTGCGAAGGTCACGGCCTCCTGCTCGACATCAGCGATCCGGTGAACCCGGTGCGCCTTGATGCCGCCGCGGACTCCAACTTCGCCTACTGGCACTCGGCCACGTTCAGCAACGACGGCTCCAAGATTCTCTTCTCCGATGAATGGGGCGGTGGCGGCGCGCCGAAGTGCCGCGCGACGGACAACGCTGAATGGGGCGCAAACGCAATCTTCCGCGTCGTGAACCGCAAGCTCGTGTTCGAGAGCTACTACAAAATCCCAACCGTCCAGAGCGCCACGGAAAACTGCGTCGCCCACAACGGGTCGCTCGTGCCGGTGCCGGGCCGCGACGTGATGGTGCAGTCCTGGTATCAGGGTGGCATCTCAGTGTTCGATTGGACCGACCCCAAGAAGCCGTTTGAGATTGCGTACTTCGACCGCGGTCCGGTGGACGCTAACCGTCCGGCGATGGGCGGCGCCTGGTCCACGTACTGGTACAACGGCCAGATCATCTCGTCCGAGATCGCTCGCGGTCTCGACGTTGCCGAACTGACGCCGACGCAGTTCCTCACGCAAAACGAGATTGACGCCGCCAAGACGGTGCGCTTCTCGCAGTTCAACGCGCAGGGCCAGCCGCAGCTCAACTGGCCGCCGAGCTTCGCCCTGGCCAAGGCCTTCTTGGATCAGTCGGAGCGCAACAAGTGCGTCACGGCCGCGCGCGCGGGCGAGATCCGCACGGCGATTGGCAACGCTGAGCGCGCCACCGGCTCGGCTCGTCAGCAGCAGTTGCAGGCGCTGGCCTCGCAGATGGGCAGCGACGCCCGCAGCAGCTGCGACAACAGCAAGAACAGCCAGCTGCAGCGTGCCCTGCAGAACCTCTCGCAGGTGACGATTTCGTAACTGCAGCACCGATGTTCCCGTAGTGAGCGACGCCCCCGGTGCTTATGCGCCGGGGGCGTCGTTGTGCTCATTCCCCGACTCGCGCAACAAGCGCGGAATTGAGTGATTGCTGACTACCCCCCCGATTTGGAGGTTTCCGTGCGCGTCGCCCGTTTCGTTGTCCCCGCCCTGCTCCTCATTGCCGCTCCCGCCGCGTCCCTGGGCGCCCAGCAGCGAGCCATGCCACTGGAAGCCGTGCTCTCGTTGCCGCTCGACGTCACGCGGATGATTGCGCCCGGCGAGACCAAGAGTGCCGCGCTCGCGGCCAGTGATGCGATGCTCAGCGACAGTTCACACTTTGGGCGTTGGCTCTTTGAGGGCAAGCGCGGGCAACGGGTGACCGTGACGCAGCGCTCCGCGACCTTCGACACCTTCCTACACGTAGGGAAGCAGGGTGCTAGCGAGGTCGCTGCGCAGAACGACGATGCCGAGGAGACAAACTCCGAGATTTCGTACACGCTCCCTGAGGACGGTGTGTACGTCATCATCGCTGGCTCATTCGCGCCGCGCGAGACGGGTGACTACACCCTAACGCTGGCCGTGCAGGATCCCCTGCCTGGCATGACGGGCCCTGTCACGCCCGTGACTGTGCTGCTCAGGGACGTGGACCCGATGCTCCGGGTGGGCCTCGACCGTCGCATGGGCTCGCAGCTCGATGCACGCGATGCGCGCATGGATGACTCGACGCATTACGAGCTCTGGTACTTCACAGCCAACGCGGGCGACAACATCAGCGTGGCGCTCGAAAGCGCCGAGTTCTCCGGTGCCCTGTTCGTGGGACCACAAGGCGGTCATCGAGCGGAGGCTGGCGCCGTCGGATCACGACCGCAGGTCAATTTCACGGCACAGGCCAGCGGCACCTTCGTGATTGTCGTGAAGGGGAATGGGCTCAACGACCGGGGCAGCTACATGCTCGACATCGCGAGGAAGCCGCGTATCCCCTAGCGTGCGGCGTTGCTCGACTCGTCGCAGACCGCGAGCCCATCAAGTGAATCAACCGGTGTTCCGGGCACCCCATCCGTTCCGGTGAAAATGCGACAGCGTGGCGCGAAGTCGCGGTAGCTCGCTTCGGCGACAAACGAAGTGCTGTCGGCGCGCAGCAGCGACACGCTGACATTTGGCGAGGGCTCGAACATCAGCGAGTCCATCGTCGATGCATAGTGACCGTAATCCGAGAAGAAAGCCTCCTGCGCGGTCACGAAGTTTCGCAGGTCCGCCTTCATTGTGGCTTTGTACGCCTTCGGGTACATGTGCGGCCGATTGGACTCCGCGCCCACGACAATCATCAAGCCTAGCGCGCCCAGGACGATACTGAGCGGCGCATGTAGCACCCGTCGCAGGAGCAATGGAGATGACGGTGTAGCACCCGCGTCTTTCGGCGCGGAAAATTGCAGCATCCTGTCGCCAGCGAGACCGTACACGAGCCCGTAGCCGGCCCAGACGACGAGAGAGGCAATCCCCAAGTCGTAGACGTCGGCGACGTCTCCCATCCGCAGCCACGCGGCGACGAGAAACGGGAAGAGCACGCTCAGCACGCGCGCGATCAGCACGTTACGGTACCAGCCCCAACAGGGAATGAGGGCGGCCTCCCAGTTCCAGCGTCGAGGTGATTTCATTCAGTGTGCTCCAGAAAGGAGGGTGGCCGCTGCCGACAATCCAAACCCCGCCGCGCAAGCCACGAGCTGCTTCACAGGTAAATCCCAAGTCTTCTGCGCCTTCAGCTGCGAGACCATCACCGCGGCGCCAACAAAAAGAAACGAACCGGCCGCCACCGGAACGACCACCTCGGCAGCCTCTGCCGTGCCCTCCCCGAGCCAGAGCGTGAGCCCAGCGCCGACGAAGGCCATCATGCCACTCAGCAAGGTGAACAGCACCGCGCGCGCCGGACGCGTGCCATAGTGCACAAACACACCGAAGGTGCCCACTTCGCGGGGGAGTTCGTGCGCGAGCATCGCCATGGCCGTCGCGATACCCGGCCCCGTGCCCGCGAGGAATGCCGCCGCAATCAACGCGCCATCCACGAAATTATGCGCGGCATCGGCGCCAAAACTCACGGCCACCATCGCGGGATCATCAAAGGCCGAGATGGCCGCATCCTTCGACGGCGCTTCGTGCGCTGTGTGCTGCAAGCGGTGCAGCCAACGCTCCACGAGGTAGCTGCCCACCACGCCCGCCGCGACGCTCAAGCCCACGAAGCCCACGGCGGGATGCCGCTCATACGCCTCGGGCAACAGATGAAACACCGCCGCGCCAATCAACGCGCCCGCGCCAAAGCTCACCAGCATCGGTAGCAACCGACTCAAGGTGCGGCCGGTGCCCGCGAGCAACGCAATCACCACGAGCGGCACGCCGGTCACGGCGAGCAGGCTCAGGAAGGTCGGCATCCAAGGAATCACAGCGTGAACTTATCCGTGTCGTAGAGGGTCCGCTCGGGTCCGCTCGGGTCCGTTCGGGTCCAAACCCTGCCGCCGGCCCCAACCCGCAACAATCCGGACCGGTTAGGAGTAGTTTCTCATGACCCCCCGACCCAGCTTCTAATGACGCTCGATCTGCGCTACGTCCTCCGCAGCTTGGCCCGTGCCCGCGGTTTCGCCATCGCGGTGATCCTCACGCTGGGACTCGGCATTGGCGCCAACACCGCCATCTTCTCCGTGGTCAGGGGCGTGCTCCTCAAGCCACTGCCTCACCGCGACGGCGAGCGCCTGCTCTACCTGCGCCACTCCGTCCAGGCCACCGGCGTGGACATCGCGTTCTCGGTGCCGGAGATCAACGACTTCCGCCGCGAGTCGCGCACGCTCGAGCAAATCGCTGAGTACTCGCCGATTACGCTCAACTTCGTGGACGAGAGCAACGCCTCGCAGATTGACGTCGGCCTCGTCACCGGCAACTATCTAAGCGTGATGGGCCTCGCCCCCGTGATGGGCCGTTCCTTCACCGATGGCGACGACGGCGCCGGTGCCGCACCCGTCATCATGCTCACCTACGGCTACTGGCAGTCCTACTTCGGCGGCGATGCCACCATCGTCGGCCGCACGCTGCGCATCGCGGGCCGCAACGTGGAAGTCATCGGCGTGCTGCAGTCGGCGCCGTTCTTCCCGGGTCGCTTTGACGCCCTCATGAACATGAGCGTCAGCGAGCACCACACGAGCGCCTTGATGCAGGACGGCCGCACCCATCGCATGACGGAGGTGATTGCGCGCATGAAGCCCGACGCCTCGCTCGAGCAAGCGCGCCAGGACGTCGCGACGGTGACATCAAGAGCGCACGAGCAGTTCCCCGAGATGTACGACAAGGCTTCCGGCTACGGCGTCACCGTCACGCCCTTCAAGGACGTGCTCGGCGCCGACGCCCGTCTCACGCTGTTCCTGCTGGTTGGCGTGGCCGCGTTCGTGCTCATCATCGCCTGCGCAAACGTCGCCAACCTCGCGCTCATGCGAGGCGTGCGCCGCGAACACGAACTCACCCTGCGCGCGGCACTTGGCGCCGGTACCCAACGCATCCGCCGCCTGCTCATCGCCGAGAACGTAGTCCTCGCGCTCGCCGGTGCGGCGCTGGGTGTGGCCATCGCCTATGCTGGCGTGGGCATGCTGAGCGCCATCACCGCGCGCGTCTCGCCGCGCGCCGACGAGATCGCCGTGGATGGCTGGGTGCTGCTGTTCACGTTCGTGCTGTCACTCCTCGTGGCACTCTTTCTTTCCTTCGTGCCGAACATCGGTGACGAAGATGCGCTCGCGCAGGGACTGCAGGCCGGAAGCGCCAAGGCCTCCGGCGGCATTCGCCGTCGGCGCCTCCAGCAGGCGCTTGTTGTGGTACAGGTGGCCGTGAGCGTAGTGCTCCTCACCGGCACCGGACTCCTTGTGCGCTCGATGCAGCGCCTCGCCGCCGTGGATCCCGGCCTCGACACGCACAACGTACTGACGATGGAAGTGCCCTTCGACTTCACCGCCGACGATCCAATCATCACCAAGCAGCGGCACGCGCAGATGGTGACCGAACTCGACGCGCTCCCGCAGGTGGAAGTCGTCGGCATGGGGAGCACCACACCGCTACGCCGCGCTGGGTTTCAACTTGACTTGAAGGTTGACGGCCGTCCGCAGAATCCTGGCGAGCCGATTCCCTCGGCCGAGTATCGCACGGCGGATCCCGGATACTTCCGCGCCGCCGGCATCAAGCTGATTGAAGGCCGCGAGATTCAGACCACCGACCGCACCGGTGGAGAGCCGGTGGTGGTGATCAACCAGACGCTTGCGACGCGCCTCTGGCCTGACCAGAGTGCCGTCGGCCGACGCCTGGCGTGGACCGGCGACGTGCTGCGCTTCATTGGAATGGCCGAGAACGAATTCCGCACGGTGGTCGGCGTCGTCGCCGACACCAAGGATGGCGGCCTCGATGCCGATCCCGTGAGTGCGGTGTTCACGCCATCGGAGCAGAGCATCTTCCCCGCGGGCACCATCGTGATGCGCGCCAACGTGGACCCTGCGACGCTGGCGCCCACGGCGCGGGAAATCGTGCGCTCCATCGCGCCGGCGCAGCCGATTGAAAACGTGCTCGCGCTGGACGCCATTCGCGACGAGAGCATCGGACCGCGCCGCTTGAATGCCCTGCTCGTGGGCAGCTTCGGCTTCCTCGCGCTGGTCATTGCCACCATCGGCATTGCCGCCGTGCTCGCATTCTCGGTGAGCGCACGCACGGCCGAGATTGGCATCCGCATGTCACTGGGTGCGGCGCCGGGTCGTGTGCAACGCATGATTCTTGGCGAGGGTGGAACGCTGATTGGACTCGGGCTCGCGCTTGGCGTCATTGGCTCGCTCGCGCTCGCACGACTCATTCGTGGCCTGCTGTATGATGTGCCGCCGAATGATCCGCTGACGCTTCTGATTGTGGCAGCGAGCATTGCCGTCATCGGGCTTGGCGCGGCGTGGCTTCCGGCACTACGAGCCAGCAGGATTCACCCCGGTCAGGCTGTGCGGGCCAACTAATTGAATCAATCGACAATGCGCGTAACGTTCCTCGCGGTTTTAACGCTCTGCTTTTCTGCGGTTTTGCTCGAAGGACAACCCACGCGCAATGACTTGCGGCGTGGCGCCAACGCGAGCCCGCTTGAGAGGAACGATGAGGGGGCGGCGCTCACGAAGACATTCGTCGCCAAGCAGCTCGTCGCATCCGCGGCAGGCATGTTTCTACTTGGCGGCGCGGGGGGACTGATTGCCGCCAACACGAGCAGCGCAGGCGAGGGCTTTACCGACTTGGCCAACACAGCCGTCGCGGCGATTGCAGGAGGCGTACTCGGCTCGGCAATCGGCGTCTACTGGTTCAGCAAGCGACACGGCCATCGCTCGCCATTTCTTGCGAGCCTCGCAGGAGCAGCGGTGGGCACGCTGGGATTCGCGGCCGGCGGAGCAGTGCTCGTGACGGTGCCAGTGGCGGCGGTGACTGGGCACAACTGGGCGCGTCGCTAATCACGTCTGCTCTCACATCCCGCGAAGATTAGCAAACGGTTTTTGGAACTTATGGGCCCCGTCTACCGCTAGTCTCAGCGGTGCACACTCTCCGAATCATTCTCGCCCTCGGCCCCTTCGTCCTCTCCATCCTCCGCGATCAGCGGCGCTGGGTGTGGTTCGGCTTGCCGCTCATTCGCTCGCGTGACTTCCACGCGCGCCGTGCGCAAGCACTCGTTGCCCGCATTGCGAAGCTCGGCCCCACCTTCGTAAAACTCGCGCAGGTCTTCGCTGCGCGCGCCGACCTCATCCCCGAGCCCTACCTCTCGCAACTCGGCACGCTCACCGACCGCGTGCCGCCCGTGCCGTGGTCCGAGATTGATCGCGAACTGCGTGAGGCCTACGGCGCTGCGCCGGAGAACGTGTTCACGGCGATTGACCAGACGCCCATCGCCGCCGCCTCACTCGGCCAAGTCCATCGCGCCACCTGGCGCGGCCGCGACGTGGCGGTGAAGGTGTTGCGCCCGCGCGTAGAAGACACGGTGGAGCGCGATCTCGTCTCCGCGCGCGCCATCACAGCGTGGGCCGCTCGGCGCTGGCCCGTGCCACACGTGCTTGGCTTTCAGTCGCTCGTCGAAGAGTTCGCCGCACGCATAGCCGAGGAAATGGACTTCCGCCTTGAGGCCGAGTACGCCACCGAGGTGCGCGCCAACTTCCGCACCAATCCGCGCGTGGTCATCCCCGAAGTGATGCACGAGATGACGCGCCGCCGCGTCATCGTGCTGGAATTCATCGAAGGCACGCGCGTGGACCGCCTCCAAGGCGGCTCCGTGGACGCGCAGAGCCTCGCGGGAATGGTGATGGAGGTCTACGTGCAGATGATGCTCGTGGACGGGCTCTTCCACGCCGACCCGCACGCCGGCAACCTCTTGCTCACGGCCAACGGCCGCCTCGTCCTGCTCGACTTCGGCATGATGGTGCGCGTGCCCAAGGAGTTGCGACTCGCGCTCATTCGCACGGTGTTCGCCTCCATCCGTCGCGATGCAGATGCGGTCGCTGAGGGTTTCATGGCACTCGGTCTCGTCGCACCGGGCGCGGACCCAGCGGAGATCAAACGGCTCGCGTCGATTCTCGTAGAGCTGAGCAGCCAACGCACCACCACGGCGCAGCGCTTGGAGACGATGCTCGCCGACAAGGTGATGGCGTCGCTCTATGACTTCCCCGTCATTCTGCCGCGCGACCTCGTGTACTTCGCGCGTACGGCGGCGCTCATCGAAGGCATCGGGACGCGCTATGATCCGTACTTCAATGCCATTCAAGTCGGCACGCCGCTCGTGATGCGCATGCGCAGTCGCATCCTGCGCTCGCTGGGCCAAGAAGCCGAGCCCAGCGTGGAAGAACTCGCCGCGATGGCGGGCTGGGTTGTGGGACGGGCGTGGCGCAGTGTGCGCGAAGCGCTTGGCCCTTGGCTTACGCCTCGGGCGGACGCCCGCCGTTAGCCCGAATCTCGCGCGCGCGCGCCGTGATGTCCTTGCGGCGCGTGGCATCGAGTCGCGTCAGATTCTTCAGCTGCATCACCATGCGATTGTTGCCACGCAGCGCCTGCTCGTGCCGCAGGAGATAATCCCAGTACAGCGTCGTGAACGGACAGGCCGTCTCGCCAGTGGACTCGGCCGGATCAAACCGGCAGCCTTTGCAGTGATTCCCTTGGCGCTGGATGTACTTGCCCGTGGCCACGTACGGCTTGGATGCCATCACGCCGCCATCGCCGTACTGCGACATGCCGAGTGTGTTGGGGAGCTCCACCCATTCCACAGCGTCCACATACATGCCGAGGTACCAGGCATGCACTTGCTGCGGCTCCACGCCGAGCACCAAGGCGTAGAGACCCGTCACCATCAGGCGCTGGATGTGGTGGGAGTAGCCGTGTTTGAGCGTCTGCCCGATCGCATCGCGTAGGCAGGCCATCTCCGTGTCGCCGGTCCAGTAGAAGGTCGGCAGCGGCTCGCGGGCGTTCATCGCATTGCGTTCGATGTACTCAGGCATGTGCATCCAGTACACGCCGCGCACGTACTCGCGCCAGCCAAGAATCTGGCGGATGAATCCCTCAACAGCTTCCAGCGGCGCGCGCTTGTCCCAGTAGGCGCGCTCGGCTTCGGCAATCACCTCGCGTGGATCAAGCAGGTGCAGGTTCATCGCCGCGGAGAGCCGCGAGTGATAGAGCCAAGGCTCCCCCGCCCACATGGCATCCTGCCAGCGGCCGAAGTCTGCGAGGCGGTGGTCAATGAAGTCATCCAGCGCTGCACGAGCCTGTTCTGGCGTCACGGGCCAATCAAAGTGATCGAGCACGCCAGGATGCTTCGCGAACACATCGTTGATCAGTGCGATGACATCCCGCGTTGTGGCATCGGGCTCAAAGCGCATCGGGGCGGGCAGGAGCCCGGGGCCTTGCTTGCCGAAACTTTCGCGATTCTCCGCGTCAAAGTTCCACGCGTCACCCACAGGAGATCCATCGGCTTCGAGGAGCACGCTGTGCTTCTTGCGCATCTCGCGATAGAAAAACTCCATGCGGAGTTGCTTCCGTCCTTTGGCATGCGCGCGGAACTCATCAACCGTGCTCAAGAAGTGCCGATCCGTGCGCACCGTGAGTGGCACGCCGCGCTTCGCGGCCACCTGCTCGAGCAGCACACCTACCCGATGCTCGCCCGGCTCCACGACGATGAGCCCTGCGGGCTTGAGCTCGGCACAGGCGCGCGCGAGTTGGCCATCGAGTGTGCCGCTGTTACCCTCGGTATCGAGCTCGGAATAGTGGACGGTCCAGCCACGCGCACGCATCGCGTCGCGATAGTGGCGCATCGCGCTCAAGAACAGCGCCATCCGGGGCTTGTTGCTCCACACATGCGTGGACTCTCCCACCACTTCGGCCATCCATATTGAATCCACGGCGGAATCCCCGCCGTCGAAGATTGCCGAGTTCGGGTCGAGCTGGTCGCCGAGGACGAGAAGCAGATTACGCATTGGGAGTCAACGCAAAACCCCCCGCGTTGGTGCGCGGGGGGCTGATTTACCCGAGCACACAGCGCTTAGCGTGGCGCTTTCTGGTTCCCGAAGGCCCACACGAAGTTCACCAGCGGGGCACAGCAGCCGCCTTCGCTCGTGAAGCCAATGACCCCCAAGTCCGCCGAGAGGCGATCCCCGATGAATCGGAACCCACCGCTCCAAACACCATCCACTCCGGGATTCACGGAAAGCCAATTCTCCGTGATGAGCTTCACCCGCCTCGTAATTCGCTGCTCTCCGCCAAGCACGAAGACCGGTTCACTAGATGTTCCCGACCCCATCTCGTCTCCCACGAAATAGCCCCATCCGGCTCCAATCGAGATTGCACGATCGCGGGTGCCAATCGTGGAAACCCCGTACAGGATCCCGAGACTGCCCTCATCAATGCTCTCCGGCGCGAAGAACCCGAGTCCACCCACCGCGAACGAATGGCGAGGGGAGTCGAAGATCGTGTACTTGGGCGCGACGTATAACACGCGGCCAAAAGCTCCGGGAAGAATTGGCGTGCCGCCCGCTATCGTGAATCGGTCCGTCACTCCGTAGGCGACAAAGGGAAGAAAAAGATAGAACGACGCGACGTATCCCTCTCCCTTGCGCAACGCGCGCCCCGTGGACGTGAAGAACAGTCGCGTATAGTTGGGGTCTTCGGGCCACACCTCGCCATCCGCTCGCATAGCGACGGCGCGCAGGGAAAGAATCTCACTGCGCGGAATCTCCACGCGCGCGCCGGATCGAGTGATTAGCACCAGCTGCATTTCCGTCTGCGACTCGACACGCCCAAAAAGTACGGAGCCGTCTCGGAGGCGCACCTCTACCGTGCTGTCTGCTTGCACGGCTGCCGGCACCGGCTCCTGCGCCCCGAGAGGCGGCGCGATCGCAGAAAGCAGGGCAAGGCTGAACAGCGCGGCGAGAAGACGCATCAAGGCTCCGAAAGGAAGGTCGTATGTGAACAGTAGCACCCGTCACACAGCGTTCAGCTCCCGGAGGCTTCACCCACCCTAGGGCGACCGGAACCCCGAGTGGAATCCATTAAAGCGCTCCCAGTACACATCCGTCAGCACGCCGTCGGCCATCACGTGATACCCGCCGAATTGCGCTGCGGTCGCGCAGGCATGGTTGGGAAGGATGCGCAAGCGCGCCCCAACAGGTAGCGCGTGTACGTTCCACGCCGCGCCGTCCCGACGCGAGATAATCCCGTGCTCTTGGTTTGCACCGGACATCACGAGGTCTGGCATCACTTGCCCGTCTCGGTCGCAAACCATGCCATAACCTTGATCAACAGCCTGCGAGCTCGTGCCGCGGTCGCGCGAAACCGCCATCCAGCCCCCGTCGGTGATGAGCCAGCCCTTCTGCGCTTGATGCCCAATCACGGTCACGAGTACCGAGAGTGCGATGTCGTCCACCTCGCACACGCCGAGCCCCGCCATCACCAAGTCCATGAACACATAGACGCCCGCTCGCACCTCGGTGACGCCTTGCAGGTCCTCCGCAAAGAGTGCCGTGGGCGTAGAGCCCAGGCTCACCACCGGGCAACGATGACCCACGAGGCGGAGGCGCATCGCTGCGCTCACCACGGCATCGCGCTCCTGTGCGGCCATCGCGCGCTTGGCCTCCACCGTGACACAGTGATACGACTCACCCGCGTGCGTCATCACACCGAGCATATCGGGCCCGAGCGCCTCCGCGATGTCAAGCAACACCTCGGCGTCTGGCGGCACCCCCGCGCGATGCCCGTCGCTATCAATCTCAATCAACACCGGAATGCCATCACCCGTGGCTTTGCGATGCACGGCGACGGCTTGCGCCGCCTCAACTGAGTCGAGTATCACTGTGAGTTGTGCGCCGCGCGCTCGCAGCGCCGACACCTCGTGTAGCTTCTGCGGCGCGATCCCCACGGCGTAGAGAATATCGGTGATGCCTGCCTCGAGGCAGGCTGATGCCTCGCGCAGGGTGGACACCGTCACGCCACCCGGCTGACCACTGAGCGTGAGTCGAATGACCGGCAAGCTCTTGGCCGTCTTCACGTGCGGTCGTAGCGGCACGCCGAGCGCACGGAGATGGCTACTCAAGCGCGCCTGATTTCTCTCGACGCGGTCTAGGTCCAGCAACAGTGACGGCGTGGCAATCGTCGCGAGCGTCTTCATGGGCGCAAACTATCGGGAGCCGGCGCATTCCGCTCACCGCGCGCGCCGCATAGCTTGGCCCACCATCATGACCGTGCTCTCCATTGACCTCGCCTCGCGCCGGTACCGCGACAACGGCATCGCCGTGCTACGGGGCGTACCGGGCCGCGTGACGGCGCAACTGGTCAATCCTGAGAACCTCGGCCTCAGCGGGGAACCCGACGTTGCGGCCTTCGTGAACGCCATTGTCGAGCTGGCGGAGCGCGAGCGCGTGCAAGTCATCTTGCTCGACGGTCCCCAAGCTTGGCGCGCCAGCCAGTCGTCACTGGTGCATCTGCGGCACTGCGAGCGCGAAACCCGCACGCCCGGCAAGACGGGCCTGCCCGGCGTGGTGAAGCCCCGCACTTGGACGCGTATGGCCGAGTTCAGCGTCGCCCTGTTTGATGCGCTCGACGAGCGTGGATGGCCCCGATTGACAGATCAGTGGAAGGGAGAGCGCGTCGCCATCGAGTCCTTTCCCACACACGCCTGGCGCATGCTCGGGCAAATCCCACTGCCGGGAAAAGCTGCCACCACCACGCTCGCGCCGTGGCTCAGCGCGCTCACCGACACCGGCCTCACGCTTCCCAAGGGGGAAATCGGCCACGATGAACTGCAGGCCCTCGTGGCGGGCCTGGCGGGTATCGCCCTCATGAGCAGCGGACTGAGGGCCTGCGATCTTCGAGGGCAGAACCCCTTCGTCGAAGCTGGCATCTGGCGTGAAGGCTTCATCGTGAGTCCTCGGCGCTAGTCCTCTTGTGCGATACTCTCCAGATGCAGTCCTGGGGTACAATGCATATCTCCCTCACCCAATGACTATGCGAACCTCGTACCTCGCCGTCGCGCTGTTAATCGCGTCTGCGGCCGGCGCACAAAGCAGTCGCGGAGCGCCCCAAACGCGCGTCCCCACTGTCGCCGACTCAGCCCTCATGCGGGCGCTGGATTTACCAAGCATGATGCAGCGCGCTCGCAGCGCTGGCATTCCCGATAGCACCCTGCGAGGCATCATGGACCAGATGCGCCGCCGCGGTGTCCCCGTTGGTGATGCACTTCCCGCCGTCGAGCTGGAAGTCGAGGCGGTAGAACAGGGCGCTGATAAGAACAACTTTGGCAGCTTTGTCCGCGCTCAAGTCGAGAGTGGGCTACGCGGCAGAGAGCTCGCCGCAGCCATCCGTGCCGAGCATGAGCGCCGTGGAATGGGTCCGGCCAATCGTGGACAGGGACGTGGCGGACGCGACTCGGCTGAACTTCGTGGTAGCCGTGGCCGACGCGACTCGGTCGAAGCGCGCGGTGGCCGCGGCCGTCGCCCCACCCCTGATTCCGCCGACAAGGCCCCCACCCGAGGGAAGCGCCCATGAAGAAGCTCTTGATTGCTAGCGTGGTTGCGCTCGCGGCCTGCGGAGAGGCGCCCAAGCCCGAGACTCCCGAGGTCGAGCCCGTCTCCACCGAAGTGATGTTGGCCCTCAGCATCGCCAACAGTATTGAAGCCCATCCCGCCTCTGTGGACTCGGTCCTTCTGGGCAACGGCCTCACTCGCAGCGGATTCGATTCCCTGCTCTACCGTATCGCCGAAGACAGCGTGCTCTCGGCCCAGTATACCGCCCGCCGCCGCTAGGTCTCCGCTCGAAAACATCCAAACGGGCGCCCGGTCTCTGACTGGGCGTCCGTTTGGCTAGATTCCCCCTATGACCAAGATCTTTCCGGAAGACCTCGCCCAGCGCATCGGCACCCGCGCCATCCACGCCGGCCAGCGCCCCGACCCCA
The DNA here is from genome assembly GCA_031414535.1 of Gemmatimonas sp. Lineage (GTDB taxonomy): Bacteria > Gemmatimonadota > Gemmatimonadetes > Gemmatimonadales > Gemmatimonadaceae > Pseudogemmatithrix. Next base: position 105,536 of record JANNVQ010000030.1, read on the forward strand.
CCAGCGGCGCCATCATGCCGCCGATTTACCAGACCTCCACCTACGCGCAAGAAGCGCTCGGGGTCAACAAGGGCTACGAGTACGCCCGCGGAAAGAATCCCACACGCGAGGCCTTGGAGCGGAACGTCGCCGCACTCGAAAGCGCGCAGCATGGATTCGCCTTCTCCTCCGGCATGGGCTGCCTCACGAGCATCATGCTGATGTTCAAGGCCGGCGACCACATTATCGTCGGCTCCAACGTGTACGGCGGTACCTATCGCCAACTCGACAAGATCTTCACGAATTTTGGCATCGAGTTCTCGTGGATTGACATGCGCGACGTACAGCGCGTGAAGGACGCGATGAAGCCAAACACGCGCGCCGTGCTCATCGAGACGCCCACCAACCCGCTGATGCAGTTGGCTGACATCAAGGCCATCTCCGAACTCGCGAAGGCGCACAACGCCTTGAGCATCGTGGACAACACTTTCGCCTCGCCCATCCTGCAGGCCCCACTCGCGCTTGGTGCCGACATCGTCTGGCACTCGAGCACCAAGTACCTGAACGGACACTCCGACATCATCGGGGGCGTGGCCGTCACCAACTCCGATGAACTGGGAGCCAAGCTGCAGTTCAACGCCAACGCGGCCGGCGCCGTGCCCGGGCCAATGGATGCCTGGCTCACGCTGCGCGGCACCAAGACGCTGGCCCTGCGCATGAAGCAGCACGATGCCAATGGCCGCGCGGTCGCCGAGTGGCTCGCCAATCGCCTGGGTGCTGAGCGCGTATTTTATCCGGGGCTCGCAAGTCATCCGCAGCACGAGCTCGCCAAGCGTCAGATGAGTGGCTTCGGCGGCATGTTCTCGGTGGAAACCGGCTCGAAGTCCAATGCCAACACCGTGGTGACGCGCCTCAAGCTGTTCACCCTCGCCGAATCTTTGGGCGGCGTAGAATCGTTGGTATGTCATCCGGCGGGCATGACCCATGCCTCGGTGGAACCGGCACGACGCGCAGAGATCGGGATCACCGATGGCCTGCTCCGCTTCTCTTGCGGCGTCGAGGATACGCAGGACCTGCTCGAGGATCTCGAGCAAGCGTTCAAGGGCGTCTAACGTCCAAGGAGTCTCGAATGGCCCGCACCGTCCTCACAGATATCGCGCCCCAGAACTGGGAGCATCTCGCCGACCGCGCCGCGCTCGCGGCGATGCGCGCATTGCCGGGCTTCGACACGGCCGTCAATGCGTTCGCCAAGGCCTTCGGCGAGCGCGGTGTGCGCCATTTGTTTCTTGCCTCCGCTGTGCGGGTCGGACCAACGCAGCGTCCACAACTCGACGCCCTCTGGACTGAAGTCCTCCAGACCATGGATTGGCCCACGCGCCCACAGCTCTATGTGACGCAGACGCCGACCATCAACGCCGGTGCCGTCGGCTTTGGCGAGCCCTTCGTCGTCGTTAATTCGGCCGCCATCGCCACGATGTCGGCCGCCGAGCTGCGCGTGCTCCTCGCCCACGAACTCGGGCACGTGATGAGCGGACACGTCACCTACCGAACCGTGGCGCAAATCGTCCTGATGCTCGGGATGGGCAATCTGCCCTTCCTCGCGGGCGTGGCCATTCTGCCCTTCCAGCTCGCCCTCTTGGAGTGGTATCGCAAGAGCGAACTCTCCTGCGACCGCGCCGCCTTGCTCGGCACCCAGGATCCAGACCTCGTTCTCACGACCTTCATGAAGCTCGCTGGCGGCGATGCCTACGGCGATACGCTCTCACTCGATGCCTTTAAGGAACAGTCTCGCGAGTATGAGGTGGACGACTCTGCGTGGGATACCGTGCTCAAGGCCATCAATACGGCCTTCCGCCAGCACCCGTTCTTCACCGTGCGCGCCGGCGAGTTGCAGCGTTGGACCGCCAGCGGCGACTACGCTCGCATCCTTGCGGGTGAGTATCTGAAGCGCGCCGATGTGAATCCGGGCGACGGACTGGGCGATGACATCAAGCGTGGCGCGAACTACTACGGCGATCAGGTCAAGGACGCCGTGGACAAGCTGGGTGAGTCGGCCAAACGTGCCAAAGATGCGTTCACCGATGCCATGAGAGGCGGCTCGCGGTGAAGATTTTGATCGTCGGCGGGGGCGGGCGCGAACACGCGCTCGCCTGGAAGTTCAAGCACGACCATCCCGCCGCCGAGATCCTTGCGGCACCTGGCAATCCCGGCATCGCCGAGCTGGGACGCTGCATCAACTTGAAAGCGACAGATGTTGATGCCCTCCTCGCGCTCGCACAGCGCGAGCACGTGACGCTCACCGTGGTTGGCCCCGAAGCTCCGCTCGCACTCGGAATCGTGGACGTGTTTCGCGCGGCAGGGTTGCCCGCTTTCGGCCCCACCGCCGCAGCCGCTCGCATCGAGACGTCCAAGCGCTTCGCCAAGGAGTTGATGCTCCAGCACGCAATCCCAACGGCATCGGCGCAGACATTCACCACGATTGCTGAGGCGAAGGCTGAAGTGCGCCGGCTCGGCGCACCCGTGGTGGTAAAGGCCAGCGGCATCGCGGCGGGTAAGGGCGTGATTGTTGCGATGTCTCTCGCAGAAGCAGAAGCGGCGATTGACGACATGCTCGACGCCAAGGTCTTTGGCGACGCTGGCGCCGAGGTCCTCGTCGAAGAGTTTATGGAAGGCGAGGAACTGTCGCTCTTCGCACTTACCGATGGCACGAACCTGCGCACAATGCTCGCGGCACAGGATCACAAGCGCATCGGCGAGGGCGACACTGGACCCAACACCGGCGGTATGGGTGCGTACTTGCCCGTGTCGCTCGCAACGCCCGCGTTGCTCGAGGATGTGCGCGCCCGCATTCTCGTGCCCATGTTGCAGGCCATGCGCGATGAAGGCTGCCCCTTCACGGGGCTGCTCTACGCTGGGCTGATGCTCACCAAGGACGGTCCGAAGGTGGTGGAGTTCAATTGCCGCTTTGGCGATCCGGAGACGCAGGCCGTTCTGCCGATGCTCGAGTCACCGCTGTTGGAGCTCGTGCAGGCAATCGCTGAGGGGCGTTCGATTGCCGCGTTTCCCGAGCTGGCTTGGAAGCCTGGCGCGGCCGTTACGACGGTCGTGGCGGCGGCTGGCTATCCCGGGATAGTGCGCACCGGCGATGTCATCCAGCTCCCCGCTTCGCAGCCCAACGTGACGGTGTTCCACGCTGGCACCGCGCGCGACGCCGACGGCCAACTCGTCACGGCCGGTGGACGCGTCTTCGCGGTGACGGCAGTCGCCGATGAGCTGCTCGCCGCGCAGCAGGCGAGTCAGGTGCAGGCCGGAGCCATCGCGTTCGAGGGCCGACAAGTTCGCCGCGACATCGGTTGGCGCGAACTCGCGCGGCGTGCCTGAGCTTCCCGAAACAGAAACCATCGCGCGCGACCTCGACGCCGCGCTGCGCGGGGCCATCATCAGAACTACCACTGTCGCACGCGCCGACGTCGTGCGCGGCGTGGCGCTCACCCGCACCGACACGCCGCACTACGCCGGGCGCGCAATCACGCGGGTGTTTCGCCGCGCCAAGGCCATCGTCATCGAGTTTGAGAACGGAAATCGCTTCGTCGTCGTCCCCCGCTTCACTGGCGCACTCCTGCTCTCAGCGCAGCCGCATCCCTACAGTTGCCTGCAGTTCCTCCTGACGGACGGCCGCACCCTGCAGTACGTAGACATTCGTCGGCTCGGCACCGTCTCGCTGCTCACGCCCGAGGCCTTCGCGGCCTGGAGCGAGGCCCTCGGACCGGAGCCGCTTGACCCAGCCCTCACCGCCGAGGCATTTTCGGGAATTCTTCGGGGGTCCCGCCGCGCCGTGAAAACTCTCTTGATGGACCAAAAGCGACTGGCTGGCGTGGGCAACATCTACGCCAACGAAGCGCTGTTCCGTGCCGGCATTCGCCCCGCGCGGCGCGCGGAGCGCGTCACGCGCGCCGAAGCAGCCACACTGCTCGCGGTGCTGCGGGCCGTGCTCAGCGAGAGCATCGCGCTGCGTGGCACCACGTTCCGTGATTTTCAGGACGCCTACGGGAATCGCGGTGGATTCGCGACGCAGCTACAGGTGTACGGACGCGCCGGCCAGCCCTGCCTCAGCTGCGGGGCAGTACTCGAGGAGACGCATCGGCTCGAGGGCCGCAGCACCGTGTGGTGCCGCGCGTGTCAGAAGTGAGCCCGCGCCGCCGCCGTCGCCGCGGTCCGCTGCAACCACCGAAAGACGTGGAAATGCGGATTGACAACATGCTCGCGCTCGTAAAGGACACGGCGCGCGACGTGCCTGGCGTCTATCGCATGACCTCCGCCGAGGGGGAGGTCATTTACGTCGGCAAGTCCAAGGCCCTACGCACACGCCTCCTCAGCTACTTCCGCGCCAAGTTTCCCGCCGACAAGGGCGCGCGCATTCTCCGCGAGGCCGCAACGCTGGAGTGGGAGCCCCTACCCAGCGAATTCTCTGCACTGCTCCGCGAGCTTCGCCTCATTAAGCAACTGCGCCCCCGCTACAACGTCGCCATGAAGCGCGACGCGCGCTATCACGCCTTCGTACGCATTTCGCGCGCGCCGGCGCCGCGCCTGCACGTCGTGCGCGGCGCTGGCACCGACGAGACCGGCACCTACTTCGGTCCATTTCGCGGAGCCACGCAGCTTACCGAGGCCATTCGCGAGCTCAACGATGCGCTCGGCCTGCGCGACTGCGCACTCGACACGCCGATGTTCTTTGCCGACCAGCCCGACCTCATTGACCTGCCCTCCCGCACCCCCGGCTGCATCCGGCACGAGATTGGCCGCTGCCTCGGTCCCTGCATCGGCGCGGTGCGCGAAGCCGAGTACGACGCGGCGTTCAAAGCCGCCCGCGGCTTTCTCGAGGGCGCCCACGACGCGCCCGTAATGTTGCTCCGCGCACGCATGGAGCAAGCGAGTGATGCGCTCAACTTTGAGCACGCCGCGTTGCTGCGCGACAAACTCCAGCGCCTTGAGGCGCTACGGGAGCAGTTTGCACGGCTCCGCTTTGCGCTAGAGTCGCTCAGCTTCACGTACATCGCGCCCGGAGTGCAGGGCGAGGACCGCGCCTACGTGATTCGCCGCGGCTGTGTGCGCGCCGAAGGTCCAGCAGCCGATCGCGCGGCCCTCGAAGCGCGGGTGAGCGATGCCAGCGTCGGCGCGCGCCGTCTGAAGACCGTGCCGGGGCACGAAGTGGACGAGGTGCTTCTCATCGCGGGATGGTTCCGCAAGTTCCCCAAGCAGCTCGAGCACACCATCGCGCTTACGACCGAACCCTCAGACGCCCGAGCGCTCCTCGGGATGTAGGCGGCGCAGCCGCCTGAGCGACGGCACGAACCACGCAATTGCTCCCACAACACCAAGCGTCGCGAGCCCACCGACGACCACGCTGCCCACCGGCCCCCACCAGCGTGCCGTCACCCCGGACTCGAACATGCCAATCTCGTTCGAGCTCCCGATGAAAATCTGATTCACCGAGCTCACGCGCCCCAACAATCCCTCTGGTGTGCGCGACTGCAGCAGCGTGCTGCGAATCACCACGCTCACCATGTCGCACATCCCACTCGCGGTAAGCAGCGCCACCGACAGCCAGAAGCTCGTCGAGAGTCCGAAGCCCAGCATGCAGAGGCCGAACCCGGCCACCGCCGCCAGCAGAATCTTTCCCGTGTTGTCCCAATCGCGGCGGCGCGCCAGCAGGATGCTCGTCGTGACTGCGCCGATTGCTGGCGCCGCGCGGAGTATACCAAGTCCCGTTGGCCCCACGTGCAGGATCTCAGCCGCGAAGATAGGCAGCAACGCCACCGCGCCGCCAAAGAATACTGAGAACAGATCCAAGGTGAGTGCGCCCAGAAGCACCGGCTCCCGCGCCACGAATCGCACACCGCCGGCCACCGACGCCAACACGCCTTCCTTAGCCTCGCCGCGTTCCGGAGAACGGTGCGAGATGCTCACCAGCAACATCGTCGCGGCCACCATCAGCGCCGCGTCAACGCCGTACGCGAGCCGCGAGCCGCCCACCGCATAGAGCACACCGCCCAGCGCCGGCCCAATCACGCTCGCCAACTGCCAACTCCCGCTACGCCAGGTGATAGCGTTGGCGAAGAGTTCGCGCGGCACCAACTCGGCCGACAATGCCTGCCGCGCCGGTTGTAGGAAGGCGCGCGCCACGCCGCTTACCACAATCACGCCATAGATGGCAGTCACCCGTCCACGTGTGAGCATCTCGGCGCCCAGCGGGCGTGCCCCAGCGAGCACCCAGAGCGCGACGCTGCAGCCCACGAGCAACCACAGGGCCGCCAGCGCCACGCGCCGCCGGTCACGCCGGTCCGCCACGTGCCCGGCAAACAGCGCTAGGCTGATGGCTGGCAAGGCCTCGGCTAAACCAATCATCCCGAGGGCCAGCGGGTCCTTGGTGAGGTCGTAAATCTGCCAGCCCACGACCGTCCCTTGGATTTGAATGCCCAAGGTCAGGGTGAAGAGGGTGACGATGTACCGCGCAAAACGCGGGAGCCGCAGGGCGGCGTATGGGTCTGACTGGGTCGGCATTAGCGCGGCGAGAGCATCGGGGCGTGAATGATATTATCATTTCTCGCATGCGAGTCCTCGTTGCGGATGATGATCGCCAGCTGTCCACCTTGCTCTGCCAAATGTTGCAGAGTGCCGGACATCAGGCCTTTCCTGCGTTTGACGGGGCATCCACGATGATGGCCGCCGTCCGCACGCCGACGCCGGACCTCATTCTGCTCGACCTGCAGATGCCAGCCGGCGACGGGCAGACCACGCTCGCCAAGCTCAAGGCTTCGTCAAAGACAACGAGTATCCCAGTCATCGTGCTCAGCGCCAGTGCGGATGCGCTCACACAGTCAAATGTGCGCGCCCTCGGCGCCGCGGCGTTCCTCGCCAAGCCTGTGGACCCCGACACCTTCATTGACGTGATCGAGGCTTTTGGCCCGCCCCCTCGGAATCGCTAACAACGTGCTCCTCCTCCGTCATATCGCATCGCCGCTGCTCCTGACCCTCGTTGGACTCCTCGCCGCCACAACCGTCAGGGCACAAGAGCCAGGCTTCACCGTCCTCAGTGCGTACGCAGAGGACGCGGACGGTGCCGCGACGCTCCAGCCAGGCCGCGTCATCAATATCGTCCTCATCGCCAACAACCAAGGTGAGTCCGCGGCGCGCAACGCCCGCGTGCGCGTCGAGCTCCGCACTTCCACGGTCAGCTTCGTGAACGAACCGGCGCTGCGTACCACCGACGCCGTACTCGGCGACTTCGGTGCTCGCGTAAGTCAGCAGGTCTTCATTCCAGTCACGGCCACCGAGCGCACGGCCAGCATAGAAATCATTGTGACGCCGCTGTTCGACGGGCAGAGTGGCGCACCTGTACCGCAGACGCATCGGTTTCCCACCGGCTTCGCCGGCGCCAGCAATGCGAGTCCATCCGTTTCCACCGGCGTCGCAGCGGGAACCCCAGGTGTAGCCACACCCGGTGTCGGCGCGCGCCGAACCGAGGTGGCTCGCCCCGCCGCGGGAAGTCGCCTCACGAGGGCCCAACTGGCCGCGTTGCCACTCGATGCCTCTCGCTATCTCCAGCCAGACCGGGCCGTGTCTGGGGCCCTTGGGCGTGCCGGCTTACGCCTCAACAACAACTCGCCCGTAGAGATTTGGTACTACGAAGGCGTGGCGGGTGAGCGCGTCACCATCACCCTCACGTCGCCATCGCTCGACACCTACCTGATGCTCAATCGGCTCGGCACCGCTCGTGACATCGCCACCGATGATGATGGCGCGGGCAATCTCAACTCGCGCATCACGCAGCGGCTTCCAGAGACCGGAACCTACGTGATCATCGCCAACGCCCTCGGGGTACGAGCGAACGGAGACTACACGCTCACGCTCAACAGCGACCGAGCCGCCACGGTCACGAGCGCTCCGAGCATCGAGACGCCGACTTCATCGCTGAAGGGCGCTGCCGCCGCTGGAATCAGCACGCCGGGCTCGCTGGCCACGGCCGGACGTCCGCTCACCGTGCCCGAGGTCCTCGCGTACGCCGTGGACGCCAGTCGCGTCGTGCGCATGGGGGCCACAGTCTCCGGGCGCCTCACCGCGAGCGACCCCAAGCTCACGGACAACACTTATTTCCACGCGTACTATTTCAATGGCTTCGAGGGCGACCGCGTGTCCATAACGCTGCGCTCAGGGGACTTCGACGCCTACCTGCACTTTGGACAGCTCGGGGCGTCGGCCGCACTCGCCAACGACGATGACTCGGGCGGCGGAAGGAATTCTCGTGTGACGGTCACGCTTCCCGCCACGGGGACCTACGTGATCATCGCGAACGTGCTCTCAGGCGGTGACCGCGGCGCCTACACGCTTGAGGTTCGCTCGCCCTGAGTTGGGCGCGCTCAGACGCTGAGTTCCACGAGTTCAACATCAGCCGCGCCATCCACAATCGTCAGGATGCCCACGCAGGGACGCAAATCAAATCGGCGCGGGCCGGCCGCGCCGGGGTTCACGATGAGCTGCTGACCCACGCGCTCAACGATTTGCTTATGCGTGTGGCCGTACACGCAGACATCCGCGTCGTACGCCGCGGCCACCTGCGCCGGCTTCGGCCGACCAAGTTCGTCACCGTGCTGCACGTGAATGCGCACGCCGCCTATGCTCAGATCAAGCGCCTCACGCAGCGAGGGATCAAAGGGATCGTCGCAGTTCCCGAATACGGCCTGCGTCGGCGCGATGAGGCCCAGCTCCATGAGAATGGTGTCGCTGCACACGTCGCCAGCGTGCAGAATCCGCGAGACGCCAGCAAACACCTCGTGTACCTGAGGACGCAACAACCCATGCGTATCGGAAATGAGCCCGATGCGGATTGGCGCTGCCGTCACTCGCCCTCGGCCTCGCCCCAGCGAGGGGCCAAGCTGTTGGCAACGCCAAGATGGTCCAGCGCGCGGGCCACGATGAAGTCCACCATCTCGCTGATGCTCTCGGGCCGATTGTAGAAGCCCGGTGCCGCCGGCATCACCGTCGCACCCGCGAGCGTAACGCGACGCATGTTCTCAATATGAATGAGCGAGAGAGGCGTCTCGCGCGTCACCATCAGCAGGGGACGACGTTCCTTGAGCGCCACATCGGCCGCGCGCTCCACCAACGAGCGCGAGGTTCCGGCCGCGATGCTCGCTAAGGTGCCCATCGAGCAGGGGCAAATCACCATGCCGCCAGCCAACGAAGACCCAGAGGCCGGAGCGGCGCCGCGATCGGCATCATCAAAGACCGTCACCAGCCGATCGAAGCGCTCTTCTCCCACCACACCGCGAAGCCCTACGAGATCGCCCACCTCACTCTCTGTGCGCAACAAGCGAAACCCGTGCGAGCTCACGATGAGCGAGATTCGACGCTCAGCCACGAGCAACTGCTCAAGCAGCCGAATCCCGTAGGGCGCACCGGAAGCTCCGGTAATCGCCATCACAATCGGCGCATCCACTGGAAGCGGTCGCATTAGGTGAGCAACATCCGGTCCGCGAGCACGAACCCGAGAAAGGTGAGTGAGATGACGCCGTTCATTGTGAAGAATGCCGCGTCGAGCTTGGAGAGGTCGTCCGACGACACCAACGAATGCTCGTAGGTCAGGAGCGCGCCAACCGCCGCCACGCCCGTCCACGCGAGCCAGCTCAGGCCCGCGGCCCACACCGTCGTGCCCAAGGCCAGCACCGTCAGCACGTGCAGGACACGCGCAATCACAATCGCCCGCGCGACTCCCACAGACGACGGAATCGAATGGAGCCCCTGCGAGCGATCGAATTCAATGTCGGGCAAGGCATAGAGCACATCGAAGCCACCGCTCCAGCTCATCACACCCAGCGTGAGCGCAATGAGCATCCACCACGGACTGCTCCACACACCGGTCACGGCGAGATACCCGCCCACGGGAGCGATGGCGAGTCCGAGGCCAAGCACCAAGTGCGCATAGCGCGTGAAGCGCTTGGTGAATGAGTAAAAGCACACCCAGGCCAAGGCCAACGGCGAGAGATACAGGCAGAGCGGATTCAACTGTGCCGATGCCCACACAAACAGCCCGGCGGCCACTGCCACCGTAATCCACGCATCGCGCACCGCGATCGCACCGCGCGGAATCTCGCGCTGCTGCGTGCGCGGATTCCGCGCATCGTATTCGCGATCCACAATGCGGTTCACCGCCATCGCCACCCAGCGCGCCGAGGTGAAGGCAAGCACCACCCAGCCCAGCATCGGCCACGTGATCTCCCATTCCAAGGAGGCGATTGTCACGCCCACCAAGGCAAACGGCAGTGCGAACACCGTGTGCGGCAGCTTCACGAAGCTCATCCAGCGCGCAATGCGCCCAGGGCCCGCGAAGGTCTGGCCTTCCCTGTTCCCGCCCGAGTGCGTGGCCGTGGCGTTCAACGCTTTTCAATCCCCAGCGAACTCCAATACGAGTTCACCTTGGCCTTGGTCTCGGCGTCCATCTCAATCACCGTCGGCCAGTTCCGCGTGAAGCCTTCCTCTGGCCACTTCTTCGTGCCATCAATGCCCATCTTCGAGCCATAGGTGAACGCGCGACTCGAGTGGTCGAGCACATCCACCGGACCCATCGTGAAGCGTGTGTCGCGCTCGGGATCAATGTTGTTAAGTGCCACCCACCATGCCTCCTGTGGGTTGCGCACATCCACCCACTCGTCCACCACCACAATCACCTTCGCGAGCGACATCAGGCCCGCACCCCAGAGCGCGTTCATCGTCTTGTACGCATGTCCGGGATACTGCTTCTTGATGCTCACGAGTACGAGATTGTGGAACACGCCTTCGGCCGGCATGTGGTAGTCAACAATTTCCGGCGTCGTCAGCTTGAGCAGCGGTAAGAAGATGCGTTCGGTGGCGTGACCGAGATAAAAATCTTCCATCGGCGGTCGGCCTACGATCGTCGCGCAGTACACGGCATTCTTGCGCATAGTCACGGCGGTGACGTGCACCCGCGGATACAGATCCGCCTCGGAGTAGTAGCCCGTGTGATCACCAAAGGGGCCTTCCGTCACCAGCGGCTCGGAGGGATTGATGTAGCCCTCAATCACGATCTCCGCATCGGCCGGTACTTCGAGGTCACAGGTCAGCGCCTTTGTGAGCTTCACCGGCGACTTGCGCAGGAAGCCCGCAAAAATGAACTCGTCCACGTTGGGCGGGAGCGGCGCGCTCGCCGAGTACATGGATGCCGGATCTGCACCCACCACAATGCACACCGGCATCTTCTCGCCCTTCTCGGCCATTTGACGCCAATGCTCGGCGCCCGTCTTATGACGTTGCCAGTGCATGGCCACATGCTTCTTGCCCATCTGTTGCACGCGGTACATCCCCACGTTGCGAATCCCGCGCTTGGGGTCCTTGCTCACCACCGCCGTCATCGTGATGAAGGGGCCGCCGTCCTCGGGCCAGGTGGTGAGCACGGGCAGTTTGTCGAGATCAATCTCATCACCGCGCCACACAATCTCTTGGCAAGCCGGAGTGCCCGAAGCCATGCGAGGCGGGAACTTCGCCACCTCCATCAAGCGTGGCAACAACTGCAGCTTGCCGAGGAATCCCTCGGGGACCTTGAGGTCCATCAGCTTGGTGATGCGGTCTCCGTGCTCGTCGAGCTTCTCCACGCCCAGCGCCAAGGCCATGCGAGACATCGAGCCAAAAAGATTGAGCGCCGCCGGGAACTGCGAGATGCTGCCATCACGGAGCACCGGCTTCTCAAAGAGCAGCGCGGGGCCCCCTCCTGGCAGCTTCATCGCACGGTCCGAGATCTCGCACATCTCGAGATGCACCGACACGGGTTGCTTTACACGGACCAGCTCACCGCGCGCTTCGATGGCGGCGATGAAGTCCTGAAGAGTATCGAGCGTTTGGGTCACAGCAGGGGGAATTGGTTCGAGTCTTACTTGGTGCCGACGTGCAGAGCAGAAATGCCGAAGGTCAGCGTTTCCCAGCTAACATCGCGAAAGCCCGCAGCGGTCATGGCCGCCGCGAGCTTCTCCGTCTCCGGGAAATTCGCCACCGAGCGCGGCAAATACGTGTACGCCGTACGATGGCCGCTGATGAGCCGGCCAACAAGCGGCAGAATATTGTGGAAGTAGAACAGGTAGGCGGCGCGGACAAGCGGCACCCGTGGCGTGGAAAATTCGAGAATCACGAAGCGCGCGCCTGGCTTCAGCACCCGGTGCACTTCGCGCAAACCCGCACCCAAGTCAGCCACGTTGCGAATGCCGAAGGCCACGATGGCGCCGTCAAACGAGCCGGAGCGCAGCGGCAACGCCATGGCGTCTGCCACGACCGGAACCAGCACGTCTCGTGAGGCCTTGCCCACCCCAGCGGCCAGCATGGGCTGCGCGAAGTCCGCACCCACAATCTTGCCAGCGAAGCCAAGTTGCCGCGAAAGCTCCGCGCCCACATCGAGCGTGCCCGCGCAAAGATCTAGGTAGATGCCGCGCGGAGTCTCGGCCCACCCGAGGCGCTGCAAGGCCACCTTCCGCCACCGGCGATCGATGCCCAGCGAGAGAAGGCGGTTCAGTAAGTCATAGCGTGGCGCGATTTCGGAGAAGATACGCTGCACATATGTGCGCTTCCCCTGCACCGACGCGCCCTCGGCGGCGGCGTCTGCCTCGCGCGCCTCGTGGTCGAGCGCTGTCGTCATAGAAATGAAAGTTGCCCGAGTGCAGTACGCTGGGCAAGTTTCTGTCCAGCTAAATGGCACGCCCCACCCTCGATCTCCCTAATCTCCCCGACGCGGACGTCGTCAGCGTCGCGCAGCGTGGCAACGAGGGCGCGTTCCGCGAGTTGATCCGTCGCTACGAGCGGCCGGTCTTCTCGTTGATTTATCGTATGGTGCGGGACAGCGCCACCGCCGAGGATCTCTCGCAGGACGCCTTCATTAAGGTCCTGAACAACCTCGACAAGTACCGGCCCGAGTTCAAATTCTCGAGCTGGCTGTTCAAAATCGCCAACAACGTGGCCATCGACGCGCTGCGCAAGCGCCAGCTGGACACCATCTCCATGGATGGCTCGCCCCATGCCGGCTCAGCATCCGAGGTGGAAGCCTCGCGGTTTGAGCTCTCGGATGGCGCCGAATCCCCTCTGGACGAGCTGGCCTCGCGCGAACTCGGCGAGATCATCGAGCAAGCCATCGCCCAGCTCCGCCCCGAGTACCGGAACTGCATCATGCTCCGCCACGTAGAGGGGCGCAGCTACGAAGAAATCGCGGCAACGCTCGATCTGCCGCTCGGGACGGTGAAGACGTACATCCACAGAGCGAGACACCAGTTACGGGAAGCTTTGGAGCATTTACGTGAATGAGGTTTGGACGGATGACGGATGCTGAACAGCTAAAACCTGGCATCCGAACAAATACCGAATCTTGGGCCAATTCTCGCCCGCCGTTTGCATCCGTCATCCGTCTTCCGTCCAGTTGAACCCGCTTGAAACCAGCAAGAACGCTCCTCCGTACAGCCCCACAGGAGACCCCAATGCACCACCGTCACTTACTTCCCCAAGAGCTCGACCTTCTCGTCGATGGCGACGCCGGCTTTGGCCAGGCGCCGCTAAAAGCGCATGTCGAGACCTGCAGCGAGTGCCTCGCGCGACTCGCGGAACTGCAGGCCGTCGCGGGGCAGTTGGACGCCCTTCCCCACTTTGCCCCGCGGCACGGCTTCGCCGACCGCGTGATGACCAACGTTCAGGTGATCGAGCCTTGGTACGTAGCGCTTGCCGAATCGGCCCAGCGCCTCGTGCCCGCGAGCACTGAGATGCGGGTTCTGGCAGCGGTGGGTGCGGGAATCACAGCCACGACCATTTCTGGTGCGGCACTGTGGTTGGCGTTTCGGGCAAATCTCCTAGGCTGGAGCGCCGGCGCGGCGCTTGAGCAGGGTGGTCGCGGAGTGTGGGGCAGCGTCGCTGCCGGTGCTCGCGCGATGGCAGGGGCGCTGGGTGACGGCACGACCGTCGCCGCAGGTGCAGCGGCCCTCGCCGGTACGGCAATCGTCGCCGTGCTCGCCTTCCGCCGGCTGGCTGCGGCGGCTCGCGCAAATCGGGGCTAGCCCATGCGTCTTCTTCTCACAGCAGCAGTCGCGCTCCTACTCGGAAGCGCTCCCGGCGCACATGCTCAGGTGAGCACTGCCGCCCTCGATGACTCCACCACCCAAGCGTTGCGCGCCCTCGGCATTTCTGGAGACGGCGTGGAATTTCGCGGGTTCTATAAAGTGAGCGAGACGGCCACCGTCGCCGCCGGTGACACCGTGCGCGGTCCCGTGCTCGTGCTCCGTGGCGATGCCGACATCCGCGGCACGGTACTCGGCAATGTGGCCGCTCTTTTTGGTGACGTCATCGTGCGCGATGGCGGCGATGTGCATGGTTCTGCGGCCGCATACCGCGGACGCGTGATCATCGAAGGCGGCCGAGTGCGTGGGCCGCTGGGGGCACGCCCCGTGGCCGTCGCCGAAGCCAGCAAACCACCGCGGAGCACCGCCGAGGCGCTCACGCTCGCCGGTGGTTGGGGCGCGATGATTCTCATCGTTGGCCTGCTCGCGCTCGTGCTGGCCGGACCGCAGCTCGATGAGACGGCGCGCTTGCTCGAGCAGAGTTTCTCCAAGGCCTTCTTTGTGGGGGTGGCCGCGGAGATTGGGTTTCTGCCCGTATTGCTCTTTGTGGTCGTCGCGCTCGCCGTGACCGTCGTGGGAATTCTCTTGATCCCGTTCGCGCTGGTCGCCGCGCCGGTGGCGCTCGCGGGGCTCGTCACGCTCGGGTGGTTGGCCGCGGCGCTTCTCATTGGACGTGCGGCGTTCAAGGGCAGCGTCGGCAACGACCGGAGCGCATTGATTCGCGCGCTCATCCCCGGCGCAGTGGTGCTCTTCGCGCCGTGGGTCCTTGCGGCCGCGCTGCAGAGCTCCGGTGGCACAGCCCTCATCGTGCGCGTGGTAGCCTTCGGCATCAGCTGGGTGGCAGCCACCGCCGGACTCGGCGCCGTGATTCTCGTGCGCGCGTCGGCTACGCGGAAGTCTGGCAAGCCAGCAGCGTCTGCCGGAGGCTGGCAAACGCCCACACCAATTGGCGGCATCGCCACCGCGCGTCGTCCGGTCCCTGCGCGTCCCGAGGCTTCAGCAAAGAGCTGAATGGCCTCACCACGGAGGCACAGAGGCACGGAGGCTGCTGGAGCAAATGATTAGGGGGCTCGAACCGAAATGTCGGCGCGAGCCCCCTTCACATGCAGTTGCAGTTCTGGCAGTTGAAGTCTCCGTGACTCCGTGCCTCCGTGGTGAATAGCAGTTCACCCAGTCGGCGCACCAATCCCACAAGCGGCCACAAGCTTATTGGCGACTTCAACGAGCTTCTTCGCCGCGGTGGAACCGGCCCCGCTCACGACGATTGGTGAGCCTCGGTCCGCGCCCTCAAGGACCGGCGGGTAGAGCGGGATTTCGCCAAGTAGCGGCACCTCGAGCTCATCCGCGAGCCGCTTGCCGCCGCCGGTGCCGAAGATGGCCATCGGCTTCCCCGTCTCTGGGGACTCGAAGTAGCTCATGTTCTCCACCACGCCGAATACGGGCACGCCCACGCGCTGAAACATCTTGGCACCACGCAAGGCATCGCCGACGGAGACTTCCTGCGGTGTGGTGACAATCACCGCGCCCGCCACCTGCGTTGCCTGTACCAGGGAGAGCTGTGCATCGCCGGTGCCTGGGGGCATATCCACCAACAAGAAGTCGAGACGACCCCAGTTCACGTCGCGCAAAAACTGCGTGATGATCTTCATCACGATGGGACCACGCCAGATGGCCGGCTGATCGCGCTCAATGAGGAATCCCAGCGAGATGATCTTCACGCCGTGCGCCATGAGCGGCTGGATTTTGTCGTCTACCACCGGCGGCGCTTCGTCCACGCCCATCATCCGCGGGATGTTCGGTCCATAGATATCGGCGTCCATCAGGCCCACGTGGTAACCCATCTGAGCGAGCGAAATCGCCAAGTTCGTGGTGACAGTGCTCTTGCCGACGCCGCCCTTGCCGGAACTCACGGCGATGATGCGTCCGAGCTGCGGATAAGTGACGGGTTGGGGCGCGGCTGGCGTCTGCGCCTTGGGCGGTTCCCCAATTACGGGAAGTGAGCGCGGCTTGGACACGTGGCCCGGCTTGGCGGGGGGGGCGTAGCTGTCGCCTGAGGTTGGCTCAGTGGCGTCCTTCACGTCCACGCGGACCTCGGTGACCCCGTCCACCCTCTCGAGCGCCTGACGCACTTGGCGTGCGAGTGTGGGGTCGTCCTGGGCGGCAAGCAGCAGGGTGACGCGAACCTTGCCGTCCTTGGTGGCCGCGATATCGCGGACCTGCTGCGTGGAGTAGAGCGAGGCGCCGGTGCGGGGATTGGCAATCGGGGCGAGCGCCTCGGCGAGGCGTGCCTGGAGCGTATCAGTCATGTGGGGGAAATCGAGAGGGCCTACCCTTCGTTCCTGAAGGATAGGCCCTCTGGGTCCCGCCTCAAAGCGGAATCAGTATGCTGGGAAGGAATTTGCCCAGGAATTCTCGTAGGCGCGAAGACCGCCGCCACTCATGCTCTGTAGCGACTTGGTGACGAGGCAGGAGTTGTAGAGGAACTTCTTGGTGCCTGAGAGTTCAGTCACCTCGTTCTGACCCACGTTGTAGCCGAGCTTGAGATTGAGGCCTGTAATCGAGGCGCCGCGGATCTGGTTACCGCCCGAGGACCTCAGACTACCACCCACCATGACGATTCCATCCCATCCACCCGTGTTGCCTTTGAACCAGACCGAGCCGAAGACGATGAGGGTTCCGCGTCCAAAAACTTCGATGACGAATACCGTCTCCGGATCCGGCCCGTTGCGTACGATGATGGTTGGATATCTGGTGGTGTCGGCGTCAAACCACGCCTGCGTTGGAAATCCAACGCCGGCCGCGGTCACGCTGAAGTCCGGCGTAATCAAATTATCGTAAACGATGCCGCTCCAATTAATTGGGACGGCGGCGGCGGCGGCCGTTTCCGTGGCGCCGACGTAGGCGATTTTAGGGGTGCCTACCAAGGGCGTCGTAGAGCCAGAGTAACCCGGCACCAGTGGCACCGCGACGGCTGGCAAGGTCGCCTTGCCGCCACCGTCGGCAGCGCCACAATTATCAACGCCGGAGATTTCACCAGAAGAGCCAGACTTGTTGATGCCGTTAGCGCTCGTGAGCGAGGACTGCACCGTCAGGTTGATAGTGGAGAACGTCCCGAACCCCGTTGAGAACGCCACCGCGTTCCCGGCGTTGGCGCTACCCGTGCGAGTACGCACGCCCCGCGAACGGACGTAGTACAGTCCGGGAACGGTGGTACCCACCGGCGCCCGCAACCGCGTGGTAATGACGTCCGCATATCCGCCCGCCAGCGTGATGCGACCTGAATCGCTCGTGGTGGGGAGCGAGCCCAGGCCCAATCCCGCGCGGTTCTGGAAGCCCTGTTGCAAACCCGTCTCGGCCAGCGCCTGCGCCGCCTGCTGCTGCAACACGGCATCGTCGGCCGCTCGCTCGCTGCGCACCATCGCGAAGCCAGACGCCAATGCACCGACCAAGAGGAACATTGCGAGGATGACGACGGGGAGAGCGAACCCTCCGCGGGATTTTACGAGCCTGTTTGTCATAATCACTGCACCGCGTTGCGGAAGAAGATGGAGACGCGCTGGAGTGATTCCTCAGGCGCAGTTCTCCCAGGCGAAGTCCGCTCACTTTCGCCGTAAATCAAGATCTCTAGGCCGCGCATCGTATTGAGCGGCGAGGGCACCGTCGTGGACGAGGCCGTGCCCGTGGTGTAAAAGTTGAATCGCGAGGCTGTATCCAGGGGCACTGCCACTTCTTCGGCCGCCGCCGACCCCGCTTGGCGCCACAGCGCGCGGCGGCCCGGCACCAACGTGGAGGTCGCGAACTTGTATGTGACCGTCTGCCAGATGAAGAACGGCGCCGAGGGTGCCAGCGCACCCATGGCCGGCACCACCGTGTAAATGGTCCCACCGGGAATCTTGGCAAGGCCCACGCCCGTGCAGAGCGCGTCGGCGCCGACCGACAACGCGGATGTGCCAGTGACGTAGGTGTACGCCGAGTTCGCTGTGGTGTCGCGCCATGCGTAGCCGCCATACTGTGCCGTGGCCAATGTCAGCGAGTCCGTAGGCACGAACATCGCCGAGCTTGCGGAACAGTAGAGACCCATAAGGTAGGGCAAGCGAATCGTGACTGAGTCGCGCGTGGCCGCAAGCACGCCCGCGGGTTCCGCCATACGCAACTCGGAGCGCGTCAGGTTGAGCGCGTTGCGCGATACCGATCGCGCGTCACGTGCCGCGCTGCCGCGCGCAAAAAAGCGTAGCTGCGAGCTCAGCATGCGCGTGATGCCAACGCCAACGATGCCGAGTAGCACGATGGCGAGGAGGACTTCGATGAGTGTGAGGCCGCGGCGTCGCATCAGGTAAACGGAGGGGTGGTGTTGGACGTCACGCGATCTATCCACACGGTGTCGGGCTTGATAGCTGTGTTGGTGGGTACGATGATGATCCGCACGCGCGTCACGCTGCCGCTAACGGCCGTGGTACTGACGCAACGCTGGTGCGAGAACTGGGGCCAAGTTGTAATCGTCGTGCAGCCCACGGTGCCGGCGATACTGGCCCGCGGCATGGCGGAATACATGTCAATGGATTGCGTGAGGGCCGCCGCGCGCGATGAGCCTACCGCCGCCAAGCGCTGCCGTACGCCGTAGCGCAGGCTGGCCACCGTGTGCACCGTGGCAATCATGCCAAAGAGCACCAGCGCCACCATCACTTCAATGAGCGAAACGCCGTTGCGAAGCTTCATGGTCACTGCCTCCGGATGATGCCTGCGGTGCTACGCGTCACAGTTTTTGTGACGCCACCCCCGGTCACCGTCACCGTCAGTGCTGCGTTCGCACGCCCAGTTGGGAAAATCGTGATGCCCGCGCTGGGATTGAGCGAAAGCGTCGCCCCGACATCGCTCGCCGCGTCGAACAGCCGCGACTTCACTGCGACGCCGCTCGACCTGAGGTTGATGCGGAAGGCCGAAGATGCAAAGGTCACCGTCACCGGCACGCCCTGCCGGCGGGAAATCTGCCCCGCCTCGTCGAGCATGCCTTGGACGATGAACGCCGCCCGGTTCACCCGGTCGCGGCTGATGCTCCGTCCGACTTTGGGCAACGCGGTCGCCAACAATACGCCAATGATCACGATCACGAGGAGCAACTCGATGAGCGTGAACCCACGTCGCCTCGCGACCACATTGTCGGCACGAATCGCTACCACTGCATACTCCTGGATGGTCTTGAGATACAGACGACCGGCGCCAGTCGCCAGTCATACATCACAGTGTGATGCTCAGTCGGCCAGAGCGCCAGTCTCCAGAAGGTGACGCGCCTCACCAAGCACCCGCTCCTCCACCTCACTCGCCCCCCCAGCCAGAAGGGCGCCGGAGGCCCGGGCGTGCCCGCCGCCGCCAAAGGACCGAGCCAAGGTGTTCACGTTCACCCCCGCCACGCTACGGAAGGACACCTTCACCTTGCCGTGACCTAGGTCGCGAAACATCACCGCCAGGCGGACTCCCGCGATGCTGCGCGGATACTCGGATATGCCGTCGAGGTCCTCGGATGAGACCTGGTGCTTCTCGAGCGCGCCTGCGGCAATGCGAACCCAAGCCATGCCGTGCGACATGTCCGTCTGGAGGGTCTCCAGCGCATCGCGCAGCAAGTGCAGGCGTCCCAGCGGGACGCTTCCATAAATACGCTGATACATCTGCTCCGGGTCCACACCCGCCGTGAGCAGGTCGGCCGCGACCGCCAGGCAGCGGGGCGAGGTGTTGCCGAACCGGAAGCCGCCCGTGTCCGTCACCAGCGAGGTATACAGCGACTTGGCGATGGCCGTCGTGATAGAAAGACCGCGCTCCTTGGCAAAGTCGTACACGAGCTCGGCGGTCGCGCAGGCTGCCGTGTCACTGAGCATCGTCTTGCCCGGCGGCTCGTTGCCTGGGAGGTGATGATCAATCACAAGGGCGTCCTGCGGCATCGAGCGCACCGCCTCGGCCAAGTTGCCAAGGCGGCCGAGGTCAGAAATGTCGAGCACGATGACGCGGTCCGTCTTCTTGAGGGCCGTGGCGCCTTCCGCCGAACGGTCCTCCACGTCATCGCCAAGCAACCAGCGAAACAACTCCGGCCACGGCGTGGGATTCACAATGATCGCGCGGATACCCATCTGGCCCAAGAGCCGCGCGAAGGCCGTCTGCGATCCGCAGCCATCGCCGTCGGCATTGATGTGCGTCGAGAGTGCAACGGTCATCCCCGGCCGCAGCTCCGCCGCAAGGCGGGCGATGGCCTCTCGGCGTGCGGCGGGGACAATCAACAGATCGGTCATGCGTCCTTAAGCTTGGAGTGCGTGCGGCCGTAGGCGAAGTAAATCACGAGGCCAATGCCCATCCAGATGGCCAGGCGATACCAGGTGTCCTTCGGCAGCGAGTACATGAGGTAACCACAGACCACGAGACCGCCAATCGGCACGAACGGCACGAGCGGCGTGCGGAACGGACGCTTGAGCTCAGGACGCTTGTAGCGCAGCACCAAGATGCCCGCGCAGACGATCATGAAGGCGAACAGGGTGCCGATGGACACCAGGTGCCCAAGAATGCCAATCGGAAAGAGGCCGGCGAAGAACGCAGCGAACGCGCCGGTGATAATCGTCGCGAGCCAGGGCGTCTTGAACTTGGGATGCACCTTGCCAAAAATGGGCGGCAGCAAGCCATCGCGGGACATCGCGTAGAAGATGCGCGGCTGGCCCATGAGCATCACGAGCACCACCGAGGCAAGCCCCGCGATGGCACCGATGTTCGTGAGATACTTGAGCCAGGCCAGCGAAGGACCGGCCGCGTCGAGCGCCACATAGACGGGTTCCGCCACATCGAGTTGCGGGTAGGGCACCATACCGGTCATCACGAGCGCCATCAGGATGTAGAGCACGGTGCACACGGCGAGCGACGCGAGAATGCCAATGGGCAGATCGCGCTGCGGATTCTTCGCTTCTTGCGCCGCCGTCGAGACCGCATCAAATCCGATGTAGGCAAAGAAGATCACGCCCGCACCGGCGAAGATGCCGCTCCATCCAAACTTTCCGTCGAGCAGGTTGCCCGCGTCGTCGGTGAGTTGCTGCGGAATGAAGGGGCTCCAGTTGGCCGCATCCACGTAGAAGAAGCCAAAGCCAATCACGAGCAGCACGATGCCAACCTTCACAAACACGATGGCGTTGTTGAGCTTGGCTGATTCCCTGATGCCCACCACCAGCAGCACGGTCATCGCAATCACCAGCAGCACGGCGGGCAAGTTCACGATCGCGCCAGTGCGTACGATGGTGTGCGTGCCTTCGAGCGTGAACGGCGCCGTGGTCAAGGACGTCGGCAAGTTCAAGCCGAGGTCGCGCAAGAACTGCGTGAAGTAGCCAGACCAGCCCACCGCCACGGTGGACGCCGCGAACAGGTATTCGAGGATGAGGTCCCAGCCGATAATCCAGGCGAGGAGCTCACCGAGCGTCGCGTAGCCATAGGTGTACGCAGAGCCGGCAATCGGAATCATCGACGCGAACTCCGCATAGCAGAGCCCCGCGAACGCGCAGCCGAGTCCGGCAATGAGGAACGAGATGACAATGGCGGGGCCCGCGTGCTGTGCGGCCGCCGTACCCGTCAACACGAAGATGCCCGCGCCGATGATGGCACCGATACCCAGCAACGTGAGGTTCGTCGCCGTGAGCGAGCGCTTGAGCGTGTTCTCGCCCTCCCCGCTCGCTTCCTGCATCAGGATTGAGAGGGGTTTGGTGGTCCATAGTCCCATGGTTATACCGAGTAGTTAGGCGCTTCGCGCGTGATCGTAACGTCGTGCGGATGCGACTCGCGCAGGCCCGCAGGAGTGATACGCACAAACTCCGCTTGTGTTCGGAGTTCGTCGATGGTTCGGCATCCCGCGTACCCCATGCCACTGCGCAGGCCGCCGACCATCTGGTAGAGCACTTCGCCAACCGGCCCCTTGTAGGGCACGCGGCCTTCGATACCCTCAGGCACGAACTTCTTGGCCGACATCTCGCCGTCTTGGAAGTAGCGATCCGCGCTCCCGTCCTGCATGGCCGAGAGTGAGCCCATGCCGCGAATCATCTTAAAGCGGCGGCCTTCGGCGAGAATGCTCTCGCCCGGCGACTCCTCGGTGCCGGCGAGCATGGAGCCCATCATCACCGTCGTGGCACCAGCGGCGATGGCCTTCACGATGTCGCCAGAGTACTTGATGCCGCCGTCAGCAATGACGGGGATGTCGCCGGCGCCGCGCACGGCGTCCATCACGGCCGTGAGTTGCGGCACGCCGATGCCGGTGACCACACGCGTGGTGCAGATGGAGCCCGGGCCAACGCCGACCTTGATGGCATCCACGCCACGTTCCACAAGAGCGCGCGCCGCCGCTTCGGTGGCGATGTTGCCAGCAATCAACTGCACCTGCGGGAAGGCCTCGCGCACCTTGGCGGTGGCGTCGAGTACGCCCTGTGAGTGCCCATGCGCGGTGTCAACAATGAGGGCGTCCACGCCCGCATCAATGAGCGCCTTGGCGCGGGCCAGATAGTCGCCGCCGGCGCCAATCGCCGCGGCCACGAGGAGCCGACCTTCGCCATCCTTGGCCGCGTTCGGATACTGCCGACGCTTGTGGATGTCCTTCACCGTAATGAGACCAATCAATCGCCCGTCCTTTTCCACCACCGGCAGCTTCTCAATGCGATGCTTGCCCATAATCTGCTCGGCTTCGTCCAGCGAGGTGCCGTGCGCGGCGGTGATCAGACCCTCTTTGGTCATGGCGTCCGCGAGCGGGCGGTCGAGCTGACGCTCAAACTGCAGGTCGCGGTTAGTGATGATGCCAACGAGCTTGCCGTCCGCGTCTACGACGGGAACGCCACTGATGTGAAAGCGCGCCATCAAACCGACAGCTTCACGCAGCGTCGCCGAGGGCTGTAGGGTGATGGGATTGCGAATCATGCCGCTCTCTGACCGCTTCACGCGGTCCACTTCGGCGGCCTGCCGATCAATCGCCATATTTTTATGAAGCACGCCGATGCCACCGGCGCGGGCCATGGCGATGGCCATCTCGGATTCGGTCACGGTATCCATCGCCGCAGAAACGAGCGGCACTTGGAGCGTGATGCCGCGCGTGAAGCGCGTGCCGGTGGTGACGTCCTTTGGATGGACGAGCGAATGGCGCGGGACGAGCAGAACGTCGTCGAAGGTCAGCGCTGGTTCGGTACGGATGCGGTCAGACAGGTGTCCCATCTCTCAAGCTAATCGTGCGGGTAGGGCAATTTCCAGCCAAAGACCGCAGCGATTGAAGTGGCTTGCTAGGGTTGCTTTAGGGTTGCTCGGGCTCGGAACCTGGTGCGGGCGGCGGGGTCGGCGCAGGCGGGCTGGTGCTGGGCCCCGCGGGCTTGGCACTCGCCGTGCCGACGATGTCGCTCGCCACGGAGGCACCGGCAGCTGCCACTCCGCTCAACACGCCCATCGCCTTGCTCATGAAGCCCATCGCCTCTGCCACGGTAGACGCCGAGAGGTTACCGGCGCGCAGGGTGTCTTCCACACCCTCCGCAAAACGCTGCAAGACGTTCGGCGCGGGCGCCTGACGCTGCGCGTACTTGGACTCAAGGAACTCGACGTAGTCGAGCACCTGATACAGCCGGTCTTCGGGGAGCGCCTCAAGGCGGCGCAGGATACGGTCGCGCAGAATCTCGTGCATGCCTTGAAGCTACTGCAGTCCCCAGCGGGCGCGCTCGCCTCGGGCGTCCACGTGCACGAAGGGGCCCGCGAGCCCGGTGCTCCGATACACGCCAATGCCGCCCACGAGTTCTGGGTGGGCCGCCTCGACGGCGAGCACAATTCGCACGAGGTACCGGGCGTCGGCAATATCCACCCGCCCGTCGCGCGTCAGGTCGTCCATGCGGCCGTCACGATTGGCGTCCACCACAATGTCCGCGGCGTCGCCATACTGGTGCCGTGATTCCGGAGCCCGGGCAGTGCGCGCATTGGCGAGCGTCACGGAAGGAGAGCGGAACGCAGACATCACCTTGAGTCGCGGGGCGGCGAATCCCGAGTCCGCCAACGCTTGAATGATGAGTTCCAGCTTATCCACTAATCTCAGGTCGAGCACCAACGGCTTGGGCCAAACCTCTCGCTGGCTACGCTCCGACAGAAACTCACCCAGGCTGAAGTGCGCGGAAATGGCCAGCGACTGAATTTCGGGCGTGACTTCGATGAAGCCGACGGGCAATCGGTACAAGGGCGACAGCGGCGCGTGGCGCTCAGCCGGCCAGCGTCCGACTCGGAATGTCCCGACCCGCCCGTTGTGCTTCTCTGAGAAGGGCAGGAGTGAAATAAAGTGGAACAGCGACTTCGTGCTTGAGTCGGGGATGCTCCAAACGGCTGGTAACGGCGACCCACCCGCCGCTACCGCCTCGCTGTCGGCCGGCGCGAGAAGGATCGCCACCCTCAGCTCGCCGCTCCGTCCCCGAAGAGAATCCGGGATGGTCAGAACCGTGTCCGCCGCGGGGCTGCGCTCGCTAGCGAGGGTCGGGGATACCGATCCCCCAGCCGCAGCAAGGGCGAGCAATAGAAATAGAGCGAGTGCTCTCGGGCGACGCATCCCGATAAAAGTACACTTGCCCCGACACTCGGCGGGAGTGCGAGAACTATACACCTAGCACGAGATCCTATACTAACCTTTCGGTCAGTTACTACTTCTTTACGAACGAAATCAACTCAAGGATTGGCGCGCCAGTCGGATTTGATCGTCCCGTTCTTACCCGAGCGGTCAGGATTATATGTGTGAGTGGAGAAATCGCTCGCGATTGCGAGATAAGACCTTGTGGGACAGTCACATACACCGTCGCGTTCTCGCCAGCTGGACCCATGGTCAATAGAAACGGCTCGTCCACGGCCATGTCGCGGCGAAGCGGATCGGCCAGCTGCATTCCTATGACCTGAACTTCCCAGCGTACGACCTTTCCTTTGTGAGCGTCTGGGGCAGCCCGAAGATCCGCTGCGGTCAGGTTGGCTCCGTAGCCCGAGTCGGCCGGAACGAACAAGGACTCGGGCACCCAGGCCTCGACCTGCACCTTCACCCATCCGCGCTCACGCGCCAGAGGAGACACCACAGCGCCGGCGGACAGGGTGCCAATGTTCGTCCCGCCAATTCCCCTATGCAGCGGGACTGCGCTTTGCGCTTGTAGCGAGCCGGCCGCTTGCCCACGACTGGAGGTCTCTGTCGCGGCGCTTGGCGCCACAGGGGCTGATGGAGACTGAACCGGGGGACGCGCCGCCGCTTGCGGCCGTTGAGCCGGCGCAGTTGCGGGTGCCGTGGCCGGTCGGCTCGATGGGGGATTTGCCGAACGGTTGGGTGTGGACGTGGCCGCACCGGACGCGGCGACCGTCACGGCAATGGCCGAGCTCGGGACCCAAACCTCTCGGCGAACCCGAGCCCACGTTTCGCGGGTTTCGATGACGCGAAGCCCCGCGCCCGCGCGGAAGCTGCCAAGAATCCGCCCCTGGAGGGACGGCGTCTCGCGAATTCGCAGGGTCTGCGTGCCTCCGATTGTAGCCGGAAAGGAGTCCCGCGCCGCGCCAAATCGGGAGTTGTCCACCCAGGCGGTAATCACCACGGAGGTGAATCCTTCACGGGTGCGCCCAGTGGTCCAGGTGGTGCCGGAGCGCAGTTGCGCCACGACGCTGCCGCCCGGCGAGGCGCGCACGTCGGTGTCGGCGGTGATGCGACCCTGCTGACCCGCGAGCGGGAGAGCGGTCGAGACGAGCAGAACGAAAAGGCGGCGCAGGAGGCGCATCGCTGGATGGGGGGCGTGTGCGAGAATAGATTGCGCGAGCGGTTGTGCCGTCTCCACGCGCGACGCTGAGATAGAAGTTATTACCCCTCATAGGCAGCGGCCAAGTATGAGTTCCCGGGTTGATCGCCCCGTTGTGCTCGTCGTACTCGACGGGTGGGGTTATCGTGAGTCCCTTGAAGGCAACGCAGTCCGGCTGGCGAGCACCCCAACGTGGGACCGCCTCTGGGCGCGTGCGCCGCGCACGCTGCTCTCGGCCAGCGGCCTCGCGGTCGGCCTCCCCGAGGGGCAGATGGGCAACTCCGAGGTGGGCCATCTCAATCTCGGCGCCGGACGCGTGGTCATGCAGGACTTGGTGCGCATCGCCGAGTCCATCAAGAGCGGGACCTGGTACCGCAATGAGGCCCTGCGCTCCGCCTGCGCGCGGCTACGCGGAACCGACAACACCCTGCATCTGCTGGGCCTTGTGGGCGATGGCGGCGTGCACGGTCACGACGAGCACCTGCTTGCCCTCGTGGAACTGGCCGTGCGCGAGCAAGTGCCGCGGGTGGCCCTGCACCTCATGCTTGATGGACGCGATACGCTCCCGAAGTCGGCGCTGGGCTATGTGCGCGCGCTCCTCGAGAAGACGCGGGGCCGCGCCGAGATCGCGAGCATTGGCGGGCGCTACTTCGGGATGGATCGCGATCAGCGCTGGACGCGCACGGAGAAGTGCTTCAACGCGGCGGTTCGCGGCACGGGCCCAGCCACATCAGATCCACTGGCCTTCATCCAAGGCAATTACGAGCGCAACGTCACGGATGAATTCATGGAGCCGGCGGTGGTGATGCGGGATGGACAACCCGTGGCGCCGATGCGCGATGGTGATTCCCTCATCGCGTGGAATTTCCGATCGGACCGCATGCGGCAGATGACCCGCGCGCTGGCAATCTCCGGTTTTGACGGCTTCGACGTACGCGATCGGCCCCGCCTGCATGTGGCCACGATGACGCAGTATGACCAGACCTTCGGATTGCCGGTGGCCTTTGAGCCATTCTCGATGGCGAAGATCGTGGCCGAAGTGCTGGACGAGGCGGGTATGACGACGCTGCGCACGGCGGAAACCGAGAAGTATCCGCACGTGACGTACTTTTTTAACGGCGGCAACGAAGTGCCATACCGCGGTGAAGAGCGTTTGCTGGTGCCGAGCCAGAAGGTGGTGACCTACGATTTGATGCCAGAAATGAGCGCGCCGGGTATCACGGACGTGCTGTGCAAGTCCATTGAGGCGAAGTCGCATCACTTCACGCTCTGCAACTACGCCAACGGCGATATGGTCGGCCACAGCGGGAACATGGCCGCCACCATCCGCGCCTGCGAAGTGGTGGACGAGCAGTTGGCGCGCGTCGTTGCGTCGGCGGAGAAGTCCGGGGCGCGCCTCCTCATCACGGCAGACCACGGCAATTGCGAAATGATGATTGATCCCCAGACTGGTGGCCCGCACACGGCGCACACCACGAACCCTGTTCCCTTCCTCCTCGTCGAGGATGGAGAGTCGGTGGCCCTGCGCAGCGGCGGTGCGCTCTGCGATGTGGGCCCCACCGTGCTTTCCCTGCTCGGCGTCGAGCGGCCGTCGGAAATGACGGGCCGCGACCTGCGCCTTATTGGAGTCACCGCGTGAGCGTTCGCCTGCGTAGCATCTTCGTCATCCTGCTTCTTGCCATCACGGCGCCGCTCTCGGCACAGGTGGTGGGTCACCTGCCGGAGCAGAGTCCGTTCACGGACGCTACCGGGCGTCACATCTTCACGGGATACCTCGGCTACCTGTCGAGCGTGGACGATCCAGCGGGTGTGGGGCCCAAGGGCAGCCTGCTCCTCGCGCTCGAGTACGACTACGATTTTCCGAGTGCGTTTTTTCTGACCTCGCGCGTCGGCCTCGCGCCGCTCGCCGAGCGCAACGTGCTCGACCCACTGTTCACGGGTCCGCAGCGCGACTTCGGCACGCGATCCGAACCGTTGTTCTTCTTCGAGACCGGCCTCGCGGCCTCGCTCACGGGCGATAAGGCCTGGCGTGGCATCGCACCGCGCGTGTTCACGAACATCGGCGTCATTGGCTCACTGAATCCCGACTACGACATCGGACAGTATCGCTTCGGTCCCAAGTTCGCCTTCTCCTACGGACTCAACATCCGTGGCGTGACGGGCAAGGACTGGGAGTGGCGGGCCGACATCACGCGGCTCAATTACCGGCTCAATTATCCCGGCACCTACCGCGGTGATGGCAGTGCCACCGACGAATCCGTGATCGGTGACGGCCGCGCGAACCCGTGGGCACCGCAGACGATGCTGTCATTTGGCATCGCGCGAATCTGGGGTCGCTAAGCAGGTGCGCGCCACGCTAACGCGGCGCATCGGCTTCTCGGCGGCGCATCGCTATCGCCGCCCGGAATGGGATGACGTACGCAACGCTGCGGTGTTTGGCGCCTGTGCGCATCCCAATTGGCACGGCCACACCTACAGCGTGGAGGTGACGGTGGGCGGTGAGATTGACCCCATCACAGGCTTCTGCGCGGATCTCGGCGCGCTCGATGCCGCGCTGCGCACGGAAGTGTTTGAACGCCTCGACCATCGCAACCTCGTACTCGACGTTCCAGAGTTCGCCGAGGGCAAGGAGATTCCCACGAGCGAGAATCTCGCGTGGTGGATTGCCCGGCGTGTGCAGCAGGCACTGGGCGAGGCCACGAGGGTGCTACGCGTGCGCGTGGCAGAAGAGCCCGGCCTCTGGGCCGAAATCGAACCGGGATGATGGACGCGCCGGAGGGCACCTCCCGCCTCGACGCGGTGGACGAGGTCCCCGTCTGGCTTGAAGTCAACGGCGAGCCGGCTGTCACCTGGATGTGTACGCCGGAGCAACTCCCGGAGCTCGTGGTGGGCTGGTGTTTTGGCGAGGGCTACATAGACGCCAGGAGCGATTTGCTCAGCATGCGGCCTTGCGCCAAGGAACCGGGCTTTTGGGTGACGGTGCCTGAGGAGCGCTATCAAACCGTCGAGGGTCAGGAGCGAAGGCGCGTCCTCGCGTCGGGCTGCGGTGCGGTCACGACCATCCTGGGCTCGCTCTCCAATGTGCCGCGTCGCAAGGAACTCCCCAGTATTCCCGATCTCGCGCACACGCGCGTGCTCTTTAAGGAGCTCTTCGCGCGCGGTGAGCGCTATAAGGACACGGGTGGCATCCACGCGGCCGCGCTGACGGATGGGCAGACGCTATTGGTGCACGCGGAGGACATCGGTCGGCACAACGCGGTAGATAAAGTCTTGGGTGCGCGCTTGCTGGCAGGTGAGCGCCCCGATGATCTCATCTTGCTGGTGACGGGTCGCATCTCCGGGGAACTTGCGTTCAAGGCGGCGCGAGCGCGCATCAGCGTGGTGGCCACGCCGAGCGTACCGAGTTCGATTGCCGTGGACATCGCGAAGGCGGCAGGGATGGTCTTGATCGGCCGCGCGGTGTCTGGGACTCCGCAGGTGTGGAAGCCGTGAGCTGCACGGGCGTGATTCTCGCTGGCGGCGCGGCGTCTCGCTTTGGCGGGTTGCCCAAGGGGCTCGAGCGTGTGGACGGGCGGCGCATTATTGATCGCGTGGCAAAGCCCCTTGGCGAAGTCACGGATAGTCTCCTGTTGATTGCTAATGTGCCCGAGGCGTCTGCATGGCTCGCGGGCGTGCGCACGGCCTCAGATGTGCGAGCGGGGTTGGGCGCGCTTGGTGGTTTGCACGCCGCACTCACGCATGCGGCCACTGACATTGTCCTTGTGGCCTGGGATATGCCCTTTGTGTCTGCAGCGCTGCTGGGTGAATTGCGACGTATTGGAGAAGGCGGCAAGGACGAAAGCCATCACGCCCTGTCATTCATCGAATCACCAGACCTCGTGATCCCCGAGAGCGATGGCTCTCGCCGCGGCGTGGAGCCGCTCTGCGCCTGGTACTCACGGCGCTGCCTTCCCGCTGTGGAGAACACGCTCGATGCGGGAGACTTACGCGTGATTGGATTCCACGATCAGGTGCGCGTGCAGCGTCTCTCGCTTGCGCGCGTTGAAGACTTCGGTGCTCCCGCTCGGTTGTTTTCCAACGTGAACACACCGGATGATCTTGCCGCAGCCGCTCGAGTCACACATGCCTGAGCGGGCCGCTGATGCTTTGCCTCCGATGTTGGGGATTGTTGGCCGTAAGCACGCGGGTAAGACGACGCTGGTGGTGCGCTTGTGCGCGGAGCTCGCGCGGCGTGGTCACCGGGTGATGACGCTCAAGCACGGCACGCACACGTTCAATCTTGATCCTGCTAGCACGGACACCTACCGGCACTATCACGAAGGTGGTGCCGAGCGCGTGGCGATGTTGTCGCCGGACAAATTCGCGCTGGTGGAACGCTGGGCTCAGGAGCGAACGCCAGAGGACATCGTGGCCGAGCATCTCGCGGACGCGGACATCGTGCTCTGCGAGGGCTTCAAGGCGCACCCGATGCCGAAGGTGGAGATTCATCGCATCGCGGCGCACGCGACGGCCCTGTGGCCAGCGGACGCGCCACATGCGGATGCGTGGAAGGCGATGTTGACTGATGCGCCGCCGTCTGGATTCAGCGGGCGGCTGTTTGATTTGAACAATTCCCAGTGGCTGGATTATCTCGCGACGTGGGTGGAGACTGAGGTGATGAAATGAGGAGAAGCTTGATCGCAGCGGCCAGCGGGCTGCTACTTGCGTCGGCGACGCAGGCCTGTTCCGGCGCTGCCGGCCGGAATGTGACGCCAACGCCTGCCGACTCCGCCGTCTTCAGCCCGCGCATCATCACGGAGAACGCACCGCCGCAAACCGATACCGCAGTGTTCGCGCCGGTCATCATCACGGAAACCACCGACATCCTCACGGCACCGCCAGAGCCGCGCCTCCGCTCGCCGCTGACGAATCTTGCAGATTCCTTGCTCAGCGACCCGATGTTCCGCTCCATGCATTGGGGCGTGCTCATTGTTGATCCAGTCCGCGGCGACACGCTCTACTCGCTGAACGCTGAGAAGCTGTTCGTGCCCGCATCCAACACCAAACTCGTCACGGCAGCCGTGGCCCTGACGCAACTTGGCCCTGACTATCGCTACACCACGCGCGTGCTCGGGCGGGTGCCGCGAGCCGGCGTCATCACGGGCAACCTCGTAGTGATTGGCGAGGGCGACCCCTCCTTCAGCGATTCGCTCAGCGGCTCAGCGATGGCGCCGCTGCTAGAACTCGCCGACTCGTTGCACGCGCGTGGAGTGCGCCGCGTGAGCGGACGCCTCGTCTCGGGGTCCAACAGCTTCCCAGGTGACACCATCGGCGCTGGCTGGGCGTGGGATGACCTTGATGAAGGCTATGCTGGCGCGGTGGACGAACTCACCTTCAACGAAGGCTTCGCGCGCATCACCATTCTTGGTGGCTCACGGCCCGGCGCGCCGGTGACGGTGCGCCGCGAACCGGCGACGACGGTGCCTGTGCTCGGACGTGTGGCAGTGACCACCATCGGGTGCTGCTCGCTGCGCCGCGGCGTCTCGCACCGATTCGACATGCGTGGCGCGCGTCCCGTGCTGCACCTCGAAGGCGCCGTGCGCAGCAACGACTCCATCACCATTAACGTCGCGCTCCGGAATCCCAACACCGCGTTCCTCGATGCCTTCGCCGAAGCACTACGCGCGCGGGGCATCACGGTGAGCGGTGGCGTGGCCATTGATTCGGTGGCCGACACCACCGGGCTCATCCTGCTCGCGTCACGCAGGTCGCCGCCGCTTTCGGCCATGCTTCCGGCGTTTCAGAAGCCCTCGCAAAACCAAATTGGCGAGTTGCTGTTGCGCACATTGGGACGCGTGAAGGGTGGATCAGGCACTGCGGACAGCGGACGGATGGTGGTGAAACGGCAGCTCGCGGCTTGGGGCATTGATTCGTCGCAAGCCGCCATCAGAGACGGGTCGGGCCTTTCGCGACGCAACTTCATTTCTCCGCAGGCCGTGGTGCGCATTCTCGACCTAATGCGCGCGAGTCCCTCATTTGATGCGTGGTACCAGGCGCTGCCCATCGGCGGCGTGGATGGTACGATTCGCGAGCGCATGCGCGGCACACCCGCTGCTGGGAACGTGCGAGCCAAGACCGGAACGCTCGATCGCGTGCGTTCGCTCTCGGGCTACGTCACCACCGCAGACGGCCACACGTTGCTCTTCTCCATGTTGGCCAACAATCAGGCCGTGCCAACGCGCGAGGTGGAGCGCGTGCAAGACGCCATGCTCTCGCACTTGGCCGCGATGACACTCGTCCGCCGCTGATGCTCTCGGTACCCGAAGCCGCGACGCGCATCGCCGCGGCCGTTACGCCGCTCCCCGTGGAGCAACTCGCGCTTGGAGAGGCCCTTGGCTGCGTGTTGGCTGCCGATGCCGTGTCGCCGATTACCCTGCCCCACTGGGACAACTCGGCGATGGATGGTTATGCCGTGCACGGTGCCGACGTGGCGAGCGCCAGCGAGGGAATGCCTCGCGTGCTCCCTGTTGTTGGTAGCATCGCGGCTGGCGCGCCGGTGCCGCCTCCCTTGGCACGCGGCGAGGCCATGCAGATCATGACCGGTGCGCCGATGCCGCCTGGCGCCGACACGGTGATTCGCGTGGAAGATACGGACGCCGGTACGAGCGCGGTGCGCGTGCTCAAGGACCGCGACGTCGGCAAGAACATTCGTCGTGCTGGCGAGGACGTCACCAAGGGGCAAGTCGCGATTCCCGCCGGCACCGCGATTGGCGCAGCCCAGATTGGCGTGTTGGCCAGCATTGGCTGCGCGAGCGTGGCGGTACACCGACGTCCGCGCGTGGCGATTTTTGGCTCTGGCGATGAGCTCGTGGAGCTTGATGGATTTAGCGAAGTGCTCGCTGGGCGTCGGATTGTGAGTTCCAACCGCTACACGCTTGAGGCGCTCGTGCGCTTGAGTGGTGGCGTTCCAATTTCACTTGGCCACGCGCCTGATTCGCTGGAAGCCGTGCGCGCGATGTTGCAGCACGCCTTGGATGCAAAGCCCGACCTCATCATCACGTCAGCTGGCGTGTCGGTGGGCGAACACGATCACACCCGCAACTCCATCGAGTCTATGGGGACCACGCTCGACTTCTGGCGGGTGCGCATGCGGCCTGGGGCGCCGCTCGGCTTCGGACACGTGCAGGGCATTCCCTGGATTGGCCTGCCCGGCAACCCCGTGAGCGCGATGGTGACCTTTGAACTCTTCGTACGCCCCGCCATTCGCCGCCTGCTTGGTCACGCGCGCCTGCATCGTCGGCCGGTGCCGGTGCTACTCGAGGAAGCGGTGAGCATCGGTGCCAAACTCACGCATTTTTATCGCGCCGTCGTCTCCACGCGCGACAACGGCGTTCTCACGGCACGATTGACTGGCCCGCAGGGGTCAGGGATTCTCACGTCCATGAGCATCGCCAACGCCTTGCTCATCGTGCCCGAGGATTCCACAACCGTTCCCGCTGGCCACACGCTTCACGCCATTCTCTTGGGCGAGGACGCGGCTCTCACAGAACACTTCTCGCTTTGACCACTCCATTGCCTGTGCCAACAGAGATCTCGCGTCGCTTCACGCTCGCAGAAAGCGAGGTGGAGTTGCCGGGTCTCAGGGTCACGCTGCTGAAGCCGCGAAACGCGGACGATCTCATCTCCGAAGCGGACTACGTGCGCGATGAGCGTTTGCCCTACTGGGCAGATCTCTGGGCCTCTGCGGAGGTGATGGGCCAGCATCTCGTGGAATCGCGCGAGCAACTCTGGGGCGGTCTCGCGGTACAGGAGGCGCTCAGCCGAGGCCAGACGCCGGCGGCAATCGAACTCGGATGCGGACTCGGGTTGCCAAGCATCGCCGCCAAGTTCGTGGGCTACGATGTGCTCGCGACGGACTACTACGACGACGCCCTGCTCTTTGCGGCGTACAACGCTGAGCGCACGCTTGGCACGAGCATTCGCACGCGCATGGTGGACTGGACCGCGATGCCACCGGAGATCGGAAAGTTTGCCTTGGTGCTTGCGGCCGACGTGCTCTACGAGATGCGCTACGCCGCGCTGGTGGCGGGTGCCGTGGTGCGGACGCTTGCGCCGGGTGGCGTGTTTGTGCTGGCGGACCAAGGTCGCATCGCGCTAACGTCCTTTTTGGAAGAAACAGGGCGCCTCGGCCTTGAGTGGCGTGCCGTACGGCGCGTAGAGCCGCCACCGGGTGTGGCCAAGCCAAGCATCACCATCTATGAACTGCGATGGAGGGCCGGATGAGTGACAAGATATTTGGGACCATCGTTGCCATCGTGATTGTCATTGCGGCGGCTTGGGCGATGCGACGGGCGGGGAATGCGCTCCGTGAGACGCTGAAGGACGGACGGAAGTAGCAGCTAATCACTCGATGGACTCGGTGCGGCCCATCTCCCTTGCAAAGGCTCCCCATGCGTCACTCGCTCCTCGCGGTCCTCGCCCTCGCCTCCTCCGCGGGTGCAGCTACGGCGCAGAATCCTGCGCCGCCGCATGACGTCTCTCGAGCCAGCTGGATGGCCGGCTGCTGGGAGATGCGGGCGGGACCACGCGTCACGGAGGAGCATTGGCTGGCGCCATCAGGAGGCGCGATGCTCGGTATGAGCCGCACGGTCATCAACAACGCGTTGCGGGACTGGGAGTTCGTCCTGCTCGGCCCAAGCGCTGCCGGCCTCGCGTATCAGGTGACTCCGTCGCAGCAGGCCCCGACGAGCTTCCCCGCTACCGTGGTGTCGGACACGCTGCTGGTGTTTGAGAACGCGGCGAATGACTTTCCCCAACGCGTGATGTACCGCCGCAGGGGTAGCGACTCTTTGCTCGCACGCATTGAGGGACCGATGGACGGACAGCAGCGCGGCATCGATTTCCCTTACGCTCGCGTGGCCTGCCCCACAGGACGCTAGTGCTGGGGCATCAGGTGCGCGCGGCTATAGCCAACGCCGTACCTGAGCGAGATAACCCTCGTACTCCGCGCCAAACTTGCGGAACAGGTACGACTCCTCGCGCGCAATGATCACGTTGTTGGTGATGGCGATGCCGACGACGGTCATCAAGAGCACGGCGAGCTTGTCGCTCCACAGCCCAAGACCTACCTGAAACAGCGCAAAGCCTAGGTAGATGGGATTCCGCGTCAGCCCATACGGCCCATCGGCCACGATCGCCGTTGTGGGCTTCCACGGACGCACATCAGTGCGTCGGCGCTTCAGTACGAGCCAAGCCCAGGCCACGAGCGCTAGGGCCAAGGCGCAAAAGATGATGCCCAAGCCGCCCCAACGGTCGGGGCGAGCCGGCATCGGTTTGAACCAGTCCACCAGCAAGCCAAACAAAATCGTCGCCACGAATATCAGCGGTGGCTTCACCGGCAGATTGGGATGATCGGGCGGCAACTCGATGAGCGAGGGCTTCTCTTCCACGTTCATCAGGCCAACTGCTGCGCCACGACCTCGGCAATGTCGTACACCGGGACTTCAGAGCCCTGCCCCTTCACGCCGTCGGACATCATCGTCATGCAGAATGGGCAGGCGACCGCGACAGCATCGGCCTTGGTGGCCAGCGCCTCTTCTGCGCGCTCCACGTTGATGCGCTTGCCGACCGTCTCTTCCATCCACATACGACCGCCGCCGGCGCCGCAGCAGAGACCCTTATCCTTGTTGCGTGGCATCTCGACAAGGTTCACCACCGGCAACGCGCGCTTGAGCGTCTCGCGCGGCGCGTCGTACACGTCGTTGTAGCGGCCCAAGTAGCAGGAGTCGTGATACGTGAACGTGCGCACCGGTGCGTGCAGGTCTTGGCGAATCGGCACACGGCCCTCGGCCATCAGGTGCTCGATGTACGTCGAGTGATGGATGACATCGTACTCGCCACCGAACTGCGGATACTCGCTACCCAACTGATGGAAGCAATGCGGGCAGGCCGTGACCACGGTCTTCACGCCGTACTTCGCGAGCGTTTCGACGTTGTCCTTGGCGAGCATCTGGTAGAGGTACTCGTTGCCCATGCGACGCGCCGGATCGCCATTGCACTTCTCCTCTTGTCCGAGGATGGCAAACTTCACGCCGGCGGCCTGCATGATCTGCGCGAAGGCCACGGTGGTCTTCTTGGCACGGTCATCGAAGGAGCCCATGCAGCCGACCCAGTACAGTACCTCGGCCGTCTCGCCACGCTGAGCCATCTCGGCCATCGTGGGGATCTCCATGCCATCGGCCCACTTGCCGCGATCGCCCGGATCGAAGGACCAAGGCGAGCCGCTGGTTTCCATGGCTTCGAAGGCCGGCATCATCTCTTCGGGGAAGCGCGACTCGCTCAGCACCAAGTTGCGACGCAACTCATTGATGACGCTGAGCTGGTCAATGCTCACCGGGCACTCATAGACACAGGCGCGGCAGGACGTACAGGCCCAGAGTTCTTCGTCCGTGATGTAGCCGCCGAGCAGCGTCTTCTCGGCGAGCCCAGCAGGTGCGTCGGCGCGCAGCGTCGCGAATCCGCCGTCCTTGCCCGGCTCCATCCAAGGCAAGCGCTCTTCGAGCCGTTCGCGCACGTTGATCATGATTTTGCGCGGGCTGAGGAGCTTGCCCGTGATGTTCGCGGGGCAGACGCTCGTGCAGCGACCGCACTCTGTGCAGGCGAAGCCGTCGAGCAACGACTTCCAACTCAGGTGCTCCACGTCCGAGGCACCAAACTGCTCGGCGTCTCGGCCTTCGAAGTCCAGCGGGCGCATGGCGCCCACCGGGCCCGGGCCACTGGTGTTGGACAGGAAGGTGTTGGGCAGCGAGGCAACGACGTGCAGATGCTTGGAGAAGGGCAGGTAGTTCAGGAAGCCGAGCACGAGCAGGGCGTGCGTCCACCAGAAAAGATTGTGCATGAACAGCGGCCCAGGCATTCCCTCTTGGAAGCCCACCATCAGCATCATCTTGCCCAGCGGATACGAAATAGGGAAAGCCGAGGCGAGTTCGTCTGGCGAGGAGATAAAGTGGAAGGCCTCGGAGAGGAACATCGTGACCATCAGCGCGCCGATCCACGTGAGGATGAGCAGCGGATCGTTCGGGTGTGTCTCGGCACCTTGAAGGCGCGGCACGCGCTTGGTGAGGCGGCGCCAGAGGGCCATGCCGATCATCGCTAACACGACGGCAGCGAAGCCTTCTTGGCTCAGCACGTACAGCCGATACACTGGCTCTGGGAGGAAGTGCTCATATCCGAACGCCGGCAAAACGCCCGCGATGAGCATCTCTGTGGTGCTGGCGCCGAGGATGACGAAGCCCCAGAAGATTAGGGCATGCATCGGTCCGGCGACGGAGTCGCGGAAGATCTTCTCTTGGAAGATGCCGATGCGCAGGAAGTTACCGACGCGGGCCGGGATCGCATTCCAGCGGACATCGTCGAGGCGGCCGAGGCGGAGGTAGCCGATAAGGCGCTGGACGTTGTAGCTGAAGTAGCCCAACGAGAGGACGAGGACTGCGAGGAAGAAGCCGTTGACTGGGGGCATGTTGAAAAAGCTACTTCCGAGTAGGGGTGGGCACCACGGGCTCTCCCAGCCTCAGGACCAAGTGGTGCGACACTCCGTGTCTTGGAACGCGGAATGAGTGCCCTGAAGCACGTGCGGCGCAAGCAGATAATCTGCCTGCGCCGCAAACGTCTTCCCTCTGCGAGGCTGACACGTCACGCCGCCTCCGGCAGCTAGGCCTTCGCTTTCTTCACAGCCTCGGTAAGCACTGGGAGAATCGTCAGCACATCGCCGACAATCCCATAGTCCGCCAACTTGAAGATTGGCGCGTCCTTGTCCTTGTTGATTGCCACGATGGTCTTGGACGTGCGCATGCCGGCCAAGTGCTGAATCGCGCCAGAGATGCCGCAGGCCACATACAAATCCGGCGAGACGAGCCGGCCCGTCTGACCGATCTGATCCGAGTGCGGACGCCAGCCGTCGTCAGTCACCGCGCGCGTGGCACCAACCGCCGCGTTGCCAAATGCCGCCGCGAGATCTTCAACAAGCTTGAAGTTGGCCGCTTCCTTGAGACCACGGCCACCGGAAATGATGACGGGTGCCTCACCGAGGTCGAGCTTGGCCGTGTTACCAACGGCCGTCTCGGTGACCTTCACGCGCGATGCGCTAGGATCGCCACTCGGAGCGAGCGGCTGCACGCTGCCCGCCTTCGCGTTCTCCTTGGGGAGGAAGGCACCCGGACGCACGCTCACGACCGCCGGTGACGCCGTGAGCGTCACAGTCTGAATCACCTTGCCCGTGTAGCCTGGGTGCGTGGCCGTGATGCCGTTGCCACTCACGCTGAGTGTCGTGACATCGGACGCCAGCGGCACACCAAGCTTGGCAGCTACGCGCGGCGCGATGTCCTTACCCGACGCGCTCGCGGTGCACACAAAACCCGTGTAGCCGGACTTGATCTTCTCGGCGAGCGTGGCGCTCACCGCTTCTGGATTGTTGTGCGTGAACGCGGCGTGCTCCACCACAAACACCACATCAGCGCCGTGCGCGCCGAGCGAGGCGGCGTGCGCAGCCATGCCCGAGGCGCCGAAGATCATCGCGTGGACTTCCCCGCCCTTCGCGTCAGCAATCACACGCGCCGCGGCAACAGCCTCGAGTCCAGCACGACGCAGCTCACCACCGCGCGACTCAGCAAATGCAAGAATATTCGACATTAGAGAACCTTCGCCTCTTCCTTGAGGAGACGGACGAGCTCAGGCACCGCATCCGGGCCCTCGCCGATGATTTTGCCAGCCGCACGCTCCGGCGGCAGCGCCATCGCGTCCAACGTGAGTCGCTCAGCGGGCACCTGCGCCGGCTTGGACTCGAGCGGCTTCTTCTTGGCCGCCATGATGCCCTTCAACGACGGGTAGCGCGGCCGTGCGATGCCTTCGTCAATCGTGACCACAGCTGGCAGCGCGCACTCGAGCAGTTCGTAGGCGCCTTCGAGTTCGCGACGCATCTTGGCCGTGCGGCCATCGAACTCCAACTTCGAAATCGCCGTCACGACTGGTAGACCGAGCTGCTCGGCGACCATCGTGCCCACCGCGCCGTGCGCCGTATCAATGCTCATACGACCAAACATGATGATGTCGTAGTTACCAGTCTTGAGCTCGGCGGCCAGCGCAGTCGCTACGGCGTGCGAGTCCACGGAGGCGCCGTCGTGCTTCAGTTGCACGGCCTTGTGCGCACCCATGGACATCGCCTTCCGGAGCGTCTCCTGAACTGCATCGCCACCGAGCGAGATGACGGTCACCTCGCCGGCACCGGCCTTCTCGGTAATCTGGATGGCGGCCTCAACGGCGTAACCGTCGAAGTCAGACATATCGAATTTGAGCCCCGTTTCATCCACGGCCTTGCCGGAGGGGGCGAT
This sequence comes from Gemmatimonas sp., assembly GCA_031414535.1. Classification (GTDB taxonomy): domain Bacteria; phylum Gemmatimonadota; class Gemmatimonadetes; order Gemmatimonadales; family Gemmatimonadaceae; genus Pseudogemmatithrix. The sequence goes on from JANNVQ010000030.1 coordinate 144,821, forward strand.
TTTGAAGCGGACGTCCATGTCGGGGACGCGCTTGAGGCATACTGCAATATTCACAGGGTATTCTCGGCAGAAAGTACGGCGTGAAAGATAACAGGACGGATGGCGGATGACGGAAGCTACGGGCATCCGTCTTCCGTCATCCGTCCTGTCACATCAACGGTGCCAGTTCCGTCTCCGTCAGCCTGTCCCTATACCGCATCAGCACCAGCAGGGAGACCGCTGCGACACCCAGTCCGGCCCAGGCGAGCGCCTCTGGTCCGAGACCAGTCCAGAGCAGGTACAGGCTGCCGAGGGCCAGGGTGAGCTGGCGAGCGGTCTCGAGCGTGGCGGCCCACTTGGCGCTTTCGAATACGCCGCCGACGCCCGCCAGGGCCACGGCGATGAAGAAAGCGGCCGCGGCACTCTGCGCGAGCGGGAGCGCATTGGCCTGCTGCAGGAGTACGAAGGCCGCCGCGAGCGCCATCACGAACTGCGCGAAGGCGTACCACGCCAGCGGAGCCGGAAGCGGCGGATCGAATTTCTCGAAGGTCTCCGCGCTCACCTCGCGCGGACGTTCGACGTTCCCGAGCTCGGCGGGCCGCCAGCTCGGACGTCCAAACACGATGCGCAGCTTGTCCGCCCAGCGTGAGGCCCGCCAGGCGTCGCGTGCGATTTGTACAAAGACGTGCACGTTGGCCCAGAGCGGATTCCAGCTTTGGAGCGGCTTGGTGATGCCGTACACGGGCTCTTCTTCTTCCACCTGGAAGCTGCCGAACCAGCGGTCAAAGGTGATGAACACGCCGGCGTAGTTCTTGTCCTGGTACTTGGGATTCACGCCGTGGTGCACGCGATGATGCGATGGCGTATTCAGGATGTACTCGCCCAGCGGCGAGAGGCGCGCGATGGCGCGGGTGTGAATCCAAAACTGATAAATGAGGTTGATCGCGTTGCAGGCCACGAACATCCGCCACGGTACGCCGATGAAGGCGAGCGGCATGTAGAAGACCCAGCTCATCAGGCCGTGCAGGGCGCTCTGCCTGAGCGCCACCGGCAGGTTGTACTCCTCGCTCGAATGGTGCACCACGTGGCCCGCCCAGAGGATGTTCACCTCGTGCGCGTAGCGATGGCTCCAGTAGTAGCAGAAGTCCACGAGCACGAACACCAGCGCCCAGCTGAGCAGCGCGGGCAGGTCCACACCGAAGTACGGGAAGATGTCGGCAGCAAACATCGGCGCGCGCTCGGGCCAGGACGGGAAGCCCGTCACGAACAGCTGTACCGACCAGTGCTCCGCCACCCAGATGAAGACTCCGATGGTGAGCAGCTTGGTGAAGATGCCGGAGAGCTGACTGAGGATTCCGCAGCTCAAATCACTCAGCGAGTCGTTCAAGCGCAACACGCGGCGCCCCGTCACGCGGCTCCAGAGGAGCTCCGCGCCAATGAGGAGAAAAAACAGCGGAATGGAAGCCTGGATGATGCCCATTGCCCGAGAATAGTAGATTAGTCGCGTGCCCAATACCAATCAGACGTTTTCTCGCCCCCTCGCCTGCATCACCGGCGCCTCGGCCGGGCTCGGCAAGGTCTTCGCCAAACAATTGGCGGAGCGCGGCTTTGACCTCCTGCTCGTGGCCCGCGACGTAGACCGGCTGACTGCTCTCGCCGACGAGCTTTCACTGCAGCACGGCATCGCGGCCACGGCGCATCAGGCCGACCTCTCGCGCGACGAGCCGATGCGAGCGCTCGCCGAGAAGCTGGCCAAGGAAGAGCGCCTGATGGTGCTGGTGAACAACGCCGGCTTCGGGACCAAGGGAAAGCTCGCCACTCGCCCCGTGGGTGAGCAGGCGACGATGCTCGAGCTGCACGTGATGGCGCCGATGCTGCTCACGCGCGCGGTTGTACCAAAGATGATTGAGCGCCGCGAAGGCTTCGTGATCACCGTAGCCTCAGTCGCCAGCTTCACCGCCAGCATGGGCAACGTGAACTACTGCGCCACCAAGGCGTATCAGCGCGTTTTTATGGAAGGGCTCGCGATGGAACTCGCTGGCACCGGTGTGCGCGTGCAGGCGCTCTGCCCTGGATTCACGCACACCGAGTTCCACGATCGTATGCAGATTGATAAGTCCAAAGGCATTCCCGCGTGGGCCTGGCTCTCGGCGGACGAGGTCGTGCGCGACTCGCTCGAGAATGCGTTCGGGAATGGCCCGACGGTCGTGATTCCGAACTGGAAGTACAAGATGATTGTGCTGATGCTGCGCTACATGCCGATGTGGCTGCGCGGGATGATGCAGGAGCGGTACGGGCGGGCGCGGGTCTAGGATTAGCTACCAGCCACAGCGCGGTTCGCCTTCGCCCCATCCCCGCGGTGGCACGGCTCCGACGATCATTCCGCAGCTGTACCCGGACGACAGCATCCAGATGCTTCCGCTCCAAAACCGGTTGTTTGCCTGCTGGACGGCGAAGCGCGTGCCTTCTGGAAGACGTATTGTCAGCGAGTCAGTGCGCATTGTGTAGGTATTGTGCTGCGCGTAGAAGGCCTCTTGTGACATTACCGTTCCGCGGATCGCCGCGCGCAGTTGACTGCGCTGCCCAGAGTCCACTGGTGACACTGCCCGAGGGCTGGGGCGCGGGACCACACCATTGGGCCTGGAAAATCTAAAGATCGCAACTTGCTCGAAGTCATCGGCGTCGGTGCGTACGCCGACAACTCGATTCCCGACGAACTGCGTGGGCCGGAATCCGCCGGGCAGCGTCACCTGACCGACGGCCCGACTACCTGCATATGCAATCCAGCTTCGCATTTCTCGATCTCTGTGTACCCACAGGAGCGATGTCTCATCGAAGAACGCACGCCGCAACTCGGGTAATGAATCGACAAGGGCACGAAGCAGTGGCGGAGCCCAATTGGGCACAACGCCTTCACCCAGGACGAGTACGCCGGCGTGCGTCCACGCCGCGTCGCCTACGGTATCGCGCAGCACGGTCAGTTGATTGCTGCCGTGCCTGACCTCAGTCCAACGCGACTGCGATGGATCCCAGACAGCGACGGCGCTGTTCCCAAAACTTGACATCGAAATGCGGCCGTTGAACTCGCCCGGTCCGCGCCCGCGACGACCGAGCTTGGCGACACGTCTCCCTGTGGAATCGAAGAAGAGCACCGCGAACTCGCCGCCATCCGCGATGGCGAGGACGCCGTTCGGCATCAGCCGGGCGTCGGCGACGCTACCGATGAGCGAGGTGTCCACCTCAGCGTTGTCTCCAACAATCAGCACCGGACGCGCATCGAGCGGCCACACGGGTGGACGCTGGCGCTGGGCCGCAAGCGGACTGATGGTGATTGCCGAATACAGCACCAACAGCGCGGCTAGTGAACGCGAAGGGGGAAACCTCATCGACACCTCTAGTGTATTAGTGTATCCATACACTAGATGTTCCCTACACGACGCGCAAGGGCTTGCTCAGCCCCCGAACGCGTTCATCCCCGTCACGGCCTGCCCAAGAATCAGCGAATGAATGTCGTGCGTGCCTTCATACGTGTACACGCTCTCGAGATTCGCCATGTGCCGCATGCTCGCATACTCGGCGAGCACACCGTTGCCGCCGAGCAAGCGCCGCGCCTCGCGAGCGATCTCTGTGGCGATGTTGACGTTGTTCCGCTTGGCCAGTGACACCTGCTGGGGCGTGAACGTCCCCGCGTCCTTCATGCGGCCCAGGTGCAGCGAAACCAGCTGACCTTTAGTCAGTTCGGTGAGCATGTCGGCTAGGCGCACCTGCTGGATCTGGAAGCCACCAATCGGGCGGCCAAACATCACACGCTCCTTGGAGTAGCTCACCGCTTCCTCGAAGCAGGCCATCGCCGCGCCAAGCGCGCCCCAAGAAATGCCGTAGCGCGCCTGCGTGAGGCACATGAGCGGGCTCTTGAGGCCACCGCTCTTCGGCAGGATGGCATCGGCCGCGAGATGCACACCATCAAACACGAGCTCAGCGGTATCCGACGCACGCAGCGAGAGCTTGCCTTTCACCTCCTTCGATGTGAATCCCTTGGCGTCCGTGGGGACGAGGAAGCCGCGAATCGAGTTGCCGGTTTCATCGTTGTCTTCGGTCTTGGCCCACACAACGCAGACGTGCGCCTGCTTGCCGTTGGTGATCCACATCTTGCCGCCGTTCAGAATCCAGCTGCCGTCTGCCTGCTTGCGAGCACGCGTGATCATGCCGGCGGGATTGCTGCCGTAATCGGGCTCAGTGAGACCGAAGCAGCCAATCTTCTCGCCCTTCGCCATCTGCGGCAGCCAGTACTTCTTCTGTTCCTCGGAGCCAAACGCGTAGATCGGATACATCACCAGCGCGCCCTGCACCGACGCAAACGAGCGAATGCCCGAATCGCCGCGCTCGAGCTCCTGCATGATGATGCCGTACATCACGTTGTTGAGGCCGGCGCAGCCGTACTCCTCAGGCAGGTTCGCGCCGAAGTAGCCGTTCTCGCCCATTTCGGCGATCAGCTCTTTGGGGAAGCGGCCGTCCACGTAGCACTGCCCGATAATCGGCAGGACTTTCTCGTCCACAAAGGCGCGCACGGAGTCGCGCACCGCGCGTTCTTCCTCTGTGAGGCCAGCGTCGATATTGAAAAGGTCGCCTTCGCGCGGCTTGAGTTGCGGCGAGGCGAGGTGGGTCTCGATTTCAGTCATGTGGGACATCGCGGGGTCCGAAAAAGGGTCCCCAAAATCTAACGCTCTGACCCACACTCCGGCGGGTGCCCCCGGACTCTGTCCGGGGGTATGTTCCGATGTAGATGCCACACAGCGTCCCACTGATCGCCACGATCGCCGGCGCTTTCGGCCTCGCCCTCTTGCTCGGCTTCATTGCCGTACGCCTCAAGATGCCGGCGCTGGTCGGATATCTCGTGGCGGGCGTCATCGTGGGACCGTTCTCTCCGGGCTTCACCGCCGACTTAGGCCTGACGCAGCAGCTCGCCGAAGTCGGCGTCATTCTGTTGCTCTTCGGCGTCGGACTGCACCTCTCGCTTGACGACTTGCTCAGCGTCCGCGCCATTGCCGTCACTGGCGCGGTCGTGCGCATCCTCATCGGCACGACCGTATCCGTGGCACTGGCGCTGTGGTGGGAATGGGACCTTGGGGCCGGCATCATCTTCGGGCTTTCGCTGTCCGTGGCCAGCACGGTGGTGCTGCTGCGCGCCCTCGAAGCGGACGGTACGCTGCAGACGCTGACGGGCAAAATTGCGATTGGTTGGCTGGTGGTTGAGGACATCATCATCGTGCTGGCCCTCGTGCTCCTGCCACCGCTGGCCCTCGTGCTGGGCGCTGGCGCGGCACCCGACACGCTGGCGAGCGGGCGGGGTCTGGGAGTGGAACTCAGCATCACGCTCGGGAAGCTTGCGCTCTTCGTGGCGTTGATGCTGGGCGTGGGACGTCGCGCCTTCCCCTGGCTCTTGATGCAAGTTGCGCGCACGGGTTCGCGCGAGCTCTTCACGCTTTGCGTGGTCGCTGCCGCCGTGGGCATCGCCTACGGCGCCGGAGTGCTCTTTGGCGTTTCGTTCGCACTCGGCGCGTTCTTCGCTGGACTCGTGTTGCAGTCGTCGGAGTTCAGCCAGCGCGCGGCCGACGAGTCGCTCCCGCTACGCGATGCGTTCTCGGTGCTGTTTTTTGTGTCAGTGGGCATGCTCTTTAACCCATCTATCCTGTGGAGAGAGCCGGCGCATGTGCTCGCGACGGTTGGCATCGTAGTGGTCGGCAAGAGCATCGTCACGATCGCCCTAGTGCTCGCGTTTCGGTATCCGCTCAATACGGCCGTCACGGTGGGCGCAGGACTGGCACAGATCGGCGAGTTCTCGTTCATCCTCGCGGGGATGGGCGTCTCACTTGGTCTCCTACCAGTCGAGGGCCGCGATCTCATCTTGGCAGCCTCGGTGATTTCTATCGCGATCAATCCGTTGGTGTTCGGGCTGGTAGATCCCGTTCAGCAATGGATCCTCAAGCGCTCGCCCCAGGCGCGCTTCATGGAACGCAATCTGGACCGTTTGGCGGAACTCCCGCGCTCCATCACGCCGGCACAGCTGACTGGCCACGTCCTGATTGTCGGCTACGGTCGCGTAGGACGGCGGATTGCCGACGTGGTACGCGGGCTCGGCATCGCCATCGTTGTTGCTGAACAGAACCGGGAGATCGTCGCGCGATTGCGCGCGGAGGGGATTCCCGCTGTGTCCGGTGATGGCTCCGAAGCGTCCGTGCTCATCCAAGGCCACGTGTCGCGCGCCCGGGCCCTTGTAATCGCCACGCCAGATGCAGCTGCGGCTCGCGCCATGTTGGAAATAGCGCGCCAGCTCAGGCCTGAGCTCCCCGTGATTATCCGGACGCACAATGATGATGAGACCTCGCTGCTCCGCGCCGCGGTAGGGCGTGGCAGCGTGGTGTTTGGCGAAGAAGAACTCGCCACCGGTATGACGCGGGCGGTATTGGAGCAGTTGGGCGATTTAAACACCACGGCACCGACGCCGTCGTCTACACCGGCCGTTTAGCTCTCGGTAGCGCACCCACCTCACGGCACTTCCGCCGGAAGTCGAGCCCGTGATCGATCGGCAGGCCGTTCTCGTGCTGCCACTGGTGTACCATCTCGTGTAGCAGCGTTTCGACGGCGCTGGCGAATCCGTCCCGGCGAATGTGCCGTGCACTGAGGGCAATCTCAGCACCACCGCCCTCGACGCCGGGTGCGTAATGCCCCAGCCGACGCATCATCCGACGCGACACGCGAATCGCAATCTGTTGCAACTTTGCTTGAAAGCGCTCACCGTTCAACCGCGTGTGCCACTCCGCCAAGCGCTCGGCGAAGACTTCATCGTCGGGATGCGTGCGCTCAGGAGCACGAGGCGGTTTGGTGTGCTTGGGTAACTGATAGGCGAGGATGGCCTGACGCGCCGTCTGCCGCTCCCAAGGCTTCTTGGCCATCACGAAGCGCACAATCTGCGCGTGCATATCCACCGGCGCCGTGCAGAAGCCCTCGTGTAGCCGCAACTCGTAGCCCTTGAGCGACACCACAACACTGCGATTGCGAGTCAGCACCAGCGAGCGCACGTGCTGCAGTCCCATGCCCTTCAAGGTGCCGAGGAGGAGGTCCGCCGCGCGTGCAGCATCCTCCGCGTCTTCGGCATCCTGCTCGTCCTCGCCATCGCGGTCATCGTCCGCGACTTGGGGGGCGGAAACGGGCGCGGCAGCACCAAAGAACTCCGACACCGCAGTCGCCGCCGCATCAAAGAGCAGTCCGAGCTGTGACCCATCGTCACTCGCGCGACGCTTCATCGCGGGAACACGCGCGTGTTGCGCGGCGAGAAGTCCCGCTCCTCGGCGCTCCAAACGCAGGCGCGCACGCGGAACTCCTTGGGCTCGACCTCAATCTCCTGGAACGCCGCCGGCAGTCCGCCGCGCGTGCGCTCGCAGAAGCTGGTGCTGTGCGACACGACCATGCGTCGGCCCATCAGCTCAACCGGCTCAATGCGCGTCTGGTGATCGTGCCCGTTGAGCACGAGATCGGCGCCGGTCTCAAGCGCTTCACCGATGCCCGTGGCGCGATTCACCAAGCCCCAACGCCGCGAGAGATCACCGCGCAGCAGGTTGTGGTGGAACACCAACACCTTCAAATGATCAGCTGGCGCTGCGGCAAAGATGGCCTTGGCCTTCTCCCATTGAGCCGGTCGAATGGCTCCCACCACAGAGAGGTCACGAGCCCGCGTTGTCAGCGTGTACGTGCGCACACCGTGGCTGGAATTGAGCCCCACGATGGTGACGCCCGGCAACTGCAGTGTGGGCTCAAGCTCGCTGTGTATCCACTTGCGGTACCCAGCGAGCAAGGACGATTCCACGCCAAGACCCATCGGCTTCCACCACCAAGCCACATCGTGATTGCCTGGCACGGTAAAGACCGGCACAAGCGCCCGCAACGCATCTAACCAGGCTTTGGCCGCACGGAACTGCTCACGAAAGTTTCGCTGCGTGAGATCGCCGGCCACCACCACGGCATCGTAGCGACCACTCGCCACGCGCCGCTCGACGGCATCGGTGTAGGCCGCCACGGCGTGACGGCCAAAGTGTACATCCGACACCTGAAGCAGACGCACGGAGCGAATCAGCTCTTGGCGAGACGCGCGATCACCGCGTCGGTGTACTCGTCCGTGCTTGCCGTGCCACCCACGTCGCGCGTGACGGTTTTCTGTTCACGCAAAGTGGCCTCGATGGCCGCCCGAATGCGATTGGCGCGCTCACCCTGACCGACGTGATCGAGGAGCTGACAGGCCGCGAGCATCACGGCTGTGGGGTTCGCGATGCCTTGCCCCACGATGTCGGGTGCCGTCCCGTGCACCGCTTCGAAGATGCCGCAGTCATATCCGATGTTGGCTCCCGGTGTCAGGCCGAGCCCGCCGACGAGGCCACTCGTGAGATCCGAGAGGATGTCACCGAAGAGATTTGTCGTCACAATCACATCGAAGCGCTCGGGACGCATCACGAGCTCCATCGCGCAGGCGTCCACGATCTTGTCCTCGCAGAGCACGCGACCCTCGTACTCCTTAGCCACCACGCGCCCCGTCTCGAGGAACAATCCCTGCGAGTACTTGAGGATGTTGGCCTTGTGCACGATGGTCACCTTCTTGCGTCCGTGCTTGAGCGCGTACTCAAACGCATAGCGCACGATGCGCTCGGCCGCGTGCCGCGACACGATTGCCACCGACTGCGCCACCGCGTGCGGATCGTCACCGACCTTCACGTAGTTCTCGATGCCGACGTAGAGGCCTTCGGTGTTCTCGCGCACGAGCACGAGGTCCACATTCTCAAACCGTCCGCCCGGAATCACGGTCTTGGCAGGACGGAGATTCGCGTAGAGATCGAACTCCTTGCGGAGCGCCACGTTGATGCTGCGAAACCCCTTGCCCACCGGCGTCTCGAGTGGACCCTTCAGCGCAAGTCTGGTGCGCTTAATGGATTCGATGGTCGCGTCGGGCATCGGATCGCCGTGGGCCTTCACCGCCGCCATGCCGGCAAGTTGACGATCCCACGTGATGTCAGCGCCCGCTGCCGCGAGCAAGCGTAGGGTCGCTTCGGTGATGGCGGGGCCGATGCCGTCGCCAGGAATCAGTGTGACGTCGAGTGACTTTGTCATTTCTGTAAGAGAGCGTTACGGATCAACAACGAGATCGGCGATGCGCTTCGCCAGCGACTCTACCAGCGCAGTCGGCGAATCCGCTTCCACCGCGAGGTCAGCGTACCAGACCACCACACGCTGACGCGTGTCTACAATCACCAGGCGGAGCGTGGCCACGCCGCCGTACCCACGCAACTCCACGGGAATCAGGGCGTAGCGCGTGTCTCCAAGCGCCGAAATCGCGCGCAGGTTGTCGCCGAGGAGAGGCGGCAGGGGCTCGCGTGCGACAGGCGGAACCGTGCGCCAACGCCCGGCACCAAGTGCCGTGGGGTCCGAGCGTAGCGTGGGATTTCGGCGCGCGCTGCGCACCACGTCGCCTGCGAAGGCCCAGCGGCTGCCCATTCCGCGCTCACGAAACTCACGAGCAATGGCGGAATCGAGGTCGGCGCGCAGCATCGCGCCGTCTGCGGCCACGCTCCATCCCGCGGAATCGGCTCGCCAAAACTGCACTGGCGTGACCGCCATGCGCTCCGCCGCAAACTGGGCCAGCGGACGCCCCGCTGGTGGCGACTCAGCAGCCGATTGAGCCCCGAGCCAGACAGGGAGCAGCACCATAGCCAGCGCTCGGAGGGTTCGCATAGCGGAAATCTAACGGAGCGCCACCATCACTCCCACTGCCTCGCCCTTACGCCGGAGGGGGAAAATCCGGTAGGATTGGCAGACCTCACGACACGCTCGGGCCACCCCCCCCTTTCCACCCCCGATGCCACGCTGGATTTCTGCACTTATCTGGGCCGTCGTCGCCATCGTTGGCGCCTTCGCATTCGGCTACTTAGGCCTGCGCCGCGGGGAGACAATCTCCGCCGCCTGGCTCCTCACGGCTGCCATCTGCACCTACGCGGTGGCCTATCGCTTTTACTCCAAGATCATCGCGGCCAAGATCTTCGCGCTCGATGCCACGCGGGCCACGCCGGCGGAGCGCCTCGCCGATGGCCGTGACTTTGTCCCGACCAACAAGTGGATTGTCTTCGGACACCACTTTGCGGCTATTTCTGGCCCTGGTCCCCTCGTCGGACCAACGCTCGCCGCACAGTTCGGCTACCTACCTGGCGCGCTGTGGATCATCGTCGGCGTCGCGCTCGGCGGCGCGGTGCAGGACTTCGTGATTCTTTGCGCCTCTGTGCGCCGCGACGGCAAGTCGCTGGGCCAGATGGCAAAGGAAGAGATTGGCCCCATTGCCGGCTACACGGCGCTCGTTGCGGTGATGGGCATCATGATCATCCTGATCTCCGTGCTGGCGCTGGTCGTCGTCAATGCGCTGCGCGATTCCGCGTGGGCCACCGTGACCGTTGGCCTAACGATACCTATCGCCATGCTGATGGGCGTGTACATGCGCTACATCCGTCCCGGTGCCGTGCTGGAGACCAGCCTGATTGGACTCGTGTTGCTCGCCCTTTCGCTGTACGCGGGGCGCTGGGCCGCGGAGCACGCCGTACTCGGGCCGATGTTTACGCTCGATGCCAAGACCCTAGCGTGGTCAGTGATGGTGTACGGCTTTGCGGCGTCAGTGATTCCTGTGTGGCTGCTGCTTGCGCCTCGCGACTACCTCTCGGCGTTCGTGAAGATCGGCGTAGTTGTGGCGCTCGCGGGCGGCATCCTCTTCGTGCTCCCGCCTCTACAGATGCCCGCGGTCACGCAGTTCATTGACGGCACAGGGCCCGTATTCGCGGGCAAGCTCTTTCCATTTGTGTTCATTACAATCGCCTGCGGCGCCATCTCTGGATTCCACGCGCTGATTGCCAGTGGCACCACGCCCAAGCTGCTCGACAACGAAGCCGACGCGCGCATGGTCGGGTACGGTGCAATGCTCACAGAATCGCTCGTGGCGGTGATGGCACTCATCGCGGCCTGCGTACTCACGCCGGGCATCTACTTCGCGATTAATGCACCCGTTGGCATCATCGGGACTACGGCGGAGAGCGCCGCGCAAGTGATTGCCACCTGGGGCTTCGTGCTCAACCCCGCCGATCTCACCGCGCTCGCCGTGCAGGTGGAGGAGAGTTCCCTGCTCTCGCGTACCGGCGGCGCGCCTTCGCTCGCTGTTGGCATGGCCAAAATCTTTGCTGATGTGCTCGGCGGCGACACGGCGATGGCGCTCTGGTACCATTTCGCGCTGATGTTCGAGGCCCTGTTCATTCTCACGACGGTTGATGCGGGCACGCGTGTGGGCCGCTTCATGCTGCAAGACCTCGGGAAGCACATCTGGGAGCCCTTTGGTCGCACGGGGTGGTATCCCGCGGTCTTGCTGTCCTCGGCGATGGTCTGCGGCATGTGGGGCTGGTTCTTGTATCAAGGTGTGACCGACCCGCTCGGCGGCATCAACTCGCTCTGGCCGCTGTTTGGCATCTCCAATCAGTTGCTCGCCACGGTGGCGCTCTGCGTGGGCACGACCATCATCATTCGCATGGGCAAGGCGAAGTACGTGTTCGTCACGCTCATTCCCATGACGTGGTTGGTGATTGTCACGAGTACCGCAAGTTTGCAGAAGATCTTCGATGCCAACCCTCGCGTGGGATTCCTCTCGCACGCCCAGTGGGTGCGCGACAAGCTGGCGGCGGGAGAGTTGCCGCCCGGTGTGGCGGATGCAGCGGGCGCGGCTCGCATGATCCTCAACGACAACATCAATACGGGCGTGGCAAGCTTCTTCTTGATTGCCACCCTGATCATCCTGCTCGACTCGATGCGGACCTGGTACTTGGTTCTCAGTGGTCGGATTCCGGCGACGACGAACGAAGCGCCATATCAGGTTTCAGCGCGGGCGAAGGTAGCTGCGTAGTTGTTCACCACGGAGGCACGGAGACGCGGAGACTGCGACCGCAAGGAGTACGGGGGGGGGTGCCCAAGACGTTTCATTTGCGTTTTTCCCCAAGTCCTTGCCTTTGTCATTCTCTGAGCCTCCGTGCCTCCGTGGTGATTGTCTTTTCTTTCTTAACGGACCGATTCTCATGCGTCGCGTAGCACTCGCGCTCTCACTCCTCGCTGTACCGCTCGCGGCGCAGCAGCAGCCCGCCTTTGACCTGTCGGTGCGTAACATCATGCGCGGCCCAGAGCTCTACGGGCGCGAACCGGCACAGGTGCGCTGGACTGCTGATGGTCAGTGGGTGTACTTCCGCTGGCTCGCGCCGGGCGCGGCGTGGAACGAGAGTCTCAAACCGTACCGCATCGCGCCGCGCGCTGGCGCCACACCTGAACTGCTCACCGAAGCACATCTGGATTCCGTGGCGCCCATGCTCGGCACCGGCCCGCGCTCCCGCGACGGCCGCCTACGCGTGGTGGCCGCTAATGGCGATATCTGGGTGCAGCAGCGAGACCAGCAGCAACGCGTTGGATTGCGCCGCATCACGCAAACCGCGGCCACTGAATCGGGTCCCCGCATCGCCCAAGACGGCCGTACGCTGTACTTCGTGCGCGAGAACAACGCTTACGCGTTTGACCTCGCGACGGGCCTTACACGGCAACTCTCCGATATCCGCAGCGGGGTGGCCCCGCGTGATCCCGCTGCTGCCACTGGGCAGCGCGGTGCAGTCGCCGAGCAACAGAGGATTCTCCTCGAGTATGTGCGCGAGCAGTTGCGTGCCGATTCCATTCGCCGCGCTGATCGCCGCGAGGCCGACGCGCGAGCACTGCCCGTCGTGTGGATTCCAACCGCCGAGCGCATCACTTCGCTTTCTATTTCGCCGGACGGCCGCAGCGCGCTGATCGCCACGACCACACCGGCGCAAAACACCAAGGGCAGCGACGTACCGGACTACGTCACCACGGACGGCTACCCGCGCATGATTCCGGGTCGCACCAAGGTGGGCGACGCGCAAGGCACGCCAAAGGTTGGTCATCTCGACTTCGCCAGCGGCCGCGTCACGTGGCTCAAACTCACGCCGGATTCCGCCGCAGTCGTTGGCGGCGCACAGATTGGCGACTGGAGCGCTGATGGCGCATTTGCCATCGTGAGTTCCACGAGCGCGGACTTTAAGCATCGCTGGCTCTTCAGCGTAGCCTCGGCGAACGGTGCAACGGTGCTCGTGGATGCCCTGCGCGATGAAGCCTGGGTGAACGGTCCCTGCTTTGGCTGCAACGGATTCACGCCCGAGGGTCGCATCTGGTTCGTGTCCGAGCGCACGGGATTCTCGCAACTCTACGCCGTGAAGCCGGACGGTTCGGACAAGGTCGCAATCACCAGCGGTCGCTGGGAAGTGCTTGAGGTCGCCCTCAGCGACGACGGCCGCAACTTTGAGTTGAACACCAGCGAGCCAACGCCCTTCACGCGGCAGGCGTATCGGGTGTCCACCACCGGGGGAGCGCGTACGCGCATTACGAGCGGCGATGGCGGCCACAGCGTGAGCTATGCGCCAGATGGCCAGCGCTATGTGACGGTGTACTCTGAAGCGAACACACCGCCCGAACTGTATCTGGGCCGGGTCGGGCAGGCCGCAACGTCGCGCCTCACGACGTCCACCACCGAGGAGTTCCGTCGTCAGGCGTGGATCAAGCCAGAGATTGTGATGGTGCCCGGCGAGGATGGCACGCCTGTCCCCGCACGCATCTATCGTCCGCGTGATGTGGGCGCGCAGGCCAATGGCGCTGGCGTGATCTTTGTGCACGGCGCGGGCTACCTGCACAACATCCATAACTGGTGGTCCACGTACTCGCGCGAGTACATGTTCCATCACCTGCTCGCCTCCCAAGGCTATACGGTGCTCGACATCGACTACCGTGGCAGCGCAGGCTACGGCCGCGATTGGCGCACCGCCATCTATCGTCACATGGGCGGATGGGACTTGAACGATCATGTGAGTGGCAGCAAGTATCTCACGGCCAACTTCGGCATCAATCCTGAGCGCATCGGCATTTACGGCGGCTCCTACGGCGGATTCATCACACTGATGGCGCTGTTCAACAAGCCAGAGTACTTCGGCGCCGGTGCCGCGCTACGCTCCGTGACCGATTGGGCCAACTACAATCACGGCTACACGGGCCGCATCCTGAATCTTCCGCAGGACGACACGCTCTCGTACCGTCGTTCTTCGCCAATCTTCTTCGCCGAAGGCCTGCGCGACCCGCTGCTCATCGCCCACGGCATGGTGGACACCAACGTGCAGTTCCAAGACGTGGTGCAGCTCGCGCAACGCTTGATTGAACTCGGGAAGACAGATTGGGAGATGGCCGTATATCCCACAGAAGATCATGGCTTCGTGCGTCCGAGTTCGTGGACGGACGAGTATCGTCGCATTCTTGAGTTGTTCAATCGCACGATTGGGCCCAACGGGAGCAAGACACGCCCGTGATCGCACGGATTGCCGCCATCCTGCGCCGGATTATTGGCGCGCCCGACTACGCCGCGTATGTAGCGCATGTGCGGGCGCATCATCCGGAGCGGGAACCGCTCTGCGAGCGGGACTTTTTGACCGAGCGCCTAAGTGCACGCTACGAGAAGCCGGGGGCACGTTGTTGCTAGAGGGATGCGTGCGCAGCATGGTGGCTAGGCCTGCGTGGAGCGTGGAGTCGGTACAAACATGGCAAAGAGCAGGCAGGATAGCACGGCGATGCCAGCACCCATCTGGAACGCAGCGGCTGAGCCGTGTGCATCCCACACCAGTCCAAATACAATCGATGCCGGCAGCGCGGCGATGCCAATCGCCGCATTGAACCAGCCAAACGCCGCACCTCTGCGCGACGCAGGCACCAAATCCGCCACCAAAGCCTTCTCGGCGCCTTCACTCATGCCGAAGTACAAGCCGTAGACCACAAACAGTGCCCACACATGCCAAGCATCGGTGGCCGTGGCGAACCCCAGATACACCAGCGCGTATACGCCCCATCCCCCGAGAATCAGCGGGCGACGACCAACCTTATCGGCTAGCGCTCCACTCAGCACTGAGCTCGACGACTTCACCACGTGCAACGCCGCCCACAGAATGGGAATCAGCGAGGTGGCCACGCCAAGCTGAGAAGCGCGAAGCAAAAGGAACGCGTCTGTAGAAAGGCTTAGCGTGAAGAGGAACATCACCGCCAGCATCCGCCAGAACGCAGAACCCAGCGGAGTGTCATTGGAGCTACCACGCGCGGCGATTGGCACTGCGAGTGGCGCGACGCTCGCATCCGCTTCGTCCTTCGGCAAAGCGCCTGACACAATCTTCAACCTCTGCCCTGTGTCCCCCGGCTCGCGCACGAACAGCACGAGCAACAGCACCGAGAGCATGCCAGGCAGCGCCGTCCAATAGAACAGCGTTCTGAGCTCAGCCCAGCCATAGGTGAGAGCGGCCCAAGCGATGAGCGGGCCAAACACAGCGCCAAGGTTGTCCGCTCCGCGGTGTACGCCATAGGCATATCCGCGTTGCGACGCCGGTACAGAATCGGCAATAAGCGCGTCGCGAGGCGCGCTGCGTAGTCCCTTGCCGAACCGATCGCTCATGCGTATTGCCAACACCTGCCCGGCGCTCTGAGCGAGGCCAAGCAGGGGACGGGCCAGCCACGCAATGGTATATCCAATCACCACCAGCGGCTTTCGCCGCTTCGTTCGGTCTGACCACCATCCCGCGGGTAATCGCAGCAGCGAAGAGGCCGACTCGGCGAATCCCTCAATCACCCCGAGCCCCACCGCGCTCACGCCAAGCACCGTCGAGAGAAACAGCGGTAGCAAGGGATACACCATCTCGCTGGCCACGTCCGTAAGAAACGAGACCGCCGCGAGCACTTTGACGTTTCGTGGCAGGGGGGCGCGTTTCATCAGAGCCAACGCACGCCGTCTGACGGCGCTAGGTGTAACCACTCGCTCTTGGCAGCCCGCGAGGGGTAGGCCTGTGCGTACAATGCGCGCCAACGCTCGCGCACCTCCTCAAGCTGCGACGCATCGCACACAGCCCACACAGCACCACCGAAGCCCGCGCCGAAGGCCGACGCCGCGTGTGCGCCCGCCGCCATCGCCGCGCGCGACAGAAACATCGTCTCCGGCACCTGATTGCGCAGTGCGAGCTCCGCTCCTTGCTGCGACTCCACAGCCCAGCGCCCGAGGGACTCACCGTCGGCGGCTGAAATCGCCGCCAACGCCGCGGGGACCACAACGGTGGTCTCACGCCGAAACTGCGCGAGACGCGCCAACAGCATGGGCGCATCATTCGAGCGGCCAGCCAGAACTTCTATCTGCGACGGCGCGTCTGTTGATGAACCCAATGCGGCCGCCAAGGATCGATCCTCGCGCCCCGTCACCACATTCCAGTGGGCGAGCAGTCCGTGCACCAGATCGGCGGCGCGATTGTAGTCGGCCTGCGCCCCACCAGTCTTCGTGGCCCGCACGCCGCTCACGGCCACCAAGAGCGCCCACGACTTGGGAAACGTCGCTTCGCCGATCAGCGTTGCGGGTAGATACCCATACGCACCAACACGCCCCGCGGTATTGCAAAGAATCGCCACGTGGTCCTGTGCGCCACCACGCGTACCCACACCGCGTTCACCGGGCCACGGGCCAAACACACCGCCGGTCTCCACCGCGCCGCAATATTCAGCGAGCGCCAAGCGATTGCCCAAGTACTGCTGCCACTCCGGCCGCTCCGTGAGCCCGTTGGTCTCCGCAACTGCCATCGTCAGCATCGTGACGAACGCACTAGAACTCGAGAGTCCCGCCGAACGTGGCAGTGTGCTCACCGACACAAGACGGACACCGTGCTTGAGCGGACCAAAGTCCCGCGACAAACGGCGCGCTACCGCCGCGATATAGGTCCCACCGTGCGCACCGCCTGGACGCGCGTCTCGCCTGAGCGGTACGCGAGCCCGCCGACCCGTGCGCCCATCCTCAAGATCAATGACCGGCACATCCAAAGGCTCCACATCGGCCGTGATGCCCTCATTGATGGCACAGGTCATCGAGATGCCACCGCCGTAATCCACGTGCTTGCCGAAGAGTTCAATTCGGCCGGGCACAAAGAGCCGGCGTGTCACGGTCGTGGGACCACGCCGCTCAGTCGCTCGCTCAGGGCCGCCACATCCCTTCGATGCGTGAGGTCCAGCACCGCTTCGGCGCGCGTCAGTGCCCGATACTGCTCCCCGCGTTCCATCGAGATACGTACTGCATCCGCCAGCTCAAGCTCACCGCGAGGTGACGGCTGCACGGAGGTACAGGCGTCGAAGATTGCCTCGGTGAACCGCCAAAGGTTCATTGACACCCAGCGGGGCTTCGCCTGCATCAGCGGATGGTCTGCACGAGGCTTCTCCACGATGGCGTTCAGCATGCCATCCTTGGAGATGTCCACGAGCGCGAAACTCCGCACGCGCTCCGCTTCCATGCCGCCCTCACGGACCAGCACATCGGCGTCATACGCCACGAGACCAGGGCCACGCAAATCCACCAGCGACTCTATCGCAGCTGTAGAATACAAATTGTCGGCGTTACACATCAGGAAGTGCCGCACGCCCTCAGCGTCGGTGCTCGCGCCAAGAGGTGCCGCCACCGCATCGCGAGCGGAGAGGAGTGCGTGGGCCGTGCCCCTCGGTTCATCCTGCACGGCGAATCGCACACGAATGCGGCTCGGCTCTGCGTCCTCTTCGTAGCGCTGCCTGAGCGCCGAGTCACCGGGCGGTACGACGAAGACCACATCACGGACTCCGCCGTCGGCCAGCGCGTGCAAGGCATAGTCCAGCAACGGCCGGCCGGCCAAGGGCATAAGTCCCTTCACGCCCGCATCTGCAGCTGACGACTGCGCCGCGTCGAGCTCGGCCCCGTCATCGTCGCGCAACCGCGAACCCAAGCCGCGCGCTAAGATCACCGCGAGTGTGGCGCGCATCAGGCGGCGCGCCGGAACCCCTGCACCACGCGCCACGCCACCGTCCCGCTCACCACAAACACCACCGCCCATATGCTGGCCAAGCGGGTATTGCCCATCAAGTACGCGCCGACGCCGAAGAGCGAGGCATAAACAAAGAACACGCCGGCCAGCCAGCCGAGCAGCGCCTGCGAGAACGAATCCGGCGACGCCGTCACGCCAGACTCCGCGCGCACCGCCGCCCAACCAGGCCCGGCCGGGCGCACCAACTCATAGAAGCGCCGCAGCACCATGGGATCCGTCTTCGGGCCCATGAAGGCTGCGACCATCCAAATGGCCGTGGTTGCTCCAACCGTAATCAGCAGAGAGATGTGCGCCGGTACCTCGGCGCCGCTCCGCCGCGCTACCTCAAAGCCAATCGCAATCGCAAACGAACCCACCATCGCCGCCACCTCGGCGGCAGCGTTCACGCGCCACCAGTACCAGCGCAGCAGGTAGAGAAGACCCGTACCGGCGCCGATTGAGAGCAGCAGCGTGAAGCCCGCTCGCGCTGTCTCGAGATAGAAGGTGAGGCCAGCCGCGACGACCATTAGCCCCGCGGTCACGAGGCGACCAACGAGCACATAATGTGCCTCGCTTGCTGAAGGCTGCACAAAGCGGCGATACAAATCGTGCACGAGGTAGCTCGTGCCCCAATTGAGGTGGGTGACGATGGTAGACACGTAGGCCGAGAGCAGACCAGCAACCATCACGCCCAGCCACCCAACGGGCAGGAAGGTTAGCATCGCGGGGTACGCGATATCATTACCAATCAGATTGCGGGGCACGTCGGGGAACGCGCGCGCGATATCGTCCAGCGTGGGGAACACGAGGATCGAACTCAGCGCCACGATAATCCAAGGCCAAGTGCGCAGGCCGTAGTGCGCCACGTTAAAGAACAGCGTACCAAAGAGGGCATCCTGTTCGCTCTTGGAGGCCAGCATGCGCTGCGCGATGTAGCTGCCGCCACCGGGTTCGGCGCCGGGGTACCACACGGACCACCACTGCACGGTGATTGGCAGCACGAACACGGCGAGTGCCACCGTCCAGTCCGAGAAGTCCGGCATGAAGGCGATGGTCTGCGCCGGAAGTTGGCTGAACAGGCCGCTCAAGCCACCGACCTCCGGGCGCTGCAGCGCAAAGTAGGCTGCCGCCACTGAGCCCGACATCGCGATGCCAAACTGAATGAAGTCGGCCACGAGCACGCCCCAGAGGCCGCTCACCACCGCAAACAACACGTTCAGTACGGCACACACCGCCAGCGTCTGCCACATCGGCCAACCGAGCAGGATGGACGCAATCTTCGCCGCCGCGAGATTCACCGTCGCCATGATGACGACGTTGAACACCAAGCCGAGGTAGATGGCGCGGAATCCACGCACGAAGCTCGCCGCCTTGCCCGAGTAACGAATCTCGTAGAATTCGAGGTCCGTCAGCACACCCGAGCGCCGCCACATCCGCGCGTAGAACATGACCGTCGCCATGCCTGTGAGCAAAAAGGCCCACCACACCCAATTGCCCGACACGCCACCGCCACGCACGAGATCCGTGACGAGGTTCGGCGTGTCTGTCGAGAACGTGGTCGCAACCATCGAGACGCCAATCAACCACCACGGCGCCGAGCGACCGCTCGTGAAGAACTCTGCGGTGGATTCTCCGGCGCGGCGCGCCAGCAACAACGCCGGCACGAAGGCAACCAACAGCGAGGCGACGACGATGACCCAGTCGAGTGTCGTGAGTCTCATGCGCGAGCCTTCCTCCACTCACCACGCGTGAAGTCCGGGAAGCGCATCGGCTGCGATCCACGGGCCACGCTCATCTGTGACAGCGGCAGCGGCGCGCTCCAAGCAGCGGCATCGTACACATCGAAGTCGGGCGCCAAGCCTTCGCGGATGCATTCCACCAAGCGCCACATCATGACGTAGTCCATACCTCCGTGGCCGCCGTTCGTACGCGCCATCTCACCGATCCGCGTCCATAGCGGATGCTCGTGCGTGGTCTTGTACTCATCAATCGTCGCCCAGCGGTGCGACTGCCCGCGCCCTTCTATATAGATGCGAGCCGGATAGTCTTCGAAGGTCCCCTTGGTGCCGCTCACATGATTGAGCCGCGAGTAGGGCCGCGGGCTCGAGACATCATGGGCCAAATGGATGGTGCGCCCCTTCTTCGTGCGGATGAGCGTCGTGTTGAGGTCGCCGTTGACATAGCGCTCCCGCCACTTGGGATTGCTGCGGTCCGGCACTGTCGCCTCGCGATACAGCGTCAGGCCGCGTTCCTCGGTGCTCATCGAAACCAAGTAGTCGAAGGCATCCCCATTATGAATGTCCATATACCACGACACCGGCCCGAGCCCGTGCGTGGGGTAGAGATTGCCGTTGATGCGCGTGTGCCACTCGCGGCGCCACAGGCCTTCATCACGATCCTCAAAGAGGATGCTCCGGAGGTCGTGGATATACGCCGCCGCCCCGTGCTGAATCTCGCCAAGCACACCATCGTGCACGAGGCGATTCACCATCATCTCGTTGTAGCCGTAGTTGCAGTTCTCCAGCTGCAAGCAATGCTTGCGGCTACGCTCCGAGGCATCCACCACCGCCCAGAGGTCAGTGAGCGTGATGCCCGTGTTGCACTCGGTACCACAGTGCTTGCCGGCGCGCATTGCCGCGAGCATCACGGGCGTATGCCACTGCCAAGGCGTCGCCGTGTACACGAAATCAATGTCGTCGCGTTGTACCAGGCGCTCGAAGTCGCGTTCGCCGTTGGTGTAGACGGCCGGTTCGGACTGGCCCGCGTCCGTGCACATCTTCACCGCGCGTGCGGCCTTCTCTGGCGCGATGTCAGCGACAGCGACGATCCGCACGTTCGGAATCGCCAGCAGTTCCGAGATGATGGACCGACCGCGGAGGCCCGTGCCGACGACGGCGAATCGCACCGTCTCGTTGCGCTCAAACGGGACACCGCGCATCGTGCGGGCATTGGCGGCACGTGGCGGAGCCGCGTCGGGCACATTGATCGCGTCTATGGACTCCGCGAGCGCAACGTGGGGCGTGAGGGCGGAAACTCCGGCCAATCCTGCGCCTGCGAGCAGCGCCTGCTTCAGCAGGTCGCGGCGATCCATCGCGTCGGTCACGTGCGCTCCGGGGGCTTACGGGTGGTACCAGTGGGGTCCTGACCCGCTGAATCTGTGTCCGATTCCGCCGGAAAGGAACTGCACCGGCTTTCACCACGAAGGCACGAAGGGAGCCGGAACACATCTCGGCCCCGCAACCCCAAGAAGAAATTCTTCTTTGGCGTTGCGGGGCCGAGAGTTCACTGGGAGCCCTTCGTGCCTTCGTGGTGAAAAAGCAGCTACCGTTTCACCTCGGAATTATCCCCAACCGTCACGACCCCGCTCACGCCCTCAAGCAGCACGCCGTCGCCAATCATCGAATCGTGCAGCGTGCAGCCGTCGAGCGTGGACTTGTCGCCGAGCACGGTGTCACGGAGCGTGGAGCCCCGAACCACCGACCCCGCGCCGATCACGACGTTCGGCCCAACCGTTGAGCCTTCCACCACCGCACCCGCCTCAATGCGCACCGGCTCCACAATCTTGGAATCCTTCACCGTACCCATCACGCCCGTGCGACCCTTCTCCAGCATCGTGCGGTTCGTCTCAAGCAGCGTGTCGAGCTTGCCGGCATCGTACCAACCCTTCACGTCCACCACGCGAATCTTCGCGCCTTTATCAATCATGTACTGAAAGGCATCCGTGAGATAATACTCGCCCTTGTTCGTCGGCTGCTTGAGCACGTGCGCGATGCCTTCGTACAGCAGCTTCCAATTCTTGATGTAGTACAGCCCGATGTTGGCCCGCTTGGAGATTGGGGTGCTCGGCTTCTCCACAATCTTCGTCATGTGGCCGTTGGCATCCGTGACCACCACGCCAAAGCGCTGGTAATCCTCCACCTCCTGCGTCCAGATGATGCCGTCGTCGGTGCTCGTCTCCACGATCGAGAGATCAGCATCGAAGACCGTATCCACGAAGATGATGAGCACCGGCTGGTCTACGTACGGACGCGCCAACTCTACCGCGCCCGCCGTGCCATCCTGAACCTTCTGCTCCACGAACACGCCCGGGAACTTGTAGTGCGCCTTCGCGTAGGCTTCCACCTTCTCCTTCAAGTGCCCCGTGATGTAGACCACCTGCTCCACACCATGGAGTTTCGCCACGTCTTCCATCACGTAGTCCATCACGGGCTTACCCGCCACCTTCAACATCGGCTTCGGCACGGTGTGCGTATGCGGCCTCAGGCGCGTGCCCTTGCCGGCCAACGGAATGATCACTTTCACGGCTTGCTCGTCCCCTCTCGCCCGTAGCGGTCAGTGAGTCGCACCACGTCATCGAGGTGCGGTGTGGAGGCTTCCAATACATCGCAATCGGTTACGGCTTCCATCTGATGGATCTGGCCAGGCGTGTTGCGAAAGCTTTGCCCCGCCTTGAGCGGGAAGTCTTCGAGCCCGTTGCCTTGGTCAATACGATAGATCATCTCACCGCTCAGCAGGTGGATGGTCTCGTCCTTGAGGTTGTGGTATTGCACGGAAAGCGCGTGCCCCGCCTTGATGTGAAGCACCTTGCCCACGTACTGCTCCGTGTGCGCCCAGTGCACCTCGTGTCCCCACGGCTTGGGAACAATCCGCACATCCTGCACTCCTGAACCCGGTTTCACTAGTTCATCTCCAAGGGACGCGCGCTTATGCTCGTTGGCGTCGTCACGCACGCATTCAAGCACTGCCCGCATCCGGTACAGGCCGCCCCGATTACGGGCCGACCACGGTCATCCATCTTGAGTGCGTCTTCGCCAATCGGACACACCCTCGCGCAGATCCCACACTCCACATCGCGATACGTGATGCATCGCGTCTCATCAATCGCAATCGTTGCCACTCGTGCGTCGCGCCAACCCCAGGGCGGCACATCCAAAGCCGGCGTCGGACACGACGCCGCACAAGGCATGGTCTCGCACATGATGCAGGCCATCACGCTGACGTCCAGCACTGGTGTGCCGGCTGCCAAACCCGCCGACGAGGGCAGTTTGCTGATGGCATGCACCGGACACACATCCGAGCAGGCGCCGCAACGCGTACACGCCGCCACGAACGCTGCTTCCGGTAAGGCACCCGGCGGCCGCTGATACTTGGTCTGCACTACACGGCTCTCTACCGCGCCGACGACCTCACGCAGGGCCCGCGTGAGGCCCTGGGTGAAAAAGGAGCGGCGATCGAGTGGTGAATCTGTCACGACATAATCTCGCTTGCTTCGCTAGGGCCGGGTACCTGGCTGGAAAAATCAACTGACCCAGGAAAATGACCTAGGTCATTGTCAACGAATAATACATCTCGGCGCCTGTAACGAGGCGCCCTAGGCCGATCGTCACACTTCATTAAAAGGAGAGGGTATTGCGCAGAGGAAAAGATTGGTCGCAGATTTTTGCGGTCATATATGGGGAGGTACATGCGCGCTCGGAGCTGGTCGTCGTGGTTCGTCTTCACTCCTGTCGTTCGCTTCACCGCGCTGGCGGCCACGGTTTTTTCGACAGCAACGTGCGCGCTTGAGTCGCTGACGGCTCCTGAGAGCGATCTCGCACTCTCAATTGCTGCCGACACGGCCCTGATCGTCGGTGAGACCGTTACGATTGCGACGCTGACTTCGGGCGGCGCCCCAGTAGTCGGAGTACGTATCCGCTACAGCAGTGAATCGCCTAGTATCATTCGCGTCGACAGCGTCTCTGGTGAGATGACAGCGCTGCTCGACGGCGTGGCGGTGGTCCGCGCGCGGGCCGATGCTCCTTCACTTCCTCCGGGCGGCGTCACCGCTTCTGTCTCGGTGCGTGCGCGCTACGCTGGCGTTGCCATCGATCCGATCGACTCGCTGACGGGTTTGGGGCAGATGGTGACGCCCGTGGTCCGAGGATTGGGTGTGAGCGGCGCCCCAGCCGGCATCGTCACCGCCACGCTGACCGTCTCTGATACGACCGTACTCCGTCGCAACGGAAATCAGTTCTTTGCGCGTGCCAATGGCACGACCAACATCGTGGCGACCTATGGCACGCTGACCGCAACGCGCGCCGTGCGCGTCCGACGTGTGGCGAAGTCGGTGAGCGCTGCCGCTCAGCCCTTCGTATTCACGGCCATCGGTCGCGACACCAACCTCATCGTCGTAGTGCGCGATACGCGGGACTCCATCATCGCGAGCCCTGCGCTTGTGGTGCAAAGCCTCGACGCCGCTGCCATTCAAGTTGGTGCCGGCAATGTTCTGCGTTCACTGCGGACTGGGACCTCGACCGTCCGCGTCAGCGTGGACACGGCTTCTCTCACCGTCAGCACCTCCGTCTCACAAGTGCCGACGCAGCTCGTCAAGCTATCCGGCGACGCGCAGACGGGAGTCGTTGGGAGCGCACTGCCTGAGTCTCTCAGCGTGCAGGTGCGGGACGCAGGCGGCACGAGCATCGCCGGTGCGAGCGTAGCCTTCTCCCTGGGCTCGGGTGGCGGCAGCGTACAGACCGCCACCAGCGTCGCGGATGCGCAAGGTCGCGCCTTTGCAGGAGCTTGGACCCTCGGCACCGTTCCCGGCACCGCCACGCTCAGCGCTGCAGTCGGGGCAGCGGTCACCTCGTTTTCTGCTACGGCGCAGCCGGGAGCCGCGGCCAGCCTCGTGCTCAGTGCATCGCCGATCAGCGGAAGTGCGGGTCAAGTACTCACGCCAATTCAGGTGACGCTGCGCGATCAATTCGGGAACATCGCAACGCTCGCGACCGCAACGGTGAGTCTCACCGTGTCGGAAGGAACGCTGAGCGGCACGACCTCTAGGGTCGCGACGGCTGGCATAGCGCATTTCAACGATATCGTGTTCGGACGCCCCGCTTCCCAGATACGACTCAGTGCGCAGGCTACTGGCGTTTCAAACGCAGTGCTCAGTGGCCCGTTCAACGTGGTGGGCGCGCCGTTCCGTCTCCGATTCTCGAGCCAGCCGACGAGCATCGTCGCCAATGCCCCATTCGCTCCCGGCGTGACCGTCGCGATTGAGGATTCCATTGGAAACGCACTTCCCGCTGCGACGAACCAAGTGACCCTCACACGCGGCGCGGGTGGCGACTCATCAGCAGTATTGCTCGGCGGTTTGACTTCCAACGCGGTTGCCGGCTCTGTCACATTCGGCACAGCCACGTTGCAGCGCGCCGGAACTGGCTACACGCTGGTCGCATCGGCGACCGGACTGGCGAGCGCCACGAGCAATCCCTTCAACGTCTCGGCAGGCACCGCTTCGCGCTTGGAGTATCGAGTCCAACCGACGACCATAGGCCCCAACGTGCCCATCACCCCCGCGCCGCAAGTCGCGGTGACGGACGCCTTCGGCAACCAGACGACCAGCAGCGTCTCGGTGGCGATGGCCTTCGGTGCGAACGCTACCGGCGCCACGTTGTCGGGCACAACCAGCACGACCTCCGCATCCGGCCTCGCGACCTTCAGCAACCTCCGCCTCAACACGGTGGGCAGTGGCTACACCCTCGTGGCCGCGAGTGCGGGCCTTACCTCGGCTACGAGCGACACCTTCCGAGTCCTTGGCCCTGGAACGCCGCGCGCGCTGATCTTCAGCACCCAGCCGAGCACGGCGACCGCTGGAGTTGCGAATCCTGCATCTATTACGGTGCGGGTCATTGACAGCGTGGGTGTCACGGTGAGTTCGTCGTCGGCGTCTGTCACGTTGGAGTTCGCGGACAATCCCAATGCCGGAACTCTCTCCGGGACCCTGACTCGCAGCGCAGTCAATGGAGTGGCGACGTTCACTGACGTGCGAGTGAATCGCTCAGGGACTGGAACCACCTTGCGCGCCATCTCAGCGGGTCTCACCCCTGATACCAGCGCCGCTTTTGCCGTGGTGCCGGGAGCGATCTCTAACCTTGCATGGCAGGTGCAGCCGGATTCCGGGATTGCAGGAGAAGCGATGTCGCCCGCCCCCGTCGTGGCCTGGCGGGACGGACAAGGAAACGTCGTGTCCAGTGCTACCGACACCATCGTCGTGAGCCTGAGCGGCCAGCCTGGAAATGCGACACTGACTGGAACGCTCAGAGTTGCCGCCGTTAATGGCGTTGCCACCTTCTCGAACCTCGTGCTCGACAGGGCGTACACGAGCTACAGCTTGCGGGCGGCGAGCGTCTCAAATTCACCCGCCGCTCTCAGCTCGAGCTTCGTAATCGTCGGTGGTGCACCGGCGGGCGTGGAGCTCACGAGCGAGCCAGCTCTGCGTGCGGTCAACGCAGACCTACCGACCATATCAGCGCGCGTCGTCGATGCCTTCGGTAACCTTGCGGCGGGTTCGACGAATGAAGTTTCGCTTACGCTGGCCACCAACACGTTCAACGCGGCTCTCGGCGGAACGACCACGAGAAGCGCGGCGAACGGCAGCGTCTCCTTCAACAGCTTGTCGGTGGCGCTGCCCGGGCGTGACCTTCGCATCGTCGCCACAAGCCCACTGCTCGCGCCCGATACGTCGGCGGTGTTCAACATCTACGGCGCACCCCACAGCATTTCCTTCTCGACTCAGCCCGTAAACGGTATCCGCAACGCGATACTTGCGCCTTCAGTTGTCCTGCAGGTGCTAGACTCGGTGGGGAATCTCGCACTCGGTGCTTCTGGCAGCGCCACCATCTCGCTTGCCGTCAATACCAATGCCGGGTCGTTGAGTGGAACCCTTTCCCGCGGGTTCAGCTCTGGCGTTGCGACCTTCGACAACCTTCGCGTCGACTCGGCAGGCATCGGATATCGGTTGGGCGCCAGCTTCTCCTCACTTCCGACGGTGCAGAGCTCCACATTCAACCTTGCCGCGTTTGGCACTGCGACGCAGTTGCGGGTGCTCGATCAACCTGCGTCGGCCGATGTGGATTCGATCATTCGCCCAGCGGTGCAAGTCGCGATTTTGGACGCGGTGCAGAATCGCGTGACGAACTCTACGGCGAGCGTGACGATTGCGCTGGGCTCCAACAGCGGCAGCGGAACCCTCAACGGCACAAGGACAAAAGCTGCCGTGAACGGTGTTGCGACATTTGATAGTCTCTCGGTCAGTGCCGCAGGAACCGTGACGCTTGCGGCCAGTTCTGCGGGACTGACAGCCACGGCCACATCGGCATTCGGTATTGTGAATCCAGGCCAACCCGTACGCTTCGTGTTTGACGTGCAGCCCTCGAATCAGGTAGCGGGAAACATTATGGTGCCCGCCGTTCGCGTGTGCGCCGTCAACAGCGCTGGGGCACTGACGCCAAGCTATTCCTCCTCCATCACTCTTTCCGTACGTAGTGGCCCGCTGAGTGGTTCGATCACGGGAACTACTTCAGCGGTGGCAGGCTCGGGCTGTGCCACATTCTCGAACATCAGTTTCCGCAAGGTCGGTGTGTACTCACTTCGCGCCGCACAAGGCGGGTTGCTTGGAGAGAGCGCGACGTTTACGGTGACACACGGATTTGCACATCACCTTGCGTACACCGCAGCTCCCTCGATTGTGGTCGCCGGCGACACCATCACTACGCCAGTTACCGTCGAAGTACGTGATGAGTTTGGCAACACTGTTGAGAACGCCGCGAACAACATCACCATCTGTTACGGGACAAGCTATCCGCAGAGTTCTTGCTTAACCCCAACCTACCTCGATGGAAATGTCACCGAGACAGCAATCAACGGAGTCGCAAACTTTTCAGGCCTAAGAGTGCGACTCGGCACAAATTACCAAACATTTACGGCTTTTTCCGGTGCTCTTTCAACCTACGAGTATTCAACGTCGAGAAACGAGTATATCGAAGGGTACACCTTACCAACTTTCAGGCCGGGCTCGCCGTACACTTTGTACATCGACCCCACTCATCCGCGGTCAAATCAAGGCGCGCTTGTCGTCATCGCTCGCGAGGCAATTCCAACTTTTGTCGTGGAAGTAAGGGACTCACTCGGAAACAATGCAGCTGCTTGGAACCTCCCCGTTGTTATCGCATTGAATTCGAATCCAACGGGGGCCTCTCTTAACGGCGTGACCGCACGGTTGCCCGCCAGTGGCTATTACGCCAGTTTCTCTGGCGTCGGCATTGACCGAGTCGGTACCGGGTACACAGTAGTCGCGAGCAGCGCAGGCCTCGTTTCAGCGGAGACTGCGCCATTCAACGCAGTATCACGCACGGCAAGCTCGCTGCGCTTCGCAACACAGCCGGCAAGCGCCGCAGTCGGAGCCGCCATCTCGCCCGCAATCCGCGTCCAAGTCGAGG
Organism: Gemmatimonas sp.; assembly: GCA_031414535.1. GTDB lineage: Bacteria > Gemmatimonadota > Gemmatimonadetes > Gemmatimonadales > Gemmatimonadaceae > Pseudogemmatithrix. The sequence goes on from JANNVQ010000030.1 coordinate 173,070, forward strand.
ATGAGCTCGGTAATACAGTCACCTCGTCATTCGGTACCATCACGCTTGCCATCCAGACAAACCCAGGCGGAGCCACGCTCGGCGGCACCCTCACAGTCAACGTCGTAAACGGCGTCGCCCAGTTCCCCAACATCACTCTCTCCGCCGCCGGCACCGGATACACGCTCCGCGCCACAACCAACATCTCCGGCGTCACAGGCACCTTCGTCAGTCAATCCTTCAACATCACGCCCTAGCGCAGTGGCAACCACACTCGCTTGCCCGCGTTGCACCACCGCCAACTCGAGTGGCGCAACGTTTTGCGTGTCCTGCGGAGCAAGCCTGACCGCTGACGCGCACGACGAACCCACGGTACCAGGCGCGCCGAGCACGCCAAGCGCTCGTCGCAACGACGCCGCAATGCTCGAGCGTCTGCGACACGCCACGCTCGGCAACTACGACGTCGCCATGGAGCTCGGTCGCGGCGGTATGGCCGCCGTGTATCTCGCACATGACCTGCGCCTCGACCGAAAGGTCGCCATCAAGGTGATGCTCCCTGAGCTCACCCACGGCGAGGAGATGGTGGAGCGCTTCCGCCGCGAAGCGCGCACGGCCGGCAACCTCTCGCATCCGCACATCATCCCGATCCACGACGTGCACGACGAGGATGGACTCGTCTTCTTCGTGATGAAGTTCGTGGAAGGCCGCAGCCTCGACTCCGTCGTGCGCGAACTCGGGCCACTGCCCATCAAGATGGTGGAAACCATCCTCACGCAGTCAGCAGGCGCCCTCGCCTACGCGCATCGCAAGGGCGTCATCCACAGAGACATCAAGCCCGCGAACATCATGCTGGACGAGGAGGGCTGGGCAGTGGTGACGGACTTTGGCATTGCCAAGGTCACGGACGCCGCGATGCTCACCACCACCGGCTCGACGATGGGCACGCCCTACTATATGAGTCCGGAGCAGTGCTCATCCAAGCCGGTCACCGGTGCCTCTGATCAGTACTCGTTGGGCGTCACCTGTTACGAGTTGCTGACCGGCTCACCGCCGTTCAACGGCCCCTCGCTGATGGAAGTGATGAGCGGCCACTTCTTCACGGCGCCCACACCCATCCGCCAAGTTCGCCCTGAGTGCCCGCACGAGCTCGAGGCAATCGTGATGCGGATGCTTGAGAAGAATCCCGAGCAACGCTTCGCGCACCTGAATGAGGTTGTCAGCGCGCTCAAGGCTCCCACTCTCGCACACGATGATCCTGTTCGCGAACAGATGATTGACCTGGCGCGTAGCGGTGCCAAGCTCCGTGAGCGCCTCAGCGTGCCCATTTCGCCCATTCCGGCGGTGCGCCCGGCAGGCAGACGGCCCTCACAGTCCCCGCGAGCGGGCACTGGCGAGGCGGCCGTTCCGTCGGTGTCGCAGGACGCCGAGACGCTGCGTCAGGCCAAGAAACCCAACTGGATACGGAATGCGGCGGCAGGCGTAGCGGTGATTGTGGTGGCCGCCGTGGCCGTGACGCAGTGGCCCGCAGACAAGACCGCCGGTACAGATCTATCTCAGCCGGCGGCCGCAGTAGAGACAACGCCGACGCCGCTTCCTGCACTAGGACTCGAAAGCGGTACAGGCGTCAAGCCGGCCTCGGAAATGGAGACCACGACCGTGGCGCCCACAAAGACCCCACCCCCCCCTGAGCCGAGACCTCGTGAACCGGCGGCAAGAACGCGTCAGGTCGTGACGCCACCGCCGGCGCCAGTTGTCCTAGATACGCCAGTAACCGTACCGGAGCCGCAAACGCCGGCGCAAACCACCGGTCGCATCCAACTCGCAACCCGCACACCGGGTGCGATGCTCTACCTGAACGGCGAACCACTGCAGGTGATGGGCACTCGCCCTCAGGTCATTTCACTCCAGGTTGGCCGGAACCAGATCAGCCTCGTGGCCGAAGGTTGTACCTCGTGGGATACCACCATCACGGTCGTTGCCTCTACAACCCAAAGCATCGGCCGCCGAGAACTGCGCTGCGGTGCGGATCCCAGAGACTGAGGAGTATGCTCCAGACCCTTCGAAGATTCATCGTGGTCATTGCAGCCTTGCCGCTCGTGGGAACCCCAGCGCAGGCTCAACGCTCGCCGATCGTGGACGTGATGTTGCGCGCTCGCACGGCGCTCAATGACTTTCGCTTCGCCGAGGCGGATTCGCTCTCTACGCTGGTTCTCACGGCCTTTGACCGACAGCTGAATCGTCAGCAACGCATCGAAGCGCTATCAATTGCGGCGGCGGCCAGATTCCCGGATGCGGTCGAGGGCGCAGTCCAGCGCCGCGAATCCGCGCTCGAAGCGCTACGCCAGTTGGTTCGTCTGGATCCGGAAATTCGCCTCCGTGAGGATCTGAGCTGGAGCGGCCTCGACGTCCTGCTCGATGAGGCAAGAGCATCGACCTTCGTGCCGCGCGCCGCCCATGTCGCCCAGTCATCACTACCATCTGGTCAGGTGCAGAACGTTGTCACGGGTACCTCAACACTGCCCGCGCGCTGGACTTGGCGCCTCACACCGGACTCAGGCGCCGCACCGGTCCTGCAAGACAGCAGCGGTCCCGCGCTCACCGCGACCGTGCCTCTACGCTTCACGCTCGGCGAGGAAGCCAGCAGCATTCGCGACGGCAGCTACCGCTTGCTCGTCACCGCGCGCAATGTGTCGGCGAGGACGGACAGCGCGACTTGGGCTTATCGCGTGATTGTGAGCGCGCCAGTGCTTGAGCGCGTCCCTGTCCCCGCTGCGCTCGACCCCGCGACGCTACTTCCCGAAGTCGCGCCTCGTGCGCGCACGCGAGGCGTCGTCGCTGGCCTAATCGCCGGCGCCGTGACTATCGCCGGCACATCGGCAATTCGTGCGAGCTCTGACTTATCGTCCGCAGTCTCAGTCGATTCGCGTTCGGTGATGGTGGGGGTCCTGATTGCGCTCGGAGCGGGCACTGCGGGGTTCTTGGATAAAGGGCAGGCGCTACCAGAGAACGCGGCCGCGAATCTCCAAGCGCGGACGCAGCGCACGAACGAGATCCAAGCCGCTATCGCAGAGAACCGCCGGCGCAACGAATCGTACAGAGCCACTGTCACTGTCGAGGCTATCCCGTGAAGCTCCGCCTGACGCATCTCTTCGCCGGGCTTGCAACCTGCCTCGCCTCAGTCACCGCGCAGGCTCAGGAGCCGAAATTCGAGTTTCGACTCGGTGGCGTATCGCAGCTCAGCGTGCGCAACGCCCTGCTTGCCAGCGATGCCAGCAGCTCCAACGGCAGCACCGGCGGTGTGGACCTCGGACTTCGATGGAAGCAGTTCGGATTCGCCGTGCGAGCCCACGGCGGCACCTTCGATGACAGCGGTCCCGCTGGTGGCAGCATTGGCGATCTCGCCTTTGCGGATGCAATGCTGCTGATGGGGCCTCGCGTCACGGCCCTCCACCTCGGCTACGGCCTGCGAGGCAGCAGTTCCGTCCTCGGCGCGAGTTCGTTCTCGTTCGCCCGCGCGGGCCTCACCTCAGCGATTGAAATCGGCGGCACCGGCATATCCGCGGTCTTTTCGGGTGGGCTCTTGGTGCCGTCCTTCGGTGAGACTGAAGCCACAGGATTCGAACTCGAGACGTCCTTGATCTGGGCCCCGCGTCGCTTCCCGGTCTTTGCGCAGTTCGGTTACCGCCACGAGCAATTCAACTTGGTGTCAGGCGACTTTGAGCGTCCTGAAGAGACCGGGAGCGTCGTGCTAAGCGGCGGCCTCCGACTCAGCCGATGAGCCCGAGCAGGCCTCAGCGAAGTCTTCGAATCTCCTCAAGCACCACAATGTCCGCTACATCCTGCGGCCGCCCCGTTCGCTTAGACGCAATCAGGTCATCGAGCGACAGCGTGGGGATGTCCACGCCCTCCACTTCGAAGTGCACAACACTGCGCACGGCATCCCGGTACCGTACGCTCCACGCCAACGTGAGAATGTCTACCCGAGGATCGTCACCAATGATGGTCACGAACTTCCGCGCCACCTCCGCCGCAGCCCACTCCTTGGCGAAGCCGTAGCCCATCGTCGCAAGCGCATCCAGCACGCGCTGCGCGTTGGGCGCGTTGGCTTCAATCAGGATATCAATATCCCGCGTGGCGCGCGCTGAACCCCAGAGTTGTAGTGCGCGCGCGCCGGCTAAGAGGTAGTGGGCGCCCGCCTGATTGAGCCGCCAGCACACATCAGCGAGCTCAGTACGAAACGGCGGCTTTAACGTAAACCCAGCGCCTCCGCGCGCTTCCACTCCAAGAAATCCTCGAAGCGTTCGAAGCTCACGAACAAGGATCCATACCGACGCGTCGGCACTTCGCGCGCCGTGCGCTCCGCCGCGGCCACGCGCTCGGTCGGCGTCATCGCGAGATCAGCCTCGAGCTGCACACGTCGCGAATCGTCCAGCCGCGGTGGCTTCGCCGGAGCGGGCTCCTCCAGATGCCGAACCGCCTCGGCCAGCACCCAACTCCGCGAGCGTCCCTCGCGCTTCGCAATCCGATCGGCCCGCCGGAGGACGTCGGGCGGGATAGTCATGCTGATACGAGCGAGGGAGGATTCATTAGACATACTTAGTAATACTCAGTACTACCTTCCCAGAGGTCAAGGCCCGAATGCAAAAGGGGCCGGCTCACGTCGTGAGCCGGCCCCCATTGCAACCCAAGAACAGCGTCTCAGCCCTGCCCAACCAACGCCGTGCGCAGCTTGCTGATCTTACGCTTGATAGACCCATCCATCACCTGGTCGCCCACGCGCACCACCACGCCACCAATGATCCGCTCGTCCACCGTCACGTGCGGCACCACGTTCTTGCCCAGCGCCTTCGACAACGCCTGCGCAAGCGACTCCGTGGCCGCCGCATCGTACGGACGCGACACCGTCACACGCGCATGCACGCGGCCCTCGGCCGCATCCAACAGCGAGTGGTACTCCGTGGCCACCTGCGGAAACAGCGTCTGACGACGGTTCGAGACCAGCTTCTGCACGAAGAGCACAAACGAGCGCGGCGCCTTGCCTGCAAGCGCCCTGCCGAGCACCGCGTTCTTCTCGGAGGCGCTCACCTGAGGCGCCGCGAGGAAGGCCTGCAGCGTGCGGTCGCCGCTCACCGCATCGCCAAGCGCGCTGATGAGCACGCCGTAGCCAGCCTGGTCATTCGCCTTGGTGGCGAGGACCAGCAGGGCCTCAGCGTAATTGCGGGCGATTGAAGCGTCGCGCATTTACTTCTTCCCGAGCGAAGCGAGATAGGTCTCAACAATCTGACGGTCAGCAGCGCCATCGAGCTTCTGCCCAATGAGCTTGCCAGCGCCGGCCAGCGCGAGGTCCACCGCTTCGCGGCGGAGCTCTTCGATGGCCTTCAGCTTCTCCGTCTCGATTTCCTTGCGAGCGCGGTCGAGCAACTCCGCCTGCTGCGTGCGCGTCTGCTCCAACATCTCCGAGCGCATGGACTCGGCGGTGGCGCGGCCTTCAGCGATGAAACGCTGCGCCTCGTTGCGAGCCGTCTCGATGGCCGCCCTTTGCTCCATAATCATCTTGGCGGCTTCGTTGCGATCGCGCTCAGCGGCGGCGATGGCGTCGAGCAGGGCCTGCTCGCGGCCGCGCACGGCAGCGAGGATCGGGCCCCACGCGAACTTGCGCAGCAGCAGCAGCGTGATCGTGAAGACCACGATGGTCCACGTAATCAGGCCGTAGTGCGGCTCGAGCAGATTGACCTTGCCACCTTCAGCGGCGGCAAAAGCCGGCGACGCCGAGAGCGCGAGGAGCGAGAGAGCGGAGAGGAGCTGACGCATTGAGAAATCCAATTGGAAATCGGTCACTGCGGACCGACGTTGGAATACTTGGAACAGCTATTAAGAAAGCGGAGGGTGGCGTGGAGCGGACCGTTTAGCCCGCTCCACACCGGTACAAACAGTTTAGAACTTGCCCTGCACCGAGAACGCGACGACGATGCCGAACAGCGCAGCGCCCTCGATGAAGGCCGCGAGAATCAGCGCAGCCGTCTGGATCTTACCAGCAGCTTCCGGCTGACGAGCCATGCCTTCAACTGCCGAGCCGCCAATGCGGCCAATGCCCATGCCAGCGCCGACAACGGCGAGACCGGCGCCGAGCGCGGCACCTGCCATCGCAATGCCATTGCTGTTGGTGGCGGCCACTGCTGCTTCCTGAAGCATCGGAACGAACGAGATCATTTGGAGAATCCTGTAGAGTGATGGTCCAGCATTTTCTTACTGCGCGTTGCTGATGACGCTTCTCGCCGGCGGGCATTTCTGCCCAGCGAGATTCTCCCAGCGCTCGCTGGGATACTGGACGGAAGACTGATGACGGATGCTTGAAGCGTCCGTCATCCGCCATCCATCCTTTAGTGGTGCGCCTCGCGAATCAGCCCAATGAACACGCTCGACAGCAGCGTGAACACGAATGCTTGGAGGAGCGCCACAAACAACTCGAGAAACATGATGGCCACGGCCATGCCAAGCGGCGCGACGCCAGCCGGGAACCCGAAGCTGAAGAAGAGACCCATCATCGCGAGCAACACGATGTGGCCGGCCGTCATGTTGGCGAAAAGACGAATGGCCAAGGCGAACGGCTTGGTGAACTTGCCGAGGAGTTCGACCGGCGAGATGATGACAAACATCAGGGGCCGCATCACCACCGGCAGATCCTTGTTCCAATAGAAGATCGTGCTGAGGTAACCCCAGCCATTGGCGCGGATGCCGGCGATCTCCACCGTGATGAACGTGATGAAGGCCAGCGTCGCCGTCACCGAGATGTTGCCGGTAGCGGTACTGCCGTAGGGCACGAGGCCCAACAGGTTCAACGTCAGGATGAAGAAGAACACCGTGAGCAGGTAGGGCACGAAGCCTTCACCGTGGTGTCCCACGTTGGGGAGGATGACCTCGTTGCGGATATAGAGGATCATCGCTTCGATGGCATTGGTGGCACCCTTGGGAGCGGTGCCCTGCGCGGCCGTGCGCGCGTGCGCCCGAGCCGTCAACGTCATCACCAGCACGAGCAGCGTCGCGCCAATCAGCAGAAAGTACACGTGCTTGGTGGGCGAGAGATCAATCTCCAAGCCACCCACGTGGAACTGCAGCGCCTCGTACTTGGGGAGATGAATCTCCTTGAAGAACGGCGGCAGAATCCAGGGGACCTCCATATGGTCCCCGTCCGTGATGTGCGGCGTGATGATGTCCACTTTCTCGGCCTGCGCCGGCGTCTCCGAGGCGCCAGCGAAAGCAGGCGCGGAGACGAAAACGAGGGCGGCGGCCAGTATGCGTGCGATCTTCATTGCTTCAGGAAGAGGGGCTCAACGAGCATCGTGACGAACAGGAATCCCACCAAACTCAGCAGCGCCGGCCCCGACTCAAGCCCCAACGCCTTCGTTCCCACCACCGCGTACAGAATCAGCACCAGCATCCGCAGGAGGGAGCCGAGTCCCCAGCCCGCAATCGGATTCGTCTTCACAAACGGCCGCGCGATGGCAAATGCGATGATCTGCACAAACAGCGAAATCACTGCCGACGTCCACACTGCCCGGGCAATCTCAGGCTCAGGACGCAACGTCGTGATGCCCCAGGCCCCACCCAGCGTGATGAGCGCGGCGATGGCCGCAAACGCCAACGCCTTGTTCATCGGTCCTTCCCATCCTTTGCCGACTCAGCGCGTTTTCGAGCCGCTTCCGCTTCTTCTTCCCGCCGTTGGTCGGCCATCAGGCTTCGATAAATCGAGTAGAAAGCCGCACCGAAGCCCACCAGCACTCCCAGCAGCATGAAAATTGAGTTGGTTCCGAGCTTCCGGTCCAGCCACTGCCCGAGATACAGGAAGAGGAGGATCGAGAGCGTGAACTGCATCCCAATTCCGGCGTATTTACCCGCCCCACCCATGGATCCGATGCCGCCCGAGTGCTGAGCCAGCCCCTTCAGCGGATCCACATCCCGAGGGCGTGGTCCCGATGGTTCTTCCGGGGGAGAATCAGGCTGCATTTAGCCTCTAAGAATATGAGCTTGTGAAATATTTCGCAAGCAAAACCCCAGCGCGAGAACACGTCCTCGACCGGCCATCGTTGGCAGCCGCCGAAACGTCCCGTGACATTCGAGCAACCGAGGCGTCCACGCATGAGAGCCGCGGAACCGAAGAAACCCGAACAGACACAGAAAGAGACTTTTGCACACCTGCCATACTGCCAGCCGCAGATAAGTGATTTGGCGTCAAGTGACGGCGCCGCTTTCAGTTAGCTGTTACCTAGCTGTTTGACGAATCGTCCAACTGTTGATAAGTTATTCATCACCCCCACTGGTACTGTCTAGATGCGTGACAAGGTCCCATTCACTCTTGTGTGTATTGCGGTGCTCGCATTTGCGTGCGGACCGCGTCCACGTGGTGATGGAACACCGGATCGCAGCACCGCAAAGCGTAGTAGCGCAACAATTGATGCGCGCGCACCACTCGCACCAACGCTTGACGTTGCCGTGAACGACGGTGTGCGGTTCAACTTCGACGTCACCAACGCGGGCGCGCGAAAAGTCGAGTTGCTTTTCAATGATGGTCGCACGCACGACATCGTCGTGATTGATTCACTCGGCCGCGAAGTATGGCGTTGGAGCGAAGGCCGCATGTTCACGCAGACGGTGCAGAACAAAGTTCTGCGAGCAGACGATACGATTAGCTTCGCGGAGTCGTGGACCGACGCAACACCAGGTTCCTACGTCGCCGTCGCATCAATGCCCTCGCGCAACTTCCCAGTCGAACATCGCGTCGCATTCGTCGTACGCTGAGCTCGGATTTCACTCGAGAAACTTCAAAGGCCGCGCAGGATTGCGCGGCCTTTTCGTTTACGCGTCGCTCGGTTCTTCACCGGCAGCAGTAAATCGATATCCGACACCGCGCACGGTGTGAAAGTGCCGCGGTCGCTCGGGCTCTCGCTCAAATCGCTTGCGCAGCCGCACGATGAAGTTGTCAATCGTGCGTGAGCTCGGGAGCACTTCCCCGCCCCACACGCGCTCCAAGAGATCCTCGCGCCACACCACGCGCCCATCGCGCTTGGCCAGCTCAGCGAGAATGAGCGCTTCCTTCGGCGTGAGCTGCTGCTCCTCGCCATCGAACGAACGGCCACGGAAACTCGTGAAGTCAAATTCGTTACCGCCAAAGTGCAGTAGCTCTCGGCTGCCGAGTAGCGCATCGAAGCGCGTACGCCGACGCACGATGGCGGCCACGCGCAATAGGAGTTCGCGCAGATGAAACGGCTTGGGCAGGTAATCGTCGCCACCGGCCTCGAGCCCTCGAATGCGATCGTGCGCGCCACCCTTGGCCGTGAGAAACAGCACGGGCGTGTCATTCCCCTCACGACGCGCCGTCTCGCAGACGGTGAAGCCGTCTAGGCCTGGCAACATCACGTCGAGCACTACCACCGCGTAGTCGTGCGCGCGCATCTTGGCGAGCGCCGTCGGGCCGTCGCCCACGAGCTCAACGTCGTAGCCCTCGTGCACGAGGTTCTCACGAATCCCGCGCGCGAGATTCGGTTCGTCTTCCACCAAGAGCACCTTGGCGCCTGGGACTGCGCTCACGATTGATTCTCCGGCTTGTCGAATGTGGGGCGAGGCCAGCGCACGCTGAAAACTGCGCCGAGTCCGTGGCCCGCGCTCTGTGCACGCACGCGGCCTCCCGCGTGCGTCACCAAGCGCTCAACGAGGTAGAGGCCCAGTCCGGTGCCCTGCATGCGACCTCGACCATCGCCCTCAACCCTATAGAACTGCTCGAAGAGCCGCGGCGCTTCCCTGGGCGGAAAGCCAACGCCATCGTCGCTCACCTCGACGAGCACGTCGTGAGCCTCCACCTCGCCGTGCACGCGCACCACACCCTCGCGGGGCGAGGCCTTGATCGCATTGTGCAGCAGATTGCGCACCACGGTGCGTACGCCATCGCGGTCGGCGAGCACGACCAACCCGTGCGGCAACACGGCATCCACACGCACGCCGCACTCAGCGGCGAACTCGCGCAGCTCTTCCGTCATCTCTAGTACGATGTCATCCAGCGGCACGCGCTCGGGATGCGCTTCGCCGCCGCTCGCCAAGCGCGACGTGTCGAGCGTGTTGGCCACCATGCGCTCCAAGCGACCGAGCTCCACCAGTACGCGTCGCACCAACTCAGCGCGCTCGGCGGGGCCGGGGTTGCGCAGCGAGAGCGTTTCGACCGACAGACGTAAGCTCGCGAGCGGTGACTTGAACTCGTGCGACACGGCCGCGAGAAATTGATCTTGACGGCGCCGTAGCTCCGATTCTTCGCGCAGCGCCTTGAGGACCACGACCATGGCGGCCAGCAACACGCCGAGGAAGAAGGCCCCTTCCCACGCGTAGCGATTGAGTCGCTGCGCGCGCTCGGTGACCAGCGAGGCAATCTGATCTGGACCCGCACCGTTGGCCACGAGCGCCGCGGCGAGCCGTTCCGTCATCAGTTGCGTGTACCGCCACTCATCCCATATCCAGAAGGCGAGCTGGGCCGCACAAACGAGCAGCAGGACGATAAAGCCAAGCTGCACGGAGCGCGTGGAGGGGGTGCGCCCGGTGGGGGCGCTGGAGCGCGATGAAATCATGCACGAAGTCTAGCGCGTAGGTCGCGGGCGAGGTCGGGAGCGGCAACTTCGAGAAAGTCTGCCGCTGCCTCTGGACCGGCCGCGGCGGAGAGGTCGCGCAGTCCGCGCGACGGGATGTGCGCGAGTTGGTGCGAGAGTCCGTCCGCCCAGAGGCGCAGCGCTGTGCGCTGTACGGCATCGAGCGAACTCAAGTCGGACTTTAAGGCCCGCTCCACTTCGCGTTGGGCGCTGTCCGCGTAGCGGCGACGCAGCTCCACAATGGTGGGGTTCACCACGTCGGTCCGTGCGCGTCTGCGACGCTCGTCGAGCGCCGCATCAACAATCGCGCGCGCTTCGCCGAGGGTCTCCAGTGCCAGCTCTCGCTCCGCTTCGGCGCTGCGCGTGATGCAATCCATCCCTACGTATGGCATGCCTGCCGCCGTGGCGTCCTCAGCGCGTAGCGAGGCGGGCACGCTCAAGTCCACCACAAGTGGAGGGATGCCCGTGGTGCCGTTCTTGGCGATCCGCAGGCAGTCCGCCTGGGAGAAGAGCGGTTCTTGCGCTGCGGTGGCAATGAGTAGCGCGGACACCGCATTCGGTGCGCCGCGGAAGTCCTCAAGTGAGCGCAGCCGCGCGTCGGGCGGCGCAATTGCCTCAGCGCGCGCCAGTGTGCGATTCACCATCACGACTGGGATGCCGCGCTGAGTGAGCGACGCAGCGCAGTGCGCCATCATGGGCGACGCCCCAACGAGCGCAACGGCTCCTGGCTGCACGGCGAGCCGTTGCGTCACATGCTCGAGGGCGATATCCGCGAGCGACGCTCGACCAATGCGGCCATCGGTAGCGGGGCGAACGCGCTTTGCAACCTGCAGGGCATCATGCAGTACGGCGCGCAACGCATCGCCGAGGAGTCCCGCTGCCTCGGATTCGGCGGCGGCAGTCTTCAGTTGCCCCGCAATCTCACTCTCGCCCGCGCGAGCGGAATCGAGGCCACTGGCCACGAGATACAGATGCTCGATTGCCCCTTCGGCGTCCCACGCACGCAATACCCGATTCGCGGCGAGCACTCCAAAGAATTTCTGCAGTCGGACGCGGCGCTCGGCGACGCCAATATCGGCTCCGCCCGTAAAGGCGACTTCCACGCGATTGCAGGTCGCCAAGTAAAGGAGCCCATCCACCTCAAGCGCCGACGCAAGCTCGCGCAACTGCTCCTCGCGCCGTTCCCGCGGAAGCGTGAACTGTGCGAGCAGGTCTGCGCTGGCGTGTCGCCAAGAGATACCGAGGAGGCCGAGCGAGTTGTGCATCGTGCCGCTGGCGCTCACGCTACCGCGAGACGCGCGAGAGCGCGGATGAAGGCGGGATGCGTATCCACGGCCGCCACGCGAACGAAGCGTTCACCGCCCGCTTCCATGAATGACTCGCGACCGCGATCGCCAATCTCCTCGATGGTTTCCAATCCGTCTGTCACGAAGCCCGGCGTGACGACGGCTACCGACTTGATGCCGCGCTTCGGCAAGTTCTCGAGCACAGCGTCGGTGGCTGGCGTGAGCCACTTCTCGGGGCCGAACTTACTCTGGAAGGTGAGCGTGGACTTCTCCACCGGCCACTTGATGGCCTCAAGCAGGGCCGTGGTGGTGTGGCAGCAATCGGAGGAGTAGGAGCGGCGCTCGTTGCGGTCGTAGCGCTCGGGGATGCCGTGGTACGAGATCACGACGTGCTGTGGCGGCTCGTCGCCGATGGCTTCGAAGAATCGCTCCGCCTGCGCTTCGATGTAGCCGGGATCGGCGGCGGGAATTACGCGGTCAATGACCGGCACGCCGAGCTCCATCGAAACCGCAGATTCGAATGCGCGCCTGAATGCCGTGCCTGTGGTGCTTGAGGTGCGCTGCGGGAACAGCGGCACGACGATGAACTTCTCCACACCGGCATCCTTCATCCTCTGCTTCTCGGACGCGATGCTTGGCTCGCCGTACCGATACGCCGCGCTCACCGTGAAGTGCTCATTGGCCACGGCGCGCACTTCGGCGACGATGCGCTCTGTGGAGGCGCGCAGTGGCGAGCCCTCGGGCGTCCAGATGGACTCGTAGGCGTGGGCCACCTTCTTGGGCCGCGTGCGCAGGATGATGCCCTGCAGGATTGGCTGCCAGAACCACTTCGGAAAATCGATGACGTCGGGGTCGGAGAGGAATTCGTCGAGGAAGCGACGGACGGATTCCGCCGTGGGGGCGTCGGGGGTGCCGAGGTTGACGAGGAGCAGGTGTGGGCGGGGCATGTGTGTAATTGTCGGCACCTGCCGCCAGCGAGTGTCATCGAACTGTCATGGATGACGGGCCCCGTTCTCTTGAGCGTCTGGCGGGGGCTGTGCGTTAGATTCCCGAACCCCTGCCGCACCCCCATTCGAGGACGCTTGTGAGCCAGACTGTTGGGCGCGACGCTGCGGCGGACGCGCGGGACCTGGAGATGTTGGCACGCCTCGCCGAGGCGCGGAAGGAGATGGGCCGTCAGATTGCCCAGCGCATCGTGGGCCAGACGGACATCGTGGATATGATGACGAGCGCGGTGCTCGCGGGCGGCCATGTGTTGCTCGTGGGCGTGCCGGGCCTCGCCAAGACCCTACTGATCTCTACGCTGTCGCAGGCGCTGGATCTGGAATTCAGCCGCATCCAGTTCACGCCCGACCTCATGCCGAGCGACATCACGGGCACGGAACTGCTTGAGGAAGACCACGGCACAGGCAAGCGCGCGTTCACGTTTGCGCGTGGGCCTGTGTTTGGGAACATCGTGCTCTCGGACGAGATCAACCGCGCGCCGCCAAAGACGCAGGCGGCGCTGTTGCAGGCCATGCAGGAGCACACGGTGACGGTGGCCGGCAAGACATACTCGCTGCCTGAGCCGTTCTTTGTGCTGGCGACGCAGAATCCGATTGAGCAGGAAGGCACGTATCATCTGCCTGAGGCTCAGCTGGACCGCTTCATGTATGAACTGCGTATGGGCTATCCCAGTGCGGCGGAGGAAGAGGCGATCGTCGCGACGACTACGGGCGTGCTGAAGGGCGTGGTGAAGCCGGTGTTGACGGCCGCTGAGGTGCTGGAGATGCAGAAGCTGGTGCGCCGCTTGCCGGCTCCGCCCTCGCTGGTGAGTTATGCGGTGGGTCTTGCTCGTGCCACGCGTCCGGGCGAGCCAGAGGCGTCGGCCGCGGTAAAGAAGTACGTGAGCTTTGGCGCGGGGCCGCGTGCTGGGCAGAATCTTGTGCTTGGCGCCAAGGCGCGGGCGGCGATGGATGGGCGCGCGGTGCCGGATCTTGAGGATGTGGATGCGGTGGCGTTTAGCGTGCTGAGGCATCGCGTGGTGCTCAACTTCCAGGCTGAGGCTGAGGGGATGGGGATTGAGCAGATTTTGGGGTTGGGGAGTCGGGCTGGCCGCTAGCGCCCCCTAAGAAGGTTTTCGCCGCCGCCGGATGACTTCCGGCGGCGGTTTTTTTGCCGTTGGCCTTCTAGCGGGCCGAGCCTGTCGAGCGCATTCTAGCCGTGGCGGCTGGCACAGGTGACGGCCGAGTGACGGGCTCTGCGAGGATATGGCTACATGGCGCGCAAACAGGTGAAGCCGGATCGAGTCCGTGTGCGAGTGCTCGGGGCCACCGAGCTCCAGATTGGCTCGCGCCGCGTGGGAATGAATACGGAGGCGCTATTTGCGCTTGCGCTGTACCTGACGACGCGCGCCGGGGAGCGAATCGCGCGGGAGCAGGTGTTGGAGATTTTCTGGACCGACGGTGCGGAGGAGAGCCGCCGCCATGCGATGCGGCAGATGATGTATCGACTGCGGCAGAAGGGTTTGGAGCTTGATGAGGATGGCGAGTTTCTCCGGTTGGACCCGGCTCATATTGAGAGCGATTTGCGGGATTGCCTGCAGGCGGATTGGCCGGAGCGAGCGGGTGCTGCTGCGGTGGAGGCAGCCCTAGCTTTGGGTCCCACGTTTAGCGCTCGCCTTGCAGCACCGTTTTTGGATTGGTTTGATGGGGTGCGGGCGGAGGTGGCGGCGCAGCATCGGAAGGCGGCTGCCAAGCAGATCACGCTTGCCCGGCGCGAGGGGCGCTGGTCGGAGTTGGAGCGCTGGGCGCGTTCCGTCCTGCAATCAGACCCGCTGAATGAGGAGGCGACGTTAGCGCGGGCTGAGAGCGCAGCGATGTCGGGGTCGAAGGTCGCGGCGTTGGAGATACTGGATACTTATTTGGCGGAGATTGGGCAGGTGGCGCCGGAGTTGGGGAAGCCGGCGGTGGTGCTGCGGAAGCGGATTGCGGAGAAGAGGGCGGATTGGACTCAACGAGGGCCACGCGAAGTCCGGTTGATTGGGCGGTCCGACCTTATGCGGAAGCTGAATGCGTTCGCGGACTCCGTAACGGCCGGAGACTCTAAACACTTAGTCCTCGAGGGTCCACCCGGTAGCGGAAAGTCGCGGTTGCTCGCAGAGGCCGGTGAATATTCCCAGCTCAGAGGACTAAGAGTGCTGGGTGTTCGAGCAGAGAAAGTCATGGAGGAACATCCTCTGGCGTTTTGCAGAGAAATAGCAGCGCAGCTTGTCAGAGTACCGGGAGCTGCTGGAGTTTCCCCAGCGACAATGAAGGTGGCATCTAGCCTGGCCGAAGAAGCGGCACAATTTCGGACGGATGCAATACGCCCGACACCACAACTATCGGTATCGAGTATTGCGGGAGCATTATCCGGCCTGCTATCTGCTATTGGGTCAGAGCAGCGTTTCGTGCTGGTTTTGGACGATCTTCAATGGGCAGACGACTTATCTCTGAAGATCCTAGGCGAACTCATTCGCGCTGCCAGCCACAGCCGCGTCGGGATAGTAGCGGGCACCAGACCCCATTCAAGCGGATTGCAGCTCAACTCCGTAGCGGCGGCGTTCGACCAACTGCATCGAGTCAATCCACTCGTAGACGAGTACGCAACAGATCTTGCGAACGAGACTGCGAAGTCGCACGGCCGAGTGCTAGACGCCGCCGCGCTGGCGGCAATACTGCGCACTGCAGGAGGTAACCCTCTCTTTGTGAGAGAACTAACAATTGCTCGAAGCGCATGGCCCCATCGCACATCGCTACCAGATTCGCTATCTCAGATTGTAGAGGATCGGATTCGAACTCTCGACGCTCGGGAGCAGCGGTTGCTGAGGATTACCGCGCTACTCGGAGACGTCGCAGCGCTTTCGAGAGTACGCGCGACAGCAGCACTCTCACACTCAGAGCTACAGCACTCGCTCGAGAGACTTGAGGCAGAGTCGATGATTCGCATGTCTGGCGAGCGCACGTTAAGCGTCCACGACTGCTGGTCTGAGGTGTTGCTCCAGCAGACCCCAGCCACGTCTCTCGCCGCCTTGGCCCTCGAGTGCGCCGAACGGCTCATTATTGACTCCGCCGCACGATCACACGCCGTCCAGCGAAGAACCGGCCACCTACTCCGACTCGCCGGCGAGAACGATCGAGCTCTCGAATACTTCTTGGCAAGCACCGATTCTCTCCATGCAATCGGCTTGCCTCGTGAGGCGAGGGATTCGATGGCCTCGTACTCTGAGCTAGCCAACCATCCGACGGCCCAGGCACGCCTGAAGTATCGATCCGCTCGAAGTCTGTCTACCCTTGGAAATCCAGAGTCGGCGATTGCAATCGTGGAAGAGCTTCGGAGACATGGTTGGCTTCGCCAGAATGCGCTCTGGCAGGAGCACCTCGACTCCATTCTCATTCTCGCGGAAGCGTACATCAGAACCGAGAATGCGGATCATGCCCCAACAGACGAAGCACTCACACTCGCTTTTCACCCCAACTTGGGCGCAGACGACCAACAGAAGGCATGCCTACTAGGAGTACGAATCGCGAGCAATCGAGCCGACGCGCGGCTGATGAGGGACTTCGCTGAGCGCTCCAAGGAACTCGACGGGACTGGAGCTAGGAGCTATGCCAGCTGGATGACGGCCCTCGTTCACGCAACTGAGTGCGGATCTGCAGCAGACATTCTCGATATTATTGACAGCGCCTCCGTAATCGACCGGAGCGACCTCACCGTGCATCAGACCTACCTAATGCACCGATTCGCTTGCCAAGCCCTCAGAGTCGCGAGGAAGTTTCACAGGTCCTTGGAACACGGCACCGCAGCGCATGACCTAGCAATCGAACACGGGCTATACCATCAGGCACGAGTCGGGGCGGAGCTGTTGGCCCACGTGTGCCTAGACTATGAAGAGATCACCGCTGCTCGCGAATGGATTTCCCGAAGCGAGCACTTGTCGACTGAGGCCGCGGTGGCAGCCACAACAAGATCTCACGACCACGTCAAGGATCGCCTAAGTGTACAGGAGGGGAAATTCGACGAGGTGTGTGGGCGAATTCTCGCACGGCTACCCTCGTCGAGAGTCGCAGGAACTCCTACGGCACGGCTAGGCGAGCTGTCACTGGCGGCGCTGTGCCTCTCACAACTTGGACGTCACGAAGAGGCGGAACTCGTGATTGCTGAAACGCTCGAGGCCGTCAGTCCAATCCTTGGTCAATATTCCAGTAACTTCGCAGTTGAACTCACCGCGCGTTCGCTTCGACTTATTGGCAATGGCAAGCGAGCTGATCAGCTCTTGCGGGACCACATGCATTCGAGGATTGCGAAGAATCCCCCG
Organism: Gemmatimonas sp.; assembly: GCA_031414535.1. Lineage (GTDB taxonomy): Bacteria > Gemmatimonadota > Gemmatimonadetes > Gemmatimonadales > Gemmatimonadaceae > Pseudogemmatithrix. Next base: position 190,301 of record JANNVQ010000030.1, read on the forward strand.
ACGCCGCCCCCGTTCTTCATGCAGCTCATGTCGGTGGAAAACAGCCTATCGCTGAGCGGCAACTAGGTATTCACCCGTGTTGCCAATCGCGGGAAACGATTCAGCAACATCACTGGCAGGAAACTCCCGCTGGGCGTCAGCGACTGCTCGCTCCAGAGCGCTCCACCCTGAAGCCGAAATCAACTTGGAACATACCTTTGGGTCGAACTGGCGCCCGCTCTCGCGCTCTAATTCGACTCGGACGTCGTCGAGTGAAAGCCCGGCGCGATAAGGGCGTGACGTCGTCATCGCGTCAATCGTATCAGCAAGAGCGATAATTCGCGCCGACAGCGGTATGCTCTCACCGCTGAGCTGGTCTGGGTAGCCTGTTCCGTTCCAAGCCTCGTGATGAGCGCGGACCGAAGAGACCAAATCCGAAAAATTCGAGACCTTCGCGACTAGCTCAGCACTTCGGATTGGATGGAGCTTCATTCTTCCGAACTCCTCGTCCGAAAGACGACCCGGCTTTCGCAGAATCGACGCGAACTCCTCGTGAATTTTGCCGACGTCGTGCAGTAACGCGGCAATCTCGACCCGCTCGACCTGACTTACCGTAAGTCCCGCCGTCCGCGCCACTTCCCGTGCATACCGCGCGACTCGCTGTGAGTGTCCGGACGTGTAGGGGTCACGCGCCTCGATCGATGCTACCATAAGCTGCAAGAGTTCTTCGTTGATTTTCTCTAACGCAAACACCATTCGGTACAACTGCCGGATGCCGAGCATCGGAAGCGCTGCCAGGGCGGTCCACATTGGCCCCTTCGACACGTACATCAGCGCGAGAAGCACGATGAGGGGCAAGGAGAGTGCGTCGTACACGCCGGAACCCTTAATGCTCTTCGCCCAGTGCCTCAGCGTGTTGGCGTCAGAGGACGCCGCCACAACCGTGCTTACGGCGAGCTTATTGAGTGCAAAATAGGTCGCGCAGAGCCCGACGAAAGGAAGAATTTGAGAGACTTCGAGGGTCGCAGACTTTCCACCTAGTCCGAGGTACACAAACAATCCCACGGCGACAGCAAAAGTGTGCTGAGCCACATTGAACGCAATCTTTAGACGGGCTCTGCGGAGCATTAGTTCGCCCGCGAGTGTGCTCAAAGCGACTGAAATTAATGCGGCTCCGTTGGGGGCAACCAACGCGACGCTTAAGTAGGGCAAGAATACAATCGAGCCTGTTGTGGCCTTGCCCACGGGATACGAGAGGACGGCGAACAACACGCCCATTCCAGTAAAGAACAGTGCCGATTGCCAGTCTGTATTGGTCGGCGATGGCGCAAGGGCAAACACGGCCGCCACGGATATTATGCATCCGGCGGCGACACCCTCTACGACGCGCTCGACTCGGCTCGCTGACATGTTGAGTTGTGCTCTTGGTAGAACCGGAGGACCCCTCGTCCCCAGCTGGACTAGTTCCAGCTATGTGAATCGCCCATCACAAACGCCGCCATTGCAGCAATGATTGACGTGATAATAGACATCGAGAATCACCTCCCTTTCGGTGAGATCACTGAATCCGAAGATCCAGCGCCCAGCCTAGGTCGGCTCCGCTCGTCGCACCCTTACGGTGCACCGCTTGTGTCCTCTCCGCTCAGAGAGAACGAGGGGTACCTCTTCGTGTCCTGTACGTACTGCACTTCCTAAAACAACTACACTTGCCCGTTCACCAACTCCATCACCTCAACGCGAACCGCGACGATCCTCCACCACCGGCATATCGCCCGATGGCGTCATCGTCGCCATCCACCTGTTCGTCGCATCCAATACGGCCAGCACCGCCGCCGTCTCCGCACTATCGCGAATCTCGGCGCTCCCGGTGAGCATCACCTGCTCACGACCAGCCCGAGCCATCACCGCCACAAACACAAAGTCGCGCTCAAACGCCGTCATCACCTTGGCGCCCTCGAGGGAAAAGATTCCCCCGGTCGGCCCAGCAAGACTCAGCGCCATCAAGGCCGCACGCGCGCTCACGTCCACACGACTGCGGTCGCTCTGTACGGTCTCCTCAGCCTCGCCGGCGTAATGATCTGAACCAACGCGAAGCGTCACCTTGCAGGTCACACCACGCGCACGCGAGCCGCGGACTTCCACGTCCTCGAAGTACACAGGGCGGCCTACAGCGGGAGACTTGGCAGATACTGGCTCTGGGATGGCGGCCTGCTCGCCCGTAGTGGGACGGCGCGTGGTGGCAGCCACCGAAATCTTCCGGTGGTCAACCTTCAAACCGAGCTGCGCCATAAGCGCGCTCTCAATATTTCGTACCACGGCCTTTGCCGGCGTGTCGCCAGTCACCAGGACGTGAATGGTATCTATAGATCCGTTCTCCGCCGCCGAAATCCGCGCGGACACCACATCCTTCAGCGAGCCAATCAGCTCCTCCGCGCGCTGCAACGGCAGTACGCTTCCGGCTATCGCCGAGCTGTTCTCGCTCGGATGGGGCAGCTGTGGGGACACGGAGTTCTGGGGCGGGACGGTGGGAGTCAGCCTGAACAATGCGACCTAGGTCACCGGCCGCAATGCCATTAGTCTGTCGAATATCTAAGCAGTTCGGTAGGGGGACCGTCAAAAACTCCCGGTTTATCCGTCAAACTGTTCAGGAACTTGATACTCCTTGAGCTTTCGGTAGAGCGTTCGCTCACCAATATCAAGCACTTCTGCAGCCTTTCGACGATTTCCTCTGCTATCGCGCAACGCGGCGACAATCGCCGCCCGTTCAATATCGGCCATCGTCATTCCGGACCTGACGTTGAGACTGGAAGCGACCTGAGCGCTGTCGGGAGGCTCGATGCCGGTGCCGAGCGAGCCGATGGCAAGCGCAGCTGGAACTGGTCCCCCACCAGCCATCACTCCCGCGCTACCGCCAGCAAGCCCGGTGGCCACCGCCGCCCACTGATCGCGCTCCGCGCGAACCTCGTCCACTCGCCGACGCAACTCTTCGAGCTGCAACTTCACCTCGACCAAGCTTCGGACGATGAACTCCAGTTCCCTGCCCTCCGCACGGCTCTCCTCACGGAGGATGGCTCCCATGGGCACAGGAAACAGTCGGTCCGAGCCGCCCTGGCGAATCGCGGTTGGGATGTCCTGCACGCCGATTTCCCGGCCCGTCGCCAAGACCACCATCGATTCAATCAGGTTGCGTAGCTCGCGTACGTTGCCCGGCCAGCCGTAGTTCACCAAGGCGTTCATGGCGTCGGACGAAATACCGTGGAACTCACGGTTGTGCTCCTCGGCGAATTCCTGCACAAAGCGTCGCACCAGCAAGGGGATGTCCTCGCGACGCTCGCGCAGCGGCGGCAGGTAGATGCGGAGCACGTTCAGTCGATAGAACAGGTCCGAGCGGAATTCGCCGGCCTGCACCGATTCGCGCAAGGGACGGTTGGTGGCCGCCATTACACGCACATCCACGGGCACGGTTTGCGTGCCGCCAACACGGGTGACTTCGCGCTCCTCGAGCACGCGTAGCAGCTTGACCTGCGTGCTCGATGGGATCTCGCCAATCTCGTCGAGAAAAAGCGTTCCGCCTGAAGCGAGCTCAAAGCGGCCAATGCGACGCTCCGCGGCACCGGTGAAGGAGCCCTTTTCGTGACCAAAGAGTTCGCTCTCCAGCAGCGTCTCTGGTAGCGCGCCCACATTCACCGCAATAAACGGCTTGCTGCGGCGCGGACTCAACTTGTGGATGGCACGAGCTACCAACTCCTTACCCGTGCCGCTCTCGCCCTCGATGAGGACGGTGCTGGACACGGGCGCCATCTGGCCTATAGCAACAAGTACTTGGCGCACTGCCTCGCTGTCGCCCCAGAGGCCGGTCTCGCGCGCAATCCGCGCCCGCTCGATGAGTTCCTCGACGCTCTGCCGCAGGGCCTCGGGATTCACGGGCTTGGAGATCACATCGGAGAAGCCCACGAGGCGCAGCTTCTGCTCGAGTTGCGGATCGCCCACGTCGGCCAAGCCAATTACCGCAGCGCCACCCCACATCTGGTCACGCGCAATCGCGAGGGTCTGGGGATCCAACAGATTGCCCGTGAAGACAATCACCGCTGGCCGCGCTTTCCGCACCTCGCTCGGCAGGTCATCAAGTGGCGAGACCACAGCCGTCTTGATGCCATCCGCTTCCAGGAGGGCGTTGAGGCGAACGGCGGGCTCGACATCAGCTAGGGTAATCAGGACGCTCATAGGAGACTCTGAAAATGGACGGATGACGGATGACGGATGCCGTCAGCTTCCGTCATCCGTCATCCGTCCGGCTCTATCGCTTTACCGTTCCCTGCTTCCAAAACGGAAACGGCACGATCGTTCCTGTAACTCGCTTCCCGCGAATTTCCACCTCAATCGTGTTGCCTTCCTTGGCGTGCGCCGTGGGCACATACGCGGTACCGAGTCCGCAGCCGACGCTGGGGCTCATGATGCCGCTCATCACCAAGCCACTCGGCGCGCCGTTCACAAACACTGGATATCCGTGACGTGGAATGGCCTTCTCTTCGAACGTGAAGCCCACGAGCTTGCGCGTGATGCCGGCGGCCTTCTGCGCTTCGAGTGCGGCGCGGCCCACGAAGTCGCCCTTCTTCATCTTCACGAGCCAGCCGAGTCCGGCTTCGAGCGGCGTGTACGTGTCGTCAATGTCGTTGCCGTAGAGCGCCATGCCCATCTCGAGGCGCAGGGAGTCGCGGCAGCCGAGTCCGGTTGGCGTGATGCGGCCGGTGGCCATTAAGGCGGCCCAGAGCTTTTCGGAATCCTTGGCGCTGTGGTAAAGCTCGAAGCCGTCTTCGCCGGTGTAGCCCGTGCGCGAGAGCGTCATGGGGATGCCGGCCACGCTGGTCTCGGTGAACCAGTAGTACTTGATGGCATCGAGGTCAGCAGGCGTGAGCGCCTTGAGGATCTCCTGCGCCGCGGGACCCTGCACGGCGAGCAGGCCGATGTCATCGCTGATGTCGGTGAGCGTGCAATCAAAGCGACCCAAATATTGCGAGATGTGCGCGAAGTCTTTGTCCTTGTTCGAGCCGTTCACCACCATCATGAGATGGTCGGCGTAGCGGTACACCAGGCAGTCGTCCACAAACGTGCCCTGCGGCGTGAGGATGCCCGAGTAATGCACCTGGCCCACGCTGAGGGCAGCCACGTCGTTGCTGGTCACGTAGGAGACGAAGTCGATGGCCTGGGGGCCGCGCACGATGAACTCGCCCATGTGCGACACATCAAACACGCCGCAGCTCTTGCGCACCGCATTGTGCTCGGCGGTAATCCCCTGGGGATACTGGATGGGCATCTCGAATCCGGCGAAGGGCACCATCTTGGCGCCGGCGGCGAGGTGCAGGGCGTGAAACGGGGTGCGCTTGAGTGCTGAGCTATCGGTCATCTTCAGATCTAGAGAACTAGGGGGCTGGAGCGTGAGTGAGAACCTTCAATATGCCGGAAAGGCAGAGTCTCTTCCACTGTTGCAGGAAGATCGTTTGTCAGACGAGTTCCGAGGAACCTCCACTATATAGATGTGCAATTTTGATGCGGTGATGAGAAACTGGCACAGATGGCGTCTTGAAACGTGACGCCCGCTACTGCGTCTATGAGAGGAATGACCTAGGCTTCTAGTGTGCTTTATTCGGGACCAACTCCCACCCGGTCGACTTCAAGTACATGCTGGTTCTCGCACTATCACTCGCGCTCGCCATGGCCATCGGCTGGAGCGCACTGCTGTATCGTCGCCTACGCGCAACAGCGGCTGAGGCGGCAGCGGCGGTTCGTGCGGCCGCCATCGCTTCGGATGATGGTGCCGCACTCAGGGTGCACAGGTCCAGCGCCGAGTGGCTTTTGTTGCCGGCCCGTGGCGCACAGGAAGCGCTCTGGGATTGGGATGTGGTTGAAGAGCGCATTCGCTTTTCGCCGCGCTGGCGCGAGATGCTTGGACGCGCCGCCGAAGAAGTGATTGCGTCCACGGAAGAGTGGTTGAGCCGGGTGCACCCAGCGGACCGCGCCCAGGTGCAGGTAGATGTAGCCGCGCAAACCGCTGGCTCGGGCGTGCGCTTTGCGAGTGAGCACCGCGTGCGTCACGAGAGCGGACAGTGGCTCACGGTGCAGTGGGCCGGCGTCATTGTGCGCGACGCGCAGGGACGGGCGCTGCGCGTGGCGGGTTCGGTGCGCGACACCACCGTACAACGGCACGTTGAAGAGCAGGCACGACGCGAAGCCTTTTACGATGCGCTGACGGGCATTCCCAACCGTGCGCTCGCGCTGGACCTCCTGCGCCGCGCCATCGCCCGCACCCGCCGCCACGGCGAGCGCCGCTTTGCCGCCCTCGTGGTGGACGTGGATCGCTACCGGGCACAGAACGACGCGCTCGGTCACGGCGCCGGCGATGAGTTGCTGCGCGCGTTCGCGCGCCGTTTAGGCACGGCCGTGCGCCCGGGCGACGTCGTGGCCCGACTCGGAGGCGATGTCTTTCTGCTCATCCTCGACGCGGTGCACGAGCCTGAGGAAGCGGAGCGCGTGGCTGACCGAGTGCATCTTCTGCTCAAGGAACCACTGCGCGTACTCACGCACGATGTGGTGGTCACGGCTAGCGTCGGCATTGCCCTTCACGATCCGTCCATTGAGACAGCGGTGGACTACGTGCGCAACGCCGAACTCGCCATGCAGGAAGCCAAGACACTCGGCGGCGCGCGTCACATCATCTACCGCCCGGAGATGCGCGAAGGCGTACTACACCGCGCGTCGATGGAGCACGACCTGCGCACGGCCATCGCGCGAGGCGAGATGATGGTGTGGTATCAGCCCATCTTCTCCACCCGCGAAGGCGGCCCCAATCAAGTCGCCGGATTTGAAGCCTTGCTACGCTGGGCGCACCCCACGCGTGGGCTACTCGGCCCCGGCGAGTTCATTCCACTCGCCGAAGAAACCGGGATGATTGTCCCGCTGGGGACTTGGGCGCTCGGCGAAGCCTGTCGGCATATGATGGAGCTCGCACCGAACAGTCCGAGCGCGCCGTGGGTGAGCGTCAACCTCGCCGCCAAGCAATTGATGGATAGTACGCTGGTAGAAATTGTGGATCGCGCGCTGGAGCAACACGGGCTTGAGGCGCGACGCCTACGACTCGAAGTGACGGAAAACGTCATTCTCTCGGACGAGGACAAGGCGCGCACCACGCTACAGACCCTGCGCGCGCGCGGCATCGGCATTCTGATGGATGACTTTGGGACGGGCCACGCATCCCTGAGCTACCTGCATCGCCTCCCAATTGGCAGCATCAAGATTGACCGCTACTTCGTGGGCCGGATGGACGTGAGCACGGAGTGCTTAGAGATTGTGCGCTCGGTGGTCACGCTGGCCAAGAGTCTTTCGATGGACGTGGTGGCGGAGGGCGTGGAGCAGGAGGCGCAGTTGGCACAGCTACGCGCGATGGGTTGCGCGCATGTGCAGGGCTTCTTGCTGTCGCATCCCCTGCGTCCCGAGGAGACGCTGCCCTTCTTCCCACCCGCCCTGCGCGCCGCCGCGAGCTAAAGGCGGCTCAGGAGCGCACTACCAGCGTGGGCCCAAAGCATCGCGGAAGCCGGCCGCGTTGGGAAAGCGATCGTCGGGCTCCTTGGCCATTCCCTTCTCCAGCACGCGTGCGAGCTGTTCCGGAATCTCTGGCCGGACCTCGTGCGCCGGCGGTGGCATCTCGGTGAAGTGTGCGACCATCATCCGCGCGCCCTTGTACTCAGCGAAGGGCGCTTTGCCCGTGAGAATCTCGTAGCCGAGCATTGAGAGCGCGTACACGTCAGCTCGGGCGTCAGCTGGTTCGTCTCCGTGGAACTGCTCGGGAGCCATGTAGCCCGGCGTGCCGACGGCGAAGCCTTTGTCCGTGAGGCGGTTTCCACTCACGGCAAGGCTCTTCCGTGCCTCGCTCAGCGACACCCCGTTGGACTGTCGCATGGACTCGAGACGCGCGTGAGCCACTCCGAAATCCGCGAGCACGGCGTGTCCGCTCTGAAAGAGCACGTTGGCCGGCTTCAGGTCGCGATGCACAACGCCAATCTCGTGCGCGTGTGCGAGCGCGTCGGACACTTCGTGCAGCACGCGCAACCCACCGCTGAGCGAGAGCGCACCGGAGCGGAGACGGAACTCCAGCGAGTCACCATTGATGAACGGCATCGCGTACCAAATGATGTGCTCGTTGGCGCCCATGCCGAGGATCGGGACGATGTACGGATGCTGCAGTTGCACCGTCACGGCGATTTCGCGTTTGAAGCGCTTGAGTGCGACCTCGCCAGCGAGCTCTGGTGGCAGGAGCTTGATGACGACTTTGCGCGGCAACTGGGCGTCGCTGGCGAGAAAGAGTCGGCTCTGCCCACCGGCGGTCAACTCGCGCTCGAGGACGTAGTCGTCACCGAGCGCATGCTGAAGCTTATCGAGGAAGCCGTCCGCCATAGACTCCAACGTACTCCTATTTCTTCTTTGCCGCTCGGGGGGCCCTAGGCGCCGGCTTGCCCTGTGCCGGCAAGGCGACGCCGCGCAGGACGGCTGATACTTCGGCGGCGTGACCAGCGTGCGCGACGTTCTCCCAGAGATGCTCCACGCGCCCGTCCTCGCCAATGACGTAGGTCGTGCGCATCACGCCGAAGTACTTCTTGCCATAGAGCATTTTCTCGCGCCAGACTCCGTACGCCTGCGCCACGGAGGTCTCTTCATCGGCGAGGAGGTTGTACGGCAACTGCTTGGCAGCCTTGAACTTGGCCTTTGACTTCACGCTGCCGGGTGCGACGCCCAGCACCACCGCCTTGGCCCGCTTCAGACGCGGCAACTCCTCGCCAAACTCGCAGGCCTCAACCGTGCACCCGGGAGTGGAGTCCTTGGGATAGAAAAACAACACCACACGCGTGCCGCGCATCGACGAAAGCGTGAACGGCTTGCCTTCATCTGTGGGCAATGTGAAGTCCGGAGCCAGCTGGCCCACTTGGACTAGGGAGTACAGGGAAGTCAAAGCGCTCTCTCCCAGGGGATCAGCGTCGCCCTTGGGCCTCTGCAAAAATGGTGAACGCCTCGGCCGAACTCTTGCTCGGCACGAAGCCGAACTCTTCCTTGAGGCGACGGTTGTCGAGCACTGGGCGAAAGCGCAGGAAGTCCATCTGCTCCGGCCCGTAGCGCGTGAGATGGAAAAACTGGCCAATCTCGAGCGCCTGTCGCAGAACGAACGCGGGAAGTGCCATCACTGGTTTCCCAAGCCGCTCCGCAATCTCGTAGATCGTCAGCGCGCCATCGCCAGCGACGTTGTAGATGCCCACGCGATCGCCGGCGATACCGTGCGCAATGGCCGCCGCCACATCTTCGTCCCACACAAACACAAAGCGAGAATCGGAGCCGCGCACCGCGAGGATGCGCTGCCGCTTGAAGAGCGCCGTGATCTGGTTGTTGGTGGTAGCTCCCAGTACGGTACCAATGCGCAGCACGAGTTGGCCGAGCTGTGGATGCGAGTGGCGATACCGTACGAGCAACTCCTCAATCACTCGCTTGTGATGCGCGTACGCAAAGGCGTACGACGCTCGGAGGGGATGCGTCTCGTTGAGCCACTCGGGATTGTCCGCGAAGTAGCCATACGCCGCACCCGAACTCGCGATGGTGATGTGCCGAACCCCCGCCTTGATGCAACTCTCCACCACATTGTTGGTGCCGCGCACATCAATGTCGTAGTCGCGCTCGCGGTCCTTGCCTCCCTCGAGCACTGCGGCGAGATGCACGACGTGCGTGATGCGACGCTCGCGCAGAAGACGATGCAGGGTGGTATCGCGGATATCGAGTGGGAGCACTTCGAATCCGAGATCGGTGCGCGGCCGCAGGTCGGTGCCCAACACGTCGTAGGCGTCAGCGAGCCGCTGACCCAAGTGCGAGCCCACGTAGCCAGCCGCTCCGGTGATGAGGATGCGCTTGGTGTTCACGCGGCCGCCACGGGAGGACGCCGCGCCCACCATCCCGAGAGCAGCAAGCCACTCACGAGGTGCCACACGCCCCAGAATGCCGTAATCAGCATCATGGAGCCCGCCGCAGGAAAGAACGTGAAGAGAATGGCGAGGCCGAGCCCGGAGTTGTGAATGCCAACTTCAATGGTCACGGCGCGGCGATCGGCGTCACCAAGCTTCGCAAGCCGCGCCACCCACAGGCCGATACCAAGCGCCAGCGCGTTCTGCAGAACTACGAGCCAGAAGAAGTCGCCAAAGCGCGAGATGAAGAGCGTGCGATTCTCCCAGAACGCCCCGGCGATGAACGCAATGAGGATGACGAAGGACAACTGGCGCAGCGGCTTCTCGGCGCGTTTGGCAAGCGCCGGTGCCTGTTGTCCCAACAACATTCCAAGCAACACCGGTAGCGCGACCACCAGCGCCACCTGCGCCAAGATTCCCCCGACCGGCAGGTCCACCTCGCGCAGCAACTCCCTGGTGCGCGGGTTGAGCCAGCCGTAAAAGGCAAAGTTGAACGGCGTGAGCAGCGTTGCCGCCAGACTGGACACCGTGGTGAGTGCTACGGAGAGCGCCACATTGCCGCGCGAGCGCCAGGTCAGCACGTTGGACAGCGCGCCGCTTGGGCACGCGGCCACGAGCATCATCCCAAGCGAGAGTGCAGGATCTACGCGAAACACCCAGGTGAGCAGACAGGTGAGCGCCGGCGTTAGCAATGCCTGCGCGGACAGACCCGCAATGATTCCCGCCGGCCGCTGCACCACGCGCCGCAAATCTTCCAGCCGAAGGTCCAGCGAGGCACCAAACACCATCAGCGCGACAATCGCGTTGAGGACGACGAGACCCGAGGGATCGAACTTGAGTGGGAGCGCGTCGTTCACCGTGATCGCCTATCGCGTGAGCGCACGGATGTGCCGTCGAATCTCCTTCAGGTAGCTGGCCTTGTGCACGTAGTAGGCCATGCGGTCAAGCTTGAGGTACTTGAAGCCGCCATCAATGCGCTGCGCGAAGTTCACTTTCTTCTCCCGCTGCAGGGCCAAGGCCGCAGGATGGCGCATGGTCAATCCCTTTAAATACAGCGCCACCAGTTCCGCTTGTTCATAGCGGCCCTGCCAGCCGAGCCCACTGGCCTCCACCATGCCCATCACGAAGATGGAGTCGTCGGTGGGGTGCATCGCATTGAGGTAGAGCTGCGGCGCCGAACCCTTGGCCCAGTTGAGCGCCGTGCGCTCGACGAAGGGATAGTGAAGCGCATAGCCCGTAGCTTGCAGGATCACGTCGTACTCCGCACTCAGGCCATCCGCGAATATCACTCGCTTGCCCTCAACGGAGCTGATGTCCTTGCGGGCCGTGATATCGCCGTGCGCGAGATGATGCAGCACCAGCGAATTCATGACCGGGTGCGATTCGTACAGTTTGTAGTCGGGGTCTGGCAGGCCGTAGTCACTCGGCTTACCCACGACCAAGCGCACCATCAGGCCGTCAATGCGCTGCTTCAAGGGCCGCGGCAATTGAATGAGCCCTCCGAGTGTATCTATGGGCCGACCTTTGAGGAACTTCGGTAAGAACCAGTAGCCGCGGCGCACGCTCAGGTCCACGGACGCGGCGCTGCGTACGGCATCCACCGCGATGTCGGCGCCGGAGTTGCCGCAGCCCACCACGAGTACACGCTGGCCCGCCAACTGCTTGGGGGACTTGTACTGCGCCGAATGCATCAGCGTGCCCGTGAAATTGCCCGGCAGTGCTGGCTGATGCGGATGATGCAGCGTGCCCGTGGCAATCAGCACGCCGGCGAAGCGTCTCGTGCGCGTTTGCCCACTTTGCTCGCTACTCAGGTTCCAGCCGCCTTCGGGATGCGGCTCGAGCCGTGTGACGCGGGTGGAGAACTCGTACTTCTCGTGCAGGCCAAAGTGAGAAGCGAACTCCCGAAAGTACCGACGCAGCTCGTCGTGGCGCGGGTACGGCGCCACTTCGTCACGCATCGGGAACTCCGCGAACTCCGTCATGCGCTTGGACGAGATCAAATGCGCACTCTCATACACGGTGCTGTGCGGATTGTCGATGTCCCACAGGCCGCCCACATCGGAATGCTGCTCGAATCCGACGAAGGGCAGTCCGTGCTTCTGCAGTACGCGCGCGGTGGCGAGTCCCATCGGTCCCGCGCCAATCACCGCGTACATTGGCCGCTCAGCCCAGCGACTCGCCGCCCATCAACACCGCCATCACAGCCTTCTGCGCGTGCAGGCGATTCTCTGCTTCGTCCCACACACGGCTCTGCGGGCCATCAATGACCTCGGCGGTGACTTCCTCGCCGCGGTGCGCGGGCAGGCAGTGGAGGAAGATGGCCTCCTTCTTGGCGCGCGCCATGAGCGCGGCATTCACTTGAAAGCCGCTGAATGCTTTGGCTCGAGACTCCTGCTCTTCCTCTTGGCCCATCGAGGCCCACACGTCGGTGGTGATGACGTCGGCACCCGATGCGGCCTCCAGCGGATCGCGGAGCAATCTCACGTTTCCACCCTTCAGCGCACGCGCGAGAATGGCGGGGTCAGGGTCGTAACCCTCGGGGCAGGCGAGGCGCAGTGTGAATCCGAGCAGGGCTGCGGCGTCGCACCAGCTATTGGCCATGTTGTTGCCATCGCCAATCCACGTGATGGTCTTGCCTTCAAAGCTGCCGAGGTGCTGCTGCACGGCGAGGAGATCAGCGAGGATCTGGCAAGGGTGCTGGAGATCTGAGAGACCGTTGATGACCGGCACCTCGGAGTAGCGGGCGTACTCTTCGACGTCGCCGTGCGCGAAGGTGCGAATCATGATGCCCTGCACCATCCGGTCGAGGACGCGGGCGGTGTCGGCCACGGCTTCGCCGCGCCCGAGTTGTACATCGCGCGGCGTGAGGAAGAGCGCGTGCGCGCCGAGTTGCCAAGCGCCCACCTCGAACGAGACGCGCGTGCGCGTGCTCGACTTCATGAAGAGCATCGCCAGAGCCATGCCCTCGAGCGGACGCAGGCGGTACTCGCCGCGACGCATTTGGTCAGCCAGCGCAAAGAGCGCGCGAAGTTCCGACGGCGTGAAGTCAGTCAGGGCGATGAAGTCACGGTGCGGCTTCACTGAAAGTGGCACTCCTCTTCCTTGTGCGTCCACGTGGGCAGCGAGTCGGGGTTGGGCTGGCCACGTTCTGGAAAGCGCCCCGAGAGCGACATACGGCGCACGGCGATGGCCACACGCGACGACAGGGTGTCTTGGTTGGTCAGGCGCACGGCCGGTGCGAAGGACACCGCGAGCCGCCAGTCGCCGCCGCGGTCAAACTCCACGACGTCGAGCGAGAAGCCGGAGCCGTGAATCATCAAGCAACGCGGCGTTGCGCCGGTGACATTGCGAATCTGCTTCGCCGTCTCGAACCACGCCGTCTTGGCGAGCGAGTCGGCGACGACTTGACGCGTAGCCTCAACCTCAAGGATCTGCACCTCTTCCTGCGGCCAGGAGCCGTCGCTGCCATCAAACCCTTGCGACGTGTACACAACGTCCCACTCACCTAGACGCTCGCGGTAGCCTTCGAGCGGCGAAGGCTGGATGTTAGGGCGCATGGCGCGCACCTGCCCGCCGCGGAGTGTGGCGATGTTCGTGCCGCTGAGCTGATCGAAGGGCGCGAGTCCAGCCGCAACGTCCGAGATGTCGCGACGTTCACCGCAGCCAAGGCTCGACACAAGGGCGCAGCAGGCGAGCGCCACACCGAGCTTCAAGCGACCGTTCATCACTGGCCTCACAGGATGTATTTCCTCAGGTCTTCGTCCTCGGCGATAGCCCCGAGGCGGGCCCGCACCATCTTGGCGTCCACCACCATCGGGGCGCTACCGCGATCGGGCAATTCATACAGGAGTTCTTCGAGCAGGGTCGTCATCACGGTGTGCAGACGCCGCGCACCGATGTTCTCCATCTTGGCGTTGACCTGCGCGGCAATCTTCGCAATCTCGGCGATGCCTTCTGGCTTGAACGTGAGCTCGCACCCGTCGGCCTGCACCAAGGCGGCGTACTGCTTGGTCAGCGCGTTCTCCGGCTCCGTCATGATGCGCACGAAGTCCGCCTCGGTGAGCGGCTGCAACTCAACACGAATGGGAAAGCGGCCCTGCAGTTCGGGAATCAGGTCGCTGGGCTTCGACACGTGAAAGGCACCGGCGGCGATAAAGAGCACGTGATCGGTCTTCACCATGCCGTGCCGCGTCTGCACGTTGCTGCCTTCGACGATCGGCAAGAGGTCGCGCTGCACGCCTTCGCGCGAGACATCGGGGCCACCGAAGTCACCCTTGGTACCGGCGATTTTATCAATCTCGTCGAGGAAAATGATGCCCAAGGATTCCACGCGCTCGAGGGCATCCACAACGACATCGTCGAGGTCAATGAGCTTCTCGAATTCTTGGTCCAGCAGGATGCGTCGTGCCTCGCTCACCTTGACGGTGCGCTTCTTGGTGCGCTTGGGCAGAAAGTCGGAGAGCATGTCCGTGAAGTTCTGCATGCCCTCTGGCGCACCGGGCTGGGAGAGCGCGTCCATGACTGGCGCCTGCTGCGCAACTTCGACTTCGACCTCGCGCTGTTCAAGCTGTCCGTCGCGCAGGAGTTGCCTGAGCTTCTCTCGCGTGCGCTTGTGGCGCTCGTCGGCGAGGGTCTGGTCCTGTTGCACGTTGCCTTCCGGACCCGCGACGAACACGCGCTCGGTTTCGCTCGCCGGCTTTGACGAGGCCAGGGGTGCTGGAAGCAGCAGATCGAGCAGGCGCTCGTCCACCTTATCGTTCGCGAGGTCTTCGACTTCAGACTCGCGCTCGGTGCGCACCATCTCGATGGCACTGTCCACGAGGTCGCGCACCATGCCTTCAACATCGCGGCCGACGTAGCCCACTTCCGTGAACTTTGAGGCCTCGACCTTCACGAAGGGCGCACCGGAGAGCTTCGCCAAGCGGCGCGCAATCTCCGTCTTGCCCACGCCCGTGGGGCCGATGAGGATGATGTTGTTGGGCGAGATCTCGTGGCGGATGCTCTCCGGCGCGCGCTGGCGGCGCCAGCGATTACGCAGCGCGATGGCCACGGCCTTTTTGGCGTCCGCCTGCCCGACGATGTAGCGGTCCAACTCAGCGACGATGCGCCGTGGCGTGAGGTCCGCGAGACGGGCGAGGGCCTGCTCCGTGCGTGGACCCGTCATCAGCTCGTGGGCTCAACGACGGTGATGTGCGTGTTGGTGTACACGCAAATCTCGCCCGCAATGGTAAGCGCGCGCTTCACGATCTCCGCTGGCGGCAGGGACGTCTCACGGATGAGCGCGCGAGCCGCGGCCAAGGCATACGAGCCACCCGAACCGATGGCAAGAATGCCATCATCAGGTTCGATGAGCTCACCATTGCCGGAGATCAGGAAGCCGTGCTGGAGATCCACCACCACAAGCAGAGCCTCCAAGCGACGTAGCGCGCGATCCGAGCGCCAATCCTTGGCGAGCTCAACAGCGGCCTTGGGCAGATTCCCGGGGTGCCGCTCGAGCTTCTCTTCAAATCGCTCGAACAAGGTGAAGGCATCGGCCGCGGCACCGGCGAAACCGGCAAGCACACGGCCGCCCTTCAGCGCGCGCACCTTAATGGCTCCCGCCTTCATCACAGTGTCGCCGACGGAGACCTGGCCATCGCCACCGATGGCGACCTTGCCGTCACGGCGGACAGCGAGGATGGTGGTAGCGTGAAATACGGGGAGCGGCATAGGAGGAATATACCGCGAAGCGGGCACGGGGCGCTGAGGTTGGCAGCGCTAAATCAGGCCCGCGGATGCGCCCCGCGGTACACCTGCTTGAGCCGCTCCACGGAGGTATGCGTATAGATCTGCGTGGTGGAGACCGAGGCGTGACCCAACAGCTCTTGGACCGCGCGGAGGTCGGCCCCACCGTCGAGCAGATGCGTGGCGAAGGTATGCCGCAGCGCGTGCGCCGAGAGTCCCGCACCCTCATCCACTTGGGACAGCCAGTGGGTCACGGCGTTGTGCAGGGTCTTCTGACTCATCCGCGCACCGCGCTGACTGAGAAAGAA
This sequence comes from Gemmatimonas sp., assembly GCA_031414535.1. Taxonomy (GTDB): domain Bacteria; phylum Gemmatimonadota; class Gemmatimonadetes; order Gemmatimonadales; family Gemmatimonadaceae; genus Pseudogemmatithrix. The sequence goes on from JANNVQ010000030.1 coordinate 206,307, forward strand.
CGCCATGCGGTCGGCCTTGGGACCAATCTTTGCAATGAGCTGATCGCGCACGCGTTCGTACTCGCGTAGGGCGCGCTGTGCCGGCGCCCCAATGGGCACGATGCGCTCCTTCCGTCCCTTGCCGCGCACCTTCACGGAGCCGGCGAGCAGGTCAATATCGCGGCGATCAATGCCGCGCAATTCGGAGAGTCGTAAACCCGTGGAGTAGAACAGCTCGAGGATCGAAAGATCCCGCAAGTCGTTGAACTTCCCGTCCTGCGCCCGCGTGGCGACGGCCGCGAGCAGGGTCTCCACCTGCGCACGGTCCAGATGGCCTGGCAGGTATTTCTCCAACTTGGGTGAGTTCACCGCTCGCGCGGGATTCGCCTCCACCAAATCGTTGCGATGCAGGAAACGGAAGAAGGATCTCGCCGCCGAGAGCGCGCGGGCGGCCGATCGCTTGGAGAGGCCGCGTCGCGAGAGATGCGCCAGCCAAGCCCTGAGTGCGAGGCGATCCACCTTGGCCCAGTCCAACTGCTCGGTGCCCAGATGACGGGCGAGCACCTCGCGCAACTCGGTGAGGTCATGCGCGTACGCCGTCACGGTGTGCGGTGAGACGTCGCGCTCCTTCTCGAGATGCGTGAGGAAGGCGGCGACCAGATCCTCGCCGCCCGATTCAGTCATGCCGCGGGTTCACCGGTTCGCCAAAGTGCCCACCCAGCGCGATGAGGTACGAATCCACTGTGCGGTATTTGCCGAGCAACTTCATGAGCGTGCGGAACACCGGGGATTCCACGAAGCCTTCCTCGGTGATCGAGACTTCCGTGCCTGAGGCCGAGGGTTGCACGTCATAGAACCACGTGCCGCCCCAACCCTGGGCCTCCGCGTTCAGGATGGTCGTCTCCATAGAACGGCCCGGCACCACGCGACCAATCTCGACTTCGATGGTACCCGCTCCCATGCCCATCACCTGACGCCAAGACTCCTTGCGCGCGCCCTGAATACGCTCAATGCTCGTGACGCTGGGCCACCACTCACGCTGTGCCCCGATGTTGCGAATGACCTTGAAGACCGTGTCGGGCGTCGCCACCAGCGTGATGGTGCTCGTCACCACGTGCTCACGCGGCAGGCCACGCCCATGCAGGTAGGCACCGCCAATCACGAGGACCATGACGACGAGCACCAACTTGATGAGGAACTTCATACGCCAACTCCGGAGGGAGACACAGGCACAATGCCACACTCTAGACGCCACGAGTCCAGCTCCAGTAACGCTCGCTCGGCATACTTGACGCGCTTCTCGACCTTGTCTCGCGGCGGACTCGCCAGTTCTTCCAACAACCCAAAATTCGCGTTCATCGGCTGGAAGTGCTTGGGGTCGGCGTCACGCAGGTAGCGGTACAGCGCCCCTAGCATGGTCGTAGGGGGCGGAACCACGGTCTGAAGGCCTCGGAGCAGGCGATCCAAATTGATGGCCGCCAGCAGCCCCGTGGCCGTGCTTTCCGTGTATCCCTCGACTCCCGTGAGTTGGCCAGCAAAAAGCGTCGTCGCGTTGTCGCGGAGGGCGAGGTGCGGGCTCAAGGCCGCTGGCGCGTTCAAGTACGAGTTGCGATGAATGCTGCCAAAGCGCAGGAACTCTGCATTGGCGAGCCCGGGAATCATCCGGACCACCTTCTGCTGCTCGCCGATGCGCATGCGGGTCTGGAAGCCCACGAGATTCCACATCCGGCCGGCCTTGTCCTCGCGCCGTAGCTGAATCACGGCCCAGGGACGCCGACCCGTGCGTGGATCAATGAGCCCCACCGGACGCATCGGTCCGTGCCGCAGCGTCTCGGGGCCACGACGCGCCATCTCTTCCACCGGCATGCAGCCTTCGAAGTACGGCACGTCGTCAAACTCGTGCGCCGTGAACTGGTCCGCCGCGACAATCGCTGCGATGAAGGCATCGTACTCTTCCTTGTTCATCGCACAGTTGAGGTAAGCCCCTTCCTCGCCGGCCTCAGCCATCGTCTCCTTGTCCCAGCGCGCCGCACGGAAGGCGACACTCTCATCAATGCTCTCCGCCGCCAACACCGGCGCAATGGCGTCGTAGAAAGCGAGGCCGCTCACCCCAAGCCGTGCGCGAATCGCCTCGGCCAAGGCGTCACTGGTGAGTGGCCCCGTCGCGACGATGCCCACCTCAGGAAGCGCCGTGACCTCCTCGCGCGTCACCGTGATCCGCGGATGCGCGTGCACACGATCATGCACGGCCACCGAGAAGAGATCGCGATCCACGGCGAGTGCGGAGCCGGCGGGCACACGCGCCAAGTCGGCGGCCTCAAGCACGAGGCTGCCGAGTGCCCGCATCTCGGCCTTAAGCAAACCGTGCGCGTTGCTGGTCTCGGTGCTCTTGAATGTGTTGGAACACACGAGTTCCGCGAGCCGATCCGTCTTGTGCGCGGCCGTCGAGCGCACGCCACGCATCTCGTGCAAGTGCACGGTGTGCCCGCGCTCCGCCAACTGAAAAGCGGCCTCCCACCCCCCGAGGCCGCCACCCACCCCCGGAACCACAGGGAAATAAGTAACGCTGGCACAGCCACCCCGCCGTACGTCCCCACGGCTACCACGAAGTACCACACGTTTGCGCACGTCAGGCCCATTAGGTAGTTCC
>JANNVQ010000031.1:0-48835 GCA_031414535.1 Gemmatimonas sp.
GGCAAGCCGACGAAGGTCGCGCTCACCGCGTGCATGCGCCGCCTACTCATCATCCTCAACGCCATGGTCCGCAAGCAGGAACGGTGGCAGGCCATCACGCCCACCACCGCTTGACTTCCAACACAGCCTCTTCGTGGTGAACCGAAGGTCCTGAATCAGTTCAGCCCTTGAACGCGCGAAATTCCGCCGTGCTCGAAGGCGGACGACCCGGCTGCTTAGGATCGCGGCGAAGTGCGCTAACCTCGAAGGTGAATGCGCCGCTCTCGCGGCTCCCCCCCCAACTGTCCCGCAGCAGCATACGGTGCGTCGCGCGTTCGCCGCGGCCCTCTTCCGGATGCCGCTGCACGTACGAGCCGTCAGCCTGCAGATCCCAAGCTTGGCGGTTATCCGACAGGCAGACCTCGAGCACCGACTGCAACCGCTTCTGGAACAGATGGTTGAGCACGGGAGTGACGACTTCCACGCGCCGATCCAAATTGCGCGGCATCCAGTCCGCCGAGCCAAAGTAGTACTCGGGCTCCCCTGCGTTACCAAACATCCAGATGCGCGAGTGCTCGAGGAAACGCCCGATGATGCTCAGCACGCGGATGTTGTCGGAGAGCCCTACCACGCCCGGCCTCAGACAGCAAATGCCACGAATGATGAGGTCAATCTCGACGCCGGCCTGCGAGGCCTCATAGAGCGCCTCGATGATGTGCGGATCAACGAGGGCATTCATTTTGGCGGTGATACGTCCGCCGTGGCCCGAGCGCGCGTTGGCCGTCTCGCGCTGGATCATCTCCATCACGCGGTCGCGCATATTGACAGGCGCGACGAGCAGGCGACGGTACTCCGTCTGACGCGAGTACCCGGTGAGCGAGTTGAAGAGCTCTGAGATATCGGCCGCGATAGACTCGTCGCAGGTGATGAGACCGAGATCCGTGTACAGGCGAGCCGTGCGCGTGTTGTAATTGCCAGTGCCGATGTGCACGTAGCGACGGATGCCATCGGCTTCCTTGCGTACCACGAGCGCGGTCTTGGTGTGCGTCTTGAGGCCAGGCAGGCCATAGACCACGTGTACGCCGAATGATTCCAGCGTGCGCGCCCACGCGATGTTGTTTACTTCGTCAAATCGCGCCTGCAGTTCCACCAACACGGCCACCTGCTTGCCGCGCTGCGCGGCCTCAGTGAGGGCCTGCACGATGGCACCATCACCGCTGGTGCGGTACAGTGTCATCTTGATGGCCAGCACGTGCTCATCACGCGCCGCGCTCTCGATGAAGGTCTCGACGGAGGCGCCAAACGAATCGAAGGGATGGTGCAGCAAGATCTCGTTTTCCCGCACCACATCGAAGATGGACCGCGTGGTGTCGCGCAGCTCGGGCGGCACCGCAGGAATCAGGGGCGCATCGCGATGCTCCGGGAAATCGAGCCCACCGAGTTGCAGAAAGTCCGAGATATCGAGGAAAGGGCCCGGCTCGTGCACTTCACGCTGCGAGAGGGGCGCCATTTCTGGGGCTTCGCTCGCACGGAGTTCCTCGAGCAGAAGCTCCTTGAGGTGCGCCGGCGTGCCTTCCTGCACCTCAAGGCGCACCACCTCACCGAAGCGACGCTGGAAGAGCTGCTCTTCAATGGTCGCGAGGAGGTCTTCCGGTTCCTCGGTATGGGAGATTTCGAGGTCCGAGTAGCGCGTAAGGCGGAAGGTCCAGTGGCCCAGGATGTCCATGCCGGGGAACAGCGCATCAATGCGATCGCCAATGACTTCTTCGAGGGGCACGAAGCTGTTGGTACGTCCGGTCGGTACCCAGCGTGGCAGGCTTTTGGGCACCTTCACGCGCGCAAAGCGCACATCGCTTTTATCGGGGTCGCGCAGCTCAACGGCCAGCGAGAGCGAAAGGTTGGAGATGTATGGGAAGGGGTGTCCCGGGTCCACGGCCAAGGGCGTGAGTACTGGGAACACTTGATCGCGGAAGAACACGTCGAGGTTGGCGCGCTCGTCCGGCTCCAATGCATCGGGCGACAGGATGCGCACGCCGATCCCGCGCAGCGCGGGCAGCAAGGTGTCCGCGAGCAGGGCGCGCGAGCGCACGTGCAACTCGCGCACGCGCTGGTCAATCAGTGCCAACTGCTCACTCGGCGTCAGTCCATCGGCACCACCGTGAAGCACGCCGGCGGAGAGCTGCCGGCGGATACCGGCGACGCGCACCATGTAGAACTCATCCAAGTTGGAGCCGAAGATCGCGAGAAACTTCACGCGCTCTAGCAGGGGCGTCCGCTCGTCCTCGGCCTCATGCAACACTCGCGCGTTAAACTCGAGCCACGAGAGCTCGCGGTTCAAGAACGAGGGATTCTTGGAATCAAGCGGATTCATTCGCGCCTCAACCGCGCATGGTCGCGACGATCCAGTACGACGCGGCTGACACCGCGGCCGAAGCCGGAATCGTGATGATCCACGCCCAAATCATCTGACTCGCCACGCCCCAGCGCACCGCCGACAATCGGCGGGTGGCCCCGACGCCTACGATAGCGCCAGAGATGGTGTGGGTTGTGGACACAGGAATGCCGAGGAAGGTCGCAAGAAAGATGGCGGACGCTCCACCCGTCTCGGCGCAGAAGCCACCGATGGGCCGCAGGCGTGTAACGCGCGAGCCCAGCGTGTGGACAATGCGCCAGCCCCCCATCAAGGTGCCAAGCGCGATGGCCATGTGTGCACAGAGCTTGATCCAAAACGGAATTTCGTCACCGTTGGCCAAGTAGAAATGCCGCAGGAATCCCGTCTCTTCTACGAAGTACGCGTTGCCGGCCACAAGGAGCGACACGATGATGCCCATCGTCTTCTGGGCGTCATTGGCCCCGTGCGACAACGAGAATAGAGCCGAGCTCGTGATTTGCATTCCGCGAAAGAGCGGGTCGAGTTTTGCCGGATGCTGCTTTCGAAAAATCCACGTGGTTGCCACCATAAGGCCCCAACCGGCGGCCATACCGATGAGCGGCGAGAGCACGATGAAGAGAATCGTCTTCGTCCATCCAGACGCGATGATCGCGCCGAACCCAGCCTTCGTAATCGCGGCTCCGGCAAATCCACCAATCAGCGCATGCGACGAGCTCGACGGAATGCCGTACCACCAAGTGATGAGATTCCACGTGATGGCACCCAGGAGTGCCGCTAAAATGACATCGGGGTTCACAATCGCCATATCAATCATGCCGGTCCCAATGGTCTTGGCGACCTGCGTGTCGAACAGGAACAGAGCGAGGAAGTTGAACGTCGCCGCCCACACCACGGCGGTAAAGGGGCTCAGCACCCGCGTACCCACGATCGTCGCGATGGAATTCGCCGAGTCGTGGAAGCCGTTGATGTAGTCGAAAATGAACGCCACTAACACAATGGCGAGGATGTACCAGACCACTTAGACGCTCAGGAGTTCTTGAGGGAGATGCTCTCGAGCACGTTTGCCACGTCCTCGCACTCGTCCACCGCATGCTCAAGGTTGTCGTATATCTCCTTCCACTTGATCACTTCGAGCGCATCGGGCTTGCCCGCGAACAGCTCGGAGACGGCCTTGGAGTACAGTGCATCGGCCTTCTCCTCAAGAACCTTCACCTGCCGTGCCGCCTTGTGTACGGCCTGGGGGTTCCGGATCTCCTTCACGCCGACGGCGAGGACGGCGCACGTCTCGGAGAGTACATCCACCAAGTCAATAGCTGGCTGGCGACGTTCGTTGATGTGGAACATGATGGCGCGGCGTGCTGTGCCATCCATCAAATCCACCACGTTGTCGAGCCGGTTCGCGAGCATGTGAATGTCCTCGCGGTCTAAGGGCGTCACGAACGAACGATCAATGCGTTGCATGATGTCGTAGGTGATGGTGTCCGCCGCATGCTCCTCGGCCTTGATCTGCACCACCAGTTCCTCAAGGCGCTGCGGCTGGTCAAAGAGCTGGTGAAGAAGCGCGGCCGCAGAAGTCAGGCGCGCTGAGAGCTGATCGAAGAGGCCGAAAAAGCCTTCATCCTTCGGCAAAAATCTCACGGAGGGTCCGCAGGGGCGGTGGGAGAGTGGTACGGGTCCAATCGTAACGCGACCGGAGGTGCGGGGAAACTTACCCGCGTCCCGGGGGGGCGAGCAAACTATAATGTGGACTCCGTAGCAGAACTGTTACTAGAGCCTAGGTCTCACTGGTTAAAAGGCCGCGCTGCAACAACATAGCTCGCCTGCGCGACACCAGCTCCTGGCGCACAAAGAGCCGCACGAGAATCGCCCCCGTCACAAAGCCCCCAACGTGTGCCCACACGGCCACGCCACCGCTCTGCCCAGACACCGCGGCGAGGTCTGGAAGCGCGAGCAGCAGCTGGAGCACAAACCACCACAGCAGCACGCCCCAAGCCGGCAGCGGGATGATCCGGAACACGATAATGAAGATGAACAACATCCGGACTCTGACCTTGGGAAACAGCACGAAATACGCACCCATGGCTCCAGAGATGGCACCTGACGCCCCCACGGTGGGCACTATAGAGCCGGGCTGCATGAACACGTGCACGGCCCCCGCCGCGACGCCACAGAGCAGGTAGAAGAGGAGAAACCTCCCCCGCCCCATCACGTCCTCCACGTTGTTGCCGAAAACCCACAAAAAGAGGGCGTTCCCGAGGAGATGCGCCCAGCTGCCATGCAGGAACATCGAGAACAGGGGCGTCAGCCAGTTCGAGGGTTGGGCATCCACCACGCAGAGCAGACTGCGCGTGATGGGGATACCGGAGCCCAGCGGCGCGCCACCCGTCAGCTCCGCCGGCACCAGCCCGAGATTGCACACACTCATGGCTAGGGTCTCAAGGTCGAAACCGGCCCCTTGGATGATCACCCACGCCGAGGCCATCCCCGCGAGCAGGAGGATGGTCATCACTGGCACCCGAACGGTCGGATTGTCGTCGCTGAGTGGGATCATGTTGCCAAAATGGCGTGAATCTCTGGCCCAGCCCTTGCCGTCTATTATCGACGTAACTCTGCCCGTGACTAGAACCTTGCGGGCGGCCACTTCCGAAAAGCTACCTCTTAAGAGGAACGAATGGCAGACAAGGTGATCGGCATTGACTTAGGCACCACAAACTCCGTGGTGGCGGTGATGGAGGGCGGCGACCCCGTCGTCATCCCCAACGCCGAGGGTGGACGTACTACCCCCTCCGTCGTGGGTTTCAGCAAGGACGGCGAGCGCCTCGTTGGCCAGATCGCCAAACGCCAGGCTGTGACCAACCCGCAGAACACGGTCTTCTCCATTAAGCGCTTTATGGGCGCCAAGATGTCGGAGACGCTGGCCGAGACGGCCCGCGTCCCGTACAAGATCGTGCGCGGCCAGAACGACCTCGCCTCGGTTGAAGTCCAGGGCAAGACGTTCACGCCGCCCGAGATCTCGGCGATGATCCTGCAGAAGATGAAGCAGACCGCAGAAGACTACCTCGGGCACGCCGTGTCCAAGGCCGTCATCACGGTGCCTGCGTACTTCAACGACGCGCAGCGCCAGGCGACGAAGGACGCCGGCAAGATCGCCGGCCTCGAAGTGCTCCGCATCGTGAACGAACCGACGGCTGCGGCTCTTGCCTACGGCCTCGATAAGAACAAGAAGAAGGATGAGAAAGTCGCGGTGTTCGACTTGGGCGGCGGCACCTACGACATCTCCATTCTCGAACTCTACGAAGTAGACGGCACGCGTCAGTTCGAAGTGAAGTCCACCAACGGCGACACGCACTTGGGAGGCGACGACTTCGACCAGAAGGTTATTGATTGGCTGGTTGCTGAGTTCCGAAAGGATCAGGCGATTGACCTCTCCAAGGACCCGATGGCGCTCCAGCGCCTGAAGGAAGCCGCGGAGAAGGCGAAGGTCGAGCTTTCTGGCACCATGAGCACCGACATCAACCTGCCCTTCATCACGGCTGACCAGTCAGGGCCCAAGCACCTCAACTACCAGCTCACGCGCGCCAAGTTCGAGCAGCTGGTGGATGACCTCATGCGCCGCACGATTCCGCCGATGGAGAAGGCGTTGAAGGATGCCGGCTACAAGGTGGAAGAAATCGACGAAGTGATCCTGGTCGGCGGCTCAACGCGCATGCCGAAGATTCAGGAGATTGTGAAGGAGTTCTTCAAGAAGGAGCCCAATAAGGGCGTGAACCCGGACGAAGTCGTTGCGGTGGGCGCGGCCATTCAGGGTGCGGTGCTCACCGGCGAGCAGAAGGACGTGCTGCTGCTCGACGTGACGCCTCTCTCGCTTGGCATTGAGACGCTTGGTGGCGTGACCACGGTACTTATTCCGCGCAACACGACCATCCCGACGAAGAAGTCGGAGACCTTCTCGACGGCCGACGACAACCAGACGACGGTCGAGATCCACGTGCTGCAGGGCGAGCGCGAGTTGGCACTGCACAACAAGACGATTGGCAAGTTCCAGCTGACGGGTATTCCGCCGGCCTCGCGTGGCATGCCGCAGGTGGAAGTGACCTTCGACATTGACGCGAACGGCATTCTCCACGTGATGGCGCGCGATAAGACGACGGGCAAGGAGCAGAAAATCCGCATCGAGGCGTCGAGCGGTTTGTCGGACGCCGAAATTGACCGCATGGTAAAGGACGCGGAGTCCAACGCGACCGAAGACAAGCGCAAGCGCGAGGAGATTGACACGCGCAATCGCCTGGACACGCTCGCGTACCAGGTGGAAAAGGAGTCCAAGGAGTGGGCCGACAAGGTGCCGGCCGACGTGAAGACGCGCTTGGACGGCGCAGTGGAACGCGCCCGCAAGGCGCACCGCGGCGAAGACATGAACGAGGTGAAGGCGGCACTTGAGGAGCTGACGGCTGCCTTCCAAGCCGCGGGACAGGCGGTGTATGCCGCCAGTGCCGCCCAGCCGGACGCCGCTTCGGGAGCCGAGGCTGAGGGTGGCGCTGAGGCCAAGAAGGACGACGTCGTCGAGGCCGATTTCGAGATCGTGGACGACAAGAAGACGGAAACGAAGTAGGGCGGTTCGGAAACCATCCACCCTCTCATCGGTACTTATAGGGTGAGAGGGGCGATTGCCCGCAGTGAGGGCCGCCCCCGGCGGCCCTTTTTGCTACCTTCAACACATGAAAATTCACATGTCACGCAGCAAGATTATCGTTGCCGCTACGGCGGCCTTCGTCGGTGGCGTGTTCTTTGCCTCGTCGATGGATTGGACCGACCGCATCTTTGCGCAGGGTGCGGGCACGACCGCCGCACCGCGTCCGCGCACGGACGAAGTTCGCTCCATTGCTGAAGCGTCCAATGCCTTCGTGAGCATCAGCGAGTACATCACGCCGGCGGTGGTGTCCATTCAGACGGAGCGCGACCCGCGCGCCAACAGCCGGCGCCGACAGGGCGGCCAGCAACAGCAGTTGCCGCCGGGCTTCGAGGAGTTCTTTAGGCAGGATCCGGCGCAGCAGCGTCCACAAGAGTCCAGCGGGTCTGGTTTCATGGTGAGCCGCGATGGGTACATCCTCACCAACAATCACGTGGTTGAGGGTGCCGACCGCATTCGCGTCGCGATGCAGGACCGGCGCATCTATGACGCGAAGTTGATTGGGCGCGACCCGTCTACCGATGTGGCCGTCCTCAAGATTGAAGGCCGCAACTTCACGGCGCTCAGCTTCGGCGACGACGAGTCGCTGCGCGTGGGCGAGTGGGTGCTGGCCATTGGCAACCCGCTTGGCCTCGACTTCACCGTCACCGCTGGTATTGTGAGCGCGAAGGGTCGCGGCCTACCGGGCCTCAATCCCGACCAATACGCCATCACGGACTTCATCCAGACAGACGCGGCAATCAATCCGGGTAACTCGGGTGGCCCGCTTGTGAATTCGAAGGGCGAAGTCATCGGCGTGAATACGGCGATCGCCTCGCAGACGGGTTTTTACGCCGGGTACGGCTTCGCGATTCCTATCACGCTGGCCAAGCAGGTGATGGATGACCTCATCGCGCACGGCGAGGTGCGGCGCGCGGTGCTTGGCGTTGGCATCAATGAAGTGACGCCCGAGGACGCGCAGGTGGCGGGCCTCCGCACGATTGCTGGCGTGAAGGTGAGCGGCTACTCCGGCGAGGATTCGCCGGCGCGGCGCGCGGGCCTGGAGCCTGGCGACATCATCGTGAAGGTGGATGGGCGCGCGGTGGACCGCGTGTCTGCGCTTCAGAGAGCTGTGCGCGCCAAGAAGCCGGGTGACAATGTGGAGCTAGAAGCGATGCGCTACGGCACGCGCCGCACCTTTAGAGTGCGTTTGGCCGCCGCGCCGAGCGAGACGCGCGTGGCAGCGGCAGAGGCGCCGAGCGCAATTCCGCCGACGACCTCGCGGTTGGGCATCAGCGTGGAGCCCGTCGGTTCGGACTTTGTCACGGCACGTAGGCTCCCGGAGCAGTACCGCGGACTTCGCGTAGCGAACGTCGAGGTGGGAAGCCCGTCCTACGAGCGGCTGGGCACAAACGACGTGATTGCCGAAGTGCTGTACCCGCAGCCGAAGCAGCGCCTTCAGACCCTCGATGACCTGCAGCGGGCCTTAGATCGGGTGAAGGCGGGTGACATTCTTTCCTTGCTCGTGTTCCGCGGGGTTGAGGGGAATGGCGGGGGCACGGTGGTCGTCAATATTCGAGTGAACTGAGCGCTCTGGACGGAAGACGGATGACGGAAGCTTGATGGGGGCGGGCCGAGAGATCGGGCCGCCCCCATCGCCTTTGGCATCCTTCATCCGTCAGCCGTCCCCGCGCTGTCGCAGGCCCACTCACTGGACTATGATTCCTCACACGCGAATGTGGCGGAATTGGTAGACGCGCGAGACTTAGGATCTCGTGCCGCAAGGCGTGTGGGTTCGAGTCCCACCTTTCGCATTTCCCCCTTTGGCCCCCAAGCTGAGATTGCTGCGAACTATTTGAAGGCCCTCTCGCGTTAAGGCACGTATGCGCATCGTCGTCATCGGAAGTGGATTTGGGGGTTTGGCCGCAGCTATTCGCTTGCAGGCCCAGGGACACGAGGTCACGATCGTGGAGCAACGCGATCAGCCGGGTGGCCGCGCCTACGTGTACAAGCAGGACGGTTTCACCTTTGACGGTGGGCCGACCATCATCACCTCGCCGTGGCTCATTGATGACCTCTTCACGTTGGCCGGCAAGGAAACGGCGGACTACGTGAACATCGTGCCGATTGATCCGTTTTACCGGATTCGGTTCGAGGATGGGAGCGTCTTCACGTACAACAGCGACCGCGAGGCACTGCTCAGGCAGATTCGCAGCTTCAACCCGCCTGACGAGAAGGGCTACCTGAAGTTCGTGAAGGCCAGCGAGGCGGTTTTTGACGCTGGCATGTCCCTGATTGATAAGCCCTTCTTGACGATGGGCTCGATGGCGAAGGTGCTGCCCGATCTCATCCGTTTGCGGGCCGACCGCACGGTGGCCGGCTTGGCCAACATGCACCTGTCGGACGAACGCCTGCGTCAGGTGTTTTCCTTCCACCCCCTGCTGGTGGGCGGGAATCCCTTCCAGACCACGAGCATCTACGCGCTGATCCATCACTTGGAGCAGCAGTGGGGCGTGTGGTTCGCGATGGGCGGCACGGGCAAGCTCGTGGAATCCTTCGTGAAGCTGTTTGAGGACATCGGCGGCAAGATTCGGCTGTCGACGACGGTCGGCGAGATCACGGTTGATGATCGCACGGGCAAGGCCGATGGTGTGCGCCTCAAGACCGGCGAGCAGATCCGGGCCGACGCGGTGGTGAGCAACGGGGACGTGGCGTTCACCTACAAGAATCTGATTGCATCCAAGTACCGCAAGAAGAACACCGACGCCCGCATTGACGGGCTCGATTACTCGATGTCGCTGTTTGTGATCTACTTCGGAACGGACAAGAAGTACGAGGACATCGCGCATCACGAAATCCTGATGGGCCCGCGGTACAAGGGCCTGCTGAACGACATCTTCAATACCAAGAAGCTGTCGGATGATTTTTCACTGTACCTGCACCGCCCCACGGCCACGGACCCCTCGTTGGCGCCACCGGGCTGCGATGCGTGGTACGTGCTCTCTCCGGTGCCGCATCTCGGTGGCAACACCGATTGGAAGACGAAGGCGCAGCCGTATCGCGATTCCATCATCAAGTATTTGGAAGAGCGCTACATGCCCGGGCTCTCCAAGCACATCGTCACGGAAACGCGCATTGATCCGCTGCACTTCCGCGACACGCTCTCAAGCCATCTTGGCTCGGCATTCTCAGTGCAGCCGACGCTGATGCAGTCGGCGTACTTCCGTCCGCACAACAGGAGCGAGGACATTCCGAACCTGTACTTCGCCGGGGCTGGCACGCATCCTGGCGCAGGACTGCCCGGCGTGATCAGTAGCGGGAAGATTGTGGCCGATCTTATCGGTGAGGCCAGTGGCGACGTGCGTCGGCGCTCGGCACACGTGGACTTGGCGGCCGTCTAGATGGTATTGCCGGGCTTCCTCCGCGAGGACGACGCGCAATTGGCGCGTTTGGACGCGCAGCATTGCGAGACGCTCACGCGGGCGCACGCGCGCACGTTTGCGTTGGCGAGTTCCTTCCTCCCGCCGCGGAAGCGTCGCGGGGCATTCGCGGTGTATGCGTTCTGCCGACTGGCCGACGACATCGTGGACCGCAATCAGGGGAAGGACTCGACGTACCTGCAGGCTGAGCTCGATGCGTACCGAGCGGGTGTGTCCGAGGCAATCACTGGGAACCCCGATGGCCCAGTGTTCCGCGAGCTGTGGCGCTGCGTCAGCGAGTACAGCGTGCCCGCCGACGTGCTCGAGGAACTGCTCAATGGCGTGGCCCGCGATGTGCATCCTCAGGGGTACAGCACCTGGGCCGAGCTGTCGCAGTACTGCGAGGGCGTGGCCGCTTCGGTGGGTGCCATGTGCACCTACATCTTCGGCGTGACGGGCGACGCGGCAGTGCGAGATCGCGCCGTGAAGTACGCGCGCACGCTCGGGGTTGCCATGCAGGTGACGAATATCCTGCGCGACGTCGGGGAAGACGCGGCGATCGGCCGCTGCTATCTGCCCGACGAGGTGCTCTCGGCCTTTGGCATCAGCGCCGAGCGCGTGCTCAACGATTCGACGCTCAAGGACGATCCGAACTGGAAGCGCTTGATGCGGCACGAAGTGGCGCGCGCGCGCGCCCTTTACCGTGCGGCCTCGCCGGGAATCGCCTTGCTTGAGCCCGACGCCCAGCGCTGCGCCCGCGCCTGCGCGGATGGATACGCGGCGATTCTCGGAGCCATCGAGCGCAACGGGTACGATTCGTTCAGCGTCCGTGCCCGGGTGGGGAACTGGGCGCGTGCTGGACTACTTTGGAATGTGTGGCGCTCAGGGGCAGAGGTCCCACCGGCGCACGCCAACGGCCCCGTGATCGAATGGGGCGCACGGCAATTATCCCGACCAGAAGAGATGGTGCTCAGCCGATGAACTCGACACCAACGTTGCGAACTGAACCGTATGCCCTCGACAAGGCCGCACAGGGACTCCTGTGGGGCCATCTCGCGCTGATTGCCTTCGCGACCGCCGCGATGGTGACCATCCTCGCCGGTGAGTTCCCCGTGTGGATGCAGGGCCCGTACACAGCCACGGTCTACAAGCTCGGCTGGAAGTACTCGGGTCAGGTGTACATTCTGCTCGGCACCTTTGCGGTGTTGATGCACTCGGCGCCGCGGTTTGGCTGGGGCAAGGCCATCACGCTATTCGTGGTCGCGAGCGGCGTGGCCCTGCTCTCCGAACTCGGCGGCACCAACATCGGATTCCCGTTCGGTCCCTACCGCTACACCGAGATGCTCGGCTACCGCATCGCGAACGATGTGCCGTATCCGATTCCGATTTCGTGGTACTACATGCTCTACTGCTGCCTCGCGTTCTGCGGGCGCATTCTGAGCACTGACGACTCGCAGAAAACCAAGTGGACGTGGTCGCTCATCTCGGGCGCCTTCCTGACGGCTTGGGACGTGCCAATGGAAGTGCAGATGACCAACGTGCAGCCCCCGCACTGGGTGTGGGAGCTCGACAAGTTTGCACCTTGGGTGCCTGGCTGGATGAGCGAACCGATCTTTTATGGCATGCCGCTGTCCAACTGGGTGGGCTGGTACATCACAGGCGTGGTGGTGAGCCGACTGATGCTGGCCATCGTGCCGCCAACCAAGTGGCGCGAAACCACGGCGGCTTTCGCCTTCCCGCTCGTGCTGTACGCCACCAACGGAATCATGCCGATTGCCACGGTGGCGAGGCACGGTTACTGGTGGGCGGTGATCTTTGGCGTGGTGGCGATGGGTGCCCCGCTCTGGCTAGCAATGCGGGCCCGCCGCCGAGTCGTTCCCGCCCTTGGAGCCACCCCCGCAACCGCTTAGTTTTAGCGGTTCAGGCAGCCTCCCGCCCCGCCTCGGCGAACCTCGCCCGGGCGGGGCGGATTGCTCTGACAAAGCCCTCCTCGAAGCCGATACCTATTCGTATGGAAATCCAGATCACCGCTACCAAGGCCGAAGGCGCAGAGCGCCGCCTCCAGGTGGCTGTCCCGGCAACTCGCGTTGCCGAAGCCCGTAACAAGGCTGCCGCGCGCGTCTCCAAGCAGGTGCGCATCCCCGGCTTCCGTCCCGGCAAGGCGCCGGCGGCAATGGTCCGCAAGCAGTACGCGCAGGCGATTGACCAAGAGGCTGTGGAAGCGCTCCTGCGCGAGGCCTTTGAGCAAGTGCTCTCCAAGGAAAATCTGGACCTCGCCACCCAGCCGCACGCGCACGACGTGAAGTTCGGCGAAGACGAGTCGCTCTCGTTCGAGCTGCATTGCGAAGTGCGCCCAACGCTTGAATTCAACAAGCTCGAAGGCTTCCGCGTGATGCGGCCGAAGTCTGAGGCAACCGACGAGATGGTGCAGGAACAGCTCGACCGCCTCATGGAGCAGCGTGCCACGTGGACGCCGGTGGAAGGCAAGCCCAGCGAGGGTGATCTCGTGACGGTGACGCTGGCCACCGCCGAGGAAGACGGCACGATTCCGGAAGGACGCGAGTACCGCATCGTGCTCGGCGCCGGACAGGCCATCGTAGGCATTGAAGAACTCGTACTCAACCTCGCGCCAGGCGAGACGGTTGAGCAAAGCGTAAAGTGGCCCGATGATTTTCCCGACGAGGCGCAGCGCGGCAAGACCAAGCCGGTGCGTGCCACGCTCACGGAAGTGAAGCGCAAGTCGTTGCCGCCCATGGACGATGCCTTTGCTGCCGAGATGGGCGACTTCGCGTCACTGCAGGCGCTCAAGGACACGGTGCGCAAGGATCTGGCCGAGAACCTGACACGCGAAGCCGATGCGGCGGCGCGCACCCAGTTGCTCGATGAGATTGTCACGGCAAATCCGTTTGACCTGCCGCCGAGCTGGGTGAAGCAGATGGTGAAGGCCTACGCCGAGGCGTATCGCATTCCCGAGGAGGAAATCGTCAAGTTCGGTGATGAGATCAAGGGGATGGCCGAGCGGCAGGTGCGTCGCGACTTGATTCTCGACACGCTGGCCGAGCGGCACTCGCTGACGGCCGGCGAATCTGACGTGGACACAAAGGTTGCCGAGATGGCCGAGAAGCGTGGTGAGGATGCGGGCAAGCTGTACGCCTCCTTGCAGAAGGCTGGTCGCCTCCGCGAGCTTGAGAGGAGCATCACCGAGGAGCGTGTGTTTTCGTGGCTCCTTGAGCGCAACACCATCGAGCAGGCGTAAGACTGGCGTAGTGAGACTGGCGCAAGAGACGAGTCACCGTCGGCGGATGGCCGGCGGTGCTGTACCCCGAGAGGAGTAGCACATGGCGATCATTCCGAATCCGTACGTCATTGAACGCAGCAGCCGTGGCGAGCGCAGCTACGACGTGTACAGCCGCCTGCTGATGGACCGCATCATCTTTCTCGGCACGCCGGTGAACGATGACGTGGCCAACATGATCATCGCGCAGCTGTTGTTCCTTGAGGCCGACAACCCCGGCCGCGACATCCACCTGTACATCAACTCGCCGGGTGGCAGCGTCTCTTCGGGTCTCGCGATCTACGACACGATGCAGTTCCTGAAGTCGCCGGTGAACACGATCTGCATGGGCTTGGCCGCCTCAATGGGAGCCTTCCTGCTGACGGCTGGCGCCAAGGGCAAGCGTTCGGCGCTCCCCAACTCGCGCATCATGATCCACCAGCCCTCGGGCGGTGCGTCGGGCACGGCGTCGGACATCGAAATTCAGGCTAAGGAGATTCTCTATCTCCGCGGCCGCATGAACGACTTGATGGCCAAGCACACGGGCCGTCCGCTGGAGCAGATCGAGCGCGACGTGGATCGTGACCGCTTCATGAGCGCCGACGAGGCCGTGAAGTATGGCCTGATTGACCAGGTGATCACGAACCGGTTGGAAGCTGAGGCGACGGCGGCCAGCGCCGCCAGCGCAGCGACGACAGGCGCCGCCGTCACGGCGGCCCTCGCGAGCACCAAGTAGGGCGTTTTTCTTGGCTGGAGGGCTTGTGAATCTTTTCACGAGCCCCCAGCTGTTTTCTTACCGCGGTCCCTGCCCTAGCGTTACGTAGGTGGGTTCGTAGAAGTCGAAGGAGGCCGAGTCTCCAACGATTTAGGGCTCCACCCGATACTAGTAGTACGTGAAGTGGCAGTTCGCATCCGTTTTCCGTCTTCCGTCCCAACGCAATGTCCCAAGACCGTCACCTTCGCTGCTCCTTCTGCGGAAAGTCCAAGGATGCCGTCCGGAAGTTCATTTCCGGACCATCCGTGTACATCTGCAACGAGTGCATCGCCCTCTGCAATGAGATTCTTGCGGAAGACGAGGAGCGCGAGGTAACCGAGACGCACACGAGCGTCCCGCTGCCGCAGGAGATCAAGGGGACGCTGGATCAGTACGTGATCGGCCAGGAAGGCGCCAAGAAGGCCTTGGCTGTGGCGGTGTACAACCACTACAAGCGCATCAACTCCGGCGCCAAGCGCGAAGGCGACGTCGAGCTCGATAAATCCAACATCCTGCTTCTCGGCCCGACCGGCGTAGGCAAGACGCTCCTCGCGCAGACGCTAGCTCGCATCCTCGATGTGCCGTTCACAATCGCCGATGCCACGACGCTGACGGAAGCTGGCTACGTGGGTGAGGACGTGGAGAATATTCTCGTCCGCCTGTTGCAGGCCGGTGACTTCAATGTGGCCGAGTGCGAGCGCGGCATCGTGTACATCGACGAAATCGACAAGATCGCGCGCAAGAGCGAGAACCCGAGCATCACGCGCGACGTGAGCGGTGAAGGCGTGCAGCAGGCTCTGCTCAAGATTCTCGAGGGCACGGTGGCCAGCGTGCCGCCGCAGGGTGGCCGCAAGCATCCGCAGCAGGAATACATCCAGATCAACACCAAGTACATCCTGTTCATCTGCGGTGGCGCGTTTGACGGCTTGGAGAAGATCATCGAGGCGCGGTTGGGCAAGCGCGCGATTGGCTTCAACAACGACGGCGCCTCGAAGGGCGAGCAGAGCAAGACGAACATCTTTGGTGCAGTGGAGCCGGAAGACTTGCTCCGCTTTGGTATTATCCCAGAGTTGGTGGGTCGCCTGCCGGTGGCCGTACCACTCGAGGGCTTGGATGAGGACGCGCTGGTCCAAATTCTTAAGGACCCGAAGAACGCGCTCACCAAGCAGTACAAGAAGCTGTTTGAGCTCGAGGACGTGGAGCTGAACTTCGATGAACTGGCACTCAAGGCGATTGCGAAGAAGGCCATCCAGCGCGGCACGGGTGCGCGCGGTCTGCGTGCAATCCTCGAAGAGATCCTCTTGGATACGATGTTCGACCTTCCGAGCCGCGACGATGTGCTTGAGGTGCGCGTGACGGAAGCGACGGTGACGCAGAAGCAGCCGCCGCTCCTTGAGATCAGCGCGCAGCCCAAGAAGAAGGAAGCTTGAGCGGGTCAGACGGGGCGCCGGAAAAGTCCGCGCCCGACCCGCTGCCGATTCGCAAGATCGACTACCTAGGCCCGATGGCGGCGGCCGGTGGCTGGCGGCCCGAGACGACGCTACCCGAAGTGGCCTTCAGCGGCCGCTCCAACGTCGGCAAGTCCTCGCTAATCAATGCCTTGGTGCGCCGGAAGGCCTTGGCGCGCGTATCGAAGACGCCGGGCCGCACCCGTGAGATTCACTTCTTTGGCATCAACGATCAGTTCACGCTCGTGGACTTGCCTGGGTATGGCTACGCGAAGATCTCTAAGGATCGCCAAGCCGAATGGCGGCCGCTGATCGAGGGATACCTACGGCACGCGCCGAGCCTGAAGGGGATTGTTCAATTGTTGGATGTGCGCCGCGAACCGACGGAAGAGGATTTCGCGATGTTCGAGATGCTGTCTGATCTTGGGCTTCCGACACTGGTCTGCGTGACGAAGACGGACAAGCTGTCGAAGAGTGCGATTGCCAAGCAGGTGGACTCTTTGGCGCAGCAGTTGAACTTGGATCCTGAGCAGGTGATTGCGTTCTCGGCGGTGACTGGCGCTGGGCGGCAAGAGTTGGCGGAGGCGGTGATGTCGCTCGTGTCGTTGCCGGAAGTTGTGGCGGAGCCCACGGAGTAACTGCTGACGGCTTCTTCACCACGGAGGCACGGAGGCCCGGAGAACTGCAAAGAGCAAAGCCTTTTTGTGGGGTCCGGCTCCGAATGTTCCGCGTGTGCTCTGTGCAGTCTCCGCGCCTCCGTGTCTCCGTGGTGATTGTTGTTTCTTCGTGAGGATACGCTGAATGCCAAGAATTCCGCTGCAGAAGCTGCCTCCGTTAGCAACCGAGAAGGTCGAGGACGCGTGGATTGCACATCTCTCCGCGCGACTGGCTGATGCGAGCACAGATCGTGCCCTGCTCTGTCGCGACACCCTGCTGGAGCTGAGCTATCCGGGGATGGTGGGGCGCTACGAGGAGGCGATGGCTGATCTGAAGACGCCGCTGGGTGCGCAGTTGGCGCTGGCCGCGCTAGATCCGCGCAACATCACGCTCGAGCCGGAGTACTACGGCGACTGCGATCAGGCCAAGTTCCAGCGCGTCAAACCGCTGCTGTGGCTCTGGTATTCCTTTGATCGCCTACCGATTGGCGGACAGAACGTGCAACTCGGCGTGAAGCTGAGGCGAGCACTCGCGCCGCACATCTTCAAGCGGGTGGGCAAGAACTTCAAGTGTTTTCAACACGTGGAGTTCACCTTCGGTTACAACCTGGAAGTGGGGGATGACGTGGTGGTGCATCGCCACGTGCTGCTCGATGACAGAGGGGGAATTCGCATGGGGAATCGCGTGAGCGTCTCCGACTACGCCAACATCTACTCGCACACGCACAGCATCGTGGACCAAGTGGATGTCACGAATGCGTTGACCGTGTTGTCCGATGACGTGCGGGTGACGTACCACGCGACGGTGCTTGCCGGCGTGCACGTGGGCGAGAACGCGATGGTGGGAGCGAATGCCGTGGCGACGAAGGACGTGCGGCCGTATCACGTGAATGTCGGCATTCCGGCCAAGTCGGTGCGCGTGAAGCCGAATGCGCCAACTGGGCGGGTGTCGCTGGCTACGGATCGGGCGAACGAGTAACTGCTTCTCACCACGGAGGCACGGAGGCTCGGAGACTGCCACCGAGGGAACTGCAACTGCATCTTGAGGGGGGCTCGCACCGATATCTCGGCGCGAGCCCCCCGAGGCCATCTTGCTCTTGTCGTCTCCGTGTCTCCGTGTCTCCGTGTCTCCGTGGTGAACGCCGGTAAGGCTCAGCGCACCGGAACCGAAAGCACGTCATGGACTTCCGGCGTACGCAAAAGATCGTACGCATCATCGAGATGCCGGCGCTCGTGGGGCCAGCTGTAGCGACGGCGGGCCTGAGAGATGGTGAGCCAGCCGTGCTTGTCGTGCTCATCGCCCCGGACGACGGGGGCATCGGGAGCCACGACGGCGGCGAAGACGGCCGCGATTTGCACGGTGCTGGTTGGCACAAGGTAGAACGGATGCATCGTGATGCTGAGCAGGCGCTCTGGCTTGAGACCCGTCTCCTCGAACAGTTCTCGCTGCGCGGCGTCGGGGAGTGACTCGCCTTCCTCCACCTTGCCGTGGACCGTCTCCCAACTGCCGGGGCAGCGGACGTTGCCACTGCGGCGCAGCGCGAGCACCTGCCACCCGCGCTCCACTGGGCGGAAGGCAATCACATCCACGACGCGGACTTCGATAGAAACGCTCATCGGGCCTGCGGGATCATCCCGACTTGGCCTTGCGGTCAATCAGCGCGTGGATGCGCGCCGAGAGCGCGCGGGCGCGGAAGGGCTTGGTGAGATAGTCACTAGCCCCGTACTCAAAGACGCGGACCTCACTGTCTTCATCGCCCTTTGCGGTGAGCACAATGACGGGCAGCTTGGCCGTGGCCGGGCGGGCGCGCAGGTGGCTCAACACGCCGTAGCCATCGAGGCGCGGGAGGTTGAGGTCGAGCACCACGAGGTCCGGCGCGAGGCGATCTACTTCGTCGAGCGCGATGACGCCATCGCCGGCCTCGAAGACGACGAAGCCTTCACGCTCCAGCAGATCCTTCATCACGCGACGCAGCGCTTCTTCGTCCTCGACCAGCAACACGCGCTTGGCGGCGGGCCGCTTGGCCACGGCATCGCCGACGAGTTCGAATGAATCGGCGCTGAAGGTGTTGGGCACCGCGTGGCGGGTGCCTGAGCGCCGCGCTTTCGCCGTCGGCGCAGAGGGACCGTCTTCGTCGTCAATGAGCGGGTTAGCGACGCTCGACGCACGAATGGTCGTATTGGACTGCGGCGAGAGCGTATTCACCTCATCCGTATTGACGCGGGGGACCGAACCGCTCCTGCTATTGTTCTCCTGCGGCGCCTCGAGCACGCGCAGCAGTTCCTCGATGGTGGTCTCGCCCTTTTTGACGTGTGCGACGGCCGATTCCCAGAGCGAACGCATGCCGCCTTCCTTGGCGGCGTCGTTAATGCGGTCCACGCTCTCGTTGCCCGCAATTCGGCGCTCGACTTCCTCGGTGACCTGCAGCACTTCCTCGATGGCGAGACGGCCGCGGTAGCCCGTCATGGCGCACTCGGGGCAACCGACGCCGCGGTACAGCGTGCCCTGTTCAGGGAAGTACTTTTGCATGCGATCCGGCACCTGGCCCACAGCGAGTTCGCGGCAGGTATTGCAGAGGCGACGCATGAGGCGCTGCGCCACGACGCCCTTCAAGGCGGCGGCAATTTTGTAGCTCTCGATGCCGATGTCCACCAAGCGCGTCACCGAGCTGGCGGCGTCATTGGTGTGCAGCGTGGAGAGCACCAAGTGGCCCGTAAGCGAGGCCTGAATGGCGATGTTGGCGGTTTCCTTGTCGCGGATTTCGCCGACGAGGATGACGTCGGGGTCCTGACGGAGGATTGAACGCAGCGCCGCTGGGAAGGTGAGTCCGGCCTTCTCGTTCACCTGCACCTGCACGATGCCCTGCAGGCGATACTCCACCGGATCTTCGACCGTGACGATGTTCACGCCGCGGCCCTGCACCGTGCGCAGCATGGAGTAGAGCGTGGTGGTCTTGCCGGAACCGGTGGGGCCGGTGACGAGCACGATGCCTTCGCGCGCCTGCAGCAATTCCATAATTCTCGTATGCTCGTCGGGCAGCAGGCCCAAGGCATCGAGCGACAGAATGGTGCTGCGCTGGTCGAGCACACGGATGACGACCTTTTCGCCCTGCGAGGCCGGTAGCGTCGAGACACGCAGGTCCACGCGATTGCCCGAGATGGCCACGCGCGCGCGACCGTCCTGGGGGCGCAAGCGATCGGCGATGTCGAGCTGGGCCATAATCTTGATGCGGCTCACCAGCGGGATGCCGGCGGCCTTGGGCAGCACCATGGCCTGCCGCAGCACACCGTCAATGCGGTAGCGCACGGCCACGCCCGACTCCTCAGGCTCCAAGTGGATGTCCGAGCAGCGGCTCTGGATGCCTTCGGCGATGATGCGGTCCACCAGCTGGATGACAGGACGCTCGCCCGCGCGGGCGGCGCTGATATCGAGATCGGCGTCCTCGGCCGACTCGTCTACCGTCTCCACGTCGTAGGTGCCTTCTACGCGCTCGAGAATCTTCTCGAAGACGTTCTCGGGCCGATACACCTCTTCAATGCGATCGCTGATGCGGCGCGGCGCGGCGATGCTCATGCGCACTGATCGGCCCAACGCGAAGGCCAGCGTGCGCTCGCAGTCGAGGTCGAGCGGATCGGATGTAGCGATGTCGAGCGTGGAGTCCGAGATGGCGAGCGGCAGGATGCGGAACTTGCGGGCCAATGCCTCAGGCACGAGCTCACGCGCCTGCTGCGAGACGGTATTCACGTCGCCCACGCGGAAGCGAAAGCGGGCCGCCACGGCCTGCACGATGGCGTCGTCCGTGAGCCAGCCGCGCCGGACCGTGTCTTCCCAAAGACTTTCGGGAGGTGCGGCCTTAAGTCCCGAGATCTGCTCCGCTGTCAGGAGCCCCTCAAGGGTTGCCCACATCCACTCGTCGCGAGTCGGCTTGGCGCTACTGCCCATCCACACTCCTCAGAAAATTCACTGCTCCAGTAACCTCACAAAGATACCGCGTGGCGCGCCTTGGGCTAGCATCTGGAGACTGCATTGGGTGGCCGTTTACATCACCGGCCACAGCGTACGGCTTAAGTCCAGCGAAAACATCCAGCGACCATCGCGAAGGCCCCGTGCCACATCCACCCGAACGATGTCGAAGAAGCCAATCACTCCAAGACCGACCGCTGGGTACCAACCATCGTCACCAGCGGGGCCAGTTGCTCCCGGTCCGCCCACCCACGCTCCATGAACGAAAGGCGCCAGAACCAGAGTTCCAGGCACTCGCCCAAAGCGGCCCAAGTTCATGGGAACAAACGGGATACGCCGCTGGAGTTCCAATCGTTGGCTGAGGCCCTGCCGGCCCACCATTGCATGAAAATTGTACCCCGGCGCCGATTGTGGGCCGCCAAACAGCACCGCGTCCTGCGCCGGCTGGGCCCCACCGGAAAGGACCGCTGCGATGGTCCTGGATCGGAGCCGGAGAACGCCCACTGAGCCCGTGAACTCCGCGTCCACCGACGCGCGGAAATTGCGTCCGCCCGCGCTACCATCGCGGGGTGCCCAATCGCTGCCCACGAGCCGAGCGGAGAAGCGCCGCTCGCCCGTGGCATTGCCCAGCTCAAGACCCAGCGCGAGTGCACGACGCTCGAGTGGAAGCGCAGGGAAGCTAGGCTCGAAGCTTCCGTAGGCAGTCTGGGCGCGCACCACGAGCGCACGCTCATCCTGCAGACTGGCCTCCATCCAGAGGCGTGGTGCATCCGGTGGGGCGCGCTGCAGTCGCAGGGAGCCGCCGACGACACCGATGGGCTGAGTCCAATCGCTACCAAACTCCTGCGCGGCAATGGAATTCCGCAGTCCACTCAACTCGGGCACCTCGCCCAGTTGCTGCCAATCGTCGAAGCCCGTGGCCGTGACGCTGAGCCCCGAAACGCGTTGCCAGCCGAAGCTGCCGCGACCTTTCCATCGTGAGTCTGCGGTTCCGTAGCGGCCGATGACGGCCGTGCTGAAGCCGGCGCCGAGTTTTTGCGAGAGGCCGGCCCCAAGCGCGAGACCCTCAACACGATCGGACCGGACGAAGTCCGAGATGCGGCGCGCCGCGAGATTGCTGCTGCGGGCGCGGCGCAGCGCCGACTCCTGCACGAGCCGACGCGCTTCTTCCTGCACCGCGCGTACTTCGTCGGCGTCGAGGGCCCGCACGTCTTCTGGCAAGGACGCGAGAATGTCGCCCGTGAAGGAGGGATGCTGGCGAAGCTGCTCGCGCGTGCCGGCGTCCACGATCTCTTGACCCGCAAAGACCGGAGAGGCGAGCGAACGATTGGTCTCGACGCAGCAGATTTCCCAGCGGCCGCGAATGATGCCCTTGGCGGGGAAGTCCATCCAGCTCGCGGAGCGCCGAATCTCAATTTCCTGGCGACGCGGCAACCAGAAGCGTCCGTTGACGAGCCCGTTCTCGAGGATGATGGAGACGTCCTCAAGTTGGCGGTCGCGTAGCGCGGCACGCGTGAACGAGAAGGTCATGCGGACCACGTTGCCGCTCGCGCGGTCGAGGTACACGGCCCCAACGGCCGCGGGACGCAGCGGATTCTTGGGGCGCACGCTGACCATCATCACGTCGAGGTTTACACCGCTGCCGCGGATGGCCAGCGAGTCAGCGAGGGCGTAGTCGTAGGTCTCGGGCCCCCGCGGGCTCAAGGGGTGGACGACGTCCATCACTTCATCGCCATCGCCGAGGCGGATAATGTCGGCGAAATTGTTTTGGATGATGCCGAGGTGGTCGCGATGGTACTGCATGTCGCTGGGAAACAGCAGGGTGTCGCGGCGCCCGACGATGCTTTGCTTGCTGCGGTCTGGCGCGCCCCAATAAACTTCGAGTTCCAGTTGGTCCGCTTTGACGACGACGGGGCGCGAGAAGGCGCCGTCGCCGAACTGGGCGAGGAAGGTGACGGTGCCGGTGGCGCGGGCAGAGTAGTCGCGAAGGCCGGTGTCGGCGAGTTGCAGGGAGCGCAGGCGCGTGGCGGATCGGACGAGATCCATGGTGCGCTCGTCGTTCCATGTACTTTGAGCGCCAAGCGGAGCCACGACAATCACCGACGCGGCGAGCACCGAGGCAGCGAGCACGAACACGGCGGACGCGATCGCGGCAAGGGCCGCGCGCAGAGTGGGCATACGACTAAGATCGCGGGGCGGATGACGGCGTACAACCAGCAGTTTGCAGAGCGTGCGCGTGCCGGCGGACTCGTGCCGGTGTGGCGAGACACGCTGCTCGACGGCGACACGGCGGTGGGCGCGTTTCACAAGCTGCGCGAGGGTCCCTTCGCCTTCTTGTTGGAGTCCGCACCCGCAGGCTCCGAGACCTGGGCGCGCTATTCGTTTTTCGGCAGCGCACCCCGCGGGGCTTGGCGCCTCACGGATGGCGTGGTTGAGGATTGGTCGCCGAGTGCCGGATGGCATAGCGCGCGGCGACCCGAGGACCCGTTCGCCGACCTGCGCGGCGTTCTTACGAAGCACGCCCCATCCGAGGCGCCAGAGCTCGGCTCATTCTGGGGTGGCGCCGTGGGCTTCTTCAGCTACGATGTGGTGCGCCACATTGAGCGGCTCCCCGACGCCCCGCCGCGCGGCATTCCCTGCCCCGATGCCCTGTTCCTGCTCACTGGCACGGTGGTCATCGTGGACAATCTCAAGGCACAAGCGCGCGTGGTG
This sequence comes from Gemmatimonas sp., assembly GCA_031414535.1. Classification (GTDB taxonomy): domain Bacteria; phylum Gemmatimonadota; class Gemmatimonadetes; order Gemmatimonadales; family Gemmatimonadaceae; genus Pseudogemmatithrix. Next base: position 23,265 of record JANNVQ010000031.1, read on the forward strand.
GCAAGCGTCGTGTTGCCGCCGGATCCTGACGAGGCGGCGATTGCCCACGCATGGGCGGAGGGACAGCGGGAGATTGACGCGACGATTGCGCGGATGCGCTCGGGGGCATCGCTGCCGCCGCTGGAACTCAATGCCGCAGCCACCCCCGCCGTGGGTGTGAGCAACTTCACTCGCGAGCGCTTCCTTGAGGGCGTTGCGCGCATCAAGGAGCACATTCTCGCCGGCGATGTATTTCAGTGCCTACTCGCGCGCCGCATCAGTGTGCCACGGGACTTTGACGGGACCTCGCTGTACAGGGCCATCCGCGTGCTCAATCCCTCGCCGTACATGTTCCATCTTGTACTCGAGGACCTCGAACTGGTGGGCAGTTCGCCGGAACTACTGGTGCGCGTGGCCGACGGCAAAGTGGTGGTACGTCCCATTGCGGGGACTCGCCCCCGTGGGCTCACCCCCGAGGAGGATGCGGAGCGCGCGGCGGACTTGCTGGCGGACCCGAAGGAGCGCGCGGAACATATCATGCTCGTGGACTTGGGCCGCAACGATGTGGGTCGTGTGGCCAAGTACGGCAGCGTGAAGGTGCCCGACCTGATGGTAGTGGAGCGCTACTCGCACGTGTTGCACCTGGTGAGCTCAGTGGAGGGACTGCTGCGCGACGCAAGCTCGTCACTGGCGACTTTCAAGGCAGTGTTCCCGGCCGGGACGATGACCGGCGCGCCGAAGGTACGCGCGATGGAGATTATTGACGCGCTGGAGCCGGAGCGGCGCGGCCCTTATGCGGGTGCCGTGGGCCACATCGGCTGGGGCGACCGTCGGATGGATCTCTGCATCACAATCCGCACCTGCGTGCTGGCCGGCGACTCCGCCAACGTGCAAGCGGGTGCGGGCATCGTGGCCGACTCAGACCCGGCATCCGAATGGGCCGAGACCGAAGCAAAAGCGCGGGCGATGCTGACGGCGATAGGGCGTGTGCGCCATATTTAACGTATGCATTTCCGTCTAATCGGCGTCGGAAACGACTTCAACTTTGAGCTCAAGGGTGTCGGCCCCCACATCGTGGGACGCGCCGTCAACAGCGAGTGCCCGGTGGTGGACCCCACCGTGTCACGCAAGCATGCCGAACTGAGGCTCACGGAGAACGGCATCGAGATTATCGATGCTGGGTCGAGCAATGGCACGTTCGTGAATGGCGTGCGCATTGATCAGTCGCATGCGGCACCTGGCGCGGAAGTCACGTTCGGGAAGGTGGTGTTCAAGCTCGAGAAGGTTGAAGCGCCAAAGCCTGCTGCGGTCACCATGCCGCCGGCGCCGCCCAAGCCCGCTGGGGCGACCATCGTCCGTCAGATTCCGAAGACCGGCGAGCAGAATTCGCTCAGCGGCGAGGGCGGATCGCTCGGCAAGCAACTCGCGGGCCAAGCGGACCCCGCCGAGAAGGACAGGCGCAAGCTCGCCATCCTGCTCGAAGTCGCGAAGGGCCTTACGAAGGCCACCGATGTGCACGGCTTGTTGGTGAAGATTGCAGAGTATGCGTTTCAGACTCTCGAAGCGGACCGCTGCGCGATTCTTCTAATGGATCGCGACGGGCATCTGCACCCGCAGATCTCGCGCGACCGCCGAGGCGCCGCAGCGAGTGGTGAGATTCCGCAGTCCATCGCACTGCAGGCCACGTCGGAGAAGGTCGCCATCCTCACGGACGACGCCGGCGGTGACCAGCGCTTCACGGGCCAGTCCATTGTGTTGCAGAAGGTGCGCTCTGCGATGTGCGTGCCGCTGCTGGGCTCGGAGAACAAGGCGCTGGGCGTGATCTACGTGGACAACTTCTCGCTCAGGCGCTTTGGCGAGACGGACCTCGACTTCTTGATTGCCTTCTCCGGCATTGCCGCGGTAGCGCTCGAGAACGGACAGTTCGCCGAACGCATTAAGGCGGAGATGCTGGCACGCAGCAACTTCGAGCGCTTCTTCACCCCGCATCTTGCCGCACGCATCGCCAGCAGCCCAGACGCAGTGAAGCTCGGCGGCGACAAGCGTCGCGTGGCGATTCTGTTCTCTGACATCCGCGGCTTCACGGCGCTGTCGGAGACGATGAGCGCGGAGGCCATGGCGCGCTTGCTCACCGAGTACTTCACCGAGATGGTGGAGTGCGTGTTTAGACACGGCGGCACGCTCGACAAATTCATCGGCGACGCGGTGATGGCGCAGTGGGGCGCGCCGATCGGCGAGCCCGACGATTGCGACCGTGCGATGTCGGCGGCGATGGACATGATGGCGGAACTGGACCGCCTCAATGCGCGCTGGGTCGCGGAGAACCGCCCCACGCTTGGCATTGGCATTGGGTTGAACGTGGGCGAAGTGTTTGCTGGCAACATCGGATCAGATCGCCGTCTAGAGTACACCGTGATTGGTGACCCGGTGAACACCTCGAGTCGTCTCTGCGGCGCGGCCGCGGCCGGTGAAATTCTCATCTCCGATGATTTCCGCAACGCGCTCGGCAGTCCGCCGCCGCTTGAGGCGTTGCCGCCGATGGAACTCAAGGGCAAGAGCCAAGCGCTTCCCGTCTTCCGCATCCGGCGTTGAGCGAAGCAGGTCCCGCCGCACCGCCAGGCTACACGCGCCTCGTGGTTCGCGATGCGACCGTGGTGGCGCGGCACGATGCCGTGGTGGGAGTGGAAGACGCGCTCAAGGAGACGCGCACGCTGCACGGCTGGGCGAGCACCGTGCCCAGTGCGCGGGCCTTTCAGGGTCGCGCTACCGCTTGGGGCACTACTCTTCCACGCGGCGGTCCGGCGGTGGTCGTGCGCCACGCGCGGCACGGTGGCTTTTTTGCCGCTCTGACTGGAGATCGTTTCTTGTGGCCGGGTCGTGCGCCCTGGGAACTTGAGGCCTCGGAACGGCTACGCTCTGCCGGTGTCCCGACGCCCGCAGTGGTGGCCTACGCGCTGTATCCCGCTGGGCCAGGCTTCTGCCGCTGCGATGTGGCCACGGCACGACTGCCCGATGGCGGGGATTTGCCTATGCTCTGGGCCGACGCCGACGCGGCGTCTCGTGATGCGATGCTTACCGCCACGGCGGCGTTAGTGCGAGCACTCGGCTTGGTGAACGCGCATCACGAGGACTTGAACGCCAAGAACGTGTACTTGGTGCGCGAAGGCCAAGGCTGGCGTGCGTATGCGCTGGATGTGGATCGCGTGCGCTTCCTCGCGCCAGGAGATGGCCGTGCCGCGGAGCTCAATCTTGCACGGCTCGAACGCTCGCTCAAAAAGGGGCGCCAACAATTTGGCCTCGTAGTAAGCGATGACGATTTGCGCGCGCTCCAACGGCGCGCACTCGGCGCACTATGACGCTCAACGTGGCGATGGACCGCACCGCCATCGTGATGATGTCCGCGGTGGGCGATACGGTGCACGTGCTACCAGTGCTGACGGCGCTCAAGCGACACCGTCCGACGATGCGCGTGACGTGGCTCCTGCAACCAGGGCCGGCCTCACTCGTACGCGGGCATCCCGATGTGGATGAGATTATTCCCTTTCACTACGGGACGGGACTGAGCGCGTATACGAATGTGCGGCGCGAGCTGGCAACGCGTGAGTTTGACTTCGTGCTCGCGTTGCAGGTGTCGCTCAAGGCAGGGCTGGTGACGAGCTTCGTCAACGCGCCAGTGAAACTCGGCTTTGACCGGGCCCGCGCGCGCGACATGAATTGGCTCTTCACCACGCACAAGATTGCGCCAGGTAAACGGCGGCATGTGCAGGACCAATACTTTGAGTTCTTGGCGCACTTGGGCGTGCCGGTTCAGCCGGTGACGTGGAATCTCGGGCCTTGGGATTCAGAGCGCGGCGCTCAACAGTCCTTTGTATCTCAGGTCGGAAGGCCCTACGCAGCTATCGTGTGTGGCACGAGCGACGCGGACCGCGATTGGATGCCTGAGCGCTGGGCTGACGTGTGCGACGCCCTCGACCGTGACTTTGGCTTGCAACCAGTGCTCGTGGGTGGCCCGAGTGAACGCGAGAAGGCAACGGCTACGGCTATCGTGGCGGGATGCAGGCACGCGAAGCCAATCAATGCACTTGGACACGGCGGCCTGCGTGGCCTTGTTGGAATCCTCGACGCGGCGGAACTCGTGCTCTCGCTGGACACTGCCCCGCTGCACATGTCTGTGGCGCTTGGCCGCCCGGTGATTGCGCTGATGTCGCAGGCGGACCCCAAGCGCACGGGGCCCTACGGCCGCGGCGATGCGCTGGTGGTGAATGCGTTTGCGGAGCCTAGCGATCCGCCTGACGAAGTGCTGTGGATGCGTCGCCGCGGACGGATGGGCCGCATCACCGTGGACGACGTGCTGACGCGAGTGCAACGCTGGCGCGAAGGCGCGCGATGAGCGCGCCGGTGCTGCGAGATGCCTCGGCGCCGTTTGCTGAGGCCAGGCTCGACCGCGTGCTCATTGTGATGCTGGCCGCCGTGGGCGACGCCGTGCACGCCTTGCCGGTGGTGAATGCCATCAAGCGCGTGAATCCGAGAGCGCGCATTAGTTGGGTGATGCAGACGGGGGCGCTCACGCAGTTGCTCACTGGGCATCCGGCGATTGACGATGTGATTCCCTTTGCGCGGAAGGATGGCTGGCGTGGTTTTGCGGCCGTGCGCAGCGAGCTGCAGAAGCGACAGTTTGATCTTGTGCTCGTGTTGCAGCCGTATTTGAAGAGCGGGATTGTCGCCAGCTTCGCGCCATCGCCCATCCGGCTTGGCTTTGACCGCGCGCGCGCGCGCGATGCGTCTTGGCTCTTCACTTCGCATCGCATTCCTGCGCGTCCGCTGCAGCACATGCAGGATCAGTATCTAGAATTCTTGGCGGCACTCGGGGTGCCCTCGCCGCCGCTCGAGTGGAAGATTGGCCCCTGGAACGACGCGGAGCGCGCTTGGCAGACGGCCTTCCTCGCGCGCTTCGAGCGTCCACTGGCGCCGATTGTGGTGGCCACAAGCAAAGCCGCGAAGGACTGGCCCGCAGAGCGCTGGGCGGAAGTCTGCGACGCGCTGTGGTCTGACTTTGGTTTACAGCCGCTGCTTGTTGGCGGGCGCAGTCCGCGAGAGGTGGAAGCCGAGCGCGTCATCTTTGAGCGTGCGCGCGTGAAGCCCGCCAGCGCACTTGGCGAGGGTGGGCTGCGTGGGCTCGCGGCGATCATCGAGAAGTCGGCGCTCGTGCTTTCTCCGGACACGGGGCCACTGCATTTGAGCGTCGCCCTCGGCACACCCGCCATCTCGTTGCTCGGCTACACCAATCCCAAACGGGTTGGTCCCTACGGCAAGTTTGCAGACTTGATGATTGACGCGTACGGGGAGCCGGGCGACAACTACGCGCCGAGTATGGAAAACCGCCCCGATCGAATGAAGCGCATTACGGTGCAGCAGGTGCTGGAGAAGGTGCAGCTCTGGAAGGACAAGTACTAGGACGGATGACGGAAGGAACCACAGCCAACACCCCTTCCGTCACCCGTCTTCCGTCATATGTCCTTTCAGTGGCTCACGCGGTACACGTACGCCGCCACCGCCCGCGTCCGCTCTTCGGTCAATACGACGCCTCCGTACGGCGGCATCACGCTCGAGAACTGCTTGGGCGCCATCACACCACTCTTGACGGTGTTGTAGATGTTCTGCCATGACCCGTCACTGTGTAGCCATTCGGCGTCGGTGAGATCGGGTGCCGCGGCCCCAGCCTTTCCGCCGACTCCGTGACAGGCTTGGCAGGAGCTGGCACCGATCTTTCCATGAAAGAGTGAATCGCCGAGTGCGACCATCGCGGGAGTGATGGTACTGGGATCAAATGAAGCCTGCACCACGGGAGTAGCGGCGGCGGCGCCACCGGATGCTCCGGCGGTGGAGTCTCCGCTGCCGCAGGCTACGAGAAGAACCACTGGGACAACGAAGAAGCCGCGCATGGGTGTCACTCCGGCGTGCGAGTCAGAAGTCGCGCCGCAGGAAGCGGCGGCGAGCGAGGACAACAGGGAAAGCAGTCCAACAAGCAAGTCCCGCAATAGCGATTGCGGGCCCGAGGGCCCCATCGAAAAGACGACGGAACAGCGCACCGGTGTATCCGAGGAGGGCGGCCGAGTCGAGCCCGGTGAGCACAAGCACTCGTGCGAGGTCTACCGGATTGCCGAGCATGAGCGCGAGCAGTGGACGTTCAAGCGGCCAATCCCCGAACAGCGAGACAACTGCGAGAACCCCGCCATCGTAGCCGATTGTGAGCAAGAACCATGCGCCAAGTGCAATCGCCATCCCTTTGAGGCGATCATCTGTACCAAGGGCGATGGTCATGGCAAGGGCGGCGAAGGTAGCAGTGAGGAACGCTCCTGAGAGTGCAAGTGCAAGAAGCGCAGCTACAGGTGCCTGACTCGCAGTGCCGTGCAAGAGCAGCGGCACGCCTACGCCAAGCAAGAAGGCCGCCACCAGCGGTAGCGTGAGGCCGAGGTATAAACCGCTGAACACCGCAACGCGTGGCAGCGGCTGGGTGAGCAGCAGTTCGATGAATTCACGGGATGCATAGACGTGCATCGTACCGAACACGAGGGCAACGAGCGGCACCAAGAGCAGCGTAGCGTTCAGTAGCGAAAGCACGACCTGCTGCCCGGCACCACCAAACACGAAGAGCAGCTCTGCAATGCAAGCCAGTGCGAGTCCGTACGCAATGAGCCAACGGTTCCGTGTGAGATCGCGGATGCCGGCGCGCAGTACCAAGGAGAGCGGTGTCATTTACGACCTCCGGCTTCGACGCGCAATCCGCGAAGGAGCGCGGCGATGGCCGGCTCGAGCCGACGCGTTCCTGTCTCAGCGAGCAACGCGGACACTGGGCCAGCGAAACGCAGATGGCCATCAGTAAGGAATGCGACGTCGTCTGCAAGCTCTTCTAGCTCGCTCAGGATATGCGACGTGATGAGCACGGTACGGCCCGCGGTGCGGGCGCTGCGCAACGCATGCTTAAGAAGCCCCGCGGCGACTGGATCGAGGCCGGCGGTGGGTTCATCGAGAATGTAAACGTCCGGTTTGAAGAGCCAAGCGGCGGCAAGCGACACCTTCTGGCGCCAGCCGCCACTGAGCGTGCCAACTGGCGTCTCCCACTCCGCGCGCAAGCCGAAGGCATCGAGCAGCGATTCATCAATCTCTGCGCTGGGGCGCAGCGCCTTCAACATGGCAAAGACTTCCCCCACCGCAAGATTTGCGGGGAAATGCGGTGCCTGTGGCGCGTAGCCAATGCGGGCGCGGTACTGGCCAGCGTCGTCGGCTGGATGGCCGTCAAGCAGTAGGCGGCCTGCATCCGCGCGCGCGAGACCCAATACGCACTTGATGAGCGTGGTCTTGCCCGAGCCATTGGGGCCGACCAGCGCCGAAATGCGCCCTGGCTCCAGCGAGAGGGATACCCCGTCCAGCACGATGCGTGTGCCGTAGGCCTTCCGCATTCCTTCGAGCGTGATCATCGTGGAGGCCTCATCAGAGGAGCGGCATCGGCGAGTGGGGGCGTGAGCACGGGGAATACGCGCTCCGCGGCGTCGAGCACGAGGGTGATAGGACTACGCAGCATCACCAAAGCCTCTGGGTGCCTCTCGACAATCAACGCGAAGAAGCGCACGGGCCTGAATGGCACGTCACCGCGTCCATCGCGATCAAGGTCATAGCCCCGGTAAGAATCCCACCAGTTGCCGTCGAAGGTAGAGCGCAAGGTGCGGCTGTTGGTGGCTACATCGAAGGCATTGCCGACAAAGCGATTGCCCGTGAAGTGATTGTCGAGCGCATCGGCCATGAGGCGCACCGCCCATCCGTTACCGCGAAACTCGTTTCCGCGAATCTCAAGGCGTGAGGCGCCCTCGAGGTAGAGACCGGTGGAACTTCCGATGAAACGATTGCCGATGAGGGCGCCGTCCGTGATCTCCTTCAACAGAAGTGCATAGGCCGCCGAACCCGTGGCCTCGCGGAAATCATTCTGCTCCATGGTCACGCCACGGCTGTACATCACGGCCACGCCGGCGCCATTGCGCACGAAGGCATTCCGGGCATAGCGACACGAGTCGGAGAACATGAAGTGTAGGCCGTAGCGTGCGTTTCCTTCGCTCACGTTGTCTTCAGCCACAGCGCCGCGAGAGAATTCGAAGTAAATGCCATCGCGCTGACCGCGAATGTGGTTGCCCAGCACCTTGATGCCACGCGAGTGCCAGAGGTGGATGCCGTTACCGTTGCTCGACTCCCCAGCTCCACCGCCTTCAATTCGGTTATTGCGGAGAGTGCAGTCGCTGGCGCGCTGGAGATAGATAGCGTAAAGCGTGTTCTCAAAGCGGTTGTTTTCAACCACGCAACGCGCCACCTCCACCACTCGCAACGCCGCACGGTCCTCCATGTGCGCCACGCCTGTGTTCGTGAAGCGCAACCCACTGACCCTGACTCCATCGGCACGGATCTGCATGATCTCGTGCGTCCCGGTGCCGTCGAGCGTAGGCCAGCCTTCGCCGACAATGGTCACACGTGGCACGCGAACCACGATGAGAGGTTCGCGATAGGTGCCGGCCCGCACACGAATGCTACTCCCAGGCTTCGCGTCCGCGAGGGCTGCATTGAGAGTGCTGTACCGCGCGCCGGGCCCAACCACCAGTTCCTGCGCGCGTACCTGCAACGGCATCAGCCCGATTCCGGTGAGCAGCGAGGCGGCGAGCAGGAGATGCATCTCAGTGACCGGCCGAGCGGATTGACGCGCTATCCGTGCGGATTGCTTCCCAGCTCAGGGTGTGTCCCCCGAGTGTACTTACGGCGGCAGCGGCGAGCTCTGGGGAGGCAAATGCCGTCACTCGGCCCATGGGCCCGCGCAGCGAAGCGTCTGTGAGGAACCCAGCTTCGTCAGCGGCAATCCAAGTCCCCGGCGCCTGTGCGTCCAACACCCACACGCTCGCCACGCTTTCAGCGGGAGTAGAAGCAAGGAAGCCAGCCAAGCACTCCGGCGAGTCGAATACCACTTGGCGGCCAGTTGTCGTCACGACCTGTGCGCCAAAGCGAGCGTCTGAGACTATCATGCGACAGAAGCCACACTCGTCCGCATTGAGCGCAAGATCGCGCGGTTGCATCGTAGCGCAACCCGCGAGCGAGAACGCTAGGATTAGTGCGACGGCAGCGCCTGAGTGTGCAGGACCTTGTCCGGCCGGCTCACCACCAGTCCCCTCGGAACCTGACGCGAGCACCGTACGCTTTTTGCGCGAATCGAACACCGCCAGCGCAACGAGCCCAGCCGCCAACGTGAGCGCGATTCCACCACCAGACGGCCACGAGGTTGCACGAAAATTGAGCAGTTTCTTGGATCCAATCAGCGGCGGCTGATAGCTCATGCCAGGAATCTTGATGATGGCCGTCTCTTCATTGAGATTGTGGCCGTAGTCGTAACCCCAGCGCCAATAGTCGTACAGCCCCGCGACAAGGAGCAGGGCGAGCGCCCCTCCCCAGATGTTGAGAAGGGAGCGCTTCCCAAGTACAGCGACCAACAGGCCGCCGGCAATCAGTGCACCGAGGATCCAGGGCATGTACTTCAGCTCCGGAATGGCCTCGGGCACGATAGCCTTCATTCCGATGTAGTGATTGAGATTGTTGATGGATTGAAGGTCGTGTTCCTTCAATCCACTGACGCCATTCACACTGATGTACAGCCCAAGGCCCTCAGGATACTGCGGCGCGATAAGATCCACGCGCCACAGCGGCAACCAGTACGCCGTCGCCATCAACAACGCGGCGATAGCCGCCATCCAGCGGGCCCGGGAGGTCATGTCAGTTTCCTCCGGCGCGGGTTGGCGCCTTGTTGTTGGTGGTCGCCGTCAGGGCAACTGTTGAGCCGCGCGCCGAGACGCGCACGTAGCCTTGCATCTCTTGGTGCAGCGCTGAGCAAAAGTCCGTGCAGTAGAAGGGATAGACGCCTACCTTTTGCGGAACCCATCGCAGGGTCTTGGTTTCACCCGGCATGACAAGCAGTTCAGCGTTCTGTGCGCCGAGGATGGCAAAGCCGTGCGGCACGTCCCAGTCTTGCTCGAGGTTGGTGACGTGGAAGAGCACCGTGTCACCGACCATCACGCCTTCGATGTTGTCTGGCGTGAAGTGCGAGCGGATGCTCGCCATGCGGACGTGTACCAGGCTGCCGCGTCGTTCGATACCCGACTCGCGCTCGCCGCGAATCGCTCGCGGGTGGCGGTTTTCGGCGAGCGCAAAGAAGCGCACTTGGCGGTCGCGCACTTTGCTGGCTTCAATCGCATTGGCGTAGTGCGGCTCGCCGATCGTCGGGAAATCGAGCAGGAGCTCCATCCGCTCACCCGTGATGTCGAAGAGCTGAGCTGAATGCGCGAGTTCCGGACCGGTGGGCAGGTAGCGGTCCTTGGTGATCTTGTTCATCGCGAGTGCGTAGCGCCCGTAGGGCTTGCGCGTGCCGCCACCAGGAATCATGAGATGGCCCACCGAGTAGAAGGTCGGCTGGCGGTCTACCACTTCCCAGGTGCCGAGCTTCCACTTCACGATCTCGGACGACAGGAACATCGAGGTGTACGCGTAGCCCTGACCGTCGAACTCGGTGTGGAGAGGGCCGAGGCCGGGCTCCTGTACTTCGCCAGCGATCGTCGAGTTGTACTTGAGCACCGGGATGCCTTCGAGCTCGCCTTCGAACGCACGCGCTTCGATGGCGGCGAGCATCTTGGTGGCCGAGTGCACTGGGATTACGGCGGCGAGCTTGCCGCCTGCGACGATGTATTCGCCGGTTGGGTCAACATCCGCGCCATGTGGCGACTTGGGGGTCGGGAGGTAGTACATGACCCCCGGGCAGTCCGCTGGCGTCATCTGTAGCACCGAGGTACGGCGCTCGGAGACAGCAGTACGCGTGAACTCATCCATATGATTGTGGCGGTACTCCACCGTGGCGCGACGGCCCTTGCCCGCGCGCACGCAGGCTTCGGCGGCGCGATAGTTCACCGCGGCGATGTAGTCCTTGTCTGCCTGCGAGGCGTTGACCTCAAGCAACGTATTGGCCTGCTCGGAGTTGTAGGACGAGAAGAACATCCAACCAGCCGATGGTCCCTTGCCCGCCCGGGCGAGATCGTAGTTGAAGCCCGGTACTATGAGCTGAAAGGCGATATCCATCTTCCCCGGCTTGTCAGCCGTGATGAACGAGATCTGTCCTCTAAACTGCGCCTTGTACTCAGCGATTGGAACGTCGCGGTTCGGCATCGGGATGGAGAAGCGCGTCGAGGATACGATGTATTCCGAGTTCTCCGTAACGAAGGGGGACGCATGATTGCCGGCTGCGTTCGGGATCTCAAGAATCTCCGAGGTTTCGAAGGTCGTGAGGTCAATGCGAGCCACGCGTGGCGTGTTGTTGCCATTCACGAAGAGCCAGCGACCGTCGTCCTCGCCGTTAGTCTGCGAAAGCGCGGTGTGATGCAGATCGTCCCAGGGGATGAATCCATAAGAGGTCTCGAGCATCGGCTTGGTCTCTTCAGAGTAGCCCCAGCCGTTTTCGGCGTTCTGCGAGAAGACTGGGATAACCTTGAGCAGGCGGCCGGACGGAATGCCGTAGACCCCCACTTGGCCCGAGAAGCCGCCAGACAGGAAGGCGTAGAGTTCATCGTATTCACCCGGAGCGACGTAGACGCGCTGGGCGTTGCCGGCCCCGCCGGCGAGTGAGGAAGTGCGGTTGCCCGCACAGGCATACCCGACCCCGACGGCTCCGAGGAGCACGGCGCCGAGTATCAGGCGTTGAGGGGAAAGGGAGCGCATCGGAACCTCTATGGAGGAAGAGTGAGTGATGTCCGGCGCGGCCTGAAGCGTGGGGCCTTGTGCTGGACGAACTAAAGGTGCATTCTACTTGCATGTTTCATCCAGTCCGGATTCGCCGGATTTGATGTGAGGGAATCTCCTAGGGGGATCTGGGGACGGAATGCGACTGACACGACACAGCGACAACGCGTTGCGGGCGCTCATTTACCTGGGCATCAAGACTGACGATTCGCCAGCCCGCATCACCGACATCGCCCGCCGGATGGGCATGAGCGAGGACCACCTCGCCAAGGTGATTGCTCGCCTCGCTCAGCTGGGATACGTCGAGACTCTGCGCGGCCGCGATGGCGGTGTACGCCTCGCCAAGCCTCCGCAGCAGATCGTGGTAGGCGAGGTCGTGCGCGCCACCGAGGACAATCTCAACTTGGTGGAGTGCTTTGACCCGAGCACAAATCAGTGCCCCATCGCCCCAGCCTGCGCCCTAGCGCCGGCCCTCGACGAAGCACTAAGCGCCTTCTTCGCCGTGCTTGACCGGTACACATTGGCCGATCTCACCGCCAAGCCGCGCGCCCTTACGCAACTGCTAGCCTCATAGCATCCGTCTTCCGTCATCCGTCAAAACCATGGACTGGTTCGTCCGCGCCTTTCTCAAGTCCAGCCTCGTCTGGCTCTCGCTCTCCGTGCTACTCGCCCTGACTATGGCATTCGTGCCCACGCTCACGGCCTACCGCACTGCGCACCTTCACATGGCGCTGCTCGGCTTCGTTGCCCAGATGATTTACGGCGTCGCGCTGCACGTCATCCCGCGCTTCTTTGGTCAGCCACTAGTGATGCGACGCGCGGCGGAGATCCAGTTCTGGGCCGCGCAAAGCGGCCTCGTGGCCCTCGCGACTGGCTTCATCCTCAGAGTTCACGGCGTCCCTGGCGCGTCGGCACTCATCGCCACTGGCGGAAGTTTGAGCGCGATCGGCGCCGGCTGCTTCGTGGTAAACATCTGGCGCACAATTGATGCCAGCCCGATGTCAGCCGTGCACGCGAAGGCGGCGAAGGGGCTGCCGACAATGCCGCAGGCGGATGCGCATTAGGGAAACGGACGGACGATGGATGCTTGCGCGGTTTGCATCCGTCTTTTGTCATCCGTCCCGTTTGAGTCCATCCGCGAAACCATAGGTCACGCCGAAGCGAGAGAACAGCTCGACTAAGCGCCGCAACCCCAGGCCCATCACGCTGAAGTAGTCGCCGTCCACACGCTCTACGATGGTCGCGCCCCAGCCTTGGATGCCGTAGGCGCCTGCCTTGTCCATCGGCTCGCCTGTTGCCACGTACGCCGCAATCTCGGCGTCCGTGAGCGAACGGAACGTGACGCCCACCTGCTCCACCGCGCTCTCCGCGCGCGCGCCATGCGCGACGGCGATGCCCGTGCATACGATGTGACTGCGGCCGCTCAAGCGGCGGACCATGGCACGGGCTTCAGCGGCATCCGCCGGCTTGCCCAAGATGTCCCCGTCTACGACTACCGTGGTATCGGCTGCGATCACGTAGGCGTCGGGATGCTGAGCTGCGATGACGGCAGCCTTCTCGCGCGCAAGGCGCTCCGTGTACGCCACTGCCTCCTCGCCAACGCGGACATCTTCGTTGATGTCAGCGGGCATCACCTCATGCTCCACGCCGATAAGGGCCAGCAGCTCACGCCGACGAGGGGACTGCGAAGCGAGTATGACGCGCAGGGTCATCGTTCGAGCATTAGGGTGACGGGTCCATCATTTACGAGCTCCACGGCCATATCGGCACCAAACTCCCCAGTCGAAACGCGCACCTGTCGCTCACGCAGCAAGGCCACGAAGCGCTCATACAGCGGAATCGCCTGCTCCGGGCGCGCCGCATCGATGAAACTGGGCCGGCGTCCTTTCTGCGCGTCACCGTAGAGCGTGAACTGCGAGACCACCAGCATCTCGCCGCCGATTTCCTCGAGTGAGAGGTTCATCTTGCCGCCTTCATCCGGAAACAGGCGCAGGCCAATCACTTTGTCCGCCATCCACACCAGCTTCTCTTCGCTATCCTCGTGCGAGAATCCCACGAGCAACAGATAGCCGCGTCCGATAGAACCGAGCGTACGCTCGGCGACTCGAACGTGAGCGGAGGATACGCGTTGAAGCAGGACTCTCATCCGTCCTTAACTCACTTCACCACCGTACGCGCCCAGTCCCAACCCTCGAGTCCCTGCGCGTTCACGGCCTTGACCGCCACGTGCCAACCAGCGCGCAATGCCGATATGGTGGCACGCGGGTTGGTGACCGACACGGAAAACTGCATGGGATTGGTAGGCGGGCCATAGCGCACGATGTAGCGCACCACGCCGCGCTCGCGAGCGGCATCCCAGCCCACCGTGTTCCCAGCCGCCGTCAGCGCGGTGAGACGCGAAGGACTAGACGCCATCAACATGATGGTCGCCACCGTCGCCTTGCTCGTCTCCTGCAACTGCCGATGATTGATCGTCTCCAGCACGTCGTGCGGCATGTGGTAGTGCGGATTGCCGAGGATGGGATACGAGCCGATACCGGCAATGATGTCGCCCCAAGCGTCGTAGAGCGCCTGCGCATCCGTGCTCTTGTAATAGTAGGCGTCGTAGGTGACGAGGTCTGAGAAGCCGAGGGCCGCCGCGTGCTGGAGGTCGCGCAGGCCAGGGTTCGAATAGCGGATGGTGTTGTCAATGCGATGGTCGTTGGACCAGCCCATCATGTCGTTGTTCAGGGCTCCCACCACCGTGATGGAATCCTTCATGCGGCGAGCAAACTCCCGCGCACCGCGCAGGCCCGATTCCTCACCTGTGAAGGAGACGAACATCACGGACGCCGGAAGCGGTCGGCTCGCCAGCACGCGCGCGGCTTCGAGAATCATCGCCGTACCGGAGGTGTTGTCGTCGGCGCCAGGACCCTCGGCGCGCGAATCGAAGTGTGCGCCCACTACGTACACGAGCTCCGGGTTCACCGTGCCGGGAATCATCGCAATTACATTCGCGACCTCAATCTCGCGGCCTTGCACCGTGGTGAAGCGCTGCTGGCGCGTCTCGATACCGAAGCTACGATAGGTATCCTCGAGCCACTGAGTGGCGCGCATGTTGCCGGGCTGGACGATGTTCTTGGAGTCAAAGGAGAAGAGTTGCTTCTCGTATTCATAGATGCGACCGACGCTCACTTCGTTCACTGCGGTACGCACCTGCGCGGCGATTGGAGCGAAGATGCGGCGGCCATTGGCACGGAGCGCGCGTTCGGCCGTGAGATTGGAATCCACGCGCGCGATGAGCTGCTGACGAGTGACCTTGGCATTGAGGTCCATCAACCAGAGATGGCGGTGCGGCGTGACCGTGTCACCGTCGCGCTCAGCCACAATAGCCACCCGGGAGCCGTCTGGGCTCACGGCCCAATCGTACTCCGGAGCAACCGTGCGAACAGAATTGTTGTGCTGCAAACGCGTGCGGGTGCCGCTGCGAATATCGTAGAGATACGAACGCTGGTGTCGCCCTTCACCCATCACAGCAAGCAGGAGACGGTCGCTTAGGAAGCGTGGCGAGTGGTCGTGCTGGATCTCGCGTGTGACGCGAAACATGCCCGGCGCGCCCGCGTTGCCCAGCGTGCTCGCGGCGTGAATCTCCCAGTCCTCGCGCAGCATCAGCGGGATGGCCACGAACTCCCCGCTGGGCGAGAGCACCGGTGCCTGGTAGCGATTCTCCAGCGTCATCACGGCCACGGGAGCCTCATCACCGCGCTTGGCCCTCACCTGGGCCGCCGTGCCGCTGGCGTCTACCCACGCATAGACGCGGCCGTCACGGCTCCACGTTGGCATCACGCCATTCGTAACAGGACCGAGCGCATTGTCGGTCAGTTCGGCGAACGCTGTATTCCGCGATTCAGTCGCAAATCCGGGCACCTGCCGAGCGAAGGCACCTTGACGTCCGAGCAGTACGAGGAGGCGCTGACCATCCGGCGATCGGAGCAGCGACACCGGCTGCATGGCACCGGTGCTCACGGTGCTCCACGTTCCCGCGCTCACATTATACATGAGGAGGCGCGCGGTGGAATCGCCGAGCGTCCCGGCAATCACGGCCACGCGCACGGGATTGCTCCCAATCACTGCCGCTGCCCCGATGGCGGGCGCGTCCACGGTCACGCGCGTGGGCGCACCGCTGGGGAGACTGACCAAGTTGAATCCGGTGCCAGCGGCCGCGCTCGACCAGATCATTGTGCGATTGTCCGCACCGATGCTGGGGGAGAAGCCGGCCGCTTCGAACACCGAGCTAAGTTCCGCAACCTCCGTGCGGCGCACGCTAAGGCGACGTTGCGCGCCGACGCCGGAAGTGGAAACCAGATAGCGCCCATCGGGCGACCACATCGGTGCGGCGGCGTCCTCAGCCACCAAGCGGGTGCTATACACCTCGCCCGTGAGCTCGGCGATGCGGTCGTGGAAGGAATCGGCCTGCGGCGTGCTCAGGATGCGCTTCATCAGCACGAGTGCGGTGTCGAACTTGCCCGCGTCCCAGAGATAGTAGGCGTTCTCGTAAGAACGCTTGGTGCTGCTCATGGAAGGCTGCTGGGCGAGGGCGGGGACGGCGGCCACGGCAGCGAGAAGGGCAATGTACAAAACGCGACGCATCAACGGGGCTCCATGAGGTTGACCAGACTCGTGGAACCTAGCCGAGTTCGACTGGGACTCCAACTGCGATTCACCACGGAGGCACGAAGGGGCCCCTGCATGCTCTCGGCCCCGCAGTCCCAAAAAAGAATGGCTTCTTTAGGGTTGCGGGGCCGAGCGTGTGCAGCGAGTCCTTCGTGCCTTCGTGGTGAACGGCCTTGCTGTTACTCCACGGTCACGGACTTGGCCAGATTGCGTGGCTGGTCTACGTTGGCGCCACGCTTCACGGCGATGTAATAGGCCAACAGCTGCAAAGGCACGGACGCGAGAACCGGCGTCAGCATGTCAATCGTCTCGGGGATGCGGATCTCGTGATCCACCAGACCTTCCAGCGCCGGTTCGTCGCGTGAGGTGATGACGATGGTCTGACCGCCGCGCGCTTTCACTTCTTGGATGTTGGAGACGAGCTTGTCGAACACGCCATCGTGCGGCGCGAGGAAGACCACGGGCATCTTCTCGTCAATCAGCGCGATTGGTCCGTGCTTCATCTCAGCCGCCGGATAGCCCTCGGCGTGGATGTAGCTGATTTCTTTCAGCTTCAGTGCACCTTCGAGCGCGGCCGGGAAGTTGAAGCCACGACCCAAGTACAGGAAGTTGTGTGAGTCCTTGAACTTCTCGGCGATGTTCTCGACTTCCGATGCGCGATCAAGGATGGACTGAATCTGCTGCGGCAGATCGTGCATGGCTTGGGCAATCTCGCGGCCACGCATGACCGAGAGCGAGCGCTTGCGCGCCATCTTGAGCGCGAAGAGTGCCAAGGCCACGACCTGGCTCGTGAAGGCCTTGGTGGACGCCACGCCAATCTCGGGACCGGCATGGAGATAGATGCCGCCGTCATCCTCGCGAGCGATCGTCGAGCCAACCACGTTTACGAAGCCAAGTGTGTGCGCACCGCGGCGCTTGGCCTCGCGCATGGCGGCAAGGGTATCCGCCGTCTCGCCTGACTGCGAGATGACGATGCACAAGGTGCTCGGCGTGATGATTGGGTTGCGATAACGGAATTCTGAGGCGTACTCGACCTCAACGGGAATGCGGCAGAGATCTTCAATCATCATTTCGCCGATGAGCGCCGAGTGCCACGAGGTACCACAGGCGGTGATGACGATGTTATCAATCGCCATCAACTGCTCGTGGCTCATGTTGAGGCCGCCGAGCTTGCTGGTGCCGTCCTCGAGGATGAGACGGCCGCGCATCGTGTTCTCGACGGTGGTTGGCTGCTCGAAGATTTCCTTGAGCATGAAGTGGTCGTAGCCGCCGCGTTCAATGGCCGCGAGATCCCACTCGATGCGCTCCACACTGCGCCGTAGCGTCACGGCATTAATGTCCATCACTTTGTAGCCATCCGGCGTGAGCACCGCGAGATCGCCGTCGTTGAGGTACACGACCTGGCGCGTGTGCGCGAGAATGGCGGACGCATCGGAAGCGAGGAAGTACTCGCCCTCACCGACGCCGATGAGGAGCGGCGATCCCTTGCGGGCGGCGACAATCTTCAGTGGGTCCTTACTGCAGACGACGGCGATACCGAAGGTGCCTTCGACCTTGCGCAGCGCCCCAATCACGGCCTCCTCGAGAGATCCCTCCCAAAGCTCCTGAATCAGATGCGCGATGGTCTCGGTATCCGTGTCTGAGCGGAAGGTATGGCCGAGCTCGGTGAGTTGCTTGCGCAACACATTAGCGTTCTCGATGATGCCATTGTGCACCACGGCGACCGTCTCATCTGTGGAGAGATGCGGGTGCGCGTTGCGCTCGGTTGGCGGACCGTGGGTCGCCCAGCGCGTATGGGCGATGCCAACCTTGCCGCTCACCGGATCTGCGGCGAGCGCGCCCTCCAGCTTCGCAATCTTCCCGGCCGCGCGACGCGTCTCGATGCCTTCACCGTCGAACACCGCGATGCCGGCTGAGTCGTAGCCGCGGTACTCGAGGCGCTTGAGGCCTTCGATTAGGAAAGGAGTGGCTTGCTTAGGGCCGATGTAGCCGACGATGCCGCACATAGGAGATTGTTTCGGAGTAGTGAATCAACGTGAACACGAGATCTTCTTGAACTCTGGACGGAAGACGGATGCTAGTACGGTGCCGCTGGCATCCGTCATCCGTCCAGTTACCCCAGCTGAGCGAGCAACGCTCGCCCCTTCTCTACCAACTGTCGAGCGCTCTCCTCCGTACGCCCCTCCGCAATCACGCGTACAATCGGCTCCGTGCCGCTCGGCCGAATGTGTACCCAACGGTCCGACCACGAGAGGCGAAGGCCATCCTGCGTATCGGCCTCGGCATCCGCGAAGGCTGCCTTGAGTGCTGCGTATACGGCATCCAGCGGCTTGTCGGGACGATCGAGCTTGTCCTTAATGATATAGTAGCGCGGGAAGCGCTCCACGATCCGCGACAGCGGCTCGGCGTCCTCATGCAGTAGTTGCAAGAGCAGTGCCACACCCAGTGGCGCATCGCGGCCCAAGTGCAATTCCGGCAGGATGACCCCGCCATTGCCCTCGCCACCGATGACGGCGTCTACGGCGCGCATCTTGAGCGCCACGTTTACCTCTCCCACGGGCGCGCGCACCACACTGACCCCGTACTCCGCCGCCATATCGTCCACGATGCGGCTGGTGGAGAGATTGGTGACGACCGCTCCCTTGCGGTGTCGCAGGACGACACGTGTCGCAAGTGCCAACGTATAATCTTCGCCGATGGCGCGACCGTCATCCGCCACGAGTGCGAGACGATCTACGTCCGGATCAGTGGCGAACCCAATCTGCGCGCCAGTATCCCGCACCAACGACTGCAGCGCCACCAAGTTCTCCGCGATCGGCTCCGGCGGACGCGGGAATCGTCCGTCGGCCTCGAGCTCGATAGACGTGACTTCGCAGCCGAGGAGGTCGAGCAGTTTGGGAATGATGACGCCGCCAGCGCCGCGGCAAGCATCGTAGGCCACGCGGAACTTGCGCGCGCGGATGCCATCCACGTCAATGAACGGCAGGGCCAACACGGCATCGAGATGGCGCGCCACAGCTTCGGCGTCGAAGTGCACGCTCCCAAGCTCATCCCACTGTGCATACGGGATGCCCGACTCCACGAGCGAACGCATCTGGGCGCCCTGTGCGGCGCTCAAGAAGAGTCCATCAGGTCCGATAAACTTGAGTGCGTTCCACTCGATGGGATTGTGGCTCGCCGTGATGCCGAGTCCACCGGCTGCGTGATGGTGTTCCACGGCCATCTGCAGCGTGGGCGTTGTGGTCAGGCCGATGTCAATGACATCGGCGCCGACCGACTCGAGCGCCGCGCGTGTGATGCTGTGAAACAGCGGCCCGGTGACGCGAGAGTCGCGCCCCAGAACGACCGCGCAACGTGTTCCGCGCTGCTTGGCACCAGCCACCGCCCAGGCGCCAAAGGCAGCTGCATAGCGGGCTACAACTTCCGGTGTCAAACCGTGGCCAACACGGCCGCGGATGCCGGAAACAGAGATCATGAGACGAGGGTCGGACATCACAGAAATTTGCGCGTCGGGCGGGGGATTTGCGAGGGCCTCGCGGGCAGAATGGGAATGTCGGCTGAAGTCAGGCTAGCTTTACACTTCAATCATCCGTCATCCGTCATCCGTCCCTTTTGTGGATCTCTTAGCGCTTCGCGCCGCCGCTGGTGGCGGTTTCATTGATGATCTCCCCGCCAGCCAGCTCGTGAGCGCGGGCTTCACCTTGCTGCAGCGCTCGGCGCCGCTTGTGCGGGCGCTGGCGGGCAAGCGAGCCGCGATTCTCCTGCCGAGTTCGCCGCAGTTTCTGGTGGCCCTCGCCGCCTGCGATGGGCGAGGCGCTGTGCTGGTGAATCCGCTCGCGGCGGCCGCTGAGGTGGCACATCAGATGCGGGATGCTGACGTGGGCGCCGTCTTCACTGGAAAGGCGCTGGCCTCCAAGATTCCGGATCACTTGCCGCGCGTGCTGCTCGACGAAGCACCTTCTCGCGCCACCTTCAGCGTGCCCGGTGGAGACGACCAAACCGTGGACCTCGGCTCGCACTTCGGGCTCTCACTCGAAGGTGACGCCGACGCGCTTGGGCGCGACGAGGAGTGTGCCATCGTCTACACCAGCGCCATGCAGGGCATCCCGATGGGCGCGGTGCTGACGCACCGCAATCTGATGGCTAACGCGCGACAGGCGGTTGACGCCGCGGAGAATGTTTCTGGCGACCACGTCCTCGCCGTACTCCCTTTCTCCCATCTCTTTGGACTTACCGTCTCGCTGATGGCGCCACTCTTTGTGGGCGCCAAGGTGACGACGATGTCGCGCTTCAATCCGATCAACGCGCTGGATCTCCTGGAGACGGCTGGCATAACGGAAATCGTCGGTGTGCCGGCCGTGTTCGCGGGAATGCTTGCAGCGCTGCAGCGCCGCGGGGGAAAACTCAACAGCACCTCGCTCCGTCTCTGCATCTGCGGTGGCGCGTCCTTGCCAGTGGAGCTCCAGCAGAGCTGGGAGGCCGCGACCGGCGTGGCCCTGCGCCAGGGTTACGGACTTACCGAAGCATCGCCGGTGGCGCTGTTCAATCGCGTGAGCGAGGCCAATGTGCCTGGTACATTGGGCCTTCCCATGCCGGGCGTGCAGGTGAGCATTCGCGATGCAGAGTCGAGCCTTGAGCTGGGCGCGGGCGTAGCCGGGGAGATATGTGTTGCTGGCGATACCGTGTTTGCGGGCTACGTGAGTGAGCTTCAGACTCCGGGCGCGATGCGTGCTCGAGCAGCTGCGTCCGCTGGCGCTGGCGTAGTACCGATGCCTGTTTCACGTGACATCTCGCGCGGCCTGCGCACTGTGGGCGGCTGGCTACATACCGGTGATCGCGGCTTGCTCAGAGCTGACGGGCGCGTAGAGTTTCTTGGCCTGCTCAAGCGCATGTTTACACGCAGCGGATTCAACGTGTATCCCGCTGAAGTTGAGCGAGCACTCACGCAAATGCCGGGCGTGGGTTCTGCCCGAGTGTACGCCATTCCCGATCCTGCGCGCGAACACGATATCGGCGTGGAACTGTGGCTTGATGGCTCGCGTGCCGTCGGCGAGGCCGATGTGAAGCTTTGGTGCGAGGGGCGACTGGCGCAGTACAAGCAGCCGAGCCGGATTGACTTCGTCGCCGACGCGTAGGCGCTGAGGCTGAGTCGCTGAGGCTGAGGTCTAGGCGCTGAACAGGTCGATTTGCGGTGGTTCGAGCGGTAGCGCAAGCGCGTGCAGCACCGTTGTCATCCAGCCTGTGCGATCAGCCGCATCCAGCACCACCACCGGCACGTCGAAGGTACGCAACAGCTGATCAATGAGCGAATCAATCTCCAGCTGAAACTGGCGGCTCACTGCACGTTTCCCGTCGAAGGTCGGGGCCTGAATCACGGGCACCTTAAACAAGGCATCGTAGCCCTTGATCCACTCGCCGACGAGTTGGTCAAGTTCTGGCTTGCGACCCACGCGGGCGACCAGATACGCGTAGTTATCGAGCACTGAGCGGTCGCAGACCACCACTTCGTACATCGCCATCGCCGCAAGCTCTTCTGCCACCTGCGTATGCAGAATCCACAACTGCGCGTCGAGCGTCGTCTGCTCATTGATTGGCAGCGGGCAGCGCCGCGCGACCTCCTTCACGAGGTCGATGTTGAGATCCAGGCGCTTCAGGTGCGCCGCTAGGTCATAGCAGAGTGTCGTCTTCCCCACCCCGTGCGTACCCACGAAGGCAATCTTCAGGCGTCGCCGGCCGGCGGCATCTACGGGAAGCAGGAGACTGGGTTCGGACATCTTGGAGGGAATATAGTCTGCGCCCAATTGCCATCACTCGCGGGACGCTGATTGTACACGGCGCCACCATTCCCCTTGCGTTAGGACCTATGCCAATGCTTCAGCTACCCGACCCGGACCGTGGGGCCGCTCCCGCGCCTGGCATTCTCGATGAGATTGCGACCGCGATGCGCACGAAGCGCTACAGCCCCCGTACCATCGAATCGTACACGGCGTGGACGCAACGCTTCGTCCGGTTTCACGGGTTGCGGCATCCCCGGGCGCTGGACGCGCCGCACGTTAAGCGATTCCTCAGCTATCTCGCAGAGGACCGCCGAGTGAGCGCGAGCACGCAGAATCAGGCCATGGCGGCGCTGCTCTTCGTCTACAACGAAGTACTTGGCATCACCATGGGCGCGCCCGAAGGAATTGCTCCGGCCAAGCGGAGCAAGCATGTGCCGAACGTGCTTTCCGTCGCCGAGGTTCAGCAAGTGCTGAGCGGGATGACAGGCGCGCGTTGGCTGATGGCATCGTTGCTATACGGTAGCGGCCTCCGTGTTGGGGAGGTCGTGACCGTGCGGGTCAAGGACGTACACCTTGAGCGCTTTGAGCTCACCGTCCGTGGGGGCAAGGGCGCAAAGGACAGGCGCACGATGATTCCGCAGTCGCTGATTGCCCCCATTCGGAAGCAGATGGACGCAGTGGAGCGGCTGATGAGGCGCGACCGGGCCGCCGGCTATGCGGGTGTCGCCCTGCCCGATGCCTTCGGACGCAAGTCGCCCGGGGCGTCCTACGCTCTGGGCTGGCAGTGGCTATTTCCGGCGAGCCGGACGTACGTGGATCGCGAGACCAAGCGAATTCATCGGCATCACGCGGACCCCAGCATGGTGCAACGCGAGGTCCAAGAGGCAGCGCGGGCAGCCCAGATTGGCTCGAGGGTAACCTGCCACACGTTCCGGCACAGCTTTGCGACGCACCTCTTGGAGTCCGGCTACGATATTCGGACGGTTCAGGAACTGCTGGGGCATAGCGACGTGAGTACTACGATGATATATACCCATGTCTTGAACAAGGGGGCGCTGGGGGTACGGAGCCCCCTTGATACTGCCTCGTTCTCGCAAGACAACGCGGTGAGGCGTTCGCGAGGTAAGCGGGGGTAAGGTGGGGTGCTTGAGGGAGTTGCGGGGTTTTGGTACTGGGTGCAGAGTAAGTATTCGTGGGTGCTTAAGTTTTGACTAATACACGTTATCCGGACGCGCACGCTCTCACCGTAGGAGACCTTCGCGACGACCGCTCCCTTCACCTCCCGACGTTGTCGCGCGACTCTCGGCGTGTTGCTCATCATCGCTACTACCGGCGTCACGGTACTGCGTGCACGCACCGCTGCTGAACCGCTCGCCGATTTGCCCATCGTCGCACAAATGCACCGCGAGGGCCGCGCGAGCGACGGCGCCCTGGCCAATGCCCAGTACCACGCCGCCCATGCGCGACGCAGTCACGAGATCCGCTGGACCCTCGCGGGCTATGCCACGCAAGGTATTCTCGGCAGCGTGCTCGGACTCACGCTGCTGCTGGCGCGTCGCTGGCAGGACGCACACGCAATCCCGACATAACAATCCATGCTCACCACTCACGATCGTGCGCTGTTGCGTGACCTCAAGCTGCAGCCCCTCTGGTTGCTCTTCGGCTACATCGCCGTCGGTGTCACGGCACTCGGCGTCGGTCTCGTCCTCGACGACTCCACCGCGCGCTGGCTCTGCGCCGGCGGAGGATTCCTCATCGCACTCGGCGCGGAGAAGCTCGTGTCCCGACGCATCCGCAACGCGGCCCGGCAGCTGATAGATGGCGCCGGGCCTGGGCCCGCCGCCGGATAACGATGCTTGCTGCCGTCAGCCGCGGGTAAGGATGCAGTTGTGGGGCGCCCGCGTTATTGTAATGGGACGTCCTGCGGCCGCCCCACAACTGCTTTTTATGGAAGCGGCTGCAGCAGAAGCAAACGTTAGCCTGATGCCAACACGATGACGTCTCTTCGCACAGTTCCTTTGATTGTGTGTTTGCTCGGACTCGCCGCGTGCGCCACCGGCGATCGCGTGCCGGGCGCCGCAACAAACACCGTGGACACCACCGGCGCGTATCCGGTCTTCCACGCTCGCACCCCCGCTGAACAGTGGCGCGCCGAGTTCGAGGTGGAGATCGGCGCGAGCGAAGATGGTGGAAGTGAGTTTGGTGGTGTACGTTCCATCGCACTCGGCCCCGACGGAGTTGTCGCGGTGCTCGACCATCGGACGCCGCAGATCGTCGCGTTCTCGACGGATGGCGCGCGCATCGCCTCGTGGGGCCGCTCGGGCGCGGGACCGGGCGAGTATCGGTGGCCGTACTCCATCGCATACCTCGGCGACTCTCTCGTCCTCTTCGATCCCGGCCTGTCTCGCATCACGCTCTACAACCACGAGCGACGCTGGCTCCGGGAATGGCCGACGCCTCGGAACACGGGAGGCGCACCGGTGCGCCTCTACCAAAATCCTCCGACCACCGCCTGGGTCTTCGCAACGCGCGCGGTGCCGACGGGTCTCGAACGTGTCTTCGTGCGGTATCAGTCGAGCGGCACAACGGACACGATTCCCATCCCCTATTACGAGTTCCCGCCGAGCGAGTCCGCGAACTGCAACAGCCCTGACGGAAGCATCTCTTTCTACTCGGCTCCATTCTCCCCGTCGCTGCTCAGCACACCGCTTGAGAACACGGAGCGCGTCGCGGTCATCACTACGTCGTACCGCCTCGCCTTCTTATCGCGCTCGGGGGATACGCTTCGCGTTATTGAGCGCGCTCTCACGCCGGCGGCAGTCACCGACTCTCTTTGGGCGGCGGAGACATCCGAGTGGACCGAGTTTCGCCGGAAAATCCCATCCGCACAGTGCTCCCGCGAGTCGTTTACGCGCCCAGCGAAAACGCCACTCGTGTACGCTTTGTTCTCGGACGAGAGCGGACATCTGTGGGTCGAGGCGCACGGCTCCGAAGGCGTTGTCTATGACGTATTCACAGCGGACGGCACGTTCGTGGCCACGGTCAGCGGTCTGCCCGCGAGCAGCGAAGTCGTTCCCAGCGTGCTCAACGGGCGCATAGCTCTTGTCGTCGCGGATGCGCTTGGTGAGCAGCGAGTGCGCGTGTATCGCATTTCGCAGCACTAAGCGCGCGCACAGGCTAACGACGCTTGCTGCCGACAGCCGCGGCGAAGGATGCAGTTGTGGGGCGGCCGCCAACGATCCCATCCGAAACCGCGGCCCCCCCACAACTGCATCCTTCGCCGCGGCTGTCGGCAGCAAGCGTCGTTAGCCTGTGCGCGCGCTTAGTGCTGCGAAATGCGATACACGCGCA
>JANNVQ010000032.1:0-55265 GCA_031414535.1 Gemmatimonas sp.
GGCAAGCCGACGAAGGTCGCGCTCACCGCGTGCATGCGCCGCCTACTCATCATCCTCAACGCCATGGTCCGCAAGCAGGAACGGTGGCAGGCCATCACGCCCACCACCGCTTGACTTCCAACACAGCCTCTTCGTGGTGAAAGCAGTTCTGACGGCTGCCGGAAGGAACTGATGGGGTCTTGGCGCGGGCCGGCCCTCAGCTTCGGCACATGCCCGAGCTACAGTTCACGGATTACTTCGAGCAAGAAGTTATGAGGAAGCGTCCTTACTTGCGTCGCGAGTGGTGCGCCGCCGTCCTTGCGGCACCCGAGCGAGTTCAGCGCGAGGAGAATGGCCGCTGGCGATATTGGGCACGTATTGCCGCATTAGATGGTAGATTCCTTAGAGTGGTGACCCTCGAAGACGGCACCACGATTCACAACGCCTTCCCCGACCGGGGCTTCCGACCGTGAGACTCAGCTACCACCGCGCTACGGACTCGCTGTACATCGATTTGGCCGAGCGCCCCAGCGCTGACAGCCGCGAAATCTCGGACGGCGTCGTCTTGGATTACGACGCCGAGGGCAACCTTGTCGGCATTGACATCGATCGCGCGAGTGAGAAGGTCGCGCTAAAGAGCTTGATCATCTCCGAGCTGCCGGCGCTGCAACAAACCAGCTAGGTCCGCAAAATTTCGGTCACGCAGAATCGAACGCGCACGACACATTCGCGTTCACCATGACCGCACACAACCAAGCCCTCGGCCGCCTCGGCGAACGCATCGCCGAACGCTGGCTTCGCAAGCACGGCTACACCATCCTCGCCCGCCGATTCAAGTTCGGCCGCCGCGACATTGATCTCGTCGCCCAGCGCGAGAACAACATCGCCTTCGTCGAAGTCAAAGCTCGAAAAGGCGATGAATTCGGCGATCCTGTCGAAGCCGTGCACCACCGCAAACAGCGCGAACTCACCAAGAGCGCCCAGGTCTGGATCGACCGCCACGGCCGCGCCGGCGAGCTGTACCAATTCGATGTCGTTGGCGTCTTGGTCGCCACCGATTCGGTCAAAATCAAGCACGTCACGAATGCCTTCAACGCCGCCTGAGGGCTGTGGATTAATGTGGAAAACAGGTGTCAGTCAGACACAAATCCACAGACTTTCCACCCTGTCGAGACCACTTAAAGCTATATGCAGTAATGAGTTGTTAGAAAATCAACATGCGGTGTTGAAAAAATAGTCGGCAGAGAAAATTGTCGTGGATTCGCTATTGACATCGGGCGAGCCCTTCGCAATATGTTCGGTGTCGGTTTGGGCCCCCAGTTTCTTCGCTACTTGTTCGGGGGTAGCCGGACGTCCCCTAGCTGGTAGATTCCTTTCACCTCTCGCGAGGCAACGCACGATGGCTACGACTGCGGCACAGCAGGAAGACAAGAAGAAGGCACTGGGTCTCGCAGTGTCGCAGATCGAGAAGTCGTTCGGTAAGGGCGCCATCATGAAGTTGGGCGCCGAGGGCATGCGGGTGCGGGTGGACGCGATTCCGACGGGAGCGATCAACCTCGACGCTGCGATTGGTGTCGGTGGATTTCCGCGGGGACGCATCACTGAGATCTACGGGCCGGAAAGCAGCGGCAAGACGACGGTCTGTTTGCACGTGGTGGCGAATGCGCAAAAGATGGGCGGTACGGCGGCCTTCATTGACGCCGAGCATGCTCTGGATACGGACTACGCCAAGAAGCTCGGTGTAGATGTTGAGAAACTGCTCGTTTCGCAGCCGGATACCGGCGAACAGGCGCTCGAGATTTGCGAGATCCTCGTTCGAAGCAACGCAGTGGACGTGATCGTGATTGACTCGGTGGCGGCCCTTGTTCCGAAGGCCGAAATCGAGGGTGAGATGGGCGAGTCGCACATGGGTTTGCAGGCGCGCTTGATGAGTCAGGCGCTGCGAAAGTTGACCGGTGCCATCGCTCGTTCGAACTGCTCAGTGGTGTTCATCAATCAGCTGCGTGAAAAGATCGGGGTGATGTTTGGCAGTCCCGAGACGACCACCGGCGGAAAGGCTCTGAAATTCTACGCGTCGCTGCGGCTCGACATCCGCCGCATCGGCCCGGTGAAGGAAAAGGAAGACGTGATTGGGTCGCACGTCCGAGTGAAGGTGGTGAAGAACAAGGTGGCGGCGCCGTTCCGCCAGGCGGAGTTCGACATCATGTACGCAGAAGGCATCTCGCACACGTCGCTGCTGGTGGATATCGGCGCCGAGTCGGGCATCATCGAGAAGTCGGGCGCTTGGTACAGTTACGGCACGCAGCGAATTGGGCAGGGACGTGAGAACGCGAAGCTCTTCCTGCGCGACAACCCGGCGGTGATGGCGGAGATTGAGGAGAAGGTGAAAGTGGTCTTGGGTATCACCAAGACTGAGGTGGCTGAAGAGGTCGAGGAGTAAGGACTGGACGGAAGACGGATGACGGAGGTTTGAGGCATCTGTTTTTAGCATCCGTCATCCGTCATCCGTCAGATATTGAGTCGGGGGTGTGATCAACAGTGAGTCGTCGGGGCCCGGAATCCCCGCCGTTCCACTGAGGGTCCGCCCCCGATTCTTTTTGTTTGGGACGGATGACGGAAGACGGACGGGAAAAGCCGCAGTTCCTTACGTCTTCCGTCTTCCGTCCGGCGTCAATACATATGTATTGACAAAAGCACGGAACCGCCGTACTTTCGCCCAATGCGCTCCCCCAAATCCTCCTGGCTCCAAATCCGCGTCACCCCCGAGGAGAAGGAGCGCCTCCGTGCGCAGGCCAGCGCCGCCAAGATGGATCTCTCCACGTTTATGCTGTGGCGTGCGTCGGGACCCGACGACAGCGAGTTCAACTCGCTCATCGAGTGGATGCTGCGCACGCCGGACTCGCACGTGCCGTATGCGGAGTTTGTGGACTATCTGCGCACGCTTCCCGCCGCGCGTGGGGCAGAGATTGCGGAGCCGCCGCTTCGCTTCAGTGCACTGGCTCCGCTTCACCAGAACGAGGTGTGCGCTTTCATCGAGCACCGAGCGCTTCTCTGGGGAGTGCATCCGCCTGCTTGGGTGTTGAGCGTCCCAGCACTCGAGCGACCGCACTACGCGGGGAATCTGATGAATCTGCGCCCCTATCATCTCGTGGTCGCGCCGGTGGTGTATCGTCGCCGCAATCTGTTCATCGAGCACGGGTTGATGGGTCGCTTGGCTACGTTGACGCCACCGGCCACACCCGCAGAGGCGGCGGCACTCGCGCGCGCGTTCCGTACCGGAGAGCCGGTGCAGTCGCGTCGTCGTATTGCGGAAGAATCTCCGCGGTATGGCGGCGCGCCGACGCTCTCGCGGGCCGACATTCTTCGACTGCTCTCTGTTCTCGATCACGAACTCGCGGAGCTGCAGCTAAAAGTTGACCTGTTGATGGTCGGCGGCGCAGTGATGACCGTCGTCTTTCAAGCTCGCGAGCAGACCAAGGATATCGACGCTGTGTTCGAACCTGCGGCGCCCGTGCGTGCCGCGGTGCAGCGCATCGCAGAGCGAGAGCACATTGCGGAGGACTGGCTGAACGACGCTGTATCGGGATTTCTCTCACCCGAGGGGCAGTACGATCCCCTCCTTGAAGGGGAGTCGTTGCGAGTGTACGTCGCGCGGGCCGACTATTTACTCGCAATGAAGATTCTGGCGATGCGGCTCGAGGGAGCCTATCAAGACGCAAATGACATCCGCTTCCTCTGCCGCTACCTCGGCGTCTCCACCGCCGACAAAGCGATGGACATCGTCGAGCGCTACTACCCAGTCTCACGCATCTTGCCGCGCCATCGCTTTGGGTTAGAGGAACTCCTCGGGACGGAAGACGGATGACGGAAGAGAACAAAGCGCGGGTATCGGAACTCCGCGAGCATCCTCGCCGCCCGGGCCGCTACGAGATCACGCTCGAGCCAGCGGGCGACAAGTTGCCCGTCTCGTTGGAGATTATCGCCGAACTCAAACTCAAAGTTGGAAGGGAACTCAGCGTTGAAGAACACGCGAAGCTCCTCGCAGCGTCGCGCATCGTCGCGTGCTTCGACAAATCGCTCGCCACACTCAGCGCCCGCGCCCGCAGCAGCGCCGACCTCAAGCGCTGGCTCAAAACCAAAGAGTTCACGGAGGTCGAGATCGCGCCGACGCTAGAAAAGCTCAGCGCACTGGGGCTTCTCGACGATCTCGCCTTCGCTCGGAGCTTTGCCCGCAGCCGCCTTGCACCAAGCCGCGGGTTCGGCCCGAGGCGAGTGTCGGCAGAGCTTGCAAGGAAGGGAGTGCCACGCAGCATCACCGAGCAGGTCCTCTCGGAGTTCCAACTCGAGCGCGAAGAGGCCGACGAGCACGCGCGTGAGATGGGCGAAACGGTGGAGTCCGCCGTGGAACAGGCCGCGGCAAAAAAGCTTAAAACCTTGGCGCAGTTGGAGCCGGAAGTCCGCAAGCGCCGCCTGTACGGTTACCTCGCGAGACGCGGATTCGACGGCTCCGACATATCGGCAGTGTTGCGGCGCCTCAAATAGAGGCTTTGCTCCAATCTCCCTCGTCCGTCATCCGTCATCCGTCCCAAGTCAAAGCTTTGACGCCCCTCTGACGCTCCGCTGACACCTGTTCTTCGTGCTCGAACTGAGAACCCGTGGTACCCTCGCCGCTTCTGCCGATTCGCCCGACGGCGTCAGGCAGCTTGCCCGCGGAAAGCCCGTCGCGCTCCTCGCCTACCTGAGCGCCGCGCCCGGCCGCCGGGCCTCCCGTGAGCGCCTCGCCACGCTCCTCTGGTCTGACGGCAGCTCTGAGCAGGCCCGCCAGAACCTGCGTCAGACCGTCTGGTACATCCGCCGCAGGCTTGGCCCCGTACTGGAAGCGTCCGACGACTTCCTGACCATCACCGGCGACACCAAGGTAGATCGCGATGCCTTCGCCCTCGCCGTGCGCGAACAGCGGCTCGCCGAGGCCCTGCAACTCTACGCCGGCGACTTCATCCCAGACTTCGCCGCGCCAGGGGCCGCCGAGTTTGAGCAGTGGTGCGACGTAGAGCGTCGGCGGCTGCGCTCGCTGTTCATCGGTTGCACCGACACCCTCGCGCGCCAGGCGCTCGGTAAAGGGCAGGCGGCCAGAGCCGCTGATCTCGCCCGCCGCGCTCGCGACGTTGCGCCCTACGACCTGGCGCCGTGGCGACTCTTGCTCGAGTCGCTCGTCGCGGCGCGTGACCCCGTTGGCGCCATGGCCGAAGCCGAGAGCCTTGAGGCGATGCTCGCGGCGCAGGAGCTAGATGCCGACGATGCCACTCGCGCGGCTATGCGCACTGCGCGAAACGCATCCAACGCCGGGCGCTCCGCATTAAGCACATCCATCGCGGCAAATGGATCCGTGGCTATCGACGAGCACGCATCTTTCTCGCCCGAGATGATTGGCCGCGAGTCGGAGTTCTCGGCCTTGCTCGAGCGCTGGGAGCTGACCAAGTCAGGGCGGGGCAGCGCTGTGCTCGTCACCGGCGTGGCGGGGTTGGGTAAGTCGCGATTACTCGCCGATCTGCACGCACGCTTGCGTGCGAGTCGCGCGAGGGCCGTCCTCGTGCGCGCAAACCCAGGGGACCGTGCCGTCGCGGGAGGATTTGCCGCCGCACTCGCCGAGTCCATCGCGCAACGTCCAGGCTCAGCTGGCATCTCATCCGAAAGCGCCGGCGTCCTCGTCGCACTCGCGCCCGCTCTGGCTTCCGTGTACACGCAGGCCTCGCCGGACCGCAGCAGCGGTGAGGACGCGCAGCGTCGCCGCGTGAGCGCGCTTCTGGAACTCCTGCGCTCCGTGAGCGAAGACTCGGCGTTGGCACTTCTTGTTGATGACCTGCACTGGGTTGATCAGGAATCCCGCCGTCTACTCGACGCCGTGGCCGCACGCCTCGAAGGTGGACGCGCGCTCTTGGTGCTCGCAGCGCGCCCACCGATCGAATCGCTGGGCGGCTTCTCTGGATTGCCACGCGTGGAACTCGCGCGACTAGATCTCGCGCGCGTTGCGGAGTTCATCGCGCGCCTCGGTGAGCTTCCACTCGAGCCTTGGGCGGCAAACTTGCCGAGCCAACTGGCGTCAGCCACGCGCGGCATACCGCTGACCATCATTGAGGCACTGCAGCGTCTCATCGAGGAGGGCTCGCTGACCTTGCGCGCGCAGCGATGGAGTTCGGCGGCGCCGGGCCGCATTGTCGAAGTCCTGCGCGACGGTGCCGTGCTTGAGAATCGCGTGCGATCTCTCTCCGCGGGGCCGCGCGAGCTGTTGCTTCTGCTCGCGACGCTCGGGCGGCCGATGCGCGCGGATGCAATCGGCGCGGACTCGCGGCTCACGGAGTTGGAG
Source organism: Gemmatimonas sp. (assembly GCA_031414535.1). Classification (GTDB taxonomy): domain Bacteria; phylum Gemmatimonadota; class Gemmatimonadetes; order Gemmatimonadales; family Gemmatimonadaceae; genus Pseudogemmatithrix. The sequence goes on from JANNVQ010000032.1 coordinate 6,344, forward strand.
CAGCGGGGCTTCGTGGCGCGGGTGGATGGGGAACTGCACGTGGGGCACGATGAAGTGGCCGATGCGGCACTCGCGGTGGCAACGAACGACGAGCGCGAGGCGGCGCACGCGAGAGCGGCGGCGATTCTTGCGGCGGAGCCGAGTGGCGAGAGCACCCTGATGCTCGCGGCCCGTCACGCGGTGAGCGGCAACGACGCGGCATTGCTGCGACGGCTCGCCGAGCGCTGGGTGCGGGGCAAGCGCGCGGCGGGACGGGGCGATGGCGCGCAGTTGCTGCTCTCGGAACTGCTCGGAGCCGAGGTGGGCGCCCGCACGCGCGCGCTCGCGTTGTCGGGCATCTCGTGGCTTGAGCGGCCGTCGCGGATGGCGTGGCGCGTTGCGGCCGCATTCTTGTTCGTTGTCGTAAGTGTGGGCGGCCGGCTAATGATGATGTCGGGCGTCGAGCCGGACGTGGAGTACATCGTGCGGTTGGACGGCGACACGCTGGCCTATGCGCGCATCGCGGTTTCCGATATCGATATCTGGAACCGCGACGAGCCGGTGAGGGCGGAACTGCTCGAGCCCAGCGAGTTGCCGGAGTACCTCGCGATTGAGCAGCGCGTACGCCTGACGGCGCTACCAGATGGCAGCGGCTTGATGGGGACCGCATTCTTCCCCGACAGCGGTGGCGACGAGGTGGTCTTCGTGGACGAACGTGGTCAACTACAGAGACCGATGTACTCGTCCGGTGACGACAACGGATTGGCGCCCAGCCCAGACGGGCGCTTCTTTGCGTTTTCCACCGCGCGGTGGAACAAAAGCACCGATCGTTATCAAGTGGCAATTTACGACCGCACGACTCAAACGGTGCGTCGTGTCACGAACAGCGGTGACTACGACTCGAGTCCATTCTGGAGTCCCGACGGCACGCGCCTAGCATTCCTGCGCAATTCGTTCACCAAGGTTGCACCGCTACAACTCTGCGTGATTGCAGTGGACGGCAAGGATGAACGCTGCGATTGGCCTAGCATCAGCGATGGCGTGGGGCTACACGGATGGGTGGACGACGTGCGCGTCATGGTCGAAGAGGTGTTCACGGGTCGCAACTTCATCTACAACCTTGAGACGCACGAACGGGAAAGCTCACTCGACGGTAACATCTTTGGCGAGCAGATTGCGCGGGTAGTGCTCGTCGGCAGCCGCGAGTCTGGTGGGGGTCTATTGCTTGCGCGACCCGAGATTCGGGGTGCGGAGCGTCGCGTACTGCTGAACGGTCGCCCACTGCGCGGAACGCCAACGGTCACGCGCGGCCGCTTGCTCCGCAGGCAGCGATTTGCGGATAGCGTGGCAGTGAATATCCCATCGGGCGAGTTGGCGTTGGACCTGAGCCATCGCCTTGTCGTTGAGGCCTTCGATTCGGCGGGGATGCATATACGGGCGCACGCGGTGCGCATGCGCCCGTTGGACCCCACTCTGGCACGCCTTGATGGCGACATCCTGCGGCCGCTTCGCAGCGGGGTGCTGGCGCTCGAGGTTACGCTGGGTGGCTGGCGCACAGACACGCTGACGCTACGAATCGTGCCGTCCTCGGCGCAGCGCGTCTTGACGGAAGATTGGGAGGGCGGGTTCAGGAAACGCTGGCGCTCCTATGGGAATCCGCCCGCCCTATTTGGCCGCACGGCGCGTTTTGCCACGCTGCGGCCCAACGGTGACGGGAAGTACGCAAGTGGTGCATACCTCGTGGACACGCTTCCGCTCGACTGGGGTCTGGGAATGGAGACGTCGTTCTCGTTGCCCGTGAATCGCCTGCAATGGCAGAGCCTGGGCATCGGACTCACTGGCAATGTCCCGCGTGGCTTGCTTGCCGCGTGGGATCATCGCACGGGGAACGCGCCAACCGGTGACCATCTCATTTGCGCCGTGTCGTTTGGCGGCGAGGGCGGGTCTGGGTTTACGCACTACATGCTCATAGGTCACAACAACGAGAGCGTCCGGGCACCGGCGCCGCGCTCATTATTCACGGGCCAGTGGCATCAGGTCCGCTTGCAGTACTTCCCGGACGGGCGATGTGGCGTGGCCCTCGATGGCGCCCCGGCCCTGATGACGAATGGCAAGACTCGGATGGTCGGGAATGCGCTGTTGATTGTCAGCGGGCACTCGGTGGAGACGACGGTACAGGTGGGGCCGTTGAGCGTTTGGACGGGGGTGCTGGGTGGGGTGGATTGGGCGCGGCTGGACCACCGCTGACATCCATCATCTGAAGCCTAGCGGCGGGAGTGACCCGGCTCGCGCACACTAGCCATCAATCCGTCGCGGTAAGCTATTCCGGCGCGGGGCCTGTGTGTCGGAACCCTCGCGAGCCGCTGGTCTATGCTCCTTGAGCCAAGCCTCGAGCGCCGGACCCACGCGGGCTGCGATCTGCTCCACCGCCTGCGGACCACCAAGCGAGGGGCGGTCGCTCCACAGGCGCAGAATCACTTCACGCACCTGTCCGTCCTGCTCCCAAGCACAGGGATAATCCAAGCGCACTGGCAGCTTGTTCACTGGCGAGATCTGTTGACGCTGCGGGCCGTGCGCGTGCACGTCTCCTTCAATCAACTGCACGTCGAGCAAGCGGATGTCATCCACGAGTTCGGCGAGTGCAGCTTCCACTTCTTCGAACGTCTTGGCCTCGCGCACGCGTTCGGCAATCTCCGCTGCGAGAATTCGATCGCGGACGACCCCACGGGCGTGACGCACCGCGGCCGCGGCGCTGGCCCCGAGTTCCGTAAACTCACCGTACTCGAGCCAGCGCACAGAGTAGAACAGAAAGACGATTGCCAGGCCACCACCACCGAGCATGAGGGCTAGGGTGAGCTGCGGCGGCGCGAAGACAATCGAGATGCCGAGCGCCGAGAAGCACAAACTTGCCGCACCGATAATGCGAACCGTCTGGCGCGCGTTCAGCCCCAACGCCAGCAGCTGGTGGTGGACGTGGCGTCCGTCAGCGGACGAGACGGGGATGCCGCGTAGCCAGCGCCGCCCCATCGCCAAGAAAGTGTCCAGCAGGGGGAAGGCGAGGATCACCAGTGGCAAGAGCGCGTAGACTTCGCCTCGTGGACCGGTGCTGGCGAGAACGGAGCGTACGGCCAAGAAGTAGCCGATCGCCATCGAGCCACCGTCGCCAAGGAAAATGCGCGCCGGTGAGGCGTTGAATTTGAGAAAGCCGAGAATCGCGCCGAGCACGGCCACCGTGATGAATAGTGGCTGCATGCCGTAGGAGACGAGATCCACGAAGATGATGGCGAGAATCGCCAGAACGGCGACGGTCCCTGCGAGGCCGTCCACACCGTCAATCAGGTTGAACGCGTTCGTGACGCCAACGATCCACAGGACGGCGAGTGGTGCCGCCAGCGGGCCGAGATCCAGCAGAACACCGTTGGGAACCAGCGCTAGCGAATCGAGTCGAAACCCTGCGGCGACGACGATGAAGGCGGCGATGACTTGCGCGAACAGCTTCCGTGCAGGGCTGAGGCCCACGAGATCGTCCACGACGCCCGTGAAGAACACGACCAATGAGCCGACGATGAAGGCCGGGAGGAGATGTTCATGTCGAAATACTGGCAGGTCACGAGACGCTGCGATGAGCAGGGGAACCAACGCCGCGAATACGGCCGCGAAGACCACTGCCACGCCGCCGAGGCGCGGCACGGGCACAGTGTGCACGCGGCGATCGTCTTCGGGGACGTCGAGCCATTGCCGAGCCGTCGCAAAGCGGATGAGCGGCGGAATGGCAAGGACGGCGAGGCCGAAAGCGGCAGCACCGGTCAGAACGAGCCAGAGGACGTTTTGGAGCGAATCTGACAATTAAGAGTTAATCCTCTCGAGGGATTGTAAAGTTGACGCTTTGTCGTTAGCTGCGCCATGGGTACGGAGGCCGTGACCTAGGTCACGGCCTTGTCGGCGGACTCATTTGATACCCTCAATTCTCGTCGCTGTTGCTAAATTGTTTCGCAACTAAATGGCGTCCTCAGCAAACCCCGCATTGCGCGTCGTATTTGTCGTCAATCACGTCGCTTTTTTTGTCTCGCATCGGTTGCCCGTCGCGCTCGCCGCGCAGGCCCGCGGTTGGACGGTAGCGCTGGTCACTGGGCAACCAGGAAGCGCGGTGATGGAGGTGGCGGCCGAGGCCCCGCTGCGTGATTCGGGCATCAGGCATTTTCGTACACGCTTCACGGCAAGCGGCATGAATCCGCTCACCGAAGGCCTCGGAGCCTTGCAAACCCTTTGGCATCTGCTTCGGTTGCGGCCGAGCGTGGTGCACTGCGCTTCTCCGAAGGGCGTGCTGATTGGCGGCATCGCCGCGCGGCTACTGCGAGTCCGCCGCGTGGTGCTTGCGATTTCCGGCATGGGGTTTGCCTTTACCGAAGGCGCGTCACCGTCAATGTCTCGGCGCATTGCGGCGGCCATCATTCGCCTGCTCGGAGGTGTGGCCCTACGCAACCCGCGGGCGCGCGTCGTCGTCCAGAACCACGATGATGCCCGAGAAATCGGCGTCATGCTCGGCGGGGCTGAAGACCGCTTGGTGATAGTACCGGGCTCGGGAGTGGATCTTGCCGCGACGCACGCGGTGCCGATGTCCGAAAAGTCGCGCATGGTGTTACTGCCGGGCCGCGTCGTGCGAGACAAGGGCGTCGGCGAGTTCGCCGCCGCCGCCGCCGTGCTGCGGCAGCGGCATCCAGACTGGCGTTTCTGTGTGGCCGGGAGTGCTGATTATGCCAACCCCAGTGCCTTTCCACCCAGCCAAATGGATGCATGGGCCCGCGAGGGCCACGTGGAATTTCTTGGCCACGTGGAGGATATCGCGCCCCTTATGGCCGCCGCGAGCATCGTGTGTCTGCCCTCGTACCGAGAGGGCATGCCCAAGGCCTTGCTTGAAGCCGCGGCCTGGGGCTGTGCCGTCGTCACCACGGACGTTCCGGGCTGTCGGGAGGCCGTGCTACCCGATGAGACTGGAGTGCTGGTTCCGGCTCGTGACGCCGCCGCGCTCACCGACGCGCTGTCGAGCCTGATTGGTGATTTTGACCGCCGGCGACGCTTTGGCATCGCCGGTCGAGCGCTCGCCGAGCGGCAGTTCGGCCTCGACTCGGTCGTGCAGCGCTTGCTCGCGCTCTACGCATAGCCGCTCTCGGCTCAGGTTCACATACCACGCCCGACCTGTATCTTTTAGTGATGACGATTTCCATTAATCCGCTCAACGGTATTGAGTATCCCGTGCCGACTGACGTCGGCGAGCGTGATGCCATTGATAGTTTCCGCGCTCGGCACAAGGACAAGCCGGTGGTGGTGGTGCAGGGACTTGGCTTCGTGGGTGCCGTGATGTCACTGGTGTGTGCCAACGCACTCGACGCTGAGTACGCCGTACTTGGTGTGGACCTCGCCACGCCTGCGGGATGGTGGCGCATCGCGAGTCTACGCGAAGGCGTGTTTCCGCTCACCGCATCAGATCCAAAGATTCCCGAGTTCCACGAGCGGGCCAAGGCGCAAGGAAATTTCCTCGCAACGGCTGACCCCTATGCGTACGAACTGGCCGATGTGATTATCGTGGACGTCAATCTCGACGTCGCCAAGTCCAGCTCCGCCGATGGAGAGTTGGAAGGCTACGGCGTTGATTTGAGCGGCTTTCGCGCAGCTATCGCGACCATTGGCCGTCACTGCCGCCCCGATGCCCTCGTACTCGTAGAAACAACGGTTCCGCCTGGCACCTGTCAGAAGGTCGTGCTGCCTACCTTGCACGCCGAATTGGAGCGCCGTGGGCTGCCCACTCGCTCGCTCCGCGTCGGGCACTCGTACGAACGCGTGATGCCAGGGCCGGACTACATCGATTCGATTCGCACCTTCCCTCGTGTGTACGCCGGCACTGACGAAGCCAGTGCCGATGCCACCGAGAAGTTCCTGCGCACGATCATTGACACTGAGCGTTGCCCGCTCACGCGCCTGCACTCCACCAACGCCACCGAGATGGCGAAGGTCTTGGAGAATTCCTACCGCGCCATGAACATCGCGTTCATGGTTGAGTGGTCGCGCTTCGCGGAAGAAGCGGGCGTAGACATCTACTCCGTGGTGCAGGCTATTCGTCAGCGTTCGACACATGCCAACTTGATGCTGCCCGGCATCGGTGTGGGTGGTTACTGCCTCACCAAGGATCCGCTGCTCGCGAGTTGGTCGCGCACCACGCTCTTCGGTGGCTCGGAGCCCTTGGCCGTGAGCGAACAGGCCGTGCGCATCAACGATCGCATGCCGCGCTTCGCCTTTGAGTTTCTTCAGCAGCACGTTCCGGAACTCAGTGGCACCAAGGTCCTGCTGCTTGGCGTCTCGTACCGAGGAGACGTCGGGGACACCCGCTTCTCGCCGGTGGAACCGTTCTACGAGCGCCTCGTGGCTGCGGGTGCCGTGCTGCGCCTGCACGATCCCTTCGTGCCTTATTGGAGCGAGCAGGAAGCCGAGGTGATGGACGATGCGATGCCGCTTCTCGCCGAGGGACCGCGTGTGATCGTGGTGGCGGCCGGCCACAAGATGTATCGCCAAGCCGAGTTCATTGACGCCTTGCTGGCTGCGCAGCCCGCCATTTTGGTGGATACCATCGGGCTCTGGAGCGAGGAGCAAGTGGAGCGCCTTTCCAAGCGACACGTGGTGAAGGTGTTGGGACGGGGCGACCGATGACCAAGGTTTTGGTGTTGGGAGGCGCGGGCTTTATCGGAACATCGCTCGCGCGTCAACTTGTGGACGTCGGCGACTGCGAACTCACGCTGGCCGATCTCAAGTTCGGATCGCGCTTTGAAGAGGCCTTTCCTGACGCCGCTGAGCGGTCACGGCTGACGCTCATTGAGGATGATTTCGCCGAGGCTGAGGCTTGGGCGCGGCTGAGCGATCAGTACGACCACGTCTATCACTTGGCGGCGATTGTCGGTGTGAATCGCACGCTGGCGCATCCCGACGAAGTCATGCGTGTGAACACGGCGCTGGTGCATCACGCCCTGCATTGGCTCAAGCGGGCAAAGGTGGGGCGCCTCGTGTTCGCCTCGAGCAGTGAGAACTACGCGGCCACCACCGACCTTTTCGCTGCGGCCATCCCTACTCCGGAAACCGTGCCGCTCACCATCGGTGACGTGCGGCATCCGCGTTGGACGTATGCGGTCTCCAAGGTGCTCGGCGAGGCGGCATTCCTGCACTCCGCCAAGCCCCTCGGCTTCGAAGCCACCGTCGTGCGCTACCAGAACGCGTTCGGTCCCAACATGGGATTCCGTCACGCCATTCCGCACATCGTCGAGCGTTTCGTGGCCGGCGAGAATCCGGTGCAGGTCTACGGCGCCGCGCAGACCCGCGCATTCTGCTACGTGACGGACTCCGTGGACGGCACCATCCGCGCGATGCAGGTGCCGCGAGCTGCGGGGGAGATCTACCACGTCGGCAACGACGTGGAGATCTCGATGCGCGGACTCACCGAGGCCGTCGGCGACATGATGGGCTACGCGGGACCCTACACGGATGCGCCCACGTATCCGGGCTCCGTGGAGCGGCGTTGCCCTGACCTGACCAAGTGCAAGGCCGATTTGGGCTACAGCCCCAAGGTGCATTGGCGCGATGGATTGGCGCGGACTGTGGCTTGGTATCGTGCGTACTTCGAGTCGGGATCGCGTCCCGCAGATGGCGGCTTCGAGCCGCCGGAGCGATTCCGCGCGTGAACGTACTGCGGAGAATTCTCGATGTGCTACTCGCCGGTCTCGCGCTCATCGTGCTGCTGCCGTTCTTCCTGCCGGTGATGCTCATCCTGCGCTTCTCCGGCGAGGGCGATGTGTTTTATCGCCAGCAACGGGTGGGCCTCGGCGGACGACACTTCGGCTTGCTGAAGTTCGCGACCATGCTGCGCAACAGTCCGAGCATCGGGGCGGGGGAGATCACGCTCAAGAATGACCCGCGCGTGCTGCCCATCGGAAAGTTTCTCCGCAAGACGAAGCTCAACGAACTCCCGCAGCTGTGGAACATCATCATCGGCGACATCAGCGTGGTGGGGCCGCGTCCGATGGTGCCCAACACCTTTGCGCACTATCCCGCGGCGGCACAGGTCGAACTGAACACCGTGCGTCCGGGCCTAAGCGGTGTGGGTTCCTTGGTGTTCCGGGACGAGGAACGCTGGCTTGATGCCTCGGCGGATCCACAGCGGTTTTATCGCGAGGTCATCATTCCGTACAAGGCGTCGCTCGAGCAGTGGTATGTGCGGAATCAATCGCTCACGCTGTACGTGCAGGTGATTGTGCTGACGGTGGTGGCGCTGGTGCGGCCTGCCTCGGACTTGCCTTGGAGGGTGTGGCCGACTTTGCCGCAGTTGCCGCAGCAATTGCAGCATTCGAGCCGGCCTGTCGGTGCCTGAGGCAGATATTGGGCGCGACGCGCGCGAGGGGCGCGCGATTCTCGCGCCCCTGCTCGTCACGCTCGCCCTGTTTGCACCGTCGTCCGTGGATGGAACGGTGGCGCCGATGCTTGTGCTGGCGTGGTCAGCCATCGCCGTGATGCTGTTGACCACTCCTGCGATCGTGGGCCGAGTGCCGTTCAGGCCTGATGGTTTGTGGATCGGTGCGGGTGGACTCGCCGTGTTGAGTCTGGCGACGTTCCTCTCTCCGTTTCCCGATCTCGCGCTCGGTGCGGCCATTCCATATATCGCCTGCTTTGCCATGTTGGCGTCTCGCTCGGGTGACTTTCCTGTCGGTGAGGGGACGGTGCGCTGGCTTGCGGTAGCGAACGTAATCGCCCTCGTCATTGGCGTCTTGATTGTTTCTGGCGACGAGAGCGTCCGTGCCGCGGTGGTGCGATGGTACTCCGTCGCCTACGAAGATCTGGTCGCCAACATGACCGGTTGGCGTAAACCCGTGCTGTCCTTCGGCTCCCACTCCACGGCAGCCTTCGCCTACTATCTCCTTTTTCTGCTCCAGTGGGAGACGTGGCGGCGGCGGGGGTCGCGGGTCGCGTTGGTCCTCGCGATTGGCAACGCAGTGCTCAGCATCGCCCTGACGTCCGCCGCCGCGATGGGCTTCGCCGCCCTAAGCGCTTGGCAGATCGCGCGCGCACCGAGAGCCCGCATCTGGATTGCGCTGGCCGTCGTCGGCGCGATTGCCTACGGGTTGACGCTAGTAGGCGATCTGCTCGGACCACTCGGGCTGGACGAGGCATTGCGGCTGGCGTTCGGCACGGATGAAGGTGGATTCCGAGGCCGCTATCTCAGCGGAGGCACCATCGCCGGAAGCATTCAGTACATTGCAGAGCATCCGCTTCGCCCCGTGGGCCTCTCGTATTCCACGGACGTGTTCTATGGTGACTCGGGTCCGGTAGAGCAGCTGCTCCGTGGGTCAGTGCCTTTGCTCCTGCTCGTGTACGGCGGCGTTTTTGCGTGGCTTCGCTCGGAATTGCCCGATGTGGCTCTGCGCCGCCAGCTCTTGGTGGCTATCCTACTCTTCGAGCTGGGCTTCTCGGCGCTTACCTTCTTCCGATTCGCTTTCTTGTTGCCGTTCGTCGTCGCGTACCTCCGGCATCTCCCTCCGACTCCCGCGCCGTCTCCCACATGAACGACGCTTCAGCCCCATCCCGTACCGTTGTCCCTTGGGTCGCCGTGATCGAGCAGCTGCCGGTGCTGCTTGCCGTGGGCGCCGCCGCCGCGATCGTCGTCGGTGGCATCAGTCTCCTGCGTCCTCGCCGCTTCGAGGCGTCTGTGACTGTGGCCACGGTGTCGGGTACACGCATGCCGGCCGGACTGAGTTCCTTGGCGGGTCTCTCGGGATTGAACCTCTCTACGGGTCTCACCGTCACGCCCGAGCTCGTGTCGGGGCTCGCCGTATCGCGGCGCGTCCTGCTTGCCGTAGCTGATTCCGCCGATGAGAAGGGTCCGCTCTCCAATCGATTGACCAAAGATTCAGTCCCGAGCAATTGGGATCTTGAGCGGGCCATGCGCCAGCGCGTGAGCGCCTCGCACGACCGCCGAACCGGGCTTGTCTCGCTGCGGGTTGCGGAGCGCGATTCGGCGCTCGCGCGCGTGCTGGCCAATCGCCTGGTGTCCGTGCTCTCGGAAACGTATGTGGATGTCGCGCGCTCGCAGGCGGCGGCTCAACGTCGGGGCCAAGAGGTGCGCGTGGATAGCATGGCCGCGTTGCTCGATCGTGCGGAGCGGGAGCAGCTTTCCTTTATGCGCCGCAATCGTGGTTTGGTCGCGGAGGCCGAAGCCTCCCTTGAAAAGCAGAGGTTGGATCGCGCTCTGTCGATCGCCACACAGACCTTTCAACAAGCGGTGCTGGAGCGCGAGGCTGCCGTCGCTCGCGAGCTAGAGCAGACACCGATTGTCGTGGTGGTAGACCCCCTGCCGACGGCACTTCGCCCGATGCCGCGGTACACGAGCCTGTACGCCCTCTTGGCCGCCATCATCGCGGTGGTTGCTTGGGCGACGGTCTTGGTGCTGCGCGAGTGGATGTCGCCGCGTGAGGCGCCTCCGAGTCTGGAAGCTCAGCGCGTCGCCGCAGCCCTGCGTCGCTGGCCCCTGCTGCGCACGCTCGTCAGGAGCTAGGCGGCGGCGCCGTCCCCGCGATGGCCGCGGCGAGCCGAGGGGCGATCACGAGGCGCGAGTACGTTGACTCCACCAGTGCACGACCTGCCGCACCGGCGCTTCGCCGCCGCGGCTCGTCGCCAATCCAGTCGCTGAGCGCCCCTCGCCACGATCCCAGCACGCCCTCGCCAACCGACGCCTCCGCCAGCACCGTGCGGTTCATGCCGACAGGAGAAACCAGCGCCGGTACGCCGCAGGACAAGTAGAGCAACATTTTGTACGAACACTTGCCGCGTTCCCATACGCTGTCGTTCAAGGGCATCAGACCCAGATCGAATGATTGAATGGTGGGAACTTCGGACTCCGGGGACCAGGCGACGAATTCCACTTGCTTCGCCGGAAGTCTTGGAAGGATTGGTGGCTGATCCGACAGGACGCGTAGCAGCACCTGCGGATTGGCCCCGAGTACTTCGGCTAGGTCATCCTGCAGGGAACTGAGATAGTGCAGCCCACCGCTCGCGCCGCTCCATCCAATAATCACGCGGCCGTCTGCCGGCCGAGGTGCTGGCCGAAATCGAATGGTATCAACCGCGGTCGGAATTACCTGAACGTCGCGGCAGTAGCTGCTGAACCACTCGGCGAGAAAAGCATTCCCCGCAATGACGCGGTCGCAGCGTTGTGCGAGGCGTCCGGCGAATGCGCCTCTGGGAAGAGCCCACAGCGCATCGTCCACGTCGAGCACGCGTGGCCGCTTGGTGAGCCCCTCCAGAGTGACGAAGGTCGAAAGCAGCTCGCGCTGTAGCACCGTGACATCGGCACCGTGGGACGCCGCAATGGCAGGGAGCCGGTCCGCGAGTGAAGCCAGAGCCCAAGCAGGTCGCGCCCAGCGTGAAGTTGGCGGATAGCTACCCGGCCCTGAACTCCGCTCCGTGAGCGCCACGCCAAACGGCTCCAGCTGCCCCAAGAACTGCCGGATGCGAAAGCGGGCGCTTGGTACCGTGGCGCCGCCGGTGAGGGCAATCGCGCGAATCACGGTGTGAGCAACTCGCGATAGAGCCCGACATACTTATCGGCGACGGCCCTCAATGAAAACTCCTGCTCTACGCGATTGCGCGCCGCTCGCCCGCGCGCCGCGCGTTCGTCGGCCGACCACGCGAGCGCCGTGCGCAGCCCAGCCGCGAGCGCTTCGGCATCACCGGCCCGGACAATCACGCCCGTGTCCTGAGCCACGCGCGCGCAGTCCCCGACGTCAGTGGCCACCGCCGCGACTCCGCAGGCCATGGCCTCGCCCAACACATTCGGGAAGGCCTCGTCGAGCGAGGGGAGCACGGCGACGTCGAGCGCCGGGAAAAAGCGATCCGCGCCGATGGCACCGTGCAGATGAAAGCGCGCGCGAAAGGCGTCGGGCAGGGTAGCACGGAGGGCCTCACCGTCCCGATCAAGTCCCGGACCCGCGACGACGGCGTGCACGCGTGCATCGCTCAGCACCTGGGCACAGGCAGCGGCAAATACCGGGTGCCCCTTGATTGGGGTGTACCGCCCAAGCACCCCGATCAGCAGCCCATCCGCAGGGATCCCCAACTGCGCGCGCAGGGCCGAGCGGACTTCGGCATCGGGTTTAAGTCGGGCGGTGTCGAATCCGTTATCAATGCGCCGCATGCGGCCACGGGGGTAACCCCAGCCGGCGTGGGCGGTGATTGCGGCGTCCGAGTTGCAGACGATGGCATCAGCGAGGACGCGGGCTGGTAGTCCGCTCAGACGCGCCAGAGCCACGGTGGCCGTGCGTTCCACATCTGTGGTGATGCGATTGGCGCGGATATTCCAAATCACGGGGCGTCCCGTCCACAACGCAGCGAGGCCACCAATAGCGTTCGCGTGGTACATCCACGCATGAAGCAAGGTCGGTGTGTTCCCAGCCAGCTCGCTGCGAATGCGCTTGAGCCCAGCGGTCATCCCGGCGCCTCGATGGAGATTGAGATCGACCACTGGAATGCCAGCGGCCTCAAGCGCGGCACCATGAGTTCCGTGATCGCGCAGCGAGATGACCGACTGTTCAACGGCGTCCCGAGATGCAAGCGCGAGCTTGGTCAGCATCGCCTCAGCGCCGCCGGTCTCTAATCCGGTAATGACGTGAACGACTCTCACGAGCCGCTGCTACTCGAGGCCGACCACGAGTCACGCCACGCAATGAACATGAGCACGTTCCAGAGCGCCGCCGAGTGGTTGCGATGTCCGCTGAGATGTTCGGTCCAGAGTCGCGTGACGGGAACAGGATCGAGGAGCCCATCTCGTCCGAGATGTGAAGGAGCAAGCAGATCGCCCGCCCAAGGTCGCAGCGGGCCGCGCAGCCATTCGGCGACGGGCACCGCGAATCCCTGCTTCGGACGGTCAATCAATGCTCGCGGCACATAGCGATCCAACAGCGTCCGTAAGGCCCACTTCCCCCGGCCATCTACGATGCGCCGGCCCATCGGGAGGCGCGCGGCAAGGGCAATGATGCGCGCATCCAAGAACGGGGCTCGTGTTTCCAAGGACACCGCCATCGCCGCACGGTCCACCTTGACGAGGATGTCGTCTGGGAGGTAGCCGACGAGGTCTCGGTACTGCATCCGCGCCAATGCCGTTTTGGGTGCATGCGCGCGGTCAATCCAACTCGGCCAAGCCTCCCCGCGTGACGTATTGCCAACGACTGCCAAGGGGCCATCGTACCAATTGGACACGAGCCGATCGTACACCGAGTCGAGCGATGACGACTCCAACAACGCGGCCGCCTTGTGCGCTTTGTCGCCAGCCTGCGCGAGATGCAGGCGCTTAGGCAACAGGGGACGGGACATGCCCGCGACGCGATCCCACGCGTCGGGAGACACGGCGCGCAACGCGCCGGCCACTCCCACGCGCAGCGGGTGCGGCAATGAACCGACCATCCCCCACATGCGCGTCGCCCAGATGTAGCGCGTATAGCCTCCGAACATCTCGTCCCCACCATCGCCCGAGAGGGCCACCGTGACGCGCTTCCTGGCCAGCGTCGCAACAAGATGCGTGGGAATCTGCGACGAGTCGGCGAAGGGCTCGTCGTACATCGTGGGCAGGCGCGGGATGACCGCGCGCGCCTCGTCGGGCGACAGAATAATCTCGGTGTGATCCGTACCCAGATGCTGGGCTACAGCCCGCGCCGCATCGGCTTCGTTATAACGAGCTTCGGTGAATCCAATCGTAAAGGTCTGCACCGGCCGCGTCGAGAGTGCTTGCATCACTCCCACGATGAGCGACGAGTCTACGCCGCCAGAGAGAAAAGCACCCAGTGGAACGTCGGCCACCATCTGCTCGCCCACCACGAGACGCAGCGTTTCGTCGAGCGCCTCAAGGATGGGTGCTTCAGCATCGGGCAGCGGATCATTGGCACCGGCGCGGGCCACCTCGGCGGCGGACCAATAGGGCACCGAGCGTCCCGACTGGCCACTGCGTGGGTCAGCAAACTCGCGGTAGGTCCCCGGCTCCAACTTGTGTACGCCCTCGAGGATGCAGTCGGGCGTCGGGACGTAACTGAAGCGGAGAAACGCGGCGAGGGCGTCGCGATTGATGGTGTTGCCGATCCACGGGAGAGCACGCAGCGCCTTCAACTCCGATGCGAATGCGAGCGCCCCGTTCTGCACGCACCAATACAACGGCTTTTCACCTGTGCGATCGCGCGTCAGCGTCAACGTACGACGCTCGGCGTCCCAGAGCGCGAGTGCGAACATGCCCTGCGAACGGCGGAGCGTCGCATCCACGCCCCATCGCTCGAAACCCGCGAGCAACACTTCGGTGTCGGAGTGCCCACGAAAGGCCGCTCCCGCGGACTCGAGTTCGCGGCGCAGGCTGCCGAAGTTGTAGATCTCGCCGTTGAAGACAATCTCGAAGCGCCCGCTGGCGGAGGCCATCGGTTGGGCGCCGGCTGGCGAGAGGTCCACAATGCTGAGTCGGCGATGTCCGAGCGTCAGTCCCGCGGCTTCATCCTGCCAGAGGCCGTCGGCATCCGGGCCGCGATGTTCGATGGCGTCGGTCATGCGACGCACGAGCGCCTGCATCCGGTCCAAAGGCTCGTTTGGTGCCCAGCACCCTGCTATACCGCACACCTCAGCCGCCCCGCCGGCAGCGCCGAGAGCGATGGGTCAAGACCAAGGTCACTCTCGTGACTTCGAATTCAGGCAGAGGCATTTTGCGAAACTTAGGTGGCAAGCACGTCGGGGGACAGCGAAGGGCCACGGACCTTCGTCATTACACTTCGGCCATCGTGGAAGGCACCGAGCGCCATCAGAAGGGCGAATGGAATCAGCAGAAGCCGCCAGCGTTCGGCGCCCGGAACAGCCGTGAGCACAGCAACTGCGGCAACCGCCACTGCCAACCCACTGCGCCACGCCACACGCGGATGTCCACCGAGCACTCGCTGCGCGCTGTGGTCGAGCAAGGCGGCTCCGAGACCTTGCGCGAGCGCCCAAGCTAACGTGACGGCAAATAGAGCAGGGACAGATCCGAGTGCCCACGCCACCATTGCGTAGATGCCGAGGATGGCTGCGTTCAACAGTGCGGCGCGCCGAAACGCTCCGGCCGACTGGATGAGTTCGTACGAGACGCTCGCGTGTGCCATCGCGACACTGCCCGCGAGCAGAAGGGCGAAGGCTTGCTGGGCTTCGGCCGCCTTAAAGCCCAGCAAAGGGAGCAGAGGAACGCCAACGAGCACGCCGCCGCAGAGCGCGGCCGCGTACACCTGAAGGCTCGCACGGGCCGCCAGCGGGAGCAGCTCGGCGAGCCGTGTGCGGTTCGCGGGCTTTGCCAACATCGCGGCGAACGCTGGATACACCACCAAGCTGATGCCACTCGAGATGAACCACAATTTTGAGGCGAGGTCAAAAAGGCCGCGGAAGGCACCCACCGCATTCATGTCACCTCGCCGGCCAATAGCCCAAATGCCAAACGACATGATGCCGACCTGCAGGATCTGCGCGTAGGCCAGCTCCGAGGTCTGCCGGAAGAAAGCACCAATACGCTTACCGTTAAACACAGGCCGCATTGCTCCCGGCGGAACCGGCGTCAACAGACGTGAGGCGAGCCACCACTCGGGGAGTCGCCGTGCCACCGTGATGGCGACGACACCCAATGGGCTCGCGCCGCTGGCGAGCGCGACCAAGGGGAGACCGTAGCGCAGCACACCAGATGCCGCGGTGTAACGCGCGAGTCGTGAAAACTCCTCGTGTCCCATCGTGTAGGAGCCCCGCAGCGCAGCGGGGATTCCCAGAACGTAATCCAGTGCGGCCAGCACGGCGATTGCAAACGCCGTGCTCTCGTCGCCCGCGGGGACGGGAAACAGGACGATCGTCGCAAACCATGCCAAGGGGAATGCGAGTGCGGAGAGCACGCCCGCCACGAGGAGATAGCAGGCCACCGCGTGTCGCAGCAGGGCCGCTCGGCTCTCGTCCGCGTCAGCCGCCGCGAGCAGGCGCACCAGATTCTTGCCAAGGCCAAACTCCACCAACACCACGTAGCCCTGCATCACGCCATAGATCGACCAAAGCGCGTAGCCGTCGAAACCCAAGAGGCGGGTGGCCAATGGCACGAAGAGCACGCCCAGCACGCCCGTGGCTAGATGTGCTCCGTAGACGTAGCCAACGTTCCGCAGTAGCCGCTTGGCCCTCGCCGGCGCCGCGGGCTCACTCACCCGCCGCGCGCCCGCTGGTCAAAGTACCAATGCGCCGTACGCACCAGCCCGTCTTCTGCGAAGACCAACGGTTGGTAGCCCGTGGCCCGGCTAATGGCGCCGATGTCCGCCTGCGAGTGGCGAATGTCCCCAACGCGCGGCGGTGAACCCACGGGCGACTCGGCCACCACGAGGCCCCGTGACAGCGCCGCGCTGCGCAGATGCGCGTAGAGCTCGCGGAGCGTCGTCTTCTCCCCGCAGGCCACGTTGAAAATCTCATTCGTGTCCCGCTCGCCCTGCGCCTGAGCAGCCAGCAAATTGGCCTTCACCACATTGGCCACGAAGCAAAAGTCGCGGCTGGTGAGCCCATCGCCGTGCAGGGTGCAGATCCCGCCCGACGCCATGGCGTCGAGCCAGCGTGGAATCACGGCGGCGTAAGGGCCCTGCGGGTCCTGGCGCGGGCCGAACACGTTGAAGTAGCGCAAGCCGGTGATGCGCTGGCCGTAGCAGGACGCAAAGACCGAAGCGTAGGTCTCGTTGGTCCGCTTGGTGGCCGCATACGGAGAGAGTACGCGACCCACTCGCTCCTCGAGCTTGGGCAGGTTGGCGTCGTCGCCGTACACGGAACTGCTGCTGGCGTACACAAAGCGCTCCACACCGGCCAAGCGTGACGCATGCAGCACGTTCAAGTGCCCGGTCACGTTCACATCGTGGCTCGCGATGGGATTCTCCAAGGAGCGGGGCACGGAGCCCAACGCGGCCTGGTGGAGGACCCAACGCACGCCTTCCGTGGCGCTCGTGCAGGTCTCCAGCGAGCGAATGTCTCCCTCGATGAACCGGAACCGCTTGGCGGCGTCCGGTCCCACGGCCTTCACGGCCGCATCAAGGGTCTCGCGACGGCCGGTGAGGAAGTTGTCGAGCCCCACGACCTCTGCGCCCGCCGACAGAAGCGCCTCGACCAAGTGCGAGCCGATGAACCCGGCGGCTCCAGTCACCAGCCAGCGGCCCTCCGCCAAAGAGCGCTGCTGCCCAAGCCACGAGGAAAGTTCAGCGCCCGCCGTCAATTCACGAGAAGACACAACGATACGGTTTGAGAGCGATTTGCGAGGCAAAAATCAATAGTCTGAAGGGTACCATCCTGCGTAGGTCAGCGGTAGCGTAGACGCTGTCTGTGGCCTAGGCGCTTGCGTTAGTTTTCCCGCATGCACGCCTACGAAATCCGCACCCGATTCCTGCAGTACTTCGCCCGCCAGTCTCACGCCATCCGGCCGAGCTCCTCGCTCGTCCCCGGCGAGGACCCCACCTTGCTCTTCACCAACGCTGGTATGGTGCAGTTCAAGAAGGTCTTCCTCGGCCAAGAGCAGGCCCCCGACGGGAATCGTCGCGCCACCACCTCGCAGAAGTGCGTGCGCGCCGGTGGCAAGCACAATGACTTGGAGCAGGTGGGCCACACGGCCCGGCATCACACCTTCTTCGAGATGCTCGGCAACTTCTCGTTCGGCGACTACTTCAAGCGCGACGCCATCAAGTTCGCGTGGGAGTTTGTCACCGAAGAACTGAAGATTCCCAAGGAGCACATCCGCGTCACCGTCTACAAGGACGACGACGAGGCGCGCCAACTCTGGGTCGCCGAGACCGGCATCGCGGCGAATCGCGTGTACGGCCTCGGCGAGAAGGACAACTTTTGGCAGATGGCCGATACCGGTCCCTGCGGCCCCTGCACGGAGATCTACATTGACCTCGCCCATATGGCGAAGGACTTTGAGTTTCCGGCCGGCGCTAGCGGCGAGTGGACCGATCGTACACTCAAGGATTTCTCGCTCGATGCGTTCGTCGAGGGCGCCGAGGCTGGGCGCTTCCTCGAGATTTGGAATCTCGTATTCATGCAGTTCGACCGTCAGCCCGACGGTACACTCGTGCCGCTGCCTAAGCCCAGCGTAGATACCGGCGCGGGACTCGAGCGCATCGCTGCCGTTTTGCAGGGCGTCTCCAACAATTATCACACCGATCTCTTCACGCCCCTGCTTGGCCGCGTGGAAGAAATCACCGGCAAGAAGTACGCCTACCACAACGAAGATTCCGCGAGCTATCGCGTGTTGGCCGATCACGCGCGTGCCGTGAGCTTCCTGCTCGCCGACGGCGTGTTCCCCAGCAACGAAGGCCGCGGATACGTGATGCGCCGCATCCTTCGTCGCGCTGTGCGCCACGCTTGGCTACTCGGCAGGCGCGAGCCAACGCTCGTGCATGTGGTAGAGAAGGTGATTGAGATGATGCAGGGCCAGTTCCCCGAACTTGCGAGCAAAGGCAAGCACATTCTCGATACCACACGCGCTGAGGAAGAGCGCTTTCTGGCGACGATCGAAGGGGGTCTTGATCGCTTTGAACAACTCGCACCAGCCGCGAGCACGCAGGGCAGCACACACGTGCGCGGCACGCTGAGCGGCGAAGACGTGTTCAAGCTCTACGACACCTTTGGATTCCCCGTGGACCTCACGGAGCTGATGGCGCGTGAGCGTGGGTACATCGTGGATGTGGCGGGGTTCGAGAGTGCGTTGCAGGTGCAACGCGAAGCGAGTCAAGCGGACAGGCGCGCGAAGAAGATTGCGGTGGGAGCGGATGTGTTGGGCGAGTTATCGAGTTGGACGGATGACGGAAGACGGATGCTCACAACTGGTGGGCGATTTGTGGGCTATGAGCTCACCGAGGTTTCTACCGCCGTCGTTGGCATCAAGGAGCTGCCCGATTCGCAGGTGGCGGTGATGTTGGATGAGTCGCCGTTCTACGCGGAGTCCGGCGGTCAGGTCTCGGACCGCGGGGAGATTCGCGGGGCGAGTTGGTCGGTGGATGTGACGGAAGTGCGGAAGATTGAAGGGCGGGTCGCGGCGATTGGTATTCCGTCTGGGACGGTGCGGTTTGGGCTGGCTACTGCGCGGGTGCCTGCTGGCACGCGGCGCGATACGGAGCGTAATCACACGGCCACGCACTTGTTGCACGCGGCGCTACGTCACGTGCTTGGCGAGCATGTGCACCAGGCCGGTTCGCTCGTGGCGCCGGAGCGTTTGCGCTTCGACTTCACGCATCACGGGCCGATTGCTGCCGCGCAGCTCACACAGATTGAGCAGATGGTGAATGAAGGCATCTGGGCCAACGTGGATCTGCGCATCGTTGAGAAGCCGTATCAGGAGGCAATCGCAACGGGGGCGATGGCGCTCTTTGGTGAGAAGTACGGCGACGTGGTGCGCGTGGTGGAGATCCCCGGACTCAGCACCGAGCTCTGCGGCGGCACGCACGTGAAGAACACCGGAACCATCGGACTCTTCCGCATTGTGAGCGAGAGTGGTGTGGCGGCGGGTGTGCGTCGCATTGAGGCGGTGACGGGGCGCGGAGCCTTTGCGTTGCTGCGCGAGCACGAGCGCACGCTGGAGTCGGTTGCTGAGCGCCTGAAGGTGAATGCGCTGTCGGCGGACTTGATCGGCAAGAAGCTCGATTCGCTCGTGGCTGACAAGAAGCAGCTGGAGAAGCGCCTCGACGAAGCCATGAAGGGCGGGGGCGCTCAGCAGGATTTGCTGGGTGACGCGGAGCTTGTGAACGGTGCCAAGCTCGTGGCCAAGCAGGTGAAGGTGCCGACGATGAAGGAACTGCAGGCGCTGGGCGACGTGGCGCGCGAGGGGCTGGGTTCAGGCGCGGCGGCGCTGCTTGGTGAGTTCGAGGACGGGAAGTTTGGGCTCGTTGTCGCGCTGACCGATGACCTTCGGGCCAAGGGGCTCTCGGCGGGCGCCCTTGTGAAGGCGATTGGCGCCAAGACGGGAATCAAGGGCGGCGGTAAGGAGCACATGGCGCAGGCGGGGGTGCCGGCGGAGCAGGGGGCGGAGGTGCTCAGCGTTGCCGCTAGCGAGCTCCGCTCCGCGTTACTGACCTGAGCTCAGCCAACGGCAGCCATGACCTCGACCTCCACGAACAGGCGCGCGCCCAGACGGTCGCGTTCATGCTCGAGGTCGTGGTGTGCCTGAAGATTTAGCCAGAACTGCGCTGAGGTGCCAAAGAAGCGTGCGAGTCTGAGTGCGGTGTCGGCCGAGACGGCACGCTTGCCGTGCACGATTTCATTGATCCGGCGCGGCGGAACCGATATGCTTTGCGCCAGTCGGTACTGGGAGAGTCCGAGGGGGGTGAGGAACTCAGCCAAGAGCACTTCGCCGGGGTGAATTGGAGGAAGTTTTTTTGGCATCAGAGAGGTTAGTGATAGTCCACAACTTCAACTTCTTCGGCGTTCCCATCGCTCCAGCGAAAGCAAATGCGCCACTGTGGGTTGATGCGAATGCTGTACAGGCCGGCTCGATCTCCTCTCAGCTTCTCGAGACGATTCCCAGGCGGTAGCCGTAAATCGTCGACGCTGATCGCCGCATGAATCATCGCGAGCTTCGTCAGCATCGCGCGTTGCAAATGCGATGGCCATACGGTGACCAATTCGCGGTTCCACAGCCTTGAGGTGAGTTTGCTCGCGAAACTTCGAATCACGGGAATAGTAACGCGTGGCGTTATTAGTGGCAACTGCGCTGGCGACGAGCTTTATCATGCCGGCCTTAGTGCAATTGGCGGCATCGGATCGCTGCTGAGCACATCAGAGAAACGCCAGGCACCGAACGGGTATCCAGCTTCGTAATCAGCAATGATCTGCGGACTAAGGCGCTCAAATTTCTCATCGAGAGTTCAATGGCGTTTCACATCGCTCGCGAACAGGAAGTCGATGGTCGCTGGATTGCCGAGGTGGACGCGCTTCCTGGTGTGCTTGCCTACGGGCAGACGGAGTCTGACGCGATTGAGCGTGTTCACGCGCTGGCCCTGCGGGTTCTCGCCGAGCAGCAAGTGTGCGGCGACGCAGTGCCGCCCGAGCGTGGCTGCGATGTATAAATGAGTTGGGGAGGATGCGGATGGGGAGCTCGCGCTGCGGGCTCCCCACTTTTCTTGTAGGTCATGGTATACGCCATTGACGTACATCAGAAAACGCCGCATAACCAATGCAACTCATTGGGACAGCTGCTTTTTCGCGTCAGGCGCGGGATCTCCTGTTGGATCGCGCGCAGACAATCCGAGGACCGATCGATGCGAAAGGAACTGTTCGACGAACTGCTGCAGAGCGTCCGAGAGATGCAAGAGATTCGAGCCGGCAAGCGTCCCTCGGCTCGCGTGACAACGGCGAAGGATGTGCTGCGCCGCGATGTGAAGGACGTCGCCGCGCTTCGTCGCCACTTCCGGCTGAGCCAAACGAAGTTCGCCGCGATGCTCGGCATCAGCGTTGACACCTTGCAGAACTGGGAGCAAGGACGTCGGCAGCCGGATGGGCCGGCGCGTGTTCTCCTCCGAATAGCCGCAACCCATCCTGAAGCGATTCTCGCCGTCTCTGCCTTAACTTGAAAGAAAAATAAAGGGCAAAATAATACCCGTAATATTGCGAATTGGTAGTTTAGAGGTATATTTATACCTCCAATGCTCCCTTCAATTGAATCCCTCCCTGTCCAGCTCGCCAACCGCGTAAAGGAGCGGAGGCTCGCGCTCGGCTGGTCCCGCGCCACGCTCGCAGACCGAGCCGCCGTCTCCGCAGAAACCCTGCGAGCATTCGAGCGCACCGGGCAAATCGCTCTGCACAGATTGGTGCGTCTGGCTATCGCACTCGGCCTCGGAGACGAGATGGAGAAGCTGTTCGCTACGCCGGTGCCACCACGAAGCCTGGACGAGGTGCTCGCGCAGTCGAAGCGTCGGCAACGGGGGCGCTGATGGCCGCCACGGAAGTCCTTCAGGTTCTGCTGTGCGATCGGGACCAGCCGCGGAGAGTTGGGCGTCTGGCGGACGGAGGCGCAGGCCCGCACTTCGAGTACGATCCCGAGTTCATCGCCGAGGGCATCGAACTCGCGCCGCTCGCTCTGCCGCTGCGCGCGGGAGTGGTGACGCCGGGTCCGCGCTTTCTCTACCGCCTGCGCGGATTGTTCGCGGATTCCATCCCCGATGGATTCGGCCTCAAGGTCCTGCACCAAGCCCTCCGCGGCGCTGGGCGCGATCCATTCGCGGCGTCGGCATTGCAGCTCTTGGCAGCGGTGGGAGATCGTGGGATGGGGGCGCTGAGCTATCGCCCGGTGGATGAGGTGTGGGGCGAGCCTCGCGAGTTACCCTCACTTGCAGCGTTGGCCTCGCAGGCGGCGCGACTCGATGCCGATGTCGCCGACGAGCTCCCGGACGCGCTGCGACGCGCGGCGGGCTCATCCGGTGGCGCGCGGCCTAAGGTGACGGTGGCCTTGCACGCCGATGGTCGAGTGCAGGACGCCAGCTTGCCACTGGCGCCAGGGTTTCGGCAGGTGCTGGTGAAGTTCCGCGCTTCGAGTGATCCAGCGGCGCAGGTGGCGCTGGAGGCGGCGTACCTCCGCATGGCCGACGCGGCGGGACTGCTCGTGCCGAAGTTCGAGACGCTCACCCTCGATGGTGCAGAGCAGGCGCTGGTGCTCGAGCGCTTCGACCGCGCCGGAGCCACCCGATTGCACGTGCAGTCGCTGGCGGCACTGCTGGAATTGGATTTCCGCCGCGACCTCGTGGACTACGCGCACCTGCTCGACGCCACCCTGAGGCTGACGCGCGATTTCGGCGAAGTGGAGCGCGCCCTGCGCCTTGCGGCCTTCAACGTGCTGGCAGGCAACCGGGACGATCACGCCAAGAACGTCGCGTTCCTGATGTCGCCCAGCGGCGAGTGGAGTTTGGCACCGGCCTATGATCTCACCTGGGGCGGGGACGCGGGATATCACGCAATGTCGGTGGACGGGGAGTCTCGGACGCCGACGGCTGATCACGTCGCACGTGTGGGACTGAGGCTGGGCTTGGACCGCAAGCGGGTGCACGCGGTGATTGACGAAGTGCGAGCGGCCGTGTCGCGCTGGAAGGAGTTCGCCGAAGCTGCGGCGGTGCCGGCGAAGGCCGCCGCCGAGGTAGGCCGAAGTCTCAGCCGGCCGTAGCCTCACGGTACCGCACCCCAGGCAGCCCCACAAAATCCGCGTCCTGCGTCCAAAGCGTTGCGTTGGCTGCCCGCGCGGATGCGTACATCACGCTCTCTGCCATCGGCAACCGCTGCTCAGCCGCAAGCTTTGCCGCGGTAATTGCTAGAGCCGCGCTGAGGTCGAGTACTTTCCCCTGCTGCATCAGGGCAACGGCCTGCAAGGCCGCGCTCTCGTCGCGCTGCTGCAGGATTCGCTTGAAGACCTCGTAGAGCGAGATCGTCGGGACAAGCAACCGCTCCGGCCGCTCGATGGCCGGCGCGAAGAAGCCAGCCCCCGGCCCATCAGCGAAGTATTCAAGCCAGCCCGACGAGTCCACGACGTTCGAGGACGTTCCGCTCACGCGCGATCCTCATCGCGCGGAACGTCGGTGTCGATGCCACGCACGAATCCGCGCAGCGCCCGTGCGGCCTTAAGCGGCACAAACTCCACGCGTCCCTCATAGGCGATGGCCTGCATTTTCTGGCCAGCTTCCAGCCCGAGCGCTGTGCGGATCTCGAGAGGGATGACGACTTGGAATTTGGGGGAGACGGTCACGATGGTCACAGGTTTCTCGGAGGCAGTGGTCGTATTACGATACACTTATCGATGTATATATCGCAATACGGGCCGCGTCCGGTGTTGGACGTCAGCGTAAGCCGTCGCCGGAAGGCCAGCGAAACCTTTATCTTTCGTGGATGACCGTTTCCTCCCCGACGTCCGCCCGCGCCTACGTAGACGCCCACGCGGGCCAAGTGCCTCCGGTTCTGATCGAGCGCGTACAGGCCGTTCTGGCCGCCGGCTCGGCCGCCGAGCAGCTTCCGGTGGCCGACGCCCTGCTTAAGGCCTCTACCACGCTCCTAGGCGCAGTGCTGGCCGACCGTGAAGCTGGGCGCGAGGTGGCCTTGGATCTCCTGGCCGCCGACGCCTGCGTGACCTGGGCATTCGAAGCCGCTGCCGATGCTCCGGGCACGCTCCCGGCGCAGGCCGAGCTGGCCATGGAGCGGATTGCGGAGCTGGCTAAGTGAGCAAGCATCCCGTCCTTACCCCTGTGCAGCATCTGCGGGAGCTGGCTGAGACAGCCACGCGTGCGGCGGACTCGCTGGCTGGGCAGATCGCTGAGGCCACGCAGCTTGCACGCGCGAGCCTCGCGCAGGGCGGGACGCTGTTCTTCTGCGGCAATGGCGGTAGCGCGGCCGACGCGCAGCACATCGCCACCGAGTACACCATCCGCTATCTTCGGGAGCGGCGGGCTCTCAGGGCCATTGCGCTCACGACGGACACCTCCGCGCTGACGGCGGCGGGCAACGACTTTGGCTTTGACGAAGTGTTTGCGAGGCAGCTCGAGGCTCTTGGCAGGGCGGGGGACGTCCTGTTCGTGCACACCACGAGCGGCAACTCACCCAACTGCCTGCGCGCCATCGAGGCGGCCAAGCGCTTGGGTGTGAAGAGCGTGGCACTCACGGCAAAGGACGGCGGCAAGGTGAAGGATGTGGCGGACCTCACCTTGATTGTGCCCACGTCGCGCACCGATCGAGCGCAGGAGCTGCATTTGGCCATCCAGCACGCCATCTGTGATGTCTTAGATGCGGAAGCCGCAAGCGCATGAACACGAAGTCCTCACGGGGTACGGTGTAATGACGGCAGCGATGTTTTCCTTGAAGGGGATGCGAGCGGTGGTGACCGGCGGCTCGCGCGGCATCGGCGGCGCCTGCGCGGAGTTGTTGGCCGAGTGCGGAGCGGATGTGTGCATTGGTTACCGCTCGCGCACGGCGGACGCCGACGCGATGGTGGGCAAGCTCACGGCGCGCGGGGTACGGGCGAATGCACATTCTTCCGATTTAGGGACTGCGGCGGGCGCCGATGCGCTGGTGGCTGCTGCGGTGACGGCGTTCGGTGGGCTCGACATTCTCATTCACTCGGCGGGCATCTGGCCGGTGGAGGATGTGCCGGTGCACGAGATGTCGGATGAGCGTTGGCATCGGACGATGCGTGAGAATTTGGATGCGATGTTCTTTGTGTCACGGGCGGCGGCGCGTGTGCTGGGGGATGGCGGGCGGATTGTGCACATCTCGAGCACGGCGGGGCAGCGTGGTGAGGCGTTTCACGCGGATTATGCGGCGAGCAAGGGCGCGATGATTTCGTTTGTGAAGTCGCAGGCGATTGAATTGGCGAAGCGCGGGGTGACGGTGAACTGCGTGGCGCCGGGCTGGGTAGATACGGAGATGTGTGCGGAGCCGTTTGCGAATGGTGGGAAGGCGCGGGTTGAGGCGGGGATTCCGAATGGGCGGGTGGCCTCGGCGCGGGATGTGGCGTTTGCGGCGGTGGCGTTGTGTGCGCCGGGGGCGCGGCACTTGGTGGGGGAGATTGTGAATGTGAATGGTGGTGCGGTGCTGTGCGGCTAGGAGAGGCCGAGACCACTACGCCCAAGGTTTCCGTCGTCGTTCGCTGTCATAACGAGGCGAAGCACATCGGCCGCTTGCTTGAGTGCATTGGGCGGCAGACCGAGCGCAGCGTTGAAATCGTGGTTGTGGACTCTGGCTCTTCCGACGCCACCCTGGATATCGTCGCATCGTTCCCAGCGCGCGTCATTCACATTGCGCCCGATGAGTTCACGTTTGGACGTTCGCTCAACAGGGGCTGTGCGGCGGCAACGGGTGAGCTTCTCGTGTTTGCATCCGCACACGTGTATCCCTGCGATGACGAGTGGCTGGCTCGACTCATCGCGCCGTTTGCTGATGAACGCGTCGCGCTGACGTACGGCCGGCAGGTGGGCGACGAAACGTCGAGATTCTCGGAATGCCAACTATTTGAGCGGCAGTTTCCCGCAGTATCCAACCGCGATCAGAAGATTCCGTTTTGCAACAATGCGAACGCGGCAGTGCGGCGTTTGCTTTGGGTCAGTCATCCGTACGATGAGACGCTCACGGGCTTGGAGGATTTGGCCTGGGGCCGCTGGGCGCTCAGCAGCGGCTACAAGATTGCGTACGTGGCCGAAGCGGCTGTAGTACACATTCACGAAGAGAACGCAGCTCGGATCAAGCGGCGATACGAGCGCGAGGCAATCGCGCTTCGGCGCATCGTGCCGGACTCGCATATGTACGCGGTGGAGTTCGCGAAGTACCTGTCGCGGCAGATCTGGGGCGACCTGCGAGCCTTGATGCGGGCGCGAAAGTCGCTCAGATACGTGCCGGAAATCTTCATGTTCAGAACCATGCAGTACTGGGGCACATTCCGTGGCATGAACGCACGGTCCGAGGTCACCCAGCAAATTTTGCACAAGTTCTATTTCCCAGAGGAAGCTGAGAATGACTGAGACGCCGCGGATTGTGGCGCTGGTGCCGATGAAGGGGCATAGCGAGCGCGTGCCGAACAAGAACTTCCGCGCATTCAACGGCAAGCCGTTGTATCGGTGGATTGTGGATGCCTTGTTGGAGTTGCCGGAGATTGCCGAAGTCATCATCAACACCGACGCCCGCGCCACCTTCGAGTCTCAGGGCGTGGCTGCGCTCCCGCGCGTTCGCCTGCGCGACCGCAAGCCGGAGTTGTGCGGCGACTTCGTGAGCATGAACAAAGTGCTCGGTGACGATGTGGCCAATGTGCCGGCCGACATCTACGTGATGACGCACTCCACGAATCCGCTCCTGCAGTCTGCGACAATCAGCGGTGCGATCAAGCGGTACCGCGAGGTCGTGGCACAGGGCCTTGGCGATTCCATCTTTGCGGTGAACCGGTTTCAGACTCGGTTCTACCGAGAGGACATGAGCGCCATCAATCACGACCCCAACAATCTCATTCGCACTCAGGATCTTGAGCCTTGGTACGAGGAGAACTCCAATCTGTACATCTTCTCCGCCGCGAGCTTCGCCAAGACGCAAGCGCGCATCGGCGGGCGCCCGCAGATGTTTGTCACGCCACGCAGCGAGTCGCTCGACATTGACGACCAAGAAGGCTGGGACATGGCTGAAGCCGTGAGCATCGGGCGGGGGAAGCGCTCGTGAAAGTGCTCGTGACATGTCCGCCGATGGTGCGGATGATTGATGCGTTCCGACCGAGGTTCGCCGCCCTGGGCGTTGATGTTGATGCGCCAGCGGTGGTGCAAACGATGCCCGAGTCGGAATTGATCAAGCTGCTCCCGCAGTATGACGGTTGGATCATCGGAGATGATCCTGCCACGCGGGCGGTGTTTGCCGCTGGTATGGCCGGCAAGCTTCGCGCTGCGGTGAAGTGGGGAGTCGGAGTGGACAACGTGGACTTCGTGGCCGCTCGTGAGCTGGGACTGCCCATCATCAATACGCCTGGGGCCTTCGGCGGCGAAGTGGCCGATGTGGCCGTCGCGTACGTGATAATGCTCGCGCGGGAGTTGTCGGTGATTGACCGTGGCGTGCGGGCAGGCACTTGGCCAAAGCCAGCGGGCATCTCGCTCGCGGGAAAGACGGCCGGATTGATTGGCTTCGGAGACATTGGCAGCAACATCGGCCGACGCCTTGCTGCGGCCGACATGAAGATCCTCGCGTACGATCCGGCTCTGACCGCGGCGCCGGAGAATGTGGAGGTGGCGCAGTGGCCGGCGCGGGTGGAAGAGGCAGATTTCTTGGTGTTCTCGTGTGCGCTCACGCCCAAGAATCGCCATATGCTCGATGCCGGCGTGCTCTCCAGGGTCAAGGCGGGAGTGCGCATCGTGAATGTCGCCCGCGGCCCGCTGATTGATGAAGGCGCTCTCGTGGCTGCGTTGCAGAGCGGGCGCGTGCACAGCGCCGCGCTTGACGTGTTTGAGATTGAGCCTCTTCCGGCCGACTCACCGCTGCGTGCGATGGAACGGTGCGTGTTCGGCAGCCACAATGGGTCAAACACAGTGGACGCGGTCATTCGCACGTCGGAGCGCGCCATCGGTCTGTTGGCTGGGTTCTTGGGCATCGCTGAGCGTGCGCAATGAAGCCTACGGCGCTGATTACCGGATCGCGCGGTGGTATTGGTCGCGCGCTGTGTGCGGTCTTCGCTGAGGCGGGCTACCGCGTCATCGGAATGGATTTGCTCGCGGGCGCGGACGGGGATTCGTCGCCCGGCGTGACTAGCATCCGCGAGGACATTCGGGTATTCGCCCGGGAATCTGCCGAGCGTGAGGCGGCAGTGTCGGCCTTGCTGGTGGCGATTGGTGGTGACGAGCTCCATGTGCTCGTGAACAACGCAGCGACCCAGCGGTTGGGAACGACTGAGCAGGTGTCGCTTGAGGACATGAACGTGACGCTGGAGACCAACGTCGTGGCTCCGCTGATGCTGGTTCAGGCACTGTTGCCCGCGCTCGAAAAGGCGAGGGGGTCGGTGGTGAATATTGGTAGCGTGCACGGGACGGCGACAAAGCGGGGGTTCGTGGCGTATGCGACGAGCAAGGCATCGCTAGCTGGCCTGACGCGTGCGCTTGCGGTGGATCTGGGTGGGCGCGTGCGGGTGAACTGCATCAGCCCGGGTGCGATTGCGACGCCGATGCTGGAGGCGGGGTTCGAGGGGAGACCGGACGCGCGCGCGCAGTTGGATGCGGTGCATCCGATCGGGCGGGTTGGGACGCCGTTGGAGGTGGCTCGGGTCGCGCTGTTCTTGGCGTCGGATGGAGCCGCAAACATCACCGGCTCAGATCTCCGTGTGGATGGCGGTGTCTCGGGACGACTGCATGATCCGGCTTAGGTTCTAGACCAGCCGCTTTTAGGCATGAGCTTCGGATTGCCTGCGTTAGGCGATGCAGTGCGCGGCGTTGACCTTTCCTTGTTGCCCGAGCTTGAAAGCACGAACGTAATGAGCAGCAGGAACAAGACGAAGCACTCCCGATAGTAGGGAGTTGGAGTGGCCTCCGTCACGCCAGAGAGGAGTAGGTAAAGGAGCAGAGCGACGACCAGCTTCCGCTGAGACTTCGCGACGCGGTCAATCCGGGAAAGTGCAAACCAGAAGAGCGATAGCACTGCGAGGGCGCCCACGTATCCAATGTCAAGGACCTGTTGGAGCACCATGTTGTGGGCCGTTAACCTTCCCGTATCGTAGCCGGCCCCGACGACATCGCCAAAGTATTGTACGATGGTGGACTGGGTTTGCCCAAAATATCCGAAGCCCACGAGGTGCGTGGGGGAAAACCCGCTCAATTCGGCGCCGATCGCCGCCCAAATGATTGCGCGACTGCCGAGGCTATAAATCTCCTGCGGATTTCGGACAAATGCCGAGGATCCGATGAGGGTTGCGATTAGTACGGCGCTAGCAAAGAGCGCAAACGGAAGCATTGGAATAACTGCCGCGCCGAATCTCGCGACGCGCAGCGCTCGCGTGGGAATCAGTGACACCCCAATTCCGACGAGGAGCGAAAAAATCAGGGCCGCACGGGAGTCCGTCCGAAGAACGACGTACAACCCGACAGATACAATTAGTGCCGCTACGACGCGCAGTGCAGTGGATCGGGCGTGCCCAATCTGAACTATGCCGCCGGCGATAGCGAGTCCAGCAACCGCGCCAAAGTTGTTGAGACCGCCAGCACTTGGGAACAGCGTGCGCTCGGTCAGAATGCCGAACGAAGACAGCATACGCGCTGTAACACCCGCTACGACGTCATCGCTCACCGAGCCCTTCCAGCCAGCTAAGTGAAGCAGCGCATTCGCGAGGAGGTAGATGCCGACCGCGGCCAGTAGGTACTCGGCGCCGTGATCGGCGGGCGTGCCACGACGAAATACTGTTAGGCCGAAAAGAACCACAGTGATCAGCAATAATGCTTGATGAACCGCCTCAGGTGCAGGCACAGAACCCGCGAGGGCTGCTCGGAAGTAGGAGACCACCATCATCGCTCCGACGAGTCCCAGCGCAATCTGGAACGAGGAGTCGCCACGCGTGAGCACGCCTTTCAATCGCGTCAGTCGCATTTGTGACAACTCAAGCGCCCGCAAGCCGATGAAGACCCAGAGTGGTACGAGCACGGCCATGAGAAGGCCGAGGCTCGCGCCAACGACAAAGGGTACCTGGAGGACTAGGAGAAAAGTCAGCAGTGCAAGAGTTGACATTATCTATTTGTCATGGCGTCGGTCCCTGCAGCAGGACGATGCCAGCGTAGAACAGCATCGCGGCCAGCGGAATCATCGATGTGCGGCGCTCAAACACTAGGAAGTTCATGCCGAAAGCCCGATAGGAATGTCGAGCTGCATACCATGAATAGAAACTCAGATAGCTAGCCAGCATGGCTGACGGATATGCGTAGATCCCGATGCTAGGCAGTAGTGCAACGGCGCCGATGAGAAACAGCGAGCCCGTAACACCGTTGGCAATATGCCAGATGATGTGGTTCGTCGTGGAATAGAGCTGAATGTGGAAGGCTCCGTATCGCTCTACAAGGAACGCGAGGGATAGTACGATCCACAAGGCACTCGGCGCGAAGGGGATGCTACTTCCGAGCGCATCCAGAAGGCTCGGCCCTGCGAGTCCTAGGACGACCGCACCCGTGACGAAGATAGAAAAGCCCAAGCGCATTCCCCTCTCTGCGACGGCTAGAATGTCCGCATGCCTTCCGTTCGCGTACCAAGCCGCAAGCAATGGCAGCTTTGAGTAGAGTGGCGCCGATGAAAAGTCTGAGAGTGCTTGCATCAGTCTCAGGGCGAGCAGGTACACGGCAATCTCCTCGGCATCGAGGAACTGTGCGACCAGGAGTCCACTGGACCATAAGACGCCTCGTGAAAGAGCAATACCAATGCCGCTTCGCCAGGCTCGCTCCCATAGCTGAGTGAGAATATTGCGATCTAGAGAATGCCGGGCGAAGGTCGCGAAGCGACGATTTTCCACTGCGCGAGCGAGTGCTCGGTCACGTAGCGCAGCAACTACGACCCAAGCCTGCGATGCCGCTACCAGCGCGAGCAACCGTCCACCGAGAAGGAGGACCGCAATGCTCGTGACGGAAGCGCCGATGAGGCTTATCGCCTCCCAGCGGCGGTAAAGCGCCACGTGATTCACGCCCTGCAGATATGCCCCGTACAGGTTCGCGCGGGTGCTAATACCGAGCGCCAAGAGGACGAATGCCCAACTTACCCATCCACTGTTGGGATTCTGAAGGGCGCTAATCGGCCGGATCAGTGCGGGTGTCGCCAGGATAAGCATCGTCAGCACGGCAACGGCGGACAGCCCCACATACACCGGACGCATGGTCGCTACGATGGCTTCAGTCAGGGTCCAATTCGGCTCTCTTTGAACTGGGCCTGACGGTCGTTCCTCTACGCTTGCGGCTCCCGCGGCGGAGTACGCGATGGCTCTTGCGAACGACGGCGCAAAACCAATATCGGCAATTGTTTGCAACGCGATTACCGATCCGAAGAGGTACCAGACCGCAATCTCCTCCGGTGAAAGCGTCCGGAGAACGATGGGCAGCACCACGAGGAAAGTGAGTATGCGCGCCCCAGAGCTTGCCCAAGTCTGCAATGTCGGGGAATGCCACATCCTCCGAATCGCAGTTATCGCTTCAGTCATCCCGGAAGCCACACACGGTCACGTCTGGCCTTTATGGGCGCGACAGCGGCACTTGGTGCGTTGGCGTGCAGCCTCACGGTTGACGCTTGCGCGAAAGGCGCACGCGGGCGACATCCGAGAGCGTGCTCCTCCATGCATTCTGGAGTGCCTCGGCATCTTCTTCGCTCGCCGGGTTGTTGCGCATTATCTCACGCGCGAGCATGTAACCAACTGCGAGCAAGGTGCCGAACAACAGTGCGAAAAGGCTCTTAAAAATCAAGAAGCGACGATCGGGCCGCAAAGGACGCGACGGCGGTTCGACCAGCGTAATCGAGGGAGTGTTGCGCACAGCTTCCAACCGCGCCTGTTCTCGAGCCTGGACCAGGGTGGAATAGACGTCGCGACGCAAGCCGACTTCCCGATTGAGGCGCTCGTGCTCGAACGCAAGAGTCGGGTCAGATCGGAAATCCCGATTTCGCCTCAAAAACCTCTCCAAGGCATCCTCGGCAGAAAGCAGCACGGCCTCGGCTGAGTCGAGGCGCGTTGTCAGGAAATCACGTGTCGCAGTTGCATTGCCACGTCGGCTGCTCTGGTTGTGCGCGTTGATGAGTTCAAGCGCTCGTCGCGCCATGGAGTCCGAAAGCTCCGGCCAATCAGCCTTCACGCGGAGGGTAACGATTCCCGTCTGCCTGTCGGGGCTCACTGAAAGCAACTCTTCCCGGAGCAACTTGATAGCCTCAAAAAGCGAGAGCTCTGGCGTGCGCTTTTCGAGTTCGTAAAGTTGAATGATGTTTCCCGACCGAGAGGAGTCTCCGTCAGTGACGGAGTACTCGGTCATCGCAAGGGCCCTAAGGAAGCCGTTCGTTCGAACGAGGTCACCGTAAAAAAGCGGTGAATCTTCAGGGGCCTGCCCGGGCAGCGCGACCCCAATTTGTGCGGCGATACCCGAAAGTTGTCCTGCGCTAGCGAGAGACGGAACGGGCGTAAATGACACGGTGGACGTGTACGTCCGCTGTCCAGCAAGCGTAAGCAGGACCGTGAGCACGAACAGCGCGCCTGGCCACGCAACGAGCGGGCGCCGGTATCGCAAGATGATGGTAAGAACTTGTGCAGGCGACAGCGCTTGGCGATCGGCATTGCTATCGCCATCGATGCCACCGTTGGACGGTCCCGCTTCGTATTGCGCGTCGCTCATCAGATCCGGATTCAAGAGTGCCTCCCAATTCGACGGAGCGGCACTCAGTTATGAGAAGAAGGCAGGGGGCTTGGTGGCAGCTGGTCCGAACCACGATAACAACGGTTGAACCCACACCGTGTCCGGCGTAAGCCGCTATGCCCCAAGGGTAGCTAGACTAGTGGCAATTTACCCCTTCTGGTTGCCTGGGCGCGAGTGCTTACGGGCGCCCGCCCGCCCAATTCCAGTGCGCTGCGTCACGTCGGCGAAGCCAGCCAGACACTTCTTGCCTGACCCACCTAGATTGCAGTTTCCGTGTGGCAACCCAGAATCCCAGCCTAGGCGCAATGCTCGAAGTCGACTCCGATCCTCTTGCCCGCTCGCGCCCGGCCCTCAATCCGTACAGGGTTGCCGCGAGCTTTGTCCTGCGGCGCTTGCGTTGGGATATGCACCCGCAAAGTTGGCGTTCGCGGCGCGTCATGCGTTCATGGCAGGATCGGTTTCCAAAGGGCAAGGCAGTCATCCTTTGCAACGGTCCCAGCTTGCTGAACGTGGACTTCGACTTGCTCTCTCGGAGCAACACGTTCTGCTTCGGCTTAAACAAGATCAACCTACTCTTCTCGAAAACATCATTCAGGCCGAACTGCATTGTCGCAGTGAATCCGTTTGTCATCGAGCAGAACGCGCCGTTCTTTAATGAGACTGAACTTCCCCTGTTCCTTGACACACACGCGGTTGGCTTCGTGGAACCTCGGCCGAACGTCGCCTACCTTCATTCGAATCCCTTTCACTTCTTCGCGCGTGACTGTGCGCTCAGCATCTTTCAAGGCTACACGGTGACCTTCGTGGCTCTTGAACTTGCGTTCCATCTCGGATTCCGCGAGGTGGCTCTCGTTGGTGCGGATCATACCTTCGCCGAAAAGGGCCCAGGGAGCATGACCGTGGTGTCGGGGGCCCACGATTCTAATCACTTTGACCCCACCTACTTTTCGGGTGGGATGAAGTGGCAGCTACCAGATTTATTTGAAAGCGAGGTTGGCTACACGATGGCACGCAACGTGTTTCAAGCCTTCGGGGGGCGCGTCGTAAATGCCAGCGTCGGGGGTAAACTCGAGGTCTTTGAGCGCCAGACGCTTGAAGAGTTCCTGCGGTAGCCTGCGACGAGCGTTCGTCCACTTTTGCGATATCTGGAGAATCGAACCAATGAAGGTTTTGGTAACCGGGGGTGCCGGATTCATCGGCAGCCATTTGACTCGTCGGCTAAGTGCGTTGGGGCATGACACGACGGTACTAGACAACCTCTCCCCTCAGATTCACGGTCAAGCCCGATCCTCATCCGCTTTGCGTCAGTCGATTCAGGGCCACTGTCGCTTTATTGAAGGTGACGTTACAACCCCAAGCGACTGGCGGGATGCGCTAGTTGATCAAGAGGCTGTCGTACATCTCGCGGCTGAGACGGGAACCGGCCAGTCAATGTACGAGGTCGATCGGTACGTGCGAGTGAATTCCAGCGGTACGGCACTGCTCCTTGAGCAGCTTGCGAACCGTCCGCACAAAGTACGGAAGATTGTCATCGCGTCCTCTCGGGCGATTCACGGGGAAGGCAAGTATAGCTCGGATGCGCTTGGGATCCTTTATCCGGAAGCGAGATTGAAGGCTGATCTCGAATCGGGTCGATTTGAGCCCCTATGCCCGTCCACTGGGCAGCCGCTCACGGTTCTGCCAACCGACGAATTGTCTCGTATCCACCCGGCGTCCGTTTACGGCATCACTAAACAGAACCAAGAGCAACTCGTGATGCTGATGGGTCGCTCCTTGGGCGTGCCCGCGGTGGCCCTGAGATTTCAGAATGTTTACGGTCCGGGTCAGTCCCTGAACAATCCCTATACGGGCATACTTTCAATCTTTTCCACCCGAATCATGAACGGGAATCCCATCCGAGTGTTTGAAGACGGGAAGGAGAGTCGGGATTTCGTCTTCATCAGCGATGTCGTTGATTCCATCATCTTGTCGCTCACAAAGTCTGAGGCAGATGGCGAGGCCTTTTGCGTCGGATCCGGTGCTGCGGTGGATGTACTCACGGTCGCAAATACTTTGGTTGGTTGCTACGAACGTAGCGTCCCAATCACCGTAACCGGAGACTTTCGGTTGGGTGATATTCGCCATAACCAAGCCGACATCACAAAAGCGCGGCGCCTGCTCGGCTATGAACCAAAGATTTCTTTTGCGGTGGGTATTCAGCAGTTTGCGCGCTGGGTACTGGAGCAGCCGGTGTCTGCGGACAAGTACGAGGAGAGCATTCGAGAGCTCCGCTCGCGGGGACTGATGAATTGAAGGGTCGCCTCGGATTGGTGACGGTGCTGTTCAACAGCCCCGAGGTGCTGCCAAAGTTCTTCGAGAGCCTTGCAGGCCAAGAGAACGTCGCATTTACGCTATGGGTAGTCGACAATTCGACGGACTCGCGAGCGTTTGACGTCGCGCAGGCGGAGTGCAAGCGCCTCGAGCTAAGCTCAGTGGTCTTCGTCAGGAACGAACAGAACGTGGGAGTTGCCGCCGCAAATAACCAAGGAATTCGCGCCGCGATGAACGCCGGCGCTGACCATCTCATCCTGCTCAACAACGACATCGAGTTCGACGACCCTCAGTTGCTTGCAGAACTGTTGCGTATAGCAGAGTCAGGTGGAGAGCGCGTGATCGTGCCCAAGATTCTTTACTTCGACACTAGGCGCGTCTGGTATGCGGGCGGTCGCTTTCGGTCTTGGGCGGGAGTAAACCTACATGTTGGCGATGGGTTTGCAGACGTACCGGAATACAACGTGGCCGCGTATACCGAGTATGCGCCGACCTGTTTCCTCCTCGTCTCACGTGAGGTCTTTGAGCGCGTCGGTCTTATGGACGAGCGTTACTTCGTGTACTACGACGACTCGGATTTCGCGTGGCGGGCGCTTCGGGCCGGCTTCCGCCCCCGCTATGAGCCTCGGTTCACAATACTTCACAAGGTGAGTACTTCGACGGGCGGTGCTCTCACGCCGTTCTCGATCTACTACTACACGAGAAACCGCTTCCTGTTCATCCTTAAGAACATCGGGTGGCCGCTTAAGGCCGTGACCTTGTCCGTGTTCGCCGCAAGTCTCCTCGTGCAGTGGCGCCGGTACGACGCCGTGATGCGCAAGTCCTTGCTCAAGGGCTTCAAAGACGGACTAAAATTTGTGGGACGCGCCGGCGTGCGCGACGGCACACGTTAACGCGTTCGCACGCCGCTAGCGTCGACAAACCGGGCGGTGACGAGATGGTACGCCCGAAGTGTGCTGTCGATCATTCGGTCTACGGAGAAGGTTCGCGCGCGCACCATTCCTGCTGTTGAGAGCGATTCCCGGAGTGACCCGTCCTCTGCGATTCGGCAGATGGCGTCTGCCCACACCAAGGGCGCACGCGGGTCTGCAATCAGCGCGGCGTCACCCAGGACCTCAGGGAGGCTCGCGGCTCCCGAGTGAATTACGGGAGCGGCGCACGCCATCGCTTCGAGGCCAGTGAGGCCGAACCCTTCGTAGAGGGAAGGGCAGAGCACTGCCAATGCGTCGCGATAAAGGTGCGAGAGTTGCTTGTCGGAGACCGTCCCAACGATTTCCACTGGAAGAGTTGGCTTAACACGTTCGAGCAGCGTCTCCAGGGGCTCTTGGTTCGCTGCCTGCTTGCCGGCAATCAGAAGGCGTAACTCAGGAATTCTTGAGGCCGCCAAGTCCGCGCCCCGGACAGCCACTTCGAGATTCTTCCACGGCTTGTTCGTGCCGACGTAGAGAACGTACGGGGGCGAACTATGAACGGACAAAGGCCGAATACCTTCGGCGAGCGCCGCGTCAGCGAGCGCAATGAACGCCGGGTCGATGGCGAGATGAATCGCGGTGATTCGAGCAGCGGGGATGGCCGTGAGACTCGAAATCTCGCTGCGCGCGAACTCCGAGGGAGTGATGATTGCTTCAGCCCGCCATCCCGCGGCCGCGTAGAACAGCGATGCGTACATACGGCGCGGAAGCCCACGAAGACCTTCTGGCGGGAACCGGAGCGGCGCAGCATCATGAATCGTCGCAACGAGCGGAATGTGCCCCATGAGCGGCACGTTGAAGTGAGGACTGTGAAAAATATCCGCCGCCGTATCATCCACGGCGCTGCGAAGCTGGAACTGCTCGGCGACAGAGAACGGCGCTGCCGCGACCTCCACGCTGGCGACTCCTTCAGGCATCGCGTCGCTGTAGCCCGG
Source organism: Gemmatimonas sp. (assembly GCA_031414535.1). Lineage (GTDB taxonomy): Bacteria > Gemmatimonadota > Gemmatimonadetes > Gemmatimonadales > Gemmatimonadaceae > Pseudogemmatithrix. Next base: position 43,472 of record JANNVQ010000032.1, read on the forward strand.
TTCCACGAGCGCCGTCACATGCACATCCCGACGGGCCGCGAGCCCTCGTAACAAGATGCCTATGTACCGGCCGATGCCCGGCCAATGAATGAGGCGCGCATCGACTACGACGCGCAGCGTCATCAGACGGCCCCAGCGCGTGACCGCGCAATAGGCAGCAGAGTTGCTAAAGCCGCATCGAGGCTTTCACAGCAGGCTTCCCATGAAAATCCCTCCTCGACCAAGCGGCGGGCGTTCGCCCCAAGCTTGGCTGCCAACTCTCGGTCCTTCAAGAGCGCAACGAGACTGCTTGCCATATCTGGCGCGCTATCGGAAATCATAGCGCTCACTCCGTGAGCGAACGGGATTCCTTCCAGCCCCACGGACGTGCCGACAATTGCTTTCCCCATGGCGGCGGCCTCCAAGGCCTTTAGCCGTGTTCCGCTCCCGCTACGCAGCGGGACGACCGTTACTGATGACGACTCCAAGTAGGGGCGCACGTCCGGCACCGCACCGGTAACCGTGACGCGCGCATCGCCGCCTAAACGTCTTACTTCACGGCCTGGATCTCGACCGACAATCCACACGCGCGTCTGCGGAGCCTGCGCCCATACTGACGGCATGACCTCATCAACGAGGAACCGCGCCCCGTCGGCGTTCGGAAAATAGTCCATGCTTCCGGTCATCACGATTGACTGCTCTTCTTTCGACGGCCCTACGTTGGGTAGGGCGGGGAGTTGGCCGGGCCGGAACTGTTCGAGGTCCACGCCATTGGGCACGACGAAGCACGGGCGAGTGGTACCGCTGCGGAGCAGGGACGCGGAGTCTTCGGGTGAGGTTGTCAGCAACCCGATAGCAAAGTCCAAACGCCGCTCCTGCCGCAGAGCCAACGATATCTGGAACCGGCTATGCCAGGCCTTCACGCTGACGAGTGAGGAACGCGCCACTCGCTTGTAGAGGTCGGAGTAAACGTTCTGCATGTCAATGACGACTGGAAGGCGCGTCGCTGACAGGACGTCGTCTGCCACGTGCTGATGCTCGGCGAGTACTAAATCGTAGGGCCTCGCGGCACACATCGCCGAAACGGCTGCGCCCAGTTCCGGGGGTGTGTACTTGAGATTGGCGAACGGTACGCCGGTCGCGAGACTTCGCATGGCGCGGCCCAGCGTCAGGATTCCACCGGCTGCCCGGCTCAAATATCGAATCTCGCCGAGATATGGAGCGAAAGCTGTCCTATGTTCTTCCTGCCCGTTGTGTCGGACGAACAGAGCATCCACCTCGTGCCCTAGCTCGGAGAGCCCGCGTACAAAAAGGCGGAAGGTGCGGATTCGCCCACCTTGATCGAGGGGCCACGGGACTTCAGGGCAGACAAACAGGATGCGCAACGGCGCGGACCGAGTGGCGGGGAGAATCAATGGAGAGGAAGGCTCGCTAGGCGCCGCATAGCTCGAAACACGGGCTACGGCCACCGGAGCACGGCACGCGCTGGCGCGGCCTCGGTACCTTGGAGGTGCATCGGCAGACAGAGCAGATCATACGGTCCCGCAGCGACTTCGTTCAGGTTCAGGCCTTCGAGTATTACCACGCCCGCCGAAAGCAGAATCAAGTGTGTATCGGGCGGATCAGCGAAGCGCTGGACAGACAAATAGTCGATACCAACCAATCGCACGCCGTGATCCACCAGCCACCTCGCTCCGGCTGCCGAGACCGCCGCGAATTCCTCGACGAACTGCGCGCCGGCGTTGGCCCAATACGCGGAATTCGGCGTTCGGAGCAGGACGCGTTCCACCGGCTCGGCCGGCCACCCTCGTTCCAGTTGCGTCGGTCCGATGGCGCCGCCGTCTGGAATATCGATAACCCAGCAGCGCCCGATAAGCGTCTCGAGGGCGATGCGGTCTACGGTTGCCCCGTCGCGCAGAAAGTGCGCTGGGGCGTCGATGTGTGTGCCGAGATGCACGCTGCAGCGAATCGTCGTGTCTGTCGCGATATCCCCGCGCTCGAGGTCGAGCCAGCGGCTGGCTTCGAATGCCGGACTCCCGGGCCAGCGCGGTGTGGCCGCAGAGACCGGAACCGAGATGTCAATCAGCCGCTGCTTGGACGCATCAGTCACGCGGAAAGGCTCGAATCAGGGTGGGTCTCATCTGGGATCTCCGCTGTCGTGGACAGATCGCCGCGCTCATATTGCAATATGGCTTTTCGCACCCGAGCGCGATACCGCGTAACGCTGAGTATCGTCGTGCTCGGGTTCCTCGGAATCGGCACGTTTTCGTGTCGGCACACGCCGAGCATCCGGACGCATGAGTGTTCCCCGGCTGGCTGCCGCTCCGTCGTTGAAGACGGAGTGACCCTCCCCGCTACCCCCGACGCGGTTGTGGACTTTGCTCGCGCCGCCGCCGGCAAGTTTGCGAAAAACGGCTTCCTCCTTAGCCTGCCGTCAATTGAGCCCAGGGGACCCCGATACGCCGCTATGCGCGCAGCCTTGGATGTCGGCACATGGAGGGTTGGGAATATCCGGCAGGCGGAGGCGGCGCTATCCGTGGGCGCACGGCCCACACTCCTGCTGTACGAAGCGTGGCGGGATCAATTTCCGCGGCGGATACCGACAGCTTGGCCCTTCGATGACTACGTGGCGTTCGAGGCGTGGCTACGCCACCTAGTCCGGGCCAATCGCCGCCTGCCGCTCACTTGGGAAGTTTGGAACGAATGGGATTTGGGACTGCCTTGGTGGGGTGGCACGGAAGCCCAGCTATTTGAGACGTATGCCTTGGTCAATCGTGTCGTGCGGGAGGAAGTCGGGCCGTCGGCGGATGTCGCGGGACCATCCTTTGCGCGCTTCGACACTCTGCGGTTTCGGCGATTCGCGGACTATTGTGTCCGGGCGAGTTGCCAAGTGAATACTTGGACTTGGCACGAGCTCTCGCCAGGCCGTTCCGCGGCCGTTGCCGAGCACGCAAGATGGATCCGCTCAGCTTTCATCGACGACCCTGCCTATAGCCGGTTAGCGGTCCGTCGGCTCGACGTCAACGAAGTCATAGCGCAGGCAGAGCGCTACTCGCCGGCCGCGCTAGTGACGACGCTGCGTGCCCTGCACGATGGTGGTGCCGACGCCTTTGGCCGCTCCTGCTGGCGGGAATTGCGTAGTCGCGAGTACGAGTGTCTCAACGCGTCCTTCGACGGTATCGTGGACTCCGCAGCGCAGGCACCGCGCACCACGTGGTGGGTACACGCGGCGTACGCGCGCATCCGCGAAGCGCCTGCTGCGGCTACTGCATCCGCGCGTCTTGCCGTGCTGGCCGGTCGCGGGACTGGAACGAGCGTTCCGGCACTCATCCTCGTGGCACCTAATGACGCATCTCGCACGGATCAGGCCGTCACCATCGAACTGCGGCACTTGAGCCGGTCTGGCGTCGTCGGCAAGGGCGAAGGCGGTCTCCGTGTCGTGGTTCGAAGTCTGCCTTGGCGGTCGCTGGATGCCGCGATGGACTCGCTTCCGGTCGAGTGGGAATTCATCGTGCGGCCTGACACCGATGTGCTACGACTCCGTTTGCTCCTTCCGGGGTTGGGCCGAGTCCCTGACCGCAGCGATGACCCCATTCTCGGTCGCGATGCGGTTCTCATTTCCGTCGAATCCTCGGCGGCTGAGCGGCGAGCCTTGTGGCCCGTGGCGGCCCGGCCTGCCGCGACGGCGCCCTAGCTGCCTGTGTACATAGCCAGCGTTTCGCGCGCCATGCGCTCCAGCGTAAATGATTGTGCGCGGGCTAACGCGGCGGTTCCCATACGATCACGCATGTCGCTATCGCTCAGGAGGCAGGTCAAAGCCTCGGCGAAGCCGACCACGTCGCCCAGCGGCACGAGGAACCCCGTCTCTCCCGATTCCACGAGGTCGCTGCTGCCTGCGACCCGCGTGGCCACCATCGGCTTGCCGAGGGCCATCGCCTCAAGCGTGACGTAACCAAAGCTTTCGTACCGCGAGGCGAGCGCGCACACTGAACTCGCCGCAACGAAAGGGAACGGATTGTCCACCCAGCCCACCAGCGTCCAGCGGTGGGTGATACCAAGCGTCGCCAAGCGCGCCGTGAACTCCGGTCGCAACTCGCCGTCCCCAACCCAAACGAAGCGCGCCGTCGGCACCGCAGTCAGTACGCGGGCTGACGCATCGGCCGCAAACAGGGGGTCCTTCTGATTCGTGAGCCGCCCAACGAAGAGCACGGTCGGCTCGGGTGGGGCGCTCGGGGGGCCGGCCATTTTCCGGGTGTCATCGAGCGATATGCCGGAGTCGATGCGAGTGAGATTTCGCCTCGGGACAATTCCAAGCGCGGCAATCTCTCTGTACTCCGATTCCGAAACCGCCACCAATCGGTCAGTTCGAAGGTGTCCGAGGACGCGCTCCACAAATCCAAACGCTTGAGAGAGATGCGTTGCGAGCCCGTTTGGGGTGTAGACGACCCGTAGCCCACGAAGTCCGAGAGCAGCGAGGCGACCTACTCCGCCGGCCTTGCTCGAGTGGAGATGCAACACGGTGGGTGCCAGCTGCCGGATGGTGCGACGCAACGCGAGAGCAGCGCGCGCGTCGTCGATTGGGCGGATTGAACGAGGCATCGCCAGCTCGCAAGTCTCAATTCCTTCGGCACGGCACCAAGTAACCAATGCGCGCATGCCGCTGTCCGCACGAGCTGGACTGTACACGAGCGACTGCTGCACGCCCAAATTGTGCAGGCCCCGCATTACGTCATCAAGATGGCGACGCAGGCCGCCGAGGCTCGCCTCGGTGACGTGCAGGACGTGTGTGTTCGGCAACTAGCGCTCTAGACGCGTCAGCGCGTCACAACCACAATGATCGCGACCAAACTCGCCGTAATCTGTGCCACCGACCCGACAATCGCCGTCCAATCCTTCCTGTCATTCGGATCGCGGTTCGGCACAAACACCTCCGCCCCCGCCAACGCCTTCGGATTCCTATCCGGCAGCATAAACCGCGACTTATAAGGCTCAACAATCCCATTCGGCTGCCTCACATACGCGCGCCTCAGATCCGCCTCAAACGTATGCCCACCGGCCGCCTCCACGTAGTACCGCAAACGCTTGCCCGGCACATGCGCCACGGCTATCGGCGAATGCACCGCGCCTCCCACCTGCACCGTCGGGATATACCGCGGAACTACCAGCGTATCCCCAGGCTCAAGCACAAAATTGTCCCGCGATCTCGCGTCATCCAACGCCGCTGCCAGATCAAACCCAATTCGCCCAGTCCCGCGATACGGACGCGTGAAGAGCGCCGCTTCAGCATACGCCGTCGGCAACAAGCCTCCTGCACGCTCCAACAATCCGCTGACGTGGTCATCCTTCGTCAACATCGCATACGTGCCAGGGAATCGCACTTCACCCAAAATCGTCACGCGCCGCTCGAGCAACCACTCTGGCTGCCTGAGCATGAGCACATTGTCGTAAGGATTAAGCGGCACGTCCGGCGCCGTCGCAGTCGGGGCAGGGATGCCCGGCGGACCCACATACTTCCCATCGAGTCCACGCTCCAACAAATACGTCGAGTCCAGCGCCACGCGCACAGTCTGCGCTAGCATGCCCGGCGTGCGGTTCTGCGGGAGCCGCGCGACCTCGGCCTCAACTAGGTAAGCGCCGTCCTCAAGTCCACCAGCCTCGTGCACCAAGTCGCGCAGGGTCATACCCTCGCGCCACTCGTAGCGGCCGTCCTTTCGCACGGCGCCGTTGATTGCCACGTAGCGGTCGGGGCGGAAGTCCGTGGTGGCATACACCTGGATGCTGTCGTCTTCCTGCAGCGCGAGGTCCTGAAGCAAGGTGCCCAAGGTGTCGCGGAAGAACGCGCGCACCGTGGTCTGCGTCTGGTCGCTCTGCAAGCGACGAATTAACACGTCCTTTACTTCAGGCCGTACGCCACCGGCGTTCCGGAGTGCTTCCGACAGCATCATGCCATCACGCAATCCCTGCGAGCCAGGCGTCCACACGGCGCCACTCACCACCACGCGGTTGCGGACTCGGTCGGCGATTGGGAACACCTGAATGCGATCACCGTCTTCGATGGCGAACTTCAGGCCAGCATCGCCGGCAAAAGCGTCAGCCGTCACATCCAGCACCGTGCGCTCGCGTCCACCGGCAGCATCGCGTTGCCCCTCGGGCAGAATGCGCGACACCACAATGCGGCGCCGCCCAGCGGTAGCCTTAAAGCCACCGGCCATCGTAATCAGTTCGCGAAGCGATTCGCCGGGCTTGATCTCGTAGATGGAAGGGCGAAGCACTTCGCCCGCGACTTCCACGCGCGGCCCGTGTACAGGCACAAAGAGCACATCACCCGTCTCGAGGCGCGAATCCTTGCTGGCATCACCACGAATCAAATAATCGTACACATCCAGCGTGGTCACCACGCGGCCATCGCGCCGCAACTCAATCGCACGCAACGTTCCAATGTCAGATGGCCCACCAGCACCATAGAGCGCTGTGAGCATGGTGCCCACGCTGGCCACCTGATAGCTGGCCGGCGCCACGGCCTCGCCCACCACGAATACTTGGTTCGTACGCAGGCGGACAATGGTCACATAAAAATTGGTGGACGCATTCGCATCGCGGCCGATTCCCGAATACACGGCGCGCAAACGACGGTACATCACGTCGTTCACCTGATCTAAGGTCAGGTTGGCCACGAACACCTGGCCCACCTGCGGAATCACCACGAAGCCTTCGCGTGTGACCTCGAGTGAGTACGACGCCTCCACACCGCCGGTGATGATGAGTGCGAGCACGTCCCGCGGGCCAACTTTGTACGACCCATCCACAGGGCCCGCGATGTCAGGCTGGAACTGGCTGGTCGTCTGCCGAAAAACGTTGAGCCCAAAGATGCGCGACTGTGCAGCTTCCACGACCACTGGCGGCGGCGCGACTTGCGTGGTGGCCGAAGCACCAGCTGCGAGGGCATCGGCTTCCTGCTTATCTACGATGCCAAGCGCCGTCACGGCCTGCATGACGTTGGCGCTGGCATCGGCAGGCGCACTGACTTCGGAAGTACCCAGATAGCCGTCCAAAAGGCTCTCAGAATACCCAGCCGCCTTTAGGCGCTGCCGAATCTGCTCGGGCGACAGTCCGCTGCTGCGAATGCGCTGGCGAATCACACCACCAGCACCCGGCTGCGTGGCCATGGCCTGCTCAATCTGAGCCTGCGAAGGTCGCGAGCCTGTGCCCGTACCCTGAGCCTCGGCCGCGACGAAGGGCAAAACGGTCGCTAGCGCCAAGACGGCGGCACGCGCGCGGAGAATATTCAGCATACGGGTCAATTTAGGGCGCAGCCTCGTCTGGGGCCACACAGGACGCAGTTTAAAGCGCTTAATAGGCCCCGCGGCCGCGTAGCACGGCCGGCACAGTCTGCGCCAGAATCGAGAAGTCCAGCCACACCGACCAGTCCTCGATGTACTCGCGGTCCATCCGCACCACTTCCTCAAAATCCACCACCGCACTCCGACCCTTTACCTGCCAGAGGCCGGTGATGCCGGGCTTGGCGCCGAGCCGCGCGAAGTGATAGTCCGAATACGACTTGAGGTCCTCTTCAAAGAAGGGCCGAGGGCCCACGAGCGACATCTCACCGTTCAGCACATTGAACAGCTGCGGGAGCTCGTCAATGCTCCACTTGCGCAGGAACCGGCCCAGCGTGGTGACGCGCGGGTCATCCGGAATCTTGAACAGGCGCGGGTCACCCGAGGCATTCAAGTGCAAATACTGTTGCTTGATGGCGTCGGCATCCTGGCGCATGGTGCGGAACTTGAACACGCGGAACACGCGACCCCCATAGCCGACCCGCTCTTGCGAGAAGAAGACTGGGCCAGGGGAGTCGCTCTTGATCAGCGCCGCCACGAGCACAAAGAGGGGAGAGAGGATGACAAGCCCCACGGCTGCGGCAACGAGGTCAATCCCGCGCTTGATGAAGAGCTGCCAACCGCGCAACGCGGGTAAGGTTAGCTCCACAAAGGGGTTCCCGCCGTACCACACCACCGCATCCTGTGCCTGGACTACGCCACTGATCCGCGGCACGGCGAGCACGCGAATGCCTGCCGATGCGGCGACCTCGACAATCGCCTCGAACATGTCGAGACTGTACTCGCCGCAAAGCACCAGCGTGTCCGCATTCTCCCCCGCCAGTGCATCGTGCACGAGGGTCAGTGCCTCAGCGGGCGACAGCTCGTTGTCGGCGCCCGACTGCGGCAGGTTCACCCAGCGCGAGTGGCGCATCCGGTTCTTGCCAAGCAGGGAGTCGTGGATGCGTCGCGCTTCCGCGTCGGCGCGGTCGCCCACGAACACCATTGGATCGCCATCGGCTGGGGTCTGGAAGACGAGCTTCAGGCTCGCGTCAAACAGCAAACGGCAGAACGATATTCCGCTCCACATGATGGCGAGCATCAAGGCGCCCTGCGCGAGCACCATGGGGCCGAGTCCATTCCAGAGCGGCCCCCAGAGCGCGAGCGACACGGCCAGTGCCGTCCCCTTGGCAATACGGCCAACGTCACGCCGTTGATCACCACGGCCGTACGCTCCCGCGAGCGCCAAGCCAATGACCAGCGCCACCACAAAGTCGAATCCACCCAGGATGCCTTTGGGAAACACCGAGCGCACCGCCTCGGCGAGCGGCGCTCCATACACTTCCTGGTCACGAATGAGCCGGACCACGCCACGCATCACCCAGAAGGCGCTGAGGTCGAGCGTGAGGAGTCCCAAGCCTCGCAACATGGCTCGCACGGCGTGCCGACGCGTCGCCTCTGGCGCGCGACGCTGCAGCATCAGCCGCGTCGGCATCTCCGAGCTGACGAAGGCGCGCCTGCCGGACGAGCGGCGCCTGCGCGCTGCCGCCCGCGCATTTGCGCTCGGGCTTTCTTCGTCATTCGGTTCGGGCGTGGTGCGCTCGCCTTGCGTGGGCATTCTTGCTGGGTGGGGTAAGAGACAAAGTTAGGGTTCAGTACTCTCGCAAACAATGATGACTCATGCCGAAATTTTGTGACCTGGCGCACGCCCCGCGGTTGTGTTCGGCGAAGCGCTGGGGAATCTTCCATCGCGCGCTCCCCACCGTTCATTCATCAACTATGCGTCGCGTATTCACGGCTTGTTTGTTAACAGCGCTCCTCGCCGATGTCGCCTCGGCGCAGGGCGCAGCGGCGCTGGACCCCTTTGAGGCTGAGCAACGCCTGCTGGAACTGCTCGGGCGCAGGCCTGCTGCTCCCGTCGGGGGTTGGACGCAAGCGCGCGTAGGGTTGTTAACCGCTGGCGCCGAGAATGATCCCTGGGCGGGCCGCAAAGATCGCGAACGCAGGTTGTTCGGCTCCGACAGTGGCGCGACCCTCCGATGGATTCCGATTGAACTTCGTTCAAGTTCGAACAGCCAGCGCCCTTGGGGCATCAACGACGGACCTGTCTGGCAGGGGAAGGGAAACACCAGCGCGCTCAGCGCGGGATTCGTGGCGGAGTGGCGCGGATTTACGGCCACGCTGAACCCTGTGCTCTGGTCGGCGAGCAATGAAGATTTCACGCTCTCGCGCTTTGCGACGTCCCCGGGCCAAAGCCCCTTCTCCTACCCGACCCGCGGCAACCAACGCATTGATGCGCCGCAGCGGTTCGGGGACAAACCGGTTAGGAGATTGGACCCGGGCCAGTCCTCCCTCACGTTCACGGCGCGCAAACTCGTGGTAGGCGCATCCACGGCCACACAGCGTTGGGGCCCAGCGCGGCGCAATCCGCTCCTGTTGAGTCAACATGCCGGAGGGTTTGGCCACGCATTTCTTGGCACGGCCGAACCTGTAGACGTCCCGGCAGGGAAGGTGCACATGCAGTGGCTCTGGGGGCGGCTCTCCGAGTCCTCGTTCTTTGACACCTTGGCCAACAACGGCAGCCGCTATGTCACCGGTGTGACCCTGTCGTTCTTCCCCAAGTTTGCTCCCGGTCTCGAACTCGGCGCGAACCGGGTCTTCGTGGCACGCTGGAGGGATGGAGGTCCGACGTTGCGCGAGGCAACGCTCATCTTCATTCCGCTGCCCAAGAAGGCCTTTGAGGATTCAATCACCAATCCCAACGGCGACGACGAGCGAGATCAGATGGCGTCGGTCTTTGCCCGTTGGGTTGCGCCTGCGGCCGGCTTCGAAGTGTACGGTGAGTGGGCCCGCGGCGATCATGGCCGAGATTTGCGCGACTTCATTGTGCAGCCAGAGCACGCGTCAGCCTTCGCGGTTGGCTTCCAGAAAACTTTCCGCGCCGAGCAATCAGCCTTTTGGCACTTGGGAGGGGAGGCAACCGTCCTGGGTGCCACGCGCACCTCGCAGCTACGCCCCCCACCGACGGCGTTCTATCAGCATCACTTGATTCGGCAGGGCTACACGCAGCGCGGTCAGGTGCTCGGGGCCGGCATAGGCCCGGGCAGTACGCAGATTTCCCTTGAAGTCGGGCGCGTGGCCAGTTGGGGGCGTGCCGCTGTCACTGTGCAGCGCACCTCGTACGACAATGATCGCTATTACGCCTACGCGGCGGACACGGCAGCCTTGCGGACAAACGAAGCAGAACCGGCCATCATCGCAGAGGCATTGGTGTTCCGCGGGGATTGGGAACTTGGCGGCTCGTTGGCGTTGGCCAAGCTGTACAACAAGGATTACTTGCTTCGCAACGATCAGCGCAACGTGCAGGTGGGCCTGCTGGCGCGGTATCGCTGGCGCTGAGCGAGCCGTAGCGTGTACTCAGCCGACGAGCGGTAGGCGCTCGGCGGGAAGCTCTGAAAACAGTGGAGCCGCCGCATCCCGGGCGGAGAGGGTGGGCGCGGTCACCGGCCACGCTATGCCCAAGGTGGGGTCGTCCCAGCGGATGCTCACTTCATCGGCCGGCGAGTACGGCGCCGTGCACTTGTAGCAGAACAGCGCCGTCTCGCTTAAGACCACAAACCCGTGCGCGAAACCCGGCGGTACCCAAAGCTGGTGATGGTTGGATTCGCTGAGCTCTGCACCAACCCATTTACCGAAGCTCGGCGAGCCGCGGCGCACATCCACTGCCACGTCCCACACCGCGCCCTGCACCACACTCACGAGCTTTCCCTGGACGTTCTCCGGCCACTGGAAGTGCAGGCCCCGGAGCACGCCGCGCTGCGAAAACGACTGATTGTCCTGCACGAACGGGCCAGCAATGCCAGCCGCCGCATAGCGCTCGCCGTGGAAGCTCTCCAAAAAGAACCCCCGCGCATCACCAAACACCTTGGGTTCAATCAGCTTCACTTCGGGAATGGCAAGGGAGCGGACGTTCACGCCTCGCGCCCCGTCTTGAGCAGGGCGAGCAGGTAGGCACCGTAGGCGCTCTTCCCTAGCGATTCGCCGGCCTTCTGAAACTCCGCGTCGCTGAGCCAGCCGTTACGCCACGCAATCTCCTCGGGTACTGCGATGCGAAGGCCTTGGCGCTTCTCCAGTGTGCCGACGAACGCTGAGGCCTCGAGCAGGGAATCGTAGGTGCCGGTGTCGAGCCAGGCGAAGCCGCGGCCGAGTTGCTCCATCCGGAGCGTGCCGCGTCGGAGATATTCCTTGTTCACGTCGGTGATCTCGTACTCACCTCGCGCCGAGGGCTTGAGTGCTGCGGCGATGTCGCAAACGTCGCGGTCGTAGAAGTAGAGTCCGGTCACGGCCCAGCTCGAGCGCGGCTTGGCGGGCTTCTCCTCGATGCTCAACACCTTGCCCTCGCCATTCACCTCGGCCACGCCATAGCGCTCGGGGTCGCTCACGTGGTAGCCAAACACCGTGGCGCCCGGGCTCGCGGCAACGTCAGCGGCGGCGCGGCG
>JANNVQ010000033.1:0-12788 GCA_031414535.1 Gemmatimonas sp.
CGCGCCGCGCGATCGCGGGCAAGAAGAAGGTCACCAAGTAATGGCTATCGGAAAGAAGACCAAGAAGGTCGTCGACGCCGAAGGCGTCGCGCACGTCAACGCGACCTTCAACAATACGCTCATCACGATCACGGATGCCCACGGCAACGCGATCTCCTGGGGCACGGCCGGTAAGGCGGGCTTCAAGGGCAGCAAGAAGTCCACTCCGTTCGCGGCGACCGTCGCCGCCGAACAGTGCGCGCGCGAGGCCTTGAGCCTCGGTGTGCGCCGCGTCCACGTGAAGGTTCAGGGCCCGGGTTCTGGTCGCGAGTCCGCGATCCAGGCGCTCGCCGCCGCTGGTCTCACCGTCAAGTCCATCAAGGACGTGACGCCGATTCCGCACAACGGCTGCCGGCCGCCCAAGCGCCGGAGGGTCTAAGCAATGCGTTATACAGGTCCCAGCTGCCGGCAGTGCCGGCGTGAAGCCACGAAGCTCTTCCTGAAGGGCACCAAGTGCTTCACCGAGAAGTGCCCCGTGGAGCGTCGTCCGTATGCTCCTGGCCAGCACGGTCAGAACACCGCTCGTCGCCGCAAGGTCAGCGAGTACGCCAAGCAGTTGCGTGAGAAGCAGAAGATCAAGCGCATCTATGGCCTCAGCGAGAAGCAGTTCCGCAACACCTTCGAGCGCGTGTCGTCGCTCCCGGGCGTGACGGGCCACAATCTCTTGGTCGCTCTTGAGAGCCGCCTCGACAACATGGTCTACCGCATGGGCTTCGCCGCCAGCCGCAAGGCCGCGCGCCAGCTCATCCGTCACCGTCACGTGGAAGTGAACGGCAAGGGCGTGGACGTGCCGAGCTTCGTGGTGCTGCCGGGTCAGGAACTCCGGATTCGCCAGGCGTCGCGCGAGATGGTCGCCGTGCAGTCGGCGCTCGAAGTCGCATCGCGTGGCGCCACGCCGACATGGTTGGCCGTGGACAAGGACACCTTCTCGGGCCGCATGCTCGAGCGTCCGCAGCGCGCGTCTATCGCCATCCAGGCGCAGGAACAGCTGGTCGTCGAGCTCTACTCGAAGTAAGTGAATGACGGATGACGAATGACGGAAGCTCTTGGCATCCGTCTTCCGTCATCCGTCCAGTATCACTCGAAGCAAAGGCTCCCTGTTAGCCTAACGAGCGTACCGCGGATCAGGGCCGGGGTACGGCGTCGGTGACACGTTCTGTCATCGTGACTTTCTCTCTCTAAGGATTCCTACCGATGTCTCAGACGATTGACCTCCGCGGCCTTGTTCGCCCGCAGCTCGTCGAAATGACGAAGCGCGACGACAATGCCAACATTGCGGAGTTCCGGCTTCAGCCACTCGAGCGCGGCTTCGGCCACACGCTCGGCAATGCCATGCGTCGCATGCTCCTCTCGAGCCTGCGCGGCGCCGCGGTGTGGGGCATCCGCATTGACGGTGTGCTCCACGAGCACCAGACCATCCCGGGCGTCGTCGAAGACGTCCACCAGATTATCGCCAACCTCAAGACGCTGACCCTAGCGCTCGATGATGACGTGGAAGAGGCGATTCTCCGCGTGAAGGTCACCAAGTCTGGTGCCGTCACCGCCGGGTTGCTCGAACTTCCGGCCGGTGTGCGCGTTGTGAATGGCTCGCACCACATCCTCACGCTACAGGACGAGCGCGATCTCTCGATCGAACTCTACGTGAACAAGGGCCGCGGGTACGTCGAGGCCGATTCGCACCCCTTGGATCGGTCACTCCCAGTGGACCTGGTACGCATCGATTCCATTTACTCGCCTGTCAAGCGCACGAACTTTGCCGTCGCCGAGACGCGCGTGGGTCAGCGCACGGACTACGATCGTCTCTCGATGACGGTCGAGACCAATGGCACCATCTCGCCCGAGCAGGCGGTCAGCTACGCCGCCGCGCTGGCGCAGACGCACTTCCAGTACTTCGCATCGTTCGGTTCGCACTTGGCCGCCGCAGTCGCGGTGCCGGGCGCCGAGGGTTCGTCCGACGCCGCGCGTCTGGCCGAGCTTCTCCGCACGCCGATCGATGATCTGTCGCTCTCGGTTCGCTCGGTGAACTCGCTCAAGAACTCGAGCATTCGCTCGCTTGGCGATCTCGTCCGTCAAACAGAAGCGCAGATCCTGCAGGTCAAGAATTTCGGCAAGAAGTCCCTCCAGGAGATCGCCGACCTCCTCGAGAAGGAAGGACTCAATTTCGGAATGCGGTTTGAGGAGTCCACGGATGGTGTGCGCGTTGCCGATTGGGGCACGCCGCCGAGCCGTGCGGCTGCCGCCGCCCCCGACGACGACGACGAGGAGTAGGACCGATGCGCCACCGTAAAGCAGGGCGGAGTCTCCGCCGTACCTCTGAGCAGCGCCTCGCGCTGCTCCGCAATCTTGCGACCTCGCTCATCGAGCAGGGCGCGATTGAGACCACTGAAGCCAAGGCGAAGGAGCTTCGGCCCTTCGTTGAGAAGCTCATCACCAAGGCCCGCGCCGGGACCCTCCACGCGCGTCGCCTCGCTGGCAAGCACGTCCACAAGCGCGAAGCGGCTGACAAGCTGTTCCAGGAAGTCGGTCCGAAGTTCGCGAAGCGGGCTGGTGGCTACACGCGCATTCTGAAGGTCGGTCACCGCAAGGGTGACGGCGCAGATATGGCGCGTATCGAACTTGTCCAGGATTAATCCGATGCCCATTCAGCGCAACATCTGCTACGTGTGCTCGAAGGGCGTTGCCCACGGCAACAACGTGTCGCACGCAAACAACAAGACGCGCCGCACGTGGAAGCCGAACCTTCAGGTCGCTCGTATTGTCATCGAAGGCAAGATTCAGAAGATTAAGGTTTGCACGCGTTGCTTGAACGCGGGGAAGATTCAGCGCGCTCCGCGAAAGGCGGTCGTCGCACTGTAAGTCTCGTGCTCTCGGGTTGTACGGCATCGGGGGGAGCGATTGAACGCTCCTCCCGTTTTGCTAAGGGACGGATGACGGAGGACGGGAGTTTGTTCCGTGCGCCGGCGCCGTCCATCGCGAAGCACCAGCCTCCGTCATCCGTCATCCGTCCAGTATGAAGACCGCCCTTATCACCGGCATCACCGGCCAAGACGGCTCCTACCTCGCCGAGTTCTTGCTCACGAAGGGGTATCGCGTTGTCGGAATCGTCCGCCGCTCGTCGACGACCCCGTACGAACGGATCGCGCACCTCGTGGACAAAATTGAGTTGGTCTCTGCTGACCTCCTCGACCAGACGTCCTTGATGGATGCCATCGACGAGGTGAAGCCGGATGAGATTTACAATCTCGCGGCGCAGTCATTTGTGGCGACGTCGTGGACGCAGCCGGTGCTCACGGGTGAGTTCACGGCCATCGGTGTGACGCGCATTCTCGAAGCCATGCGCCGCACGGTGCCGAAGGCGCGTTTCTATCAGGCGTCCTCGTCCGAGCAGTTCGGCAAGGTCGTGGAGACGCCGCAGAAGGAGAACACGCCGTTCTACCCTCGCTCGCCGTATGGCGTGGCCAAGGTGTACGGGCATTGGATCACGGTGAATTACCGCGAATCGTTCGGGCTGTACGCGGTGAGCGGCATCCTGTTCAATCACGAGTCGCCGCGCCGCGGCCTCGAGTTCGTGACACGCAAGGTCACGGACGCCGTGGCCCGCATCAAGCTGGGGCTGGCCTCTGAACTGCGGATGGGCACGCTCGACGCGCGTCGCGACTGGGGATTCGCCGGCGATTATGTGGATGCCATGTGGCGGATGCTGCAGCAGGACGCGCCGCAGGATTACGTCATCGGCACGGGTGAGACCTGGTCGGTGCGTCAACTCGTGGAGGAAGCGTTCTCCTATGCGGACCTCGACTACAAACAGTTCGTGAAGCAGGATGCCAAGTTCAATCGCCCGGCGGAAGTGGACCTGCTCGTGGCGGATCCGTCGCGGGCCAAGCGGGAACTGGGCTGGGAGCCGAAGGTGCGTTTCCGCGAGCTGGTACGCATGATGGTGGACGCGGACCTTGCGCGGCACCGCGGCATCCAAGGCGCTGGCTGAGCATGCGCGCCCTCGTCACGGGAGCGGGCGGCTTCGTCGGGCAGTGGTTGTGCCGTGCGTTGCTCCGTGATGGATGGGAAGTGGATGGCGTCTCGCTGGAGGGAGAGCCCAAGCAGGGCATCATGACGGCGACGGAGCGCGCCGGCGTGCGCTGGGCCGCGCGCGATCTTGCGGCGCCCGACTCTGAGCAGCGGAGAACGCCCGGGCCAAACTTGGAGTCCATTCAGGCGCCGATGCGTCCGACGCTGGACGACCCCGCTGACGCCACCGATGGTTCCCAGTGGTTGAACTCGGCGATGGCGGCGTACCGGCCGGACGCCGTCTTCCACCTCGCGGGCGTGGCGTTTCAAGCGACGGCCGCCGCCGACGGTGAGCGGGCGCTGTCCGTGAACTCCGGCATCGCCCAAGACATTGTGGGCGCGGCCCACTTCGCGAAGCAGGTCGGCCGTGCAGATCCGATCGTGCTCGTGATCGGTAGCGGGGAACAGTACGGGGCCCATCCGCCCGAGGTGATGCCGCTGGTGGAGGCGGCGTCCTGTGCGCCGAAGACCGTGTACGGCGCGACCAAGGTGGCGCAGGAGCGCTTGGCACTGACGCTCGCCAAGACGGTAGGCGTGCGTGTCATCGCCACGCGTTCGTTCAATCACTCCGGCGCCGGCCAGGCCCCATCCTTCCTGCTACCCTCGCTCGTCCTTCGCGCGCTTGAGGCGCGCCGCACCGGCCAGCCCGTACGCATCGGCAACACGAACGTGATTCGCGATTTTCTGCACGTAGAAGACGTCGTAACCGCGTATATTTCGCTGGTTTCGCGCGGGACGCCCGGCGAGGTCTACAACGTGTCTAGCGGGGTTGGGGTTCGAGTCGGGGATTTGGCGCAGGAGGTACTGGCAGCCGCCGCTGTCCGCACGCCCCTCGAAGTGGATTCTGCGCTGCAGCGCGACGTGGACGTCCCGGTACTCGTCGGCAGCAACGCCAAGCTCCGCGCGGCGACTGGTTGGGCCCCTGTGAAGTCCCGCTCTGACATCATCCAAGACCTGCTCAATGCCGCGTCGTAACGATATCCATCGCATTCTCCTCATCGGATCCGGTCCGATCGTCATTGGGCAGGGCGCCGAGTTCGACTATTCCGGCACGCAGGCCGCCAAAGCGCTGCGCGAAGAGGGCTACGAGGTCATCCTCGTGAACTCCAATCCGGCTACAATCATGACGGATCCGGAAGTCGCCGACCGCACCTACATCGAGCCGGTGACGCCGGAGTATGTGGAGCTGATCATCGAGCGTGAGAAGCCCGATGCGCTGCTGCCCACGATGGGTGGCCAGACGGCGCTCAATGTGGCGATGGCACTGCACGAGCGCGGCGTCTTGGAGAAGCATGGCGTGGAGCTCATCGGCGCCAATGCACGTGCGATTGCCGTCGCGGAGGACCGCAAGCTCTTCGGCGAGGCGATGGTGAAGATTGGCCTCAAGTGCCCCGAGGGGAAGATTGCGACGACGTGGAACGAGGCGTTGGAGATTTCCGCGTGGACCGGCTTCCCGGCAATCATTCGCCCGGCCTTCACCCTGGGTGGCTCCGGAGGTGGCATCGCGTACAATCGCGAGGAGTACGAATCCATCGTGCGTCGGGGGCTCGAGGAGTCGCCCATCTCGCAGGTCTTGATTGAACGCTCGCTGATTGGTTGGAAGGAGTACGAACTCGAAGTCATGCGCGACTCCCAAGACAATGTCGTCATCGTCTGCTCCATCGAGAATCTCGATCCGATGGGCATCCATACGGGAGATTCCATCACCTGTGCGCCGGCGATGACGTTGTCGGATCGCGAGTATCAGGTGATGCGCGATGCTGCGCTGAAGATTATTCGTGAGATTGGTGTGGCGGCTGGCGGCTGCAATATTCAGTTCGCCGTGAATCCGCTGAACGGCGAAATGGTCGTCATCGAGATGAATCCGCGCGTCTCGCGGTCCTCGGCGCTGGCCTCCAAGGCCACGGGCTTTGCGATTGCGCGCATCGGCACCAAGCTCGCCGTGGGCTACTCCCTCGATGAGGTGCGCAACGACATCACCAAGACCACGCCGGCGAGCTTCGAGCCCGTACTCGACTACGTCGTGGTGAAGGTGCCGCGCTTTGCGTTTGAGAAGTTCCCCACCGCTAACACCACACTCACGACGCAGATGAAGTCGGTCGGTGAGTCCATGGCGATGGGGCGCACCTTCAAGGAAGCCTTCCAGAAAGCCTTGCGCGCGCTGGAGACTGGCCGCGCCGGTTGGGTGGTTGGCGAGCGTCCCATGGATGATCGTGTGGCCGACGATTCGCTCGACGCCGTGCGCGCCGCGCTGCCGGTGCCGGTACCTGAGCGCATGTTCCAAGTGAAGCGCGCCATGCTGCTCGGAATGAGTGTGGAGGAACTGCAGCAGCGAACGGGCATGGACCCTTGGTTCCTGCGCCAGTTCGAGGAGCTGATTGTCGCGGAGAAGGCGTATGCTGCCGCTCCGAGCGTGGATGCACGCTTGATGCGCCGTATGAAGCGCATGGGTTTCAGCGATCGCCAACTCGCGGCGCTCCGCAAGGAGACCGAGAAGCAGGTGCGCGAGCACCGGTGGGCGCTGCAGGTACGGCCCGCATACAAGATGGTGGACACCTGCGCCGGTGAGTTCCCGTCCAACACGCCGTATCTCTATTCCTCCTATGACGAGGAGAGCGAGATGCCGCGCACAGGCAAGAAGAGCGTGGTCATTTTGGGCTCGGGACCGAATCGCATCGGCCAAGGCGTGGAGTTCGACTACTGCTGCGTGCGGGCGGCCATCGCGCTACGCGAGGCTGGGTACGAGACCATCATGGTGAACTCGAACCCCGAGACGGTCTCCACGGACTATGACACATCCGATAAGCTGTACTTCGAGCCGCTGACCTTTGAAGATGTGCTCGAGATCATTGAGCGTGAGCAGCCGGTTGGCGTGATTGTGCAACTCGGAGGCCAGACGCCGCTCAAGCTGGTGAAGCCGCTTGAAGCCGCCGGCGTGAAGATTCTTGGCACAAGTCCCGAAGCAATTGACATCGCCGAAGACCGCAAGCGCTTTGAGCAGTTGGCGCGCGAACTCGGTGTGGAGCAGCCGCCCAACGGGACGGCCACGAGCGTCGAAGAAGCGGTGAAGATCGCCGCGCGCATCGGCTACCCCGTGTTGCTACGTCCGAGCTACGTGCTCGGCGGGCGCGCGATGGAAATCGTGTACGATGAGTTGAATCTGCGCGATTACTTTCAGCGCGCTGTGCGTGTGAGTGAAGACCGTCCGGTGCTGGTGGATGCTTTCCTCGAGGACGCATTCGAAGCAGACGTGGATGCGATATCCGACGGCACCACGGTGGTAATCGGTGGCGTGATGGAGCACATCGAGGACGCGGGCATCCACTCGGGCGACTCCGCCTGCGTGCTGCCGCCCTACCTGATCAGTCGTGAACACCAAGATCAGATGCGAGCCCACACCGTGGCCTTCGCCAAGGCCTTGGGCGTGGTGGGGCTTATCAATGTCCAGTACGCCATCAAGGATGGCGTGGTCTACGTGCTCGAAGTGAATCCTCGTGCGTCGCGCACGGTGCCCTTCGTGTCCAAGACTATCGGGAAGCCCTTGGCGTCCCTAGCGGCGCGCGTGATGCTCGGGGAGACCCTACAGGACCTTGGCTACACCGAGGAGATCATCGCGCCGTTTGTGAGCGTGAAGGAGGCCGTGTTCCCCTTCACCAAGTTCCGCGAGTTCGATCCGATCCTCGGGCCCGAGATGCGATCAACGGGCGAAGTGATGGGCATGAGCGAGACCTTCGGCATGGCGTACGCCAAGGCGGAACTCGCGGCAGGTAACGGTTTGCCGCAGCAAGGGCAGGTGATGCTGACGGTGAATGATCGGGACAAGGCGAAGGCGGCGAAGATTGCCGCACGCTTCGCCAAGCTCGGGTTTGGCATCGTGGCGACCGAAGGCACGGCTCGCTTCCTCGCGGCTGAAGGCGTCGAGGCGCGCGTGATATCCAAGGTGAGCGGGGGCCGTCCTCACGGCGTTGACCTCATGGTGAATGGCGAAGTGCAACTGCTGATCAATACGCCACTGGGTGAGCGGGCGCAGAAGGACGAGTACTCGCTGCGTCAGGCGGCAGTCGCGAATCGCGTGCCGTACACGACAACGTTGTCTGGCGCGAGTGCCGCCTGCGACGCAATCGAAACGCTGAGGACGACGAAGCCAACGGTGAAGACTCTTCAGGAGTGGCAGACGATGACGACGGCGGCGGAGAGCAAGTGAGCGAGGCCTTCGTGCATGAGTCGTCGTACGTGGACGACGGCGCGCAAATCGGTGCGGGCACGAAGATTTGGCATTTCTGTCACGTGATGCCCGGCGCCATCATCGGCCGGGACTGCACGCTCGGGCAGAACGTTGTGGTGATGAACAAGGTGCGGGTGGGTGACCGCGTGAAGATTCAAAACAACGTGTCGGTGTACGAGGGAGTGACGCTTGAGGACGATGTCTTCTGCGGACCGTCGATGGTGTTCACGAACGTGATCAATCCGCGCAGTCACGTCGCGCGCCGGAGTGAGTTTCGTCCGACGCTGGTGAAGCGCGGCGCGAGCATTGGCGCCAACGCCACCATTGTCTGTGGCGCGACCTTGGGCGAGTACTGTTTTGTGGGGGCGGGCGCGGTTGTGACGAAGGACGTGCCTGCATACGGCCTCGTGACGGGAGTGCCCGCAAAGCACAGTGGTTGGGTGTGCGCCTGCGGCGTTGTGCTCCGCGGAGCCGGCGCGCGCTACACGTGCCCGGACTGTGATGCGTCATACGAGGAGCGCGATGGGGCCTTGGTTGCGGCGGCGGCCATATGAGCTCCGCCGTACGAATTGCTCTCGTGGGCTGTGGGCGCATTAGCGCCAGTCACTGCGACGCCATTTTCAAGATTGACGGTCTCGCTCTTGCGGCCGTCTGCGATGTGGTGGAGTCGCGTGCGCGCGGGGCAGGCGAGACGTGGGGCGTGCCGTGGTTCACCAACTACGAGACGATGCTTGCCGAAGCGAACTGCGACGCGGTGGCGATCGCCACGCCGAGCGGATTGCACCCCGCACAGGGAATCCTGGCCGCACGCGCGGGCAAGCATGTCATCAGCGAGAAGCCGATGGCAATCACCCTCGCGTCGGCCGATGCGCTCGTCAAAGCCTGCGACGATGCCGGCGTGCAGCTGTTCGTGGTGAAGCAGAACCGCCTGAACGCTACGGTGCAACTCGTGAAGCGTGCCTTAGACAAGGGACGGTTTGGGCGCCTGTTCTTGGCAAACACCACCGTGCATTGGACCCGTCCGCAGGAGTACTACGACCAAGCCCCCTGGCGTGGGACCTGGGAGTTCGATGGCGGGGCGTTCATGAATCAGGCGTCGCATTACGTGGACCTGATGCAGTGGCTGGTGGGGCCGGTTGAGAGTGTGATCGCCAAGACCGCGACTCTGTCCCGACGCATCGAGGCCGAGGATACGGGCGCCGCCGTGCTCAAGTTCCGCAACGGCGCATTGGGAGTGATCGAGGTGACCATGCTCACCTATCCCAAGAACCTTGAGGGTTCCTTTACGCTTATCGGCGAAAAGGGGACCGTAAAGATTGGCGGTACGGCGGTCAATAAGATTGAGAACTGGTCCTTCGCCGACGCGGACCCGGACGACGCCGAGGTGGAGCGGGTCAATACCGACCCGCCGTCCGTGTACGGGTTCGGGCATGAGCCTTATTATCGCAACGTGCTCAGGGTGATTCGCGGGGAGGCCGTGCCGGACACCGACGGCCGCGGGGGCCGGAAGTCGCTGGAACTCATCCTCGGCATCTACGAGTCGGCCAAGACGGGGCAAGAGGTGCCGTTGCCCCTTCGGGCGACCTTGTAACAGGGTCATTTTTGCGCGCTTGTCGCGCCCGCGCTTCGTTGACTATGTCTCGTCAGGAAGCGAACTTACAAGGCTCGCACGGGGACCCCGGGCGAGCCTTTCTTACTGCCCCCAGGTACCGCTCAGATGGCCGTTCCTCTTCTTGATCTCAAGGCCCAGCATGCCACCATCCGCGACGAGGTCGTGGCGGAGTTGATGAAGGTGGTTGATGCGCAGGCATTCATTCTCGGTGAGCCGGTGCAGAAGCTCGAGTGCGAAGTCGCCGGGCTGTCCAAGACCAAGTATGCTGTGGGCTGCGCCAACGGCACCGACGCGATTCTCATCGCCATGCGCGCCCTCGATATCGGCCGCGGCGATGAAGTGGTGACCACGCCGTTCACGTTCTTCGCGACGGCGGGCACCATCCACAATGTGGGCGCGACGCCCGTGTTCGTGGACATCGATCCCAAGACCTACAATATCCGCCCCGACCTCGCGGCTGCGGCGGTCACGGCCAAGACGAAGGCCGTGATTCCGGTGGATTTGTTCGGTCAGATGGCGGCAGTCGAAGAGCTGCGCAAGCTGATGCCGACGATGGCCATCATTGAGGACGCTGCCCAGAGCATCGGTGCGCGCCGGAAGATCAACGGGGAGTGGACGATGGCCGGCCAAATGGCCACCATCGGCACCTATTCATTCTTTCCCTCAAAGAATCTCGGTGGCTACGGCGACGGCGGCATGATCGTTACGCAGGACGAGGCAATCTTCAAGCGCTTGATGCGCCTTCGGACGCATGGATCCGTGCAGACCTACTTCCATGAGGAAGTTGGCTACAACTCCCGTCTTGACGCGCTGCAGGCCGCCGTGTTGCTGGCCAAGTTGCCGCACCTCATCAACTGGAGTGCCACGCGCCGTGAGAACGCTGCGTTCTACACGGAGGCCTTCGCGGACATCTCGGACATCGTGCCGCCGTTCATCGACCCGTCTAACGAGTCGATTTACAACCAGTACACGATTCGCGTGGACAAGCGCGATGCGCTGAAGGACCACTTAAAGGCCAAGGGCATCGGGCACTCGGTGTACTATCCACTCCCGCTGCACCTCCAGCCTTGCTTTGCGTATCTCGGGTATAAGGAGGGTGCTTGCCCGGAGTCCGAAAAGGCCGCACAGGAAGTGTTGTCCCTCCCGGTGTTCCCAGAGCTTAGCGGGGCGCAGCGCGACGAAGTGGTGTCGGCTGTCCGCTCGTTCTTCGGTAAGTAACTACTCACGCTCCCCAATTCATGTCCATCAAGTCTGCACTTCTCAAAAAGATTGACGATCGTTCCGCCACGGCTGCGGTGATTGGCCTCGGATACGTGGGCCTCCCACTCGCAGTCGAGCTTTGCGAAGCGGGCTTTACCGTCATCGGCTACGATGTCAGCGAGCGTGTGGTGGGACTGCTGATGCGCGGCGAGTCGCACATTCAGGACGTGCCGGCCGCGCACGTCGCCAAGCACGTGAAGAGTGGAAAGCTCATCGCCACGACCGACTCCGCCAAGCTACACGACGCGGATACAATCTCGATTGCCGTGCCGACGCCGTTGGCCAAGACACGCGACCCCGATATGTCGTACGTGCTCTCGGCGGCCTCGACGATTGCCGCGCAGGCCCGTCCAGGACAGTTGATTGTGCTTGAGAGCACGACCTACCCCGGCACAACGCGCGAACTCCTGCAGCCACGCCTCGAAGAGAAGGGGCTGACCGTGGGCGACGATGTCTTCTTGGCCTTCAGTCCAGAGCGCGTCGATCCCGGCAACCCGAAGTACAACACGAAGAACACGCCAAAGGTCGTGGGTGGTATCACGCCAGCCTGCAACGAGGTGGCCAGCGCGTTCTACGCGTCCACGATTGATACCATCGTGCCCGTGTCCTCGCCGGAAGCCGCCGAACTCGTGAAGCTGCTCGAGAACACGTTCCGTTCGGTGAACATCGGCCTCGTGAATGAGATGGCAATCGTTTGCGAACGTCTCGGCGTGGACGTGTGGGAAGTGATTGACGCCGCGGGCACCAAGCCCTTTGGCTTCATGAAGTTCACGCCTGGCCCCGGCATCGGCGGGCATTGCATCCCGCTCGACCCGCACTACCTCGCGTGGAAGATGCGTTCGCTCAACTACAAGACGCGCTTTATCGATCTCGCCAGCGAAGTGAATTCGGCCATGCCGGATTTTGTGGTGGAAAAGGTTGCCCACGCGCTTAACGAGGAACGCAAGGCGGTGAACGGTAGCCGAGTGCTGGTGTTGGGCATCGCGTACAAGCGGGACATCGACGACATGCGTGAATCGCCGGCGCTTGACGTGATGCGTCTGTTGGAATCGCGTGGCGCGGAGGTGGTGTACCACGACCCCTTCGTCGCGCAGTTCCGCGAGGATGGGCACGAAGCGTTCAGCGTCGCGCTCACGGAAGCGGAGCTCACGAAGAGTGACGCCGTTGTGATTGTCACGGACCACACGACGGTGAACTATCAATTTGTGGTCGATCATGCGTCGCTGGTGATTGACACCAGAAACGCATTAGCCAAGACCAAGGCTTCCAAGGCGCGCGCGGTGCCGTTGACCGCGCCGCGGGCCTCAATCTCCCACGAGAAGCATCCCGCGTGAAAATCACTGTGGTCGGTACCGGATATGTCGGACTCGTTGTCGGTGCCTGTCTTGCGGAGACGGGCAATCAAGTGCTCTGCGCCGATGTTGACGCCAAGAAGATTGATGGATTGAAGCAGAACATCCTCCCTATCTACGAACCAGGGCTCGAGGAGTACGTCGGGCGTAACCAGGCCGCGGGCCGACTGCAGTTTACCACGGACGTACCGGCCGCCGTTCGAGACGCCCAAGTCATCTTCATCGCCGTCGGCAC
>JANNVQ010000034.1:0-94593 GCA_031414535.1 Gemmatimonas sp.
GGCCCGCTTCGCGGTTGCTCCGGGCGGACGCGCGTTGTGTCATCCCGTGAAGCTAAAACAGACCACGGATGCCGGAAGCAGGGCGCTTCCGTCAGCCGTCTTCCGTCCAGTCGTCATCGCCCGATCACCGGGCGAGCGATAACGGCTGCCTTCTTACGCCACGCCCCAAAAGCCAGCAAGCGACCGACCTTCCGGCGACGTCCGCAGCTTATCAAACGCGCGCTCGCGAATCTGGCGGATACGCTCGCGCGTCACGCCCATCAGCGCGCCAATCTTCTCGAGGGTCATCGCCTCGGCCCCTTCATCGAGGCCGTAGTACAGGTTCAGAATCTTGCGCTCGCGCGGTGTCAGATACTCGCGGAACACCTTGTTGATGCACTCGCGCATCAGCTTGAAGTCGGTGTTGTCTTCAATCTCAATATGATCGGCGCCAGCAAAGCGCTCGCCGAGCGTAGATGCCTCGCGGTCCGAACGATCCACTGGTGCGTCGAGCGACACCTCGGTGGACGACATGCTCTTTGCGGAGCGCACCTGCTCCGGAGTCTCATCGAGGAGACGGCCAATCTCTTGATCCGTGGGATCGCGCTTCAATACCTGCGCCAGCACCGTCTCAGCGCGCGACAGGCGAATGAGCGCGGAGTTCTGATTCAGCGGGATGCGCACCGAGCGGGTTTGCTCGGCCAGTGCCTTCAATACGGCTTGGCGCACCCACCACACGGCGTACGAAATGAACTTCACGCCTTGGTCAGGGTCGAACTTGCGTACGGCCTTCAGCAAACCTTCGTTGCCGATGGCGACGAGCTCGGAGAGATCGAGTCCGTGGCCCTGATACTTCTTCACATAGGAGATGACGAAGCGGAGATTCGCGGTGACGAGGCGCTCGGCGGCAGCTTCATCACCCTTTTGGGCGAGTCTCGCGAGGCGACGCTCTTCTGCAACATCAGTGATGAGGGGGAGCTTCTGGATGTCCTGCAGATACTGGTCGAAGGCGGACGAAGCGGACGAACGGAAGTAGCCTTTTCGTGGCTCAGAAGCGTGCTGCATACCCACCCCAAACCTGCGTGTGAAGGAATTGGTGCCTTGGGGGCACCACCAATGACACAGACGGGACACCCGACGCGCGTTTGCAACGCACGGAACGAAAGGCTAGGGATGGGGATGCAAAACGGTCAACACCCAAAAAACGTGCCAGCGGGTGAATTTAGCGCCACAATCGCGCCATCTCGTTGCTAGGCAACGAGATGCGACGGCTCACAAATGTTGAAGCGTCTGGAGCACTTCGGCTTCTGGGACGGCGATTCCGTAGCCGTCTGCGGCGGCTGCCATCACGCCAATTGCGGAGGGGAGGGCGTATTCCACCACTCCGGCGCGCGTTTTCTTGTCAGTGCGCGTCGCAATGACAATCTCCGCAGGATCCGCATTCTCGGGCAGTCGCACCGGAAGCCCCGCCGCATCGCACACAGTCGCGATGGTGTCGGCGAGACCTGGTGCGGCGATGCCGAGTCGTTCGGCGAGCGAGGCTTCCGCCACCATGCCGATTGCGACGGCATTTCCGTGCGGAACGCCGTAGCCAGTCACTTGCTCGACGGCGTGGCCAATCGTGTGCCCAAAGTTGAGAATCTTCCGTATGCCGCTCTCGCGCTCGTCCTGCGCCACGACGCCAACCTTGATCTCCACGGAGCGCTGCACGAGTCGCATCGCCGTCGCATCGTCAGTTTCGGCGGCGTCGAGAATTTCGCGCAGTGACGAGGCAATCCACGAGAAGTAGGCAGCGTCGGCAATGGCGCCGTGCTTGATGGCCTCGGCCAATCCCTGACGCAGATGCTGCGAGGGCAGGGTACGCAGCATCTGCGGATCGATGAGCACCAGCGACGGCTGATGAAATGCCCCGACGAGGTTCTTCCCGGCGACGGTGTCCACGCCGGTCTTCCCACCGATACTCGCGTCAATCATGGCGAGGAGAGACGTGGGCACTTGTACGAAGGGCACGCCGCGCAGATACGTCGCCGCTACGAAGCCCACGAGGTCGCCTGTCACACCGCCGCCGAGCGCGACGAGCACGGAGTCGCGGCGATGTCCAGCGGCAATCAACTGGTCGGTAAGAGTGCCCCAGGTGGCGCGCGTCTTGTGTTGCTCGCCCGGAGGGAAACTGAAGATGCCTGGCGCCACCGTGCCACCCACGGTGGCACCGAGCGCTATGCCGGAGGAGAGCACCGCCGCGAGCGCCTTCGAGGCGTAATGCTGGCCGACGGTTTGGTCCGCAATGATGGCGATACGCTTGCCCGGATGCAGCGCGGCAATCCGCTCGCCGAGGGTGGCGATTGCCCCGGGAGCAATTTCGATGCTCGAGCCGTGAAGCGCGAGCGTGCTCACTTGGCTCGTGCTACCAACTGCGTGACCCCGTGTGCTACCACGTGACTTCGCCGGCTCCGGCGCGCTTATTCGCCACGCGGGCGAGCACGAAGAGCAGGTCGCTTAGGCGATTCAGATACACAATCACGATCTGTGGCACGTCCGTGTCGCGCTGCAGTGTGATGACTGCGCGCTCGGCGCGCCGGCAGACGGTACGGGCCACGTGCAGCGAGGCAGCCTTAGGCGTGCCGCCAGGCATGATGAAGGCCCGGAGCGGCTCGAGTTCCTGCTCACCATCATCAATGGCCTGTTCGATCTGGGCGATGCGCGCGTCGGAGATACGCGCCTTCTCCAACTGCTCCTTCATCTTCTCGAGGTCGGGCGTCGCGAGCATCGCGCCGAGGGCAAAGAGGTCGCGCTGTATGGGAGCCAGCACTTCATCAATACGCGGCATCATCTCCACGGAACGCGCCATGCCGATTACCGCATTGAGCTCGTCTACTTCGCCATAGGCGGCCACGCGCGGGTGGTCCTTCGCGACGCGTCCTCCACCGAAGAGTCCCGTGTCGCCCTGGTCGCCGGTCTTGGTATAGATCTTTAAGGTCATCCGCGAAATCTAGCCGTGCTGAGGGCGGGTGTCGGGGATGTCCACGGCCGAAATCGCGCGCGTCGGGCGGGTCGGTGGCTGATAGCTCTCGGGAAACAGCGCGGCGAGATGCTGCTGCAGGCGCTCGGGACTGCCCGGCGTGCCCTGTGACATGTTCCAGCGGTCCAAGGACTGTCCGAGTTTTGCCGCCGTGGGACGCAACTGCGGTTCCTTAGAGATGGCGCCACCAATGATGCCGCGCACGCTTGTGTCGACGAGCGGAAGCAAGGTCGTGATATCGGGCGTCGGCGAAATCACAACTTCTTCGATTGCCGCGAGCGTCTCGTTCTCGGTGAACAGTGTCTTGAGCGCGAAGAGTTCAAAGAGCACCACGCCCATCGAGAACACGTCGGCACTCTTCTCCACGCGCTTGCCGAGCAGTTGCTCAGGAGCCATGTAATGCTTTTTGCCGAGCAGGATGGAGCGACTCTCTGCCGGGTCGAACATGGTACGCGCCTTTGCGATGCCGAAGTCGGCCAGCTTCACGTGGCCGTCCCAGGTGAGCATCACGTTGCCCGGCGACACATCTCGATGCACGATCTCGAGCCGCTCGCCTTCTTCGTCCACGTAATGGTGGGCAAAGTCTAAGGCACGGCAGATACGGCTGGCGCAATACGCGGCGATGTCCGGCGGCAGAGGCTCTTTTCGCTTGCGATGCGTGTTTATGAGCGTCCGCAGCGTGATGCCCTTGATGAATTCCATCGCGATGAATGGACCGCTGTCGGAGTTCCCGAGGTAATAGATCTGCACGATGTTGCCGTGCACGAGGTTGGCAGAGAGCTTGGCTTCGTCAATGAAGAGCTGCAGCCACTCCGGGTGCTCGGCGAACTTGTCGTGGATGATCTTCACCGCCATGCGCTTGGAGAAGCCAGAGGCACCGAGCTGCTCGGCTTCGTACACCGTCGCCATACCGCCTCGGGCCACCTCGCGGAGGAGGCGGAAGCGGGTCTCAGAAACGAGGTCTTTTCCAAGGGACATGTAGGCACCAGGGACGGATGACGGAAGACGGAAGCTTAAAGGTGTCGCAAAAGAGGGCGTTGTGAAGAGGGTCGTCTCGGGGCGATTTTATATAGATGGCTACCCACAACATCCGAGACATCACGATCATCGGCGCCGGCCCTGCTGGGCTGTTTGCGCTCTTCTATGCTGGCATGCGCGGCGCGACTGCGCAAATCGTTGACGCGCTTCCGCAGCCTGGCGGACAGCTTTCGGCACTCTACCCAGAAAAGTTCATCTTCGACGTGGCGGGGCATCCCAAGGTGCTCGCCAAAGATCTCGTTAGCGGCCTGATGCAGCAGGCTGGGCAGTTCAATCAGCCGATTCATTGCGCGCAGAACGTCGTCGGGCTGGAGGAAGAGGACGGCCACTTTGTGCTCGTCACCGAAACGGATCGCTTTCCGACACGCGCGGTCATTATCGCCGCGGGCATCGGCGCGTTCTCGCCGCGGCGCCTGCCGCAGGCGTGCGCGGAGCCTTGGTACGGCAAGGGTATTGACGACGTCGTCATGGACCCCAAGAAGTATGCCGGTAAGCGCGTCGTCATCGTCGGCGGTGGTGACTCAGCGTTCGACTGGGCGCACCAGCTCGAGGGCATCGCGACGGACATCACGCTGGTGCATCGCTCCGACCGCTTCCGGGCACACCAAGCCACGGTGGATGCGGTGATGGCATCGGCAGCGGTGGGCAAGACGGCCATCCACACCTTCCACGAAATCGCCGATGTGCAGGGCACCGACGTTGGGCTCACGCACATCGAGCTGAAGGACATCAAGGCCAAGACCACCAAGCGCGTGGATTGCGATGCCGTTCTGCCCATGCTGGGGTACGTCTCCGATATGGGAGCGCTGACGAGTTGGGGTCTACAGATCGAGAAGGATGAGATTGTCGTGAACTCGACGATGGAGACTGGCAGGGCCGGCATCTGGGCGTCCGGCGACGTCAATACCTATCCCGGCAAGCTCAAGCTCATTGCGCTGGGATTCGCCGAGTCTGCCATCGCGGTGAATCAGGCCTACCACTGGATTTACCCAGACAAGAAGGTGAACCCCGGGCATTCGTCCAACCTCGCCGTGTTCGGGCAGAAGGACGACTGATTTCGTGATGCTTCACTCGTGACCCTGCAGCGCTCGCTGCTGCGGTGCTCCGCGCTGCTGGCAATGCTGTTGCCGGCGGCGCTCGCCGCGCAAGAAACGCGCTGCGATCGCGGGGACATTGAGGTCTCCGCGTTGAGCTTCGACGGCAACACGGCATTCACTGACGCCGAACTCGCCGCCGGTATTGTCACGACGCCCAACTCGCGCGCGCGCCGCCTCCTGCGCGTCGTCGGCGCGCGGCATTGCCTCGATCAAAAAGAACTGCCACTGGACGTTGCTCGTCTGCGCCTCTGGTATCGCAATCACGGCTTCAGCGATGTCACGGTGGATACCGTCATCGGCACGCTATCGCCGCGCCGGGTGGAAGTGCGCTTTCTCATCAGCGAGGGCCTGCCGACCATCGTGGATACGCTCACGGTGAACGGTCTGGACGCCGTCCCGGAACGGACTGTCATTCTCGCTCGCTTGCCGGCTCGACGGGGCGGCTGGTTTGACCGCTATGCCAATGCCGCGTCGCGCGACAGTATCACGCGTCGCCTACGCGACAACGGCTACCCAGACGCCGAGACCTATCTCGGCTACGACCTGCGCCGCGACGAACGCTTGGCCACCGTGGTGTTCACCGTCGTGCCGGGTCCGCGTCGCCGCATTGGGCAAGTGGAGTTGACGCAGCTTGGTCGCGAGGACGGTAGTGAGCCTCAGGTTCGCGAGCAGGCGGTGCGTAGGCTCACGGGTCTCAAGGAAGGCGACCTCTACCGGGAGCGCTTGCTCGAACGCGCCAAGCGCACGTTGTACCAGAGTGAGGCCTTCTCACAGGTGAGCGTCGAGCCGGGGGAGGAACTCGGCGATTCCCTCATCGCGGTTCGCGTCGAGGTGCGCGAAGGTTTTCAGCGTGCCGTGCGGCTCGGCGGTGGTTGGGGTACGCTCGATTGCTTCCGCACCACGGGCGATCTCTCCAACTACAACTTGTTCCGCACGGCGACCCGCCTCGATCTGCGCGCGCGCGTGTCGAAGATTGGGATTGGCGCTCCGCTTGGCGGCGCGGCCTCGCTCTGCCCGCAGGCGCAGGACGACATTTACAGTCGCGATCTCAACTACTACGCCGGCGCCACACTCTCGCGGCCTACGCCGCTGACGGCCGGCTTCATCCCAACGTTCTCGCTCTATTCCGAGCGGCGCTCCGAGTACAACGCCTACCTTCGCACCACGCCGGCCGGTGGCGCGGTGAACCTCACCAAGAACGTGAACCGGCGTTCCACCAGCATGGGCTACTCGGTGGAGTTTGGACGCACCGAGGCGCAGCCCGCGCTGTACTGCGCGGTGTTCAATGCCTGTGAAGCGGCAGACCGCGCGGCCCTGCAGCGGGATATCCGTCTCGCGGTGGTGAGTCTCTCGCAGTTGTACGACCGCACGGACGATGCGCTCGACCCCTCGCGTGGAAGCTTGAGCCGCATCGAGTACCGCTTCTCCGCGCCCTTCATCGGCTCCGAGCAGGACGTGGAATTCAATCGTCTCACGCTCGACGGGTCCCGCTACTTCGCGTTCGGCGGCGATGTGGTCCTCGCGTTGCGCCTGCGGTTGGGTGTCGTGCTCGGCCGAAGCTTTTCGTTCAGAGGCGAGGCTGGCTTCGTGCCGCCGCAGGAGCGCCTCTTCGCCGGTGGCCCCCAGTCGGTGCGTGGATTTCGCCAGAACGAACTGGGCCCGTCGGTCTACATCCCCACGCGCTACGACACCCTCAACACAGCAGGCCTACCGGTCAGCGCAGTGGCGGTGGGCGACACCGTCTACCTCCGCGCTAATGCCGATGAGGTAAACGAGCGAGCGGTGCCAACGGGCGGCAACTCGATGGTCGTCGGAAACGCGGAATTGCGCATCACGAGCCCCTTCCTGCCGACGCTGCTCAAATGGGCACTCTTCATGGACGTCGGCGAGTTGTGGAATCGCGGCGCCGGCGTGCGAGGTTTGGAATTCAAGCAGATGAAGTGGACGCCGGGTCTGGGCCTCCGCGTGCGGACGCCAATCGGCTATCTCCGCGCCGACCTCGCGTACAACTCGTATCCGCTCAGCAGCGGTGCGGCCTACTTCGATGCACCGGTGTCGGCGGGCGGATCACTCTATTGCGTGAGTCCCACCAACACCTTGCCGGCCACGCTGCAGGGTGGCGTGCTGACGCAGGCGCAAGGGAGTTGCCCGAGTTCCTACCAGCCTGGGCGGCGCAGCGGATTCTTCGGGCGCTGGACGCCATCCATCGCCATCGGACAGGCGTTCTGAGATGGCACTGAGTCGCCGCGCCCTCGTCGCGCTCGTGAGCGCTGGCCTGATGCTCGCCATCGCCGCCGCCGCCATCGGCGGACTCGTTGCCGCGACGCAGTCCGAGGAGGGACGCGAGTGGATTCGCCGCGTCACCGAGGCGCAACTGGAACGCACGTTCCGGGGGAAAGTCCATCTGGGCAAGCTCAGTGGCTCCTTCATCACGGATCTGAGCACGGACTCACTGCTCATCAGCGGACTTAACGACTCCGTGTTCGTGGCCACCGGGCCTCTGCGCGTCACCTTCGACCCGCGCGATCTCGCCGACGGACGCATCATCCTGCGCTCGCTGGACGTCGAGCGGCCCTTCGTGGCGGTGCGCCGCGAGACGGATGGCGCGTGGATGCACGAAAAGATTTTCCCGCGCCGCGTGGGTCGGCGCGTGCTCCGGCGACGCACCGCCTTTGGCGCCGTGTTCGTCATCGAGAATACGCGCCTGCGCCGCGGTGAGGTGGCCATGTTCCTGCCCATCGCCAACGACTCGGTGTCAGGTGAAGCGCGAACGCGCGCGTGGCGATGGACGAACCTCGATCTCGATGTACCACGGGCTCGCTTAGCGTATCCCGACAGCGTCGGCATTCAGGTGACCATCGCAAGGCTCGATGTAGACGAGAGCGCTCCGCCGTTCAAGTTCCGTAACGTGGCCGGTGATGTTCGGTTGTATCAGGACACACTGCGCGTGGACTTCAGCAACTTCTCGCTGCCCGGTTCGCAGGGACGCGCCGTCGGGCGAGTGACCTGGCAGCGGGGACAGGCGGCGCGGTTCGTGTTTCGTGTGGAGGCGGATTCTATGGCCCTCGCGGATGTGGCCTGGATCAATCCGGCCATCCCCACCGAGGGCGGCGGCAGAATGCGGCTCGACGTCCGGAACAACCCTCGTGATCTGCAACTGATGGAGTACGTCATCACGCAGATGGACGTGCGGTCGCACGCGTCACGCTTGAGCGGCCAGATGACCTGGGGGGTGAAGGGCACGGACGTTGCTCTGCGCAACGTGGATTTGGATCTCGCGCCGCTCAGCGTGGAACTCATCGAGCGATTCTCACAGGGCCCGCTGCCGATTCCCTTGCGTGGTCGCCTCGTCGGGCGCGTACGTGGACGTGGTGGTCCGCTCTCTGCCTTTGTGGTGGACGACGCGACGGCCACCTTCTTCGACGGCAATGTGCCCGGCGCAACTGCGCAGTTCCGCGCCAACGGTACCGTGGACATCACTGATCCCGCGTATCCAGTGTTCCTAGGCGTGAACATGAATGTCGCGAGCTTCGACATGCGCACGGCGCAAGCCCTGGAGCCTTCGTTGCCGAAGCTGAATGGCACGTTGAGTGGCACGGCTCGTTTGGACTCGGTGTGGGGCGACATGCGACTGAGCAACGTCGACATCACGCATCGCGACGGGGACGGGCCAGCCTCGCGGATGCTCGGGCGCGGACGCGTGAGCTGGGATGCCGCCTCGCCCTTACGTTGGGATCTCGACGTTCAAGCGCTACCCATCTCGTTCACCACGCTCGCGCTTTCGTTTCCCGAGTTGCCGCTGCGTGGCGAGTATGAGGGTCCGGTCCGCACGAGCGGCACTGCGGATGACCTGACGATTGTTACGAATCTCGGCGGGCCCGCTGGTCGCTTTGACCTTGATATGCGTCTCGACAATGCCTTGCCCAATTACCGCATGGTCGGCGTTCTCAACCTCAAGTCGCTCGACCCGCGCATCCTGTTGGACGATCTGCGTGTGCCCGAAGGTGAGCTCAGCGGCCGCGTAACGGCCGATGTCGGCTACGAGGAGCTCGCGGACCTCATTGGCAATGTGGACATCGATCTCCAACGGTCCACGCTCAGCGGCATTCGCATCTTCGCCGGTAGCGCGAGACTGACGTTCGGTGCTGGGATGGCGCGACTCGACACGCTCTCGCTCGAAACCTCTGCCGTGGACGTCGCTGCGACCGGCGCCCTTGGCCTCGCTGAGGGATTGTCAGACACCGTGAAGGTGCGCGTGCGCATGGATTCACTGGGCGGCCTTCGCGCCCTGCTCAACCGTCCAGCCGGTGACTCCATCAGCGGCGCTGCACTTCTCGATGCACGGATCCACGGCTGGGTACGCAACTTCGCAGTGGACGCCACGGCCACCGCGACGGGCCTCCGCTTTGCGGGCAACACTGCGCAAGCTCTTTCGGCGCAGTCGCAGTTGAGCGGCTTCCCCGGCGCCCCGAGCGGGCAGCTATTCGTGAATGGGGATACGATTGTGGCCGGCGGCCTCGGCCTCGTATCGTTCAGCGGCAACGCGAGGCTGGCTGGTACGGATCCCGCGGGCATCCAAGTACGCGCCGCGGGCAACGCAGGCATTGTGCTTGGTCTCGGCGGCACGCTCGCCTTCAATGGCGATTCCACCAGCGTCCGCGCGGATTCACTGCGGCTGCAGACCAGTCTGCACGCGTGGCAATTGCAGGCACCAGCCTCGCTCTTCGTGGCAGCTGGTGGGTTCCGGCTCGACACCATCACGCTCGTGGCCGGTGATCGGTCGCGCATGCGGTTCGCTGGCGGGCTTCCTCAAGAAGGTACGATTGACTTCAGCCTGAGCGGACGCGACGTCCCGATGGCCGATGTCGCCGAGATCTTGCAGATGGATGATGTGGGCAGCGGCCGCTTTGACTTCAGCGGCCAGTTCAGCGGCACGCGTCAGGAGTCCACCTTTGAGGGCCAAGGCGAACTTCGTAACGGACTGCTCGCTGGTGTGCGTCTCGATACCCTGCGCACGCAGATCCGCGCCGTGAGCGATCGTGTGGACATGCGATTCGTTCTCGGTTCGGCTCAGCGCCCAAGCCTCACCGCGAATGCCGTGCTTCCGCTACGGCTTGATTTGGCTGGCACGGGTACCGGCCTCGTTGCCGAGGGTCCCTTGAGTGGTCGCATCAGCGCCGACTCACTCGACCTGAAAATTTTTGAACGGCTCACGCGCAACGGCAACAGCAACGGCACCGCTAGCGGAACCATGCAGGTGGGGATCGACTTGAGCGGCACTTGGGCCCGCCCGCGTGCCGATGGCGCCATCCGCGTTCGCAACGGTGTGCTCTCGCCCGCCGCCCTCGGTGCCGTGCGTTGGGGCGGCGTGCAAGCCGAGATCGGATTCATCGGCGACTCAGTGGCCGTTCGCAGCTTCAGTGCGAATTCCGCGACGCAGGCGCCGGCACGCGCCGGGCGCGCCTCACTCTCTGGGTGGGTTGAGCTCTCTGACTTTGACAATCCGCGGATGGACCTGCGCATCAACGCGCGCGAGTTCAATGTGTACGCCGTGCCTGGTACCGCCGACATCGATGTCTCGGGTGCCCTGCGCCTCGCCGGGTCCTGGCGCGGCGCGACGCTCACAGGTGCGCTCACGGCGGACCGGGCAATCATCGGCATTCCCGAGCTCGCCACCAAGGACGTCATCTCGCTCGAAGGTCCCGATCGCTTCGGTGTGGAGGACACAATCGTTATCGTGGATGGGGCCAGCCTGCGCGGCGCACCTCCCGCGTTCATCGAGAACCTCACGGTCGCCAACGTGCCCATCAGCATGGGCCGCGACGTATGGATTCGCTCCTCCGAAGCCAACATCAATCTCGGCGGACAAGTGAGCGTGACGCGCGGGCGCATCGCCCGCGGACCGAATGCGGGACAAGTGCAACTCGCGGTCGATGGCCCTCTGCAGACCGTGCGCGGGACCTATCGCCTCAACCTCGGCCCCGTGCAGCGTACCTTCACCGTGGAACAAGGTGAGATTCGCTTCTTCGGCGATCCCGAGCTGAATCCCTCGCTCAACATCAACGCCCTCCACACGGTGCGGCAGTACAGCGAAGGCGGCGCGCGTCCCGACGTACGCGTGCGCGTACACCTTGGTGGCACCCTGCGGCAACCATCGGCCGACCTCTCCACGCCGGACTCCTTGCGGGTCACCAACTCCGATCTCATCTCGTACCTCGTCACGGGGGGGCCGAGTTACGAGATCGCGCGCGATGGTGATGTGACTTCCACCGCGGCGCGCGTGTTGCTCGGTTCCGTTGGGTCTGTGCTTGGCAACAAGGTGGCCGGCGGCCTCTGCGACGACGCCCAGCTCACCACGGCCGGACTCGATGCCTATCAGGGCGGCGTGCGAGGCGTGGGCGGCAGCATTCTCTCCGGCTCGCGATTTAACTGTGCCAAGCAGGTGGGCGATCGCGCCTTCATTCGTCTGGACGCGGGCCTCTGCGGCGTCGGTCAACTCGTCTCGCAGGGCGGAGGCGGCAGCGGCATCGGCGACGCGCTCGGCGTGAAGTTCGAGTACCTGCTCGGACGCGGCTTCTCGGCATCCTTTGGTGTGGAGCCGCCCACGAGCGCGACGCTCTGCAGCTCGGACGCCACAAACTCGGCTCGAGGATTCGTACCAACACCTCGTCAACTCGGCATTGACCTTTTTCGTGCGTGGCGGTTTTGATGTCCGCTGCCTTAAAGCGGGACGCACGTCGCGACCCATTGCTGGTCGTGAATCCTGCCGCGCGCGGTGGACGCTCCGCTGAGGGCGCCGCGCTTGCGGCGTTCACGCGTGCGGGGTTCGCGCCCCGTCTGCACCGCACGGCCTCGGCCGGTCATGCCGCCGAGATTGCCGCCGCAGAGGCCGGCGACGGTGATGTGTTCGTGCTCGGCGGCGACGGCACCGTGATGGAAGTCGTCGGCGCACTCGTGGGACGCGGAAACGCAGTTGGCGTTTTGCCCGGCGGGACGGGCAACCAGCTGGCACGGCATCTCGGCATTCCGCTCTCCGTGTCGCGCGCCGTGGCGGCGCTCGCTCACGCGAGATGCGTGACTCTCGACCTTGGGCGCCTTGCTGACGGCCGGTACTTCTCGCTTACGGCAGGCATCGGACTCGACGCCGAGATGATTGCACGCACAAGCACCGCGTCCAAGCGCCGTTTTGGCGTTGGTGCCTACATGGCGGGTGCGGCTCGCGCGCTGCCCAATATCAAGCCCTTCACGGTACGCCTTACCGTAGACGGCAAGAGCTTTGAGCGTAGTGCGAGCTTGGCGATGATTGCCAATGTCGGCGCGATCATGGACGGTCGCTTCGGGCTTGGGCCAGGCGTCACGCCAGACGACGGCTGGCTGGACCTCTGCGTGCTCTCGCCCATGGGCGTGGCAGATGGACTACGCCTCGCCTGGAAGATGGCTCGACGTGATTTCCGTCCCGATCCGCAGATGCTGTTTGTGCGGGCCAAGGTGGTGCGAATAGAGGGAATTGCCGGCGTGCCGGCCCAAGCCGACGGCGAGTTGCTGGCCTCGCCGATACTTGAGGCATCTGTGGTGCCGAAGGCGGCGCGCTTTCTCGCGCCCATTTCCGCATATTCACGCTGATGCCGGACCACTCGCCCGTCGGGCTCGCCCACGACAATAAGCTCGAGCCGCGCCTTCGGGCCCTGCTCTCCGAGTTGCCTCCCGCACAGGCCGCGGTGCTCGAGGAGCTGTGGCGCGAGCGCGAGCGCTTGGTCTCGCTCGCCGAGCAGCATCGCTTGGTGCTGCAGTCAGTCACCGATGCCATCCTCGTGACGGGCGTAGGCAGCGTAGTGGAGTACGCCAACGACGCGGCGCACCAGCTCTTTAACGTGAAGCGCACTCTGCGCAATCTGCGGCTTGCGGATCTGTTCACCGGTGATGACCAAGATCAGGCTCGCGCTCACGTGCAACGCGCCTTGGCGGGCGATGCCGTGCGTGCGCAGCTGGCCGTGACGCGAGCCGATGGCGATCGGCGTCGCGTGAACGCGAGCCTGAGTCCCATACGCGAGCATGGAGGAGTCTCGGGTCTCGTGGCCGTGTTTACTGACTTCTCTGACGAAGCGCGTGCCCGCGATGAAGTCTCGGCGTCCAACACACGCTTCCGCGACTTGGCCGAGGTCGCCAGCGACGCGATCTGGACCGTGGACCGTCGAGGTTTGTTCACCTCCGTGAATCCGGCGACGCTCGAACTCTGCGGACTCACGCGCTCCGAGATGCTGGGACGTAGCGCTATTCCCATGATTGCCGCTGACGATCGCCAGGCCGTCTCCGGTCACTTTCGCGTGGTGTTGGGCGGCCAACGCCAGCGCTACGAGTGCCACATCGTGCGCAAGGACGGATCGCGGCGCTTGGTGTCGGTGGCCAACAGTCCGATTCTTGCGCACGGAAGCGTGAACGGCATTCTGGGTGTGGTCCGGGATCTCACGGAGGAGCGTTCGCGAGCCGTGGCGCTCCAACAACTCGAGTCGCGCTATTCGCGCCTCACGGACTCCGCCGAGGACGCCATCGCCACCCTAGATGCGGACGGGCACTTTACCTCGGTAAACCGCGCGCTCGAGAAAGTCTCTGGTCGCCCGCGTACTGCCCTCGTTGGCACGCACTTCGTGGAGTTGCTGCAACCGGCGGAGCGTGCGGAGATGTGGCGACTGTTCGCGTCTACCATCGGCGGTGAACGGACCAAGCGCGAAGTACGCTTTACGCGTCCCGACGGCACCCATCGCATTGCCACGGTATTCGCGAACCCGCTTATCGAAGGGGGTCGTATCACCGGCGTGCTCGCCGTGGCCCGCGATGTCACCGACGAGCGTCGGCTGCAGGAGCAGGTGGCGCGTCAGGAGAAGCTCGCCGCCCTGGGCGAACTCGTGAGCGGTGTGGCCCACGAGCTCAACTCGCCCCTGCAGGCCATCCTCACCCATGCGCAGTACGTCGAGCGATTGTCTGGCATCAGCGCCGAGACCATGGAATCAGCGCAGAACGTGGTCGCGGAGGCGAAGCGCGCCTCGCGCATCGTCAACAAGCTGCTGACCTTCGCGCGGCAGAATCCCGCCGAGCGCATGGTCACCGATGTCAATCAGGTCCTAGAGGACACGATTGAGTTGCGTCGCTATCCGTTACGCGTGCAGGACATCACGTTAGAGGTGGATCTGGATCGCAGTTTGCCCACGACCTGGGCTGACCCTTTCCAGCTGCAGCAGGTATTCATCAATCTGCTCGGCAACG
This sequence comes from Gemmatimonas sp., assembly GCA_031414535.1. GTDB lineage: Bacteria > Gemmatimonadota > Gemmatimonadetes > Gemmatimonadales > Gemmatimonadaceae > Pseudogemmatithrix. The sequence continues at coordinate 14,395 of JANNVQ010000034.1, forward strand.
CCGAGCAGGCCGTGTCGCCTCACGGTGGAGAGCGGAGAATTACGGTCCGTACGAGGCGAGAGGAGGAAAATCTCGTCATTGAGGTCGCGGATTCGGGTCCCGGTATTGCGCCTGAGCATCTGGCGCACATCTTCAACCCGTTCTACACGACGAAGCCACGCGGCTCTGGGACCGGCCTAGGCCTGTCCATTGCCGATGGGATCGTCAGGGAGCACGGTGGCTCCCTTCGTGTACAGTCTGACCTGGGCCGCGGGGCGCGGTTCGAGGTAGTGCTCCCGCTGGTTCCACCGCCAGCGATTCCCTCGTGATTAAGTAATGGCAAGTATCCTCATCATCGACGACGAGGTGGCCATCGCGACCGCGTTCGCGATGTTCTTCCGCCACGATGGGCAGCATACGGTGGCCGAGGCCTACACGGGCGCGGAGGGCATCGCTGCCTACGAGCGCCTGCGCCCTGACTTGGTGCTACTCGACGTTCGCCTCCCGGACATGACCGGCTTCGATGTGCTCGCCGCCATTCGTGAGCACAACCCCGTCGTCATCATGGTCACAGCCTATGGTGATGTACCGATGGCCGTGGACGCGTTGCACAAGGGCGCCGAAAATTTCCTCACGAAGCCCGTGGACTTGAGCCACCTCAAGGCGTCTGCCGAGCGCGCGCTCGAGAAGGCGCAGCTGCGCCGCTTGAGCCGTTGGCTCACGGAGAAGCGCGGCGCCGAGAAGGGTCTCGTGTTCGGCTCGTCGCCGCAGATGCGCGAACTGCAGGCGCAAATCCAGTTGCTCGCCGCCTCCGACCGCACCACGGCGCTCATTCTCGGTGAGAGCGGTGCGGGCAAGGGCCGCGTGGCGGAACTGCTGCACGCGCAGAGCCCGCGTGCGGGCAAGCCGTTCGTCGAAATCAATTGTGCCACCTTGCGCCTCGAGTCGCTGGATAGCGAACTCTTTGGTGTCGAGGCCGGCAATGAGCATGGCGTCACCAAGGCCGGTGCCTTCGAGATTGCCGACGGCGGCACGCTGTTCCTCGATGAGATTGCTGACCTCGATCCCATTCTCCAGCCAAAGCTGGTGCGTGTGCTCGAGGGCAAGGGATTCCGTCGCGTCGGTGGTCGCGAGGAAATCACACCGAACGTGCGTGTCATCGCGGCGTCGTCTGAGGACTTGCAGGCGGCGGTCGCTGCCGGCCGCTTCCGTGAGGATCTGTATTATCGCCTCGCCGTGATGCCCATTGGGCTGCCGCCCCTGCGCCTGCGCGTGCGTGAGGACCTGCTGGAACTCATTGCGGCCGTGCAGGACGCGCTCCTGCAGTCTTTGCCAGGGGCACCCACCTCACTGACCGACGCGGCGCTCGATGCCATCCTGCGCTACAACTGGCCGGGCAACATCCGCGAGCTTCGCAACGTTCTTGAGCGTGCCATGCTGATGGCGCGTGGGCTTCCCGGTGTGGATGTCCTGCACTTGCCACGCGAAGTGGCCAATGCCAGCGGTGGCGATGTATCGCACCACGATCCGCGCTCGCTGTCGGAAGTGGAGCGCGCGCACATTGATCGGACGCTTCGCGCCCACGCGCAGAATCGCACGCACGCGGCCAAGGAACTCGGCATCTCGCGCGCAACACTGATCAAGAAGATTCGGGAGTACGACCTCTCAGATCGCCCCAGATAGGAGGCCAAGTGACTGAACGCGACACCATGGTCTGCCGCTCCTGCGGCAAAGAGGAGCGGGCCAGCGAAGGCTATCCCTGCGAGAACTGCGGGACATTCGTGTGCCAGATTTGCATGATGCGAGGCGTCACGCTCTGCGCGAGTTGCCAGGCCGCCGAGGACGCCAAGGACGAGTCCGAGGACTCGTGAGCGCCGCGCAGTCACTGGCGCGCTTCGGCATTGCCGTTGGGCACAGTACGGATGTTGCGGGCGCCACGGGCTGCACGGTGGTGCGTGGCATCTCGGCAGCACACAGAGCCGCATGCGCGGTCATTGGCCGCGCCACCGGTTCGCGCGAACTCGCACTGCTGACGCCTGGCCACCTCGTCGAGCGAGTGGACGCGGTGTTGCTCACCGGCGGCTCGGCATACGGGCTCGATGCCGCCGCCGGCGTGATGCGGTGGATGGAAGAGCACGGCCGCGGATTCCCCGTTGGCCCCGGGGTCGTGCCCATCGTGCCGGCCGCGGTCATCTTCGACCTGCTTCCGTTGGGACGCTTCGATGCGCGTCCCACCCCCGAGATGGCCTACGCCGCCTGCGATTCTGCTACAAGCGAGCAGGTGGCCGAGGGCTGCATTGGTGCCGGCACGGGTGCCACCGTCGGCAAGATTCGCGGCGCCGCTGGCGCCATGAAGGGTGGTCTTGGCATCGCGGTGGCAGAGGGTGAGGCCTGTGCGGCGGTGGCGGTGGCGGTGGTCAACGCCTTTGGCGACGTGCGGGATGGGGAGGGTCGCATCATCGCTGGTGCGCGGCACGAAGACGGCCGCTTCGTGGACACCGCCAAGGCGCTGGCCGCCGGAACGGAGCGCGGCGGATTCGTCGCGGGCACCAATACCACGCTATGCGTCGTCGCGCTCGACTGCGCGTTTACGCGGCTCGAGCTGCAATCCATTGCCGAAGCGGCGGGCGAAGCGTTGATGAAGCGCATCACGCCCGCCGGAACCATCTCAGACGGTGATATCGTCTTCACGCTCGCGCCTATGGATGGGCCGACGGCATCATTGGCCGCGGGCGAGCGCGTTGCGAGACGCGCCGTTGAAGAGGCCATCGAGCGCGCCGTGCGCCTCGCCCAGGGACGCGATGGCGTTCCCGGCCTCGCGGATCTGTCTGCGAATCTGTCTGCTTAGCTGACCATTCCGCCGGTCGGCATCACCGGCGTACCCGCGCGCACGTGGAGAATAATCTCCGCGCTCACATCGGCATCGAGAATCACGCGCATCACGTGCGTGCCTGAGTGCTGGATGGGCAGGTCAATGGCCGCAATCACCGGCACGTCGAGCTCCGAGGCGCCTGGGGGCGGTGTGCCCACGTCGAGCTGCCCCGAGGACGACCACATCTCGTCGCCGTCAGGGCCCAGCCAGACGAAACCCAGCGAGTGGCGGCCCACGTCATCCGGCAGGGCCTTTAATCGCACCACCATCGTGGCCCTCGGATGCACCGCCGGCAGCGAAGCCACCTGCAGGGAATCGAAGACCCCGAGAATGTTGAGTTTGCCTTCTTGGGAGATGTTCGCCGAGTCGGCGAAAAGCGCAAAGGATACGTGCATAGAGGAAAAATAGCGCGGCACCAATAGGTGCGCATCCGTGTTTATGGTTTATCGCAGTGTTGCCCCCGCTAGATTCCATAGGATATGACCGCCCTCCCGCGCGCATCGCGCGCCATTGAACTCAGTCTCGTCGGGATGGCGGTCATCTGGGGTGTCAACTTCTCCGTGATGAAGTACGGCACGCAGAACATGGCGCCCGTTGCGTACAACTTCCTGCGCATGAGCCTCGCCTGTGTGATTCTCTTGGCGATTGCCTACGCAAGACCCGGCCTACGGCCCTCCACCAAAGACCGTAATCGCCTGCTTTCCCTCGGCGTGCTTGGCCACTTTGTCTACCAGATGTTTTTCCTGCAGGGTCTCTCGATGACGCGCGCCGGCACCGCCGCGCTCGTCGTGGCGGCGAGCCCCGCGGCGGTGGCCATCGTCGCACGCCTCTCGGGCCACGAGAAGCTTCCGCTGCGCGCGGTGATGGGCATCGTGCTGTCCATCAGCGGCGTGATGCTCGTCGTCGGGGGCTCCGTCAGCTCTGACGGCACCAGCCACCTCCTCGGCGACCTGCTGATTCTCTGCGCGGTGATCGTGTGGGCCTTCTATACCACGGGCCTCGTTCCGCTCGCCCAGCACATCGCGCCTGCCCAAGTGGCGGCGTGGACGCTTGTGGGTGGCGTGGTGCCATTGGCCTTCGTGGCCGCTCCTGCGCTGTTACGCACCGATTGGGCCGGCATCACGCCGCTCACCTGGGGCGCCGTGCTCTACTCCGGCATTCTCGCGATGGTCGTGGCCTACCTCATTTGGTACTACGGCGTCCGCGCTATCGGCGCTACGCGCACCGCGATGTTCGCCAATCTCCAGCCGCTCGTGGCCGTGCTCTTTGCATGGGCCGTGCTCGGTGAAGTCCCCACGATCTTCCAGGGAGCTGGCGCGGCCGCAGTGCTTGGTGGACTCTATCTGGCACGCCGATGAAAGTTGTTCTCTTTGATATTGACGGAACTCTCCTACTCTCCGATGGGGCCGGACGCCGCGCCATGGAACGCGTGTTGCTGGAGACCTTCGGCAATACTGGGCCCACCTCGTATCGCTACGGCGGCAAGACCGACAAGCTCATCGTGCGTGAGACCATGCGCCTCGCCGGCATTCCGGACAACAAGATCGAGGCGGCGATGGATAGCATCATCGCCGGGTATTTGCAGAACCTGCGCGACGAACTCACGAGCAATGCCAACGCCGCGCGCGCGCTGCCGGGTGTCTTTGAACTGCTCGACGCCGTCGAACAACACAACGATCTCGTGCTGGGCCTCCTCACCGGAAACGTCGCAGAAGGAGCCGGTGTAAAGCTGCGCGCTGTGAAGATGGATCCCAATCGCTTCAAAGTTGGCGCGTATGGGAGCGATCACGAGCTGCGTCCCATGCTGCCGCCCATCGCCCAGCAGCGCGCCAGCGCACTGCTCGGCCACGAGGTGCCAGGGGATCGCCTCATCATCATCGGCGACACCGAGCACGACATGACCTGCGGGCTAGGCGTAGGTGCCCGCGCCATTGGCGTGGCGACCGGGGGCGTACCGCGCCACGAGTTGGAATCACACGCGCCGGCTGCCGTATTCGATGACTTCACCGATACGGCCAGCGTGATGGAGGCGATTCTCAATGCGTGAAGTTGAGCTCAAAGGCATCGCGTATTCGGACGCCGAGGCCACGGAGGCCCGCGCGCGGCTTGAAGCCGCCGGCGCTCTGCTGGTGTACGAGGGCCGCCTCGAAGACCGCCGCTACGACCTGCCAGAGCGGACGCTCGCGCTCCGCGACCACGTCCTGCGCCTGCGCGTCTATCGCGCTGCGACGGTCACGACCTCGCTCGACTTTAAGGGCCCGACCGGCTACACCGATGGCTTCAAGGTGCGCGAAGAACTCACCGTGGCGGCGCAGGATCCCGAAGCGCTGGCCCGTATCCTTGAGGCGATGGGCTACATCATCACGCGTGAGATTGATCGCCAGATTACGCAGTTCACGCATGCTGGCGCGACGGTCCGTTTTGAGCGATATCCCCGTATGGACGTGCTCATCGAAGTCGAGGGCGAACCGGCAGCAATCGAAAGCGCCATCCAAGTGCTGGGCTTGCCGCGCGAGCGCTTCACGGCCGAACGCTTGCCCGATTTCGTGCTCAAGTTTGAGTCGCGCACCGGTGAGCGCGCGGCCCTCTGCGATCGCGAACTCTCTGGCGAATATCGCTACTCAGCGAATGACGCCTGAGTTTACGCTCCCGGAGTTCACGCGTTCGCTGCGTGCCCTCGCGGTGCCGTCGGCGCCGGGTTCGGATCACGACGTGATTTTTAAGCCGCTCCTCGAGGCCCGTCGTGCGGCGCACAAGGCGAGCTCCGTGGAGCAGCAGATCGCCGCCTTCGAGGCCGGGAAGCTCGAGCGTGGATGGCGCGGGGCGATCGCCTCGCTCGCTGAGCGGCGGCACTCCAAGTCGCTTCCGGACCGTCGGGCGCTGGCGGCGGAGCTCGAACTCCTTGCCGCACCAGTGTGGCGAGAACTCGCGCTGCTCAAAGAGCGCGGCGAGACTCTGCGCCTCGCCAAGGCGGAATCGCGTCAGGCGGCCTGGGCCCAGTGGGTGGAGCAGTTGCACATGATCTTTCGTGCGGCGGATGCCTGGTGGGAACTCTCGCTGCCCGTGCTGGCCGACCCCCGCGGCCGCCGCGGCGCGTTCTGGCGCCGCGTGCTGAAGCACGGCCCGTGATCGTCGGCATCGGCTTTGACCTCGTGTCCATTGCCCGTGTGGAGCAGATGATTGCCCGCAAGGAAAATCGGGCACTCGACCGGCTGTTCACCGAGCATGAGCAGGAGTACGCCTTTGCCCGCGCCCGTCCTGCCATGCACCTCGCGGCCCGCCTGGCGGCCAAAGAAGCGTCATTCAAGGCACTCACCGGCTCCGACGACGCCAAGCTCATTGGCTGGAAGGAGGCGGAGGTACGCCGCGGCAGCGAAGGACCTCCGGTGCTGTACTTCTTTGGGCGGGCCGAATCGCGGTCCCAGGAGCTGGGGGTAACCAGCGTGCACCTGACCCTCAGCCACACGGACGAGACCGCCGGCGCAATCGTAATTCTGGAACGCTAGACAAAGCCTTCCATTTCACTCGGGATTGCTGTTATTTCCTAGTGTGATGCACTTGAGAACGATTCTCATCTATAGCGCCGCCCTCTTGGCGGCCCTCACCGCGCCTGCGAATCTCGCGGCACAGGACACTCCGGCGCGTCGCCTTGGAAACATCGTGGGCGTTGCACTCGATGAATACGCGAAGGGCGTGGATGCACGCGGCACCATCGTCTTGCAGTTGGAGTACGACGAAGCCGTCGCCTTTCTCACTGATGCGCGCGCGCTGATTGATCGCGTTAACGATGCACGCGCACCGCAGCTCGCGGCTCTCATTGATGAGATGCGAGCCGGCGTCAATCAAAAGCGCCCGCCCGCGGCGCTCGCCGATCTGCAGCAGCGCTTCACGCAGGTCCTCGGCCCCGACGCCTCGCTCGATTATCCCACGTCGCCCGTGAGCCTCGCGGAAGGCAAGGCCATCTACGAGCAACGTTGCGCCAGCTGCCACGGTGTCACCGGTGGCGGCGATGGTTTCGCCGCCGTTGGTATCACGCCTGCACCGCCCGCCTTCGCTGACCGCAGCATCACTGCCGATGTCACGCCCGCCCTCATGTACCGCGTGGTGTCCGTGGGCGTTCGCGGCACGACGATGGCCGGCTTTACGGATCTCTCGCCCGAGCAGCGTTGGGCCGTCGTCACGTATGTCACCACCCTGCGCGCCAATGCCGATCAAGTTGAACGCGGGCGCGCGTTGATCTCCGCCCACTGCGTACGGTGTGACGGCAGCGAGCCGCCGCAGGGCCAGACCTTCGGCTGGCTCGCGGAGCGCCACGACGTGCAACTCGCTGCCGCCATCGCGGCTGGTGACGTGGCGCTCGGCCTCGACTCGGGCGCCAAGCTTCAGGGCGCCGAGGCTGACGCCGTAATCGCCGCTTTGCGTGCCAATCCCCAAGTCGTGGTGCCGCCTCAGCGCACTCCTGCCACGGTCGCTACCGAGGTGCTGGCGATTCTGGATCGTGCCATCGAAGGCGTGCGCGTGGGTGACCTCACCGCTGGTGACTTGGCCTTCGACGCCTACGTCGCCTTTGAGCCGCTGGAGTCCCAGGTCCGCACTCGCGATCCTGGACTTGTCGCGCTGCTCGAGCGGCACTTCGCGGACTTCAAGGGCGCGGTGAACAAGCGCGACATCGCGTCTGCCGCGGACGCGCGCTCGCAGATTGCCAGCGGCTTACCGCAAATGGTGGATCTCGCGTCGCGCAAGCCGACCGTCTGGAGCGCCTTTGTCGAGTCCTTCCTGATTATCGTGCGCGAAGGCTTCGAGGCTATCCTAATCTTGGGTGCCATCATCGCCTTCCTCGTGCGCACGGGGAATCAGAAGCGCGTGCGTGAAATCTGGGCTGGCGCCGGCGTGGGGCTCTTGGCCTCGGCCGTGCTCGCCGTGGTGCTCAAGACCGTGCTCGCCAACGCACCCGCGAGCCGCGAGGTGATTGAAGGCGCCACCATGCTGGTGGCCGTGGCCGTGTTGTTCTCGGTGAGCTACTGGATGCTCACCAAGGTGGAGTCGCAGAAGTGGCAGGCCTTCATCAAGGATCAGCTTGGTGCGGCGCTCAGCTCCTCGCGCGCTTCTGCGCTGGCAGTGGTGGCTTTCCTTGCCGTCTTCCGCGAAGGCGCCGAGACCGCGCTGTTTTACCAAGCGCTGTTCATGCGCGGGCCCAGCGTGATTCCGCCCGTGGCACTCGGCTTCGTGGTCGGAAGCGTCTGCCTCGTGGCGGTGTGGTTCGGCATCCAGCGCTTCGGTCTGCGCCTGCCGCTGCGCCAATTCTTTGGCGTGACCAGCACCATGCTCTACACGCTGGCGTTCATCTTCATGGGCAAGGGCCTGCGTGAACTACAGGAGGGCAACGTGCTTTCCATCACGCCGATTGATGGTGGTCCCTACCTCGGATTCCTCGGAATCTTCCCCAGCGTGGAGACCCTGGTGGGTCAGGGCATCCTCTTGGCGCTCGCGCTGTATGCGCTCTGGCGCACGCTGCTTACGAAGTCAGACGCGGCGCCTGCGCCGCGCAGGGCTCCGAACGTTAGTGCATCCGTGCCGGTTCGCGAGCCGGTCGCGGTCGAGGCGGAGTAGGCGCCCGTCTGCGCGCTAATCTCAGTCCGCTGAACATAGGCGGTTGAGCTTAGGCGGTTGAGACGGCGGGTCGGCCCGGACCAACGCGCGAGCGCATGGCCATCCAAGTGACACCTAGCAGCACGAAGCCGATGGCAATCATTTGCGCCATCGTGAACGGCCCGAAAAAGCGGTCGTCCTTGGCGCGAAAGATCTCTACCACAAAGCGCTCTGCACCGGCCAGCACGCAGTAGGCGCCAAAGAGCCAGCCGGCGGCGTGCTTGTGGTGGCGCATGCGCCAGAGAATGAAAAACATCACGAGCCCCATCGCCGTCTCGTAGAGCTGCGTGGGATGCACGGCGAGTACTTGATTGCCGGGCATTCCCTCCAAGCCCTTGGCGCCGAAGGCTACGAGATTGTCCACGGTGCTCGGCGGCGCTCCATTGGGGAAGGCCACGGCGAGCGGACCATCCCACACGCGGCCATAGTCATCGCCAACGGCCCAGCAACCGGAGCGGCCCACGCTGTACGCTGCAGCGAGGCCCGGAGCCGCGGCATCCGAGACTTGCGCGAAGCTGGCCTTCTTGTACAGAATCGTGCCCGCAGTGGCCGCGATGCCGCCAATCAAGCCGCCCCAGAATACAAAGCCCGCACGGCTAAAGACCGCGCCCAAATCACCCACAAGAATGGCGTAGTAGAGCTTGGCGCCTAGCAAGCCACCAATGACCGCCGCGACGGTGACGTCACCCATGATCTCGGAGTCGTGTCCACGCGCCTCAAGATTCTCACTCGCCACCATCTGGCCAATCACGAAGGCCAGCAGCATGGCGATGCCGAAGCCGGTGAGCTGCAAGGGGCCGAAGTCGTAGGCAAACGGAATATGAGTATACATCGGACTTGAGACGTGGGACGGGAGACTTGAGGTCGGACGGATGACGGATGACGGAAGCTAACACCAAGACGCAGTAGCGTCCGTCATCCGTCATCCGTCCGCATTCCCGGGATTGGCAGCGAGCTGAACGCATTCAGCGTCGCATCTGAGCGTTCGCCGCGTTCGGCCCTGAACAGGCCTGCTGCCGCGATCATTGCGGCGTTGTCTGTAGCGAGGCGCGGCGTGGGTGCGTACACCGTGGCGCCGATGTTGCCCGCGGCGTCGCGCATGGCGTGAACCAACGCGCTGTTACAGGCGACGCCGCCACCGAGCACGATGCGCTTGCGGCCGTGCGCCTTGGCGGCGCGCAGGGTCTTGGCAACCAGCGTTCCGATCAGCGCATCTTGGAATCCGCGGGCGATGTGCGGCTTCTCATCCTCGAGGCTCGCCGCCTGCTGAGTAGCTAACAGCACGGCAGTCTTCAGGCCGCTGAATGACACGTCATAGTAGTCGGCATCGCCGAGCTTCTGGCCGGCGTTCAGCATCGGCTTGGTGAAGCGATATCGCTTCGCATCTCCGTCGCGCGCGAGGGCCTCAAGGTGTCGTCCGCCCGGGTAGGGAAGGCCGAGCAACTTGGCGGCTTTGTCGAAGGCTTCGCCAGCGGCATCGTCGCGGGTGCGGCCCAGCAAGCGATACTCGCCCCAGGCGGCAACGTCGAGGAGCAGCGTGTGGCCACCGGAAACAAGAAGGGCCGTAAACGGCGGCGTGGCGTCCGGATGTTCGAGCGCTGTTGCGAAGAGATGCCCTTCCATGTGATGCACGCCGATGAGCGGCTTGCCGCTCGCGGCGGCCAGTGCTTTGGCATAACTCACGCCAACCAGCAACGCACCGACGAGCCCCGGCGCGTGCGTGACGGCAATGGCGTCAATCTGCTCGAGCGTTGTGCCGGCGTCCTTCAGCGCGCGCTCGGTTACGGGCACAATTGCCGTGAGATGCTCGCGCGAGGCGATCTCGGGCACCACGCCACCGAACACGCTGTGCACGTCCTGCGAGAGAATCACGAGTGATTCGAGCGTCGGCCGCGACGACGGTCCGCTCACGACGGCCGCCGAGGTTTCGTCGCAGGAGCTCTCTATGCCAAGGATGCGCATTGTCACGGGGTATCGGCCAAGCTCATGCGCGTCACGCTGCACAGGTCGCGTCGCGTCACTGCGGCCGCGGCTCCGCGAGCAGTCGCTCGAGGTACGCGACGTTCGCTGGGCTGTCCCAGTTGTCCGCGCCAATCACGCGGCGGCGCAGGCGGCCGTCGCGCCCGATAATAAACGTCTCTGGAACTCCGGTGGTCTGATAAACACGCTGGATGTCGCCTGACGCGTTGTGCAGGATTTCAAAGCTGAGCTTCATCTCTTCGGTGAAGCGCTTGATGGCGTCTTCCATGCCGGCCACATCAACGCTGACCGCGACGATGCGCAGGCCCTTGGGGCCGAGTTGCTGCTCGAGGCGCTGCATCGAGGGCATCTCAACGCGGCAGGGGCCGCACCAGGTCGCCCAGATGTTGAGCAGGACGACTTCGCCATCATAGTCAGCGATAGTCTTTGCGGTGGCGTTCGTCGCGAGAGGCAGCGCCGAGAAGCTCGGGGCCGCGTTGCCAATGCGGATGGGGAAGAGTTCGGCGGCGAGTTGCTTGCGCGCGGAAAAAAGCCCGATGCCCACAAGCGTCACCAACGACCCAATGATAATCCACTGAATGTTCCGACTGTTCACACCGTCTCCGTGCAGCGCGTGCGCAGCGCAGCAATCTCCGCCTTGGGGTCCTTGGCGGAAAAGACGGCATTGCCAGCCACGAAGGTGTCGGCACCAGCTCTCCAGCAGGCGGCAATCGTGTCGCGCGTAATGCCGCCGTCTACTTCCAACACCGCGCGCGACCCCGTGGCATTTAGCAGTTGCCGAGCGCGGGCAATTTTGTCAACACTGGCCTCGATGAACTTCTGCCCACCGAATCCAGGGTTCACGCTCATGATGAGCAACAGGTCAAGATCAGCCGCGACCTCGCGCAGGGTCTCGAGCGAGGTGCTGGGGTTCAGTGTGGCACCAGCCTTGGCACCGAGCTCCTTGATGCGCATCACCTGACGGTGCAGGTGTGGTGCTGTCTCGACGTGAATCGTGATGGTGTCTGCGCCCGCCTTCACGAAGGAATCGAAATACTTCTCTGGCTCCACCACCATCAAGTGACAGTCCAGCGGAAGCTTCGTGAGCTTCTTGCAGGTCTCAATGACTTTGGCGCCGAAGGTGAGGTTGGGCACGAACACGCCGTCCATTACGTCCACATGCAACCAATCCGCACCGCCAGCCTCGAGCATGGCGAGGTCTTCGGCGAGCTTGCCGAAATCAGCGGAGAGCAAGGACGGCGCGATGCGCACGGATTTAGACGGCATCAGTCGTTTCCTCGGCGCAGACGCGCCGCAAACGATCCATCGGCGCCATGGCGCTGCGGCAGCACACGCAGACGGCCCGCGTCGAGCACGGCATCAGAGACGGTGCCAACTGGCGGCGGTTCGAGCGTCCAACCCGGATGTTCCACGAGGAAGGATTCGACCTGCACGTCGTTTTCTTCGGGCTCGAGCGAGCAGGTGGAGTAGATGAGCAAGCCGCCGGGCTTCACGTTCTTGGCGGCACCGCTGAGCACGGCCCGCTGCGCGGCCGCCATCACCGCAAGATCGCTCGTGCGCAGACGCCAACGGGCATCAGGGTGACGGCGGAAGGTGCCGGTACCCGTGCAGGGAGCATCCACGAGCACGGCATCGAACTGACCCAGCGTGCCGTCACGTGCATCGGCGACGACGGGATCCACGTTCTCAAGATCCAAGCGCTCGATGGTCTCAATCACGCGGCCAATGCGATTCTCGTTGGAGTCCGCGGCCGTGACGTGCTTGGCCGTGCGCGAGAGCTCAACCGTCTTGCCGCCAGGTGCGGCGCAGAGATCAGCAACAGTCGCACCGGCGGGGATGGCGGCGTAGCGCGTCACCAGCGTGGCCGCCGGATCCTGTACGAAGAAGCGTCCCTGTTGAAATGCCCCAAGCGATGCGAGCGTGGTGCCAGGGGCGAGTGTGAGCGAGTCTTCCACGAGCGGAGCGTCGCTCACGCTCACACCCGAATCCTCGAGCATGGCTTCGAGCTGCTCGCGCACCACGCCCCAGGGACGCACAATGAGCGGCGCCTCCTGATTGTTGGCTTCAAGTAGCGCACGCGTTTCATCGGCCCCCCAGCGCGCCACCCAACGGGCGACGAGCCAGCGGGGATGCGAGTACTCAACCGACAGCGCTTCAACGGGATCAGCCGGCAGCGCGGCATCGAGAGAATCTTTCTCGCGATCTAAGCGGCGCAGCACCGCATTCGCCAGCTTGCTCGCCCCGATGCCGTGACGCTGCTTGGCGAGCTCCACCGTCTGCGCAATGGCGGCATACGCTGGCACGCTGCCCATGTAGAAGAGCTGATAGACGCCGAGGCGGAGCAAATCTGCGAGGTCCGCATCAAGCCGTGCGATACCCCCGCGCACTCGCGGTGCAAGCAGGTGGTCAATCCAACCGCGCTTGCGCAGCATGCCCCACACGAGTTCCTGCGTCCACCGACGGTCACGCGCATCCAACTCGGCGACGTGGCGATCAAAGGCAGCATCAAGCATCAAGCCACCACGAAGCTCAAGGAGCGTATCGGCGGCGGCTATACGGGCGTCTGTCACGAGCAGGAGGGCGCTAGGCATACCGACGAAAGATAGTCGGTTGGGGGAGCCCCCGAGCCTGTCGATATTGCTATTCGGGGAGCGCCCAAAAATCGCCGACGGCCACCCCACGTCCCTGTGCCCAGTCCAATGCGGCCACGCGTCGGCGACCGGCCGGATGCACGGTCTCCACGGCAACGGCCCCAGTGCCGCAGGCGACGATCATGCCCATCTCACCGACCTCGAGTACCTCACCGGCATCGCCGCGGCGGTCAGGCAGAACGCGCACGCCAAAGAGCCGCGTTTCCGTCTCACGGACGAGGCCCCAGGCGCCAGGACGGGGATCGAATGCACGAATCGCGCGCGAGACTTCCACTGCAGGCTTCCGGAAATCGAGGCGTGCCATGTCGCGGTCAATCTTGGTTGCGAACGTGACCAAGGATTCATCCTGCGGCTTCTCGGCGATGCCACCGATTTCAAACAGCGTGAGGTACTCGATGATTGCCGCTGCGCCGAGTTCGCTGAGCGCCTCGGTGAGTTCACCCGCCGTGATATCCTCGCGCAGGGACACGCGGACTTCGTGCAACACCGGGCCGGCATCAAGCTTGAGCACCATGCGCTGAATACTGACGCCGGTTTCTCCGTCACCGGCGAGGATGGCGGCTTGGATGGGCGCGGCACCACGCCAGCGCGGCAATAGCGAGGCGTGGATGTTCACCGTGCCCTTCGGCGCGACGTCAATGACATCTTGGCGCAGGATGTGGCCGTAGGCCACCACTACGGTGAGATCTGGCTCGTAGCTCTTGAGCTGAGCAAGAAATTCCTCGCCGCGCGGGCGCTCAGGCTGGAGCACGGGTATGCCTTCCTCGAGTGCAACCTCCTTTACCGGCGGCGGCACCAGCGTCGAGCGCGAGCGCCCCTGCGGCCTATCCGGCTGCGTCACCACGCACACGACGTCGTGGCCTTCACCAATGAGCGCACGGAGCGCTGGTGTGGCAAAGTCAGGAGTGCCAAAGAAGGCTATGCGCACGTTCTTGGACGGAAGACGGATGATGGAAGCTAAAAACAAAGGCGAGAGCATTCGCTCCCGCCTTTGAATCTAGGTGCTCTACATGCTGTCGTGGTGCTCTCCGCTGGCTGCCTTGCCGCTTCCGTCATCCGTCTTCCGTCCGGGTCGAGGCTCATCCGTATCCCCTGGCTTCAACACCCGGAGCAGCTCCGGATACTTCAGCTTCTCCTCATCCCATTCCTTCAGCGCCTTGCGGCGATTTAAGAAGCTGAGATGGTCAATGAACAGCTTGCCATCCAAATGGTCAATCTCGTGCTGGATGCACACGGCGAGGAGCTCGCGACCCTCAAGTTCAAACGGCTGGCCATCGACGCCAATCGCGCGAACCTTTACGTAGGCGGAGCGCTCCACCCATCCGAAGATTTCTGGGATGGAGAGGCAGCCTTCTTCCCAGCGGATCTTGCCCTCGCGGGCAATGATCTCAGGGTTGATCAACGCGGCGGACACGTCACCGACCTCCACCACGCAGAGGCGTTCGGTGCGCCCAACTTGCGGCGCGGCGAGGCCCACGCCGTCGGCGGCGCGCATGGTCTCGAACATGTTCGCCACGAGCGTGCGCAATTCGTCTGTCACCTCGATCACCGGTGTGGTGACCTGGCGCAGGACATTCGCCCCGAGAATGGTAATCGGCAGAACGGCCATCGGAGCTTACGAAGCGGCTGGTTCGCTGCCGCCCACAGAGGCGATGCGATTGCGAACGACAACGAGCTTGGACTCGGCGCTCTTCACCGTGATGTGATCGGAGAGCGACGGCGTGCCGACGGTGGTCTCCTTGATGTGCACCACTTCGCCCACAATGCCGCCCGCGGTAACGATCTGATCGCCCTTCTTCATCGCGAGGATGGCGGCTTCGTGCGCCTTCCGCTGCTTCTGCTGCGGACGGATCATCAGGAAGTAGAAGATCGCGAAGATGGCGCCGATCTGGAACAGAAACGCGGCGATGTTCGTGCTACCGGCGCCGGGGGCGGCAGTTTGGAGGAAGAGCGAGATGGGCATTTTTGACGGATGACGGATGACGGATGCGAACTACTCGGGGAGAAATCTAACTACAGAATGAGCATGGCATCGCCGTAGGAGTAGAAGCGGTACTCCTCCCGGATGGCGGTCTCGTACGCTTCCATCATCAGCCCGTAGCCCGCGAAGGCCGCAACGAGCATGAGTAGGGTGGAGCGGGGCAGATGGAAGTTCGTCACGAGCGCGTCCGCGGAGTGCACCGTGGCCGGCGGGCGAATGAAGATTTTCGTCTCGGCGCTCCCTGAGGCGAATGTGCCATCGGGAAGCCAAGCACTTTCGAGCGTCCGGAGCGCGGTGGTGCCCACGGCGCAGATGCGCTTGCCGGCGCGGCGCGTCTCGGCGAGCAGCGCGGCGGTTTCCTCAGAAACGTCGTACCACTCTTCGTGCATTTCGTGCTGCGCGGGATCCTCGGCCTCGACTGGCTTGAAGGTCCCGGCACCCACGTGGAGCAGTACGTCGGCGCGTCGCACGCCCTGCGCACTCAGCGTGGCGAGTAGCTCTGGCGTGAAGTGCAGGCCAGCGGTTGGGGCAGCCACCGAGCCTTCTTGACGCGCGTACACCGTCTGGTAGCGCTCAAGATCCGTCGGCGCATCCGCGCGCTCGATGTACGGCGGGAGCGGCACGTGACCATGCACGGCAATCGCGGCGCGCTCGGCGTCGCGGTCCCCTGCCGCCGCGCCTTCTACCATGAGCCTCACCAGCCGCGTGCCACGCTCGGTGGGTTCACCCATCTCGGCGCCGAAGCCTGGCGAGAACGTGACGATGCGCCCAGGCTTCAGCTTGTTGCCCGGCTGGACCATGGCTTCCCACATTCCGCTTGGTTCTTCTCGAAGAAGCAGAACCTCCGCGGACGCGCCGGAATCGCGTGTGCCTAGGAGCCGAGCCTTGAAGACGCGCGTGGTGTTGAGGACCAGCGCATCGCCAGCCTCGAGGTACTGCGCGATATCCTTGAAGGCATGGTGCGAAATGCCGCCACTCGCGCGATCAACCACCATCAAACGGCTTTCGTCGCGTCGCGCGCTGGGGGTTTGCGCGATGCGTTCGAGTGGTAGCGCGAAGTTGTAGTCGGAGGTCCGAAGGCCGCGAGTCATATGGAGTGAACGCGCCTGTGTGGCCGATGGTGCGCAGGCGAGCGTGCGCTAGAAGAGCTCAGGCTGCGCGTCACTGGGACGATTCGGTGGCGGATAGCCTAGGTGCTTGTAGGCCTGCGTGCTGGCCACGCGTCCGCGCGGCGTGCGCTGCAGAAAGCCATGTTGCACAAGGAAAGGCTCGTACACTTCCTCGAGCGTGTCGGCATCTTCGCCCACGGCAGCGGCAATTGTGCTCACGCCGACAGGACCGCCGTCGAACTTCTCGATGATGGCGCGCAACACGCGCGTATCCATCTCGTCGAGTCCGAACTCATCCACGTCGAGCATGGCCAGCGCTTCACGAGCCACGGCGCGCGTGATGTGGCCATCGGCTTTTACTTGCGCATAATCACGCACACGACGCAGCAGACGGTTCGCCACACGTGGCGTGCCACGCGCACGGCGCGCGAGTTCCTTAGCTCCGTCCGCATCAACCGTGGAATTGATCACGACGGCCGTACGATGCACAATCTCTTCAATCTCATCTGCCGGGTAGTAGTTGAGCCTGAGCTCAATACCAAAACGTGCCCGCAGCGGTGCGGTGAGCATTCCCAAGCGCGTCGTCGCGCCAATGAGCGTGAACCGCTCAATCGGCATCGTAATGGTCTGCGCCTTGGGGCCTTCGCTCAAGCGGATGTCAATCTTCGAGTCTTCCATGGCCGGGTACAGAAACTCATCAATCACCGGCTTCAGGCGATGGATCTCGTCAATGAACAGGATGTCGCCGGCGCGCAGGTTGGTGAGCGTGCCCACCAGATCGCCCGGCTTCTCCAGCGCTGGTCCGCTGGTCGTGTGAATGTTCACACCCATTTCGCGCGCGATTAGCTCCGCCAGCGTGGTCTTGCCCAGGCCAGGCGGGCCAAATAGCAGGGTGTGATCAAGTGGTTCTTTACGCGCCGTGGCCGCATCAATGTAGATGCGCAGGGCATCCTTCACCTTCCCCTGGCCGATGAACTCCTCGAGCCGCTGGGGCCGCAGTGACAGCTCCACCACCGACTCATCGGTGAGGGCCTCCGGCGTGGTGATTTCGGTGCGCGACATAGCGAGGAATCTACTTCGCGAGCGCCGCGAGTGATCGGCGAATCAGGTCCGCGGTGGTCTCACCCTTGGCGCCGCCATCCAATGACATGCGGACGGCACGCTCTGCATCGCTGGCCTGGTAGCCCAAGGCCACCAGCGCGCGCACGGCGTCGGCGCTCGGGCCGCCGCTCGGCAGTGCCTTGCCGGCACCCGCCGTCTCCACTGCGCCTTCGAGTTTGTCGCGCAGTTCCAGGATGAGGCGCTCGGCCAACTTCTTCCCCACCCGCGGCACACGAGTGAGTGTCGTGAGATCCTCCTCGCGGATGGCCCGCACGAGCCGCTCGCCGGTGAGCGTGCTCAGCAGGTTCATCGCGAGCGAAGGGCCGACGCCCGTGGTGCCAAGCAGCCGTAGGAACAGCTTGCGCTCATCGGCGCTGCTGAAGCCATAGAGGGTCGTCGCATCCTCGCGCACGACCATGGCCGTGTGAAGAGCAAGCTCGCCACCCATGCGAGGCAGCGACTCCAGCACGGCCAGCGGCACCATCACCTCGTAGGTGACACCGCCCGCTGTGCGAAGCTCAATGCGATCGAGGCCCGAGGCCGCGAGCGTGCCATCTAAACGTGAGATCATCGCTTTCTCCAAGCAGCGCCGAGCCGCATCGCGCAGGTGAGCGCGGCAGCGACTCCGTCCGCGGCGTCGCTGGGTTGCGGCGGGCTTTTGAGTCTGAGTAGCGTGGCCACCATCAACTGCACCTGGGTCTTGGTTGCGGCACCTGTGCCGACGACGGCCTTCTTGATCTCGGCCGGCGAATACTCATGAATCTCAACACCCAGCTCTTCGCCTGCGAGAAGAATGACACCTCGCGCGTGGCCCAGTACGAGGGTGGTGCGCACGTTCTTGGCGTAAAACGCGGATTCCACCGCCATCGCCTGCGGCATATGACGCGCGAGCAATTCTCGCACGCCTTCGGAGATGTCGTGCAAGCGCTTGGGCAACGGAGCATCGGCCTTGGTGCGAATCACGCCGCATTCCACGAGCACCGGCGGAGATCCGGCACGCACTACACCATAGCCCGTCACCGCAGTGCCGGGGTCGATGCCGAGGATCAGCATCGCGCGCCGGCGTTCTTAGTCAAGCGGATAGCTCCGACATATCCATATCGAAGTTCGCGTCTACCTTCTGCACGTCATCGAGATCTTCAATGGCCTCGAGCAACTTGATGAGCGCGGTTGCGTTCTCACCCTCCACGCGAGTGCTGCTCTTCGGCACCCACGTGAGCACCGCTTCGGTGGCTGTCAGTCCCATCTTCTCGAGGGCTTCCTTCACGGCGTGCAAATCGGCGGGCGCGGTCGTGACAGTAAACTGCCCATCCGCAGCGCTGAAGTCCTCGGCGCCAGCGTCCAAGGCCTGCTCCATCACCGTGTCTTCGGTGCGGCCTTCAGCGGACAGATAAATCTCGCCCTTGCGGTCGAACATAAAGGCCACCGAGTTGACGGCGCCGAGGTTGCCACCGCCGCGCGAGAGTTTGGCACGAATATCGGCCACCGTACGCGTTGGATTGTCGGTCAGCGCCTGAATCATCAGCGCCACGCCGCCGGGCCCGTAAGCCTCGTACACGGCCTCCACGTATTCCACGCCCTCGAGTTCGCCCGTGCCCTTCTTTACGGCGCGCTCAATGTTCTCCTTGGGGCAGGACTGTGCCTTGGCGTTTTCGATGGCCGTACGCAGACGCGGGTTGCCGTCCGGATCTCCACCACCAGCCTTTGCCGCCACCGTGATTTCGCGCAACAGCTTCGTGAACAGCGCACCACGCTTTTTATCGGTGGCGGCTTTGTAATGCTTGATTTGCTTCCATTTACTGTGGCCAGCCATTGGAAATGCTCAGGACGGATGACGGATGACGGATGCCAAATGGCGTGGGATACTCTGGAAATCTAACGGCCGCCGAGGCATCTGTGCCCCGGCGGCCGTTGCAGCATCCGTCATCCGTCTTCCGTCCTAGTTGACCCGTAGCGTCAAACTCGCCCTGAGCCCACTCACCTTCGTCCCCGAGCCGTCTGCTACCGAGTACAGGTTGCCGAAGCTGTAGCCAACTTGGGGGAAGAGGCCGACCGATCCGATCGGTACTCGCACGCGGAGGCCGAGATTAATCAGGTTGCCGGCCCGCGCACCGCCCACCTGCCACAGGCGCGTTTCCAAGTTGGGTTGCACGATGAACTCGCCAAATGGAATGCTCACCGCGCCCGAAAGGTTGACCACGTTTTCCGCGGGAGCCGCTGCGCCGAGGATTTCACCCTCGAGTCGGTACAGGTTCCAGCCGCTGATAAAGACATCCGCACCCTTCACGGGGAAGTTCCATCCCATGGTCGCAATCAAGCGGTCGCCGGTGCTGTACGTCGTCGTGTCCGCGAGGTCCTCGCCGAAGATCGAGTAGGTCACACCGAGCGAGAGCGCACCATCGCCAACGGGGCGATCGGCATTGAGCGACACACGATACTCGTCGGCGGGAGTGAATCGGAAATCGTTTGAGGCGATGGTGAAGGCAGCGAACTCCGTTGATTTACGCGCGCTGCCGCCGAGGCCAAGGTTCCAATTGCCCACCGGGCGCGCATAGGCCACGCCGCCGGTCAACGCGAGGCCGTTGCCCATCGAGGAGATCGGATAGTACAGGAAGTCGTTGCCGATTTGGCCGGCAGCTTCCTGCTGATCCTCGGGGACGGAGTACTGCCCCGTCGGGAGGTTGATACCGACGGTCAGCAGGACGTTATCGGAGCCGATGCGGTAGTTGGCGCGGATTTGCGTGTCGGTGAGTCCACTGATCTCGCTGGTGGTCGAATCATCGGTCTTGACGCTCGATGACGCAAAAGCGGTCGAGACGTCCATCGAGAACTTTTCACCAAAGGGCAACAACAGCACCACGGGCAGCGCGAGTTGCGAGACCGAGCGCGACGCGGCGCCCGATCCGAAGGTGAGCGTCGTGAAAGTCGGCGCCGTCAGCACCGATGCGGTTTGATACCACTGCGCGGCCAATGGGCTAGCGGGCAACGCAGCGAACGAGACGGCGAGCAAGCAACGTCCGAGGGTAGACCGCATCGGTTAAGGCTTCCGGATGATGATGACGACGGTGCCCACGCGCGTAGCTGGCTGGTCGGTGCCTCTGCCTTGGCTCGCAGGGTCCGTCGCCGGCGGCTGCGGTGGCGTCAGCGTCGGCGACGTGGTGTTGGAGATCGGAGTCACCGTGGGCGGATTCACGTTCTGCGAGACGGCATTCAGCGTGTTTGGTGCGGATGCCGGCGTCACGTTGCCGTTTGTCGCACTGCTGACGGTCTGACTTTCACTTCCGCTCAGGCCGCCTTCGATGCTGGCCGCCGACACCTCGGCTCCCAGCGCGGCCTGCTGAGCTGACTGCAAGCGCACCCCGGCCGCACCGAAGCCCGGATCTAACGAACGCGCCTCCTGGAAGTAGCGCGCCGCATCTTCGAAGCGTCCGTCGTCAGCCGCTAAGAGGCCGCGGCTGTACGAGAGAAACGCGTTGAAGTTCGTGGTCGCCTGGCGGTCCACCAACTGGCGCTCGGCGGGGGTGAGCGTCACGCCGAGCTGCTCAAACACGCGGAACACGAGCTGCTTTTGCAGTACGAAGAAGTTGTCGAGCTGGTTCGTGACCGACACAGGCGCCACCAACTGCGAGGTCGCCACGTCAATCACGTTCGATTCCACCGTCAGCTGCTGGCCCGACTGCACCAGCGAGCCGCTCACGAGACGGCCGGCGCGGATGAGCTTGCCCGCCCGCACGGCGCTCGTCGCGTCGGTGCGATCGCTCTCGCCAAGGCGAATTTCATCGGCAATCGCCTGCATGCGGTCGCGTTCCACCACCGTGAGCTGTGCCGATCGCGAGAGGTCCGTGATCATCAGTTCGGCAAAACCGCGCTCCAAGGGAGCGAGCGTTGCGTTGTCCGGGCCGCTGAACTTGAAGGGCGGCACCGCAATCGTGCGTCGGTCACCGGGTGTCTGCGAGAGTGTGGCCTCGTTGGCTACGGCAAGCTTGGCCGCGGCCACGACTTCCACTCGGGCAAGCGCGACCAAGCGCCGCTGAATGTCCGTGCGCGTGCGCCGCGACCGGCCGTTGCGCAGGTAATCGTTGTACGCAGCCTTGGCACCCGCGAAATCCTGCTGGCCCTCGGCAGCGAGCCCGGCGTAGAGCGAGCTCACACCGTCGCGAGGATCGAGTTGCCGCGCTTGGTCCAACACAGCGCGAGCGTCGGCAAAGCGATTCGCCTTGAAGTACGCCACGCCGAGCGCGCGCAGTGCCGCGACGCTACGCGGGTTGGCCGCACGCGTCGCCTCGAGCCGAGCCACAGGATCACGCCGCTGTGCCTCCGCGGCAGGAGCGGCGAGGGTCAGCAACAAGGCAGCAAACAAGAACCGAGAATGACGCACGATTACTCCTAGCGGTCGGGGTCCAGCATGTCTTCGAATCGGAGCCACTGTTTGTAAAAATACAGGTCTACATACCCAATGGTGCCGTTGCGGTTCTTGCGCACCAACAGTTCCGTTGCGCCCTCCACACCGTAGCCCGGGGCGTACATCTCCTCGCGGTAGATAGCGAGGACAACATCGGCGTGCTGTTTGACCGAACCGAGCGCACCAAAATCTTCCAAGGTCGGTCGCGAGTCTTGGCGCGTGCGCTCCCACTTTGGGAGCTGCGCCGTCACGAGCACCGTCACGTCCATGTCGAGCGCCGCAGACTTGAGCGCGCGCACAGCCCGCGCAAGTAATTCATCCTGCTGGCCCTCGCCAATTGCCAGGGCCTGCAGCGAATCAACGACAATCACTTGGCACGCCAGCTCCCTGATTCGCGAACGCATCGCGTCCAGAGACGCCGTGGGCAGGTGTTCCACCTTTGGTGAGCGGTCACGCAAACGCACGGCAGCCGCACCGACGGTCGCCCGCGTCAGCTCATCCAACTTGCCGCTCCGAAGGTCGTCCACGCGCACCCGGCCCTCGAGCGCCAGGGCACGCTCCATCACGCGTTCGGCCGTCATCTCCCCCGTGAGAAATGCTACCGATGTTCCCTCTTGCGCCATCCGGACTGCCATCGCCAATCCAAGCGCTGACTTCCCAGATCCCACATCCCCACCGAGCACCACGAGATCGCCGCGGCGCAGTCCGCCACCCAGCGAGCGATCGATGCTCGGAAAGCCCGTGCGAACCGAGTCCGTGGACGGTTGACCGTCCGAGGCAAGGTCCACTCGCCGCATCACGCGGGATATCGGGGAAATGTCGTTGGGGCGCACAGGAACCTCAGTTAATACAGAAGGGCAAACACCCAAACCTACGGCTCAGTCAGGGACCCCGGCAAGCACAATGGCATCCTGCCGAAGAAACTCCGCGAGGCGCGTCAACTCTGAACGTGCTACCCGGTCCAGGTGTGCCGCCGTGACGTCAGTCACCGCGGCCAGTGCTTCGGCCATGCCCACCCGGTCGCCCTGAGCAGAGACCACAATCGCGCGGAGGAGGGTGGTTCGGGTTTTTGCGGGTACCGTGAGCGCCGAAAGCCAACCCTTCATTTGCTCGGCTCGGGCGCGTCGCGTTTCTACCGGGAGCGGATGGGGAAGGCGCATGCCATCGGCGAGCCTCGCCACCATCATCGCCCCAGCCAAGGCCTCGCGAACACCGCCCAAGGGCGCGCGCCCAGTGGCAGCCGCCAGCCCCGGGCAGGCGAAGAGCGCGCGCGGCGGTGCGAAGGGGGTTGGGGCGTCCACCATGAACTCAACTTGCCGCTCTGTCCTCGCCCCGGGAAGGGGCTATCTTGCGTCCCTATGTTGCCAAAGCTCTCCCGAGAGGACTCGCGCTGATGCGGCTGTATCGCCGGCTGCTGGTCTTCCTGCGTCCGCACACGTGGCGGCTCGCAGGCAACATCCTGTTCAACGTGATCGCCGCGGCACTCGACGGCGTGGCCTTCACCTTGCTCATTCCCTTCCTGAACACGCTGTTCCGCCTGTCCAGCGCGGTGGTACAGGACATGGGCTGGCTCACGGTGGCCCAAGAGCGACTGGTCGGCGCCTTCCTCGTGGAAGGCGACCCCTTGGGTTCGCTGCGCGGCGTGATCCTCGTGATCATCGCCATGGTCACGCTCAAGAACGTCTTCCTTTGGGCCGGCGGACAACTCGGCGCCTCGCTGCAGGAATACATCACGCGCGATCTGCGCGCGGCCGTGTTCTCGCACATGCAGCGCTTGCCGCTGGGATGGTTCTCGCGCACCAAAACGGGGCAGATCATTGCCCGCATCCTGACGGACACGGAACAGACAAAGGCGATTCTCGCCGAAGTGGCAACCCGCACCATCCAGAATGCCGCGCAACTCGTCGTCACGGTCTGGATCCTCTACACGATGTCGCCGCGGCTCACGCTGTATGCGCTCGTGGTGGCGCCGCTCATCATTGGATTCCTGCAGCCGCTGCTGCGCAAGTTGCGTAAAGGACACCGCCGCTTGCGCGCCGAATACGGTGAGATTACGAGCGTGCTCCAGGAAGTCATCAGCGGCATTCGCTTGGTCAAGTCTTTTCGCGGCGAGCCATACGAAGACGGCCGCTTTCTTGGCGCATCGGCACGCTATTCAAAAGGGATGACACGGATTCAACGTCTCTCGTTGCTCAGCGCCCCGCTCACGGAAGTGCTCGGCACCATCGTCGCGGTGGCGGTGCTCTGGCTCGGCGCGCGTGAAGTCCTGCAAGGTGGCGGAATGGATGGCGGCACGCTCATCACCTTCATGGTGCTGGTCATGCGTCTGCTGCAACCGCTCAAGCAAATGTCACAGGCGCCGACGACCGCCCAGCAATCATTGGCGGCCGCAGAGCGTCTGTTCGAGGTGTTGGATCAGCCCACGGAAGCACAGGCAGACACCGGGACACGCGAAGTGAAGGCGCTTGAGCGCGAACTGAGGTTTGAGAGCGTGGGCTTCGCGTACGACGGCACTGCGGTGTTAAACGACGTGACCTTCACAGCTCGGCGCGGCGATGTGATTGCGCTCGTGGGGGCCAGCGGAGCGGGGAAGAGCACACTGGTGGATCTGATTCCACGCTTCATTGCACCGACGGCGGGCCGCATCACGCTCGATGGTGTGTCCTTGGGTGATATCACGCTTCCCTCGCTGCGGCGTCTGACTGGCATCGTGTCGCAGGACACGGTGCTCTTCAATGACTCCGTGCGCGCGAACATCGCCTACGGCGCGGAGGCCCAGTACACACAGGCCCAAGTTGAAGTAGCGGCGCGCGCGGCGAATGCGCATGAGTTCATCGCGGCCCTGCCTGAGGGGTATGAGACGGCTCTTGGCGAGCGCGGCACGCGCTTGTCAGGCGGCCAGCGTCAGCGATTGGCCATTGCACGTGCGCTGCTGACCGACCCGCCAATCTTAATTCTCGACGAAGCGACCTCGGCGCTCGATACCGAGAGCGAGCGGCTCGTGCAGGAGGCGCTGGACCGCCTGCTGGCTGGCCGTACGACATTCGTGATTGCCCATCGCCTGAGCACCATCGTCCACGCCACGCAGATTCTCGTGATGGAAGCGGGGCGCATCGTGGAGCGCGGTACGCACGACGAACTCCTCGCACGTGGCGGAGCCTACGCCCGGCTTCACGCGCTTCAGGAGCGTCGCGAGCGCAGTGATGGCTGAGTCGCCAGCTCCCGTTGTCGCTGCGGTGAAGGGCCGCGTGGTGAAGCCGCCGACGATGACCCAGCGCGCGGAGTATGGGCTACTGCGCCTGATTGGGACGCTCCTGAGGCCCTTCAGTTGGAAGACGGCGTCCAACTTCGGGGCCTTCCTCGGCGGGCTCGGCTACTCGCCCTTTCGTGTGCGCGCGGATCGAGTGGAGCGCTATGTGCGCGCGGCCTTTCCTGATATCTCGGATGCGCGCGTGAAGCAGATTGCGCGCGAGTCCTACCGTGGGCTGGGCCGCGTGACCATCGAAAGCATTTTGCTGTCTCGCGAACCCAAGGAGACGGTGCTGGCGGCGTTCTCGGGCGCCGAGAACTGGGAGTTGCTGGAGGCCGCGCTCGCCGAAGGTCGGGGTGTCGTACTTGTGAGCGGACACATCGGGAGCTGGGAGCTGTCCGCGGCGTATATGTCGGCGCGTGGCGTCCCAGTGGATGCCATCGCTATGCACATGGCCAATCCGCTCAGCGATGGCTTCTTTAGGCGCACGCGTGAGCGTTTCGGGATGCGCGTGCTGTTTGACGACGAGGCCGTCCGCGCCATTCCTCGTGCCTTTCGCGATGGACGTGCGGTCGGGTTCCTGTCCGATCAAGGCGCACTCGGTCTCGCGTCCACATTCGTGGACTTCTTCGGCCGGCCCGCCAAGACGCCACGTGGTGCCGCGGTGTTCGCGCTGCGTGGTCGCTTGCCGATGCTCTTCGTTGCGGCCATTCGCCAAAGCGATCTCTCGTATCGTTTCATCGTGCGCGCGGTGCCGCTTGCCGAGAGCGGCGACCGCGAGCGAGACGTGGACGACACGGTGCGCAACTACACGAAGGCCATCGAAGACTGCGTGCGCGAGCACCCGGAGCAGTACTTCTGGCAGCATCGTCGTTGGAAACGTCAGCCACCTGATACGCCCCCCCACTTGCGAGAGCCGTGATGCGTTCAGCGATTGGTCGCCATTGATGGCGTATCCCTACGACGTCGAGTCCGTCCGCCGGCGCGAGTACCCTTGGGAAGCGCGTGGCGAGGCCGTGCACTTCGATCACGCCAGCCTCGGAGTTATTCCCCAGCGCGCGCGCGATGCCGTGGCGGCCTACAACGACAAGCGCGCCGAGATGCACGCGATGGGGGCCGGGGATTTCTTCCCGGTGCTGGATCGCTCGCGCGCGTTGATTGCGCAGTTGATTGGCGCGAGCGCTGAGGAGATTGCGCTCACCACGAACACGAGCTGGGGCGTGAACCTCGCGGCCTACGCACTCCCGCTTGGGCCCGGCGACATCGTGCTCGGTTCCGAGGGTGAGTTCCCGGCCAACGTGTATCCCTGGATGTCGGCGTCCAAGTCGCGCGGGTTTGCCTTTGAGTTGTTGCCAATGGCGGGATTGGAGATTGATGAAGCCGCGATTCTCAAGCGCATCGAGACCGACCCCCGCGTAAAGTGTGTGGCGCTGAGTTGGGTGTCGTTCTGGAGTGGGTATAAGATTGACGCGGCTACTATTGGTGCGGCCTGCCGTAAGCGCGGGATCTGGTTTGCGCTCGACGCCATCCAAGGCCTGGGGCCCTGCGTGTTCGATGTCCGCACGATGCCCGTGGACATCCTGTCATGCGGTGCACAGAAGTGGCTGTGCTCCCCTTGGGGTGCAGCCTTCGCTTATGTGCGGAAGGAACTCATTGAGCAGTTGGAGCCGCCGGCCACCGGTTGGCTCTCGCAGGCGAGTGCCGGTGACTTCGGGCGCTTCCTGGACTACGACCCGGCGTGGCGGAGTGATGCACAGCGCTTTGAAGTGGGATCGCTGCCTATTCAGGATTTCGTGGGATTGAATGGCACGCTTGAGCTGATGCTCGAGATTGGGCCGCGAAACATCCAGGACTATGTGCTGGGGCTGAGCGGAGAGTTGTGGAACTGGGTGGCCTCGCGTGGCTTCAGCTTGCTCACGCGGCCGGAGGACGAGAGACGGGGCGCGATTGTCGCGTTCCGTACGCCCGACGTCGCGGCGGACTCAGGGCGGCTCCGGGCTGCCGGCGTGGTGCATTCGGTGCGCGAGGGTGCGATTCGCTTGGCGCCGCATTTTCACAACCTGCCAGGCGACTTGCTGCGCGTTGCGGACGCCCTCGGCGCTTAGAGCGCGCTTCAAAGGCGGTGCACGAGCGATCAGCGCTCGCTACGGCACTCGGGAATCGGACGCAGGCCATCTAGCTGCGGCAGTACCCACCACGCCTGCGTCTCTACGTCGTCTGCGTCACGGGTCGTTACCAGTGCGCCTTGCGGGCGCACCGCGAGCAATCGCGAACCGATTCGTAATTGTAGGCGCCAAGCACGAGTGCCGTGAACGTCCACGATGGTCCACTGGTCCGGTTCGCGCTGCGCCGACTCGCGAAATCTCTGCACCCAGATGGCACCGTCCGCGCTGGTGAGCACGCGGCCGAAGCTTGGGAGTCGAGCGGGGAAGCTCACGTGCTCGCGCAGCGCACGCTCGAATTGTGCGCGTGGGAACTCACTGTTCTGCGGCATGCGAGCCATCGTTTCGACGATGTACTGTTCCTTGCGTTGCGCGGTGACCACCGTCCCGGAGTCTCTCGGCGCGCGTACGTATGCGACGGTCGTGAACGCGCCGCTGCTGTCTGGCGCCTCGATCCGCAGTTCCCAGCGTTCGGGATATCCATACACCATGCAACGCCCATACGCGCGCCACTGCGCATTTGGCGCGAATGGTTGGCCGATGGTGTAGCCGCGCGGTAGCACGCCGTCCGGCAGGCGCTCCGAAACACCGAACTGCCTTGGATCGCCAAGAGACGGTTTGTCACTGCCAATGATCAGCGTGCCGAGCCGGTAATTGATAGGGAAGAGACCTGGAGCTTTGACATCATCGTCCAAGCCAAACTCTGCTACGGCCAGCGTGTCTCCGCTGAGTCCAGTCCACACCGACAGTCCACTCTTGTCGGTGAACCGCGGGTACGGCGTGCTCCGTGCAAAGCGCAGATCCGTTCCGAGTCGCGAAAGCCGACCCGCCGAAATGTCCGCGACCCACAGTGAATCATCGGGCGACTGCCAAAGGGCGGAGAGCGAAGCGACTTCGCCCGGGCCCCGGCCCTGAGGCATCGCAACGCCCACGAAGGCGCCCGCCGAATCGAAGCTCGCGACGAGATTGCCGTCGCTGACCAGCGTCCGCCCATCGCGCAGTGGAATCATCATCTGCGGATTGTTGGCGAAGAGGTCTTCCGGTGCGCCCTTCAACACGACGGTATCCGTTGCGGTAATCTCCGCGTACGAACCGAGGCTGTCCTCGAGCGAAACGATTGAGCGTCCCGCGGAGTCGCTCCGGACTACGGACGCACTGATGACGACTGCAGATTCGGCGCAGGCCGTGACGGCGAGCGTGGCGAGAATAAGGGGTGCACACCTTGTCATCCGCATGTCGGCTCCATTTAAGGACGCCAGAATGTGCGGGGCGGGACATCTCGCGGCAATAGGCTTGGCTAAGCAAACAGAGGATGAGTAGGCCTCGTTAGATTTGACAGGTGACCGCCCCCGCCATCAGCACTGCCCCGCTCGCCGACCAGATCGCGCGCCGGCGCACCTTCGCCATCATCTCGCATCCCGACGCCGGCAAGACCACGCTGACGGAGAAGCTGCTGCTCTACGGCGGCGCTATTCATCAGGCCGGCTCCGTGAAGGCGCGTAAGGCCCAACGCCACGCCACTTCCGACTGGATGGCCCTCGAGCAGGAACGCGGCATCTCGGTCACGAGCTCGGTGCTGCAGTTCGAGTATCGCGGTTTCGCCGTCAACCTGCTCGATACGCCAGGCCACGCCGACTTCGGCGAAGACACCTTCCGCACGCTCGTTGCTGCCGACTCGGTCGTGATGCTGCTCGACAACCGTAAGGGCGTGGAAGAGCGCACGCGGCAGCTGTTCGACGTTTGCCGGCGTCGTCGTATGCCGATCTTCACGGTGGTCAATAAGTGCGACCGCTACGGCGAAGATCCGCTCAAGCTCATCTCCGACCTAGAAGCCGACCTCGGCATCATCGCCGTCGCCGCGCACTGGCCGATCCACATGAGCGATCCGGTGCTCGGCACGCAGTTCCGCGGGGTGTATGACCGTCGCCACAAGCGCGCGTTCCTGTTTGAGCGGGACGAGCGGCACGGCGCGGACAAGGTCGAGACCAGGACGCTGCAACTCACCGGCCCCGACGACACCGCCTTGCTCGATGCGCTCGGCGGTACGGACGAAGCGCTGCAGGCGGTGGAGAAGCTCGCGCACGACATCGAACTGCTCGACATGGCCGGTCACGAGTTTGATCCTGCTGCCATCATCAGTGGCGAGATGACGCCGGTGTACTTCGCGTCGGCGCTGACCAACTTTGGCGTTGAGCCGTTCCTCGAAGACTTTCTGCCCATCGCGCCGAGCCCGGTGGGACGCGAGAGCAATGCCGGCGTGATTGAGCCCTCGGAGGAAGTGTTCACGGCATTCGTGTTCAAGGTGCAGGCCAACATGGATCCGCGGCATCGCGACCGCGTGGCCTTCCTGCGCGTGTGCAGCGGTCGCTACACGGCGGGCCTCGAGGTCACGCACGTGCGCACTGGCAAAACCTTCAAACTCGCACCGCCCCAGCAGTTCCTCGGACGAGAGCGCGCCTTCGCCGAAGAAGCCTTGCCTGGTGATGTCGTCGGGGTGCATGATCGCGGCAGCCTGCGCATTGGCGATACGCTGGCCGCCAACGGTGCGCCCAAGGCCCCCGGTGGAAAGCTGCTTGAGTACGTGGGCATTCCACGGTTCGCGCCGCAGCACTTCGCGCGCATCCTCTCCAAGGACCCATTGCGTCGCAAGGCGCTCGACAAGGGACTGCGAGAATTGTCGGATGAAGGCGCGGCGCAGGCCTTCTTCGCCGAGTCGGCGATGGGTCCCGTGCCGATTGTTGGCGCGGTTGGTATGCTGCAGTTCGACGTCATGGTGCACCGGCTCGAGAACGAGTACGGCGCGCCCTGCACGCTCGACAACTTGCCCTATCGCTTTCCGCGCTGGGTGACGGGACCCGAGGATGTCATCACTCGCTTAGGTGAGGCGCAAGATATGACGTTGCTCGTAGACTCCAAGGACAATCGCGTACTCGTGTTCCGCGATGAGTGGCGCCTGCGATGGGCCCAGGAGAAGGGCGTGGAGCAGGGGCTCACGTTCCATACTGAGGCGCCGTAACCGGCGCCTGAGCAGCGCCGGGCGCAACGGTTACGGCGCCGAGGCTGCCCGGTGACATTCACCGCGGCACACGAAGCAGGCGATTGATCGCCCCGTTGAGATCGATCTCTCGGAAGGGCTTCGCGAGGAACTCCGAGTTTCCCGCGTGGAGGAACGCGTTCAGTTCGTCGCTGCCTTTGGCGCCCGAAACAAACAATACCGGCACCTGGGGGCAGACGGCGCGCAGATGGGCGGCGAGTTCCTCACCGCGCATGCCGGGCATGTCAAGGTCCGTCACGACCAGCTGAGGCGTTGGGTCGTTCTGACTGAAAGCGCGTGCGGCCTCGTGTCCATTGGCGGCGGTGACGACGGCGTGACCGAGCCGCCTGATCAGCCGCTCGGAGATTCGACGGATGAGTGGATCATCATCCACGAGGAGCACCGTGACCCCTGCGCCTGGTCTGGCTACTGATGGAGAATCAACTATCGCTTCCTCACTCGCCGCATCGACGAGCGGAAACCGCAACAGAAAGGTCGAACCGAGCCCAACGGCGCTGCGCAGTTCGATCGTACCGCCGTTCTTCAGGACGAGATCGCGGACCATCGCGAGCCCCAATCCCGTGCCACGACCACTCTCCTTTGTCGTGAAGAACGGTTCGAACACCTTCTCGGTCAGGCTCTCAGGAATACCGATTCCGGTGTCATTGACAGAGAGCTCCGCGTGAACGACGCCATCCAAGTCTTTCGTCCGCAAGCCCAGTGAGAGCATACCGCCCGCAGGCATCGCATCGCGCGCGTTTATCGCCAGGTTCAGCAGTATCTGTTCGATATTTCCCTTGTCTGCGCGGATTCTGACGGGCGCCTTCGACTCTGCAACCGAGAGGCGGATATCGGGATTGCCAAGCAGCCGGATGAGCATCTGTCCGACGTCGTGTAGCACCACTGTCAGGTCGACGATGGTGCGTGTGCCACTGCTGGGGCGGCTGAACCCGAGCAATTGACTGGTCAACCCGGCCCCGCGGTAGGCAGCGTCCCGCGCAGTTTGCAGGTCGACCGCCACGGGTGTCGTGTTTCCGATGTCGTCCAATGCGAGCTCTACGCTGAGGGTGATGACGGAAAGCAAATTGTTGAAGTCGTGGGCAATTCCACTGGCAAGGTTTCCCACGACTTGCATTTTCTGGGATTGGCGCAGCTGCGACTCCATTCGTCGGCTTTCCGTGAGGTCGCGGACAACAACTGCAGTGCCATTTGGAATTCCGTCGGCGTCGCAAGTCGGGGAGAGGTGCACCTCGATCACGAGCGGCTGGCCTTGGTTGTTCGTGGTGAACACCTCGCGAATCTGGTGCCGCAGTTCGGGAGACTCGACCGCGCTCAGCGCGACCTGTTCGCCACGGTCATCCACGGTGACGAACGGGAGCGCCTGGCCTACACACTGCTCCGATGACCACCCGAAGACCGTTTCTGCAGCGGGGTTCCACAACTGAACGCAGCCATCGGCATCAAGGACAATCATCGGCAACGGCGTGGATTCCACCATGGCCGAAATGAGCGCTTGGGCTTCAGACCTCTGCCGCTCGGCTCGCATCTCCCCGGAGATATCCACGGCGATGGCGACGCCGGCGAACTCGGAGCCCTCCAAGCGCGACGCTGACATCAACACGGACACTCGCCGCCCGGAGGGGTGTAGAAATTCCTTTCGGTATGGTGGGCAACTGCCCGTTGCCGTCAGCGACGCGACCGCAGCCTGATCTGCCGCCGCGAATGCCGCGGGGGTTGCCCGCACCCAGTCCAGCGATCCGTCGTTCAGCTGCTGTCGAGTAAAGCCAATCATGTCCAGAAAAGCGTCGTTCGCATCCACGATGCGGTATGCGGCATCCCAAAAGGCGATTCCTACGACGTTGCTCTCGTAGACGCGCCGAAAGCGCATCTGACTCGCTCGCAGCGCGAACTCAGTGGCGCGACCCTTCCGTCGGATTCTTGCGTCGCGCAACTCGCGCTCCGCGGCCGGGACCAGGCGATGCATATGCTGCTTGAGCACATAGTCGTGCGCGCCGGCCCGCATTGCCGCAACGGCGTATTCCTCGCCCATCGAGCCAGACACAAAGATCACCGGAACCTCAGCGTCGTGTTCCTTCACGATCTGCAAGGCATCAGGGCCGGTGAACCCGGGCAAGTCATAGTCGCAAAGCACGAGTTCCCAGCGATCCGAAGCAAGCGCGTCACGCAGCGATGGCGCGCTATCGACGCGCTTCGTCCGGATGGGAAGTCCCCCCGCGCGCAGGACACGCTCGACCAGCAGCGCATCGTTCGCGTTGTCCTCCACCAAGAGTACGCTGATGGCGCCGCTCATAAAGTCCTTGGGGGTGGTTCATTGAGAATGAGCCAGAACAGGCCAAGCGACCGCACGGCTTGCGCGAACTCTTGGAACTCCAGTGGCTTGCGCACATAGCTGTTTGCTCCTAGCCCGTAGCTTCGCACGATGTCCGCCTCCTCAGCCGAGGACGTCAGCACGACGACGGGGAGCAGTCGCGTTCGCGAATCAGCACGAATCGCCTCCAAGACCTCGAGGCCGCTCACCTTGGGCAGCTTGAGGTCCAACAGCACGACTCGCGGCGGTGGCGACGACCCAGGCTCCGTAAAGCGACCCCGCCGAAAGAGGTAGTCAAGCGCTTGCACACCATCGGAAACCGCGACCAATGGATTGGCAATGTTGTGCTGTCGCATCGCACGAGCGGTGAGCTCTTGGTCGTCAAGGTTGTCCTCGACGAGCAGGATGGTGTCCAGGAATCGTTCGGTCATGACGTTGCCTCTCCCGTCCCGAGCGTGAAATGAAACGCGGCGCCTTTGCCGACGGCGCTCTCCGCCCACACCTTGCCCCCGTGTCGGTGCACGATGCGCTGCACGATCGCCAGCCCGACGCCGGTGCCCGGAAATTCCTCTTCACTGTGCAGGCGTTGAAAGACACCAAAGAGCTTGTTGGAGAACCGTGGATCAAATCCGACACCGTTGTCTTTGAACGTGACGACAACATCGGCACCGCTCGTCTCATACGAGAGTTCGATTCTCGGAGCGCTCGCCTTCGCCGTGAACTTCCACGCATTCTCCACCAAGTTCTGGATGACCTGACGCAACAGGCGTTCGTCGCCCTCGACGCGTAAGGATTCGGGATGTTGAAAGTCAACCTCGCGCCTAGGCTCGTGCTGGCGAAGCTCAGCGATTGCGCTAAGGGTGAGCGGTACGAGATCAACGGGCTGACGCAGGAGGCTGGTACGGGAGACACGCGAGAGTTCGAGCAGGTCGTCAATCAGGTGACTCATCCGCTGCGCTGCGCTGTTGACCCGACGGGCATAGTTTTGGCCCTCGCTGTTGAGCTGCGGCGAGTGATCTTCCAAGAGGGCTTGGGTGAAGCCGTGAATGCTGCGCAGCGGCGCGCGAAGGTCGTGCGATACCGAGTAGGAAAAGGCCGCTAGCTCAGCGTTCGCCTCCTCAAGTTGTTGCGCGTGCTGGGCAAGCTTGTCCGAGAGCCTTCGCCGCTCGGTGATGTCTCGGAGGATGGCTGCCACCGCGTGAGAACTACCCTGCGCCCATCCCGTCACGCTGATTTCGGCAGGAAACAGGGTACCATCCCTGCGCAGCGCGCTCACCTCGCGAAGAGTATTCATCGCCCGTCCAACGCCGGTGCGCATGTAATGACCGTGCCCTTCCGCGTGCGCACTCCGGTGATGTGGCGGCACCAGCACGGTCACCGGCTGGCCGCGCAAGGCGCCGGGTTCGTACCCAAACAGTCGCTCGCCAGCCGAATTGATGTACGAGATGCGCCCATCCCCATCGCTGATGATGATGGCATCAGGAGTAGAAGTCGCCAGCTGACGAAAGCGCTCTTCGCTTTCTGACAGCTGAGAGATCAGGGTCTCCAGCTGGGCCGTTCGCTCGGAGACGCGGGCCTCAAGGCTGCGACGACTCTCCGCAATCTGCGCAGCCATTCTATTAAATGAGCGACTCAGGCTCCCCACTTCGGCCGGCCCCGTTTCCGTGACGCGTCGCGACAGGTCCCCGCTCGCCACCGCCTCCGCTGCAGTCGTGAGCTCTGTCAAGGGAGAGGTGAGCGCACGGCTGAGCATGGTACCGAATCCGGCACCGATGGCGACAACCAATAGGCCACCCCAGAGCAATTCCTTAAGAAAGGGCCGCGTGGAGGCCAACGCGAGCGCCCTTGGTGTTTCCACCCACACGTGCCAAGGTGTGCCAGCGACTCTCGTGCCGCGGCCGAACATTTCGCGGCCGTCCGCGGCTTTGTACACAAGGGCGGAATCGCTTCGATACACCGCTGCGCTCGGGCCGAGCTGTCCACCTCGCAAATCCGACCAGCCGGTAGGTGCACTGCCGACGCTAAAGCGCGAATCCTGCCCAATCAGATTGTTGATCAGCCGCACCGTCTGTCGGCTCGCGGGAACCAGCCGCCGCCGCCGAACCACATAACCTGCAGGATCCTCAGCGGCGCCCACGGACGCAGCTAAGTCGATCCACTGAATCGAGTCGGCGAACTGTATCTCGGAGATCCAAGCGCCAGTGGAATCAGCCTCGTTCCATTTGGGAGCGCGTCGAAGTGCCGGCGGAACCGTCAGCGAATCCGCGGACGCCTCGACGGCGAGCATCACGGCGCCGTCTCTTGAAATCAGTTCGATGCCGTCGGCCTGACTGGATTCTCTCTGTAATTCTTGGAGCGCTGCGCGGGCGGCTGGCTCCGCGCGGCGGTCGCCGCGCAGGTAGGCCAAGAGGGCTCGATGGTCGGCTGCGTCTCGAACGGCCGCCAGTCGAGCCCGAGGACTCACCTCTAGAGCGCGCGCCAGTTCGCCCACCGGCGCACGTAAGCGCTCGCCCACAGCTTCCTCGGCGAGGCGCCGCACTTCCACGTTGGCGACGAGCGCCAGGGCTCCGGCGGTGCTCCCGAGCACCACCACCACGGCAAGTGGCAGGACCCAAGTCAGTCGGAACCGACCTGGGGGTTCTGTGCGCTTGGGCGAAGTGATGGCCGGGGGGGAATCTTCCACACCGCACGATGCGCTGGAACCGAGGCCCCGACCACGAGGCGTTTCCCTTAAGACACCTGAGGAAATTCCCTAAACGTCGGCATCGTGCGTCAGGTCGACCAGTCCGTGAAGAATTGCATAGCGGACGAGGCCTGGAACATCCCGAATCCCGAGGCGGTCCATCAGTTGGCTCCGATGCGCCTCCACGGTCTTTGGACTCAAGCCGAGTTCAGCTGCGGCCCGCTTTGTGCTGGCGCCTGAGGCAATCAAGCGTAAGACGTCACGCTGTCGACGTGTCAGCATGCATTCGGAGGAGCGGGCGCTGCGCGAGTCTTGGCCTGAGGAAAGCCGATGCTCTGCTGCAAGGCCGCGGGACAGGTAGTTCTCACCTGCAGCGACGGCTCGAAGCGCGAGGCCAAACTCGACGACATCCGCACTTTTGAGAACGTAG
The DNA here is from genome assembly GCA_031414535.1 of Gemmatimonas sp. Classification (GTDB taxonomy): domain Bacteria; phylum Gemmatimonadota; class Gemmatimonadetes; order Gemmatimonadales; family Gemmatimonadaceae; genus Pseudogemmatithrix. The sequence continues at coordinate 50,007 of JANNVQ010000034.1, forward strand.
CCCATCGCGCCCAACTTGAGCGCTTCACTGACATACTCATCGCTGCGATGCGCCGTAAGCATCAGACAGCGAGTTCGAGGATGCTCGGCCACGATTCGGCGCAAGGCCTCCAAACCGCCACATAGCGGCATCGAGACATCCAGAATCGCCACGTCCGGTGCCAACGCAGCGACAGCCTCGACGGCGGCGAGACCATCGGAAACTTCTGCAATGACGGCTACGTCCCCCGTGAGCTCAAGGATTGAGCGGATGCCTGCTCGCACCAACGCGTGGTCCTCTGCAAGAATGACTCGAATCATGAGGCTGACTCCGCGGCGTCTTCCGGGCGTGCCGTCGACGTTATGGGAATACTGAGGAGCATTTGCGTACCACCAGGGCCGGAGCGAAAGTCAACGCTGCCAGCGAGAAGCGCCGCGCGTTCAGCCATGCCAAGCAGTCCGAGTCGCGCTTCGTGCGGCGCTTTGCTCATCGCGTCCACATCGAATCCTGTACCGTCGTCCCTCAAGGTGAACACGAGGTTTCCATTCTTGCGCTGGAGCAAGACTTCAACGTGCCGCGCTGACGCGTGGCGAAGCACATTCGTCATGGCCTCCTGTGCAATTCGGTAGCAGCAAACCTCGATCGCGGAATCGAGCCGCGCCCCGCCAAGTGTCGACTCAAAAGCGACGTCGATATCGGCGCGTGCGGCGGATCGGTGGAGGTACCAGTGTAGAGCGGCTTCAAGTCCGATGTCGTCCAAGACCGACGGGCGGAGGTCCACCGAGAGTTCAAGGACGCTGCGCGCCGCCAAGTCCGACATGGCAAGGGCATCCTCCAACTCTGGCGGCGGGGAATCTTCGCCCAGCCGCGCCTGCAAGGCGGTGAGACTGAGACGAATGGCCGTGAGTGTTTGCCCAATCTCGTCGTGCAGCCCTCGCGCGATGGATTGCCGCTCCGCTTCCTGGGCCATGATCACGCGACGCGATAGCTCCGAGAGCTTGTCGCGGCTTTCGCGAAGGGCGCGTTCGGCATTGAGTCGGGCGGTGAGGTCGCGGACAAAGCACTCATGGCACAGCACCTTTCCCTCGACGTCACGGACCGCTCGGGCATCCCATTGCACGCGGACACTCGACCCGTCCTTACGCCGCAACTCCACCACGGAAGCGAGGGATTGCGCTCCCCTGGCGAAGGCGCTGAACAGCCGCTCTCGCTCCGCCGGGTCGTGATAGAGCACCTGTCGCCTACTTGTCGCGTATAGATCTTCAGGGGACGAGTAGCCGAGCAAGTTCGCGAGCGCGCGATTTGCCATCAACAATTCGCCATCAAGGGTCTTGCGGTAGATGCCGACGGGGGCCGAATCAATGATGTCGAGGAGGTCGGCCTCCGAACGGCGGAGTTCGGCTTCAAGTCTCGCGCGCGCCGTCACGTCCTCGAGAATGGCAATGACGGACTCGACGGCATCGTGCCCGGTGCGAACCGGAGCAAGCGAGACGCGCGCCATGAGATCCGCGCCGCTCTTGGAAATTCGTCGCTGTGCGCCTATAACAACGGTCTCGCCGCCGAAAGCCTTCTCGAGGGCCTCCGCATATATCGGCCAACCGTCTGCAGGCACGAGTGGATTCTGGACGCCGACGATCTCGTCCGCTCGCCAACCGAAAAGGCGTTCCGCGCTCGCATTCCACGCGAGCACGCGAGCATCGCGGCTCAATTCAAGTATGGCCAACGGTGAGGAGTCGATGACGGCCCTCAGATGCCCGAGCGTGCGACGTAACTGTACCTCCTGCTCGCGCCTTTCGGTAACGTCGAGGCAGGCACCCACGAGTACGGCATGTCCGTCCGCGTCGTACTGCACCCGGCCAAATGACTCCAACGTTCGAGTCTCGCCGTCCGACCCGCGGAGAATCCGCTCCTCAAAGCTGAACCCCTCGCCAGTGGCCAGCGCTGACTGCAACGTGTCCATTACCGCCTGCTTGTCTTCAGGATGCAGTCGGTCCGTGAAGTCCTCGACTCGTCCGCCAAACGCAGGGCGTTCGAGACCGAAGATTGCAAGCAGACCGTCGGACCAACTGAGCTTGCCGGTGTTCGTTTCCCATTCCCAGCTGCCGGAGCCCGTCAGCTGCTCTCCGATGGTGCGCAGGCGTTCGAGCCGCTGCTGGCGAGCGAGTGACTCGAGGTGCTGTTGCCAGAAGCTGGAGAAAAGCAGCCCGGCCACGGAGAGACCCAATAACAACGATTGGTTGAACTCCAGGGCCTGTGCCTGCTCCGGCGATCCCGCAGTGCCTTCCAAGAGGAGTACCGTTGTGCCGACGATTGCGGAGAGAACCGTCGCCGACGCCGCTCCGACCATTCCGTCTCTCACGGCGCGCCAGCCGACGACGAGAAAAAGAATCCACGAGAGTCGCGTGCTTACGATGATCGAGGCGACGGTCGCGGCGATTACCAAGCTTGCCACGGCGACTCCGTGTTTCGTCACCTGCAGACGGATGCGCTCGTGGTCCCGTAGCGTCTGTAAGAACCACGGCCCAAACGCGAGCACACCAAGCGCATCTCCTGTCCACCAAGTCAACCAAGTCCCCGCGCCCGCACCGACGTCATTGATGAGGTTGAGCCCGGCCACTCCGACGCTGGCCGAGACTAACGGACCTAGGAGCCCTCCAAACGCGATGAGCAACAGCCCATCGCGCAGGGATGCCAGTCTGTGGTTGAAGCCCACTCGGCGTAGGACTGTGACGGCCGCGAGTGAACCGAGCGCGTTCGCCGCGCCCAAGACTGCAGCGGTGGGAAGGGGCGCGGCGTGCATCCAATTGGCCAGCGCGGCAGCCACCGCCACGGCTGGCGCGAGGGACCGGCCACGAATCAGAAAAGCAGCGAGGGAGAATCCGGCTGCAGGCCAGATGGTGGAGACGAGCGGGTGACTCGTCGCACCCAGGAGGCCCAATGACACGAGCACGAAAGTGCCCGCGGCAACTTTCAGTACATCCTGCATCCGCTTGAGGTACACGGCGACGCTCGGTTGGCGACGGGGAGAACTCCGAACCCGCACCCAGCAGTATCACGTTCGTGACCTAGGGCGTTTCTCGCAAGGGCAGCGAGGAGGCCGGCAACTCCGATGCCGGATTGCCGCCGCTCGCAATCGTCACGGCGCCGAGCTGCGCAGTTACGTTTAGCAAGGTCTTGAACAGGTCGGGCAGCAGGTCAAGTGCGATGAGCACGCCGATGGCCTCCGCCGGAATACCGAGCGCACCAAAAAAGGGCGCAACGACGAACAGGCTCGCGCTCGGAATGCCCGGCACGCTGAAGCTCATCAATACTGACGTGACCGCCAGCGATATCACGGTGATGTTGCTGAGCTCGACGCCGTAAAGCTTTGCCGCGAACAGCGCCATCACCACCCAGCTCACGGCTTGGTTGAGACGGAACGTCGAGACGGCCAAGGGCAATCCGAAGCTCGACGCCGTGGAAGGCAACGCGAGGCTACGGTCCGCGGCCACCACCATCGCTGGCAGTGCGGCCATGGATGAGCGCGTGGTGAGTGCCACCACCTGCGCGGGTAGCATGGCTCGCGCAAACGTTGAGACGCGCGTGCGGCTGAGCAGGGCCACGGCTAAGTACACGAGCAGCGTCGCGGCAATCAAGAAGGCCGCATACACCACAACATAGAAAGCCACCGCGCCCACCACTGCCGTGCCGATGCGCGCCGCCACGACGAAGGCGAGCGAGAGTACGCCGAGCGGCGTGGCTTTGAGAATCCACTCGATGAGCACTGTGACAGCAGACGCGACGGCGCGGAATACGCCAACGACGGCTTCGCGCTTGACGGCTTCCACGCGTCCGAGCGCGAGACCAAAGGCGATGGTAAACACCACCAGTGGAAGCATCGCACCACTCGCAGCAGCAGCGATGGGATTCACGGGCACGAGGCTCACGAGCCAATCGGTAAACGAAGGCAACGTGGGTAGCGCGACGCCCGTGCCGACGTCGGCGCGCAAGGACGCGGCGGCCGTTGCGTCAATGGTGATGAGGTCAAACACTGCCGGCGCCGTGAGCGCCGTGAAGGTCGCAACGAGGCTGAGCAAGAGCAAAAAAACACCGAGCGAACGGATGCCGAGCCGCCCCATGCTGCGAGCATCCGTGTCGGCCACGGCGACAATGAGCGAAGCCACCACGAGGGGAATCACCGTCATCCGGATGGCGGCGACCCAAATGAGGCCAGCCGGCTCAATCCAGCGAATCAGCGTTGGGGCCGCGTCACTAGACGACGCGACGATCCCCGCACCTGCCCCCACCACGAGCGCTGCCACTGCGAGGAGAACGGGGCGTGAAAGCGCCAATGGAATCCAAGTTGATGGAGACGTGAAGCTACACTTTCCTCGCAAAGCGTCGAATCATCCAACGTGGAGCCAAGTACAGCACTGCGCCACCCAGCGCGAACACCGTCGCGATGACGAGCGGGAGTACGCCGCCGAAGGTGTAACTCATCGCGAGGACGAAACCTAGAATGTACTCTGCCCGGTAAATCGGGAATGCTAGGGCCAGTAGGGGAATCAGTTGCACCTGCACGTTCGGAATCTCAGAGTATCCAAGCGAGAAGGCGGTAGCGAGCACCGCACCGAACACCACCGCTCCGACTGCGCCCATCAAGGCCGCCTTCGCAGACGTGCGTCCCTTGGCGATGCGCGACTGTGTGTTGCCGAGGGCAAGCCACGTCAGCAGCGGCAACGTGAGCCCGCCCCACCAATTGGAGATGCTCGGCATGTCATCACGAGCCATGAAACTGTGAGACGGGACGCCGTCGTGCAGTTGCTGCCAAACCAGGAGAGACCAAACGGTCAGGGCGACTGCAATCGAGAGCAAGGCACGCGAGCGGTTCGGCATTCGCAATCTCAGCAAGGGGAGCGAGCGATGCGCTCACTACGCCGCAACGTGCCTGCGGTTTCTCAGTTCAGCCGCGCGTATCAACCACCGCGATCTCCCGCGCACCCTTCCGCAGGAGCATCCAGCGCCCTCGCACCGCATCAGACGCCGGCACATGCGTGGCCTCAGCGCCGAGCTTCGCGCCATTCACCGAAACCGCACCTTGCTGCACGAGCTTGCGCGCCGCGGTCTTAGAAAGCGCGAACGCCTGAGCGAGGACCTCCACCACATCCACTCCTTCAGCTGCGGGCGCGAGGCGCACCGACGGCATCTCCGCCGCCAACATCGCAAACACTTCGTCGCTGAGCGCATGGGCCTCAGCCTTTTTGTCGAATACCGTGCGTGAAACAGTCTCAGCCAGCTCAGCCGCCGCCGCGCCGTGAATCAACGAGGTGACCTCACGCGCCAAGCGCTTTTGCGCCCCCCGCTCGTGCGCCGCGGCAGTGTGCGCCGCCTCGATCTCGGCAATCTCTGATTGACCGAGCAGCGTGAACGTCCGCAGCAGACGCCCCACATCTGCGTCTTCGGCATTGATCCAAAACTGATAGAACTTGTACACGCTCGTCAGCCGCGCATCGAGGTACACCGCGCCCGCTTCCGTTTTCCCGAACTTCTTGCCCTGCGCGTCCGTCAGCAGCGGAAACGTCAGCCCGTGCGCCTCGCCACGCTGCGTGCGGCGCACCAATTCGGTGCCGGCCGTGATGTTGCCCCACTGATCGCTGCCACCCAACTGCAGCGTCACGCCATCGTGCTCGTGCAAGCGCGAGAAATCGTACGCCTGCAACAGCATGTAGCTGAACTCCGTGAAGCTGATGCCCGTCTCCATACGCGTCTTTACGGAGTCCTTCTGCATCATCCAGTTCACGGTGAAGTGCTTACCCGTGTCACGCAGGAACTCCACCAGCCCAATCCCGCCCAGCCACTCGGAGTTGTTGCGCACGGCGAAGCGGCCAAGGGATTCGGCGCCGAGTGCGTTGGACGCCACTCGCTGAATCTGCTGCCAGATGAGCTCGGCGTTGTGCGCAATCTCCTCAGTGGAGCGCATCGGCCGCTCCTCGCTCTTGCCCGAGGGGTCACCGATCATCGCCGTGCCACCGCCCACGAGCGCGACGGCTCGGTGGCCGGCGCGCGCGAGGCGCACCAGCCCCATCAGCGACACGAGGTTGCCCACGTGCAGGCTCTCCGCCGTGGGATCAAAGCCGCAGTAGCCGGTGACCGGACCCTTGGCGAGATGAGCTTCGCAGCCCTCGGTCTCTTGGTGTAACAGACCGCGCCAACGGAGTTCAGTGTGCAGGGAGCTGGGGAGCGTCGTCATGCCGCCAATTTACGGGTCGCGGGAGGGGAAGTCACTCCACTAGCTTTCCCGCGTGCTCTCCAAGTACCCACGGCTTCGTTTCTACCTTCCACGCCTCGCGCTCGCTGTCGGCGGGCTGGGCGTCGTTTTCGCCTTGGTCTTCGCGTCTTGGTGGACTTGGTTCCTCTGCTCGGACGAGACCTGCCCGAGCATTGAGCAGTTCGTAGACTACAAACCCTCCGAGCCGGCCCGGCTCTACGCCGTCGACGGCCGCTTCATCGGCGAAATCGGCCTCGAGCGCCGCTCGGTGGTCACGCTCGACCAGATCCCGCGCCACGTGGCGGACGCCTTCGTCATCACCGAAGACAAGCGATACTACCAGCACTCGGGTGTGGACTACTTCCGCGTGTTGGGCTCCGTGATCGCCAATGCGCGCGCGATGGGTTTCGCCGAAGGCTTCTCGACCATCACCATGCAGCTCGCGCGCAATATCTTCCCGGCGCAGTTGCCTTCGCGTTCCAAAGCGGGCTCGGCCTACAACAACCTCGTGCGCAAATTCCGCGAGGCCAAGGTGGCGCGTCAGCTCGAGGGAGCGCTTTCAAAAGACAAGATTCTTGAGCTGTACCTGAACCAGATTTCACTCGGCGCCGGCGCCTATGGTGTTGAGGCCGCCTCGCAGCGCTACTTCGGGCGTCCGGTCAGCGAAATCACGGTTGCCGAAGGCGCCATGCTCGCGGCCCTGCCCAAGGCGCCGTCGCGCTACAACCCGCGCCGCTTCCCCGACCGTGCCATTCAGCGCCGTAACACGGTGCTCGAGTTAATGCGCCGCGCTGGTGCGCTTTCGGATGCCGACGCTAGCGTGGCTAAGGCCTATCCCTTGCGCCTGAACCGTGCAGCGCGCGGAGCCGGCGATCCCGCGCCGTACTTTGTGGAGTGGGTGCGCGCCGAACTCGAGCGTCGCTTTGGCAAGCAGGTGTACGAGAGCGGTCTGCGTGTGCTGACTACGCTCGACCTCGACATGCAGGGCGCCGCTGAACGCGCGGTCGAACGCCAACTGCGCGCCATCGAGGCCAACACATTCGGAAACTTCCCGCACCAGACCTACGAGGCCTATTTGGCCCGCGCCGCGAGCGGGGACGTGGTGGGCAGCGGTGCCAACTCGCCCTACCTACAGGCCAGCTTCGTCGCCTTGGACCCGCGCAGCGGCGGCGTGCGCGCGCTCGTTGGCGGCCGTGATTTTGACGATTCGAAGTTCGATCGCGCGGTGCGAGCCACCCGTCAGCCTGGCTCGACCTTCAAGCCGATTGTGTACGCAACAGCGGTACGCTCGGGCCGATCGCCGGCCTACCTCATTGACGATGAGCCCATCGAGGTGCCGCAGCTCGATGGCACCCTCTGGACGCCGCAGAACTACGACATGAAGTTCGAAGGTCGTGTGACAATGCGCCGCGCCGTGATGTTCTCACGTAACCTCCCTGCTATTCGCCTCACAATGGAAATCGGCGAGGGCGCAGTGGTAGACATGGCCAAGAACTTCGGCATCACCACACGCGTGCCGCCCTACCCGTCCATCGCGTTGGGCTCGGCGGACGTGTATCCCATCGAGATGGTCGCTGCTTACTCCACCTTCGCAAACCTTGGCTGGCGCGTGCCGCCGAATCCAATCGTGCGCGTGGAGACGCTCGACGGCCGCAGGCTCTACGAGGCCGATCCGCAGCGTATCCAGGTGCTCTCGCGCGAGGAAGCCTGGATCATGACGGACATGCTCCGCGACGTCATCCGCAGCGGCTCCGGCGCCCGCGTGTGGAACCAGGAAAACTTCCGCGTGCCTGCGGGCGGGAAGACCGGCACCACCAACGATTACACGGACGTCTGGTTCGTGGGATTCACGGCAGACCTCGTCGCTGGCGTATGGATTGGCTTCGACCAGCCGAAGGAGATCATGGCCAATGCACAGGGCGGGCGCCTCGCGGCACCGGCTTGGGCGGCCTTCATGCGCGAGGTCTACGAGCGGAAGCCAACGCCACCTGATTGGCCCCGCCCCTCGGGCATCCTTGCCGTCCCGATCGATCCCGCCACCGGCCTGCGCGCCGGCCTCGGATGTATCTCGGACGCGATACGAACCGAGTACTTCATCGCGGGAACCGAACCCACTCAGGAATGCCCGCGACGTGGGATCGTCCCCTGATGGCGGCGCGCGTCCGTTGGCACGCGCGCTGGGTGGTCCCGGTGGCATCGCCACCGATTGAGAATGGCTGCGTCATCACGGAAGCCGAGCGCATCGTCTGGGTCGGCGAGCGTGTGCATGCGCCAGCTGGTGGGAGCGACGAGGAACTTGGAGACGCCTTCCTCACGCCGGGCTTGGTGAACGCACACACGCATCTGGGTCTCACCATGATGCGTGGCTTGCTCGGCGGACTGCCTTTCTTCACTTGGGTGCGCACGCTGACCGCGGCCTCCGCCACGCTCACTGACGCGGACCTCCTCGACGCCGCCTTGCTTGGCTTGGCCGAAGGCATCGCAGCAGGCACCACGACCTTTGCTGACACCGCGCCCAATGAGGCGGCGTTCAACGCCATGCGCCAGCTCGGCGTGCGTGGCATCGCGTATCGCGAGGTGTTCGGGCCTGATCCCGAGGTGGCGGAGAAGCATCTCGCGCTTCTTGCAGACCAGATCAACTCCATGCTGCAACGCGCCACGGACTTGGTCCATGTGGGCGTGTCACCGCATGCGCCCTACTCGGTCAGCGATGCGCTCTTCGCGGCCGTCGCCCGTCTCGCAGCGGAGCGCCGCATCCCAGTGGCCGTGCACATCGCGGAAAGTGCGGAGGAGCAGCGCTTGGTGACGGAAGGTGAAGGCGACTACGCCAACTTCCTCCGCGGTCGTGGCATTGACGTGACGCCGCGTGGTTCGGAGCCGATGGCCATCATCGAGCGCGCCGATCTGCTCAAGCGCCACACGCTGCTGATTCACGCTGTGCGAGTGAGTGAGGGCGTGATTGCGCGCATCGCCAGCGCCGGCTCTGGTGTGGCGCACTGCCCGGCGTCCAACGCCTGGTTCGGCCACGGCGTGGCCCCGCTCGCTGCCATGACCCAGGCGGGCGTACAGGTGGGGCTTGGCTCTGATTCAATGGCCTCCAACGATCGCATGGATCTGCTCGAGGAGGCGCGCTTGGCCGCGTTCGCCCAGCGCACCATCAGCGGGCGGCACGACCTCATCACGGCGAAGCAGGCCTTCCGTCTCGCCACCCTCGGCGGTGCTGAGGCTTTAAACCTCGACGAGCAGATTGGTTCGCTGGAGGTGGGCAAGCAAGCGGACATCGCGGCCTTCGCGATGCATCCGCAGCATGGCCCGGTGACTGATCCGTATGCCGCCCTCGTTTTCGGTCCGCGTCCAACGACCACACGCGTGATTGTCGCTGGTACAGAGCTTTATCGGGATGGAGCAGTGAAAGGCTTCGACTCCGCAGTTTCAGCTCGTGTGCAGGCTACCGCCGAGCGACTTCAGCGGTGGCGCCGCGAACAACCTTCGGTTTAGGTTCAAAGGTCCGGATGACAGCTCCACTCCCGTCATCCGTCATCCGTCTTCCGTCCACTAAAGATTTGTCTCGCGGCTCCGGCGCAACTCAGCTCATTTGGCGTGATGGCAGCCTCGTCCCTTGGGACGACGCCAACCTGCACGTGATGAGCCATGTGATTCACTACGGCTCGAGCATCTTTGAGGGCATTCGTTCCTACAAGACGCCGACCGGTGGCGCTGTATTCCGGCTCCGCGAGCACATGCGGCGCTTTCAGGACTCGGCCAAGATCTATCGGATGCCGATGAAGTACTCGCTGGACGAGCTTTGCGACGCGGTGACAAGCACCATCGCCGCCAACGGGCTCGAGGCCTGCTACATCCGCCCGCTCGCGGTGCGTGCAGGGCAGGAGATGGGCGTGCTACCGACGAATGCTCCGGTTGAGACCTTCGTCATTTGCTGGACCTGGGGCGCCTATCTCGGCAAGGACGCACTCGAGGAAGGCGTGGATGTGACGATCAGCAGCTGGCGGCGTGCCGCACCGGGGACTTTTCCGGTGATGGCCAAGGCGGGCGGCAACTATCTGAATTCGCAGCTCTCCAAGATGGAAGCACGCAACGATGGCTACGTCGAGGGCATCATGCTCGACGTGCACGGGCACGTGTCTGAGGGCAGCGGCGAGAATTTGTTTGTGGTGCGCGACAACATCCTCTACACGGCGCCGCTCTCCGCGAGCATCCTCAACGGCATCACGCGCGACGCAGTTGTTACGATGGCGCGCGATTTGGGGTATGAAGTGCGGGAGTTATTGATGCCACGGGAGTTTCTGCTCATCGCGGATGAGGTCTTCTTCACCGGTACGGCGGCCGAGATCACGCCGATTCGCAGCATTGATAAGAGTTCCATTGGTGCGGGGAAGCGAGGCCCTGTCACCCATGCGATCCAAGAGCGATTCCTCGCGATTGCCACCGGACGAGCGCCTGATACGAGAGGTTGGCTCACTCCGGTCCCCCCGGCTCCGAAGCAGAGTTGACCGTCGAGCGACGGTCGCTTTCACTCGAAGCCCTCACTTGAGGAGGTAGATGTGACCGTCGGCTGTCTCGCGCTTAATGCGTCCTTCGAACCATTGACGATGGTGCCGCTCAAGCGTGCCTTGCGTCTGGTGATCGATGGGAAGGCCGAGATCGTCGAAGCGGACACGGGCAAGGCCGTGCGCTCCGAGCGCATGTCGGTGCCGCGTCCGGTGGTCATCCGCCTTCGCAAGTTCGTCCATGTGCCGCGGCGCTTCCGCCGCCAGGTGACGAACACCTTCCTCTTCGCCCGCGACGGTTACCGCTGCCAGTACTGCAATCGTGCGAGCTACGAGTTGCGTCCGCGCGAGTCGCTCACCCGCGACCACGTGGTGCCCATCTCACGTGGCGGCCTCAACGTCTGGACCAACGTGGTCACGGCCTGCTCAAGCTGCAACACGAAGAAGGCGAATCATCTCGCGGCGGAAATCGGGATGCATCTCGCGCACGCTCCAGTGGAGCCGCACTTTGTGCATCTCTCTTGGGCGGTGCGCAAGCTCACGCCCACGCAGTCGCGCTACATCAAGCTGTTCTACGGTGGCGATGTGGTACGCCAGCTCGAGGCCATGGAGCGGAAGAACGGCGGTACCTTGCCGCCTGAGGCGCAGGCCATCTAAGCAGCAGGTCTGCTCGCCTGTGCTAACGCGCAGGTCTGAAGATTGCCGTGCGCGCCGCGTACTCGCGGCGCTCGCCGCCAAGGAGCCGCGTGGTGAGGTTGCGCAGGCCTCGTGAGAGCGCCGTGCCCGGATTCCGCTGGCCGCGCACCGCTGGCGTGAGCTCACCGCGCAGCCAAGCATTCACCTCGTCTAAGTCCGACACGCTTAGCGTGCGGACCTCGAGTGCGGCTTGATAGTAGTACCGTCGGTTTCGCGTCGGCGAAGTGATTGGCACACGCAGCGGACGTTCCACTGCCGCTTCCGCGTCTTCGATTCGCGCAAAGCTGCCCAACGAGAGGACGCGGTCGCCCACTCGCTGGCTCACTTCATAACGCTGGTCCGTACCACGCCACCGCACCAACACCTCCCACTCCACAGCGCGGTGCAATTGATCCGCAAAGCGCTCGGTTGACCACAGCTCCACGCGGTAGCTCAGGCGTGCCGGGAAGCCATTCTCCAACAGCTCACGCATACGCGCGTCGCTCAGCACGGCGCGCGCTCGCACCAAGGGGCCCTCGCTGGTGAGCTGTGCCGGCGCCGGCAACTGCACCTCAACGCGCGGCCGAGTTTGCCCAGCAAGCAGGCTCCCGCCCAACGATGACCCGAAGGTCAACGCCGCGAGCAGCAACCTGAGTGCGGGTCCGAACGTCATTTTAGAATCGCCGCCCCAATCGAATGAGGAAGTTCACGCGCTCCTGGGAGGTCGTGACTGACTTGGCCAAGTAGAAGCCGAGCCCGCCAAAGTCCACGCCAACGCCGATGGAACTGCGGAAGGTGTTCAGTGGCGGAATGCCCTTGTCCTGACGCGTCTCCAGAGGGCCGTCGCTCACCGTCCATCCGCGGCCGGCATCGGCGAACAGCACCCACTGCCCGCGGCCGTTGAAGCCCGGACGCCACCAATCATCGTCCCGATCCGTGCGCACCCAACCCACATGGAAGTCCTGACGCAGTTCGATCTGGCCCAAGCCGATGCGATCGCAGAGCGTCGGGCTCCCCGGCATCGTCGCAATGCCTCCACAGGTGAAGACGTCATCATCAAACGGCGCTCGACGGAAATCGTAGCCTTCAACCGAACCCGGACCGCCAACCGACAACTTTCGTTGTTGCGGCAACTCGTTTCCGCCGAGTTGTCCGCCCGCGACGATGCGGATGTTCAGCTGAGTGCCCGGTGAGAGATTCGTGTAGCGCCGTGCGTCCAGAAAGCCACGCGTGTAGGTGACCTCGGCTGGCGGGCCAAATCCTCCGAGGGGCGGCAGCGTGCGTGCCAGCGTGCCACGGCCTCGCTCCACGTCGGCCGAGATGAACCATCCCCCGAGCCACGGCGCGCGCACGCGTTCGCGCGTGTCGATCGTGAACCGCGTCGAGATGAGATCGATTGTACCCTCATCAACCTCGGGATTCACGCGCCAGGCCTGCCGGTCATTGCGCAACGCAATCGGGTTGCGCGCCCCCACCGAACGCCAACGCTCAGATCCAAACGCCACCGTCAGCGACACTTCTTCACCGATGCGGCCGCCAATGCTGCCCTCGGCACCGTGACGTCCGTAGTGATCGCGCAGATCGCGGTGGGCGAGGAAGGTGAGCAAGCCGGCTTCCGTATTGCGCAATTGCCAAGCCTCAATCGGCTCGATCACGTCAAACAGCCGTCCACCCAACACCAGGCCATATCCTCGGCCCACGCGCAGCTCGGTGCGAGCATCGTGGCCCATCGTGCCACGGTCCCAGCGCACAGGCTCCGCTGTGCGCATCACACCGAACGCCTCCACCTGAATGCGGCCCCAATCCATCGTGCGACGGAAGCGCGGGCCGACAGTGACGGGAAGTCCTTCAACGCGGTTGTACGTCCGCGCGGCCACGAAGAACAGGTCCGTGTATGCCGGACGCTGCCGATCATCGTCCCTGCCGCCGATGCGTGGACGCCAGTCGCCCGGAACAAAATCCTCAGCTGCAATCAGCTCGCCATTCATGGAGTAGCGGAGTAACTCCGCCTGCGTCCGCACATCACCGCTGATGGTCACGCCATTGGCACGGCGCAGTGAGCCGCCCACAATCACGACGTTTCCCGTGATCACGGCACCGCTCTCGAGTCGGACGTCCGCATTGATGGCTACCAGCGTGCCGTCAATGCGCCCACCAATGACTGCGGGACCATTCAGTACACCCACGTTGCCACGCACCTCTCGGCCTGCCGGCACGTCATACGACCCAATCACCCGCGTTGTGCCCTCGGCGTTCCAGGTCGCAACCGCCACCTCCGCGATGGGGCCCCCGCGTCCCTGCGCCTCGAGCGGCGACAGAAGTGGCATCAAAAGCACCAGCGCGACCAGCTTCACCATTCGCATCATTCGCTCCACGAGGTTCATAGCGTCACTCTACCCCGCTGATGCCGAGTCGGCGCATCCGGCGATACAGGTTGGGACGGTCGGTCAGCAAGCGACGTGCGGCCTCGGCCACCACTCCATTCGCCGCCTGCAAGGCGCGTTGAATCAACAGGCGTTCGTAGTCATCGAGTTGATCGCTCAGTCCCATCTCCAATCGGTCAGCGCCCGGAAGACTTGCCGGCGCCGACGTTGCGATGTCCAGAGCCGGCAACACTTCGTGTACGTCGTCCGCCGTGATCTCGCGCCCCGCGTGTAGAATCGCCAGCCGCTCAACGATGTTGGCGAGTTCGCGAACGTTGCCCGGCCAGCGGTAGCGCGTCATCGCTTGCACGGCTTCGTCGGTCCACACTGGTGCAGGCTGTCCGCTGCGGCGGCGATGAATCATCGCGAAGTGCAGCACGAGATCAGGAATGTCCCCGGGATGCTCGCGCAGCGGCGGCACCGATATCGGGATGACGTTCAAGCGGAAGTAGAGATCCTCGCGGAAGCGGCCTTCGCGCACTTCCTTCGCCAAGTCTCTGTTGGTGGCGGCGAGCACGCGCACGTCTACGCGAATGTGCCTACCGCCACCCACGCGCTCGATCTCCCGCGCTTCGATGGCGCGCAGCAACTTGGCCTGCGCCTCAGCGGAGAGTTCGCCCACTTCGTCGAGCAAGAGCGTGCCGGTGTGGGCCATCTCAAAGCGCCCGATGCGACGCTCTGTGGCGCCAGTGAAGGCACCGCGCTCGTGGCCGAACATCTCGCTCTCGACCAAGTCCCGCGGAATGGCCGCGCAGTTCACGCGCACGAATGGCTTCTCGCGCCGGGGGCTCTGGGCGTGGATGGCTGCCGCCACGAGTTCTTTGCCAGTACCCGACTCTCCTGAGATGAGCACACGAGCATCACTCGGGGCCACACGGGCTATCATGGCCTTCACGGCATCGAGCGCGGGGCTGGTGCCGACCAGTTGACCCGCGAGTCCGAGATCCGCGCGCAAGGCTGTGCGCTCACGTCGCGCTTGCCGAAGTTCAAGCGCGCTGGAGATGGCCAACAGCACACCTTCGGGCGTGAGGGGCTTCTCGAGGAAGTTCACCGCGCCAAGGCGCGTCGCCTTAACGGCGTCGCCGAGACCCGCGCGGCCAGACATCATCACCACAGGCAGGTCCGGAATGCGCTCGCGCAACTGCTCGAGCAGCACCAGCCCGTCCGTCGGGTTTGGCATCATCAGGTCGAGCAGCACCAAGTCCGGATCCGTCTCCGAGGCTTTGCTCAGGCCTGCTGCGGCATCTGCCGCCTCATGCACTTCGAAGCCTTCGGAGCTCAACAATGCGCCCACCATCCGCCGGATGTTGGGTTCGTCGTCAACGATGAGAATGGAGGCCATTTAGGGACGGATGACGGAGGACGGAAGCAAAGGGCTTAGCGAGGCTCGGAGTGTGGTAGCGATTTCACCTGCTGCTCACGCTCGGCGAGGAGTTTGGTCACGAAGCGCTGTCCTTCGCTGATACGTTCGACCTCGATGGCCATGGCCTCGATTGCGGCCTCCATTCTCGCGAGTTGCGCCTCGGAGAGCTGTGACGGCTGCCGCGGTTCGGAATCCTTCCGCCGGACATAGGAGCGCACGAGCGGCACGCCAATCGCGAGCACGATGATCGTGAAGAAGAATGTCCCAATGAAGAAAATGTCCTCGTTCATGCCGACTCCGATGCGGGAAAGTGCAGACGGATCTCCGTCCCCTGACCGGGCGTGCTCGTCGCGTCCACGCGGCCGCCGTGGCTTACGATGGTTTGCTTGACGATGGCCAGTCCAAGGCCCGTGCCGCCCGTCTTGTTGGTGACGTAGGGCTCCCAAATCCGCTCAAGGCGCTCTGGTGGAATCCCTATGCCATCATCGCGTACGGCCAGCGTGACTGTGCCGTTTCGCCCGGTCACGAGCACGGAGATGTTGCCGCGCCCTTGTGTGGCGTCCACGGCGTTGAGCAGCACGTTACCCAACGCGCGCTGCAACGCATCGTGCTGGCCGCGCACGAGAAACGGACCGCCGTCGGTCTTCACTTCCTGCGTGACCGTGCGCGGCAGGTTCGAGCGTGTGCTGTCGCGGGCCAGATCCGCGAGGTCCACGTCGGCGGTAGGTCCTTCGGGCAGCTTCCCGAACTGCGCAAAGTTGCGCGCCATAGCCTCCAGCCGCGCGGACTCGGCGTCGAGCACCTCAATGGTCTCCCGGAGTTCTGGCCCCACTTTCTGTCGTAGCGTGGCGACGGCAAATCGAATGGGTGTGAGCGGATTCTTGAGCTCGTGCGCCACCTGCCGTGCGGATTCCCTGAACGCCGAGAGACGCTCGGCTTCAAGGGCCGAGCGACGGCCTGCTTCGAGGTCCAACGCCATCGCGCGCATGCGGTCCCGCAACATGCCAAACTCCGGGGCACCCTTCAGTTCGGCCTCCGCGGGCAATGGCAGACGCTCACCTCGCGCGATGCGATCGGTCCAGCCCACGAGCTCGTCCAACGGGCGCGACAACTGGCGACTCAAGTGCCCCGCCACACGCGATGCGATGAAGCTCAGCAGGGCCATCAACACCAGTCCCGTCACGATGAGCACGACAGAGGTCTGATTCAGCAGATAGTTCAGTCGGCGCGCCTGCACCCGCGCCTCGCCGAGTTCTTCTACATGCTGGGTGAGCAAAGAATCGGTTTTCGCCGCACGCGGCGCCTCGCGAGCGGCCCTAACGGCGGCCTCCCCATTGGCGGCTACTTGATCCCAGGCCCCTACGCTTGAGAGGCGCGGCAGAATGCGCGCCGTCACCCCGCTCCAGGCCAAGGTCAGTACGACCGCCGGGACGAAGGTGAACAGCGCGAGAATCAAGAAGAGCCGAGTCCGGAACCGCGGGGTACGCACCCCCCAAATCTGGGGCCTTTCGCCCTCAGGCGCAGGGCCGGAAGTGCCCGCCCCAGTGACATTTGCGCCTTATCCGACTACTTTTCTACGCAGGACGCGCTCGGCGCGTCGATGATCCACCGCCTTCGCGCGAGACCATCGGCACGTCGAGCTGGCGCCCCCCGAGCGGGTGAGAGTGTTCTCCCTGCCGGTACTCATTCGGCGATTTACGCCAGGAAACAGATGCACCTACGTACAGCTTCAGCCGTGGCCGCGCGCCAAGCGCGCGTCCCGGTCGCCCCGCTCCATAGGGGTCCGCAGGCCAGCGCACTCGGTGGTACCTCAGCCCACGCGCCTAACGCAGCACTGCTCATCGACTTTGATAACGTCACGATGGGCATCCGCTCCGATCTTCAGACGGAGCTCCGTAACCTCCTCAGCAGCTCGATCATCTCCGGAAAGGTCGCCGTCCAGCGTGCATACGCTGACTGGCGCCGCTACCCGCAGTACATCGTGCCGCTCAGCGAGTCGTCCATTGACCTCATCTTCGCGCCCGCCTACGGTAGCTCGAAGAAGAACGCCACGGACATCCGCCTCGCCGTAGACGCCATCGAATTGGTGTTCACGCGTCCGGAAATCGGCACCTACATCCTGCTCTCCGGCGACAGCGACTTCTCGTCTCTGGTGCTGAAGCTCAAGGAGTACGGCAAGTACGTGATTGGTGTGGGCATTCGCGAGAGCTCGAGCGACCTGCTCGTGCAGAATTGCGACGAGTACTACTCCTACAACGCGCTCGCCGGCCTCGTGAAGACGGGCGACGAAAACGGAACCGCCAAGAAGTGGGATCCCTGGGAGCTCGTCACCGAGTCCATTGGCCGCATGCAGAAGAACGGCGACGTGATGCGCGCCGATCGTCTCAAGCAGGTCATGCAGGAAATTGACGCGACCTTCGATGAGAAGGATCTCGGGATGTCCAAGTTCTCGCGCTTCTGCATGGAAGCCGCGCAGAAGGGGCTCATCCATGTGGCCAAGCTCGACAACGGCCAGCTCGAAGTCGGCCCGGCCAAGAAGGACGGCGTGGTTGTCGTGGCTGCCGCTGCCGCGCCGCGCGCCGAAGGGGAAGAGCGGGAGAGCGGTCGCAGCCGTCGCGGTCGTCGTGGCCGCGGTGGTCGTGGTCGCGATCGTGAAGATCGTCCGGCCACTCCTGCGCAGGGTGAACTCGTGGTTGAAGCGGCGGAGGACCTTGTGGCTCCCGTTGCCGCAGCCGCGCCGCGTCACGAGCGCGCTCCGCGTCCGGACCGTGTTCCCCGTCCCGATCGCGTGCCCCGGCCGGCGCCTGCGCCGGCCGTGGACGAAAGCATCGGCGTCGCTGGCATTCGTCTCACGCGTGATGAGGCCTTTGGTCTTGTGCGTGATGCAGTGAACGCGGTGGCGGCCGGTGACAACCCGGTTCCGAGCGAGACCGTGCGAGTGAAGGCGTTCGCACTACTCGGTCGCGATTCCGAGTCACTCTCGGCCAAGAACTTCGCGCGCATCTTGAAGGACGCGCACGATGGTGGAGTGCTCGACCTCCGCAAGCGCGGTGAGGCCTTCGAGGTGACCGCCGTGAGCGGCGCCCCGAGCATCGCTGATCAGTTGAGTGCAGCCGAGGAAGCCCACAAGCCGGTGGTGGCGCCGTCTGCGCCTGCGCCGCGTGGTATGGGTCATCGTTCGGTGCCGGCGGGGCGCGGTGCGCGTGGCGGCAAGCCAGTGCCCCCGTCGCTCTTACTCCTCGGTGTGGTCGAGGACGAGGCGCCGGCTCCGGCGCCAAAGGCTGAAGAGCCAGAGGAGAAGGTGAAGGCGCCCGCGAAGAAGCCTGCGGCCAAGAAGAAGGCTGTGAAGGCGGCAAGCAACGGCGCTGCGCCAAAGGCCAAGAAGCCCGCTGCCAAGAAGAAGGCTGCAAAGGCGTAACTCGACGAAAGACGGAAGGGGCGGCGCGCAGATGATTGCGTGCCGCCCCTTTCGTTTGTTCGTCACATGATCTGCTACGGTTTCGCTCGCGCGCCCTCAATGGGCAGCGCCGCATCACGGCTCCACTCATCAAACGAGCCATCGTACAGCGTCACATCGCGGCCCAAGTACCTCAGCGTGAGATACATCCACGAGGCCTGCAGTCCGATGTGGCAGTACGTCGTGAGCTGATCGTCCGGCTCGATGCCTGCTGCAGCTACCAAACGTTCAAGCTCGGCGCGCACCTTAAACCGGCCATCAGCTTGGGTGGCCGAGTTGAACGGCAAATTCACCGCGCTCGCGATGTGTCCGCCGCGTGGCATCCCGTTGTCGCGCGTGTCCTCATAAAACTCCGGCGCTCGCGCGTCCACCAGTTGACGTCCCTGGCCCGCTGCCGCCGCGCTGACGGAGTCGCGGGTGGCAACACGCGCAGCATTGGCGCGGATGCGCACGTCACCAACGGCCACACGCAACGCCGCTCCACTCGTGACTTGGCGGTTTGCCGCACGCCAAGCCGGCAGCCCGCCATCAAGCACCGCCACGCGATCGCGCAGTCCCGCCCACTCCAGCGTGAAGAAGCTGCGCCCCGCCCGTGTGAAGGCCGGCGGCATATCAAAAACAATCACGATGCGAGAGTCCGTTCGGACGCCCAACGTGCGTAGTCGCGCCTCCAACACGGCTGGACTCGGCAACTCCATGCGTAGGCCACCTTGTACCGCAGGCGCAACAATCACAGAATCAAAATCCAAGCGCTGCGCACTCGGGACGTGCCCCGCGCGGAACGAAGAGTCCGTGCCGAGTTGCAAGACCACGAGGCCCGGACGCGCCAACTCGGCGGCCAGCCAGTCAACGGTCACCACAGGGCTTAGCGGCGCGCCCTGAGCTTGTAGCGGGGACGGATGACGGATGACGGATGCCAGAAGCACGAGACTCAGTGCAAAGCCCCATCGCGAGCCACCCAATTCCCGGCGCACGCCAAGCAGTGTGCATCCGTCATCTGTCATCCGTCCAAAACTCACTTAATCACTCCCGTCTTCAATCCCACCTTCCGAATTGCGGAAACCGCGAACTCCAGATCCGCCCGACTATGGCTCGCCGAAATCTGGCAACGCAACCGCGCCGTCCCCTGCGGGACTACGGGGAATCCAAATCCGGTCACGAACACTCCCTCGTCGAGCAGCAACTCGCTCATGCGAATCGCATCCGCCGTCTCGCCGATGATGATTGGCACAATTGGCGTGTCGCCATCCAAAGGCGAGAACCCGGCTTCCTTGATGGCGGCACGGAAGAACGCCGTGTTATCGCGCAGCATTTGGACGCGCTCGGGATGCTGCTCGATGAACTCGATGCTGGCTAGGGCGCTCGCCGCCACCGTCGGCGGCAAGGCATTGGAGAACAACTGCGGACGCGAACGCTGCGTGAGCGTGTCACAGAGCGCCGCTGGGCCAGCCACGAATCCGCCCGCCGCTCCACCCAGCGCTTTGCCGAGCGTGGACGTGATCACGTCTACCTCGCCGAGCACACCAAAGTGCTCGGCGGTGCCACGCCCAGTCTTGCCGAGCACGCCGGTGGCGTGCGAATCGTCCATGATGAGAATCGCGTCGTGATCCTTCGCGATCTGCAGCAACTGTGGCAACTTGGCCACGCTGCCTTCCATAGAGAATACGCCATCCGTCCAAATGAGCCGACGCCTCGCGGACTTGTTGGCCGCAAGCTTCTCGACCAGATCGTCAAGATCGCCGTGCTTGTACACGGCCGTCGTGCACTTCGTGATGGCCTTTGCGAGGCGGATGGAGTCGATGATGGACGCGTGGTTGAGCGCGTCAGAAATGACGAAGTCGCCCTCTTCCGCCACGATGGCCGTAAGCCCCTCGTTCGCGTTCCATGCGGAAACGAAGCTCATTGACGCTTCCGTGCCAGCAAAGCGTGCGATGGCTGTCTCGAGCTCGCGGTGCACCGTGAACGTACCGCAGATGAAGCGCACCGAGCCCGTGCCCGCACCAAACTTGTGCAGCGCGTCCACACCCGCCTGCACCACACTTGGCTCGTCGCAGAGGCCCAGATAGTTGTTGGACGAGAGAATCAAGACCTCGCCACGGCCTTCCATCTGCACCCGCGCAGACTGCGGGGACGCGAGGTGATTGAGCTTCTTGTAGGTGCCGGCGGACTTGAAGGAGTCCAGTCCCGCCTGAAGGCTTTCAGTGAATCGCTGGTTCATAGTTAGAAAATGGACGGATGACGGATGACGGAAGCTAACGGCAACTGCCGCAGTGAGCATCCGTCATCCGTCTTCCGTCCAGTTAGGAAATCTCGAACACCACTTTCCCGGCTTCTCCGCTCTTAATCGCCGCAATCGCTTCCGCATGCTGTTCCAGCTTGAATCGGTGCGTAATCACCGGCGTCGGGTCAAACTGCCCCGCGCGGAGGAACTGCGTCATCTGAATCCAGGTGTCGTACATGCGGCGGCCGACCACACCGTAAATGGTGATGCCTTTGAAGATCACTTCCGTCGCGAAGTCCACGTCCATCGGCTTCGCGGGAATGCCAAGCATCTGCACGCGGCCACCCACGCGCACCAACTTGAAAGCCTGGTGGATGGCGGCAGGCACGCCGCTCATCTCCAGCACCACGTCCACGCCGAGTCCCTGCGTGGCCTTCTTGACGGCGGCCTCCGCATCCTGCGGCTGCACGGCGCTGTGCGCGCCCATCTGGGTGGCGAGGGCGAGCCGCTTGGGGTTCACGTCACTCGCCACGATATGCGAAGCACCCGCGGCCTTCGCGATGCCCACTGCGAAAATGCCAATCGGGCCGCAGCCAGTCACCAGCACCGTCTTACCGGAGAGTTCCGTACCGTGCAGCGCCGTATGGAAGGCGTTGCCCATCGGATCGTGGATGCCCCCGATCTCAAACGGGATGTTGGCATCGAGCTGCCACACGTTGGTGGCCGGCATCGCGATGTAGTCAGCGAATGCACCGTCGCGGTCCACGCCAATGATTTTGGTGTTGGGGCAGACGTGTGCGTTACCGGTGCGGCAGAGATGGCACATTCCGCAGACGATATGTCCCTCAGCGGTCACTCGATCACCGACCTTCACGTCGGTGACGAGCGCGCCCACTTTCTCGACCTCTCCCGCGAACTCATGGCCCACGGTGAACGGCGGCTTGCAGCGTCCCTGCGCCCAGGCATCCCACTCGTGAATGTGGACGTCGGTACCACAGACGCCGGCGCGACGCACGCGAATCAATACTTCATCGTCGCGGATGCCGGGGACGGGAACTTCCTTGAGCGTAAACCCCTGGGTCGGGGAGACTTTGACGAGAGCGCGCACGGGGCGGGTTGTCTGGGTCGATACTGGGAGGGAAACACCGATAGATTGCTAGCAGAGAAACGTCGCCGCGACGCCCCCTGGATGAAAGGGGTGATTCTCACCTGAGCAGTCGAATGACGTCAACTTTTGCCATTCCTCGTAGTAGTTCCCACGATGGCATTTCGCCGTTTCAGAGCGCGATGCTGGTGCTGCTTGTCGGCGTCGTGACCTACCTAGCGGGCCCAGTCCTGCGGCATATGCCGTACGCGGTCATCCCGTGGCCCGCGCACGGACTCACGCTCGCTGTACTGTTGGCTGCGCCGACTCGCCATCGCGTGCGCCTCGCTGCCGCCCTGTTGGTTGTTGTGTCCATGGCCGCCGCGCTGCAGAGCGGTAATTGGCCGCGCTCCTTGGCCGCCGCCTGTCAGTTGCTCGGGCAGAGCATCGTCATCACCGAGATGCACAGATGGCTGACTCGCGGACGGCATCCACTTCGCGGCACCATCGCCTACGCATGGCTTGGGGTGGCCACCGTTTTTGGCTCCATCCCCACGCTGTTGATCGCGGCTGCCGCCGTGGCCATCATCGGACCCCAAATTGCGCCGGGGTTCACGGTGCTCGCGTGGTGGATAGCGGCTGTTTCCTCCATCTTCGCCATCACACCCATTGTCCTGGCACCCTCGGCTCCGTTTCATCCGGACGCGCGCGTGTCGCCACCGGTAGCATGGGAGTTTCCGGCCGTCGCCGTTTTGTATGGGGTGGCGCTCATATGGGCTTTCTTCACCGACGGACGTATCCCCGCGCTTCCCCCCGCCGTGGCTACCGTTCCCTTCCTAGTCTGGGCTGGTCTCCGCTTCGGCGTGCGTGGGTATGCGGTGTTCGCCGCGATGTTCGTGGTGGCTGTCGTTGCGTCCTCCGTCGCGGAGATTGGACCCTTCGGCGCGTTCAGTCCCGATCCGATCGAGCGTGGGCGGCGCGCGTGGACCTATTTGGCATCGCTCGCGGGTCCGACGATGATTTTCCCCATTGCTCTCGCGGAGCGCGCCGCGGCAGAGGCACGGGCTCGCGGGGCCTTCGCGCAGCTGTCGGCCATCATTAAGAGTTCTGGAGAGCTTATCGCAGCCGTGGATCGAGATCTCATCGTTATCGCGGTGAATCCGAGCTGGGTTGAGGAGTTCCGGCGCATCTCTGGCGTCACGGTGACGCCAGGGATGCAAATGGTAGACGCCGTTTCGGCCCTGCCACTCGACGCTGACGGCACGATTTCTCACTGGCGACAGAGCTTGCGCGGCGATCACTTCATGGTCACTCGCGAAATTGGCGACCCCTCTCGTGCGCGCGACGAGTATGAGATCACGTACTCGCCAGTGCGCGACGAGCGCGGCGACGTGGTGGGCGCCAGCCAAGTTGTCCGAAACGTCTCCAATCGCCGTCGTGTGGAGGCGGCGGCGGCCGATGCGCGCCGGCTCGAGGCCCTCGGACGACTCGCCGGTGGTGTCGCGCATGACTTCAATAACCTGATGACCGCCGTTGTTGGCTACACCGGCATCATCGCGCACTCACTTCCCGAGTCCGATCCCCGCCAAGCCGATCTCGCCGAGATTGAGAAGGCCGCGATCCGCGCCGGTGAGCTCACGCAGCAACTCCTTGCCTTCGCGCGGCGCCGAGTGATTGAGCCAAAGCTCGTGGACATCTCGGGGCTCGTGCAGGGCTTCATGCGTATGATTGGGCCGCTGTTTGGCTCAGCCGTGCGGCTCAAGATCAGCACCGCCAACGACCTTCCGCAGGTCAGCCTTGATCCCGTGCAATTCGAGCAGGTCCTGATGAACCTTGCCGTCAACGCTCGGGACGCGATGCCGAATGGTGGAGATCTGACCATCGAGGTCAAGCCAACCCCGTTCCGCGAGAGCACGGGGGTTCGACTCTCGGTGCGCGACACCGGCGTCGGAATGAGTGGTGAAGTTCTCGCACGGATCTGGGAGCCGTTTTACACCACCAAGGAGCTCGGACGGGGCACAGGACTCGGACTAGCCACAGTGCACGGCCTCGTGCACCAAGCGGGCGGCGAGATTACGGTGGAATCCACCGTCGGTGTGGGAACCGTGTTCCACGTGCTGCTGCCAAGTGCCGCCCCGTCCGGTTCCGATTCCGCGGCGCAGTGACCCTGGTCACAGCCGTGACGAAACCTATTGCTCCCTTCGCTTGACATTGATTGAGCAAAGCGCGGGATTCTATGGTAACACTTATGCCACGCTCTCTGCTTCGCTCGCTAGTATCGCTCGCCGTATGGGCCATCGCCGGCTGCGGTGATGTCCTGACTGGGGCATCCATACGCGCCAACGTGGTGGTGCTGCTCCAGCAAGAGGCCAATTCGCCTACGGTTGTGCTAGAGGGTGAGCGAGTGGACGTGACCATCACTGGCCCCGGGATTGATCCCCCAATCTCTGGCTCCTTCCGCTTCGTGAACGACACCGCGCGCGCGGAGTTGCAGGTGCCGGTTGGTAAGGACCGTCGCGTTCTTGTGGCCGTGTTCGATAGTACCAATACCCTAATCGCCTCCGGGGAATCGACGGTGGAGATTGGCTCCGGCGTGACGGTGAGCGTGCCTGTGGTGATTGCCCCGACGTCGGGGAGTCAACCAATTATCGTGCGCGTCGGAAGTACCGTACTGTCCGTTACTCCCGGATCGCTCACACTCGCTCCAGGCGCCACTGCGACTTTCACGGTCTCGGTTGTAGACCAAGACGCTGTGCCGATCGCCGGTGCCGTCCCTGCTTTTGCCTCGTCGAACCCGGCAATCGCCACCGTGTCTGCCACGGGTGTCGTGACTGCCCGCCTGCAAGGAGTCACCGCCGTGACAGTTACCGCCCTTGGAGTGGCCGCTCGGATTCCCGTGAGCGTGTCTGCCCCGACCCTTCGGAGTCCATGATGTCGTTCCAATACTCCCCATGTCGCCGACTGTTAGCGGTGGCGGCGATTGCCGTCGCCGCTCTTGCGTCCTGTACCGATCTGCAGGGGCCGCCAGTGAACTCCCCACCGGTGTCCTTGCCCTTTGTGGCCGGATTCGACTTGCACGCCAGCGTTGCGCAGGTGGTGGTGACCGTGAGCGGCGAGCGCATCAATCCGGCCCTGGTGTTCAACTTTCCCGTGGTGAATGACACAGCCCGCGGCACGATGGTGTTGCCGGTGGGCACCAACCGATTGGTGGTGGCGCAGGCCTTTGATTCCGCGGGCGTCGAGATTCTGCGAGGGCAGCGGACGATGAACGTCGTTGCCGGGGCGAATGCGGCGGTGGCACTGGTACTTTCTCCGCTCATCGGCTCGGTGCCGGTGACCGCAGTGATTGGCAACGTGACCCTCACACTGACGTCGGCCGCGGCGAGTCTGCGCGCCGGTGCGACGGTGGCGCTGACGGCTGTGGTGCGTGACGCGACGGGTGCGGTGGTGAGTGTACCGGTGCGGTTTGCGGTGTCGCGCCCTCCGGCGGCGCGCGTGCGGACCGATGGCGTGCTGACTGCGCTCGACACCGGCGCGGTCACAGTCACGGCCACTTCCTTCGGGCGCTCGGCGTCCACCTCACTGACCATCACGGTCGGTACGGTTGTTGATGGAGTGGCCCTTCTGCCTGATTCTCTCATTGGCAGCGGGACCACCCAAGCAGTGATCAGCCTACGCGACAATGTGGGTGTGGACAGTGTGCGCGTGCGCACGGTCTCGCCCAGCGGTGCGGCGGGCCCAAGCTGCGCAGCCCTCGTTCCCCTACGCGGCTCGCGCACGCTCGGTGAGTTCGCCTGCATGCTCGTGCTGCCCGGCGGCTCTGCGACGGGTCGCTGGCCGGTCTCCAGCGTTGAGGTTCACGCTGGGACGAACGTCGCCCTCTTGGATTCGACTGCCCTTCGTCATCGCGGCGCCGCCGCTGTATTGAGGATTGTCCCGTGAAGCCTGCAATCGCTCGCCGCCTTCTCTCGGCCCTGTTCGTCGTCACAGCCTTTGCTGTGGGTTGTCGCGACGGAATGCCCACCGGTCCCAATCCCATTCCCCCCGGAAGCGGACGTCTCTCGGTCGTCGCGCAGTTCGAGTTGAACACGGCGACGAACCTCGTCATCGAGGTCTCGGCGCCGGATATTCCTCAGCCACTCGTATTCAACCTTGATATCGTGAACGGAACGGCGAGTGGCTCGGTCACCATTCCGGCTGGCGCTAACCGACTCATCGTCGTGCGCGCCTTTGACGGCAGAACCGAGACGCATCGTGGCAGCCGCACGGTCACCATCGTCGAGGGTGTGAACGCGCCGCTGTCGATG
This sequence comes from Gemmatimonas sp., assembly GCA_031414535.1. Taxonomy (GTDB): domain Bacteria; phylum Gemmatimonadota; class Gemmatimonadetes; order Gemmatimonadales; family Gemmatimonadaceae; genus Pseudogemmatithrix. The sequence continues at coordinate 76,271 of JANNVQ010000034.1, forward strand.
CAACTGCTGCCGCTCGCCGGCACCGTGCCGGTGACGGTGTCGTTTGGCGTGGCCGTGGTCTCTGTGACACCACTCACCTGGTCGCTTCCGGTGGACTCGACGGTCGCCTTCGCGGCCACGGTCATGGACGCCACCGGGGCCATGCAAGCGACGCCGATCGTTCGCTGGGCTTCAACCGATACGCGAAAGCTGACGATTGACTCCACCGGGCGCGCCACCGCGCGCGACACGGGTACGGTGATGGTCGTGGCGGTCTCGGGCGGTGCAGCCGGCCGCGGCACGGTCACAGTTACGCCGGGACTTGGTGGTGGTATAGTGCCGCCGAGTTTCCAGCGCACGTGGGTGGGCGGCAATGGCAGCGGCGGCAGCCAGACGAGTTGGATCAATCCCAACAACTGGACGCCGGCGGCCGTGCCGACGGCGAACGACAGCGTAGTAATCGGGGCGGCGGCCTTCCAGCCAGTTCTGCCGTACAACGTGGACACCTTGCGGGTGCGGGATCTTACGCTGTTAACGGGTGCGAACCTTGGTCTTTACTATAGTGTGCTGTCGGTCGTGGGTGGCAACCTGTCTGGCTCCGGCGGTGGAACGAACCCTGCCCTCCCGGGGACCATACGCCTAGTTGGAAACGCCCGGCTACGCGGTGCCGTCAACGCGCCGGTGCAGGTCCAAGGCGGTGGGACCGTCACCCTCGCCGACTCGGCGCGCGTCTTGTCAGTCGCAATCAGCGGGACGAGCACCGTGCTTGACCTCGCGGGCCGCAAGCTGGTGATTACCGGTACCGGCACCACGCTGCACGTCTTCGCCGATGGTCTGCTGCGGATGAACAATCCGGCAGACACGCTCGACGTCGCGGGAAATGTCTACATACAGGCATCGGCCGCAGCGCACGCCGGAAATCTTACGGCCGGTACGTTCATCGTCCGCGGCACCATCCAGGATGGTAATCGCTACGAAGCCAGCGGGACGCACCAAACAGTATTCGCTGGCGATGCTGGAACGATTGCCACGCAGGCGGTCAATGGCTTCGACGCAAACGCGCGGCCAGCCAATGCGCTGCAGAACGTCGTGGTCTCTGGGACCTCGGTGTGGTCGCACTGTAGTCCCCGCTTACGGGTGCGCGGGTCATTCGCGGTAACCACTGCCACGACGATTACGGCCTGCACCGCATACACGATGAACGTGGACGGCCCGCTCACGATGCCGGCTGGGTCAACACTCAGCGCGTACGGCGTGGTGCTGGGTGACGTGTCCGGCACAGCCGGCGTGAACGGGGCCGTGGCGTCGGACTTCCTCACCTTCTCGGCGCTGAATCCGCAGGTGCGGGCGGGGCTGGCGTATCGCGGACTCACCTTCCAGCGGTCGGTGAGCATCGCCGACAGCATTCGGACGACGGGGCTCGTCACCATTGATGGATCGGGCTCGGTGCTGGACGTCGCGACGCCGGCTGGGCGGGCCGCGACTTTCGGGGCCTTCACGCTGAGCAATGGTGCGGCGTTCGCGATGACCCAAGCGAGCGACTCGTTGGTGGTGGGCGGGGCGTTGACTGCCAACTCCTCGGCCGACCTCTCGCCGACGCTTACCGCCGGTACGCTGCGGGTGGCCGGCACCATTTCGGGCAGCGACTTCGGTAGCACTGGCACGCACCTCACGGTACTTGATGGCGCCAGCGCTACAACGTTTCAGGACATCAACAGCTTTGACTCGAACTCGCGGCCCACGAATGTGTTCCGAAACCTGACGATTGCCAACACGGGAATCGGAGTGCGTAGCTGCTCCCCCAACTTCCGCATCAGAGGGGCGTTTCGCGTCACAGGCGCGAGTAACTACTCGACCTGCACATCGTATTTCACGCGTGTTGACTCGCTCTTGGCCACGGATGCCGGCACCAGTGTGACTGCCTACGGCTTCACGCTCGCGAACGCCAATGGCACGCAGGACGTGTTGGGCACCTGGACGCCAGAATTCACCGATTTCGTTGTGCCCAACCAGACAGTGCGTGCCGCGCTCGCATATCGAAACATCCGGTTCTTCGCGAGCAACACGCTACCGCCGGGACTCGCAGCGACGAACTCGCTGTTGGTGGATGGCGCGACCGCAGTGCTCACACTCTCCGACGGCCGTGCGACCACGGCGGCTTTCACGACGCAGACCGGCGCTCGCTTCTTTATGAATGCGGGAGACACTTTGCGCGTGACGGGTGCGGTGAACCTCAACGGCGCCTTGTCGGCGCCTTCGGGCGGTGTGCTCGAGATTGAGGCCGCGTTCAACGGCACGGGCTACGCGCCAATCGGTACGCACGAGTTACGCCTTCGTGGCCCCGGGGTGCACAACTTGAACGGTATCAACGATCGACCGCTGCCTATTCTGCGCGTCGTCTCAGGCTCTGCATTTCTCAACTTTATCAACGTCGTGGTACAGGACTCGCTGCTTCTGTCCGCGGGGACTGGTCTCTCCAGTCCCTCAGGGTACTTCTTGACCGTGCGCGGACGGCTCCAGACCGCCGTCGGGAGCACGATGACGCCGCACGGCGTCGCGCTCGAGGGAACGGCGACGACGCAGTTGGTGGATGGAGGCTTCGCTCCGACTATCGTTCGCGTTGTGGGTCCTGGGACGGGACCGGGCACTTCGTTGCGCAACACCCCTAGCATTCAATACACCAACGTCGAGTTCTACACGAGCTATGCGCTATCCGATTCGCTGATGCTCAGCGGCTATGCGTATGCGAGCGGCGCTGGCGTCGTTCTCGACCTCAACGGCCGCAAGCTTCGCGCGCCAAGCGGCCTCAACTTCGACGCCAACGCCACTGGGCGGATGGTCAACGTCGCCGACAGCTTGATTGTCGGCAATGGCGCCAATGGCACGCAGTCATTGCTCTGGGACAGCGGCACGAGCGGCACCGTGAGTGCTGGCACCATCATGGTGTTCGGTGGTACGACAACGATGAGCTCGTTTAACGCGACGGGCACCAACCGCGTGGTGTACACTGACACCTCGTTCACCATAGCGACACGCTCGTCGCCTATCAACGGCGGCGGCACCTTCCGGCGGCTCACCATCCGCGGTCAGGCGCAGTACACCGTGTTCAACAACTTCAGCACGGTTGTTGTCACGGACTCGCTGCGCGTGGAAAGCGGCACCTTCCAGCTCAACGGCGCAAGCGTCACGGTCAGTGATGGCGGTGGACAGGGCGTCCTTCTCGTGGGATCAACGGCCGTCCTCAACTCCCTGAACAACGGCGCACTCAATCTCGGCTCGCCCGTGGGTACCTCGCTCGTTGCAGCGGGCGCGGTGTTCTCCCCGTACATCACTCGTTTCCAATCTACCAACCCAGTCGTGAATCCGGCGCTCGCCTATCAGAACGTCGAGTTTTATGGGCCGGTCACGTTCAGCGGCAACACGAACATCGCGGGCTATCTGTACGCGCAGAATGCCGGTGCCGGCGTGAGCTTGGGCGGGAATCGAGTCAATGTTGGCGCAGGTGTTGATATGGGCACGAGCGCCTTCTTGGTGATGACGAACGCCGCAGACACACTCGACGTCGGGGCTGACTTGGCGGTTGATGGAGGCCCTCCTTCGACGATGACGGCCGGCGTGGTGCTCTTCCGCGGCAACACGCTCACCGGCACCGACTACAATGCGGTCGCGCCGCACCGCACAGTGTTCTTGGGCACGACCGGCGCGCCGCAAACTGTGAACGGCAATACCGCATTCGGCCGCGTGGAGGTTGCTGGCGGTCGCGGGTTCAACGCGAACTTCTCCACCTACACGGTGGCTGACAGCTTCGTGGTTTCTACTGCTGTGCCAATTGTCGGCGGCGGAGGATTCCTCACCATCAATGGCCCGCTGGTCGCGAGTGCGCCGATTGCGATTTCAGCCGCCAACATGCGACTTCGTCACGCCAGCGGTACGCAGAACCTGCAGCCGGGTACCACGTTCAGCGCTGGTACCGTCTACCTGTCGCAGGTCTCCGGTCTGCCAACGTCCCTGCGTCCGGGACTGACCTACAACGCTTTGGCGATCGAGTCCCCAGTCACCCTCACCGGACCAGTTGGTGTGGCAGGCAATCTCTCGGTGGGCAACGGACTGAATCCGTCCCTGACCTTGAATGGCCAAACCATCACGGTCGCAGGACAGGTTGACGTGGTCACCAACGGACGCCTCATAATGAACAACGCGGCAGACCTCTTCCGGACCACGGGCACGGCGCAATTCTACATTCAGGGGTCCGCTGGTACCGGCGACCTGTCCGCCGGCACGATTGAAGTGTCCGGCGACTTCTACCCGTACGATGTCGAGCATGCCATGAGCGGCACGCACCGCGTCTTGTTGACGCGCGACGATACGCGAACTCAGATTGTGCAACAGAGCGGTGGTGTTCCGATATTCAATCTTGAGGTCGGTGGTAACGGCTCCCGGACTATCCAGTTCCAGCAAGCTCAGACAGTGAATGGCACTTTCACCGTCACCTCACCCGCGGTAGTCACGATCAACCAGAACACCACTTGGGATCTGACCGTGAACGGCGCGATGTCCGCTCCGGCGACAACCACTTGGTCGCTACCCGGATCCCTGCGAGTTAATGCGGCTTCGGGCATCGATAGTCTAGCTGGCACGGTGACCATCGGGTCGAACAACAACGTAAGCGGACTCGTGATCGGTGGTGCCGGGCTCAATCAGACGGTGCCTACTGACCCGCGGTATACGATTCGAAATCTCAACGTACTAGCCGGTGCCTCCGCGACCATCGGTGCCGGAACGCGGCGCATCGGTACCGGCACGACCGGCTCGCTGACGGTAAGCGGTACGCTCACCATTCCCAACGGCAGCACGCTTCAGACTTGCCGCTCCGACAATGGAGGTCTGGCGGGAGGTACGGCGTTGGCGCCGGCGCTCATCCAAAGCCCAGGAGGCGGTATCCTGCAGTTGCGCATGCCGGGACCGATCGGCAGCACTTCCTTCCTTGGTACCACACCTCTCGTTGCCGTTCAGTTTGGTGTCACCGCAGGCTGCTAATCCAAAGCCCCCTCGCCGCTCCGGCGAGGGGGCTACACCGAAGCGACTACACCGAAGCGACTACACCCACCGCCGGAACCACCGCTTCAATCCGCACCGCGCAAACCTTGAACTCGGGAATGCCGGCCGTCTTATCCAGCACCGGGTTCGTCAGCAGGTTCGCCGCCGCCTCGCGGTAATGCATCGGCACAAACACCTGCCGACGCGCCACACGCTCAGACACCCGCACCGCGATGCGGATGCTGTTGCGGCGAGAGGTTATGGACACCTCGTCTCCATCGCGCACGCCAAGCTCCGCGGCGTCCGCTGGATTGATCTCCACCGTCGCCGTGCTCTCCCGCGCGTCCAGTGCCTGCGAGCGCCGCGTCATCGAACCCGTGTGCCAGTGATACATCTGGCGCCCGGTGTTCATAAAAAACGGAAACTCCGCATCCGGCAGCTCAGAGGGCGGTAAGTACTCCACCGCCACCAGCGTCGCGCGGCCATCCGGCGTTGGGAACTGGTCGTCAAACAAAAAATCCGTCCCCTCGTGCGAAGCATCCGGCACAGGGTACTGCAATCCCCCCACGCGCTCAGCCAATCGCGCGTGCGACACGCCTCGCCAACTCGGCGTCACTCGCGCAATCTCCTCAAACACTTCCGCCGGTGTGTTATACGGCGAGGGCACGCCCAACCGCCGCGAGAGATCGAGCACGATATCCAAATCTGAGCGCGCCAGTCCCGGTGGATTCACCGCCTTCCGCGAGAGCTGGATGCGACGCTCCGTATTCACGAAGGTGCCATCCTTCTCCGCAAACGAAGAACCCGGCAGCACCACATCCGCCGCGCGCGCGGTCTCCGTCAAAAAGAGATCCTGCACCACGAGGAACTCCAGTCCGTGAAACCACTCCTCGGCCTGCGCGATGTCGGGATCAGAGAGCACGGGGTTCTCGCCCATCACGTAGAGCCCACGCACGGCTGAGCCCTCGTGCGCAAACTCGGTGACCTTGAGGCCCACGTTCGGGTCGAGTCGCTCAACGGGGACGCCCCACGCCGCGGCGTACTCCGCCCGCACCTCTGGATCGTCCACGCGACGATAGTCGGTGAACGCAAACGGAATCGCGCCCATATCGCTCGAGCCCTGCACGTTGTTCTGGCCACGAATCGGAATCATCGGCGCACCCCAGCGCCCAATCATGCCGCAGGCCAGCATCAGGTTGAGCAAGGACGTCACGATGTCCGTGCCCGTATGATGCTGCGTCAGGCCCATCGCCCAGAGTGTAGCCGAGTCGGGGCCACGAGCATACAGCTCTGCGGCACGTCGGATGTCAGCGGCTGGCACGCCGCAAATGCTCTCGGCGAGTTCCGGCGTGTAGCGCGCCACCGCCGCGCGAAGATCGTCGAACCCCTGGGTACGCACCGCGATGAACGCCTTGTCCTCGAGGCCCAGCGCAAGGATGTGGTGCAGCATCGCATTCAACAGCGCCACATCGGTGCCCGGCGTCAACTGCAGATGGATGTCCGCCCGTGCCGCGAGCTCGATGCGCCGCGGATCGGCCACAATCAGCTTGGCCCCACGCTTCAGCGCGCGCTTGATCGCCGCCCCGAACACCGGATGGCTCTCGGTCGTGTTGGCACCAAGAATGAAAATCACATCCGATTCGTGCTCCACCTCGCGCATGGAGCCCGATGCCGCCGACGTCGAGATGGCCCGTTGCATCGCGCTCACCGAAGACGCGTGGCAGAGCCGCGTGCAGTGGTCCACGTTGTTCGTGCTCAAGCCCGCACGGAACAACTTCATCAGCACGTAGTTCTCTTCATTCGCGCACTTGGCGGATTGCAGTACGGCGAGGCTGCGCGGGCCCTGCGTGTCACGGAGATGGGCCAACTGCTGTGCCGTCAGCTCCATCGCCTCTTCCCACGTGGCCTCGCGGAACGGTGCGAGCCAATCCGCCGGCGTGGCCAATCGGTCGCGCGGATCGCCGAGCACCGGGTTCGCAACGCTCTCTGCGCCGCCGTCCGCGCGACGCCGAAATGGATTCGTGCGCGGGCGGTGCGTAGGGTCGTGTTCGTCCTCCACGTTGCTCCATGGGCCGCTGCGCTTTGGCCACTTCGCCGCCTCTGGATGCGAGGAATCAAAGCGCCAGGTACCCTGCGCATCGCGCATCCACCCGTGACGAATGAGCGGCGTCGTGAGCCGGTCCTTGTGCAGCACGAAGTCCGTGCCGAAGCGCCCCTTCACGCAGGTGCTGCCCTGATTCGGCGTGTCCTCCTCGATCCACGGCGACTTCACGCGCGTCACCTGGCCGTCGCGCACCTCAAGATCGAGCTGGCAACCCACCGCGCAGTACGGGCACACGGAGCGCACGGTCTCCACCGGTTTGTCCATCGTGCCCGCCTTCATGCGTGCCAGCGGCAGGATGTCGTGAATCGCACCTGTTGGGCAAACACGTACACATTCTCCGCACCAGGTGCAGCCGGCGTGCTCGGGATTCCCATCTGCGCCCACGATGATCTGCGCGTGCTCGCCGCGCTCGGCCACTTCCAGCACGCCCACCACCTGAATGTCTTCGCAGGCCCGCACGCAGCGCGTGCAGAGGATGCAGGTGGACATGTCGTGCGTGATGATGTGGTCCGTTGGCCGCTCATCGCCCCTGCGCAGCGGGAGCTCTGTGGAGCGCGTGAGCGGCACCTGGTAGCGATGCACCAGCGCCTCAAACTCATTGCGGCCACGGTCCGCGGGAATCGCTTCAACAGGATAGCGCTCAAGCAACAGCGAGAGCACGCCCTGACGGTTCTTCACCGCCGCCTGTGACTCTGTGTGCACCACCATCCCTTCGGCCGCCGCCGTCGCGCAGGACGGGAGCAACTTGCCCGTGCCGTCAACGCTGACGAGACAGATCCGACAATTGCCCACCGTCGGCAGCTGGGGGTACCAGCACAGCGTGGGTACATCAATGCCGGCAGCACGCGCGGCATCGAGAATGGTGGCTCCCGCGGCGACCGAGCATTCACGGCCATCGATGGTCAGCTTCAGGCTCACAGCAAACTCCGGCGGGGGGTCCGAGTGTCTGAACGTTGGCACAGCCGTCGCGCGTACACAATGTGTTACGCCGTATATTGGCACGAGGTTGAATCTCCCCTATTGAGGGTTTCGCGTGAGCACCTCCCGTCGTGATTTCCTGCGGACGTCTGCCGCTGCAGCCGCCGCCGCATCCTTGATTGCCTCCGAGCGTGCGCACGCGGCGCAGCCAGCGTTCTCCGGCCAGAGCGACCATCGCGAACTCGCCGTGCGCGCCATTGATGCCGCTCGCGCCGCTGGCGCGCAGTACGCGGACTGCCGCATTTCTTCAGCCCGCTCCCAGAACATCGGCACGCGCGAACGCCGCGTCACCAACATCGGCGACAACGAAACCTTCGGATTCGGCGTGCGCGTGATGGTCGAGGGCACCTGGGGCTTCGCCGCCTCCAGCGAACTCACCGCCGACGAAGTCGCCCGCGTTGCCCGTCAGGCGGTCGCGCAGGCCCGCGCGAATCGCCGCGCTATGGTGAAGCCGCTCGAACTGGCTCCTATCCATCACCCCCCGGTGCCGAATGGAGTCTGGCGCTCGCCCGTGCGCATTGATCCCTTCACCGTCGCCATCGAAGACAAGGTCGCGTATCTCATCGACGCGAACGCCGCGGCCATGGCCGCCGGCGCGCGCTTCGTGAACTCGCAGATGTTCTTCTTGAAGGACGAGAAGACCTTCGCGAGCACCGAAGGCACCGTCACACAGCAGACCATCTTCCGCGCTCAGCCCGGCATGACCGTCACGATGGTCTCCGCCGACAACCGCGACTTCCAGACGCGCCAAAGCACTGACATCCAGCCCAAGGGATTGGGCTACGAGCACGTCCTCGACTCCGACATGAAGGCGCACGCCGCCCGCTGGGTCGAGGAAGCACGCCAGAAGCTCACGGCCAAGCCGGTGGAAGTCGGCCGCTATGACCTCGTGCTGCATCCCACCCACCTCTGGCTCACCATCCACGAGGCCATCGCACATCCCACGGAACTCGATCGCGCCTATGGATTCGAAGCCAACTACGCCGGCACCAGCTTCCTGAGCCCGCCAGAGCAGATGCTCGGCAAGTTCAAGTACGGTCCCGAGTTCATGAACGTCGTCGCCGATCGCTCCGCGGCCGGTTCGCTCTCCGCCTGCGGTTGGGACGACGAAGGTGTCGCACCCGAGAGCTTCCACATCATCAAGAACGGCATCTTCGTGGACTACCAGACCACCCGCGAACAGGCGATGTGGCTGGATTGGTGGTACAAGTCACAGAACATGCCCACGCGCTCGCACGGCTGCTCCTACGCGCAGACCTGGGCGGACGTGCAGTTCCAGCGCATGCCCAACGTGAACCTCATGCCCGGCGAGCGCGACATCGTCTGGGACGACATGATCGCCGCCACCGAGAACGGCATCGCCATCATCGGCGACGGCTCGTTCTCCATTGACCAGCAGCGCTACAACGCACAGTTCGGTGGTCAGCTGTTCTATGAAATCAAGAACGGCAAAATCACCGGCATGCTCAAGGACGTAGCCTACCAGATCCGCACGCCGGAGTTCTGGAACGCCATGGACATGATCGGCGGCCCACGCAGCTACGAGCTCGGCGGCGCCTTCGGCGACGGCAAGGGTCAGCCCGCGCAGTCCAACGCCGTCTCGCACGGCTGCCCGCCAACCCGACACAAGCAAGTGAACGTGATCAACACCGGGAGGAACGCGTAATGGCCCCGAATTCGCTCCGCGCCATCGCGCGCCATATGTCCCGCGCCGAGGCGGAATCCATCTGCAAGCGCGTGCTCGAGATGTCCACGGCCGACGAGTGCCGCGTGACCATCAATTCCGGTGTCCGCGCCAACACGCGCTTCGCGCAGAACCAAGTTTCCACCGCCGGCGACAATTACAACGCATCGGTGACCATTCGTTCGGTGTTCGGCAAGCGTGTGGCCAACACCACCGTCAATAGGCTTGACGAAGCCTCGCTGCGCCAAGCGGTGCAGAACGCCGAGCGCATTGCGCGGCTCGCGCCAGAAGATCCCGAGTTGCTGCCTGAACTGGGGCCCCAGTCCTACGACACCGACATCGTCTGGAACGACGCCACGGCCTCGCTTGAGCCTGAGGCTCGCGCCGATGCTGTGCGCCAGATCACAGAGCGTGCTCGTGCCGCTGGGTTAATCAGCACCGGCTATCTCGAGGCGCAGGCCCAGTCCTTCGCGATCGCCAACTCGCGTGGCTTGTTCGCCTATCAGCGTCAGACGGCCGTGGCCTTCACGACCACCGTGCGCACGGCGGACGGGCAGGGCAGCGGCTGGGCTGGTGCCTCCGACAATGACTTCGCTCGCATTGACCCGCGTGCGCTCGCGGAACGCGCCATCGAGAAGGCGCAACGCTCGGTGAACGCCGCCGCGGTTGAGCCGGGTCGCTATACCGTGGTGCTCGAGCCCACAGCCGCCGCGAATCTCGTGCAGCTCATCGGTGGCGCACTCGGCGCCCGAAACGCCGACGAAGGCCGTTCGTTCTTCTCCAAGGCCGGCGGTGGAAACAAGATTGGCGAGAAAGTCGTAGACGAGCGCGTGAACCTGCGCTCCAATCCTCTCGATCTGCGCGTGCCGGCCAACACCGTTGGCGGCGATGGCTTGCCCGCCAAGCCCGTGAATTGGATTGAGAACGGCGTGGTAAAGAATCTCGCCTATGATCGCTTTTGGGCCCAGCGTACTGGCAGGGAACCCACAGGACAGTCCGGCACGCTGCAGATGGACGGCGGCAACGAGACTCTCGAGTCCATGATTGCCTCCACCCAGCGCGGTCTGCTGGTCACCCGGTTTTGGTACATCCGCCCGGTAGATCCGCGTACCATTCTGTTCACGGGCCTCACGCGTGACGGCACCTTCCTCATCGAGAACGGCCGCGTCACGCGCCCGGTGAAGAACCTGCGCTACAACGAGTCGCCAATCTTCATGCTCAACAACCTCATGGCCATGGGCCGCCCCGAGCGCGTGAGCGCGTCGGAGTCTGGCGGACCCGGTCAGGCCATCATGATTCCGCCCATGAAAGTGCGGGACTTCAACTTCACCAGCACGAGTGACGCCATCTAAATGACGGATCGCCGCGATTTCCTCCGGACCACCGGAGCCGCTGCGGCCGCTGCCATCACCCTCGCGTCAGCTCCACGACGCGCCGGTGCGGCCCCGGCCCTCGATGACCTCGACCGCTTTCAAAGCGGTCTCTCCAAAGAACTCCTGCTGGACGCCATCAACGCCGCAAAGATGGCTGGCGCTTCGTACGCCGACGCGCGCATCGCCCGCATCCGACAGAACTTCGTCGTCACGCGCGAACAGCAGATCGTCAACGTCGTGGATACCGACACCCTCGGCTGTGGCGTCAGGGCGCTCGTAGACGGATGCTGGGGCTTCGCGGCCACTCGCACCCTCACTCGCGATGCCGTGGCCGTAGCGGCCCGTGAGGCCGTCGCAATCGCCCGTGCTAACCGCGTGGCGCGCGATCGCTCGGTGGAACTCGCGCCGGTGCAGGCCTATCCCAATGCCTCGTGGCGCTCTCCGGCCGCACGCGATCCGTTCGAAGTGCCGCTTGAGGAGAAGGTTGATCTACTGCTCCGCGCCAACGCGGAAGCGATGAAAGTCCCGAACGTGAAGTTCGTAAACTCCATCCTCTTCTTCGTGAAGCAGGAAAAGCTCTTCGCGAGCACGGACGGTACGGTCACGGACCAGACGCTCATCCGCAGCTGGCCGCTGTTCACCGCCACCGCGGTCAAGCCGGACTTCACCGACTTCCAGAGCCGCACCGCCGCCGAAGCCGCTCCAATGGGCCGCGGCTTCGAGTACGTGCAGTCCTGCGATCTCGTGGGCAACGCCAAGAAGTGGGCCGAGCAGGCCAACGAGAAGCTCACGGCGCGTCCGGTGGAGGTCGGTAAGTACGACCTCGTGCTGGCGCCGAGCAACATGTGGCTGACCATCCACGAGTCTATTGGGCACCCCACGGAGTTGGACCGGGCCATGGGCTACGAGGCCAACTACGCCGGCACCAGCTTCATCGCGCCGCCGGAACGTCAACTCGGCATCCTCAAGTACGGGCCGAGCTTGATGAACATCCAGGGCGACCGCTCGCAGGAGGGCGCGCTCTCCACCATCGGTTACGACGACGACGGTGAGCGCCCGGATGACTTCTTGATTGTGAAGGAAGGGATGTTCAACGACTACCAGACCACGCGTGAGCAGGCGCCCTGGTTGCGCGAGTGGTACGCCAAGAGTGGCAAGGCTGTGCGCTCGCACGGCTGCTCCTATGCCGATTCCTGGGGCTCAGTGGCCTTCCAGCGCATGCCCAACGTCTCGTTGATGCCAGGCAACGACAACAAGTCCATGGACGATCTCATCGCCGGCGTGGACCGTGGCATCGCCATTATCGGCGACGGGTCGTTCTCCATTGACCAGCAGCGCTACAACGCGCAGTTCGGCGGCCAGGTGTTCTATGAGATTCGCGGTGGCAAGCTCGCCGGCATGCTCAAGGACGTGGCTTACCAAATCCGCACACCGGATTTCTGGAACTCGATGGACGCCATTGGCGGCCGCGCCAGCTACGAGCTCGGCGGCTCCTTCTTCGACGGCAAGGGACAGCCCGGCCAGGTGAATGCCGTCAGTCACGGCTCACCGCCAGCACGATTCCGTCAGGTCAACGTGATCAACACCGGGAGGCAGGGATGAGCGCGCCCAAGTCATTGAAGAACGGCATCCCGGCCGGAGCCGTGCTCTCGCGTGAGGATGCCCAGGCCATTTCTGAGCGTGTAATGCGCTTCTCCAAGGCCGATGGTATTGATATCCAGCTCGGCTCAAATCACACGAGCAACGTGCGCTTCGCCGATAACCAGATGAGCACGGCGGGTGCCGTGACCGACGCTGGCTTGGCGGTGCAGAGTTGGTTCGGGCCCAAGCACGCCGTGGTCACCACCAACGATCTCTCTGAGGCCTCGCTGCGTCGCTGCGTGGAGCAATCGGAGGTGTTGGCGCGGCTCGCACCGGACGATCCCGAAGCGATGCCGCTGATTGAACCGCAGCAATACGCGCCCGTCGAGGCCTACTTCGACAGCACGGCGGCCACGGACGCGGCGCAGCGTGCGCGTGCCGCGCTGACGGCCCTCGAGCCCACGCGACGTGCCGGCGATCTGAAGGCCGCAGGATTTCTGGTCGTGGGCGCCGGCGCCAACATCCTCGCTAACAGCAAGGGGATGTTCGCCTATCACCGCAGCACGAGCACCAACTACACGCTCACCGTGCGCACCAGCGATGGCACGGGCTCTGGCTGGGCCGCCGCGGACCATCCAGATTGGAATCAGGTGGACTTCGCGCGCATCTCGGCGCGTGCCATCGAGAAGGCCCGGGCCTCGCGTGAACCTCGCGCCATCGAGCCGGGCCGCTATACCGTCATTCTCGAGCCACAGGCCGTCGGCGATCTCGTGCAGCTCATCACCGGCTACGCCGACGCGCGCCTCTCCGACGAGGGACGCTCACCATTCTCTAAGCAGGGCGGCGGCAATAAGCTCGGCGAGAAGATTGTGGACGAGCGCGTCACGCTGTTTTCTGACCCCGCCGATGCACAGCTACTCGGTCAGCCATTCGACGGCGAAGGCATGCGGCTCGCGCGTCAGGTCTGGGTGGAGAATGGCAACTTGAAGACGTTGCAGACCTCGCGATTCTGGGCGAAGAAGCAAAATGTTGTTGCGACTGGGGGTGCTACATCGTTGAAGATGCAGGGGGGCACGAGCTCGATTGATGAGATGATTCGCAGCACCGAGCGCGGCATTTTAGTCACCCGACTTTGGTATTTGCGCGAAGTCGATCCACGCACCATTCTTTATACGGGCTTGACACGAGACGGAACTTTCCTTATCGAACAGGGAAGAATTTCTCGCTCAATTCGTAATTTGCGTTTCAATGAGTCGCCGCTGTTTATGTTGAACAATCTGGAAATGCTCGGCGTTTCAGAGCGACTTGCGGGGACAGAAGCTGGTGGAAGCGTTGTGATGCCAGCTTTGAAGGTTCGCGATTTCAACTTCACCAGCCTGTCCGAGGCTGTCTGATTTCTGATCCGGGATTCACCGGATCGCACGAAATGCGAAAGTGGAAACACTTTCGTATGACCCACCGATCCACCGGGGGATCGGCCGGGATGACCACTCCTTTCAGGAGATAGTACCATGGCTGCCAAGAAGAAGGCTGCAAAGAAGGCCACCAAGAAGAAGGCCGCGAAGAAGAAGTAGTTCTGGCCAGCTTCACACACACGGGGATCGTCGCGAGAGCGGCGGTCCCCGTGTGCTTTTTGGACGAATGACGGATGACGGATGCACAAAGCCGAAGGGGGCACCGAGCTTAGCTCAGCGCCCCCATCAAGCTTCCGTCATCCGTCTTTTACGCCGCTTCGTCCTTCGACAAATCGGATTCGTCCGGTACCGGCCCCCACACATACGCGCTGAAACGCGGCGTCGCCTCATCCCGGCTTCCACGCGAAATGACGATGCCCACCGGCTCCTGCTCGAGTTCCACTGCCATAGCGATTTCTACCATATAATGTCCCCTCCTATGGGGACGGAGTGTCGTACGGCGCTCACCATTTCTCGACGCGCCTTCATATGATAGACTCCGCATCTCTAGTGCCAGTTTCCGACAGCACTTAAGTGCTTTGTTAGCAACACTTTGTGCGACTAGTCGAAAGGCCAAGAAACACTGTGTGTCGCAGAGTGACACTGCCTGCAAGTGCCGCTACGTGTCGCTACGCCACGTGCTTCGTTGCCACGAATGTCTTGGTCGCACCTGGCTCCGGGACGAGCTTGATGTCCCAGCCGTTGTACTGGCTGCGCAACTCGTCCTCAGTCAGCACCGCCTGGCCCGCAACGATGGTCTCAATCAGGTGGACCCCGCCATCGAGCGTGGCGCGCTGCAGGATTGCGATCACCTGCTCCCGCTCAAATGCGGAGAGTCCTGCGAAGGCAGCCGGCGTGCACACCACCGCCGCCAGCGGACCATCCGGCGTGAAGCTCACCAAGTCGGCAACGAAGCCGCGGAGCTTCTCCGTCAGCCCCGCATCCTGCGCCGCGCTCAGCACGCGGTTCACCACGGCCACCTCGCTCTCCACGGCCGTCACTTCGCAGCCGTTCGCCGCAAAGTAGAGGGCCGAGCCTTCGATGCGCGGTCCCGCGACCAACACCGATCCCGCTGAGGCGTGCAGCGGAATGGCCTGCGATAGCGGCGTGTCGGGCCGTAAGCCCCAATGTTCCGGCCTGCGCAGCTCGTTCGCGTTCTTGAGCAGGCGCTTCCGCCAAGTCTCGTACGCTGGAATGCGCAAACGCGCTACGATGATCTTGTCCACTTCATCCGCGAGCATCACTTCGCGCATACCCAGCTGCGCCCCCTCGTCCAGCGTGCGGGCAGCATCCGTCGCAATGCTGTGCAAAAACGCTGTCGAGACGGAGTTCTTGTAATCCTCCACTTCGCGCTCGACGTACAGCTGGTACTCGGCGCGGAGAGAACGGGGCGAATTGCGCGGCGCCATCAACTCGGCTCGATGTGCACGACGACGTCCGTGGTTCCACCGAGGGCCGCCGCAACTGCCGACTCCACGGCGTCGGCAATCTCATGGCCTGCGGCGATGCTCGCCTCGCCAGACACGGTGATCGTCACCTCCACATAGACCAAGCCGGAGCTGTTCGTACGCGAACGAATTGTGCGGGCGCCCGTCACGCCCGCGACGCCGCAGGCCGCCCCGCGGATACGATCGGCGTCCACAGCCCGTTCATCCACCAACACGGGCACCGTCACACGCAGAATCTGCCAGCCGCTGTAAGCAATGATGCCAGCCACCATGACGGCCAGCACGGGGTCGGCAAACGATACGCCCATGCGCGCGCCAATCAAGGACACCACAGCAAGCGCCGTCACCAGCAAATCGCCAGCCGTGTGCGCCGCGTCCGCGGCGAGCAACGCCGAGTTCAGCTCCCGTGCCTTACGCCGCTCGTACCACACCACGGCGACGTTCACGATGGCCGTAGACCCCAGCAGTACCAGTTCCCAAGTTGCCGGCTGCGTGGGCGGCACCGCACCCAAGAATCGCGCGGCAGCGCCACGCAGCAACTCGTAGCAAGAAATGGACAGAAACACGACGATTCCCAGCGCGCCCATCGTCTCAAACTTGTCGTGGCCGTAGGGATGGTCTTCGTCCGGCCCGCGCGCTGCCACGGACACCACGACCATCGCCACCACGTTATTCAGGGCATCGAGGAAACTCTCGAAGGTCGCGCCGAGCACCGTGAGGTTGCTCGTGCGCAGCGCTACGGTCAGCTTCACCGCAACCACCACGGCATTGAGCACCAGAATGATGCCGAGGGTCCGCTGGATTCCCGCTACGCGCGTCATCCTACAAGATTCACTGAATGCCTGAGCTACCGGAAGTCGAGTTTGCAATTCGCCGCCTGCGTCGCGCCGTCCGTGGGCGCAAACTTGTGCAATTGCGCGCGCATCACCCCTCGCAGCGCAAAACGGTCACGGCCAAAGTTGCGGAGGCCGTGTCTGGTCGCTTGATCCGGGACGTGGAACGTCGCGGCAAGCACCAACTGCTCCATCTCGACGATGGCGCAACCTTGCTCGTCCACTTCCGGATGGACGGCGACTGGGTCCTCGGTCGGCGCGATACCGCCCTGCCACCACACGCCCGCGTCACCTTTGACTTGAGCGACGGGCGGCGCGCCGTCCTCGTGGACCCCCGCGCCCTCTGTACTGTCACCTGGCACGCGCCGGGCAAGCCGCCCGAGCTTGGGCTCGGCCCCGAACCGGAAAGCAAGAACTTCAGTGCAAGCGAACTCCGCGAGCGCCTGCAAAAGAAGCGCGGCCCCATCAAACCCGCATTGCTCGATCAGGCGCTCATCGCCGGCGTTGGCAACATCTACGCTGCCGAGGCCTGCTGGCACGCAAAGATCTCCCCTCGCGCTATCGCCAACTCACTCAGCGCCGCAAGGGCAGAGTCCCTCCTGAAGGGCATCCGCACCGCACTCGCGGATGGTCACGTCAACGCTGGGCGCTATCACAAGGGCGAGCGCCTCATCCCCTTCAACGTCTACGACCGCGAAGGCGAACCCTGCCCGCGTTGTAGCACTCCCATCGCGCGCATTGCCCAAGCTGGCCGTAGCACCTACTTCTGCCGCATCTGTCAGCGCCGATAGAAACTGCATTCACCACGGAGGCACGGAGTCACGGAGAACTACGAAAGCAGGCCAATGCCTAAGGGATCCGCACCGGAGTTTTCAGTGAGGACCCCCAAATGCAGTTGCTCGCTTCTGTAGTTCTCCGAGCCTCCGTGCCTCCGTGGTGAATCGCCGTTCAGTCCCCAGCCTCGAGCAAAGCCCCCTTCAGATACCCCGTCTCCGGAATCGTCAACACCTCCGGATGATCCGCCGGCTGCCCCGTCACCGCGCGCAGTATCATCCGCCGTCCCGAGTGCGCCGCCGCCTCGCGAATCATCGACAAAAACTCCGGCTTCGTTAGATGATACGAGCAACTCGCCGTATACAGCATGCCCCCCGGCGCCAGCAACTTCATCGCGCGGAAGTTGATATCGCGATACCCACGAATCGCCCCGGCCAACGACGCCCGATTCTTGGCAAACGCGGGCGGATCTACCACGATGGTGTCGTAGCGCGCCCCTCGCTTCTCCTCGTCTCGCAGAAAATCGAAGGCGTCCGCTTCCACTGGCTCAATGTTCACCAGTCCGTTGAGCTCTGCATTTGCATGAACACGCGCCAACGCCGCCGCCGAGGCGTCCACCGCCCGCACCTGCGCCGCGCGTCGGGCTAGGTGGAGCGCGAAGGAGCCATGATACGAGAACACATCGAGGGCGCGTCCGCGCGCCACACTCCCAATCAGGACCCGCGCTTCGCGCTGATCCAAGAATGCGCCCGTCTTCTGACCCGTGTGCGGCGCGGCGATGTACTTCACACCGTGCTCGCGCACCTCGACCGTCTCCGGCACGCTCCCGTACAGGGTCTCGACGCCTTTCGTCAGCGCCTCGCGCGAGCGCACCGACGCATCGTTGCGCGCCAGGACGCCCTCCGCGCCCGTGAGCGCGACAAGCGCCTCAACAATCGGTGCCCGGAAGGCTTCGAGACCTGCCGAGAGAAGCTGCACCACCAACCAGCGGTCGTAGCGATCCACCACTAACGACGGCAAGCCGTCACCCTCGCCGTGCACGAGGCGGCAGGCGTTCGTGTCGTCTTCAAGGATTCCC
>JANNVQ010000035.1:0-23125 GCA_031414535.1 Gemmatimonas sp.
GGGAGCGCCGTCGAACCGATCGCGGGAAGCCCGAACAGCCACTGGGGCCCCGAGCCCGTATGGCGCAAGGTGGGGCGCGCGCGATCCCGACGCGAGGAGAACCGGACGATGACGTACCTAGGCCTCGATGTGAGTGCGACCACGCTCGACAGCGCGAGCGCGACGGGCACGACGTGGCAGCATCCGAACACGCCGACGGGCATCGTGCAGCTGGTCGCCGCGCTCGCGGCCACGGGGCCGACGCTCATCGTGCTCGAGGCGACGGGCGCGTATCACCGGGACGTGACGAGCGCGCTCGTGGCGGCCGGCCTCCCCGTGGCCGTCGTGAATCCGCGGCAGATCCGCCGCTTCGCCGAGAGCGTGGGCCAGCTGGCGAAGACGGACCGCCTCGATGCGGCGCTGCTCGCGCGCTTCGCGGCGACGGTGCAGCCCCCGGTGCGCGCCCTGCCGGACGCCGCGACGCAGGAACTCGCGGCCCTCGTCGATCGCCGGCGGCAATTGCTCGAGATGCTGACGATGGAGCGCAATCGGCTGCCCGTCGCGCGGCGCAGCGTGCGGGCGAGTCTCCAGCAGACGATCCGCGCGCTCGAGCGCGCGCTCGCCGCGCTCGAGGACGAGACGGACCGCTGGATCCAGGACAGTCCGGTGTGGCGCGCCCGCGAGGACCTGCTCACGAGCGTGCCGGGCATCGGCCCCCAGACGGCGCGCGCGCTCATCGCGCGGCTCGATGAACTGGGCCGCACGTCGGCGCGCGAGATCGCCGCACTCGTCGGCGTCGCGCCCTTCGCGCAGGAGTCCGGGCGCTGGCGCGGGCAGCGCCACATCCGCGGGGGGCGCGCGGACGTGCGCACGCTGCTCTACATGGCGGCGCTCACCGCGGCGCGCTGCAATCCCGTCATCCGCGCGCTGTACCGGCGGCTGAAGGCGGCCGGCAAGCCGACGAAGGTCGCGCTCACCGCGTGCATGCGCCGCCTACTCATCATCCTCAACGCCATGGTCCGCAAGCAGGAACGGTGGCAGGCCATCACGCCCACCACCGCTTGACTTCCAACACAGCCTCTCCGTGGTGACCGCAGTCGCCCTTACTTCTTGAGCTTATCGAAAAACACCTTGCGCGCCTTCGACACTTTGGGCGCAACGACAACGGCGCAATACGGATTCGAAGGATTCCGCGCTAAGTAGTTGTCATGGTAGTTCTCGGCGGGCCAGAACTTTCCAAGCGTCTCAAGTTCCGTCACGATAGGATTGTCCCAATGCGCCTGCGCCGCAGCAAGCTTCTCGCGCGCCACCCGCGCCTGCTCATCAGAATGGGTGTAGATGGCCGAACGGTACTGCGGGCCCACGTCGTTGCCCTGACGGTCCTTGGTGGTGGGATCGTGGATGGTGAAGAACACATCCAGCAACTCACCGTAGGAAATCACGCTCGGATCAAAGGTTAGCTGCACCACCTCGGCGTGCCCCGTCTGCTTGCCGCAGACCTGCTCGTAGGTGGGATTCTGCACGTGACCACCCGTGTACCCGCTCTTCGCCTTCTCCACGCCACGCAGTTCGAGGTACACCGCCTCGAGGCACCAGAAGCATCCGCCCGCGAGAGTAGCCATCTCTTGAGTCACGCGGACTCCTGCGTGAGGTTTGGAAAAAGCGCGGCAAAGGGAGCGTAGCCCTCGGCGGTCAAGCGAGTGGCCGGGACGAAGCGCAGGGAAGCCGAGTTGATGCAGTAGCGCAGGCCCGTCGGGCTAGGGCCATCGGGGAAGAGGTGCCCCAAGTGCGAATCACCGTCGGCGCTGCGCACTTCCACACGCCGCATTCCATAAGAACGGTCTTCGATCTCCGTCACCTGCTTCGGTACCAAGGGCTTGGTGAACGAAGGCCACCCCGTGCCCGAGTCGAACTTGTCGTTGGAGGCAAAGAGGGGCTCGCCCGAGACCACATCTACATAGATGCCAGGCTCGTGGTGATCCCAGAACTCATTGCGAAAGGGCGGCTCGGTGGCGCTGCACTGGGTCACCTCGTACTGCATCGGGGTGAGCTTGGCGGCGAGATCTTGGTTGTCTGGCTTTTTCTTCATACGGAGCAAGTTTTGGAGAGAAGTACAGCAGACTAATCGGACGGCGGGTCGCTCGCGTTCCCGCGAGCGCGATCGAGGCGAGCGACGAGAACAGCTGTCTCGAGGACGCCAATCGGCTGAGTGGGAATCTTGAATGCAAGAAGAATTGTGACATGCGGAAGTTCCGACGCAGTCCGTTCTTCCAGAAACCGCAGCTTTTACACCGAACATATGCCGAACTTACCGTATCGCCGTATGAACAGCACTTGGTAACAGCTTCGTGAAACACTTACCGGGGCACTTTCGTTGTAAGCAAGTAGCCGCTTACTTGTGTGCAAGCGTTTACTTGCTCTAGCCATTCCAAATGACCGAACCAACCAAACAACACCTCCTAGAAGCTGCACTTCGCGTGTACGGCGAAGGTGGTTTCCGCGGCGCGACCACGCGGCGCATCGCCGAAGAGGCGGGCGTCAACGAAGTCACGCTCTTTCGGCTGTTCGGATCGAAGGCGGCACTGATCACGGCGGCGCTCGAAATGCGCCAGCTGCGTGCCCCGCGCGATCCGCTTCCCGATGTGCCTGAGAATCCCCAAGCCGAACTCACCAAGTGGGCACAGCAGGACCACGAGTTCATGCTCGCATCTGCAGGGATGATCCGCTCCTCTTTGGCCGAGATGCATTCGCATCCCGATTGCGCCGACTCCACGGCGTCGCATCCTGAGAGTTCGTTTGCGGAACTGCACTTGTATGTCGAGCGCCTTGCCCATCATCGCTTCATCCCCTCGTCGGCTGATGCCAAGCCCGCGGCGGCGATGCTGATGGGTACTATCTTCGCCGACGCCATGGGGCGTGATCTAATGCCTTCGATGTTTCCGCCGCGCGAGCAAGCGCCGGCGACGTATGTGCGACTCTTTCTGCGGGCCATCGGTGCCACGGTTATCGCAGCGCTCTTCGCAATTCTTCCGCTGGCTTTGCACGCGCAGGGCTCCACCCCGGCGTCTGTGTCCAACGCCTCACCGACATCCCTCTCGCTTGCCGATGCGCTGCGCATGGCCGAGCAGCGCGCGCTCGGCGTTCAAGCCGCGCAGGCCGGTGCGGATCGCGCACGGGGACAGCTCCGTCAGGCCAACAGCCAGCGCTTACCGCAGATCAACGGCAGCGCCAGCTATCAGCGCGCCATCCAGAATCAGTTCCAGGCCATCTCGGAGGCATTTCCTGCCGACAGCGCCGACACCACCAGCAGCGGCGGCGGCGGCGACGGCCTCGCGAATTCACCGCTCGCGGCCATCTTTGCGGCGCCCAACACCTTCGTCTTCACGCTCAGCGCCACGCAGAACATCTGGACCGCTGGCCGGCTGTCGGCGCAGCGTGCTGGAGCGGAGGCTGGCCGTGATGCGGCCAACATCGCGCTCTCGTCGGCGAAGGCGCAGGCCCTGCTCGATGTCGCACAGGCCTACTATGACGCTGTTGCCGCCGAGCGATTTGCGGACATCACTGACTCCACGCTGGCGCTCACGGAACGCACCTTCGCGCAAGTGAAGCTCGCGCGAGAAGTGGGAACCGCGTCGGAGTTTGATTTGCTTCGCGCGCAGGTGACCCGAGACAACGCACGCCCTGCCTCCATCCAAGCGCGTGGCGCGCGCATGGCCGCGCAGTTGCGGCTGAAGCAGCTGCTGCGGCTTCCGCTCCAACAGCCGCTCACGCTGACCACGCCCATCCGCGATGAAGCGGCCGCGCTTGCGCCAGCGCTCTCAGGCGTGACGCTCGCCGACTCGCGTAGCATGGCGCCGGATACCAGCGTCAACGCACGCGCCACAGTGCGACAGGCCGAATCGCAGTTGCGTGCACAGGAGCAAGCACTCAACGCCGCGAAGCTGGCGCGTTTGCCATCCGTACAGCTGAGCTCCAACTACCAGCGCTTCGCGTATCCGCCCGATGGCACCTTCCTTCCGAGTGATTTGAATCTGTACTTCCCCAACTGGACGGTCTCCTTGGGCATGAGCTTCCCGGTGTTCAACGGCGGTCGCATTGCCGGTGAGCGCATCGTGGCAGAAGCCAATGTGGCCGAAGCGCGCGTGCAGCTTGAGTCCGCCCGCGACGGTGCTGGGCTCGACGCCATCCTGAGCATCAGCGCACTCGAACAAGCGCAGGCTGCTTACTCAGCAGCGGTGGGTACCGATACCCAGGCCGAACGCGCGTATCGCATTG
Organism: Gemmatimonas sp.; assembly: GCA_031414535.1. Lineage (GTDB taxonomy): Bacteria > Gemmatimonadota > Gemmatimonadetes > Gemmatimonadales > Gemmatimonadaceae > Pseudogemmatithrix. Next base: position 4,255 of record JANNVQ010000035.1, read on the forward strand.
CCGAAGTGCGCTTCGCCGAGGGACTCTCCACTGCCGTTGAGCTCACGGAGTCGCGCGTCCAATTGGAGCAGGCTCGCCTACAGCGCGTCACGACCGCGCGTGATCTCGAAATCGCTCGCCTTCGTCTCGCGCTCTTAAAGGATCTCCCGCTGACTCTCGGAGGGAGCCGCTAATGCAGTTCACCCAGAATCCCCAGACACCCGCCTCGCGGGGGATGGTTCCGATGTCGTCCCGTTCGCTTCGCGCCGCCGGCTTGGCCGCAGCCGCGCTTGTCATTTCTATCAGCGCCTGCGGTGGCGATGCCGCTGAGGCGACGCCCTCCACCCCCGTGGCGGTGAACGTAGGGCCGGAAGGTGTGGCTGTCGCCGCGCAGACCACGCTGTCCATTGGCCCGATGCTCTCGGGCTCACTCGTGGCCGAGCGTACCGCGCAGATTCGCGCCGAAGTACCGGGCGCGATCGTGCAGGTATTTTTTGATCCCGGCGCGGTGGTCAGCAAGGGCACCTCGCTCGCCAAGATTGATGACCGCGGCATTCAGGACGCCTACCTCGGTGCGCGTTCGGGCTTTACGGCGGCACAATCCGCCGCGGACCTGAGCGCACGCGAGTTGGAGCGCGCCAATCGTCTGCACACAGCCGGTGCCATCTCCGAGTCCGTGCTCGAGAACGCGCGTCGCGCCGACCTCGGAGCACGCTCGATGCTCGATGACGCCCGCGCGCGCTTGGCGCAGGCCGAAAAGAGTCGCGACGCTGCCAACGTGCTCGCCCCGTATAACGGTGTCGTCTCCGAGCGCTACGTAAATCCCGGCGACATCGTGAATCCCGGCACCCCGATGTTCGCGATTGTCGATCCGAGCACGATGCGCTTGGAAGCCGCAGTGCCCGCGAGCGAATTGTCTATGGTGCGAGTTGGTGCTCCAGTGCGCTTTACGGTCACGGGCTATCCGGGCCGCACGTTTGAAGGTCGCATCTCCAGCGTGAACCCGCAGGCCGATCCACAGACGCGTCAGGTGCGACTGTTTGTACGCATTCCCAACACCGGCCAGCGCTTGGTGGCAGGATTGTTTGCCGAAGGCCGCATTGCCAGCGAAACGCGCGACGCGCTCACCATCCCGGCCCTCGCCGTAGACGAGCGCGGCCTCCAGCCGCAGGTGGTGCGCCTGAAGAACGGCGCGACGGAGCGCGTGGCCGTCGTCCTTGGCGTGCGCGATGGCGCCACGGGCCAGGTGGAAATCATGAGTGGCATCGCTGCTGGCGACACCGTTCTCGTCGGCGCGGCACTCGGTATCACCGTTGGCACGCGAGTGAAGGTCAGCACGCCGTCAGACACTTCGACCCAGCGCTGAGGCGCATAGCAGATGTTCATCTCAGACTTTGCGATTAAGCGGCCGCTTGTCACCATCGTATCGATGTTGGCCCTGGTGGTGTTTGGCCTCTTCTCGCTCTGGCAGCTGGAAACGGACGAGTTCCCGGACGTTCAGCAGCCCATCATCAACGTCGCGATTCCGTTCCCCGGCGCCTCGCCGGACGTCGTGGAGCGCGAAGTACTCGACCGTGTGGAAGAAGCCGTCTCGGGCATCTCAGGCGTGGACCGCATCTCGGGCGTTGCGCAGGACGGCTTTGCCAACGTGACGGTCTTCTTCGCCTTTGAAAAGGACCTGCAGCAGGCGTCGCAGGACATTCGCGACAAGATCAGCGCCATCCGCTCCGAGCTCCCGGTAGAAATGAAGGAGCCGGTGCTCACGCGCTTTGACCCGGCCGATCAGCCAATCATCGAGATGTCGCTCAATTCGAGCACGCTCGACGCGCCGGCGCTCACGCGCATCGCAGACCCCGCCATCACGCGTGTGCTGCGCGGACTCGGTGGCGTGGCCGAGGCCAATGTGGTGGGCGGCGTGGAGCGCGAGCTCACGGTTGAGATTCGTCCCGAAGCGATGGAAGCCGCCGGCATCACGGTGGCACAACTCGTGGGGGCGCTGCAGTCGCAGAACATTGCGGCTCCCGTGGGCCGCATCACCGGCGCACTCGATGAGCGCTCCATTCGCTTGAAGGGCAAGCTCGAGACGCCGGAAGACTTTCTGCAACTCGTGGTGGCCGAGAAGGGTGGCCGCTCAATCCGCCTCGGCGAAGTCGCCACGGCGCGCGATGGCACTGCCGAGCCGCGCACCGCCGCGATGTTCAATGGCCGTGATGCCATCGGCATTCAGGTGAAGAAGTCCAAGGGCTATTCCACCACAGCCGTTTCCGAGCGCGTGGTGAATGCGATGGACGAGCTGCGCGCAGGACTGCCGGCGGGCACGACGCTCGACATCGTGCGCAATGCGGGCGACCGCGTGGACGCTTCGGTGTCCAACGTACAGAGCACGCTCATTGAAGGCGCGCTGCTGACGGTGCTCGTGGTGTTTCTGTTCCTCAACTCTTGGCGCTCCACGGTCATCACCGGGCTCGCGCTGCCCATCTCGGTGCTCGCGAGCTTTGTTGCCGTATGGGCCTTCGGCTTCACGCTCAACACGATGTCACTCCTGGGTCTCTCCCTCGCCATCGGCATCCTGATTGACGATGCTATTGTGGTGCGAGAGAACATCGTGCGACACGTGGAAATGGGGAAGGACCACTTCCGTGCGGCGCACGAGGGGACCGACGAAATCGGTCTCGCGGTGGCTGCAACGACCTTCTCGATCGTGGCGGTGTTCGTTCCAATCGGATTTATGGCCGGTCTCTCAGGCCAATGGTTCAAGCCGTTCGCGTTGACCATAGCTTGCGCCGTGCTCGTATCGCTCTTCGTGTCGTTCTCGCTCGACCCCATGCTCTCGGCGTACTGGCCGGATCCGGAGATCGAGAACCACGAGCATCGCAGTTGGATTTCGCGCCAGCTCGTGAAGTTCAATAACTGGTTCGACAAGTTGGCCGGTTCCTACACAAAGGTCATTGGCTGGGCGCTAGACCACCGCCTCGTGATGGTTCTGCTGGCTGTGGGCTCGCTGGCTGGCGCGCTGTTCTTGCAGGCGACCATCGGTGGATTCGGCTTTGTGCCCGTGAGCGACAACTCCGAACTCATCGTGCAGGTGGAAACACCGCCGGGCTCGAATCTCGAGTACACGCGCTTGAAGACCGAGGAAGCCGCGAAGGTGGCGCGGGCCCACGGCGAAGTGCGCTACACGTTTGCGACCATCGGCGCGGGCGGCGGTACGGATCCGTCGGAAGCGCTCGGTGCCGTTGACCTCGGATCTGTGTATGTGCGCATGACGCCGAAGGCCGACCGAACAATCTCACAAGATCAGTTTGGCGCGATCCTTCGCGAGGAAGTGAAGTCCATTGGCGGCGCCAGCGTGGCGGTGTTCACCTCTGGATTCGGTGGGGCCATTAAGCAGGTGCAACTCGAGTTGCGCGGCGCCGACGGCCGTCAGCTACAGATCTTTGCCGATTCGTTGCTGCAAATCGTACGAGCGGTCCCTGGTGCGGTTGACGTGTCGCTGTCCACTAAGGGGCAGAAGCCCGAGCTCGAGATCACACTGGATCGCGCGCTGGCTGGCTCGCTTGGCGTGAGTGTTGGGCAGATTGCGCAGTCCTTGCGTCCGGCATTCGCGGGAATCGATGCCGGCGACTGGGTGGACCCTGCCGGTGAGAACCGGAAGGTACGGGTGCGGCTCGCGGCCGAGTCGCGGACGAAGGTGAGCGACATTGAGCGTTTGCCGATTTCTGTTGGTGGTCAGGGCGGTGCGCCGATGCGGATGATGCCGCTCGGTCAGCTTGCCACGGTCACGCAGGGCCTAGGGCCGGCCAAAATTTCGCACTTGGACCGCGACAACGTGGTCGTGGTGCAGAGTAACGTCTCTGGCCGCTCGCTCGGTGAAGTCACGGGCGACATCACGAAGGCGCTCAATCAGATGCAGGTGCCTGAGGGCATCCGCTGGAGCTTCGGCGGCGAGGCCAAGGACCAAGCGCAGGTGTTCGGCGACATTCTCGCGGCGCTGGGTATCGCATTGCTGCTGATGTACCTCATCCTGGTGATGCAGTTCGGCTCGTTCCTTGAGCCAATCGCCATTCTGATTTCCTTGCCGCTGTCACTCATCGGCGTGGTGCTGGCGCTCATCATTACCAACGACACGCTGAATATCATGTCGATGATCGGCGTGATTCTGTTGATGGGCATCGTGGCCAAGAACGCGATCTTGCTCATTGACTTCGCCAAGTGGGGTCAGGAGCAGGGCATGTCGCGACGCGACGCCATCATTGAAGCCGGGCGCGTACGCCTCCGCCCGATTCTCATGACGACCTTCGCACTGATTGCCGGCATGATTCCGGTGGCGCTGGGCATTGGTGAAGGCGCGGACTTCCGTGCCCCGCTCGGCCGCGCCGTCATCGGCGGAACCATCACGTCAACGGTGCTGACGCTGCTCGTGATCCCGACGATTTACGAAATCATGGACGAGATGCGTAATAAGGTGGCGGGCTGGTTCAAGTTCCCGGTGCGTCCGAAGACCGAAGAGTACATGGTGCCGACGAAGCCGGTGTAAGTCTCTTCAACTGCGACTGCGGGTCACCACGGAGGCACGGAGACCCGGAGAACAGCTTAGAAGTGACTTGGGGGCCCGCGCCGATTTATCGGTGTGGGCCCCCAAAGTTTCCTAACGTCGTTCTCCGAGCCTCTGTGCCTCCGTGGTGAAGAGGCCGTTCAGCGGTTACGGACGCGGACCAAACCTACGTGGTGGACGATTCGCGGCGATCCAAGCACGCTGCGCATCTGTGAGCAGCGCGCGAAGTGCTTCGTGCAGTGCGATCACGTCAGGACGGAGCGCTTCGCCAATCGGCCGGCCGGTCGCGAGGATAGCGCGGATCTCTTCGCGCGTGGCACCGTCCTGACGAGCCGTGTGCGCGGCTTGGAAGATGGCGCGGAGCGAGTCGAGCGCGCCCTGATGCTCGGTGCGGAAGGCTACGCGTAGGGCCAACATCGCCGCGCGCTGTCCGTCGCTGAGCGCGATGGAATCCGGGAAGGACGGGCGAATCGTGCGGCCGTCGAACGGACGCGGGCCTGACTGCATGCCCATCGTGCCTTCGAGTGCAGCGCCTTGTTCACCGAACATCACTAGCGCGTAATCCTCGGTGCTCGAGAGCGGACCGAGCGGTGACTCGCTGCAGGCCGCGAGCACTAGCGTCGCGGCGAGGGTGGGGAAAAGCAAACGACGTAACATTGAACTTCCTCCGTCTGGCCCGAGGGGCCGGTAGGCGCGCGGCAGGGTGGGGCCTGCGCATGTTGTGCCTGTTGGATGCTGCAGACTCAGGAACGTTAATACCCGAGTTCGCGGTACAGCGGTTACTACCTCCTTCTAGGGCCGAAGATTCACCGATGCCTCGCTCTCAGAGAGCATGGCATCCCAGAGCGGCAAGGTCACCCCCCAAAAGAAGCGCCGCTGCACGCCCGGCCTCTTATCCCGCGCTTGGTATCGGCCAAACCAATCCAGCCCCCGCGTTCGCATCAACGGGGGAGGCCGCACGCCTACGTCGGCAAAATCCCCGGCGAAGTAGGCCCGAACCCCGCTTCCCCTGTGCCGGACAACGGCGGGAAAGCGCGCCGAGAAGCCCGCATTCTCCAGACGGCGTTTGGCATCGCCGGTGACGTGGAAATCGTACCACGCAAGCACGTTGCCGCTGTCTGTGGGCGCGGTGCCGGTGACCCAATACCAGTAGGGCTGTCCGCTGCGTACGTGGCGCACCAAGGGGTCGTCCGGCTCCTCGACCTCAAGCGTAATTGGCCACTCGGTGGTGAACTCGCTTGCTTCTATCACGACGATGCGATCGTCCGTCTCGGAGAAGATCACGATGCCCGCGCCGCGAAAATTCCAAGGCTTCCAATACACACGCTCGTAGCGTTCACGCATCCAGGGCGGAATCTCGTCGGAGCTCTCAAGATTGGGATACCACCGTCCGAGCCAGCGCAGGTAGCGCGCCCCGAGCAAGTTTCCGAGCGCCTCACCGGCGGCGCTGCCAGACGTGGGCTCCTCGAGCGTGTTGAACTCTGCTACCACGGACCCACCGCGAGCCACGAACCTCGTGAGAGCGTCCACTTCCTCCTTCGTCACGCCACCATAGATACGCTCGGAGTGCTCAAGTTCTCCGTGGGTACTGGTGTCGTTATCCATCAGATAGTCCCCCTCGTACACCCCGTATGCGTCGGCGATGTATACCAGATTGACAGAGCTCAGCGCACTATCGCTCAGGTCTGTACCGCGCGTGTTCGTGGGGTCGTAGCCGATGTAGTCGCGCGTCGGATCCCACAGGGCATCACCACGCGGTGATACCACGCGGCGGTGCGTGAGCCACCACGTCACCCGCTCGTGTTCACGCCATTCCGGGCGGGGCAGGGTCTTGTCTACGATGAGCACGCGGTGATTCCGCAGCGGCGTCCACTGCCACCAGATGCTTGGCGCCACCAATAAAAATAGAAGCAGGAACAGTGAAATGAGGCGCTTGATGGGCCGACGCGCGCGCGGCGGTAGAGCCTGCTCAGTGGTAAATGTCTCCGTAATCATGTCTCTTCCGCCGCCGTGGAGCGCAACAAGGTCCAAGCCTCATCGAGCGTCTCCTGCGTCGTGCGCAGGTTCCCGATGGCGATGCGCAGTGTGTAGCGGCCGCCGAGCTTGGTGTGCGAGATAAAAATGCGGCCGCTCGCGTTCACGCGTTCCAAGATGGCGGCGTTGTGACGCTCGAGTTCCGCCTCATCGTCCATACCGCGCGGATGATGCCGGAAGCAAACCACGGACATTTCCACGGGCGCGAGCAGCTCCCATGCGCCGGCGCCGCGGAGGGTTCGTTCAAACACCGCCGCCAGCTCGCAGTGAAAACGCAGGCGCGACTGTAATCCCTCGAGGCCGAAGGCGCGGAGTACGAACCACAGCTTGAGCGCCCGGAAGCGGCGGCCGAGTTGGAAGGAGTAATCCGAGTACGAGAGCGCCACGTCCTGCTCGCGTGTGCGCAGATACTCCGGCGTGAGCGAGAACGCTCGACGCAGCACCTCTGGATGCCGCGTCCAGAGCACCGAACAATCCATTGGCGTGAAGAGCCACTTGTGCGGATTCACCACCAGCGAGTCGGCGCGCTCAAGCGCGGCAAACAGCGCGCGCTTCTCGGGCAACAGCGCGAGTACGCCGCCGTAGGCCGCATCGGCGTGCAGCCAAAGTCCGTGGCGCTCACAGATGTCCGCAATCTGTGGCAATGGATCGATGGCGGTGCTCGACGTGGTCCCGAGTGTCGCCACCACGGCCAGCGGTCTCAATCCAGCGGCAATGTCCGTGGCAATCTGCAACTCTAGGAGATCCGCCCGCATACGAAACTGATCGTCACTGGCGATGCGCACGCAGTTGCCGCGGCCGAGTCCGAGCGTGATGACGGCCTTGTCTACGGAAGAATGCGCTTGGTCCGAGCAGTAGATGCGCAGCACCGGCAAATCGGCGCGCCCCGCCATGCCGAGCTCGCGGATCTTAAGGGCGGGATCGCGTTCACGCGCCGCGGCGAGTGCTTGCAGCGTACTCGTGGACGCCGTGTCCGTGAGCATGCCGAACCAATCCGCAGGCAGGCCCATCGCGTCGCGCAGCCAACCAGTCGTGACCTGCTCCAACTCGGCGAGCGCCGGCGAGGTACGCCAGAGAATGCCCACCTGATTGAGCGCGGCACTTACCAGCTCACCGAGGATGCCCGGCACTGACGCCGTGTTGGCGAAGTAGGCCAGGAAGCCCGGATGATTCCAATGCGTGACGCCGGGCATGATGACTCGGTCGAGGTCGGCGAGGATTGCATCGAGCGATTCCGCATGGACGGGAATCGCATTCGGCAGGGCCCGCCCTAGGTCCCCCGGTGCCACACGCGCGAGAACCGGGTAGCGTTCGGGAGACCCGAGGTAGGCTGTGATCCACTGCGCCAGATAATTGGCCTGTCGCTGGAACTCTTCGAGTGGCAGGTCGCCGTGGTCGGCGGGTCGGAAGGACGAATCCATTCCTCAAATGTACGACGACGACGACCGGCGGCTTGATGCCGCGGTTTCCCTAGGCATCATCTCGGCGGAGCAGGCGGCGGGTATCCGCGCGCTCACGCCCGCGCGGCGCGCGCCCGCCGCTCCGCAGCCCGTGGACGCCTCGTCCATCGGCTACGTGCTCGGCGCCATCACCGTGCTCGTCGCGATGGGTTGGTTCCTCGCCGACCGCTGGGATTGGTTGGGCGCAGGAGGCGTGCTCGCGGTGCTCGGGCTCTACATCGGCATGTTTCTTGTGGTGGCGCAGCGTCTGCGTCGCGAGGGGTATGAGATCGCCGGTGGCTTCGCGGTGCTGCTCGCGGTGGCGATGGTGCCCATCGCGGTGGTGGCGCTCAACGAGCTCACACATTGGATCTCGCCGGAGATTCGCGCGAGCTGCCAGAATTCGCGCGTCAATCTGCTGTTCGACTTCAATCTCTGGGATTGTCGCGGGTTGGAAATCGTCGTGGAGCTCAGTACGCTCGCCGCGGCACTCTTGGCCGTACGCGCCGTGAAATTCTCATTGCTGGTAGTCCCGATTGCAGCAATTGTCCTGCGCTTCGTGTTTCATGCCGCCGCTGCGGTGTTCGGTGGTGAACTCGGCGCCGTCAGCTCTGGCTGGGTCTGGGTCATCTGCGCGAGCCTGATGACCGCGGCTGCCTATCACAGCGATCGTACGCAGCCGGACGACCACGACTTTGCTCTTTGGCTGCACGTCATAGCCGTCATCTCGGCCGCCACGGCATCGGTGACGATCCTCAACGCCACCGACAGCTACCGGCACCTGTTGCCGGGAGGCGCGGTACTGGCCTTCATCTTCTCGCTTCGCATGCGACGCGCCCCCTGGACCCTACTCGGCATGGGTTGGTTTGTGGCGTATCTGGGCTGGCTCGCGGCCGACGTGTTCCGCAACACGCCAGTGTTTCCCATCGTGCTCGCGGCGCTCGGCCTCGCGGTGATCATCGCGACGGTATGGGTGCAGCGGAACACGGCCATGCTGATTGCACGATTCGGCGGCATCGCCAGCGATGGGCGGCCCAGCTTCCCGGGCGGTGTGGGGGTGATTCTACTCCCCATCGTGGCGGCGATGATTCAGCTGCCCTTGGCGGCGCAGCTCGATGCCGCGGAGCGTCGTGAAATGTTGGCCCGTATGAAGCGCGACGAGATTGTGGGCAGGCGGCAAGCAGCACTAGCGGCGGACTCGGTCCGGTTGGACTCGCTACACCAAGACGCCCAGCGGGAGTTGCCGAAGGAAACTCTCCCTTCCCGAGTGCCGTAGGCCCACGAGTACGGCACCCGGTGCAGATTGCCGGGTATCCCCGCTTGTGAGGATTTTCTGATGCTGGTGATGGGCCTGATGTTGGCGCTGCAGGTGACGGTGAACGTGGATCGCGACTCCGGTCGTGCATCCGCCGGCGTTTCCATCAATGCACCGAGCCGGCAACGCATTGCAGTCACCGACGAACTTCGGCGCACGGCGTTTCGCGACGCCAATGCGCGCGATCTCATTCTCAAGGCTCGCGCCGCTCGTCTCGAGCAGGATTCGTCGCTGCAGTCATACGACGTGAAGAGTTACCAGCGCGTCTCGGCGGGGATGTCGCTTCGCGAGACCGCACGCGAGCGCCTCGTTTTCCGCAGTGAAAACGCGGCGCACGTCCGCTGGCAGCGAGGTATCGGCGCCCGCGTGGAGATTCTCGGCGCGCGGCAGGTTGCGCCCATCATGCAGGGCATCGGCGAGGCCGAGCAGGAAATGCAGGAGGAGATGGAATCCGAGCTGAGCGACATGCTCGCCGTCCCGTACTACCCGGGTAAAGACGAGCTTTGGCTCTTTGAGATGGTGGGCTCGTCCGATGATGAAGACTCACCGATGCTCATTCATCCGGTGGCTGAGGGCTCGGAGGCGTACTTCACCTTCTCGAGTGGTGACTCGGTAGACATTGTGCTCCCGGATGGGAAGCGCATCAAGCTGCGCGAGGTGATTGCGACGCCACGCCAAGCGGTGTGGAATCTGGTGGTGGGTTCCTTCTGGTTTGAGACGGAAAATGCCCATCTAGCGCGCGCCGTGATGCGATTCTCCGCACCGATGGACATTTGGGAGACGGTCGAAGCGGAAGACTCCACCGCTCGCGACGAGATGCCCGCGCCCGTGCGGGCCATGCTCTCGCCGATGAAGGTAGAGATTACAGCGGTCACGCTTGAGTATGGATTATTTGAGCAGCGTTATTGGTTGCCGCGCACGCAAGGCGCTGAGGGCTACGCGCGGGTGAGCTTCATGCGCGTGCCTTTCCGGATTGAGCAGCGCTACCGCTACGAGAGCGTAAACGCGACTTCGAATCTCGAAGCGATTCCGGCGCCGCCTGCGACTGCGCGCTGGAGCGATCTGCGCGACTCGCTGCGGGCTACTGGACTCGATTCCGCTGCGACGCGGGATACCATCGGCGCCATTTACGCACGGGCCGACACCGCGCGCCGCGCGGCACGTGCCGCGGCCTGCGCGACGAATGCGACCTACACCGTGTACGAGCGGCGCGAGAACGGCGCATTGGTGATGGCAGTGGAGGTGCCCTGTGATGCGAAGGTCCTCGCCAACTCCTCCGAGCTTCCGCCGTCCATCTACGATCGGGGGGATGAACTCTTCGGCGCCGCCCAGCGCGAGGAGCTCATGCAGATGCTCGACTTCGGCCTTCAGCCCTCGTGGGCGCCGCGCGCGCCGACTCTGGAGTACGGTCTCCAGTTCACGCGCTTCAATCGCGTGGAAGGTTTGGCTTCGGGCCTCCGTCTGGGCTCGACCCTCGGTAAAGGCTACAGCGTCTCGCTCGACGCACGCGGCTCGCTGGCCGACCTGCAACTCAACGGCGCGCTGTCGCTCGCGCGCTCAAACGGGCGCCGCGCGTATCGCGGGACCCTGTACCGTCGCTTGAACGTGAGTTCCGACTTCGGGGATCCGCTCTCGTTTGGGGCATCGCTTCCGGTGTTCTTCTACGCCCGCGACGAAGGCTTTTACCATCGCAGCTGGGGCGCCGAGTTTGTGAATGAAGGCGTTCCGCGCACGGGCCTGGAGTGGCGCATGTTCGCCGAGCAACAATGGAACGCGAGGGTTGAAAACGACTGGTCGCTGTTTGGTGGGGCCAACGACAATCGCTACGTCGGCAATGTTGTGGCTGACACGGGCTGGTTCTATGGCGCGGGAGTTCGCTGGCGAGGCAGCCGCGGCTTGGACCCCCAGGGTTGGCGCTTGAGCGCGGACCTGCGGCTTGAGGGCGCGACGGGCGCGATGGACTACGGCCGCGCCTTCTTGGAGACAATCGTGAGCCGTGGGCTTGGACCCGTGGTAGCCTCGGTGACGGCGGCCGCGGGCACCAGCGAGGGTGAACTTCCGGCGCAGCGGCAGTTCTTCCTCGGCGGCCTCCAGAGCATCCGAGGGCAGAGCGCGGGCACCGGCGTGGGCGAGGCCTTCTGGATGACGCGCGTGGAATTCGGGACCTCGGCGGTCGCGGTCAAGCCAGTGATTTTTGGGGACTTCGGTTGGGCGGGCGCTCGTGATGGCTGGAGCCAAACGGGCCGACCGATGAGCGGGGTGGGCGTTGGTGCTTCGTTTCTTGACGGTCTTATCCGCATAGACCTCGCGCGGGGCATTTACCCGCGTTGGCAGACGCGTTTAGACCTCTATCTCGAAGCGCGCTTCTAGCAGAACAAGGTCGAAATGAGACCTGTGCCCTTGCGGGGGCGCAGGTCTCGTGGCCTTTTATGAGGCTACGATTGCACCTGCCCAACGCTCTCCCGCAATGTCCCCAGTCTCCACTCAGGCCACGAAGGTCAATGAAGAATACCAGGCAGAGGTTTTGCTCTGGCAGGCGCGATACCGCGCCATCTTCATCCCGCTCATCGGCTTCGCGACGGTTACCCTGAAATGGTTCGGGGTGATCTCGTCTGAGTCGCTCCTCATCACGCGCTACACTCCGCGCGAGTTGCTGGCGGCCGTGGTGGTGATGATGATGTCGTACCTGTTCGGGCACCGCCTGCTCGTGGCTTACCTCAAGAAGTCCAAGCGCGCGAGCAGGCGTATTATCATCGGGGCGATCGCCTCCGACGTGATTTTGCTTTTCGCGGGAGTGGGCCTGATGACGCCGCCCGAGCATTTCAACCGCGCGCTCATCGTCGCCATCTTCTCGGTGCAGATCACGCAGGTGTTTTTTGGTTGGACCGTGACGCTGGTGAACCTCGCGCTCATTGGTGCGGGGTACACGGCGCTGATTGCCTTCGCGACCGACGCCGGGCGCCTGATGTTCCCCACCGAGGAGCTATGGACGCTCGTGCTGTACATCATCGGGGCGTTGATTTACGTGGTCATGCAGGGGCACATCTCGGCGCGCATGCATCGCCTCGTGGAAATATTTGGGAAGGCGCAGGAAGGAGATTTCTCGGGACGCTTTGAAGACGAGGGCGATGAGAAGCTGCCCGATCCGGTGAGCGTCATCGGTCGCGCCTACAACCAAATGCGCGAGCGGCTTCAGGCCATCGTGCTCACGGACCCGCTGTCGGGCTGCTTCAATCGTCGCGGCTTAAATCAGTTGGCAGAACGTGAAGTCGCGCGGGCGATTCGTCAGAAGAAGGAGATCGCGGTGCTCGCCATTGACCTCGACCACTTCAAGCGCGTGAATGACGAGTTTGGCCACCTCACCGGCGACGAAGTCCTCCGCGAGGTTGGCGACTTGCTACGCCGCACGGCGCGTGAAGCGGACGTCGTGGCGCGTTTTGGCGGCGAGGAGTTCACCATCCTCGCGCCTGAAACGAATGAGGAGGGTGCGCTCATCCTCGCTGATCGTGTGATGGAGGCCTTCCGCACCAACAAGTTCCGCTCGTTGCCGCCGGAGTCGCGCATTACCACTAGCATTGGTCTCGCTGCTGAGTTTGCGCGCGACGACGAAGTAGCTAAGACCCTGCTCGCCCGCGCAGACGAGGCGCTGTATGTAGCCAAGCGCAACGGCCGCGATCAGTCGGTGGTGTGGCACGCTGGGATGCGGGCCTTCGATGGTTCCGGATCGCGCGCGCGCTCGTCCGTAAGCGGGATGCTACGCGTCGCTGACGAGTAAGCGAACGGCGCTTTCGCGAACGGCGCTTTACCGGCCAGGGAGGCGCAGGCGGCCTTCGCCGGTGAGCACCGCACGGCCCGCGACCTTCACGGATGTCACCACACCCGCCACCTTGGTGGCGCGCACTTCGAGCAGGCTCGGGCGACCCATTTCGATGCCTTGGTGCACCACCTGTGCGAACTCGCCGTCCGCCTTGGCATCCTTTATGGCCAACCAGCCGCCAAACGACGCGATGGCGGAACCGGTAGCCGGATCCTCAGGCACGTTGATGCCCGGCGCGAACATCCGCGCGCGCCAATGGTTCTCACCGGCGTCCGCGTCACGCGCCGCCACGAGGATCTCCGGCGCCCACGAACGCTTGAGCGTCTGTTCCCAGAGATCCTGCCGTACGCGGGAGCGCTGCACGGCTTCGACGGTGCGTAGTGGCACGAGCAGAAAGGGATAGCCGCAGGACACGGCCTGCGGGGAGAGCGCGCCGCCAACGAGATCCTTGGCATCGAGCGAAAGGATTTCGGCAAGCGTGTTCAAGGTCGGCGTCTGCGGGCCGACTTCTGGCATCTTCGCCACCGAGAGCTCGGCCCACGCGAGCGTCTCGCCCTCGATGCGCACGTCTACGGGGACCGTGCCGATTTTGAGGTCCAGTTTGAGATGCCCTTCCGTCGCCTCGCCCATCACCTTCTCGACGAGCGCGAGTGCCACGGCCGTCCCGATGGTCGGGTGCCCGGCGAAGGGCATTTCCTTTTCTGGCGTAAATATGCGCACCCGACGCACATGCTCCGCGTCCGTCGCGGGATACACGAAGGTCACTTCGGAGAAGTTGAACTCGCGCGTGATGGGGAGCAGCAAGTCTTCCGGAATGCCGGTTGCGTCGGGGAAGACGGCGAGCTGGTTGCCGCCAAATGCTTTGGCTGTGAAGACGTCTAGAGTGAGATAACGCATTGGCTCGTTTGGGAGTGGACGGAAGACGGATGACGGATGCGGCACGGCGCTTTGCAGCATCCGTCTTCCGTCCAGGACTTAGCCCATGTGCGGATACTTATAATCGCGCGGAGGAACAAAGGTCTCCTTTACCGTTCGAGCGCTGACCCACCGCAGCAGGTTCAGCTTCGAGCCCGCCTTGTCGTTGGTACCTGACCCACGGGCACCACCAAACGGCTGCTGGCCCACGACGGCACCCGTGCACTTGTCGTTGAGGTAGAAGTTTCCGGCGCTGTGACGCAGTGCGGCGTGGGCTTGTCGGAGCGCGCTGCGGTCCTGCGCGAAGACGGCGCCGGTGAGCGCATACTCGGACGTCTCGTCCACGAGCTTGAGCGTCTCTTCCCACTTGTCATCGTCGTACACATAGGCCGTGACCACCGGACCAAAAATCTCCTCACACATCAGCCGGTACTTGGGGTCCTTGGTCTCAACCAACGTGGGCTGCACGAAGTAGCCCTTGCTGCCATCAGCCGTGCCGCCGGCGATGATGCTCGCGTTCTGCTTGGCATCGGCCAGGTAGCCGCTGATGCGATCGAAAGCCTTTTGGTCAATCACTGCGCCCATGAAGTTGGAGAAGTCGTTCACGTCTCCAACCTTGATGTCGTTGATCATCGCGGTGATGCGCTCCTTCACCTCGGGCCAGATGCTCTTGGGCACGTAGATGCGCGAACAGGCCGAACACTTCTGACCCTGGTATTCAAACGCGCCGCGGACCACACCCACTGAAAAGGCCTGCACGTCGGCGGAGGGATGCGCAATCATGAAGTCCTTACCGCCGGTCTCGCCCACGATGCGCGGGTATGAGCGGTAGTGGCTCATGTTCTGGCCAATTGTGCTCCACATGGAGTTGAACACACCAGTGGAGCCCGTGAAGTGCACGCCAGCCAGATCGCGATGCTTGAGCGCGATCTCGCTGATCATCGCGGGGTCACCAGGAAGGAAGTTGATCACGCCCTTCGGCAGGCCAGCTTCGTGCAGCAACCGCAACGTGTACCACGCGGAGAGCATCGCGCTCGACGCCGGCTTCCAGAGTACGACGTTGCCCATCAACGCCGGCGCCGTGGGCAGGTTGCCGCCGATGGCCGTGAAGTTGAACGGCGTCACGGCGTACACGAAGCCTTCGAGCGGACGGTACTCGCTCTGGTTCCACATGCCGGGGCCAGAGATTGGCTGTTCGCTGATCAGTTCGCGCGCGAACTGCACATTGAAACGGAAGAAGTCCGTCATCTCGCAGGCGGCATCAATCTCCGACTGGTAGACGTTCTTGGACTGGCCGAGCATCGTGGCGGCGTTGATGGTGTCGCGCCAGGGACCGGCGAGGAGGTCGGCGGCTTTGAGAAAGACGGCCGCGCGCTCCTCCCAGCTCCACTCGCTCCATTCCTTGTACGCCTTCTTGCCGCTGGCAATCGAATCCTGCACGTCCTGCTCGGTCGCCTGGTGCCAAGTGGCGGTCACGTGCTGGTGTTTGTGTGGTGAGACGGAGTTCACGGCTTTACCGCCGCGGCGTTCCTCGCCATGCACGACCACCGCGATGTCGGGACGCTCGCCTTCCATTGCCTTCAGGCGGGCCTGGAGCGAGGTGCGCTCGGGCGACCCGGGCGCGTAGGCACGAATCGGTTCATTGACTGTCGGCGGCAGCTGTCGGACGCCGTTCGGCGAGTAGGTCGGCATAGTCAGAATTGATGAGGGGAAGACGTAGAAATCTAACGCCCTCTCGGGCGATACTTCAGGATGCTCTCTTATGTCACGCGGCGGACGGTGCCGTTTGCGGCTGCCGCGCTCGCGCTGTCTCTCTTGGCCTGCGTTCCCCAACCGGTGGATTGGTCCGAGGACATTGAACGGGTTGAAGGCGTGCTGGCTGATTCTATGCGTCTCGTGTTCAAGGCGGACGCGCCAGGTGGTGTAGCCTTTGCACCCCTGTGGCGGCCGCCCACTTGGCCCAGTGAGCCGAGTCAATGCCGCGCGTCCCTGCGGGCCGACCGGGCCCTCGGTGATGAAGCCTACGCCAGTTGGTTCACCGTGCGCGAGGATTCCTCCGTGGTATTGCGCGTGGCGCGCTCTGACGACGGCGGCCTGACGTGGAACGCCGCGGTGACGGCAGACTCTGTGGACGTGGGCCGTGCAGGCTGCGCGCGTCCGGTGCCCTACATCGCGGCAGACTCGCTCAACGGCTACGTGCACATCGTCTATTACCTCGATGCCCGCGAAGGCGCAGGGCTATTCTTCACGCACACCATGGAACGCGGCGCGCTCTTTCACGAACCGGTGCCCATCGTATACGGCGACCGCCCCTCCGCCGCGGCCGTGGCCTCGCGCGGTGACACGGTGGCCGTGGTGTTTGAGGACCCCAATTCGAAGCTTCCGCGCCTCGGCATCGCGCTGTCTCGCCTGCAGGGACACATTTTTGAGCAACGCGCTTCCGCTTCCGACGACACCGGTGAGGCGCGTACACCACGCATCGCGCTCCGGGGTACGCAGCTGGTGATCGGATGGACATCGACCTCCAGAGGTGGTACGATGCCACGCACCGCCACTCGCTCCGGTAAGATTTCTTGGTAAGCCCCCCGCTCCGCATCATCCTCGCTGACGACGACCTCCTGATGCGGGATCTCCTGCAGACGGTGATTGAGGCGTACGGCCACGAAGTGGACGTGTTTGAGAATGGCGCCGCGGCCTGGCAGGCATTCCAAGAGAGGCCCACGGCCTTGGTGGTGCTCGATTGGGACATGCCCATCATGGACGGACTGGAGGTCTGCCGACGCATTCGTAATCACGAGGACGGCACGGACACCTACGTGCTGATGATCACCGCACGCACCAAGGCCGCTGACCTCGACGCCGTGCTAGCCGCCGGTGCCGACGATTACCTGTCCAAGCCGGTGACGGCCAGTGACATCTCGGCGCGCCTGCGCATTGCCGAGGCGCGCATCGAGATTGCGGCTGCGCGTCGTCAGGCCGAGTCGGATCTCCGCAAGGCGCGCTACTTGGCAGGCGTGGGCGAGGTCTCGCTGGCCCTGCAGCACGAGATCAACAATCCCTTGGCGGCGCTACTCACCACGACCGCCATCATCAAGGAAGGGATGGTGGATGCGGCGGACATTCCGGAGAGCCTCGCCATCATTGATACGCAGGCGAGGCGAATTGCCGATGTCATGAAGCGCCTGCGCGAGGTGCAGACGGACCGGAGCGTGGAGTACGCGCACGGCCAGCGGATGGTGGATCTGGGAGAGAAGAAGCCGCGGTGACCGCGCACGTCATCGGGGTGCATCCGGCCGACGAGGGTGGTATACCGATGGCGATTCGTCGCGCCGTCGCTGCTGGCGCGCAGGCCGTGCAGGTGTTCACGGCGCCGCCCACCTACTACAACGAAAAGGTGTCGTACAAGCCGCCCAAGGTGAAGACGGCGCACACGGTGCTCGCTGAGCTTGGCCTCACGCCGCGCGCGCTCTTCGTGCACGCGGCCTACGTGCTCAATACGGCCTCGCCCGAGGAAGAAAAAGCGCAGCGTGCCAAGAGCGGGTTGGCCAAGGAGTACGAACGCACGTCGGCGCTGGGCGCGTACGGCTGCTGCTTTCACCCCGGCTCGGCGGGCGATTCAGCCCCCGAGGATGCGGCGCGGCGGTCGGGCCAGGCCATCCTGCATGCGCTGGAGACGGTACCAGAGACCGCCGCCGCCACGCGCGTCCTGATTGAGAACACCGCCGGCGCGGGGAAGACGATGGGTCGCACGCCGGAGGAAATCGCGATCATGCTTGCCGAGGTGCCGGCAGCGCTCCGGCATCGCACGGGGTATGGGCTCGATACCTGCCACCTGTTTGCGGCTGGGCATCCGATCCATGAAAGCGCGGACCGCCTTCGCGCGGTGCTCGATGAGTTTGAACGTGTGATTGGCGAACCCCCGGCATTCTTCCACCTGAACGACTCCCAACACGCCTTCGCGAGCAACAAGGATCGGCACGCGTTGCTTGGTGAGGGACTCATCGGTGCGGAGCCATTTCGCTGGCTCATAGCCGACCCGCGCACGCGGGGCGTGCCCTGCATTCTCGAGACGCCGTCAGAGCGGAAAGAGACGGCGGAGGACGATGCGAGTGCCGATCCGGCGGATGCGCGGATGGTCGCGCTGCTCAAGGAATTCGCTGCCGCGTAAGCGGCGCGAAAGAGCGTTTTCATAGGGGAAATTGCCTCGATACGGCTTCGCTAAAGCTGCTGCCAGAGGGGAAACGGCAGCTCCCTAGAGGGAAAATCGATGATTCTCGCTCTTGCGCGGTGCGCGGCGTCCCTTACTTTCGAGTCAGAACGCGCAGCGCTCGACCGGGCGAAGCAGCGCGTTCGAAAAACTTCCTTTCGAGGAGATGTTCGAATGGCTGCCAAGAAGAAGGCTGCAAAGAAGGCTGCAAAGAAGGCGCCGGCCAAGAAGGCCGCAAAGAAGGCTCCGGCCAAGAAGGCCGCCAAGCGCAAGCCGAACGCTGCGTTCATGAAGCCGGTGACGCCGAATGAGAAGCTCGCCCTTGTGGTTGGCGCTGCGCCGCTGCCGCGCACCGAGCTCACCAAGAAGCTTTGGGTGTACATCAAGAAGAACAACCTGCAGGACAAGAAGAACCGTCGCATGATCAACGCCGACGCGGCGCTCAAGGCGGTCTTCAACGGCAAGGCTCAGGTCTCGATGTTCGACATGACCAAGCTCGTCTCGAAGAACCTCAAGTAACCGAGAGTCTTCTGTAGGGCATGAGGGGCGCGCCGCGCGGCCCCCCCTTCTCGTTTAGATTCCCCTTGTCCTCACACCTTGAGACCCGTGG
>JANNVQ010000036.1:0-6132 GCA_031414535.1 Gemmatimonas sp.
GGCGCGCGGCCGCCTTATAACGACGCTTGCTGCCGACGAGCGCTGGTGCGGTAGCGGTTGTGGGGCCACTGCTCCACTTTAATGCAAGGACTGCAGTGGCCCCACAACCGCATTTTATGGAAGCGCTCGCAGCAGAAGCACACGTTATACCGACTGGCCAAGTCTGTTGCACCTTCAGCAATCCCTGACGCCGGATTCGCCCCGTGGCTCGATTAACGCTTATCCGATCGCTACTTGTCGTCGCCCTTCTCGCAATCGGCTGCGATCGTCTGCCGGATGCCGGTACGCCAGGCTATGCCGTCTTGGTCGACCTCGAAACAGCGCGTGTCGCTATCGCGCAGTCGAACAAGCAGTTCACCGATGCGCACGTCTCGGGCGACGTCGCCGCCATCGACGCGATGTTCCTTCCGGATGCCCGGTCGTACCCGCCTGGCGCGCCAGCGGCAATCGGCATCGACGCGATTCACGCTTTGACCGTAGACTTTCTCAAGGCCGGCATCACAGAGTTTCGCGAAGAGACGACGGTATTCTACGGGAGCGCTGAGTATGTCGTGGAAGAAGGCACCTACCTCCTCAGGTATGGCGGCGGCGTCACCGAGCGCGGCAAGTACATCAACGTGTGGAAGACGCTGAACGGGCGCTGGCGCATCCAAGCGAACATTTGGAACGCGGACCCACCGGACTCGACTTCGAAGTAGTAGCCCGGCACTGGTACGGCAAATCGGCGCGCGCGGTATAACGACGCTTGCTGCCGACAGCCGCGGCGAAGGATGCAGTTGTGGGGCGGCCGCGTTATCGTACATGGGTCAGCCTCGCGGCCGCCCCACAACTGCTTTTTATGGAAGCGGCTGCAGCAGAAGCAAACGTTATCCGGACGGCCCGCAGGCTTGGGAACCTTGACGGGCATTACGGCGTACATACATTGTCTGTATGAGCGCAATCCGCTTCGACTGGGACCCCGCAAAGGCTGCCGCGAATCTCCGAAAGCATGGCGTGAGCTTCGAGGAAGCGCGCACGGTGTTCGAGGATGCGGAAGGTTTGATCATTACCGACCCCGAACACTCCGAGGATGAGGAGCGCCTCATTCTGCTCGGGCTGAGCTCCGCCTTGCGGGCGCTGGTCGTCATCCATTGCGAGCGCGAGGACGGCAACGTCATCCGCATCATCTCGGCGCGAAAGGCGGATCGCGGCGAGCGTGCCAACTATGCCGCCCAGAGATCCCGATGAAAAAGCACTACGATTTCTCGAAGGCCAAGAAGAATCCCTATGCGAAGCGCCTCAAACGCTCCGTCACGATTCGCTTGGACGACTCGACCGTCGAGTACTTCAAGGCGCTCGCCGAGGAAACGGAGTTGCCCTACCAGAGCCTCATCAATCTCTATCTGCGTGACTGCGCCGCATCGGAGCGGAAGCTGGCGCTCACCTGGCGTCCCGCGCGCGAGGCCGCCGTATAACGACGCTTGCTGACTGACAGCCGCGGGTGCGGATGCAGTGGTGGGGCGCTGGCGTTATCGTAGTGGGACGCCCTGTGGTCGCCCCACCACTGCTTCTTATGGAAGCGGCTGCAGCAGAAGCACACGTTATGCGGATCGGCCGACTTCATACTGAGGCGAGGACTCTCTGAAAGCTCCGTTGCTCCCGAACCTCACGCTCGCGCTCGCGACCATCGGCACGCTCTTGCAGGCGGGGGCGCAGCTCTTTGCCGTCCTCGTGATCGTGGGGACGGTCACCCAGGCCCCGCCACGCTCGCTCGCGATGTACGCCGGGGAGTACGGATACAACAGCGCCCCATTCTGGGAGCGCGTGCCCCCGCTCATCCTTGTGCTCCTGCTCATCGCGCTCGCCGCGAATTGGCGGACGCCACGGCGGCGCCTCGTCCTCGGCGCAGTTTTCGCGTTCGTACTCGCGGGCCTCTTCGCCGGTTTCGTGGCGGGTCCGCTTCAAAGCGAATTGCTCGCGACGCAGTTCGCGGACTCGGTGGATCCGGCGCTCACGGCGCTCGCGGCGCGCTGGCACCGCTTGGATTGGGTCGCGTGGGCGTTGGCGCTCGTACCTGGCGTACTCCTGATGTCCGCAACCTTCGTCCCGCCGACGCGGCCCGGCGTATCCAAGTAGCATCCGCGCGTGACCGCATAACGACGCTTGCTGCCGACAGCCGCGGCTAGTGATGCAGTTGTGGGGCGCCCGCGCTATTCTATGGGACGTCCTGCGGCCGCCCCACAACTGCTTTTTATGGAAGCGGCTGCAGCAGAAGCATACGTTAGCTTGACCGCACGCACTTGCCCATATCCATAGTGGACGACACCGCCGTTCCCAAACGCCTCGCGACACTGTTGCAGGCACGTCTGCGCGCAACAGGCGTTCTCGTTGCAGAACTCGTTGTGCTACCGGCGCTCGACGGAATCACGGTGCAGTGGGTATTGGACGACGGCTCGTTTTATCACGCGACGCTCAACAATCCACGCTGGTACACAGATTTTTCCTCGAACGAGGCCGAGTTTGTCGAGTCCATCGCGGCGACTTTTCCTCGACGACTGCCAGACTCACTGTGGGACAGCAAGGGCCAGCTCGACCTGCAGTACCTGTTCGTCCGAGTGGTCGTAGATCTCGATCGATGCTCGCGCTCCCTGGACGATTACGACAATCTGCGGGTGCCCGCGTTGCTACGTACTCTCGTTTTCGATAAAGCGCCGCTTCTGCATAAGGTGCGCAGGATACACCGCGCGCCCGTCGTGTTCCGGGTTGGCCGCGTACTGATCAATGACGTGGTGGACCCCAAGACTCTCCCTCCCCCGACCAAACCTCGGCTAGTCAAGGTGAAGGATGGGCGCACCTTTGACGCAGTCGCGGACGCATTCGATCCGGCGAATCATCGAGGGCACATCCGGGAGCTCACTCTGGAGGACCTGCTCAAGGCGTTGGTCGTTAAGATTGAGGATCATTGGGTATCTGTGAAGGAACTACTAGAACACCTAGCCTACGTCGACGGGGTAGTTCACCACGGAATCCCGAAAGATTCGAAGCGTCCGGCAGACACAGAACTGCATCGTTGGAGGCGGATGGTCCAGGCTTCGGGACGAGGTCCGCTTCACGCGACTGCGGCAGCAATTGGTCGCGTCGTCGTGGCCGGACTTACTCCTCTTGCTTTCGAATGCGATCGAGCCATCGCCGAAGGAAAACGCGAGTTCACTGATTGAGCGAATGGAGTCGCCAACGGTGGGCTGAACAGCCGGGGAGATAGGTAACACTTCAAACCGGGGACATGGGTAACACTTGGTGAGTGTGTCCGGTCATTCCCTGATGATGTAATTGCGTTCGTCGAGCTTCGCTAGCAGGATGTCACCGAAGTAGATCGACCACACGCCGTCGGCCTCCTCGTCCAAGCCGATGTGATAGCCGCGCAGCGCATTCGCGATGAAGAGCAGCTTCGTCTTGAAGCGGAAGGTGCCGACGGTCGTGACGCGCTTTACCGTGTAGTGCCCGGGGTACTCGAGTCGCGGGATGCGCGCCGGATACTCGCGCGGCGAGGCGTCGTACTGCGAGCCCGGCGGCTTCCCGCCATGATGCGTGTGCGGCCGCTCTTCATTGTACTCGGTACGGAACGCATCGAAGGCGCGTTGCTGCGACCGCATCGTGGCCCTCGGAGGTCGGATCGCTTCGCGCTTTAGCGTGCGATGCATCCGCTCGTGCGCCCCATTCTCCTGTGGAGACGCCGGATGGATGCGCTGGTGCTGAATGCCGAGGCGCATCCACCACACGTTCAAGTGCGAGAGCCCGCAGAGCGCACGCGTCACGAAGGGCGCGCCGTTGTCGGTGCGAATCGCGCGCGGCAATCCATACTCGCGGAACGTGCGCTCGAAGATGGGGCGCGCGTCCTCGCCCTTCACGGACTTCAATCCGTGACACGTGAGCAGAAAGCGTGTGTGCTGGTCCGCGATCGTGAGCGGATAGCAGTACACATAGTCCTGCGTGCGAAACTGCCCTTTGAAGTCGGCAGTCCACAGATCGTTCGGCACATCCGTGATGGGATCCACCACGCCAGGATGCGTGCGCGGCGATCGCTTGCGACGTGGCTGCACCAAGCCTTCACGCTTCAAGATCGCGCCCGCCGTGCTCACCGCCGGCCACTCGCGAATCGCGCGATGCCGCGGCCGCAGCCAATCGAGCAGCATCGCCGGGCCCCAGGCCGGATGTTTCCGCTTCGCTTCGATGAGCAGCGCCGCGATGTGGTCCGGCGTGCGGTTCGGTGAGCTGTGCGGCCTCCGACTCTGCGGCGCGAGGCCCGCCATCCCATACTCGTCGACGCGGTGCACGAGCGCATAGCCGGTCTTCCGGCTGATGTCGTAGCGCTCGGCCATCTCCGTCATCGTGTACAGCCCGCGCCGATACTCGCGCACGAACTCCTTCCGCTGGTCCATAGGTCTCATCTCCCGCCACGGCATCGCAACCTCCTCGGTTACGTGCCACATTAGCAGTGTTACCTATGTCCCCGGTTTCAGGTGTTACCTATGTCCCCGGTTTGTACCGGCTGCAAGCTAACGACGCTTGCTGCTGATGAACGCGGCGAAGGTAGCAGTTGTGGGGCGGCCGATATCCGGATGAAGCACGGCCTAGCGGCCGCCCCACAACTGCTTTCTATTGAAGCGTTCACAGCAGAAGCACACGTTATCGCGACTCCCGACACATCCGCGCAATGCATCGATTCATAGTTGGGTTCACCCTGCTCCTCTGCGCTACAACCGTATCCGCGCAATCGCTGGAGCCACTTTCCGTCGCGGGCCCCGCTGGTGCCGTGCACACGCTCTCCGCCGCGCAGCTCCAGACCTTGCCGCGCATCACCGGCGCCGCCACCGCACACGACACCCGCTTTAGCTTCGAGGGATACGACCTCCGCGACGTGCTCCGCCTCGCCGGCGTGACGCCGGTCGACTCCTTGCGGCGGGGTCAGCTCCGGCGTGTCGTGGTCTTCATCGGGGCCGACGGCTATTCGGCACTCATCGCACTCAGCGATCTCGACCCGAGCATCGGCGGACGGCGCGCCATTCTCGTCGACCGCGAGGACGGACAGGCGTTGCCGACCGAGCGCGGGCCGCGTCGCATCATTGTCGAAGGCGATCGACGCCCGTCCCGCTGGGTGCGACAGGTCGTGCGCCTTGAGGTGCGCGACCTCCCCCAGTGAGCGCGCGGCGCGATAACGACGCTTGCTGCCGACAGCCGCGGCTAGTGATGCAGTTGTGGGGCGCCCGCGTTATCGTAATGGGACGTCCTGCGGCCGCCCCACAACTGCTTTTTATGGAAGCGGCTGCAGCAGAAGCATACGTTATGCCGAGCAGGAGAGCCATCTGAGCATTCCCAAGGCTCCACCGTATCGGCGCGCAGCTCGAGTGCTGCTCGCCATTGTTGGACTCCTATTCATCGCGAGCGCCGTACTGCCCCTGCGCGACGGCGATTTCACTGGCGTGCTCGTGTTTGTCGGACTCGGAGCTCTCTGCTTGGTCGCCGCACGTTCAGGCCGCGACCCACTCGACCCCGATGGGAGCGCTCGGTCATTTCGCATCAATCGCGTCGCCGACGACTTGGAGCGCCTGCGCCGCGAAGACGATGCCCGCGATTAGCGAAAGTTGCAGGCGTTTGAGATTGCACCCTCGGCCGCCCGTACAGTGAACGAACCTGAGTCGAGAGACGAGGCTCCGCACTTGCAGCGCATTCCGAATGAGCGGCTCACCGCCGCGGTGGTTCCCGCTGACGATGCGCCGTGGGATCTCGTGAGTCGGTTCGCACTCACGTTCGATGGCTACGAATTTGCTGGCGGCTTCCAAGAGTGCGCGGACATCGCGAACAATCCCAATCATTCGGATCTCAGCGAGCTTCGCACCGCGCTCTTTTTCGAGCAGCGCCGGTGGCGTCACTTCGGTGACGAGCCTCACGGACCGGGCCGTACCCACATCTATTCGTTGCTGCGACACATTCGCGCGCTCGTAGTTGCCGCGGATCGCGACGCGCCGGCATAACGACGCTTGCTGCCGACAGCCGCGGCGAAGGATGCAGTTGTGGGGGGGCCGCGGTTTAGGAAAAGGGGCCGCCAGGGGCCGCCCCCCCACAGCGAGTTTTTGTAGCGGGGGCAGCCGAAGC
>JANNVQ010000037.1:0-64420 GCA_031414535.1 Gemmatimonas sp.
CGGAACGCATCGCGCAATCCCTTGACCGTGCCATCGGCGCGCTCGCCCACCGCTTCGAGCGCATCTACCGGCACGACGACCATCGAGGCTCCAGCCTTGGCAGCCAGCAGACCCTGCGCCACCGAGTGCACAAGCGTCGCCGCGACGCGCACGCCGTCGGCGGCAAGCCGGCGTATGGCCGGAAGCGCGTCCTCAACAAACGGCACGGCCACGATGACGTGCTCATTCAAGCGGCGCAGATCTTTGCCCCCGCGCACAATCTCGTCCGCCTCCAGGGATGCGACGCTCGCAAAGACTGGGCACGTGCTTTCTTGCGCCAGTTCGGCAAGAATCTCGCGCGGGTCCGCTTGCGGCAACTCGCCGGCAATCACGCCCGGCGTCGCGACGATGCCATCGAGCAGGCCGGCGGCTTCGGCCCACTTAATGTCCTTGTGATTGACGGTCGCGAGGTAGAGGCGCATCTACGCAGTGGCAGGGTCGAGGTAGAGGTCTGACGGGTAATCCACTTGCTCAAGGCACAGGCCCTGACCTGAAACGGGCGGCGATACCTCGTTGTTCGCCGTGGCCTCGAGCAGCGCCGCGAATTCCTCTCGCGGACGCACCCCGCTTGCCACAGCCAGCATTGTCCCCACGAGGAATCGCACCATGTGGTGCAGAAATCGATTCGCGGCGACGTCAAACACGAGCAGCCGAGCGTCGTTGCGCGCGACATCGCGCCAACGGGCCAGCCGAACCTCGCACACGTGGTCGTCGGTCTCCGGCGCCGTCCCGCGCACCGCAAAGCCGAAAAACGCGTGTCGTCCCATCAGCCGCTCGGCGCACCAGTCGAGTGCCGCACGGTCAAGGTCCCGATCCCACGGAAGCTCCCAGCGTCGCCTGAAGGGCGAGGCGGCTTCCGCATCGAGTCCCACCGTGTAGCTGTACCGCCGTCCCGTGGCGCTGAAGCGGGCATGATAGCGGGGCTGCATCTCGTACGCCGCAGCCACCCAGAGGTCACCGTCGAGCTGTTCGTTGAGCACCTTTCGCATCTTGTCCGCCGTCCAGTGCGCGGGAACCGTGATGCTCGCCGCCTGGCCCCGCGCATGCACCCCGGAGTCCGTACGACCTGCTCCCGTCACCCGGATCGGCCCCGCGCACAGCCGCCCCAGCACCCGCTCCAACTCTCCCTGCACGGTGCGCTGGTCAGTTTGCACCTGCCAGCCGGCAAACGCCGAGCCGTCATAGTGCAGTACCAACTGAAGTGTGCGCTCCGCCATCAGAGGAAAACTAACCCGTTTGCGGCTCCTCGTTCAAGGAACGAACAGTCATCTTTTGCGGCATCTCGCTCTTGCGATTGACACACCACGGTGCGCCAGTGAACCTTCCGCACTCGACCATGTTAGTCCGCTCGCTTCCCGCTCTCGCCTACGCTCTCGGCGCCGCGTCGCACGCCGACGATGCGCTGGTGCGACTCACGGACGCACTCGCCGAGTCCGATCGCGATACCGCCCTCGCGTTTCTTCGCGTGGACCCGCGTACGGGCCTCATCCGCGAGCGAGCCCGCGCGGTGGCTGGCCGGATTGAACGCGAGCCCATGGAGACCTCGGTTGAGCAACTCCCCGTTGGCGCACTTCGAGTCATCACTGAGGGTGGCAGCTTTGCTGAGGTCTCAGACGACCAGGCCGCCTACGCTCGTCTGCTGAAGCTGCCCGAACCGGAATCTGGCGGCTTGTTGCTGCTCCGTGGCATCCGTCACGAACGTCAGCTGATCGGCATCCTCGCTGCGGTGGAGCCGAATCGGGTGTTCGGCACCAAGGTCACGGAGCGGCTGGGGCCGCTGGCGGCCCTGTTTGACTTGGCCATCGCACGGTTTGCCGAGCAGGAGACGCGGGCCGAGGCCGTCCGAACGCTCGAGGCCGTCACGCAGCGCGTCCACCAAGACTACCTGCTGAGGCTCGCCGAGCTCGAACTGCAGTTGGCCCGGCAGACCAGCGAGTTTGCGGCCGAAAGTTCAACCGTGCAGGTGGCCCGAGAGCGGGAGGACGCCAAGCGCACGGAAGAGATTCGCCGCACCGCGCGCCAGCTGACGGTGCTTGAGCAGCAGCTCACGGCCAGCATCGGCCAACTTGAGCAGGCACACATCGAACTGCACCGCCGTTCGGAGTCGTTGCGCCAGCGAACGCGCACGCTCTACCTCTTGGACCGCGTCTTATCGTTGGCCGCCTCTACTGCCGCGCCCCGCCCGCTGGTTGATGGATTGCTCTCCCTGCTCGGCGACGATATGCAGGCCTTCCGCTGCTCCATTTTTCTTCGCACGCCCGGGGCAGATACCCTCTACCTCGCCGCCTCCCGCGGCTTGGCGCCGCACGTGCAGCACGGGCATACGATTCGCCTCGGCGAGGGCATTGCCGGAAGGGTCGCAGAGTCGCGCGAGCCTATGCTTGTGGTGGATGTACAGGAGGCCGCAAGCCACCCACTCTTGAAGGACGAGTATTTGACGAGTGGCTCCTTTATTTCCTTTCCACTGGTGCGGCACGGGGAGCTCATTGGCGTCGTGAATCTCACGAATCGTGCGCAGCGTGGGCTCTTTGTTGAGGAAGATGTGGAACGGGTACGACTGCTGGGCCTCGTCATTTCGCTGGTGGCCACCGATGCTCAATTGTCAGAGCGCCTGGTGCAGAGCGACGAATGACGGGTGTGAACCTACCGCACTTTCTCAAGCGCATCGTTGCCGGCGAAACTTTGAGCGCTACTGAGGCGGCCGAGGCATTTGGCATCGTGATGCGCGGCGAAGGGTCGGCAGCACAGATGGCGGCATTGTTGATGGGGTTGCGTGTCCGCGGCGAGCGATCCAGCGAGGTGGCGGGCGCCGCTCGGGCGCTCCGTGAGGCCATGACGCGCTTGGAGACCGAGCATCCCGACCAACTGGTGGACACCTGCGGCACAGGCGGGGGAAGCGTCACGACGTTCAATATTTCTACGGCGGCCGCCATTCTCGCAGCGGGTGCTGGAGTGCGCGTCGCCAAGCACGGCAACCGATCGTTCACGTCCAAGTCTGGCTCGGCGGATGTACTTGAGGCGCTGGGGGTTCCCATTGACCTGCCGGTGTCGCGCATGAAGGAGGTGCTCGACGAAGCTGGCATCGTGTTCATGTTCGCGCCCACGATGCACCCCGCGATGCGCCATGTCGGCCCCGTGCGCCGTGAGCTGGGAATCCAGACTGTGATGAATCTGATTGGGCCCCTGGCCAACCCGGCGAAGGCTGGCCGTCAGGTAATCGGTGTGGCTGATCCGGCGCGATTGGAACTCATCGCCGGCGCGCTGCTGGAACTGGGAACTGTCCACTCGCTCGTTGTACACGGCGCACCGGGAATGGATGAAATCTCTCCGCTGGGTTCAACGACTATTCTAGAAATACAGAACGGAACGATTGCGCGCTTCACTTTTGAGCTCGAGGAAGTTGGGCTTGCGCCAGCTAAGCCTGCGGACCTCATGGGTGGCGAGCCGTCGGAGAACGCGCAGTTGGTAGAGCGCGTGTTGATTGGGAAGGGCAGCGCGGGTGCGGAAGCTGCCGTCGTCCTCAACGCTGGAGCGGCACTCTACGTGGCGGGAAAGGCCAAGGGCCTCGCAGCCGGGGTGACCCTGGCTCGCGAAGCCCTCAAGAGTGGAGCCGGCTGGGATGCGCTCGGACGCCTACGCACCGCAACCGCTTCTCGCCGCTAGCACCACGCCACTACGATTTTAGTAGCGCCGCATCACGCCGACGACGATTCCCCTGACCTGTACGTCCTCCTGGCGGACGTAGATGGGCTCCATCGAGGCGTTGGCTGGTTGCAACCGCACCCGTCCGTCTTTCTCACGGTAAAAGCGCTTCACCGTGGCGCCCGCGTCCTCGAGCATCGCGATCACCATCTCGCCGTTGTCGGCCGTAGGTCGGTCGTGCACGACCACGTAGTCGCCGTCGCTGATCTGATCTTCGATCATCGAGTTGCCGCGCACGCGAAGTACGTAGTGGTCGCCCGTGCGTCGCACGAAGGCGTCGGGCACCGCGATGGTCTCGCTCGATTCGAAAGCTTCGAGGGGCAGACCGGCTGCTACCGTGCCGCGAATGGGCAGCTCAATGGCCCTCGGGAAGACCTCGCTCGGTAGAATCTCGATGGCTCGCGACTCATTGAACGATTTCCGGATGTATCCCTTACGATCCAAGTTGGACAAGTGCTCATGCACCGTGGCCAGCGAGTTATAGTTGAAGGCATCAGCAATCTCCTCAAAGCTTGGCGCGTAGCCATGCTCGGATGAGTAGCTCTGCAGATAGTCGAGAATCCGACGCTGGACCTTGGTGAGCGGCATCGCAATCGCCCCTTCGAGGGTGGATGGGAAGTCGTGGGCTGGGGGCCCAACGCGGGATAGACTCCCGAACACTACCCGAAGTAACGGTATCCGAACATTGCCCGAAGCACAAGCCACCAAACAATGGTTCCCGCCCAAGGGTCCCCTTGGTGAACTCACGGAGCGCTCACGTCTTCGGGCACGCGAGAGCGAGTTGGCGCGTGGAGAACTCGCAGCCGCAGCGAGCGGCACTTCGGGTAGCCCGGACTTTGCGGCAGCCCTGCGCCTCCCTCACGTTGCCGTGATCGCTGAACTCAAGCGAAGCTCGCCGAGCAAGGGTGACATCGCCCCTTCATTGAATACGGCAGATCGGACACGAGCCTACGTGGCCGGGGGCGCGGCAGCACTCTCCATCCTCACCGAGGCATCTCGCTTCGGCGGGAGTCTCGCGGACTTGAGAGCCGCGAGCGCGGCGGTCGAAGTGCCGCTGCTTCGAAAGGACTTCATCACCTCCGAGATTCAGATTCTCGAGGCAAAGGTGTACGGCGCCGCGGCCGTTTTACTCATTGCCCGGGCATTGCCGCCCTCGGAGTTGGCCGATCTCGCCACGGCCGCGCGCGCGCTTGGCCTGACCCCGCTGATCGAGATTCGCGACGAGCAAGAACTTGCGACGGCGATTGCCGTTCCAGGCGCAGTGATTGGAGTGAATAACCGAGACCTCGAAACGCTGATCATTGAGCCGGAGGTGGGCGCTCGGATGATTCCCCTCGTGCCCGCCGATCGCATCGCCGTGTACGAGAGTGGCATCAGCGACCGCGCGGGTGTGGAGTTCGCGGCCACGCTGGGCGCAGACGCGGTGCTGGTGGGTTCGTCTCTCTCAGCGTCGCCCGATGGCGCAGAAGCCGTCCGAACGCTTGCCGCTGTGCCGCGCCTTGGTCGTCGTGGCTGACTTCAAGTTCTGTGGTTTGACGCGCCCAGAAGATGCGGCGCGAGCGGTGGCGCTAGGCGCGGCGTATACCGGTGTGATTTTTGCCGGCGGCCCCCGGCTGCTTACCGCTTCGCGCGCGCGTGAAGTGCTCGCCGGGGTGAACGGAACGGGCACACAGCGCGTTGGTGTGTTCGGCAATCAAACGGACGACGAAATCATCGAGATCTCCTCTCGTGTGGAGCTGGATGTCCTCCAATTGTCCTATGGCGGAGACCGGGCGCGGCGAATAGGATTGCGCAGTAGATTTCGGGGAGAGCTCTGGGCCGTTTTGCATCTATTGCCTGGAGCTGCGCGCAGTGATGAGGATGCCGTAACCTGGTTCGACGATGGCGTTGACGCGGTGGTGCTCGATGCCGCCGTGCCAGGGCAGCTCGGCGGGACCGGCGTGGCGCTCGACTGGTCCGCGTTGGCGCCCGAAATTCGTCGGCTTCAGCAGCGGGGCAGAGTGGTGCTAGCAGGAGGGCTCCGGCCCAGCAACGTCGTGCAAGCAGCCGCGCTGACCGGAGCTGACGTGGTGGATGTATCCTCGGGAGTGGAGTCGGCGCCCGGGATCAAAGACCCAGAACTCATGCGCGCATTTGCCCTTGCTGCGCGCTCACATGAGGTACCATGACGCAGGTTGTAACGGATCGCTTTGGAGCTTTTGGTGGTCGATATGTACCGGAGACGCTCATTCCGGCGCTCGACCAACTGGAGATTGCGCTCGCCGAGGCATTGGCGGACCCGGCTTTCGAGAAGGAGTTAATGTATCTCCTCGAGACCTACGTCGGCCGGCCCTCGCCACTCACGGACGCGCCCACCTTTAGCGCGCGCATCGGCGTGCCAGTGTGGCTCAAGCGCGAGGACCTCAACCACACGGGCGCGCACAAGATCAACAACGCGCTGGCTCAGGCGCTGCTTGCCAAGCGGATGGGGAAGCGCCGGATTATTGCCGAGACCGGTGCAGGGCAGCACGGCGTTGCCACGGCAACGGTCTGTGCGCGTCTTGGGCTCACGTGCGTGGTGTACATGGGCGAAGAGGACATGCGGCGTCAGCAGCTGAATGTCTTCCGTATGCGCTTGATGGGCGCGACGGTGGTGCCGGTCACGGCGGGCACCCGCACCTTGAAAGACGCCACGAGCGAGGCCATCCGCGACTGGGTGGGCACCTGCGAGGACTCGCATTACATCATTGGTTCCGTCGTTGGTCCTGCCCCGTACCCGCGCATGGTGCGTGACTTTCAGGCCATCATCGGGCGTGAGGCGCGAGCGCAGATGCTTCAGCGCGCCGGTCGCCTCCCGAGCCATGTGGTTGCTTGCGTGGGCGGTGGCAGCAATGCGATGGGAATCTTTCACGCCTTCGTGAGCGACCCATCCGTCAAGCTGATTGGAGTCGAAGCGGCCGGTGAAGGACTCGACACTGGGCGTCATTCGGCATCGTTGACGAAGGGCGTGCCCGGCGTGTTGCACGGCACGCTCAGCTACCTATTGCAGGATGACGAAGGACAGGTGCATCCGGCCCACTCCATTTCGGCGGGCCTCGACTATCCCGGCGTCGGACCGGAGCACTCGTACCTGCGTGATTCGGGCCGCGCCCAGTACGTGTCGGTCACGGATGGTGCGGCGCTCTGCGGCTTCGAGTTGCTGAGTCGCCTGGAAGGCATCATCCCCGCGCTCGAAACCTCGCATGCTATTGCATGGCTGGCGGAGCGTGCGGGGAGCTTCGCCGCGGATGATGCCATCCTGCTCTGCGTCAGCGGGCGCGGCGACAAGGACGTGAACCAGGTCGCCTCGCTTCTCGAGGGCAAGGGCCAGGCCCACGCGTGACGAACGCCTCCGAAACGGAAGCGGTCGAAGCACCCCCGTGTCCACCCACGGTCGTCGAGGACATGCTCAAAGTCTTCGACAAAGCCATCAAGGCGCATCAGCTCTACCTGCCGAACAACGCGCAGCACCAGAAGGCGATGGCGGCGGCAAAGGCCGCGATCGCGCCACTCTGGGATTCCATGGGCAGTCTCGTCCTCCAAGTCACGGACGTGGAACTCAAGTGGTATGGAACGACCGTCAATTCGCACCCCGAAAAGGGCGGCGATTCCATGCCGTGGTTGTTGTTCAAGGATGGCTTGCGCGAGCTCGTGTGGTTCCCGGGGTTCGAAGACGAAGAGATGGAGAAGTTCCTCGCCATCATTCCCCGCGTGCGTCACGCGCAGCCGCACGAAGACGACCTGCTCACGATTTTGTGGGAGCAGGACTTTCAGTGCTTGAAGTACCGGTATGTCGAAATCAACGACCCGGCCGCTCCGCTCAACCCCGACGCCAGTCCTGGTCGGTGGCCGGCCCCGGCTGGCGGAGCCTTTGAGCCACCGACGCAGGCCATCGAGGAAGCGAAGAACGAGCAGGCCGAGGAGACCGAGGAGGAGCAGGGCGAGCAGGGAAAGGCCGGAGACGGCCCGAAGCCGCCGCGCGCACCCGGCATCGTCTCGATGGACGATTTCGATTCCACGCTGTATTTCCTCGACCCCAACGAGATCGAGTACCTGCGCCAGGAGACCGAGCGCGAGTACGCGCTGGACCTGCGCAAGCTGGTGCTGCAGGCCCTACTCGACATCTTTGAGCTCCAGGTTGATCCCCTGGTGCGTGAAGAAGTTGCGGGTGACTTGGAAGCACTCGTAATCCACATGTTGGCGGCGGGCCAGTTCAGCAGCGTGGCGTATCTCCTGAAGGAGATCGAAGGCACGATGCAGCGTGCGCGCGAAGTGCGCCCGCAAGAGAAGGAGCGGCTGGGCCGACTCGCCGACCGGCTCTCGCATCCGGATGCGTTGGGGCAGATGCTGCAGGCACTCGAGGAATCCACGAAGCTGCCGTCGCGAGACGATCTGTCGCAGTTGTTTGCACAGCTCAAGCCAAGCGCGCTCGGGACCTTACTCGATTATATCGATCGCAGCCAGAACACGCAGTTGCGGCCCTTGCTCGAGGTCAGCGCGGAGCGACTCGCACAGTCGAACACGGGTGAACTCGTCCGACTCGTGAAGGATGCCAAAACCTCGGTGGCGCGTGAGGCGATTCGTCGTGCTGGCGCGATGCGTACGGCCTCCGCGGTTCCCTCGCTCGGCGAAGTGCTGGCCAGTGGTATTGAGCGGCCTATTCGTGCCGCCTGCGTCACTGCGCTCATGGACATTGGGACGCCTGGCGCGCTCTCCGCCCTTGAAGCGGCTCTCAACGATAGTGAGCGAGAGATTCGACTCACGGTCTTGCGCGCGCTCATGGCCCGTAACCATCGACCGGCGCTCCAGAAGGTGCAGGCCATCCTCACCGGCGGCTCCACCAAGGACATGGATCGCACCGAACGCATTGCGCTGTTCGAGTACTACGGCAGCATCTCAGGAGACGCCGGTGTCGCTGTGCTCGATCCCATTCTGACGGCGAAGAGCGGCATCTTCGCCAAGAAGGAAGATCCCGAGCTTCGCGCCTGCGCCGCCGTCGCGCTCGGCCGCATCAACAGCGACGCCTCGCGGGCCTGCCTCCAGAAGTCCGCGAGCGACAAGGACGTTGTGGTGCGCAACGCCGTGTCGCGCGCGCTGAAGGGCCCAACAGCGGGGACCGCACCGTGACCGGCTCACCTCCGGAAGGTCGCCACAGCGTCGTCGCGCGCAACACGCAGGCGCTGACGGCCGTTGGGCTCGAAGAAGGTACGGTGCGTCGCATTGGTCGCACTTGGGTGACGTCGTTCTATGTGGCGCTACGCAATCTAAAGATGTATCCGCTTGAGAACGCCGTGGTGCAGAAGGGACTTGAGGATCTCACCAAACTCTCCGCCGAGCTGATTGATGGTGACGGGGAATGCGAGTTCCGACTCGCCGGTGAGTTCTTGTTCCTGAACGCGACGCGCATGAAGCTCGATCTGGACAATTACACGAGCTTTTCGTTCTTGCTCAACCGCTGCCGCGACAGCGGCGTCGGCGTCATTCGCTTCGTGGACCGACCGACCACGCGCGATTGGACGGTGTTGCTTTCCTTCCTGATCAAGCCCCAGGGCGACACGGCCGGCGCGCGTTTTGATCTCATCAACAAGCGCCTGTCCGAGACCAATGTCACGGTGTTCGACCTCGCGCCGCCGCCGGAAAGTGACGACAATCCCGAGGACGAGGGCGAGTCGAAGGAGCGTGCCAAGCGCACCTACCAGCAGTCGGTCACGACCACAAAAGAAGTACTGAACTCGGTGCGGATGGGGCAGAGCCCCAACGTCAAGAAGATCAAGCGCGTGGTGCAGGGCATCGTTGACCAAATCTTGGCCGATGAAACGTCGCTCGTGGGCCTTACGACCATCCGGGACTACGACGACTACACCTTTACGCACTGCGTGAACGTCGCAATCTTCTCCATCGCGTTGGGTCGTCGCCTCGGGCTGACGCGCATACAACTCTACGACCTCGGCTTCACCGCGCTCTTCCACGATATCGGAAAGTCGCGCGTGCCCATTGACGTCATTCAAAAACCCGATGCGCTCGATGAAGAAGAGTGGCGTCTAGTGATGGCGCATCCGTGGCTTGGCGTGCTCGCACTCTTCCAGTTGCGCGAGCATTCTGAGTTTCCGTATCGCTCGATGATGGTGGCATACCAGCACCATCAAAAGCGCGACCTCACAGGGTACCCCCGGTCGCTCCGCATCGCGGAGATGACGTTCTACTCCAAGATTGTCGCCGTGGCGGACGGCTTCGACGCCGCGACCTCGCGACGCGTGTACACGACGACGCCGCTGTCGCCGGCGGGTGTGCTACAGGAGATGCGCGACAATCCGCGTCGCGGTATGGATCCGGTGGTGGTAAAGGCCTTTGTTGCCTTGCTTGGCATTTATCCCGTCGGCTCGCTCGTCGTGCTCGATACCTTTGAACTGGCTATCGTGCACGCAGTGAACCCAATTCCCGAGATGGTCTCACGGCCCATCGTCCGCCTCATCAGCGACGATCTCGGCAACATCGAGCACCCTGGGCGCCTGTTCGATCTCGCCGAGAAGGACGCGGCGGGCACCTTCGTGAAGTCCATCATCAAGACCGCGGACCCTGAGCGCTACGGCATCAAGGTCGGCGACTACTTCGTCTAATACAGTGCTAACTGAACGCCTGCGCGCCGTGCGCGCGACGGGGCGCCGTGCGCTCGTCTGCTACGTCACCGCGGGTCATCCGGATGTCGCCGCGTCACGACGACTCATCAGCGAGCTCCCCGCCGCGGGGTGCGACGTCCTCGAAGTGGGTATCCCGTTCTCGGATCCGCTCGCGGATGGACCCATCATCCAAGGAAGCTCGCAGAAGGCTCTCGCTCTCGGGGTCACGCTCGACTCCGCGCTCGGCATCGTTGCGGAGGCGAAGCCGAGCGTGCCGGTCGTGCTCTTTTCCTATCTCAATCCGCTCATTCGCGCCGGCGACGAGGCCCTGAACCGGGCCAAGGCAGCAGGTGTGAGCGGCGTGCTGATCACGGATCTTCCGGTCGGTGCGGATCCAGAGCGTGAGGCCTGGTTTGGGCGCGGTCCGCTGGAGTACGTGCGGCTCGTAGCACCGACGACTCCCCAGGCGCGCATGGCCGAGATCGCGAAGCACGGAAGCGGCTTCGTGTACTTGATTTCGCGTTTGGGTGTCACGGGCACGCATCAAGGCGTGAGCGACGACCTCCCGGCCACCATCGCACGCCTACGTAGCGTCTGCGACCTGCCTATCTGCGTGGGTTTCGGCATTTCCACACCAGGCCAAGCCAAGAGTGTCGGTGCGCTAGCCGATGGTATCGTTGTCGGCTCGGCGCTTGTACAGATTGCCGAGACACAAGGGGTAGACGCAGCGTTGGCCTTCGTGCGGACACTGCGCGAGGCACTTGACCAGGTGCCCGGGTGAGTCGCGCCGTCGTCGTCTACCGCACGGCGACACCACCGCTAGGCACGGCGGCATTGATCGTGGCCATGCTGGCTGACGATCGCTGGTGGCAGCAACCAGCCCTGACGTTGGTGTTGATTGTTGCCGCAACGCTCGCCAGACGCTTTCACTTACCCGTCACCAAGTTCACCTTCGTCGGCATCTTGGGAATGGTGGCCGTAGGTTCCGCGCTGCTGGCTGGCCCGGCTACCGCGATGGTTGCGGTCGTGATGGGCGTCGCCATCGCCGACGGATTGCTGTTGGGCCGAGGTGCACTCCCCGCGTGGATCAATGCCTCGCGTGAGGCCCTCGCGCTCATCGCGGCCTTCGGTTGGTACGCGTGGTCGCGTGGGCCCCTGAATGCTGGCGGTGACGGCCTAATTTCGGAAGCGCCCTCGATTGCCGTATTCGTAATTGTGCACTTCGCGCTCACGCGTGCGCTGCAGTACCTCTCGCTCTTGGTGCGCGACAAACTCTCCGCCGACGAGCGGAGCCTCATTCTGCGCTACGAGGTCATTGGGCTCGGGGCCAGCACATTGGCCCTCGCCGCGATGCTCGTGGCCATCTCCACGCTTGAGCTATTGGGCGTGCTGCTCGTGGCAGTGATGTTGGGTTTTGCGGGCCTGCTCGCGAAGCGCATCTTGGAAGAGAGCATCGCAGCGGAGGAGCTCAACACGGTGCTCGCCATGGAAGCCGCCATCTCCGCTGATGCCACCATTAGCGTGGCCATTGAGCGCATCGAGCGGATGGCTCAGCGGCTGCTGGAGTGGAAGGAGCTGCGTGTGCTGCGTTGGAACGGAACGGAGGCCACTGTCATCTATCGCAGTAGTGCCGGTCACGCCGAGCTTTCGGAACCGGCGCCACGCGATGGTGCGCAACTCAGGGCCGAGGCCCTCCGTGATGGCCAAGTGCTGCTGTTGCCGGACGCCAATCGCGACCCGCGCGTCGAGCGGCCGCTGGCGTCTGCGGCTTCACGTGCGGTTGCGCCGCTCATCTTCGGTGACCGACTGATCGGTCTCCTTGAGCTCGATACTCCCAAACGCGGCGCCTACAGCTCCAAGGATGGCGTGCTCCTCAAGCGCGTGTCACAGCAGTTGGCGACCGCGATGCACCTCATTGATTTGCGCGCCCCCCTCGTAGCCACGGTGCAACGTCTTACGCACGAGGTTGAGACCCTCACGGGGTCCGCTCGCACACTACGGGGAGGTGGCGAGGGAGTGGTGCGCGCGGTCAGCGAGATCGAACGGGGCCTCCTTGAGGAAACTGAGCAGTTGCGCTTGGGGATGGAGAGCATGCAGGCCCTGGCCAATCGCACGCGCGCCGTCGCGACAGACGCCACCGAAGCGCACACGGGTACGCGCGCCGCAAGCGCTACCGCCGCGGAGAATCGCGCAGCGGTTGAAGTGGCCCTTCAGCAACTACTCGACGCGAAGGGCTTCGCGGCCAAGAGCGCCGAGCGTGTGGCCACGCTCGGCTCCACCATGCGCGAGGTCACGGACTTCATCGCCGTCATTCGCGAATTGGCCACCCAAACGAACCTTCTCGCGCTGAACGCAGCCATTGAAGCGGCACGAGCGGGACACGAGGGCCGTGGGTTCGCCGTGGTGGCTGAGGAAGTCCGGGCGCTGGCAGACGAAAGCGGGAAGGCCGCCAACGATGCGCAACGCGCCCTGAAATCCTTCGAAGAGGAGATGCGGCAGACGGCGATGCTGATGAGTAGCGGCGAGTCTCTCGTGCGTGACGCCGAGTTGCGCTCATCCGGCTCGCGTGAGGCTTTGGGACGCATCGTCGAGGGCACGGCGGGTGCGGCCACCCACGCGGCTCGCATCGCGAGTTCGGCGGAGGAGCAACGGCTTGAGGTGGAGCGCATGCGTGAGCGGCTCACGCGCCTCGAGGCGATTGTCGCGCGGAATCGCGACGGACTTGCTTCCGTCAGTGGTTCGGTGGCGAGCCAAGCCGAGGCACTGCGCAGCTTGGAGCGGGCTACCACCGAGTTGCGCGACGTGGTGAACACGCTCGGCGTCCTGACCCAGCGTGTGACGAGGTCGGGATGAGTGAGCCCGTGCTACCACCTTGGGCTGAGGTCGGCGACAAGCGACGAGCCCACATTGCGCGTGTCACGGCACTGCTTGACCACTGGGCTTCCCAACTGCAACTCCACGCGGCGGAAGCTCAGGCTTGGCATGATGCCGGGCGCTGGCATGATGCGCTGCGCGATGCGAGCAACGAGACGCTGCGTGGTTTGGCGGACGACCCCGAACGCCCAGTCGAGACCCTGCACGGGCCCGCCGCGGCTGCGCGTTTAGCGGGCGAAGGTGAATCACGCGCCGACGTGCTTGAGGCCATTCGTTGGCATACGGTGGGGCAGGCATCGTGGTCGAGTGTGGGACGAGCACTCTACATGGCAGATTTCTTAGAGCCCGGACGACAGTTCGCGCGCGCAGATCGTGCATTTCTCGCCGATCATTTGGTGCATGACTTTGAGGGAGTTTTCCGTCAGGTTGTACGCATGCGCATCGAGTGGACCGTTCGTGAGGGAAAAGCGCTGTTCCCCGAGACGGTTGCGCTCTGGAATCAGGTTCGCTGATGCGTCTCAGAGGGCGGTGGATCCTACTGGCAATCGTGCTGGGCCTCGGTGGCGCACTGGCATGGCGAGCGCTACGCTCGGATGCTCGCCAAGAGCTGATTGAAGACGCGCCGATTGCTCGCATCGTCCCCGACTCGCTGCGGATTAAGGTCGAAGTCCTCAATGCCACGAGCATCCGAGGACTCGCCCGGCGCGGCACCTTCGTAATGCGCGATCTCGGCTTTGATGTGGTGAACAGTGGAAACAGCAACGAGAAGCTGGATTCCACCACGGTCGTCGTGCGGAGCGGTCGAATGGACTGGGGAGAGCTTGCCGCACAGGGACTCGGCGGGGCACGCGTCATCTCGCGCCCGGATACCTCAGGCTACCTCGACCTCACGATCCTCATCGGTAGCGCCTGGCGGCCGCCGTCGCAGACGTTCCACCCGTAGCTGTCCGCAGGCCGCGGCAATATCAATCCCGCGGCTTTTGCGAATGGCCACTTCCACGCCGGCGTTCCGAATGCGACGCGCGAATTTGGCGATGGCTTCGGGCGTCGTTGGCGTGAATCCCATGGAACCGCCAGGGTGGAGCGGAATGAGGTTGACGAAGGCACCGCACTCCTGAGCGAGCTCTGCCAATTCGTCGGCATGCATCGGTGCATCGTTCACGCCCCCGAGCATCACGTACTCGAAGGTGACGCGACGGCTGAACTCCGAGGCCGCGCGAATGACGTCGGACAGAGGATACTTGGTGTTCACCGGCATCAGTTCGCCGCGCAGTTCATCGCTGGGCGCATGAATGGAGAGGGCAAGGCGGAACTGCTCCTTGCGATGCCCGAGCGCAATGATGCCTGGGAGGACGCCCACGGTGGACACCGTGATGTGCCGTGCGCCAATACCGAAGCCTTTGGGATCGTTGAGCACCGTGAGCACGTGCTCAACAGCCTTCCAGTTCATGAGCGGTTCGCCCATGCCCATGAACACGATGTTGGTGGCGCGGACGGGCGGATTCAGCAGCGCCAGCTCGCGGACCTGACCGGCAATCTCGCTCACGGAAAGATTGCGGGCGAAGCCCATCGCACCCGTGGCGCAGAATGCGCACTTGAGCGCGCAACCTACCTGCGACGAAATGCAGAAGGTCATGCGCTCGCCATCGGGGATGGCCACGGTTTCGACGCTTTGCCCGTCCTCAAGCTTGAAGAGGAACTTCCGCGTCCCGTCCACCGATTTCTGTTCGGTGATGAGGGCCAGTCGGGGCATGGAGAAATGCTGGCTGAGGAGCTCCCGAAACACCTTGGGGAGGTCGGTCATTTGCTCGAACCCGGCGACGGGCTTCTGCCACAGATGGGGCAGGACTTGGCTACCCCGGAAGGGCTTTTCGCCCTGCGCCACGGCAAATTCACGGAGGACCCGCTCCGCGTCCGCGGGGGCTAAGTCGAGCAGATTCAGCATCTAGCAGAGTACCGAATCTGTAGAGGTCACGCAACGGGCGTCGGCTACCACCAAGTGGTGATGCCAGTTAGATTTAGCCCTTCAATGCCTGATGCGAGTATACCCGCCGCGCGCGCTGCCGCCGCGGTCCGTTGGACCCCGCCAATTCTGTGGCTGGCGATTATCCTCGTTGGCACCTCGTGGCCGAGCATCAATCTCGGGTCGCCTGACCTCGCCCTCGATAAGGTCGCGCACTTCACCGCGTATTCCATTCTCGCCGCGCTGAGCCTGCGTTCAACGCTGACGCCGCGCAGCGTCGGGACGGTCGTGGCCGTCGTTCTGGGCGTCGCCCTTCTCGGCGCCGTGGACGAGTGGCACCAGAGTTTTATCGTCGGGCGCTCGATGAGCTTCCTCGACTGGTGCGCCGATTCGCTCGGCGCGGTGATTGGTGCGCTGACTGTTCGGTTCATTCCTTTTCTCACTCCTCGCCGTCCGCAGACCCCGTGACCACTGCCGCTGACTCCCTCGCGACCACGCTCCGCACTCACCTTGGGGGCGCGTTGCGCCTTGCCCATGACGGCCAGCGCGTCACGCTCGGCGGCTGGGTGCACAAGTCTCGCGACCTTGGCGGTCAGCTGTTCATTGACCTTCGGGATCGGGAGGGACTGGTTCAACTCGCCTTCAATCCGCATTGGACCCCGGCCGAGGTGACGACGGCGGGCACTGCTATTGGGCTCGAGTGCGCAGTGTTGGTGGAGGGTGTGGTGGCGCCGCGCCCTGATGGGCTGCGCAATCCTGAGATGCTGACGGGCGAGATCGAGGTGCGCGTGTCCTCCATCAAGGTGGTTGGGCCAGCCGCGACACCCGCCATTCCCGTCGCACTCGACAAGGAAGCCAAGCGACCCTCCGAGGACCTTCGCTTGCGCCATCGCGTGCTGGACCTCCGGCGGCCGGAACTGCAGCGGAATCTGGTGCTGCGCCACCGGCTCCTTCAGGTGACGCGCAACTTCCTCTCGGGTGCGGGCTATCTGGAGTTGGAGACGCCGATCCTCACCAAGCCCACACCCGAAGGCGCGCGCGACTTCTTGGTGCCGAGCCGCATGCATGCCGGCGAGTTCTTTGCCCTGCCGCAGTCACCGCAGATCTACAAGCAGTTGTTCATGTGCGCCGGTTTCGATCGCTACTTCCAAATCGCGCGCTGCTTCCGCGATGAGGATTTGCGCGCCGATCGCCAGCTCGAGTTCACGCAGATTGACATCGAAGCCTCGTTCATCACGCGTGAAGACATCATCACGATGTCCGAAGAGCTGATCAAGGCGTTGTGGGCCGAGGCGGGAGTCGCCATTACGACGCCGTTCCAGCGTATGAGCTACGCCGACTCAATGGAGCGTTATGGCTGCGATCGCCCCGACCTCCGCTATGGGCTTGAGATCCGCGACGTCACCGCCGCTTTCCAGGGCTCTGAGTCGGGGATTATCCAGTCGGTGTTGTCCGCTGGTGGACGCGTGCGTGGCATCACGGTGCCCGGCGCGTCGAGCTGGAGCCGCAAGCAGGTGGATGAGCTCGAAGCCATCGCCAAGTCTGCGGGTGCAGGAGGCGTCGTGCGGCTCAAGCGCGCTGAAGGGAAGCTCGAGGGACCACTGGCCAAGTTTCTCGCGGCTGAGGCCGGCGATGCACTCGGCTTGACGGACGGCGATCTGTTTTTGGGCGTCGCGGGTCCCGACCGCGTGTCGAGCCCGGCGCTCGACCGCGTGCGGCAGGAATGTGCCTCGCGACTCGGCCTGCAGGATCCGAATCACCGCGAGTTTCTCTGGGTGCTCGACTTTCCAATGTTCGACCAAGATCCGCAGACGGGCACATTGGCGGCCGTGCACCATCCGTTCACGTCGCCCAACACGGACGACATGGCAGCGCGTCCAGCCAATCCAGAGACGTGGCGCGCATTTGCCTACGATTGCGTGCTCAACGGCACTGAGCTTGGCGGTGGGAGTATCCGTACCAGCGATCCCAGCGTGCAAGCGCGGATGTTTGAACTACTGGGGATTGGTGATCGCGAGGAGCAGGAGCGTCGCTTCGGCTTCTTGCTCGAAGGCCTGCGGGCTGGCGCACCTCCGCACGGCGGCATCGCGTTTGGGTTTGATCGCATTTCTATGCTGTTGGCGGGTGCGGATTCCCTGCGTGATGTGATTGCATTTCCCAAGACCACGGCGGCACGGGCGCTCTTTGAGGGCGCGCCCTCACAGGTGCCCGCGCAAGATCTCGCTGAACTGCACATTCGAGTACAGGAGGATTGATGACCGACGGAACCATCAGCGGGGAAGCAATCACCACCAAATTGCCGACCGAGGGAGCGGACCTGCTCACCTTGGCTGGCGTGGCCGATGGCAATCTCTCCGAACTGCAGCGTCTGTTTCCCGTGCGCATTGCGCTGCGCGGCGAGCAGATGACACTGACCGGTACGCCCGAG
This sequence comes from Gemmatimonas sp., assembly GCA_031414535.1. Classification (GTDB taxonomy): domain Bacteria; phylum Gemmatimonadota; class Gemmatimonadetes; order Gemmatimonadales; family Gemmatimonadaceae; genus Pseudogemmatithrix. The sequence continues at coordinate 17,642 of JANNVQ010000037.1, forward strand.
GCGGTAGAGAAGGCCGCCGTGGTGGCGCAACGGATGATTGATCACGCCAAGCAGCGTCAGGCGCTTGAGCCGGATGACGTGCTGCGTTTCTCGCTGGAAGGCCCCGCTCGCGAATCCGGAAGCTCAGGTAGGATTGTGCTGCCTGGAATCCGCAAGATCATTCAGCCCAAGACCAATGGGCAGGCTGAGTACATGCAGAAGATGCTCGACAACGAGATTGTCATTGGCATCGGACCTGCTGGCACCGGCAAGACCTATCTCGCGGTCGCCGCGGCAGTTGATGCACTGGCACGCAAGCGGGTGAAGCGCATCGTGCTCGCGCGCCCCGCGGTGGAGGCGGGCGAGTCGCTGGGTTTCCTGCCGGGCGACATGCAGGCGAAGGTAGATCCTTACTTGCGCCCGCTCTACGACGCGCTGGATGACCTGATGCCGCCCGAACGCGTGGTGCGCGCCTTAGAAACGCGCGTCATCGAGATTGCGCCACTGGCGTACATGCGAGGCCGCACGCTCGGCGATGCCTTCGTGATTCTTGACGAAGCGCAGAACGCCACCAACGCGCAGATGAAGATGTTCCTGACGCGCCTAGGCTTGAATTCGCGGGCCGTTATCACGGGTGACAAAACGCAGGTTGACCTACCGAAGCGCGAGGAGAGCGGCTTGCTGCAGGTGGAGCGTATCCTTCAGGGCATCGACGGCATCGGTTTCCACTACTTCACCGAAACCGATGTCGTGCGCCATCGCCTCGTACGCGAAATCGTGAAGGCCTATGCGGCGGACGCCGGCACGTGAGTAAAGGTGCGAGTAAACGCGCAGGTATAACTGTGAGTAAAACTGCGAGTACGGGCGGGGTGCGCGTCGTCGTCAACGCCGAAGGGCTGCGTGTGCCCGTCTCGGGCGCGGGTCTCCGCGCCGCGGTCGAGATGGTGTTGGCTGCGCAAAAGGTGAAGCACGCGCTGATTAGCGTCACCTTGATGACGCCGCGCCGGATGGCGGCGCTCAACGTGAAGCATCTGCGGCATAGCGGGCCGACCGACATCATCACCTTCGGTTTCCGCGACCCCGCCGGCGCGCTGATTGGCGACCTGTATCTGTGTCCTACCGTTGCCGCCGCCAATGCCAAGACATTTGGCGTGCGCCAGCGTGAAGAACTCCTGCGTCTCGCCGTACACGGGACGCTGCACGTGTTGGGCTACGAGCATCCAGAAGGCGAGAGCCGCATAAAGTCGCCAATGTGGAAGCTGCAAGAACGCTTGCTCGCGCGGGTGCAGAAGGCGTGATTCTTCTCGCGGCGCTCTTCGCGCTCGGCGCGGCCAGCTTGGCCGCGCTCTGTGCATTTGCCGACGGCGCCCTCCTCAGTCTTGACGCTGAAGAGCCTCCAAGTGATGCTCGCACCCGCGCGCTCTTGGAGCGCCGCGAACGTGCGCACCGAGCGCTGGCGTTTGCACGAATCGTCGCACAACTGATTGCCGGTGCTGCCACCAGCGTGGCCTTGCTGGCGACACAGTGGTTGCCCGCCGCGTGGTTCGCGCCTGGTGTGGTGATTGCCGGCGTGGCCGTGGTGGGCATCACTGAGGTGGGCGCACGTGCAGCGGGCGACGCGGCCGGCGCACGGGGGCTCTCTGCGGTTGGCAGTATCGTGGAAGCCGTCGAATGGATCTGCGCGCCCGTCGTCACTTTCGGCCAATGGGCCGACGACGCCCTCATCGCGCTGCTGCCGCCCCCGCAGATGGACGAGGCCGATCACGACGACGCGGTCGAGCGCTTCCGCGAGGTCGTCGCCGCCGAGGCAGACGCAACGCCGCAGGAAGAAGTGCTGATCCACGGCGTATTCTCGTTGGGCGACACGAAGGTCGTCTCTATTATGGTCCCGCGCGTGGACATCGTCGGGCTCGATAAGGACACGCCCTGGAGCGAAGTTGTGGATCGCGTACGTTCCGCGCAGCACGCGCGCTTAGTCGTGTACGACGGGACGCTCGACGAGGTGATTGGTATCCTGTACGCGAAGGATCTGCTTCCGGCGCTTCTCGCCGATGAGGAGCCCGCGGGCGGATGGCAGGCACTCGTGAAGCCCGCGATGTTCGTGCCCGAGTCCAAGACGGTGGAGGCCCAGCTGCGCGAGTTCCGCGCCGCGCGCCGCCACCTTGCCATTGTGGCTGATGAGTTTGGCGGTACGGCTGGTCTCGTGACGATGGAAGATGTGCTCGAGCTCATCATCGGGGACATTCAAGACGAAGGCGATGCCGAACTCCCCGACGTCGAACGTGAGGACGGCGGGCGACTTTGGGTCGCTGCTTCCGTCACGCTGGACGCGCTCAGCGAATTGACCGACCGGGACTGGACGCGCGGCGACGTCACCACGGTCGGTGGCTTGGTGATGGAGATTTTGGGCCGCGTGCCAAAGGCCGGCGAGTCTCTGCAGGTGGCCGGCTACAAGTTGGTCGTGGAGCGCGTGGTGCGGCGGCGCGTTGAACGCGTCTACCTCGAGCCACTCGAAGCGCCGGCGCCGAAGGAGGCCGCATGATCTCCTTCTGGCCCATCGTGCTGTTAATTGGTGTCGTAGGTGTGCTTACGACTGCCGCGACGGCATTGCGAACCGTGAGTCGCATCTGGCTACGGCACTGGGCTGAGCAGCGGCTCGCTGGGGCAGGGACGGCGACGCTCTACCTCGACCGCCCCCAGCGCCTCCTGATTGCTGCTGGGACCGGAATAGCAGGTACGGTCTTTACACTCGGCGCAATCCTTGGCTTGCAGCAAGGCGACCGCGGCTTCTCACTCGCTCAGTATCTCGTGATCGCCGCCCTTCTCCTACTGGTGTTCGGGCAACTCGTCCCCCGTGCCATCGCGCGGCGTTGGCCAGCCGAGTCGCTGCCTATCGTCCTGCCTCTCTTGCGGGTGATGGAGCGACTGACACAGCCGCTCGCGGCTGCCGCCATGCGATTAGTGGAGCGCTTCTTCGGCGCCGCTGCCGTGGAACCTGAAACGCCAACGGACGCGCTGGAAGACTTGCTACGCGAAGGTGAACTCGAAGGTGTCGGCGCCGCCGAGGAGCGCGCCATCATCTCCGGTGTGGTGGAGTTTGGCGATACACGTGTGGGTGCTGTGATGACGGCCCGTGCGGATATCGTCGCGCTCGAACGCGGAGCCCGTGCAGATCAGGTGGCGCATTTGGTGGCCCAATCCAAGTACACCCGCCTTCCCGTGTACGATGGAACCTTGGACCGCGTCATTGGCATGGTGACCAGTTGGGATGTCATCGCGAAGCCGGAGTCGCCCCTGCGAGCACCGCGCCCAGTGGCTATTGCCAGCGCGGACGAGCCTTGCCACGCACTGATGACGCGCATGCTGCGCGAGCGGCGTCATCTGGCGGTTGTGAGAGCGGCAAGCGGTGAAACCCTCGGCCTCGTGACGCTTGAGGATCTTGTAGAAGAATTCGTAGGTGAGATTCAGGACGAACACGACGACCCGGTTGCCGACAAGTGAATCCAGATTTGATTCCCCAGCTCTTTGCCGGTCGCAAGGTTGCCATCGCGCGAGCGGTGAGCACCATTGAGGATCGGCGCTCGGGCTGGGAAGAGTTACTTGCCGCATGCCACCCGAAGGTGGGCAGCGCGCGTCGCATTGGAATCACGGGCCCACCAGGTGCGGGGAAGAGCACGCTCACCACGCTGCTCGCTGAGCAATACTTGGCGCAGGGCTTTAAGGTTGGCGTGGTGGCGGTGGATCCGACCTCGCCATTCACCGGCGGCGCGCTTCTGGGCGACCGCGTGCGCATGGAACGCGTCGCGCTGCACGAGAACGTGTTCATTCGTTCGATGGCCACGCGCGGCTCACTTGGTGGTCTCGCGGCGGCCACGCGAGAGGTCTGCGACGTACTCGATGCCGCTGGTATTGAGCGTATCCTCGTGGAGACGGTTGGCGTGGGGCAGAGCGAGCTAGACATCGCACGATTGGCCGACACCAGCGCCGTGGTACTGGTCCCGGAGAGCGGTGACTCCATCCAGACCCTCAAGGCCGGCGTGATGGAGATTGCGGACCTCTTCGTGGTCAACAAGGCCGACCGTCCTGGCGCAGATCGGCTTCGGAACGACATCGAGCTGATGCTGGGCCTGCGGACGGGCGCCACGATGCGCGATGTGCCGGCGCATCACGGCGTTGATATGAAGCGCTTGAACCCCGCCAAGCTCGCCAGAGAGGCGGCCAAGAAGTCCAGCGACGAGAGCTGGACGCCCCCCGTCCTGCGCACCATCGGTGCCACGGGCGAGGGCGTGCTGGAGTTCCTGGACGCCCTTGAGCGCCATTTCGGGTATCTTGAAAAGAGTGGTACGCTCCAACGCCGGCGTCGGACTCGGCTGCGCGAGCGAGTAGCGGACGCAGTGGAGCAGCGGATTCGCGCGCGATTGTGGCGCGACGCCGCCTTGAGTGAGTGGTTGGATGGTCGTATTCCCGCGCTCGAAAGCGGAGAGACGACGCCGTTGGCCGAAGCCGAGGCGATGATCGCACGTGCCGTCGCGGCTGGAACTTTGACCGGGAAGGACAAATGACCTCGATACCGGATCTCCATCCCACGCTCGCCGCTATGCAGGCCGAGCTCGACACGCTGCGCAAGGAAGTTGAGGCGTGGCGAGGTCGCTACGCCAAGGGCGAGACGCGCGACACCTCGTACACCAACTCCGAGCACGAGGTGGCGCCCCTCTACACCGCGCTCGACCTCGAGGGCTCTGGTGGCACGGCCTTCGAAGTGCCCGGCGTCTACCCGTATACCCGCGGCATTCATCCCACGGGCTACCGCGGCAAACTCTGGACCATGCGGCAGTTCGCCGGCTTCGGTTCCGCCAAGGAAACCAACGAGCGCTACAAGTTCCTGCTCAAGAACGGTACCACCGGACTCTCGGTAGCCTTCGATTTCCCGACGTTGATGGGCTACGACAGCGATCATCCGCGGTCGGAAGGTGAAGTCGGCAAGTGCGGCGTGGCGATCAGCTCGCTCGCGGATATGGAGAAGCTCTTCGAGGGGATTCCGCTCGATCAGGTCTCCACGTCCATGACCATCAATGGTCCGGCCATCATCCTGTGGTGCTTCTACATCGCGGCGGCCGAGAAGCAGGGTGTGAAGCCCGAGCAACTGCGCGGCACGATTCAGAACGACATCTTGAAGGAGTATATGGCGCAACACGCCTGGTGCTTCCCGATTGAGCCCGCGCTGCGCCTGATTGTGGACATGTTCGAGTATGGCAGCAAGTCGGTGCCGCAGTGGAATACGATTTCAATCTCCGGCTACCACATCCGCGAAGCGGGCAGCACGGCGGCGCAGGAACTCGCCTTCACGCTAGCCGACGGCTTCACCTATGTGGAACGCGGCATCGCTCGCGGTCTCGACGTGGACGACTTTGCCCCGCGCCTCTCGTTCTTCTGGGACATTCACAACGATTTCTTTGAGGAGATTGCCAAGCTCCGTGCCGCGCGTCGCATTTGGGCGCGGCACATGAAGGAGCGCTACGGCGCGAAGAATCCGCGTTCGTTGGTAATGCGCTTCCACTCGCAGACTGCCGGTGTGACACTCACGGCGCAGCAGCCGATGAATAACATCGTGCGCGTTGCCTACCAGGCGATGGCGGCAGTGCTCGGCGGTACGCAGTCGCTGCACACAAACTCGATGGACGAGACACTCGCGCTGCCTACAGAGCATGCGGTGGAAGTCGCGTTGCGCACCCAGCAGGTGCTCGCTTACGAGACGGGCGTCCCGAACGTAATGGATCCGCTCGGCGGCTCCTACTACGTAGAGAAGCTCACGGACGACATCGAGCGCCAGGCCGAGTCGCTGTTTGAGCAGATTGAGGAGCAGGGCGGGGTGGTGCCCGGCCTCGAGACCGGATGGTTCCAGCGGAAGATCGCCGAAGCGGCGGCGCGGCAGCAGTGGGAGTTCGAGCAGCATCGTCGCCTCGTGGTTGGCGTCAATGCGTTTGAAACAGCTGATGACGCGCTGACGATTCCGCTCTTGAAGATGGACGATCAAGCTGCCAAGGATCAGGCTGATGCGTTGGCGCAGTTACGCAATACCCGCGACAATGCACGGTGCACTGCGAACATTGCGCGCTTGCGCGAGGCGGCTCGTGGAAGCGAAAACGTGGTGCCGTTCATCTTAGAGTGCGCTCGTAGCTACTGCACGTTGTACGAGATTCGGGCCGCGCTCGAAGCGGAGTTCGGCGCGTATCGCGAACCTGTGTTCTTCTAGTGCGACGAGTCACGGAAGACGGAAGCTCTGCGGCGGCGCCACCGAAGGATTGGTGGCGCTCGTACTTTGATGCCGGCTACCTCGAGGAGTACTCGCCCGTCTTCGACTTGGTGGAGGAGCGTCGGCAGGTCTCGCGTTTGACGGAGTTGCTGGCACTGCCGCACGGATCACGCGTGCTCGACCTCGCATGCGGTCAGGGCCGTCATGCGCATCTGCTCGCGGAGGCCGGGTGTGACGTTGATGGGTACGACCTCTCGCGTGACATGCTCAAGGTGGCCAAGGCTCGCGGCACCAGCTCCACGTTGCGCTATAGGCGCGGCGACATGCGCGGACTGCCACTGCTGTGGCGAAAGCGGTTTGACGGCGTGGTGAATCTGTTCACTAGCTTCGGCTTCTTTGACAATCCCGCCGATGATATTCGGGTCATCGAACAGGTGGCGCGCGTGCTCAAGCCTGGCGGCGTGTTCGTCTGGCAAGGTGGCAATCGCGATGCGCTTACCGACCGCTTCTTACGCGGTGACGAGTGGAAGACCGCTGACGGTACGCTCGTGCGACAGGACCGCAGTTTCGATGCGCTCACGGGCTTTCTGACCATTGAGTCAAGCTGGACACGGCGTCGACGCGTGGAGCGGAGGGCGCATCGCATTCGGCTCTACAATGCCACGCAGCTCTCAGCCATTATGGCTAGCGCTGGCCTTGTAGTCGAGGCGGCCTTTAACGGCTTCTCCGTGAATCCGCTCCAGCGCGATTCGCACGAAATGCTACTCGTGGCTCGGCGCGGTCGCCGAGGGCGATGAAACCCCGGGACGGCACACTCGCGCGCATCGCGGCGGCTGGGCTGGTCGGCGTCGCGGTGCTGGCCTCTGTCTTCACCTTCCTGCTCTGGCGTAGTTCCGTGGGTGCCGACGAGCGAGCGGTTGGTGGACTCGCCGAGGCCCTCGGTGCCCGTGCGGAGGGAATGATTTTGGACGCGCGCACGCTGCTGAAAGACTTCGAGCGTTTGCCCTATGCACGCTGTAGCGCTCGCCATGTCGCCGCCCTTCAGGAAGCGGCAATCAGCCGTCCGCACATCCGCGCCATTGGTTACTGGCGTGCCGCGAGCCGCCAGTGTGGCGTCGGCTTCCTCTCGGGTCCCGGCCTCCGACCTCCGCGTGCCGATCGCATCTACGATTCCGGCGTCGTAGCCTGGTGGCCGAGCCCGGCTACCGAAGTGGGCGGCATCCAGTTGTTCCTGATGCGCTTCGGGGATCACGATGTGGCCATTGATCCGCATGCTTTGCTCGATGTGGGGCCACTAGAAGGACGTGAGGCCGGACTGTGGGTCGAGGGTCTTCGTCTCACCGCTCGTCCCTCCAACGCCAAGCTTCCCGCGCCTGCGTCCTTGCCCGTAGGTCTCACCATGGATCGCGAAGGCGCGCGCGCGATTTCCCGGTTCTCGCGCAGTGGCGAGATGCGAATTGATATCGTCGCGGCGGAGCCGCTCGAGCAGTTTTGGAGCCGATACCGCGACGTCGTGTTGTTCGGGGCCCTTGGCGGCGTCGTGCTGCTCGCCATCTGGCTGTATCTCCTCCTCCGGTACACACGCCACAAGCTGAGTCGTGCAACTCAGTTGCGAGAGGCCATCGCCAACGGTCGCATCGCCGTTCAGTACCAGCCCATTATTGAACTCGCTTCGAACCGCTGCGTTGGTGCGGAGATTCTGGCTCGCTGGACAACCGAGCGCAACGAATCGATTCCGCCCGACAGCTTCGTGGCGCTCGCCGAGCGAGAGGGCATCATCACGGACCTGACTATTGCCGTGCTCCAGCGCTCACTGAAGGAGCTCGCGCCGTGGCTTGCGGAGCGACCCGCGCTCACCCTCGCACTCAACCTTGGCTCCGACGACCTCCACGATGCGCGCTTTGCCAACGTACTCGGCGCATCGCTTGTGAGCGCGGGACTGCCCGCGTCGGCATTCAAGTTGGAAATCACCGAGCGCGCGCTTGTCGATACAGATCTTGCGCGCAGCCGCATCGCCGCGCTCCGTGCACGGGGGCACGAGGTAGCGGTGGACGATTTTGGCACTGGCTACTCGAGTCTTTCGTATCTGTCGCGATTCGCGCTCGATCAGCTCAAGATTGATAAGTCGTTTGTTGAGGCCATCGGAACGGGCGCGGCCACCAGCCACGTCGTCGTACACGTAATCGAAATGGCCCGCTCCCTTCAGCTACGCATGGTGGCGGAGGGCGTGGAGCAGCGGTCTCAATCGGACTGGCTGCGTGCGCATGGCGTGGAGTGCGGACAAGGCTACCATTATAGTAAGCCCATCGGGGCCGAGGAGTTCAAGGCCTTCGCGGACAGGACCGGAAGCGTATGATGTGGCCTCGTATGACGTTGCCGTTGCTGCTGCTGCTCTTCGTGGCGTGCGGGAGGCGAGATCCCCGGGCTTCAACATCGCCGAGCGTCGCCGGCCGGCCCGCTGGCTTGGTGGATGCAGTGAAACTCGACTCCGCGTTTGCCGCGCGTCGCCTCGCGCTCGTCGTCGCGGGATCTCGTGTTGCACACACTGACGTCGGATACTACGTAGACATTCAGGAGGCGCGCTTTCGTCAGCTCGCCATTCCCTCGTTGCAGATTGAGCGTCGCGGCGAGACGCTCACGCTACGGCTCGGTGCGTCAGCGGCATTCGGCGTCGGCAGCGCCCGCCTCTCCGATTCGGCGCGGGTCCACTTGGCTCAGATCTCCCGCGTGTTGCGGGACTATGCGTCGAGCCTAGTGACGGTGCTCGGGCACACGGACAACTCGGGAAACGCCGCAAGCAATCAGGCGCTCTCAGAACAACGGGCGCTGGCCGTGATTCAAGGACTCTCTAGCAACGGTGTACCAGCGCGCCGACTGCTGGCAGTGGGAATGGGTTCTCGTCAGCCCCGCAGCAGCAACGCAACCGCAACAGGGCGCGACGAGAATCGCCGCGTCGAGTTGCGAGTGGATATCGTTCATTAGCTACTCGTTCATCTCGACGATTTAGGAGAGGCCATGTCATCCGTGATTGCAGTGTTGGCCGCATTCCAGTTGGCATCCGCGCCACTGTCCGATGCGCGCATCTCGCCCCCGCTGTCCGCCGTAGCGTCGGTGACGCCGGCTCCCGCGCCCCAGCTTTCGGACTGGTACTATCGGCGGCTGACGATTCATCGCTACGCCAGCTACACCATGCTGCCGCTGTTTGTGGCGCAGTACGTGGCCGGTACCCAGCTCGTGAATGGTTCTGGCGAGGGATGGGCAGCGGACGCGCACCCGGTGTTGGCCCTCGGCGTCGGGGCGCTCTTCGCCACGAACTCGGTGACCGGCGTGTGGAATCTCTGGGAGGGGCGCAAGGACCCCAATGACCGCAAACGGCGGTTCGCGCACGCAACCCTCATGCTCCTGGCGGATGCGGGCTTCGTTGCCACTGGGATTCTCGGCGCTGAGCTCGAGGACGTCGGTGTTTCTGGTCGCAGCACGCACCGCGCGGTGGCCATCACGTCTATGGCAACGGCCACCCTCGGATACGCGTTGATGTTGGACATCTTTCGTCGCGACGAGCCTTAAACATTCTTGACGAGGGGTGCGTACAGGGGGCAGACCGTCCTTGGCTGCCCTCCCTTCGCTTCTCCATGCTTCGCTTTGCATTCGTCGTGGTGGTGCTGGCCGTCGCGCTTCGCCCGCTCGGCGCGCAACCGAGCGACCCCAACTCCGCTCAGGCTCGTGCGGTGCGCAGCGACGAGATGATGACCCTCGATGGGCGTGATCTCGAGAGCGTATGGGCAACCGCCCCGGTCACCGACGATTTCTATCAGTTCGCGCCAGCTGAAGCGGGTAAGGCCCGGTTCCGAACGACCGTCCGGGTGGCCTATGATGACCGTACACTCTACGTCTTCGTACGCGCCTACGATCCGCGTCCTGATTCGTTGGTTGCCCTGCTGAGTCGCCGCGACATTCGCACGCCCTCCGAGTGGATCAAGATCGTCATTGACGGCTTCCGTGATCGGCGCAGCGCGCTGCAGTTCATGGTGAATCCCGCCGGCGTGAAGCGCGACGCGACCGTGTACGGCGATGTGAGCGAGGACGGCGCTTGGGATGGCGTCTGGGATGCCGCAGCCAATGTGGATGCGGAAGGCTGGACGGCGGAGTTTGCGATTCCGTTCAGCCAGTTGCGATTCACGCCGAAGGACGAGCACGTGTTTGGGTTCGGCGTGTGGCGCGACATTGCGCGTTATGGCGAGCGCGACGCGTGGCCGGTATATCGCCCCTCACGCCAGACCTTCGCGTCACAGTTGGGCGACCTCGTCGGCATCCGCGATATCGGGCGCAATCGTCGCCTTGAGGTGATGCCCTACGCGGTGACAAAGAATGTCACCGAGCCACGCCCCTTGGGATGGGCCCACCCGCAGCAGCAGACGGCCGGTTTGGATGTGAAGGCTGGACTCACCACCAACATCACGCTCGATGCCAGCATCAATCCTGATTTTGGCCAGGTCGAGATGGATCCGGCGCTTCTCAACTTGAGCGCATTCGAAGTGCGCTTCGAAGAACGGCGGCCCTTCTTTATGGAGGGCAGCAATCTCTTCCGCTGTGCCGGACCCTGTGAGGGCATCTTCTACACGCGGCGAGTTGGCCGCACGCCGCAGTTGCGTAGCGCCGCAAACGATCCCCGATTCAGCGGCATCCAGGGCGCCGCCAAGATTACGGGCCGCCTGGAAGGCGGCGCGCAGTTCGGCCTCGTCGCGGTGTCTTCCGCACGCGAGACGGGTGCTGCCGGTCAGACCATCGAGCCACAGACCACCACGCTTGTGGGGCGTTTCGTGCAGGATTTTCGTGGCGGGCGCTCGCAGTTCGGCACGATGGTCACCGGCCTCATGCGTGATCTCGATGCGGGGACTGCTCCATTGCTGCGCCGCGATGCCTACACCTTGCTCCTACAGGGCTATCACCGATTCGCCGATCGCTGGGAAGTGAGCGGATACACGGGACGCTCAACCGCCCGCGGTACGCCGGCTGCCATCGCGCGCACGCAACTCACGAGCGTGCACTACTTCCAGCGTCCCGATCACGAAGTCGAGTACGACGCTACCCGTACCTCCATGAGCGGCGGCGTCTCATCGCTCTCGCTACGTCGCTTCGCAGGGCGCGCGCGCTGGGAAACTACGACGCGCTACGCCGAGCCTGGCACGGAGCTGAATGACCTCGGCTTCGTCGTGCTCGTGAACGATGTAATGCTGCGCAATCAGTTGGTGCTCACGGCACTGCGCCCGGGCATTTTGCATCGCCGCGTGAATGCCGTCGTCTCGACCGAGCAGCATTGGTCCACGGGCGGGCTTCCCACGGGTTCGCAGGTTCAAGTGCACGGAGCCGCGGAGTTCGTGAACTTTTGGGGCAGTAGCTTCACGTACACCGCATCGCAGCTTGGTGGCACGCATTGCGTGTCCTGCGCCCGCGGTGGACCTGCGCTCATGCTTTCTCCGCAGCATCGCTTGGCTCTCACGTTCAACGGGGACCAACGAAAGGCGCTCCTGCCCAATGCGTCATTCACCTACATTCTTGGCGATGAGGGGCGGAGTTGGTCTCGCGGGGCGGGGCTGGGCTTCGTTGCGCGCGCGGGGACGCGAACTTCGTTTGAACTCGCGGCCAACTATGAAGATCGCGTCCTCGACGCGCAGTGGGTCCGCAACTACGGCGACATCTTCAGCGACACCACGCACTACACCTTCGCGCGCCTCGCTTCGGAGACCTTCGATCTCACTGCACGCGCGAATGTCACGCTGAGCCCCACGCTGTCCCTGCAGCTCTACGCCCAGCCCTTTATCGCCGGCGGCACTTTCAGTGATCAGCGCGAGATTGCCGATCCCTACGCTGAGGAGTACGAGCAGCGCTTCGCCACCTACAGCGGCGTTCCGCTTCCGGAGTTCGGGGATTTCAAGCAGTTCAATTCCAATCTCGTGTTTCGCTGGGAGTATCGGCCAGGGTCCGTACTCTTCTTGGTCTGGCAGCAGGGACGCGCGGATTTCACTCGCATGGGCGGCTTGCAGATGGCGCCGGACCTGCGCTCGCTTTTTGGCACGCACCCTGACAATACGGTGCTCGTGAAGCTGAGCTACTGGTTCAATCCCTGAGCCAAAGGGCCTGAGACCGTAGTCCTACTCAGGCTTTTGAGGGACTTGCTGGAACGCGGTACCGTGGTCAACCTAAAGGGCAGGCTGAGTTCAGCCGTCCGCGTGCGTCAGGCACGCTCCACGCTCAGGGAATCGGGAAAGAGTGCTGCTCCGCCACGGATTGCTCTCTGTTGGAATCTTGGCTTCTATCGGTGCCGGTGAGGTGTGTGCCCAACGCATTCCTCAAGTGGTGTCGAGCGGGCGCACGCGCGTGCTGGTGTCCGTGTTCGACGGAGCAAACCTCGAGGCGGAGCAGCGCATTTTGAGCAGCGCTGTAAGCGCCTGCCGTCGCCGTTTTCCAGTCTCCGGTGCCGATTCTGCGGCATTCGTGAGCGTCCCAGCCCCGAGTTTCGATGTATCGCCGCGGGCCGGTGAAGCGTTTGTGGTCCTCACCATACTGCCGGAAGATCGGACCGCATCGCTCTGCGATCTCCCCGAAGACGCGGAACTCGTCGCTTTGCTGCGCGGAACCAGCATCACCGCGGACTCGGCGGCGCCCGCCGATCGCACCATTGAGAAGGTAGCCATCACACGTGATAGCGTTGCCGTTGACGTTCGCTCAGCACTGGTCCGTCCACTGCGCCGAATCGGTCCAAGCGGCCTCGCCCCGCCCACGCTCCGCTGGCATCGTCTCTTGATAGAGATTTCCAGTCTCGAGACGCAACTCGCCATTGGCGCGTCGCCGTTGGTCGTGGAGGTCTCAATGGAACGTGGCGGGGCACGTGACCGCGTCGTCATCCCTAGTCGCGTAATCGAGCGCGCGTGGCGATCAGCAGCAGCAGAACGGTCGGCGCGATTGTTACGCACCGGTTCTCCGCCTATGGCGTTTGCGATGCCTAGCGACTCGATGCTAGCGCTCGCGATGACGGAGTATACCGAGGGCCGACTCGGATCAGCCGCCGCGCTCGCCACGAGACGCATTGACGAGCCTGGTCTTGGCCGTGGCGATCGCCGATTGGGCTTTGCGATGGCGGGCACCGCGATGCTCGCGCTCGACGACAGCATCGCTGGGACATTAGTTCTGAAGGCCTTGCTGCAATTTGAGCCATGCTTCCTGTTCGATGACGGCGCGCCGGAGATGATGAGTGCGCTCCTAGCCGCGCTACCGCGCCCGCGCGCTAGATGTACCGCGATGTCCTCTGGGCGGACCGCCTTGCGTGCTTCGCTGATGCCGGGTTTCGCGCGTCCTTTGGATGGGCGCTCAGCCGTTGATCGTTCGCGCGTCGGCGTTCTTCTGGTGGGAACGACTATTGCAGGCTTAGCACTGCAATCATCCGCACGAACGCTCTACGATGAATACCTCGCGTACGAGGTGACGATGTCCGAGCGCGATCAGGTCAGCCGTTTTACGATGCTGTTTGACCGCGCGGAGAACGCTCGACGTTCCGGCCGTGTTGTGTGGGCTGCGGGAGCTCTAGTATACGGCGCGCAAATTGTTCACACCGTGTGGCTGGAACGACAGTTTGCGAATCGGCTTGATCAGGTTCGTGGTGGCGGCGAACCGCGGCGTTTGCGCGTCACTCCATGGTCGGATGGCAAGGGCCTTGGCTTGATGGCGAGCTTTCAATGACTTGGCCTTTACGAATCTCTGCAACGGCTCGCAACTGCATCGTTGGAGTTGTCATTGTGTTCGGCGCCGGGGCCGCGTGCGTCGACGCTCCCTTCGCTAGGGCGAATCCCAATGATGCGGACGCCACGTTCACGATGGAGGTGGTGGCCTCCCGCGACACTCTCTCCTTGGAGAACCGCTACGCGGTTCTCCGCGTGCTTACAACTCCGGCGACGGGCGCGTACGAAGTTGTTTGGACCATGGAACCGGTCGGCACCATCAGCCACGTCGGCAATGGTGTGTTCGAGTACGTATCTGGGCCAACCACCGTCGAGATCACGGTCACCGCGGCGTTTCGCGCCCGATCGGCGACCTACGTTCTCGTGAGGGCCGGCTACTAATCATGCGAATACCGACGCGAGTACGGTTTGGGGTTCTCTGTTGGGGCGCAGTGCTTACGGCCTTGGCCTGCGAGCGTCCCACTGAGCCGATCAGCGACGTCCTTACCCTCGAATCTGCGTGGACCGCTCCTGCCACCCTCTATGCTCCATACGCGTTTGTTGAGACGGTCCCTCGCGTCCGCGTGCTCGATCAGCTGGGGCGTCCCGTCTCCGGAGTGCGGGTCACGTTTCTAGCTTTGCGCGCCCCAGACTTCCCGTTCGTTCGCGAAGTGCGCTCTGATCGAGCGGGATATGCTGAACTCGACACGCTGTGGCGACTCGGGCGCACTGCCGGAGTTCAGTCGCTGTCGACCTACCTAGTATCAGGACAAAGCGGCGAACCCGTCGATTTCAGCGTTACCGTTGGTCCCGGTGCCGCGCAGCGTATCGGCATATCGCGTGACTCGGTAACGAATGTTCCCGTGGGGGACACAACGCAAATCGTGGGCACTTACCGAGATGCCTATGGCAATGCCGTCGCTGGCGGTGCGCCTATATCGCTGTCATCCGGAACCCCCTCAGTGCTCAGCGTCGGTTCAAATGGTACCGCTATTGGATTAGCCGCCGGGCCGGCGTGGGTGGTGGCACAGGGCGGCGGCTTCCGCGACTCGACGCGAATGTTCGTCGGACCTTCGCTCACCGTACTGCGCACCGACTTCCCTGCAAACACAGGTATTGTGACACCGCAGGGGACAGTGTTCGGGTCCAATTGGAGTGCACTCGATCAGCGCGCGCCGCTCGCTGGCGGTCTCAAGGTGCTGATGTCCAACGGCGACGGGTTTAGCGATTTCGCTTACTCGTCTACAGAAAACGTCGTGTGGCGCGTCGGAGAGAGCTACACCGGACTCCGCGCGCTGAGCCCGGTGACGGGCGCGTTGCTGCGCAGTGTCGGTGCTGGTGGCCCATATATCAGGATTGCCTTGCACCCCAACGGCAGTGACGCGTTTGCGTCCCAGAACATTGGAACTCTGAATCGAATCAACACGGCGACTGGAGCTGTGACTGCATCGCCTCCACTGAACGGCTACCTGAATGGTATCGCGCTCGATGTTTCGCGGGGGCTTGTGTTCGTCAGCCGAACTGGGGATGGTCGAGTGTTCAAGCTCTCAATGTCCACCTTGGGCATCGTCGATTCGACGCTCCCCGGCGCAATCACACAGGCCATCGCGCTTTCGCCGGATGGCAACCGGCTCTTCGTCGCACGCGCGGACGGCGTGGAGGTACTGGATCCGGCTACCTTTGCGGTGCTTGGCCGGCTTTCCGGCGTCACGAACGCGTATGACATTGCCATCTCGCAGAAGGGGAGGGCGGTGATTGTCACTCAGAACGGTCCCGGTAAGGTCTGGGTGTTCGATTTGATAACTTTGGCACTGCGATTCGAGGCAGTTGCCAGCGCGCCGCGGCGCATTCTCGTTGATCCGGTGTCGCACGACGGTATCATTCTCGACGCGACGAACAGGCTCTACCGGCTGCGACCCCGATGATACGCGCCTTCCGTTGGCCGGTGCTTGCCTCCATTGTATCGCTCATCGCATTCGCATCGCCTTTGGAGAGCCAGGCATCCGCTCCGGTTCCGCAGACGCTGCGCGGGACGCGGGCGGAGGCCGTGTTGCTTGTCCCGGGCCCCAAGTCCGAGTCAAGCGAACTGCGCGCGCTCGCCGAGTTTGTTCGATCCTGTCGCGTTGCCTTTGATATCAGCGCGAGCGACAGCGCAACGATCGTCTCGCGAATAGCCACTGCGCCTTCGATTGCCGATGCCGAACAGGCCAACATCGTGGTCCTGTATCTCGTGCCGGTAGAGCCGCTGGAACCACGCTGCGCACGAGGCCCAGCCGCCGCCCTCGCGGCGACGCGCGGTTTGCGCGCCTCGTTCGACAGTAGCTTCGCCGCCGATCGCAGCATTCAGTCAGCGTCGTTCTCCTTCGCTGGCCGATCAGTACAGCCCGTAAGTCTTGAGCGCGCGCGCGTTCAGCGTCTCTGGAAGGGAGGCATACGCGAACCCGGCAGCGAGCTGCTTCGTGCGGTCCTTCGCTTGGACGACCTCGCCGTTCAGCCAGGCGTGGGCATGCCGGACTTGCGAATCGACCTCGAACTCGGAGGAGACGGAGTTCGCGAGGCCCTCATGATTCCCGGAGAGGTGTTGGTCGACGTGTGGCTCGCCCAACTTCCGCGCCGAGCTGAAGGTCTCAAGGCCGAGCCGCAGCGCTATCTGCTCCCGCAACCCGAGGACCCTCGATTGCGGCGCGCGCGGGAGTCCTTCGCCGCGGGTGATGTCGGGCACGCGATAGCGGACGCGTTGGCTCGAGTCGAGGGCCCGGGATTGAGCCAAGCGGAGCGGCTGTTTGCGTATGCACAGTCGGGGCTAGGCTTCGCTGCGGCAGGAGACTCCACCGCGGCCCGAGCTGTCCTACTTCTGGCGGGCAGGGTCGAGCCCTGCTTTGGCCTCTCGCCTTCGGCACCTGCTGCGTATCGGACGCTAGTGGAGAGCACGCCTCGTCCCAGTGCGCGTTGCTACAGCAATTCATCGGTCGTAACCGTCGCACGCGCGGCCTTGTTGCCTGGTTTTGGTCGGCCTTCCACTATGCGACTGCGCCTTGATCAGATCGGCGTGGCGGCCCTCGTCATCGGAAGCTCCGCTCTCTCGATGAGCGCCTTCAGTCAATCGGCATCCAGCTATCAGGACTATCTCGACTGGCAGTACGTGCCGGGGGATAGTCCTCCAAACGACGCACTGGATCGCATTTATCGGGATGCAAGCTCGGCGCAGGACCGAGGGGTTTCGCTTCGAATGTTCGCTGTGTCTGTATACACCGCACAATTTGTGTGGAGTGTCGTTGCGGAACGTCGGCTTGCCTCTCGTCTGCGGGCAGTTGAGTCGCTGGGCGGAATGCGAGGGAGCCAGGGTGTTTCGGTAATTCCCATATTCGCTCCTGGCCGCGCGGGATTGGCCATGACGGTGACTTGGTGATGAAGACCTCATTCCGCTTCGCTTGCACCCTTGCGGTGTTCGTTGCGTCGGGCTGTTCGGAGCCGACGCTGCCGCGTGTGAATCCCAACGACGAATTCGGCTCGTTTGATATTCGCATTGTTGCGAGCAGGGACACCGTCAGCGGAGCCAGTCCTCTCGTCGTGCTGAGGTTGGTCAGCGAGCCGCAGTTTTTCGGCTACACGCCTACGTGGACGTCTTCTCCGGCCGGCGTGCTGATTCACGATGGTGACGGTGTGTTTCGTGCGCTTAGCGGCCCGGCTACCAGCGTGTTAGTTACCGCGCGTTTTCTCGGTAACGCAGCATCCTACACGCTCTACCGCGTTCCATGACGCGCTCGCGACCGACATCCGCATACCTTGCCGCGCTCGTCCTAGCCACGGTCGCAGTCGCCTGCGCTGACTTACCGACCCCGGCTGCAGCGCGTGTGCACCTCGAAGCCGCTTGGACGCCGCCGACGACGCCATTTGGCTTTCAGGATACTGTGCCAGGCACGCCCGCTGTCCGCGCGCTCGATGACGCCGACCGGCCTGTCAAGGATCTGCGTGTGCTGTTCGTACTCTACAGGCCCTCTCTCCCTTCCGTGTCAGTAATAACCGTGACAGGCCCAGATGGCATCGCTGAGCTTCCTATTCGATGGGTGACGGGAAATCGCGTCGGGGAGCAGAAGCTCGTCGCCTTGACGCCCGATGGGATGGACGGCGATCCGGTGGAGTTTTCGGTGCAACTCGTTGCGGGACCCGCGACAGCGCTGACCCTGTCGCTTCCCAGCGGCGGCGCGCTCCTGAACGTCGGAGATACCGTTCTTACCAGACTCTCGTTTCGCGATGCCGCTGGCAATGTTGTGAGTGCGCCGGCGACACCGACGTTTCAATCATCCAATAGCGCCGTGGCGCGGGTAAGCTCTGCAGGGGTTGTCGTTGCGTCCGGCCACGGCACCGCAATAATCGTGGCCATGTCAGCCGCACTTGCGGATACGGTCGCAGTCGGCGTGCGCAATCCCATTCAGCCTCAGTTCACACTGTCGGCCGTCCCCGGTGAGATTGCGCAAATGCTGGAAGCGGCGCCCGGAAGCCTGGCGTTCAGCGCTAAGTATATTTTTGAACCCGTTGTGTATCGAAGTAATCTCACCAACGGTTCGCGCACATCGCTCGGACTCCCAACCGGCTTGCTGGACTTAGCGTTTGTGCCATCCCGCAACGAGCTCTGGGCGAGCTCGGCGACCGCCGCGCGCTACTATCGCGTCAGCCTGAGTCCATTCGCTCTTGTCGATTCTGTCGCGGTGACCCACACCTTCTTGCGTTTCGACACCGCTCCACTGACTGGAATAGTCTACGGAACCGGATTCAACGGTGCCGTGACGCGAATCAATCCCGCCGACGGAAGCATGATTACTCGCTCGCCGTTGAGTGGTGGCGAGGTCAACGGCATCGCATTTACGCCCAATGGGGCCGCCGTTTTCCTGTCCAGGCTTTTCCCCGCAGCCTTAATGAAGCTCGATGCGGCCACCTTGGTACCGAGTGACTCCGCATCCTTTTCGGGATCCGCGCAAGCCGTCGAGGTAGATCGGACTGGCACTTACCTTTTCGTGGCAGTGAGTGGCGCTTTGCAGGTTCGGCGCGCCAGCGACCTCTCGTTGGTGACCACCCTTCCGGGGATCATCGACGCATACGACATCAAGGCGGCGCCCACCGGCGACGCCATCGTGGTGACGCGCCTCGCGAATCCAGGCCGGATCTGGGCGCTGGACCCTCTCACGTTCGAAATCTTCTTTGAGCAGGCGACCCTCACACCCCGGCGTATCATCGTGGATGAGGCCACAGGCAGCTTCTGGATCGGCACGGACCAAGCACAACTGCTCCGGCTCCAGCGGCAGTAGGGCTAGCGCTGCCCCGGAATCTGGCCCGGCCCATTCATTGAAACGCCTCGGGGCCGAGGGTAGCTTCAAGGCATGTCCCGACCCATTCGCGTTCTCGTCGCCAAGCCCGGTCTCGATGGTCACGACCGCGGCGCCAAGGTCGTCGCTGCCGCCCTCCGCGACGCCGGTATGGAAGTCATCTACACCGGCCTGCATCAAACCCCAGAGATGATCGCCTCGGCCGCCGTCCAAGAGGACGTGGACGTGGTGGGCTTGAGCATCCTCTCCGGCGCTCACATGACCCTCTTCCCGCGGGTCCTGCAGTTGCTCCGCGAGCAGGGCCGCGATGACGTGCTCATTACGGGTGGTGGGATCATTCCCAAGGAGGATATGGCGGCCCTCGAAACGCTGGGTGTAGGCAAGCTCTTCGGTCCGGGCACGACCACGTCGGATCTGGTGGACTACATCAAGGCTTGGTTCGCCGCGCGACAGTCGCAGGAAGCGTGAGCCAAGTAGCAAAGACCAGCACCGGCGCGGCAGCAGCTTCCACTCGGCTCCGCCAACTCGCCGAGGACTGCCGTGCACTCGAGGCCAAGCTGCGCTTGGGCGGTGGCCCCGACCGCATCGCCAAGCAACATGCGCAGGGCAAGCTCACCGCCCGCGAACGCGTCGCCACCCTCAAGGACCCTGGCTCGCACTTCCTCGAGTTCGGCTTGCTCGTTGCGCACGATATGTACGAGGGAGAAGCCCCCGGCGCAGGCGTCATTACGGGCATCGTACAGGTTGAAGGCCGTGAATGCGTGGTCGTAGCGAACGACGCCACGGTGAAGGCCGGCTCTTGGTGGCCTGAGACCATCCCCAAGATTCTGCGCGCGCAAGAATGCGCGATGCGCTGCCGCATTCCCATCATCTACTTGGTGGACTCCGCTGGCGTGAACCTCCCGTATCAGGGAGGCGTGTTCCCAGGGCAGTACGGTGCGGCGCGCATCTTCTATTACAACTCGCTGATGCGCCGCTATCTGCGCATTCCGCAGATCGCCGCCGTTATGGGGCAGTGCGTGGCCGGTGGTGCATACCTCCCGGCGCTCAGCGACGTGATCTTGATGGTGAAGGGCAGTTCCTTCATGGGACTCGGCGGGCCGAACCTCGTGAAGGGTGCCACGGGTCAGCAGGTGGATGGCGAGACGCTTGGCGGCGCCACCATGCACACCACAGTGAGTGGTGTGGCGCATTACGCCGCCGAGAACGACGAGGATTGCCTGCGCATGGTGCGTGAGCAGATCTCTCGCCTCGCGCCGCCGCCGCGCGTCGCTCCACATGATCCATCTGCAAAGGCTGGCGCCGAACCGGAGTCGCTGTACGATGCGCTGCCGAGCGACCATCGAATGTCCTACGATATGCGTGAAGTGCTCAAGGCGCTGCTCGACGACGGCAAACTCGATGAGTTCCAGCCGCAGCTCGCGAAGGAAATGCTCTGCGGCGATGCGCGCATCGAGGGTATCCCAGTCGGCGTGATTGCCAACGCGCGCGGACTCATCAAGGGCCGTGAAGGCGAGAAGCCACGCTTTGGCGGCATCATCTACGCTGAGAGCGCCGAGAAGGTGGCCTTCTTCATTGATCGCTGCGACCGCCAGGGAATCCCGCTGCTGTTCGTCCAGGACGTTTCTGGATTCATGGTCGGCAAGGAATCCGAGCACGAGGGAATCATTCGTGCGGGTGCGCGGTGGGTCGAAGCGATGGCCACGGCGACGGTGCCCAAGATTGTGCTCACGGTGAATCACGCGAGCGGTGCCGGCTACTACGCGATGGCAGGGCAGGGCTTCGATCCCGATTTCATCCTGTCTTGGCCCACCGGGCGTATGGCGGTCATGGAGGGCGAGGCCGCCGTTGCCGCGGTGCATGGCACGGCGCTCGAAGCCGCGAAGAAGACGGGTGCCGAGCCTTCAGCATCGGTGAAGGCTTCCATAGACGCGATGCGCGAGGACTACGAGCATCAATTGGACGCGCGGTACGCTGGTGCGCGCGGCTACATCGACGCAATCGTCTATCCCGAGGATACGCGCGACATTTTGGCGATGGCGCTTCGTGCGGCGTGGCAGAACCCGGGCCCACATCTGGGACCTTACGTTATTCCGCCCTTCGCCGGAGTTGGGCGTTGAACGACGCACTCGTGGTGTACGGCGCTACCGGGTACACCGGACGCCTGATTATCCAGGAAGCCGTCGCGCAGGGTCTGCGCCCGGTCGTTGCGGGGCGCAACGCTGAGGCGGTGCGCGCGATGGCCAGTGAGTTCGGCCTTGAGGGTCGGGTTGCTTCGCTGGATGATCCCGCCCGCTTGGACGCCGCATTTGCGGGCATGCGCGTGGTGCTCAACTGCGCGGGCCCTTTCCACTCGCGCGCCTGGCCCGTGGTGGACGCCTGCTTCAGGCTTGGTCTTCATTACCTCGACATCACCGGTGAGATCGTGGTGTTTGAGCGCCTCGCTGCTATGGGCGCGAAGGCCAGCAAGGCGGGCATCTCCCTGATTCCTGGCGTGGGCTTCGACGTGGTCCCCAGTGATTGCCTCGCGGCGCGCCTGAAGGCGCGCCTACCGAGCGCGACGCATCTGGAGTTGGCGTTCACCGGCGGTGTGGGGCTTTCGCGGGGCACCGCGACCACCATCGTCGAAGGCATCGCCAAGGGTGGGGCCGTGCGTCGCAACGGGAAGATTGTCCCGGTGCCGCAGGCATATGCCACCCGCGAGATCGACTACGGGAGTCGTGTGCTCACCAGCATGACGATTCCTTGGGGCGATGTGTCCACGGCCTTCCACTCGACCGGGATTCCCAACATCACCGTGTACACGGCGGTGCATCCCAAAACCGTGAGTCGTCTGCGGCTGACGCGGCCCTTTGCCGCGCTGCTCGGCACACGCTTGGTGCAGCGCTTCCTGCTGGCGAGGGCCGCCAAGGTGAAGGGTCCCAACCAGGCCAAGCGCGCGGCGGCTCAGAGCCGCCTCTGGGGCGAAGCCCGCGACGCCGCGGGCAACACGGTGGTCTCGCTCCTTTCGGCCGCTGAGGGGTACGACCTGACGGCCATGACGGCCGTTGCCGCTGCGAAGCGTGTCTTGGCGGGAGGCGTTCCGGTCGGGTTCCAGACTCCGTCCTTGGCTTTTGGTGCGGATTTCATACTTCAGGCGCCAGGCAGCAGGTTTGAGGACATCCTGTGATGTCCGTACATCAGGCCAAGATCGTGCTGGCGATAGCTGGTTTGCTCGTGTTCTTTAGCGGAGCCAAATTAGGCTTCGGATGGTTGCGCTGGGCCGGCATCGCACTCGTGGCGGCGGCTTGGTTGCTCCGGTTTTACAAGGGTCGCTTAGTCGCGCCTGCAACGCCCACTTCCTCGGAGGATTCATGATCAAGGTTCGTCTCGCTGCTGCACTCTTTGCCTTTGGCGCCACGGCGCTGTCCGCGCAGGCTCGTCCTGCTAATGCTGACCCCGACGTCAATGCGCGTCAGGGAAATGCCGTTGCGCCTGCGGGCTGGCAGGTCCGTCTGGACCGCGCCAACGCCGACCGTAACGGCGTCGCCTTCACGACGATGGGCGCTGGCCTGCACGTGACCAACGGCCCCGCCGGCATCTTCTGGAACCCATCCAACACAGGGCAGAACACCTACACGGTGGAAGCCTCGTTCACGCAGATGAAGGCTCCGACTCATGCCGAGGCCTACGGATTGTTCTGGGGCGGCGCGAATCTCGCCGAGGCCAATCAGGAGTACCTCTACTTTGTGATCCGCAAGGACGGGAAGTACCTCGTTCGCCATCGCGCGGGCGCGGAGACGCATAACGTGGCCGAATGGACCGAGCATGCCGCCATCGTCAAGGAAGGCGCCGACGGCAAGCAGGCCAACACCCTTCGCATCGAAGTCACGGCCACTGCCTCGCGCCTCTTCGCCAACGGCCAGCTGGTTCGTGAAGTGCCGCGCTCGGGGATGACGGGCACCACCAACGGCATCGCCGGCGTGCGCGTGAATCACAATCTCGATGTGCACATCGAGGGCTTCGCGGTTCGTCGCTAAGCGCCACCGGATGTGACACCGGATATGACAGCGGCCCGAAACTCATTGCGAGTTCCGGGCCGCTGTGCTTTGCGCGATGACGCTTACGGGTTGAGGCGGTAGCCGTGCTTCACGTCCGACGCCCCAGCTTTGGCGCCTAGGCCCACCGCGAGACCAAAGGCGAGGGCCGTACCCCCAGTCACGAGCGGGAGCAACCAGGCCACAGGGTAGGCGATGACAAACGCTCCTACGCCCGCGACGACCGCGGCTCCGCCTGTAAGCGCGCCATTCACGTACCGGAGTCGTTCGCGCACGAATCGCCGTGCCCCACCGTAGCCGACCCATGCCGCGCCCAACGAAATGACCAACGAGAGAAATCCGAGCATTGTGGCCTCCTTGTGAGGGCCTACGGCAGCGAGCGGGGGCGAGTTTCGAAAGCTTCGAGACTGCCCTTGTTCGGGGCGCCCTGCTCGCCGAGATTCCCCTCATGATTTATGGCGATAAACGGGTTCAGGCCCTTGAGCAGGAACTTACGAGGGTCCGTCGGGAATTCGAGTCCGCGTTGTCCAGCGTACCCGAGGCGCAAAGGCACCAAGCTCCGGCCGGCCATTGGACCCCCGCTCAAATTGTGTGGCACGTGGCAAAGGTCGAGCGTGGCGTTGCGCGAATGATTGAGGCCAAGACTGCGGCCCTCGGTGCCATGGCCACCGTGCCTCCTGGCCCGTCTACGTTGCGGGTGCTGTCGCTGCTGGACCGCTTTGACTTTCTCAATCGCACGACCAAGCTCACGGCACCAGAAGGCCTCGCGCCTCCGGCCGAAGTGGACCTCATCGCTGAGCGAGGCCGCTGGGCTGACGGACGGGCTCAGCTCTTGGTGGCGGCTCACGAGGCTGGCCCGCGCCTCGCGCTCATCTCGCACCCGCACCCCTTCTTTGGACCCTTTGACGGGTTCCAGTGGGTGCTCATGATTGCGCGCCACGAAGAGCGGCACTTGCTCCAGTTGCACGAAGTAGTCGCCGCTACGCGCTGACCCCGCGTAGCACGAGGGTGGTTAGATTCCACTCGTGGCCCGCGCTCCTATTCCTGAACTGCTCGCTCCGGCCGGCTCGCTTGACGCGGTCCGGGCGGCCGTGGCCAATGGCGCGAATGCCGTGTATTGCGGCGCCTCCAAGTTCAACGCCCGCGACGACGGAGCCCAACTCACCCTCGACGAACTCGAGCAGGCCTGCTTAATCGCGCACGAGCGTGGCGCCCGCATCTACCTCACGCTCAACATCCTCATCAAGCCCGCAGAAATGGCCGACGCCCTCGAGTATCTGGGCGAGTGCATTGATCGCGGGGTTGACGCCGCCATCGTTCAGGACATTGGGCTGATTCGGATGATTCAGCAGGTGTATCCGGACTTCGAGATTCACGGATCCACCCAGCTCACGGTTCACGATGCGTCCGGCGCCAAAGTGATGGAGCGGCTCGGCATCAACCGTATTGTGCTCGCGCGGGAAAACTCGCTTGAGGACATCCGGGAGATTCGTGCCGCGGTCCCGACCTTGGGCCTTGAGACCTTTGTGCACGGCGCGCTCTGCATCTCCTACAGCGGGCAGTGCTATATGAGCGGCATGATCTCCGAGCGGAGCGCCAACCGCGGCTCCTGCGCCCAGTCCTGCCGCAAGGATTACGTGCTGCGTGACGCCGCCTCGGGCGAGGAGCTCGACCGCGGCTACCTCATCTCCGCTAAGGACCTCGGCGCGTGGGAGCACCTCGCCGAGATTGCAGAGGCCGGCGTCGGGTGCCTCAAGATTGAAGGCCGCAAGAAGAAGCCGGAGTTCGTGGCCACGGTCACCAAGGGTTATCGCGAGTTCCTGCAGCGCGTTGAGCGCGGCACCTTTAGCGAGCCGACGTTCGAAGAAGTGCAGCCGCTGGTGCAGATCTTTTCGCGCGGCTTCACTGGTGGGATGTACGGCGGCCGAGAAGGTCGCGAGTACATCACGCGCACTCAGCCAGACAATCGCGGGCTCGAACTTGGTGTGGTGGTTGGGTTTGAAAATGGCGAGGTGATTGTTGAGGTGCGAGCACCAATTGCCGAGCGCGATGGGCTGGGATTCGAACCGCCGGCCGGCGGGCACCTCGAGAGTACGGGATTCGCCGCTGGGCCCGTGCGCACCATCACGCAGCGCGATGGTATCTGGAAGCAGGCCATCAAGGCCCGCAAGACCGTACCCGTCGGTTGGAAGGTGGTGCGTAACGCACAGGTTGCCTTGTTGGAATCCGCAC
Organism: Gemmatimonas sp.; assembly: GCA_031414535.1. Classification (GTDB taxonomy): domain Bacteria; phylum Gemmatimonadota; class Gemmatimonadetes; order Gemmatimonadales; family Gemmatimonadaceae; genus Pseudogemmatithrix. Next base: position 43,182 of record JANNVQ010000037.1, read on the forward strand.
GCGCGTCATACGAAGGCGTAGGGCAGGGACGTCGGCGTCGCGTTGGGGTCGCCGTGCGCTGCTTTGGATCCGCTGGGGCGTCGCTAAAGGCGGTGTTCGCGGTCGGCAACGATCGCATCGAGGTGCGCTCGGAGATGCCCCTGGCTCCGGCGCAGAAGCGTTCGCTTGATGTCGCACAGCTACGTGAGCAGTTCGGACGCTTGGGTGAATCGCCCTTCGTGCTCGGCGAACTTGATGCCAATGGTGTGGCGGAGGGTTTGTTCCTGCCAGTCTCCGAGCTGAATCGCATGCGCCAAGAAGCTACCGAGCAACTGATGCAGCTGCGCGGTTGGGAGCGCGACGCCGCAATGACCGAGCGGCGCGAGCGCATCGCCGGTGCAGTGGCCGCATCAGTCAGTGTGAGCGCGAGCATTCGCAGCGACCGCGCCTCGCTCATTGCCGAAGTCTGGCGCATCGAAGACGCCGACGCGGCCATCGCCTCAGGCGCTGACGAGATTGTCCTTGATCCCTTCCTGCGGCATCCATTCCCAGCTGTCTCGCAGGTGGCTGCCCTCGTGGCACGCATCCATGACGCTGGACGCCGCTTTCGGCTTCGCCTACCCACCATCGTGCGCCCGACGGAGCGGAAGAAGCTCGACAAGTGGCTCGCCTTGGGTACGCCGCTGTTGAGCGGCCATCTCGGGCTTGTGGCGGAACTCGGTGCCTTGGGTCGCGACGTGCGCGCTGACTATGCCGTGAACTGCTTCAACGTGCAGACCGCGCATGAGATCTTGGCCCTTGGTGCGAGCGGCATCACGCCATCGGTGGAACTCACAACGGACGAAATCGGCGAGATTGTCGCGCCATGGGATGGTGCGGGCTTCGATGTGCTCATTCACGGCCGCCCTGAAGGGATGACGCTTGAGCACTGCGTGCTGAGTGCTGCGTTCAATCGCACGCCCACGCATTGCCGCGATTTGTGCACCAAGACGCACGTGGACACGCGCCTCACGGACCCCGCGGGATATGAATTTCCTGTGGCGACCGATTACGCCTGTCGCAACCGGCTCCTGCACTCGCGTCCCATTGAGGCCAGCGAGTTCCTCCCGCGGCTCTGGGACATGGGCATTCGGGAGTTTCGTTTGCTCTTCAATGTGCCGGGCGATGCCGTGGCTGAGCGCGTGCAGGCCTACCGCGAGGCACTAGACCGCGCGTCACGAGGCGATGGGCTTTCGCGGAAGCCGCGCGAGGTCGTCGGCAAGGCGTTCACACGCGGGCATTTCGCACGCGCAGTGTAGGTCTCGCGCGAGCCTAGATCCGCGCCCCGTCGAGCAATTCACGAATGGACCGGGCGAGGTCTTCGAGCGAAAAAGGCTTCGGTAGCAGACGCGCCCCCATGGGCATGCCTGAGGTCCAGCGGAGCGCCTCCTGACTGAACCCCGAGATAAAGAGCACGGGCGTGCCCGGACGCTGCTCTCGGATGCGTTCTGCGGCCACATCACCGTGAATGCCAGGCATGACAATGTCGCTGACGACGATGTCAATGCGTTCCGTTCGCGCCGCCGAGAGCGCAACACCGGATTCGCCGTCGGGGGCGGCTAAGACTTCGTAGCCGAGTTTGCGCAGCAGCTTCGCCGTCACTTCTCGGACTGAGCCTTCATCCTCCATCAGGAGGATGACCTCGCCCGGCTTTGCCGTGGGTAGCGGTGCCCGCGTGTGATGCGGATCGGCGTCACTCGGCGCGATGACCCGCTGCAGAAAGACGGAAAAGGTGCTGCCGCGACCTTCCTCGGAACTCACCCGAACCGCTCCGCCCATTTGCGTGGCGACCCCATAGACAGTGGCGAGTCCCAACCCCGTGCCCCCGCTGCCTTGCTTCGTGGTGAAGAAGGGCTCGAAGATGTGGCCCAATACATCCTTGGCAATGCCGACGCCTGTATCGGCCACATCAATCCGCACCCACTCGCCGTGCGTGAGGTCGAGCGATTGATTCCCGTTGGGCCCGACCACGAAGTTTGAGGCGCTGATGCGCAGCGACCCGCCGCGAGGCATCGCGTCCCGGGCGTTGACAGCCAGATTTACGATGATTTGTTCGAACGCAGAGGGGTCTGCGCGGACCGACCAAATGGTCGTTGGGACGTCCACGTCGAGAAACACCTGGTCGCCCAAGAGACGGCGGAGTAAGCGTTCGAGATCCTGCAGCAGTGCGGGAACGCGCAGGACCCGAGGTTCAATCAGTTGCTGCCGCGCAAAGGCGAGCAAGCGCCTCGTCAACTCCGCACCGCGGTGCACCGACTGGTCAATCTCGTCCAGGTGAACCGCGAATGCGTCATCACCCTCAGCGCGCTCGCGCAGTAGGCGCACGTTGCCCGAGACAGCCGTGAGCAAATTGTTGAAATCGTGCGCCACGCCGCCAGCCAAGCGCCCAATCGCCTCAAGGCGTCGTGCCGCTACGAGTTCGTCCTCCAGTCGCCGCCGCTCCCGCACATCGCGCAAGGACACAATCAGGCGCTCTGTTCCGTCGGGGTCCGTATACGGGCGTGATACACCCTCAAGTGGGATGTACTCGCCGGCCGTATTCCGCGCGCGCAGCGGAACGACGGCGTCAACCGTGTCATCGCGTTGTAGCGCGCGCCGCAGTGCATCGGCGATGGTGGGGACGTCGTCAGGGTGCATGAAATCGAAGCCGGATCGGCCGACCATTTCCGTGTGGTCGTACCCGAGGATGCGCCCAACCGACGGGCTCGCGTACTCAATCTGAATGTCAGCCGAAACTTGGAAGATCATGTCGCTCGAGTTCTCGATGAGCGAGCGGAACCATTCCTCGCGGCGCTGGAGCGCGGTGCGCAGGCGCTCCTCCTCGCTCATGTCGTGCGATACGACTAGCACACCGATGATTCCGTCGCCCTCGCGCACGGGCGAGAAGCGCACCACAAAGCGGCGTTTCTCCTTGCCACGCGCTAACACGAAGCCCGTTTGGCGGCTCACCGACTCGCCACCCAAAGCCCGCGGGAATGCTTCGTCCCAAAAGAGGCGCGTTCGCTCATTCATCAGCGGACCAATTGCCACGCCGGCGCGCACCGGCACGCCCGTGCCAAGGCTCGCGAGATCGAGGAACGTTCTATTCGCGCTGACGAGGATGCCCTCGCGATTCACGATGAAAACGGGGTCTAAGCTCGTGGCGAGCGCCGTGGAGAGAGCGGCCTCCGAGGCGTTGGCGCTCTGTTGGGCCTCCGCGCGGGCCTCAGCCTCGCGCAGCGCGTTGGTGCGTTCCACCTCCAACAGCGTAATCAGCATTCCCGCACCCATTGCTACCAAAAGGGGGAGACCCCCAAAGGTGAGAAGTTGCGCCAGAATGGGACTCGGTCCGAGAAAATGTGTCAGGGGCTCGGCGACGCGCAGCACGGCGTAGGAGATGAGCGCCCAGCCCAGCGTGCGGCGGGCGATGTCCGACGCCCCGGGCTGCCTCCTGAGGATCTGAAGGCCCGCCGATGCATAGGCGACGCCCCAGGCCGCCGCGAGCAGCATCACGCGCGCCAGATAGAGCGAGAGCGCACGCTCGGAGCGCGGTTCTGTGGGCACGAACACGAGTGCCAGCGCGATGACGACGGCTATCGTGATGAAAGCCTCGCGCCGCACCGGGCGCCGCTCGGCCGGCGCACAGAGTTCGTGCATGCCGCTGAGCAGAGAGCGTAGATGCCACAGGCCCGCCGTCATGGACGCCAAGGAGAACAGCATGCGCGCGCCGCTGAGTGGCGCGAGGTTCACCGAGAGTAGCGCCAGGCCAGCCGCGAGGGCGTAGACGCCGAGCGCAATCCAGGTCCACGTCCACTCCCGGACGTACCGACGCTCATAAATAGAGCTCAGCGTCCAAAAGGTCCACGCAAACCCTAGGGCGAGGACAACAAGAATTCCCGAAGCGGAGACGAAGAGCGGGATGTTCACACCGTCAAACATACGCGACCTTCCTCGGCAAGGAACTGATGCCAGGCCACTTGGTCAGATGACTATCCTTCGGCGTGCCCGTAGCCACCAGTTCACCGAGTATCGCCGACGCCCGCCGACTGTTGTTGGAGCGCTTCGGGTATGCGGATTTCCGCCCCGGTCAGACCCAGGCCGTGGAATCCGTGCTCGCCGGGCGGGACACGCTGGTCATCCTGCCAACTGGTGGCGGCAAATCGCTGTGCTACCAAGTGCCGGCGCTGATCATGGATGGCCTGACCGTCGTGATCTCGCCACTGATCTCCCTGATGAAGGATCAGGTGGACGCGCTCGAGGCACGCGGCTTACCCGCCACCTACGTGAACAGCACCTTGTCGCAGTCGGAGGTCTCGGCGCGCATGGCCCGGGTGCACAGCGGCGAGGTGAAGCTGCTGTACTTGGCGCCCGAACGCTTTGACCTCGGCCGCACAGCGGAGCGACTGCGCGACATCGGTGTCAAGTTGCTCGCGGTTGACGAAGCGCATTGCATCAGCGAGTGGGGCCACGATTTCCGGCCCAGCTACCTGCGCGTAAAGGAAGTACGTGCGCGGCTTGGAAATCCGCCCACCATCGCGCTCACCGCCACGGCAACGCCCGAAGTGCGCGAGGACATCGCGCGGCAACTTGAGTTGCGCGACCCAACCGTCGTCATCACGGGTTTTGATCGTACCAACCTCGCCTACCATGTCATCCCGGCAAAGAACGACGCAGCCAAGGATGAAACGATGGTGGAGTTACTGCGCACGCACACCGATGGCGTCGCCATCGTGTACGCGAGCACACGCAAGACGGTGGAGCGCATTGCTGGGGTGCTTTCCAAGGCGAAGTTGCCGGCTCTCGCGTACCACGCCGGCCTCGACGACGAGCACCGCGCCGACGTGCAGGACGCGTTCATGAGCGGACGCGTGCGCATCATCGTCGCGACGAACGCGTTCGGCATGGGTATTGACAAGCCCAACGTTCGCCTCGTTGTGCACCACGCGATGCCTGGAACGCTCGAGGCCTACTACCAGGAGGCTGGGCGCGCGGGGCGCGACCGCCTGCCGGCCACCGCCATTCTCCTGCACGCGTTTCCTGATCGCTTCACGCACGAGTTCTTCATCAAGGGTGCGCTACCGGAACGTGAGACCATCGCGTCTGTGTACACGGCCTTGCAGCGGCTCGCCGGCCGAGATGGCCTGGTATCGGCGAGCGCGGCCGAAATCGCCGCGACGGCCAGTGGCAAGGTGAGCGACCGCGAGGCGGAATCCGCCCTGAGAATATTGGGTCGCGCTGGAGCGCTGGCGGTCGCTGACGCCTCCCGCACTCAGGCGCAGGTGCGCTTGCTCGCCACGCCGGAACGCATCAAGGCCGAGTTTAGTGAAGCCACCGACGGGCTCGCGCTCGCCCTGCTGCGTTCACTGTGGAAGCGTGCGCGCGGAAGTTTTCATCGCGGCATCGTCGCTGATCTCGATGCGCTGCCGCCTGGACTCGGCGGCCCGCAAGGCGCCGCTGCGCAACTCGACGTGCTGCAGAGCCGACAGATTCTCGTGTGGCAGCGTTTAGGCGAAGGCATCACGCTCACTGAACCCGCGCGCGCCCTCGACGAGTGGCCGGTGGACTGGGCTCTGCTCGACAGGCGGCGTAGCGGTGAGCTTCGCAAACTCGATATGGTGCAGCAGTACTCCTACACCAAGTACTGCCGCCGCGCCTTTGTGCTCCGCTACTTCGGCGATCCAGCCGCCAAGCCGCGCTGCGATAACTGTGACCGCTGTCAGGGCATCGAGCATGAGCAGCGAAGCGCCTCAAGTTCGAGCCCGACGCGCAAAGCCGAGAAGAAGCGCTCGGATGTGAAGGGCGCGGCGACGGACGCCCCGCTGAGTCGGGAGGAGTCCGCGCGATTCGACGCCTTAAAGGTGCTACGCAGCAAGCTCGCCAAGGACGAGGAAGTCCCGTCCTACGTGATTTTCCCCGATCGAGCGCTCCGGGGCATCGCCAAGGCAAATCCGCAGTCACTCGCGCAGTTGGCTAGCGTGAGCGGTGTGGGCCCGGCGCGTCTTGATCGCTACGGACGCGCCGTCCTGGAAACGTTGCTCAGTTGCCCATAGGCTGGCACTGATCAATCACTTCGCGCTTGAAGCGCCGCGGATCTGCGAGCACGGCCCACACCTCGTCGAGGTACTCCTTGGCATCGGCAAGACGACGTGGATCTTGGCCGGGAACGGGGGTGGACCAGATGCTGTCCAGCGCCGGGCGCTTTGACAGGAAGTAGGCCACCGTGGGTGCCCATTGCTCAGCCGTGCGGCAGGGCCCGCGATGCAAGCGCTGACGCACCGTGCGAATGCCCAACGTTGGATTCGGGAACGCATAGCGCGGATTCACCAAACCCGACCAGTCAAAGTCATAGGCCACGGGCCGATAGCCTCCATCCGGCTTCTGCATCAGCACGATGTTGTGCAACGAAGAGACGGACCAGTCCGTGTTGCCGATGGCGTACTCCCAGAGCGAAATGCGATCCAAGAAGGGGCCGTCGAAAGCGTCCCACAGCGCGCCCTTTTGTTCCGAGACCTTCCACTCGTGCTCGTCGGCTACTTCTTCGTCCGTCTCCATAAAGAACGCCGTCACCGCAATCGGGCGGATGCGGTCAAGGGAGTCCGTGTACGTGATGTTGCTCAGGCGGACGCGATGATGCGCGGAGTCTAACACGGCGTAGCTGCGATACGCCTGATACTCGGTAAAGATGTACTGCTGATAATCCGCACTCGCGGGCCGGCAGGGCGTGACGATTTTGAGCCGTGGATTGCCTTGGAGGAGCGAACCGTCACGCGCCTCGCGCGCGGCCCGGATGAACAGGGGCGGAAAATTGCAGTTGCTCGACTGGCGGCGAAAATGCCCACGGGCCCGCACTTCCACGGGCATCGTGCGCTCGGTTCCCGCGGAGTCCGTCCACTTCAGTTCGGCGCCAAACCAACGGAGCCGCGTCGAATCGCGCTCACGCGTCAGGTCACGAAGATTTGTAGTGATGGTGACCGCAATTGGGTCCGTATCGCGAAACAAAGTTTGGGCGTCGAGCGGCACGGCAAGCGCCAACGCGGAGAGCAGGGATAGTTGAGCGAGACGAAGCATTAGCGGAGCTCCACGCCGCGCAGCGGCGAGTCGGGGAATCGGCTCAAGTCGTCGGACACCACACCGGCCGTCACGGTGGGCGCAAGCGTCACGCCGTACTCGAGCACACGAATTTCGTGCTCACGAACGCTACCGAGAAACTTCCAGTGCGTGAAGAGGGAAGGGAAGACCGGCTCGCAGAGTGCTCGCGCCCGCTCCGCGTCTGCGGTCTTGATGCGGAGCATGCGTTCATATCGCGGGGCCGTCTCGATTTCGCCGTCCTCTTCCGCGAGGTCGGGATCGTTGCGCTTCCGCCGGCGCCACGCACGATCCGCCAACGCCTCCAATTGCTCAGAGGACATGGCCTTCAGGACTTCGTCGTCCATCTTGGCGATGAAGGTTCCGGTGCGGTTCGCGATTGACAGCGCCTTCTCGAGCCGCTTCTCCGCGGCTTTGCCTTCGAGAGCCATCGGGCGCCCGAAGTCGGACCACCAGAGAATCAACATCAGCAGGTTGAATCCGATGCTGATCACCCAGGCAACTGACGGTGCGACCGCGGCGGCCATGCCGACGCCAATCACCACAAAGATGCCAGCCGCGTCCTTCGAATCGTCCAAGGATGTGCGAAAGCGCACGGCCGCCACGATACCCCCAAGCGAGAAGGCCAGCGCCAGCGAGTGCTTCACCAGCACGACGATGCCCGCTGCCACCACCGGCAGAATCAGATAGGTCTGCACCACCGACTGCTGGAAGCCCTTCTTTCGCCGCGTCAGGGTGTAGATCCACGCCACCGGCAGCGCGCTCGCGAACGCGGTCAGCATTGCGATGGAAGCGGCGAGCGCCGTCGGCGTCGAGGTGGGGGCCGAGGTATCAACCTTTGGCGCGCCCCCAACGAGATCGTTGAGGGACTCGCTCCCGAGCACGCCCCAACTCGCCGGGGCGTATCCGCGCAGCAGCCAGGTGCCTAGGCCGCACAATGCGTAGTAGACAAGGGTCCGCGCGTAGAGATTGCGCCAGACAAAAGAACGCGTGAAGTCAGCCATCGTGTTGGTTGGAGGTGTGACCGCCACGAAACTGTGGCGGATTGCCCCACATAGCAACTGCACCTCGCAACTGCACCTCGCAACTGCAAGGGGGTATTTTAAAGCCGAATCCTCTTGTCGAGAGTCCGATGTTCAAGAATTGCCTATCCCTGGGTCTGTCGCTCTTGCTGGTGGGAGCCTCCTCAGCCTGCGCTCAGACGCGTCCCGCCGTGCCGCCGGGCGCATCCGCCACCAACGCCGCTCCCGCTCCTCAGGGGCCTCGTCCGCGGCTCGTGGTCCTGATTACGGTCGATCAACTGCGGCCGGACTACCTCGAGCGCTGGCGTTCGCAGCTCACCGGCGGCTTCCGGATGCTCGTCGAGGAGGGCCATGTCTTCACCCAGGCGGTCCAAGACCACGCCATTACGGAAACGGCGCCGGGACACGCCTCGACGCTCTCCGGGCGCTTTCCGTACAGCACCGGCATCGCCAGCAACTCGGCCGGCGTCAATACACCGGACGCCCCACTCGTGGACAGCGAAGGCATCGGCGCCTCACCGTTTCGCTTTCTCGGCACCACACTCGCCGATTGGATGACCGCCGCCGACCCGACCACGCGTGTTCTTTCCGTATCGCGGAAGGATCGCGGCGCCATCCTGCCCATCGGAGCGGGCAAGCGCGACGTGTACTGGTATGCGCAGCGCTCGGGGAAATTCACCACCAGCACCTATTATCGCGATGCCCTTCCGGCTTGGGTGCAGGCATTCAATGCCGAGGACCAAGCGGGCACGCGCTACGCCGGCCAGCGGTGGACGCCTCTTTTGCCGCTCTCCCAGTACCCGGAGCCCGATTCCGTTCCCCAAGAGAGCGCTGGCCAGGGCATTATGTTTCCGCACGAGCTTCCGGCCGATGTCGAGCTCGCGCGTAATCAGATTCTTGGCTTCCCATGGATGGATCAGATGACGCTCGACCTCGCGTGGCGCGGCGTCCGTGAGATGAGCCTCGGCGCACGTGACGGCCACACCGACTTGCTAGCTGTGTCGCTGTCGAGCACCGATGCCGTCGGGCATCGCTGGGGGCCCGATTCACGCGAGTTGCACGATCAAGTCCTGCGCGTGGACCGCATGCTCGGCGTGTTTTTGGACTCGCTCTTCGCACTGCGTGGACGTAACAACGTCGTGATCGCGCTCACGGCCGATCATGGCGTTGCGCCGATTCCCGAACTGAGGTCCAGCTGGGGCGACAACACGGGAGCGCAGCGCGTGAGCAGTCGCGACATCTCGGCTGCGATCAACGCCGTCTCGCCCCTGTTACTACGGTACGACATTCCGCCTGAGGCCATCGCGCTCGATTGGCCCGTGCTGGAGGTGGACCGCAGTCTCGTCGCCGGTAAGGAACGCGGGCTGCGTGAAGTGGCGCGTGCGTTCGCGCGTGAAGCACGTCGCGTTCCGGGCATCGCTCGTGTAGACCTCATTGAGGATCTCGCTCGCGCCGATACCACGCGCGATGTTATTGCACGGCGCTGGTTGCACATGTTCCGTCCCGGAGGGAACGCCCTGGCGGGCATCACCATTGAACCGTTCTGGTATTTCGGCGGCGGCATCGCCACCCACGGCACGCCGCACGATTACGACGCCCGGGTGCCAGTGACCTTCTGGGGTGCTGCGTTCAGTTCTGCGTCCGATTCCACGAAGGCCCGTGTTGTAGATATCGCTCCAACCTTCGCGCACCTCCTCGGCATTACGCCAAGCGAGAAGCTCGACGGTGTAGTACTCTCCCGCGCCTTTAAGCCTACCCCGTAGTTGAATTGTTCTCCGGCGTCAGATTCTAGCATCCGACTCCCTCCTGTTGGCTTCCGTCATCCGTCCCCAATGCACGACTCGCTCTATTTCGAAGAACACCACCTCGCCACCCGTGAGATGGTCCGCGCTTTCGCCCAAGAGGAAGTCGCGCCGGTCGCTCGTCATTTTGACGACAGCCAAGAGTTTCCGTGGGAGAACGTCAAGAAGATGGCCGACCTCGGCCTGCTCGGTATCCCGTGGAGCGAAGAGCTTGGCGGCTCGGGCTTGGATACGATTTCCTTCATGATTGCGATTGAGGAATTGGCGCGCGTCTGCGCCTCCCACTCCATCACCATCTCCGCGCACACGACGCTCGGCACTTCGCCCATCATCAGCTTCGGCAGCAAGGAACAGATTGAGCGCTTCGTGCCCAAGCTCGCATCGGGCAGGATTCTTGGCGGCTTCGGGCTCACCGAGCCCAATGCGGGTTCGGATGCAGGCGGCACGCAGTCTCGCGCCGTCAAGCAGGGCAACAAGTACATCCTCAACGGCACTAAGCGCTTCATCACACACGGCGGTGTAGGCGAAGTCTTTGTGGTAACCGCAGTCACGGACCCCAGCAAGGGAACCAAGGGCATCTCCAGCTTCATCCTTACCAAGGAGACCTGCGACCTCGAGGCTGCCGCCAAGGCTGGGATGGGCCATGATCCCGAGTTCAAGCCGATGAAGGGCTTCCGCTCCGGCAAGAAGGAGGACAAGCTCGGCTGGCGCGCCTCCGACACGCGCGAGCTCATCTTCGAGGACGTCGAAGTCCCCGAGGAGAACTTGTTGGGTGCAGAGGGTCGCGGCTTCATCAACTTCATGAAGACACTCGACGCCGGCCGCGTTGGCATCGCCGCACTCTCATTGGGAGTCGCGCAGGGAGCCTTTGACGAGGCCGTGAAGTACACGAGCGAGCGCCGGCAGTTCGGTAAGCGCATCGCCGAGTTCCAGGGCGTGCACTTCCAGCTCTCGGATATGGCCACCGAGCTCGAAGCCGCGCGGCATCTGGTGTACCACGCCGCCTGGCTCAGCCAGAACGGCCACGAGTTTGGTAAGGAAGCCGCGATGGCCAAGCTCTTTGCCAGCGAGCTCGCCATGCGCAACACCATCAAGGCCATCCAGCTCCACGGCGGCTACGGCTACACCAAGGACTATCCGGTGGAGCGTTTCATGCGCGACGCCAAAATCGGCGAGATCGGCGAGGGGACATCTGAGGTGCAGCGCATGGTGATCGCGCGGCACCTGATAGCCGGATTGGGACGCGAGTAGCCGGGCCGCGCGAGGAGCGAAGAGCGATAACCAAGAGCGAAGATTCAAGACCGAAGATTCAAAAGCGAGCCCGAAAAGCGAGTCGGGAAGGGGCGAAGGCAGAAGTGCAAATTGGTGCTTCTCCTTCATCCCTTCTTACCTTCGTCCCTCTCGCTTCGCTTTTCGCTCTTCAACTTCGCTCTTCGCTCCTCGCTCTTCGCCAGGGCTCTGGCTTGCGCCGAGTCAGCCAAACCCCCACCATTCATCTACTTACTGGGCCCTCCGGGGCCCTTGTCGCATCCGGGCCGCTATGGCCCAACCCCCGAGCTCCACACGCCCCTGATGCTGGATCGCACGCCGCCCCGACTTTTCCTGGCCATCCCGAACGCCCTCCCTGGGCGTGCCGCGGTTGTGTGCCGGGCGGATGTCGCGTGGTCGATCCTGTGTGGTGCCGGGAGTACACACTCCTTTGGACCCTATGAAGCGCGAGATCCTAATCAGCGCGACGCAGCGAGAAATTCGCGTCGCGATTCTCGAGGACGAACAGCTCGTTGAATTGCAGGTAGACCGTCCCGAAAACAAGCGGATGGTCGGTGACATTTACCTCGGCAAAGTTGATGCGGTCCAGCCAGGACTGCAGGCCGCGTTTGTGTCTATCGGCACCGAAAAGTCTGCGTTTCTTCATAACTCCGACCTCGCCTACGACGAGGAGGGGGATGATGACGACGACGATGACGAAGATGGCGGCGACGATGAGCCGGATTCGTCAGACGCGGATGCGGCCGAGTCTGCAGCCGAAGGCGAGGGCACCCCAGAGGGCAAAGACGGAAAGGACGGCGAGAAGCCCAAGGGTGGGCGTGGTCGGGGCGGGCGCGGGGGTGGACGTCGCCGCCGCAAGGAGCCGCCGCAGATTCAGGATGTCCTCAAGCGCGGCCAGTCCGTCATCGTACAGGTCAGCAAGGAACCCATTTCCACGAAGGGGCCTCGCGTCACGGCTCAGGTGTCACTGGCGGGGCGTTTTCTCGTGTACATGCCCTTTGCCGCGCGCCGCGTAGGCGTATCCCGGAAGATTGGTGAGCGCGCCCAACGCCAAAAGCTGCGTGCGCTCGTGGAAGGTGTGTTGCCCGCGGATGCCGGCGGCGTCATCGTCCGCACGGTCTCCGAGGGTGTCACCCAAGAGACGGTCCAGCGCGAGCTTGACACGCTGATTCAGCAGTGGAACCGCATCTTTAAGAAGCAGAAGTTTGTGGGGAATCCGCCCAAGCTCCTGCATCGTGAGACCTCGCTGACTCGCGGCATCATCCGCGACCTTTTTTCCACCAAGGTGGACCGCCTCACGGTGGACTCGAAGCAGGTCTACAACGAGATCGTCGAGTACCTGAAGGGCATCGCGCCCGAACTCATTGACCGCGTCGAACTCTACGAAGGCCAGATCGGCCTCTTCGACAAGGAGAAGATTGAGTCGGAGATCCGCGACCTCTTCAAGCGTCGCTGCGATCTCCCGAGCGGTGGGTATCTGATTATCGAGCCCACGGAGGCCCTGGTCTCCATTGACGTGAACTCGGGCCGCTACACCGGTAAGAAGGACCCCGAAAAGACGGTGACCAAGACCAACGTGGAGGCCGCGCGCGAGATTGCGCGTCAGCTGCGCCTGCGTGACGTTGGCGGCATCATTGTCTGTGACTTCATTGACATGGAGACCAAGGCCAACCGCGACCGCGTGTTGCAGGAGCTGCGCCAGCACCTCGGACGTGACCGCGCTCGCACCAAGGCCTACGCCGTCAGCGATCTCGGACTAATTGAGATGACGCGGCAACGGGTGCGCCAGAGCCACTTCCACGCCATGACCGAGGCCTGCCCCATCTGTAACGGCACCGGCCGCGTCTTCACGGCGGAGACCATCGTTCGGCGAATGGAACGGGCCGTGAAGCGGCTCGCTAACGAGGGTCGCCGAGAGAGCATCATCGTGAAGCTCTACCCTGAGACGGCTATTTACGTGCTCGAGCAGGAGAAGGAGCTCATGAAGCGCCTGGAGAAGTCCGTTGGGTTCTCCATTGAGATGCGGGACGACCCGTTGTTGAAACCGGACGAGTTCAAGCTGCTGGTGAAGGGGGCGGGACGGGACATTACGGCGCAGTACGCGGTAGCCTAACTGGACGGACGACGGAAGCCGGATGCCGTGAGCATCTGTCATCCGACATCCGTCCCAAGTCCTCTATTCACAGGGACTTGACCCACGCCCGTTCCCCTGATATTCTTCTAGGCTCGCATCAAACTTTCTCGTAGAGTCTCCTATGTCGTACGCCATCTTCCGCTCCGGCGGTAAGCAGTTCCGTGCCGAAAAGGGCACCACGCTCCGTCTGCCCACCCTTCCGGGTGACGCTGGCGCGACCGTTGAATTCAATGATGTCCTCCTCGGCTCTGACGGCAACAACGTCAAGGTCGGCGTGCCCACGCTGAAGGGCGCCACGGTCACCGCGGAAATCGTCAAGCACGGCCTCGGAGACAAGATCATCGTCTTCAAGTTCAAGCGTCGTAAGAACTACTCCAAGAAGCAGGGTCACCGTCAGGGCTTCACCGAAGTCCGCATTCGCGACATCACCCTCGGCTAACCGGGGAGAGAGGATACAATGGCACATAAGAAAGGCGTAGGCTCCTCCCGTAACGGCCGCGACTCCAATCCGCAGTATCGCGGCGTCAAAAAGTACGGTGGCGAGAAGGTCATCCCGGGGAACATCATCGTCCGCCAGTGCGGCACGAAGTGGCACCCCGGCAACAACGTCGGCCTCGGCACGGACTATACCATCTACGCGCTCATCGAGGGCGTGGTGAAGTTCGAGCACAAGTCCAAGACCCGCTTCAAGGTCTCGGTGTACCCGGCCGCCCAGGCGACCGCGTAAAACGCTCGGTGCTAGAAGCACAAACGCTCCGGCCATTTGGTCGGAGCGTTTTTCTTTGGTGTCGCTGTGTGAGCGTTGGACTGCATTCACCACGGAGGCACGGAGTCTCGGAGAAATGCAGTAGCAATCAGGAGCAGTTAGGGGGTCCGCATCCGATATGTCGGTGCGGACCCCCTAAAGTAATTGCTTCCGTTCGCCCTTCTCCGTGGCTCCGTGCCTCCGTGGTGAAGCCGTTAGCCGTTCGATGTAGAGCCAGCAGAAGCCGGCGGATCCGACGGTGGCGAATCTTTATGAAGGACCTTTGCCAAATCCGTCTCGAGCATCTTCGCTTCAGCCTCATACTTGGCAAGCGCCGCATGCAAATTGTCGAGAGTCTCGGCGGCCAACTCGGTGTTGTCGCGCTTGGCGCGAGCCATCGCATAGCCCAACGATTGGGCCGCCTTGTCCGCCTGCTGACGGACGCGAAACAGCTCAATGCGAATCTTACCTTCGTCGAGTGCGCCCTTCGCCGCAGTGCCGGCTTTGTCGAGCTCGGCCTGCACTTTCTCCCAGATTCCCATTAGAACCTCCTGATGTTGGTTCTACGCGGCGACGTGGGGATAGTTTCGTGAGCGGCGACGAGCGCGCTTACGCCCCGACAACCCGACGGGCGAGCGCGACATCATCCGTGCAGAGCGCGTCTACGCCCATCGCGGCGAAACGCTCCATTTGCGCGGCGTCGTTCACCGTCCAAGCAATGATACGGCAGTTGGCTGCCTTCGCTTCCGCCACCAAATCCGCATCAATAAACGGCCAGTGCCGCCAGAGATCCCTAGCCCCGACGCTGCGCAGGGCATGCAGGCGGTCCACGGGATAGCTAATCTCGAGTACCCCGCGCGGGACGTTGGGGGCTAAGAGACGCGCCTCGGCGACTTGGCGGTGATCGAAGGCGTGCACTCCGCCCTCCAAACCGGCGGCGGCCAAGGCCGCCACCGTCCCAGGCGCGGTTCCAGGACCCTTGAGCTCGACGTAGGCCACTAGCCCCAACTCACGGTGGAGGGCCAACGTGTCGTTGAGGGTAGGCATCCCTTCGGGGACCGCCACTCCCGGCCCCAACGCGTCGTGGTGCACCCGAATGACCCCATCGGGGTGCGAATAGACGTCAAACTCACAGCCGTCGGCACCGAGTTCGGCGGCTCGGCGGAAGGCCGCTAAGGTGTTTTCGGGACGCTCGCGCGAAGCGCCGCGGTGGGCGATGATTTCTGGGCGGGGCACGGCGATAGTTTAACGTCTGTTCGCCCGCGCCGTCTGACTTCTTGAGAATGCCTTTGACCGCTCAGAGCCTCCCCGCGACCGACACGGAGTTGATCGCCCGATGGCAATCGGGCGATCAGCGGGCGGCAGCCTTGTTGGTGGAGCGCCACGCGACCCCATTGGCGCGCTTTGCGGCGAGCCTCGGGGTGCACGATGAAGTGGACGAGTTGGTGCAAGACACGTTCGTGCGGGCCTTTCAGTCGCTCGACACGTTTCGCGCCGACAGTCAGCTGCGGACGTGGCTTTTCACCATCTGCAAACGACTGCTGCTCGATCGCCGACGAGCTGAGCGTAGGCGAAGGGACGTCGCCGAGGTGGACGAACGTGATGCGGCCACCGAGTACGACGCACTCGATGTGATGGTTGGGGATGAGTTGGCAGAGCGGCTGCGGAACGCCGTGAATGGATTGACCGCCTTGCAACGCGAAGTCTTCTCGCTGCGGGTGAACGAAGGGATGGCCTACTCGGATATCGCTTCACTGGTTGGAAGCACGGAAGGCGCGTGCCGAGTGCATTACCACAACGCCCTCAAGGCGATTAAGGAGCAGGTGCATAATGACTGAATGCGATAACGACGCGATGCGAGATCAGCTCCCGCTGCTGGTGCGCGGCCTGCGCTCTACCAACGAGGCCACGCAACTCAAGGCGCATCTGGCTGAGTGCGCAGCCTGCGCCGCGGAGTTCAACGTGCTCGAGCGCAGCGCTCGTCTCTTTGATCAGGCCACGCCGCGCATTGATACCGCAGCGATTCTCGCGAAGCTCCCTGCTGCACCTGGATCGCGGCCTGCCCTGACGGTGTCGCACGGCCGAAGCCGCCCGTTTGGCTTGCGGCGCTATGCACTCGCTACGGCGGCATCATTTCTGCTCGTGGCCTCGCTGTCACTCGGAGCGTTGCGGGAGAGCTTCTTCGGCGGGAAACCAGGTACTGACATCGTGGGTGATAGTAGCACGCCCATGGTCGCGATGCTTCCCGTGGGACTCGTCGGGGGCAACGAGCTCGGCGAGCTTGGCGTGGACGATTTGGAGACACTTTTGAAGGAACTCGACCAGCTCGAAGCGACGGTGGCGGCAGAGCCCGTGACCATGCAGCGCCCTGTGAGCAGCGCACCGGAGGGATTGTGAAGAATCTCGGTCTCGTGTTTCGAGCGTCGCTGCTGATGCTGCTGATGGCCACGAGCGTCGCGGCGCAGGGAGAGCCAGACGAGGGTCAGCGGGATTCACTTGAAAGTCGCGTGCGCGCCCGGATGGCTCAGGTGATGCGGAATCAACTAGGCCTCAATGACGACCAGGTGCGCCGTTTGCAGGCCACGAATCGCCGCTTCGAGGGCCAACGGCGCGATTTGTTTGAGCAGGAGCGCCGCGTGCGAATCGAACTGCGTGCGGCTATCGAGCTCGGCGATTCCACGCAGAACGCGCGGATTGGCCCGCTGCTCGACCGCACCATTCAACTGCAGCGTCAGCGCCTCGACTTGCTTGACGCTGAGCAGAAGGAGCTTGCCACCTTCCTCACGCCACTACAGCGGGCCAAGCTGTACGGATTTGAGGAGCAGATGCGGCGGCGCGTGCAGGAGATGCGCGAAAACGGTGTTCGTCCGGATGCCGGTGCCGCACCTCGCCGTCCGATGGGCGGACGCCCCGGCGGCCCGCCCGCACAAGGTGGGCGCCGTCCGCCGATGTAGTCTCGCCCTCCGCGTTGCCTTTTCAGGAGGGCGGCCACACAGGCCATCGCGAAAGACCCTAGGTCCCCATTATCATTCACCGCGTTGGCCCGGATGGCGGAACTGGCAGACGCAGGGGACTCAAAATCCCCCGATCGCAAGGTCTTGTGGGTTCGATTCCCACTCCGGGCATGGCAACGGCGGGGCGCGGCTCATCATGAGTCGCGCCCCGTCTGCGTCTACCGGTCGCTGGCCCGCGGCGGGTCAAAGATAAGATCAGCCGCCAGCCAGAGGGTGCGCGTGAACGGATACAGCAGGAGTGGCGCGACAATCATCGCCGCCACCAGCACGATCTCCATGCGGTCCCAAGGCACGTCGGGCCACACGCTGAGCAACCACACGCCAAAGATCAGCGCAAAGAGCAACTCGGCAACGACCAGATTCACCAGATAGGCGCCCACGAAGTGATCGGGATTGGCGCGGTCGGTCTTGAGGGCGCAGGTTGGACAGCGCGGCTGCAGGTAGAGCCAACGCCGAAACAGCTTGCCGCCGCCGCATTCGGGACAATGCAGTGCCAGCGCGCGAAAGACTCGTGTGGACGACGTTGGGGGCGCGGTATGCTCACTCACCCCTGCAAGCTACATTCGATAGGCCGTCCTTCACACCTCCGCGGAGTCCTGCGCCACCATGCCCGGTCGTCATCATCTCTTTGTTCCTGGCCCCTCGAACGTGCCCGACCGCGTGTTGCGCGCGATGCATCGGGCGCAGGAAGACCACCGCTCCAGTGGTTTCCCCGAGCTAACACAAGGGCTGCTCCGCGACATCAAGCCGATGTTTGGTACCGCAGAGGGTCGGGCATTTCTGTTCGCGGCGACGGGAACCGGCATGTGGGAAGCGGCCATCACGAACACGCTCAACCCCGGCGATCGGGTGCTGGCCGTGCGACTCGGCCAGTTTTCGCACCTGTTCATTGACACGGCGGAGAAGCTGGGCTTGAAGGTTGAGGTCATGGATTTGGAGTGGGGCGATGCCTTTGACCCGCAGGCGATTGGTGAGCGCTTGGCCCAAGACAGCACGCACGAATTGAAGGCCGTGCTCGTCGTGCACAATGAAACGGCCACAGGTGTCACCAACGACATCGCCGGCCTCCGCGAGGCCATGGACGCGGCGCGGCATCCTGCGCTCCTGTTGGTGGACGGCGTGAGTTCTATCGGCTCCTTGGAGTTCCGGCAAGATGAATGGGGCGTTGACGTCGCCATCACCGGGTCGCAGAAGGGCTTCATGATGCCGGCAGGCCTCGGTATGGTGTCGCTCTCGCCGCGCGCGCTTGAGCGCATCGAGACCGCAGGCTTCTCACGGCATTACTTCGACCTGCGTCCTCAGGTACTGCACAATGACCAAGGCTATTTCCCGTATACGCCCGCATTGGCCCACCTCTTCGGCCTGCGTGAAGCGCTCGACATGATGCAGGAGGAAGGTCTGGCCAATATTCACGCTCGTCACGCTCGCCTTGCAGAGGGCGTGCGTCGCGCGGTCTCTGCCTGGGAGTTGAGAATCTGCGCCCGTGATCCCGAGCAGCGGTCCAACACGGTCACGGCCATTGTCGTGCCGGAAGGGAAGGATGCACGGCAGGTCATTGACCATGCCTACAAGCGGTGGGATATGGCGCTGGGCTCGGGGCTCGGTCGTCTCAACGGCAAGGTGTTCCGCATAGGGCACCTCGGCGATTGCAATGCGGGCATGCTGCTCGGCGCCATCGCACTCGCCGAGTTGGCGATGCACGATGCGGGCATCCCTGTGCCGCTGGGCGCTGGTGTTGCCGCCGCGCAGCGCTGGTATCGCGAGTCCGCGTGAGCACCAAACCCATCGTGTCGGTGACGCGCCTGCTCCCGGATGCCGTGTTGCAAGCGTTGTCGCAGCATTTCACGGTTCGCGTCAACGCAGACGACGTTCCGCTCAATGCCGAAGCTTTGCGCGCCGAGTTTTGTGAGGCCGACGCTGTGCTTTGTACTGTAACCGATCGCGTAGAAGCTGCCTGCTTCACGCAGGCGAATCGGCGGGCGCGAATCGTCGCGAACTTCGGCGTGGGCGTGAATCACATTGAGCTCGATGCGGCGACGGCTGCCGGTGTCATGGTCACCAACACGCCGGACGTCCTCACGGACGACACCGCCGATCTCGCCATGCTGTTGATGCTGTCAGTGTTGCGTCGCGCGGGCGAGGGTGAACGCGAACTGCGCAGCGGCAACTGGACCGGTTGGCGGCCCACGCATCTGCTCGGCACGCGTCTGACGGGCAAAACCTTGGGTGTCGTCGGTTTTGGCCGCATTGGTGCGGCGGTGGCGCGACGCGCTCGCGAAGGGTTCGGCATGCGCGTGTATACCTGGACTCGCTCGCCCGCGAAGTCGGCCGTCCGTGGCGTGACGCGCGTTTCGATGCTTGATGAATTGCTCACCAATAGCGACGTCGTGAGCCTGCACGTCCCAGCGACGGCGGCGACGAAGCATCTCATTGGCACGCCGCAATTCGCCAAGATGCGGCCGGGTGCCATTCTCGTGAACACCTCGCGGGGCGACGTGGTAGACGAAAACGCGCTCGTGCAAGCGCTCGAGCGAGGGCAGATTGGCGGGGCCGGTCTCGACGTGTACGAGGCGGAACCTCGCGTGCACTCAGGATTGCTCAACCGCAACGATGTGGTGTTGCTGCCCCACATTGGGTCAGCCACCCGCGAGACGCGCGAGTCCATGGGCATGCGGGCGTTGGCGAATTTGCAGGCGTTCTTTTCAGCTGGTCCCCCACCGGACCGCGTAGCCTAGTGGTTTCGATGTCTTGCTCGGCCCCTCCGCAGAGCCCTAGCTTTCGTCCTTCCACACACCCGTAAAGACCATGGCGACCTACAAGTACGCAAGCGTTCCCACGAAAGGCGAGCGCATTGAAGCCTCCGGCGGCGATTTCCGTGTTCCCGACCAACCCATCATTCCGTTCATCGAAGGCGACGGCACCGGCGCCGACATTTGGCGTGCCTCCGTGCGCGTGTTCGATGCGGCGGTGGAGCGCGCATACGGCGCAAAGCGGAAGGTCCATTGGATGGAGATCCTCGCTGGCGAGAAGGCCTTCAAGGCCACCGGCGAGTGGATGCCGGCAGAGTCGCTCGAGGCGGTGCGTGAGTTCAAGATTGCAATCAAGGGTCCGCTGACTACGCCGGTGGGCGGTGGCATTCGCTCGTTGAATGTCGCGTTGCGCCAGGAACTCGATCTCTACGCCTGCGTGCGACCGGTGCGTTACTTCGAGGGCGTGGGTGCGCCGGTGAAGGCGCCGCAGAAGGTCAACATGGTCATCTTCCGCGAGAACATCGAGGACGTGTATAGCGGCATCGAGTTCAAGGCCGGCTCTGCGGACGCCGAGAAGCTGCGGCAATTCATCGAAAAGGAGTTTGGCAAGAAGATTCGTCCCGAGAGCGCCATCGGCATCAAACCGATGTCGGCATTCGGCTCCAAGCGCCTCATCGAGATGGCCATCAGGTACGCCATGCGCACGCATCGCGAATCGGTGACGATGATGCACAAGGGCAACATCATGAAGTTCACCGAAGGCGGATTCCGCGACTGGGGCTACGAACTCGCGGCGGAGAAATTCGGTGAGCACGTAATCACCGAAGCGGATCTGTACGCCGCTGGCGGCAAGGCCCGCGCCGACGCCGTGATTCTGAAGGATAGAATTGCCGACTCCATGTTCCAGCAGATCCTGTTGCGTCCCGAGGAGTACAGCGTGGTGGCCACGCCCAACCTGAACGGCGACTACATCTCCGATGCGCTCGCGGCCGAAGTAGGCGGTCTTGGCATCGCGCCGGGCGGCAACATCGGCGATGCAGCCGCCGTGTTTGAAGCCACGCATGGCACGGCGCCCAAGTACGCCGGCCTCGACAAAATCAACCCGGGCTCGGTGATTCTCTCCGGCGTGATGATGTTTGAGCAGATGGGTTGGAATGAGGCCGGCAAGCTTATTGTCGCCGGACTCGAGAAGGCCATCGCCGCCAAGACGGTGACCTACGACCTCGCGCGCCAAATGCAGGGCGCCACCGAAGTGAGCACCACGGGCTTCGGCGACGCGATCATCACCGGGATGGAGGGATAATGTCCATTGCATTCGCAGTGAAGCGTGGTGACCCGGCGCGCGGCGCAACGCCGCTGCTCGCGGTCGCGTTGCCCGCCGACACCGGCATGCCGAAGGCCCTCGCCGCGCTCGACAAGG
>JANNVQ010000038.1:0-131460 GCA_031414535.1 Gemmatimonas sp.
CACCCCGGCCTATTGCCGTATTTGTATGTACCCTCCGGGTTGTCCCCCGCCCCGGCAAACCAAACAAAACAACCGGGGCCCTATACGCCCCGCCCCACGTTCCTACAATCGCGCGAGGCGCAATTAGTTGCAGATCGGCTCGCCGTCGCGTGCGCCAGAACCGACGGTGATCGTGCAGGTACGCGTGGTGCCGCCGGCGTACGAAGCGACTGCGGTGAACGTGCCCGAGCCAACGCTGCCAACCGCCACAGTCACGCCAGACGAAGGCTGGTACTGGGCGGTGGTCAGGGCCGTGGTGTAGGCCGAGTTGTCAGCGAAATACGCTTCCTGTGCCGTCACGAGGTTGCGGAGGTCGGCCTTCATCGTGGCGATGTACGCCTTTTCCTTCGTGTTGGCGAACTTCGGGATCGCGATGGCGGCAAGAATGCCGATGATGACGACCACGATCAACAGCTCAATCAGGGTAAAGCCCTTCTTGTTTGACAACATTCTGAATCTCTCTGAATAGGGTGGGTGGGGCGAAACAGCTGAATCCATCAGCGTCACAATAGCATCTTTTGCAAGAACTGCGCCACTCTTGCTTTGACTCCATAACCTCTTATTCGATAACGCTTTACATATATCCGTCGGGATCGCTTGAGCCCGGTTCGATTGCAGATTGCGCCGAAGATTGCGTACCCCGCCTCGAAGGTACCTCGCGGAAAACGTCAATGCGGAGCGGCCGGCCGCTTCGCTCAAACGGGCGACCCGAGCGCCAGAAGCGGTTTCGGGCATCCACGGAGTCCATCGCCACGAGCACAGACTCGGCCACAGTCCGAAGGTTTGTCAGGCGGGGTTCACGCCAGCCGGAGGAATTGCCAATCAAGGCCAGGCTGCGCGCCGCCTCAAACCGCTGGAGGTCCAAGAGACAAATCACGGTCCCGACCACCGCCGTCTGGGAATCCGGGTCGTCGCGCACGGCCGACTCAAAAAGTGGCAGGGCGCGGCCGCATTGGCGCTGGATTTGAAGCACCTGCCCGTACGCAAGGCGAGCCGGCACGTGCTCGGGGTACAGCGACAGCGCGCGCTGGAACAGCGTGTCCGCGACGTCGGGACGCCCGCCCAGCGCATTGAACTCGGCGAGCGCAAAGTGCGCGCGAAAATTGTTGGGTGATTCCACGGCAAGCACGCTGAACAAGGTGGGATTGTCGGCCCACGTCGGCGTGCGCGAGATGCTCCGCACGAGTCCCAACCCGACAACCGCAAGCATCAACGCCAAGGCAACGCCGCGGCGCGACTCCGTCCACTCCACCGCGGTATTCGCCAACCACAGCGCCAGGCAGGACGCGGCGACGCTCGGCAAGAAGAGGGTGCGCTCCGCGATGAGCACACCAATCGGGAACAGGATGTTCGCCACCGGCAGATAGGTGATGGCGAACCACGCCAATCCTAGAGCGATCAGCGGCACCCGACGGCGCCACGCGACGATGGCGACCACCACCAGCGCGAGGAGCAGGATGATGCCCGGCACATGCCCCCAAGAAAGTTCGGGCAGGAGCGGCGTCTGTTGCGGCGAATAGTCGGCGTACAGTCGCGCGGGCCAGAGCATAAGACGCGTGATCTCGGGCACGAGGGCGAGCATTACGAACCAGCGCTGGGGCGCGCTCAGAAAACGCAGGCCCCAGAACGGCTCATCCCCGGTGACTGCGCCCAGGATCTGCATACGTATTAGGAGATACAAGGCGGCGATGACGCCAAGCCCCAACACCAGCAGACGCGTGCGCCGCCGTGCGATGGGCGTGCGGTCCGCACCAGCAGGCAGAGCCAAGAGCTCGAGTGCGGCCAGGAGAGCCGGCAAGACGATGCCGTGCTCCTTGATGAACAGCGAGACGCCGAAGATGAGTGCGATGGGTATGGCAGTCGCCCAGCCGATTGCGCCGCGTCTGCGTGCGCGCAGGAAAAGCGCCACCGACCCAAAGATTGCACAGGCCACCCATAGCTCAGCTTGGCCCACGACGTTGGCCACGGCCTCCACATGGACAGGATGTACCGCGAAAACGGCCGCTCCGAAGAGCGCGGGCCCTGCCGGCGCCAGGTTGCGCAACACCAGCAACAGGAGCACACAGGCTGCCGTGTAGAGCGCGGCGTTCACCGCGTGGTAAATCAGTGCCGAACCGCCGCCAATCTTCCATTGCACCGCGTAGGCCCACACCGCGAGCGGGCGGTACAGGGCCGCGTGCCCTCGAGCAGGCCCCCAATAGGTCTCGCGGAAATACTGTGGCAACGGTTGGAGGCTGTTCACCGCGGGATTGTCGCGAACAATGAAGATATCATCGTAGGCAAAGCCGTTACGCAGGCCTAATCCGGAAGCGGAAAAGGCGATGATCGCAACGATGACGGCTGCCAAAGCCGCGGAGTGCTTGCTCCACCAGGTAGGCAGCGCCGCGGAACTCATCGGAGGTTAAACCGCAGGATATGCCAAATGGCGGCCACGCCGTCCTTCCAGCCGATCTTCTTGCCCTCTGCGTAGGTGCGTCCAGAGTAGGAAATTGGCACCTCGAAAATGCGAACGTTGGCCTTGGACAATGCAGCCGTGACCTCAGGCTCAAAGCCAAAGCGGTCTGACGTGAGGTGCAGCGAGCGCGCGACGTCCCCACGGATGGCCTTGTAGCACGTCTCCATATCCGTGAGGTTCAGGTTCGTCATCATGTTGCTGAATGTGGTCAGCACGAAGTTGCCGACCGAGTGCCAGAAGTAGAGTACGCGGTGCGGTCCACCGAGGAAGCGCGAGCCGAACACAGCGTCGGCGCGTCCGTCCATGATTGGCTCCAGCATCGCCGGCCAATCCGCGGGGTCGTACTCGAGGTCCGCGTCCTGCACGATGACGACGTTGCCTGTGCTGGCGGCGAGCGCCGTACGAATGGCTGCGCCCTTCCCTCGGTTGTGCGGGTGCAGAAGCAGCAGGTCAATGCGGCCGGCCGCGTGCAGGCGCTGCAACTCCTCGCGCGTCCCATCCGTGGAGTAATCATCCACGCAAATCACCTGCTTGCGCACCGGCACCGCCTGCACGGCGTCGAGGATGGTGTGGATGGTGTTCCGCTCGTTGTAGACCGGAATAAGGACCGAGAGCACGAGGTCCGCGGCTGGGAGCGGCGTGCGCCCGCGGATGCGCGTGACGCTGTTTGGTGTGGGATGCGTCATTGAGAAACGGAGATGAAGGAGCGGACCTTCTGGTCGGCAGGCGAGATATCCATAAAGCGGCGCGTGGAATCCAACTTAGCCTGCAGCAATGCCAGCAGATGAGGACCCTGGGGCATCATCACGTAGGCATCCGGCGTGAAGCGCCGATCAATGGCCTCAAGGAAGGCGGCGCTCTGTTGCGTGGTTTTCTTCTCGAGGTGGTCACGTACGACCAGCATCTCGACGGGAATCACTTGCAGGCCGGTATACAAGGCAACCATCGGCGCGGCCTCGGTGCCAATGACCTTGCCTCGCAGCCGCGGCTCGCCGTTGACGTAGCGGACGATGACTTCGACGCGCGACGACATCTCGTGCGAGGCGCTGTTGGACCAGCCGCGCCACATACCTCGGACGTTGTACGCGGTGTAGCCAAGCACGAGCAGGCTCGCGCTGGCGAGCGCCGCCGCGGCAACGCGCGGCAGCCCACGCGCACGCAGCGCAGCCTGCGTCACGCGCAGACCATCGAGGGCGAACAGCAGCAAGAGCGGCCACACCGCCCAGATGAAACGATCAACCTGAAAGGGCCAGACTAGCACAATGCCCAAGTATCCGATCATCCCGAGCGTCAGAATGCGCGTCGCCGGCCGCCGCAGAGATCCCGCGATTCCGGCAGCGGTGGCGAGCAGGGCGAGCGCCGTTGCCAGCGGCCGCAGTGGCGTGTCGGCAAGGCGAGGCGTCAGAATCGCACCGACAAAGCGCCAAGTGTCAGTGACGTTCTTCAAGACGACCGCTTGAAGAAAGGGGAGACCGCCCTCGCGATATCCGTCGGCAAGCCATTCGAGGTAGGGACCATACGAGCCGCGGAGCTCATCCGGGAAGCCGGGCGAGTGCTTCCACACGAAGTATTGCCAGGGCGCGAGCAATGCGATGACGACCACAGAGTAGATGACAAGCTCGCGCCAGCGGCGATCCAGCAAGAGCACCAGTCCGGTCCCCGCCACGAATGCGCCGGCGATGGTGCGCGTGAGGACCAGCACTCCCGCCAATGCGCCTGCGGCCACTGCCAAGCGCCACCCGCCCTCGGCATGCAGCCGACTCGCTCCGTAGATCGCGGGAAAGAACAGGGCGATGAATATGGGCTCGGACAGCAGCACGTTCGTGAGTACGTGCATCGGAACGCTCAGCGTGGCGGCGAGTATCGCCAGCGCGGCAGCCCAAGCCGGAAGTCCGAAGAGCCGTCGCGCCACGACCGTACCACCGGCGGCGGCAAGTGCAAGCATCAGCGGATTGATGGCCTTCAACAATCCGAGGTTGTTGGGGAACGCGGGCCCCAGCTTCCATACGAGGGCCAAGAGTCCCGGCCAGACCGGTGGGTAGTGAATGGCCGGCGGCATCCCCGGCAGCTGCGGGTACACGTAGCCATGACCTTCGGCGATTCCCTTCGCGACCAAGACGTAAATCGCGTCATCGAAGAACACGCCGATGAGGTCAGGCGTCATCGTGGCAAGGCCGACAACCAGCGTCAGCAAGCCAGCGATGGCCGCCGCCCTCCGCTCGCTCAGGCCGGTGAGTGCCCCTTGCCACTTATTCACGCATCAACCCCATAACGGGCCAACTTGCGGTGCAAGGTCGAGGGGTCGATGCCCAACACTTCGGCGGCGCGGGTCTTATTCCCCTGCTCGCTCTGCAATACCCACTGGATGTAGGCGCGTTCAATCACTTCAAGCGTAGGGTTGGCCGCCACACGCTCGGCAATCAACGGCTCACTGCGCCGCTCCGTGATGCGCTCCGGCAGTGCGCTCAGACTGACCACTGGGCCGTGGCTAAGGATGAGCGCTCGCTCGAGCGCGTTCTCCAGTTCGCGCACATTGCCGGGCCAGTTGTAATTCAGCAAGGCATCCGCGGCCTCGTCCGAGAGCGACTTGGGCGCCTCACCACGCAGTGCGGCACCACTGCTCAAGAACGATTCCGCGAGCAGGGGAATATCCTCACGGCGCTCGCGCAGTGGCGGCAAGTGAATGGCGATGACGTTGAGGCGATAAAACAGATCGCGACGGAAGCCGCCGCGCTTGATCTCTTCTTCGAGGTCGCGGTTGGTGGCGGCGATGATGCGGGTGTCGATGGCCTGCGGATCTGTGGCGCCCACCGGAATGACTTCGCGATGCTGCAGCACGCGCAGCAGCTTCACCTGAGTGGCCGGCGTGGTCTCACCGATTTCGTCGAGGAAGAAGGTACCCCCCGCAGCAGCGGTGAAGAGTCCGTCCTTATCGCGGACTGCACCAGTGAAGGACCCTTTCACGTGGCCGAACAGTTCGCTCTCGAGCAGTCCCTCGGGGAGCGCGCCACAGTTGATAGTGGCGAACGAGGCGTCAGCGCGGGGCGACAGTTCGTGGATGTAGCGGGCCACGACTTCCTTGCCCGTGCCGGACTCTCCGGTGATGAGCACCGTGGACTCGGTGTGGGCCACGGCTTCGGCGAGGTTCAGTGCATCCAACCAGGCCCGATGCGCGCCAACCGGAGCGCCAGCACCGCGGCGCTCACGACGACGAATCTCCTTCTTGAGTGACTTGTTCTCCAGCCGCAGGGCGCGGTGTTCGGCGGCCCGTTTGAGGATGGCCACGAGTTCGTCATTACGGAACGGCTTTTGGATGTAATAGAAGGCCCCCGCATTCACGGCCTGCATTGCCGTCTGCAGGGTCGCCTGCGCCGTCATCAGGATTACCGGAACTTCAGCGTCGTGTTCGCGCGCGGCGTTGAGCACTTCCACGCCACCCACGCCAGGCATACGCACATCTGAGATGATGATGTCTGGCGTGAGCTGCGGAATCTTTTCTAGCGCGGCCCGTCCTCCGTGCGCCGTGTGTACGTCAAAGCCCTCGGCGCGAAGCAAAATCTCCAGTGTTTGGAGAATACCGGACTCATCATCCACAACGAGGACAGTGGGACGGCGTTCGGTCTCGGTCACGTGGCAACTCCGGAGGGCGCACCCTCGGTCGGCAGATAAACAGTGAAGTGTGTTCCATCTTGGTCGCTATCCACGAGGATGACGCCTCGGTGCGCCTCGATGGCGCGGTGGACAACGGCAAGGCCGAGTCCGCTGCCACCGGGCTTGCTGGTCGCGAATGGTTCGAAGAGTCGGTCCTGCATATCCGGCGGAATGCCTTCTCCACGGTCACGTACGTCGATGACGAAGGCGTCTGAATGAAACGGGAGTCCGGTTGGGCATTCCGACGCCGCGAGGCGCCGAAGCGTGACGTCCACTTCTCCCGTCTCACCGGACGCCTGGCAAGCGTTTAGAACCAGGTTGAAGACCGCGCGGTGCAGCAGGTCTTCGTCGCCGGCCAGCGTGGCTGGATTGTCGGGCAGTAGTAGCTTCACCGTCACGGCCGCACCCCGGTCAGGGTGTGCGCCGGCAAGCGTGGTCGCGGCCCGAACGATATCCCGCAAATCGAGTTCGTCCCGCCGTGCTGCTTGTACGCGCGCAAAATCCAAGAACTCCGACAGCAAACGGGAAAGACGGTCTGTCTCTCGCGTGATCAGATCGCCAAGCACTCGCTCGTCGGCGGTGGCGGCTTGGCGACGCGAGATCTGCTCCACGGCCGAGCGAATGCTCGCGAGCGGGTTCTTGATCTCGTGGGCCAGCGAGGCCGAGAGTTCGGCGACGGCCTCGAGCCGCTGGGCTCGCAAGCGCAGCGCTTCCAAACGCTTCTCATCAGAGATGTCCTGCACGATGACGGTCGTGGCACCGCCGACTGGACGTAGGTCGCCCGTCACGGACGTGGTGGTAATGCCCAATGGCATGACGCGACCCGCGTGCATGAGCGTGCCCTCCGACCGGGCGCTCGTCCGCTGTTCACCGATATGCGAGTCGATAGCTGCGGCCACGATTGGTGCCGAGGTCCGCAATCGCTCAAGGATCGGTGCGCCAGACAGCGTGTCGAAGGGCACACCCAACATCTGGCTCGCCGCTGGGTTGGCATAGAGCAGACGGCCCAGATCATCCACCGTGATGATGCCCGCCCGGATGTTGGCGAGGATGTCTGCAGCGCGGAGGCGAGCGCTGGCCAATTCCGCCTGCAGCTGCTCGCGCCCCAATCCGGCTTCCTGCAGTCGGGCGGCGATGTAGCTGGTGCCAATCACCACGAGCACGAACACCACGAGCTGCAGCAGCAGCGGCACGGTGATGTCGCCGCCGCTCACCAAGAAGGCATCGCCCACATAGAGCACACTGCCCAGCATGGCCAGCAGCAGGGAGCTGCCGATGGGCAGGAGCAGGGCGGCGGTGGCGTTGACGAGGATGTAGAGCGCGGCAAATTGGGAATTACCGCCGCCGCTCAGGTGCACGATGACCGTGATGAGCAGCAGGTCGTGCACGAACTGCAGATAGAGGAAGCCAGGGCCCGCCTTCTGCCGGTTTACCTCGGTCCGGATGTACGAAACAGCCGTAAGCGCCATGGCCACCACGAAGGCCGAGGCCGCGATGACGGTGCTGACCGGGTTCGCGAAGAGGGCGAAGACCAGGGCCCACACGAAGTTGGCACTCGCCGCAACGAGGCGGCCGACATAAATACCATTGAGCAGACGGCGGGAATCGAGCACCGCCAGCATTCGCTCAGATGTCCCCCCTCGCTCGACGCTCACAGGATCTCCGAGTGTTGCAATTCACAACGACTTTAAGGTGACGAACGCTGTGGCAATTTGCAACACAAGGCCCTTGTAATGGCTCCCCGTGAAATCTGGGACGAGGAAGGCCGCCTTCTCGTGAACGGCCGGGTACGCATCCCCGCTGCCGAACTCGCGGTGAAGGCCACACGCTCGGGGGGACCGGGGGGGCAGCACGTGAACACCAGCTCCACCCGAGTCGAGGTGGTGTGGGTCATGCGCACATCCAACGCCTTGTCCGACACGCAGCGCACGCTGCTCGAGACCAACCTCGCGCCCAAACTCGACGCCAGTGGCGCGGTGCGCGTGGTGGCCGCTGATACGCGCAGCCAGTCCCAGAATCGCCTTCTCGCGCTCTCGCGCCTGGCCAACCTGGTTCGGGAAGCCTTGGTGGTGCCGAAGACCCGTCGCGCCACCGCACCGAGCCGGGGGCAGAAGCAACAGCGGCTCAACGAAAAAAAACGGCGGTCACACGTGAAGCGTGACCGCCGCCATAAAGACGACGAGTAGTCGGCGGGCGCGACGCGCGCGTCAGCGGTGAGCTACTTGGCGCGGTTCCCGCCAAACTTAATCGTCACGCCAAACGTGATGGTGAGCAGGTCTGCCCGCGTCTCATTCGTGCTGATGACAATATTGCCCAGCGCATCTTCGCTAATGTCGCCTGGCGTGAGGTAGCGGACGGACTCGCCATTCCAGGTGTAGCGCGCGCCGATGTCAACGAGCACGTCGCCGTTTTTCATCGGGAAATAGAAGCCGGCGAGGGCGTGCTTGGAAAACGCGTTGTCCGACAGGTTCGTGCTGCTGGCGAATGGCTCATCCTGCGAATTCTCCCCCGCCACGCGCGAGGACGTGCTGAAATTGGAGAATCCAATGAGGCCACCGATGTATGGCTTGGCGCGATCGCTAGGCAAGCCGATCTGAGCGCCGATGTTGCCACCGATAATCGCATTGGTGGTGGTGACATCCACATTGATGAGCCCCAAGGCGCCCCCGCCCAGCGGGACCCGGCGCGTCTCGTTGCCATAAATCTGAAAGTCGAGCCCAGCGCGGATGCCGAACTCCGACGCGATGGGGAAGATGCCGGCAAACCCAAATCCACCGGCGACGCTGACGTTCTCCTTGAATTCTCCCTGCGGCAGTCCAATCTGCAGGTTGATGGGGATGCCACCTTGGGCGACGAGCGGCCCCAGCGGGAGCAGAAGGACGGCGAGGGCGATGAAAGTGGAACGAAGCGCGCGCATACAAAGATGTGAGAGGGTGGTGTGCCGCAGTCCTAACGAGTCTCGCGGCTCCGTGTTTCACCCGTTCCATACGCCGGAGTTCCCAGCGCGACGGCGAGGGTGCCTAGGGCACGCGCGCGGCGCGACACCAAGGTCGCCAGCCGAAGCCGCTCGTCGAGTAACGTGCGCTCGCGCAGGTTCACGATGAGTAACGAGACCTCGCCTGCCTCAAAGCGATTCTGCTCCGCCGCCAGCAACTGCGTCTGCATTGCCACGAGTGATTCCTGCCGAACCAGCTGCGCGTCCACTACTTCAATCTCAATCAACGCACGTTGCGCTTCGACTTCCACATCGCGGCGGATGCGATCGCGCTCCAGCCCGAGTGCGCGGGCTCTGGACTCCGCGACTCTCAGGCGCCCTACCTCACGGCGCAAGAACAGGGGCAAGCGCACATTGCCACTGAACTTGCTGTCTTCACCCCCGAAGCCAAGGCCGCTGACGTCACCAAGGGAACTCCCAGCTGCGAGGCCGCTGAACTCGACGCTTGCCGACGGGAGGATGCCGGTGGCCGCGAGACGACGTGAGGCATCGGCTTGGCGCCAGCGGGCCGTGGCCTGCTGCACGGCGGGATGGCGCGCTACGAGATAGCGCAGACGATCACCGTTCCCCGTGAGTGCCTCGGCTTCGCTGCGCAGCTCAGCGCGTTCCGATGGCACCGCACCGGCCGGCAGCGCATCGGGCACACCGTCGGCCGTCCACCACCAGGCCTCAGCAATCAAACGCGCGATCCGCGCAGCCGCCGCGGCGTCCAGTCGCAGTACTTCGCGGGCGGTCAGTTCGGCATTCGCTTCCACTGAATCAATCTCTGCGGCATCGCCGGTCTCGACGCGGCGGCGAATGGCATGAAGGCGAAAGCGCGCCAGCTCCACGCCTTCGGAGGCGATGCGCGCTCGGCGCTCAGACTCGGCCCACTGGCCCCAGTCGCGGGCCGCGGACTGCAACACGCGCGCGATGGCCAAGTCGCGCTCGGCGTCTGCCGCATCGCGCGCCACCTCGGCCTGCCGCAAGGCCGTGCGCCGCTCGTCGGTGAGCAGACGCGGACCGATGGGAAGCATCACGCCGAATGAAAGCAAGCCAGCGCCCGGCGTGGCGCGCTCGGGATTGATGATCTGCCCAGCGGCGCGCTCCCAACCAAGCTTGAAGTCCACTCCCCACGGCGTCGGCACCACGAGACGTGCGTCAAACTCATCGTAATAGCCGATGCCTTTGAACCGCTTGGTCTCCCACAGCGCCGAGATGTAGGGGTCGAACCCACCGCGAGCGGCCAAGGCCTCGCCGCGCACTTGATCGCGCGCCGCCGACGCTTGCTTCACGCTCGGATGATTCTCCGCCGCACGCGCAATGAACGACTCGAGCGTGATCTCAACGCGGGCGGCTTGCGAGCTACTCTGTGCGGCGAGTGACGGGGCGGCGAGTGACGGCGCGGCGAGCGCAAGCACACGCAGCGCGCCGAAGAGAGACGTCCGCATCAAATTTTTGGCTTGCTCGAGAACGGCGCGCCGCTCGGACTGATCAACCCGCTCTGCGGAATCGACGGCGGGAAGCCGTTGACCGTACGCCAGACTTCGAACCACACGCGCACCTCGCGCAACATGGCCCAGCCGCGCACACCCGAGCCCATTAAGAGCTCGCGCGGCCACGCCACCTGCGCGGTGTCGGGTGCCACGAGCACACGGTAGTAGCCATTGGGCAGCGCCACTTGATCCACGACGGCCACCCGGCCACCAAAAGTACCGAGCGACGCGTTGGGCCAGCCGCTGAACTGCAGCGCGGGCCAGCCCGCAAACTCAAGACGTACTTCATCGCCGAGCCTGAGCAAGGGCACGTCGCGCGCATTCACTTGCAAAGCCACCGCCAGCGTGGGCGCGGCAGCCTGCACCGTAGCGATGGCTTCACCGTCCTTGACCACCTCGCCGATACCGGCGCGCAGGGCGCGCACCACAATGCCATCACGCGGGGCGCGAACCACGAGCAAACCCTGACGCTCCGTCATGTTGGCTTCGCCCGTCTCCATCTTGGCAATCTCCCCCATACCATCGGCCACCTCAGCGAGCGTGGCTCGACGCTCGCTCTCTACCTTCGCGATTTTCTCGGCGAAGTCCGCCTCTACTCCCGAACGCTCTGCGCGCGCCGTTGCCAAGGCAGCACCCTGCTCCACCGCGAGCGCGGACGCACGCTGCTGGCGCTGGCGCGCCGCCTCGAAATCCGCACGCGAGCGGAGACCATCGTTCACTAGGGCCTGCATGCGCTCCAACTGCACGGTAGCAATGGAGTCCTCAAGCGTGGCCGCCCGCAACGTGGCCGTAATCTGTTGAATGCGATTGTCGGCGCGGATGCGCCCGAGCGTACGCAAGGAATCCAAGGCAATAGCCTGATCGGCCAGTGCAGCAGCCTTGGCGCGCTTCTCCTGAACGGACTGACGCTTGGCCTGCACCTGCTCGCCCAAGCGGTCCAGCGTGAGCGGATCAAGGTAGGCTTCCTTCACTTCCGACATCGCCATAATCGGATCGCCGACCTTTACTGAGTCGCCTTCCTGCACATACCACTCAGAGATGCGGCCGCCCACGGCGGCCACGGCCTCCTGCGGACGGTCCTCCGGTTTCAGAGCCGTGACCTCACCAGCCCCGGCCACGTTCTGCTGCCACGGCAAGAACGCCACGATCAACAACACGAGCAACACGCCCATCATCCACGTCCCCAGCACGCGGAAGGATGGTTGACGTGCAAGCAGCTTCACCGACTCGAGCGAGGAGCCGCCGCGATCAAGGAGATTGAGCGAGTCTGCCATTACGCGGCGCTCCGCGAGGACGACATCAGTTCGCGCAAAAATATGTCGTTCGCCAAGTCCTTCCATGGCGCGGCAGCGTGCGTCACGCCCTCTCGTAGCACCAGCACGGTATCAACCGCGGCAAACACTTCCGGATCGTGTGAGACGATGAAAAGCGTCCAGGGCGCGTCGGGCCCAGTCAGCACCTTCACAAGGTCGTGACGCGCGGCTGACTCCACCGATGCCAGCAGTTCATCGATCACCAGGAGTCGCGGCCGGGCCGCGATGGCCCGCGCGACGAGAATCTTGACTCGCAAGGTCGTGGGCAGGCCCCGGCCCGCCGAGACCAGCGGCGTGCGCAGTCCGAGCGCGAGTGCCTGCACCTCATCGAAGGCGCCTACGCGCTCGAGCGCATGCATCACTTCGGCCGGGCCAACACCTAAGCGGCCGAGGGCGACGTTCTCTTCCACCGTCCCTTCGAATACCTCGTTTTGCCCGAACACCAGGCCGATGCGGTCGCGCATGGTCGTAGGATCCACGTCACGCAGCGTAATGCCCGCCGCCTGCACCTGACCAGCGTAGTGCGGCAGCAAACCCGACACCACACCCAGCAACGTGGACGCGCCGGCACCATCCGGACCCGTCACCGCAATCTTGGCTCCCGCCGGCACATCGAGTGTGATGCCGCTCAGGGCGGGACGGCTCGCTGCGGGATAGTTGTACGACACATCCGTGAGCTTCACCGACAGTCCCGTCCCATCATCAGGCAGGGTGAGGCCGCCCACCGATTCCAAGGGGAGATCAGTCACGCCGCCGAGTTTGTAGACCGCAGTCAGGAGGTCGTACATCTCGTCGAGCGAATCCACCAGCTTCTCGACGCCCGCCAGCACGGTGACCACCACAAGCTCCGCCGCCACAAACTGGCCCAGCGTAATCTGCCCGCCAATCACCAGCCAGGATCCAAGGATCAACAGCGAACCAGTGATGACTGCTTTCAAGCCAACCGCTGAAAGTGCCTGCCACACGATCACGCGGAAATGCCGCTGCCGATAGCGCAAATACCCGGTGACATGCTCGTCCATTCGCTCCAACGCCGGCGTGGCGCGGCCGGCCGCCTTGAAGGAACTCACCGTACGTGCGAGTTCCTCGAGCCAATGCACGGCGCGGTACTTGTACTTGCTCTCCATCAGGCTCGTCTCGAGGCCCTTGGGATACGTCAGCCACAGGACAACCCAGAAGGCCAACGCGAGGCCAATCCAGAACACAATGAAGTACGGGTGATAAAAGCCGAGCAAGAGCAGGCCGAACAGCACCTGCAAGGCCGCCGTCGTGGCGCCCGTGAGCAACTTGCCGAGCGACTTCTGGATGGTGATCACTTCGAAAAAGCGGTTCATTCGTTCCGGCAGATCGTCCTTCAGCCACTGCTCCACGCTCACGCGCGGCACTCGCAGCGAGAACTCCAACGCAATGCGCGCAAAAATGCGCTGCTGGATGCGCTCCACTGCGGCGAGCTGCAGCACTTGCAGCACTCCCGTCGCGATGGTGCCGATAATCACGAACGTGATGAGAATGACGATGGGCTGCAGGAAGAGTCCGCCCGACACCAGTCCGATGATTGCCTGCACCCCCACCGGCAGCGTCAGCGAAAACAGACCGACAAGCGTGGCGTAGGCATAGACGAGACCGATATTGCCCTTCTCGAGGACTAGTAGCTCCCAGAGTCGCTCAGTTGGCGTGCGGGAGAGCGCGTCGGCCGCAGGGCCGAGCACCGCTTCGGGTAGCACCTTCGCAGGAAAAAGCGCACCGAGCACGCCGCCTGCTCCCGCCAGACGCGTGAACACCCCGTCCGCGTGCAGCTGCTCATTGAGGACCTCGCCGGCCGCTGTCACGATGCGGAGCGTGACGCTTTCTCCGCGCACTTCATGAACCACAGCGCCTAGGACGCCCTGCTGCGGGTGCTCGGCGACCAGCACAATTGGCGCGGACGCCCCGCGGATGACACGGCTGAACTCTTCGCCCGCGTATGACTGGCGAAGGTAGGCTACGCCGCAGCGGCGCCCGCTCTCGACGATGCTCTCGACGAGGTCGGCAGGAGAGACTTCAGGGAGATGACAGCGGCGCAGATCGTCGCGCCACGCAGCGCCGGGGTCTTCAAGACCCAACAGTTCAGCAACTTGTTGCGTGAGCAGGACGGCGCGAGGCATCGGTACCATAATTCTTTATACGGGCGCAGAAAATAAGGGGACAAGACTTATCGGTTCTAATATCAGCAAGCGCCAGCCTGGAGGGCAGTGGGGAGCTCCCTGCATTTCAGGAGATTGACGAAGACCGGACGATAAAGAAACGCTCGCGCGCCCTCTGGCGAGGCGCTTGGGAGCGGTCTACGGTGCCGCCGGAAGTCCCGCTTGAATGGCCAGCACGATGCGGTCTTGGTTCGTGACGCGGCCCCCGGCAATCACCACCGCGATATTGTTGTTGGTGACGAGCATCATGGGCGGTGCGTAGGGCGAAACGCTGCCCGCAGGTACGGCCGTGAGGGAGTCCAGCTTCTCCGTCACGGCTCGGCGTGCGGAGGAATCGGCGTAGATCCAGGCGTACACCTCCCCGCCCCCCGCCAAAAGGGCGATGGTCCTGCTCTCCATCCATGGCGCCTCGATGCGGGCCGAGGCATTCACTCGCGGCGCCACACCGGCCCTGACGAGGCGATCCATCAAATGCGCCTCACTCCAGAGTCCCGTACTGGGTAGCGAGGCGGCTTGGCGCGCGGTGGTGACGGCCGCGTCCATGGACGTCCGAACCGCCGCCTGCTCCGCCGCAGCCTTCGTCTCGGCGTCGCCGCACCCGATGAGCCAAGCGGCGAGTAGCATTAGTTTGAACGGATGACGGTGCATAGCGATGACGCTCCTCTGAGGACAGAACCGGTCCGCGTGGACAAGTGGCTGTGGGCGGCGCGGTTCTTCAAGACGCGCTCCCTCGCAGCGGACACGGTGGATGGAGGCAAGGTGTACGTGAACGGAGACCGCGCCAAGCCCGCCAAGTCCGTGAAGCCAGGCGACGAGATACGGATTCGGCTTGGCCCCTATGAGCATGTGCTGATTGTTCGGGGCACCTCAGAGCGGCGCGGACCCGCGCCCGAGGCCCAGCGCCTGTACGAGGAGACGTCGGCGTCTCGGGAAGCCCGCGAAAAGCTCCACTGGCAGCTCACCAAGGCCGCCCCGGCGATGGAAGCGGCGCCTGGTCGGCCCACCAAACAGGACCGCCGAGCGCTGAACCGCTTCAAGGGCCGCTGAGCTGAAGACGGATGACGGATGGCGGAAGACGCGAGAGGTCTCGTAGAGTGGCGCGCGGGCCCCTGCCCCCGTTAGCATTCCTGCTCTGAACTTTTGCCGTGGAGATTGGTATGTCGAACAACGAGACTTCCTACGATCCCAACAAGCTCGGATGGGGCTTTGCCGCCGCCATCATCGTGCTCGCGATTGTTGCAAACCTGACGGCCTTCTCGATCCACAAGGCTACCTACCTGAAGCCAGACAAGGCCAAGGCCGAAGCGACCGCGCACTAAGCGGGTTACGGGTCGCAGGCTGCTGATTGTTGGAGAGAAACAGACAGGGGCGCGAATCCAATGGATTCGCGCCCCTTTTTCGATGTGCCCGTCAGGTGCTTCGACTTAGTTCTTGTGACGGAACGTGATGCGCCCGCGGCTCAGATCGTACGGCGAGACTTCGACCGTCACGCGATCGCCCTGCAGAACTCGAATGCGGAAGCGCCGCATCTTCCCGGCCATCGTGGCGAGCACGTCGTGCCCATTTGACAAGAGCACGCGAAACGTCGCGCTGGGGAGCACTTCGCTCACGGTTCCTTCGAGTTCAATCGCTTCTTCCTTCGCCATAGTGTCCGGTCGGGGGTTATCCCTACAATCTAGCTTGGGACGCAGCGCTCTCACAACCGCGAGCACCGCCCGCGGCCTTCTCCAGGACGGCCACGACTTCGTTGATGGTGGAGGCCCCGGCATCGGTCTCGTACCAGGCCGCCTTGCGAGGGGCGAAGTCGCTGGTGCCGCCGCCTGCGCGGGCCTCGATGGCGATGGCCTGCAACGCAGCGGGACGTTCAATCCAGCAACCAACCTCCTCGCCAGCCTCGTTCAGCACGACCACCGTGGGGGTCGCAGCGCGCCCGTCGGGTGTGCGGCGGGCCTCCATCAGCTCCCTGCCCGCCTGCGGCGTGATGACCCGCATCTCCAGTTGTGGCACGGCGGCCACGAGGCGTGCCAGAAACGGGATGGTGTTCACGGAGTCGCTACAGGAATCCACCGCAACGACCAAGAGGCGCCACCGCCCCGGAAGCGCCTGGGCACGAGCGAGCGCGTCGGCCGGCACCACGCCCTGGGTGGCGTGCCTCAGCCACATGTCTCGGCGCGCACGGGCGGCGCCCAAGAATCCATCCCATGGTTCCCCACTCTCGTACAGCCGAACCAGCGTCGAGTCCGAGACCGCATGGCGGGACACCCGGGACATTTCAGTCTGAACCGCGACATCATCTATGCACACGACTGGCGCGGGCGTTACGGCAAGCGAGAGCAGCGCAAACGGGATGGCAAATGACATGTGGAGGGACGCGTGGGCGTCGGTGAATGGCTGGATGCAAGATGTCGTATGTGGACGCGCCTTGTAAACGGCCCTCGTTTACCGTTACGCTCCCCTCATGGATCCTCTGGAGATCGTCGCCGCGGCGTTTGGCGTGCTCAGCGTCTGGCTGAGTACGCGCGAACACATCGCGAGTTGGCCGACGGCGCTCGTGAATACCGCCCTGTACTTCGTGGTGCTCGAGCGGGCCCATCTCTACGCCAACGCGTGGCTGCAGGTGTTTTACTTCCTCCTCTCCTGCTACGGCTGGTATCAGTGGAAGTTTGGCGGTGCGGCGCATACGGGTGTGGTTGTCACGCGCGCGTCGGCCCGCACGCTCGTGTGGTCCGCCGCCATCGCCGTGCTCAGCACACTCGTCATCGCGGGCGGACTCGCGCAGTTCACGGACGCCGCCCTCCCGTGGACGGACGCGGCCACCACGTCGGTGAGCCTCGTCGCGCAGTGGATGCTCACGAGGAAGCTGCGGGAGAACTGGGCCATCTGGGCCGGCGTGAACGTCGTCTACGTCGCGATGTACGCATCACAGGGGCTCTGGCCGACCGTCGCGCTCTACGTGGCGTTCTTTCTACTGGCCCTGCAAGGTTGGCGCGCGTGGGGTGAAACCCTGCAGGCACGCGAGGCCAGCGCATGACTGTCGACGTGGTACTCACTGGGCCGGAGAGCAGCGGCAAGACGTCCTTGGCCGTGCATCTGAGCGCCGCCTTCTCCGCTCCGTGGATTGCAGAAGCGTCGCGACGCTTTGTGGAATCGGACCCAACGCCGCTCTCGGCGCTGACGGTCGAACCCATTGCCCGCTTGGCGATGGCCATGGACGACGAGGCTCGCGCGGCTGCACCTCCGCTCTTGATTCACGACACGGATCTGGTGAGCACGGTCGTGTATGCGCGCCACTACTACGGCGACTGCCCGCCCTGGATCTTGGCCGAGGCGAAGCGGCGGCGCGCCGATTTGTATCTCTTGTGTTTGCCCGACTTGCCTTGGGAAGCCGACGGCGTCCGCGACCGTCCTACGCAACGCACGGAGTTGCTGGAGCAATTTCGCGAGACACTCCAGGCGATTGAGGCCGACTATACCGTCATCGGTGGACTCGGCGATGCGCGTCGCCGCGCTGCCGAGTCTGCGCTACGGCTGCGGCTGCGATAGCGGGAGTGGGAGCGCCAACAGATTGCGTTCAACGAGTCAGCGTGCGGGCCAACTCGTGATTGCTGCGTCGAGGCGCGTCACGAACGACGCGATGGTACGCGCAGCTCCGTAGTAGAAGCCAGCGTTCACCTTTTCCGCATCGTCACTGGGCTCGTGGTAGTCGGGATGATCCTCGACACCGAAATAGATGAACGGAATGCTCACGGCGTGGAAGGCGCCTTGGTCAGACTGCGAGGTCCAGTTGTCGCGACCCGTGCCGGTATCGAAACCCATCTTCACGGTCACTCGCGAATCGCTCACGATGGATTCAACGACGGGCTTCATCTGCGGGTAGGGTGCGGTTCCTACCGCCCAAAGGAATCCATTATCGCCGCGGGCCACCATGTCCATGTTGACGTTGGCGGCAATCTGCGCGAGCGGCACGGGCGGAGCGGCCACGAAGGCGCGCGCGCCGAGCAAGCCCATCTCTTCGGCGTCGAAGAAGACGAAGATGATGCTGTGCGCCGGCCGATTGCGCTGGAAGTGCGCGGCCAACTGTAGCAACGCGGCGGTGCCCGATGCGTTGTCGTCAGCGCCGTTGTAGACGTTGCCGTTGCGCGTGCCCACGTGATCGAAGTGCGCGCTCACGACGAGGTAGCGCTCAGGAATGCGCGTGCCCCTCAACATGCCGAGGACGTTCACGCCCTTCACGGAGTCCGGCCGGTTGCGGCGCGGCATCGTGAAGGCCTGCTCGTAACTGCCATTGACCTGGGCAAGTCCGAGGCGCTGCATCTCGGCCACGAGAAATGCCCGCGCCTTGGCGTTCTCTGGCGTCATGGACGCACGTCCCGCCATGGAATCATGCGCAAGGCGGAAGAGGTCCGACATCAGCCGCGTGGAGTCCAGCGCGGGCAGTGCGGTGAGGGCGGCCGTGGCCGTGGTGGTAGCAGCAGCGCGCGACCCAGCGCAGCCCGCGATGGCGAGGACGATGATCAAAGAAAGAATTCGCATACTCTGAACCTAGGCTGAGGCAAGAAAGAAGGAAGGCGGCCAGCGAACCATCGCCGACCGCCTTCCCTCTTCCGTCTTCCGTCATCCGTGATCCGTCATCCGTGATCCGTCATCCGTCATCCGTCCAACTTAGAACGCGGTGACTGCTTGGATCATAAACCCGTTGATCTTGAGGCCCGAGCGGATGTCCGAGCGGATGAAGTCCTCGTAGGTCTGATTCATATACTCGGCCTTGAGCAGCAGGCTCGGCGTGATGAACCAGCCGGCGCTCAGGGCTGTACGGAGGACGCTCGGCTCGGTCGCGATGAAGGTGGGGCCAGGCGTGAAGTAGTTGAAGTTCGTGGCGCCCGCGGTGGGGGCTTGACCAATCTGACCTTCAACGGTGTTGTAGCGGCCACCCACGTAGAACTTCTCGCCGGCACCGAAGCGATACACCAGCTCGGCCATCATCTGCGTCACTTCACGATAAGGCGGCGAGACGGCCGGGGTTCCGACTTCCTGACCACGACCCTTCGCCATTTCGTACATGCCGAAGAACTCGAGGCCGTTGAACTTCACGAAGGGGTTGATCACGAAGGCCGTGAGCGCATCGCCGAACCCTGGGTTGACGCGGCCCGAGGTGAACTGCGCCGACTCCGTCGCGGTGGTGTTCTCACCGACGAAGAAGTAGTTCGAGCCTGCGCGGTCGCCCGAGTACAAGGTGTTGCTGATGGCGCTTTCCTGCCCGCGATACGATGCCGAGAGGCGAACGCGGAGGTCTTCGCTCAACTGGCGGTCAAATCCGCCCTTCAGGATCACGGCCGGCGAGCGCTTCTGCGGATCCTTGATGTTGCCGCGGATCTCGCCATTGGTCAACGCGACGACAGCGAAGAGTCCGTTGGCCTGCACGACGGCCTCGGTGCCGATTTCCGTGGTAAAGGCATCCATCAACGAGTTCTCGGCGAACGGATTGTAGAGCGCCTGGCCGTTGTCCGTGCGACGGAACTGGAAGTCGCCGTAGTTCACCTGGAAGTGACCGATCTTGAGCGTCGTGTATTCCATGATCTTGTTAAAGATCGGCAGGTCAATCGGCGAGGCGTCGATCTGGAGGAAGCCATCCTTTACCCAGGTCTCGTTGTGGTGACGCGACGAGAGGTAGCTGGTGAGCTGGACGCGGATTCCGGGGGCCAGCTGCGCGTGTAGGTACATATTGGCGCCAGCGTTATTGAAGCCATTTCCAATGGCCATCAACTGGTTGCGATTCACGCCACCGACGAGGACCACATCGGCATCGTTCTCGTGGTCGAGACCTTGGAAGCCTTGCGTGAACGCCGCACCCCACTGGACGGCGAAGCCAGTATACGCGACGCCTTCGACCTTCGGAGTTTCAAACACATTGATGCCGCGCTTGTCTTGCGGGCGGAGGTACTGGATGACCGTCGGCGGCTGGAAGCGCGCCTGTGCGGTGTCGATGGTCTGTGCCTGAGCCGGGAGGGCCAAGCCCAGAGCTGCCGAAGCGATAATGGTGTTACGGAGCGAGCGCATGAGGGGTGTCCTCTTTATGTGGATCGGCGGACCGCCGATCAGGGTTGGAGCAAAAGATCGAAGTTGACCGTGATTGTGTCGCCGACTTTCATGGTGCCCATCATCAATCGTGGGGGACGTACGCCCCACTGTGACATCGCGAGCGGGTAGCGTCCGGTTACGCGAAGTGCACCGGCGGCATCGGCGAACTGCACCGGCACCGTAATCGGCTTAGCCTGGCCGTTGATCATCAGCGTGCCATCGAGTGTGCCGGTGGTCGCCGCAGCCTTGGCAAGCGTGTAGCCGCTGAGCGTGAAACGGATGTACTGGTGCTCCTCGGCGTTGAGCGCGTTGCGCATATGGTTGTTCATCGTGCGGTTCTCACAATCCAGGCCAGACACCGGGAACGTGAGTTCCACCGTGCGCACCGCTTTGCGACCACCGAGCACGGCTGCCGCTGCGCCAGCTTCCGCATCAATGGCGGCTTCGATGCTCGGAGCCTTGCAGTCCCAATTGCGCACCGTTGACGTACCGGTGAACCACAGACGGCTTTCAGGCTTCAGGCGCAGTGAGTCGAACAGCGGGCCAGCTGCGGCCACAAACGCCAAAGCGGCGAAGGCAACCATCCAGCGGGGCGTTGAGACTTTCATTGGGG
The DNA here is from genome assembly GCA_031414535.1 of Gemmatimonas sp. GTDB lineage: Bacteria > Gemmatimonadota > Gemmatimonadetes > Gemmatimonadales > Gemmatimonadaceae > Pseudogemmatithrix. Next base: position 20,803 of record JANNVQ010000038.1, read on the forward strand.
GAACTCCGGACAGGGAAACGCCTGCGAGTCGCGGTACTGACGTGACTCTTGAGAGAACAATCGGACTTGGACCAGTAGGCGGCAGTAGGGTGCAACCGGAACTTGAGTGCGGGGCCAGACTGCCTAGCGCTAGGGGTTTTCCCTACGGCTCGCAACTCATGGCCCCGGGGTACCGGGGCGGGCTCACCCATCCCACCAGCAGCAAGGTGGTGGCGCCCAGCAGAGGCATTTGGCTGACGATGCGCACAGGAACGTGGCAATCGGCGGTGTCAATATTGAAGCGAATGGTGCCGACGCCGCGGTAGCGCTTGGGATCACGGACATCCATTTCCACGATGCGCGTGCGGAAGATGCCCACGGGGGTTTCCACCAGTTCCTCTCCCATCACCCGGATGGTCGTCGGATTTCGACTCGCATCAAAATGCCGCGACACCTGATACGTGGTATCGCGGTCGAGGGGGATGGTGCGTAGATAATAGATGAACGACAGCTCGTCCAAGGGCGCGACTGATCCGAGCGCGTGCCAGTCATCGTGATCCGGCGTCTCATGCTCCTTGGCATCGTACCAAGCCCTGCGGCTCTCGCTCACGACCACCCGTTCGGAGCTATTGGAGAGCGGGTGGCGTTCGGTCTTCTCGAAGCGTGTGATGGCGAAGCGCTCGGGGTCCAGCCACGACGTGGTCCGATCTGTGGCGCGGATGAGGCCTCGTCCCGCGTGCATATCGAAGACTAGGCGCCAGGTGACGACCTCGCCCTCGGTGACGGGGCCCTCGACGCGCATCTGGCCATGGCCAACATTGCCGCCACGCGCCACGTGCACGCGGTAATTGAGCGCCTCACCAAGCGGGAATGGCGGCCGCGAGGCGGGGGCGGACTGCGCGGACGCAATCAGTGGAAGGCAGAGGAGCGCGAGAACGACGCGAGTCAGCACACGAGGAAGGGTGTGTGGTGCACAGGCTCGCCGCCATCAGCACTTGGGATGACTCGGAGTCAGGGGTAGCCCGACTTTGGACGGATGACGGATACAACTGCCACATATCTCGAATACGGAAGCGGGAGGTAGCCCGTAAGCCACCCCCCGCTTCCGTCATCCGTCATCCGTCCTTATTGCACCGCGTTAATCATGTCGAAGATTGGCAAGTACATCGCGACGACCATGCCGCCGACGACGACGCCGAGGAACACGATCATCATCGGTTCCATAAGGGCGAGAAGGCCACCGACCGCCGCGTCCACTTCTTCATCATAGAAGTCGGCAATCTTGCTGAGCATTTCGTCGAGACCACCGGTCTGCTCACCGACGGCGATCATTGAAATCACCATTGGCGGAAACACACCAGACTTGGCGAGCGGAGCGGAAATTGTATCACCGCCTGCAATTGAGGCACGGGACGCCATGATGGCGTCGGAGACAACACGGTTGCCGGCCGTCTTGGCCGTGATCTCGAGGCCGTCGAGAATGCTGACGCCCGAGCTGATGAGCGTGCCCAAGGTGCGCGTGAAGCGCGACACCGCCGACTTGCGGAGCACGTCACCGAGCACTGGCGCCTTCAGCAACAGCTTGTCGATGACGAGCTGACCATCGCTGGTCGCGTAGTAACTCTTGAACGACCGGAAGAGCACCACGCCGCCGATGATGATGGCCCACCAGAAGCCCTGCAGGAACTCCGACATCGCGATGACGATGCGCGTCGGTAGCGGCAGCGCGAGGCCCACGGACGCGAACATCCGTTGGAAGGTCGGAATGACGAAGAGCAAGAGCACGGTGATGGCCGAGCCGGCGACACCCGAGATGACGCCGGGGTAAATCATCGCGCCCTTCACCTTGCGGACGAGCGCGTCGTTCTTTTCCATGAACGTCGCGAGGCGCAGCAGAATGGTGTCGAGAATACCGCCGGCCTCGCCCGCCGCCACCATGTTCACATAGAGCTCGGTGAAGGCGTTGGGGTGCTTGCCGAGGGCGTCGGCCACGGTGTGGCCCGATTCCACGTCAAAGACCACCTGACGCGTCACGGCCTGCAACACCGGGTTTTCCGACTGCTTGGATAGAATGTCAAGGGCCTGCACGAGCGGCAGACCCGAGTTAATCATCGTGGAAAACTGCCGAGTGAAGATCACGATGTCGCGCATCGAGATCGAACCCTTGGTCGTGGGTGCCTTCTTGGACTGCTCCTCGACCTTGACGACGGCCATCCTCAGCCGCTTGAGCTGATTGACGACGTCTTCCTTGTTCGCGGCCTCCATGGTCGCGGACTTGAGTTCACCGGTGGCGGTGCGGGCGGTGTAGCTAAATGCTGGCATATAGAATCCTCCTTAAGGCCTGACGATCATCGACGCGTTCCCGCCACAGCTCCGGGCTTGGACGCCCCACCTGAGGCCGGTCCCTCGTCGGTCACGGACTTGCCAATCATGCGCAGGAACTCGTTCGGGTCGCTCGACACGCGCAGACACTCGTCCTCGTCCACTTCGCGCGCCGTGTAGAGGGCGTAGAGCGAGTCGTTGAGGGTCTGCATGCCGTACTTCTTGCCGGACTGCATCATCGAATAGACTTGGTGAATCTTGTCGTCGCGGATGAGGGCGCGAATGGCCGGCGTCACGACCAAAATCTCGGCGGCCATCGCGCGGCCCTTGCCCGATCGCTTGGGCAACAGCGTCTGCGTGATGATGCCCTCGAGCACGAACGAGAGCTGCGCGCGCACCTGCGACTGCTGGTGGCTCGGGAAGACGTCAATGATGCGATTGATGGCTTCGGCCGCCGAGTTGGTGTGCAGGGTGGCGAAGGCCAAGTGGCCCGTCTCGGCGATGGTCAGGCCCGCGTGGATGGTCTCGTGGTCGCGCATTTCGCCAACGAGCACCACGTCCGGATCTTCACGCAGCGCGTACTTGAGCGCCGAGCCGAAGCTCTTGGTGTCGGAGCCCACCTCGCGCTGGTTGACGATGCACCCCTGATGCTTGTGGATGAACTCGATGGGGTCTTCGACCGTGAGGATATGCCCACGGCGCTCGCGGTTGATCTTATCGATCATCGCGGCGAGGGTGGTGGACTTGCCCGAACCCGTGGGACCGGTGACGAGCACGAGGCCGCGCGGCTTCTCGGCCAGCTTGGCGATGACCGGCGGTAACTTGAGGTCCGCAAAAGTCTTGATGGAGAACGGAATCTGCCGCAGCACGATGGACACGCAACCGCGCTGCTTGAAGCAGTTGCCGCGGAAACGTGCGAGATTTTGGATGCCGAACGAGAAGTCCAGCTCGTCATCCATCTCGAAACGCTTCTTCTGGTTCTCCGTGAGCACCGAGTACGCCAACTGCAGCGTGTCCTTGGGCTGCAGCACGACTTCGCCCTTGGACGGCACGATGTCGCCGTCAATGCGCATCATCGGCCGTGCACCGGCGGTGATGTGGAGGTCGGAGGCGCCGCGTTCGATCATTTCTTCGAGCAGGACTCGGAGATTGACGGCTTGGGCGGGGGGTGCGGCTTGGGGAGCGGTCATTAAATGGACGGAAGACGGATGACGGATGCTAGGGGCAGCGGCAACGGCAACGGCAACGGCAACGGCAACGGCAACGGCAAAGACGGCGACGACGGACGGAAGCGCACGCCTTGCAGCTTCCGTCATCCGTCATCCGTCCATTACGCGCTTGTTTCGGTGATGACCTGCTCCAGTGAAGTAATGCCCTTCCACACCTTGACCAAGCCGTCCATACGCAGCGTTAGCATGCCTTCCTCGATGGCGAAGTCCTTGATCTCGGCGGCGCCGACATTTTGCAGAATCAGCTTGCGCAGGCCGGGCGTCATGTTGAGCACTTCGTAGGCGCCTTGGCGACCGCGCGAGCCAGAGCCCTTGCACTTGTCGCAGCCTTTGCCGCGGAAGAACGGCATGTCTACGACCTTGGTGTCGAGCGTGATGTTGGCCAGCAGAGGCTTCACATCTTCCGGCGCACGGGTCTTGAGGCCAGCGATCGCGTCCTCTTTGAATCGGATCTCGCCGATCGTGGTCGTATTCGTCCACTTGGCGGCCGCGATTTCCTCGTCCGACAGGCGATACTGCTCCTTGCAGTTGCTGCAAATGCGGCGCAACAAACGCTGCGCCAGCACGAGGTTCAACGCCGAGCTCACGTTGAAGGGCTCGAGTCCCATGTCCAACAGACGCGTGATGGTCTCGGCCGTGGAATTCGTGTGCAGCGTGGAGAGCACCAAGTGACCCGTGAGCGCGGCCTTGATGGCGATGCCACCCGTCTCGAGGTCACGGATTTCGCCGACCATGATGATGTTCGGATCCTGACGCAAGAACGCCTTCAGTGCGGCCGCGAATGTCATGCCGATTTCGTTGCGCACCAACACCTGATTGACGCCGTAGAGGTTGTACTCCACGGGGTCCTCGGCGGTCATGATGTTCGTCTCGACCTTGTTGATGAGCATGATGCTCGAATACAGCGTGGTCGTCTTGCCGGAACCTGTGGGGCCCGTGACGAGCACCATGCCGTAGGGGCTCCGCACCGCGTGCATCAAGTCGCGCTCGGCGGCCGGCTCGATGCCAAGCTTATCGAGATCCATCAGGTTGTTCTGCGCGAGAATACGCAGCACGACCTTCTCGCCAAACAGCGTGGGCAAGGTGGAGACGCGGAAGTCCACCACCTTGTTGGCGGCGAGCTTGAGCTTGATGCGCCCGTCCTGGGGAACGCGGCGCTCGGCGATGTTGAGCGCGCTCATAATCTTGAAGCGCGAAATGAGCGCCGGCTGCATCTTCTTCGGCGGCTTCATCACTTCTTCGAGGTGTCCGTCCACGCGATACCGCACGCGTAGATCCTTCTCGAAGCACTCGAAGTGGATGTCCGACGCACCCATCTTCACGGCGTTGGTGAGGATGGCATTGATGAGCTTCACGACTGGGGCATCGTCCACGGCGGCGGCCAACGCCGTCGCCGACATTTCCTCTTCTTTCTCCTGCAGGACCTCGATGTCGCCGTCGCCGCCCTCGAGTTCCTCGATCTCGGTGAGCAACGCCGACATCTGCACGTCGTTCGAGTCGTAGTGCTTCTCGATGACGTTGCGCAACGTGAACTCGCCCGCGATGACCGGGAAGATGTCGTAGCGCGTGATGAACTTGAGGTCTTCGATGACGCCGAGGTTGGTCGGGTCGGCCATGGCGACCGTGAGCGTGCGGCCGTCGCGCTTCAGCGGGAGCACGAGGTTCTTCACGGCGAGGTCCGCCGGCACCAGCTTCACGATCTTGCTGTCTACCTCGAACTTCGAGAGGTCCACGGCCGGCATCTTGAACTGACGCGCCAGCGTTCGGGTGAGCTCGTTTTCCTGGATGAAGCCGAGCTTCACCAAGTTGTAGCCCACGCGCGTCCCGTTCTGGCGTTGCTCATCGAGCGCCTTCTGGAGTTGCTCCCGCGTGATGAGCCCCTCCTTGAGTAGGAGATCGCCAATCCGCTCACCACCTGCGCTTGCCGCTGCGGTCATTCGTAAGGCACGGGACGGGGCGCACCCAGCCCACCGGGGAACGCCCGAGACGGGTCCGACTGCGCGTGACAGGGTGAAGGTGGACGGGGGAACGCATAGGTGTCAAGGATGTAGACCACGCGATTGGGCTCCTGAGGCACGCGGACGCCGCGGCGGCGCTGAAAAGCGGACAAACGGAGCCAGTTTTGCCGCCAAGGCGGGTCCGATGCCGCGGACCTCCTGTAAGGCGTCCAAGGACCCAAATGGACCGCGGCTGGACCGGTCCTCCACGATGCGTCTCGCCAAGGCGGGGCCGATCCCAGGCAGCGCGTCCAGTTCCGCTTCGCTGGCCCGGTCGAGGTCGAGGACCGCGGCCGGTTGCACGGGGCGGCGCGTCGCCTGCGCGGTGCTCGGCGCACGGCTCTTGCTCCGGCCTCTTCCGCCCCTGCTCACGGCGGAGTCCACGGCCGCAATCTGCGAAGCCAAGGTCTGGCGTTCGGTGGCGGCAATCGCCTCCGGGCGCAAAGCGCGAAGGCCGCGCACCCCAAGGCCTAGCGCGGCAACGGCTGCTACGAAAAGCAGGGCGCGGCGTTCTGACGGGGTCGGCACGGTGCACAATGCCGAGCGACACGCCGTGAACCAACATCTTCATCACGCCCGATGTAGCCGAACTCCGGCGCCCATCATCGAGCTCGCCCCGAACCCAACTACATCCCTCGAAGCACCGCCACAGCCACGTCGCCCACCACCTGTAGCGTGACCGCCGACACCTTGTCCGCTGTATCCTCGGGCGTGTGGTGGTAGGCGTAGTCGAGGTCAATGATGTCAATGACCTTCAGGCCCTTCTCGATGAGCGGGACGTGGTCGTCGGTAATCGGCCCATACTCGCGCGTGGGGAAATACGCAGCGTGACCAATCTGTTGCGCGGTGCCCCAGACACGTTGCAGGACCTCGGGCGCGGCCCGCAACGAGTGCGACTCGTACAGGAAACGCGCGTTGGGTTCTCCCACCATATCGAACAGGACGCCGAAGGCCGGCGCGTATCCCGAAGGCATGTTGGCCGCGAAGTGCTTGGCGCCAATCAAGACGTCCCTGTTGTCGTCAAAATCGCCCCAGTCTTCGCCATCCACAAAGAGCAAATCCACGCCAATCTCGGTTTTGCGCGCCTTAAGGGCGTCCGCGACGCCGATGAGCACAGCCACGCCGGAGGCACCATCATTGGCCCCTGGAGTCGGCTGCTCGCGTGCCGCTGGGCTTGTCGCCTTCTCTGCCGTGGGTCGCGAGTCCCAATGCGCGAGGTAGAGGACGCGCGTGGTGGCGGCTGGATTGAAGCGCGCCAAGACGTTGCGCATGGGCAGGCGCTTGCCGTCGGCGGTGACGTGCGTCCAACTCTGCACGATTACCGTGTCTGCCCGCTCGCGCATCTGGGCCACGATCCAGTCGCCGGCGTTGCGATGCGCAGCCGTGCCTGGGACGCGCGGGCCGAAAGCCATCTGCGTGTTGACGTAGTCCAGTGCCTTTGCACCGTCAAATTCGCGCGTCATCACGGGAATCGGCTGTGAATTGCCCGTCTCGGACGCTTCTGAGCCTCCGCAGGCGAGGACGAGCACAGCAAGGGCGGCAGGGCGACGCAGGATGGCGAGAGAGGAAGGCATCTGTGGGAGGCTTTGGGAGGGGCTCGGGCGCGTTCTTTCGGGGTATACCTGCGGCGGCACCTTGCCCGGCCATCAATAGCTAGTGGAATATACCCCAGTGAAGATTGCGCACCGCTACATCCTCCGCGAGCACCTCGGGCCGCTGGTCTTTGCCCTTTCGGCGCTGACTTCGCTGCTCATGTTGAACTTCGTGGCGAAGAAGTTCCCCGACCTCGTGGGCAAGGGATTGCCGTGGTCGGTCATCCTTGAGTTCTTGGCGCTCTCGTTGCCGTTCACCATCGCGATGACGTTCCCAATGGCGGTGCTGGTGGCCACACTGCACGCCTTCTCGCGCTTCGCGGCAGAAAACGAGATCACCGCCTTCAAGGCTAGCGGCGTGAGCATGCAGTTGCTCGTACGCCCGGTCATCTTCTCCGCCATCGTCCTCTCGCTGGGGATGGTGTGGTTCAACGATCAAGTGCTTCCGCGAGCCAATCATCGCCTCGCCACGCTGCAGCAGGACATTGCGCGGGTGAAGCCGACGCTGGCCCTCAACGAGCAGGTCATCAACGAAGTGGTGCGCGGCTCGCTCTATCTACGAGCGGCACGCATCGAGTCTGGCACCAACCGGATGCGCGATGTCACGATTTACGACTTGAGCAATGCGGAGAGCCGGCGGACGGTGCGCGCCGACAGTGGCGAGCTCGCGTTCTCGAGGAGCGGCACAGACTTGGTGCTCACGCTCTATGACGGTCACTCGGTGGAGAGCGCGGCAAACGCGCCGCAGCGCCTGCAGCGTAGCTTCTTCTTGGAAGACCGCATCGTCGTGCGCGGCATCGCGGCGGGACTCGAGCGCGGCAGCACGGACATGGGCTACAAGTCGGACCGCGAGCTGACCATCTGCGAGTTGCAAGCCCGTGTGGTGGCGGCGCGCGAACCGCGTGATGTGATGTGGCGGCGGCTGCGTGCCATCACGCATCCGGGCGATTCGCTCGGGACGCCGCCGCGCGATCATTGGCCGTTGGCCAACTGGTACTGCACCGCGTTGGCGAAGTGGGGTGGGCCAAGCAGCGTGCAGGAGGCGCAGACTGCGTCCATGATTCCGCTCCTCTCGCTGGGCTTCGCCCAGCGTCCCGCGCAAGATCTCAAGGCCGAGGAGCCGGCGGACTACCAAACGGTCCTCGAGGAAGGTCTCCGCTTCGAGCTCACGGGCGCACAATCGCAGATTGATCGCTACCGCGTAGAGATCGAGAAGAAGTTCTCCATTGCGGCGTCCTGTGTGGTGTTCGCGCTGCTCGGCGCCCCCATCGCACTGCGGTTCCCGCGTGGCGGCGTTGGTCTCACCATCGGCGTGTCGCTTGGCGTGTTCGCCATCTACTACGTGGGGCTGCTTGCCGGTGAGGCCCTGTCCGACAGCGGCTACGTGGACCCGGCACTGGCGATGTGGGGCGCCAACATCCTCCTCGGTGCCGTGGGTGTGGTGCTCACCGCGCGCCTCGGCAGCGAAGGCTCGACGCATCGCGGCAGCGAGACAAGTGAGTGGTGGGGCCGCATGATGGACGCGATCAAGGCCAAGACGCGTCGGAAGGCGGCGTGACACTTCGCCGTGGGTGGTTGCATCCGCTCGACCGCTATGTGCTGAACGAGTTCTGGAAAGTGCTCGCCGCCACGGCGCTCGGCTTTCCGCTGCTCGTCATCATCATTGACGTCTCTGAGAAGCTCGACAACTACCTTGCCCGTGATCTCACGCCCGCGCAGATCGCCACAGCGTATCTGTTCGGGATTCCCGAGACGATGTTCCTCGTGTTGCCGGCCTCTGTGCTGTTCGCCACCGTGTTCACCGTGGGCAGCTTCACGAGGCACAGCGAGATCACCGCGGCGAAAGCCTCCGGCATTTCGTTCCATCGGTTCATCCGGCCAATCTTCTTTGGCGCGGTGTTCGCGACTTTCGTGGGGCTCGCACTCTCGGAGCTCGTGCCACCACTGAACGCACGGCGCTTGGAGATTCTCAAGGAGAAGGCGGTGCGCTCGGCGGACCAACGCAGCAACTTCGCCTATGCTGCCGACGAAGGGCGAGTCTATAAGATTGGCTACGCCGACGTAAACTCCGCGTCTATGCAACGTGTGGAAATCGAGCGGCGAGGCACGGGCCCCGAATTCCCGTCTTATGTAATCTCGGCCGAGGAAGGCAAGTACAGCGAGGGTGAGGGCTGGCGGCTCACCAAGGGCTATCTGCACCTGATGCCAGATTCGCTCTCCAGCCTGAGCATCCAGTTTGATTCGTTGCAGGACAAGCTCTTCAGCGAGCGTCCAGAGAACCTGATGGCCAATCCCAAGGCGCCCGCGGAGATGGGCTACCGCGACTTGGGCCGGTTCATCGCGGCCATGGAGCGCTCGGGGGCGGACGTGAAAAAGCTGCGCGTAGAGCGCATGCTCAAGATTGCCATTCCGGTGACCTGCGTCGTCATCATGCTCATCGGTGCCCCGCTGGCCACGAGCACACAGCGCGGCGGCACGGCCTACGGCGTCGCTATTTCGCTTGCGACGACGGTTATCTTCCTCATTCTGTTGCAACTGACTCAGGCCATTGGCGCCGGCGGATTGGTGCAGCCGGAGTTGGCCGCCTGGTTGCCCGGCATTTTGTTTACCGGCATTGGCACGTATCTCTTGATTAAGGTTCGCACCTAGGTGGATTCGTAGCGTGGCAGGCCGTCCTACTGAGTCCTTTCCCGTTGTCCAGCGCTCCGGAATGCAGTTCTTCCGCGCGATGGGGCGGAGCGCCATTGCGCTCTTCGGCGGCATCGGCGCGCGGGCGTTGTTTGTGCGGGAGCTGTGGCGCGCGGTCAAGGAGTGGAAGACTTGGTCGCGCGAAGTCATTCACCAGATGCGCGCCATCGGCGTGGACTCGCTGCCGTTGGCCATCATGGTGGCCGCGTTCATTGGTGGTGTCATCACCATCCAGATTCGCTACCAGCTCTTCCCCGGCATCCAGCTCTCGATTGTCGGCTTGAGCTCGCGCCAGATTGTGATTCTCGAAACAGGTCCACTGCTCACAGGCCTAGTGCTCGCTGGCCGCGTGGGCGCCAAGATGACGGCCGAGATCGCGACGATGCGCGTCACCGAACAGATTGACGCGCTCGAGACCTTGGCCTTCGATCCCGTGGCCTACTTGATCATCCCGCGGCTCATCGCGGCGATCATCATGCTGCCGATTCTCACCGTGTTTGCCGACGTGTTCGGCGTGATCAGCGGGATGCTATCGGCAGTACTCATTACAGATGTGAAGTACGCCCAGTTCATGGAAGGCGTGCGATTAGGCTACGACCACTTTCAGGTGGCGTATTCCTTGATCAAGGCGACGCTCTTTGGCGGGGCCATCGCCTTCCTGTGCACCTACGAGGGGTACACCACCCGCGGCGGCGCGGAGGGCGTGGGCCAGAGCACGGCGAAGGCCGTGGTGGTGGCCTCCATCGCTATCCTGATTCTGGACGCCATCACAGCTGTGCTCCTCGCACCTTATCTTCAGGGATGAAGCGTCGCGACGAAGTTCTCGTGGGAATCGTGGCTACCGTGGCCTTGGTGCTCGGAGTCGCGGGTGCCCTCTTGTTGGCCCGCGGTGGTCTGGCCCCGGGTTATCCCGTGTATTCGATTTTCACATGGGGGGGCGGCCTGCGGGCTGGCCAGCCCGTTCTGCTCTCGGGCGTTTCGGTGGGCTACGTCTCGGACGTGACCTTCCAGCGCGAGGGTACACTGCTCGTGGAGATGCGCATTCAGGAGCGCTACCAACTTCCGGCAAACTCGGTCACGAAGATTGCGCCGAACGGCGTGTTTGGAGACATGATGGTGGTCATCACGCCGGGCACAGTGATGACGGACCAAAACTTCGCCGAGGGCGATACTCTTCCCGCCGGCCCGCCGTCCATCGCCATTGGCGACGTGCTGACGCGCGTGGATTCCATCGGCAAGGACGTGCAGGCGCTGACGGCTGGGCTCAACCGCGAGTTGATTGCCGAGGGCGGCATTCGCGAACTGCGGGCCACGATTCGTAACGCGAATGAGTTCCTGGGCGAACTGGCGCGTATTGCGCAGGTGCAGAGCTCTGAGCTCACGAAGACCCAGGAGGCCGTGCGGCGTGTGGTCAGCGCCGTGGACTCAGCGAGCGTGGATAGCACGGTGAAGGCGCTGTCTGGCGCTGCTACGGCCATGGGAGCGTTAGCCACTGACCTGCGCGCCACCACCCTGCAGCTCAACGGCGTGCTGGCCAAGCTGGAGAGCGGCGAGGGCTCGGCTGGCCTGTTGCTGAATGACCCCGGGATGTATCGCGACACGCGGGCCCTGCTCGCGCGGCTCGACTCCCTGACGGCGGACTTCCAGCGGAACCCGCGGAAGTACATCAACCTGTCGATCTTCTGAAGTGGACGGATGACGGATGACGGATGACGGATGACGGAGGGGGGCGTCGCGGTTGGTCAGCGGCGCCCCCTGATTCGTTTTACCGCGGCGCGTCTCGCACGTTCAACACGCCACGGCTCCGCAGTTCAGCTTTCGTCATCCGTCTTCCGTCCCAAAGCCAACCGCCCCGGCAGCGCGATGGCTGCCGGGGCGGTCTGTCCTTCTGGATCTAGACTCGGCTCAGTTAAAGATGTAGCGGAGGCCGAGCTGCATACGCCAGACGTCGCTCGTATTCGCGTTCTTCTGGAACGTGCGGCTGAGGAGCTGACCGTTCACAACGCGCATGCGGTACTGCGGCTGGCCGCCGCCCGTTGCACCGGCCGGGATGAGCGGTTGGTTGTTGATCACCTGCTGGGAAAGACCCCAGTCGGCGTTGATCATGTTGGTGAAGTTCAGGATGTCGAGACGCACCTGCAGGGAGTTTTTCTTCCCGGCGAACAGCGCGCTCAAGTCCTGCGAGACGCTGAGGTCCATACGCGTCACGTTCGGGAGTACCACTCCGCCGCGCAGCGCGTACTGGCCGCGACGGGTGCTGAGGTGCGGATCCTGATTGATGTAGGCATCCCAAGCGGCCTGCTGCTGCGCGACCGTAAAGGGCGCGGCACCCGTGATCGGCAGGAAGTTCATCTGGGCCTGAGTCTGGGGGACCCAGATCAGGTCGTTGGACGTGCCGCCGTCGCCGTTCAAGTCACCGCCGGTGGTGTAGCTCGTCTGACCCGTGGTGAAGTTCTCGAGGAAGGCTGCGATGGTGGTGTTGCCGAAGCCAAACCAGTCGCGCGAGTAGCTCGAGACGAGGAAGGAACGACGACCCTGGTAGCCAGCGGCGTTACCGATGGCTGGGTTGTTCGGGTCACCGGTGTGCTGGTTGCCGTTCCACGAGCCGAAGGCGATGGAGCCGGCATCAACCGTGTTGCTGGCGGTGCCGTAAGCCGTCGCCATCTTGGTGAAGAAGCCGTTGCGGAACGCGCGCTCAAGGGAGACGGAGGCGTTGTAGGTCTCGCCGACGTTCTGATTCTTGAGTACGATGGCGCTCGTGATGTTGCAATTCAGGCGGTTAGACTGCGTGCCGGTGACGGTCGGGCACTTGTCGGAGACCCAACGCGGGCGGGCATCGGGGCCGGTGAAGGCCGCGTCGGCTGCCGGCAGATTGGCGTTGATGTAGTACACGCCGTTCACGTCGCGGCCCCACAGGAACTCGACCGTGGTGAGCCAGCCGTTAGAGAAGCGGTGGTCAAGGGCGAGGTTGGAGCGCCACACCTGCGGGAACTTGAAGCCCTTATCCGTCAGGGCGAGCTCGTATGAAGCGGCCGGAGCCCCGGTCACCGTCGCCGGCTTGTAGAAATCGGTGTTCGGGTGGAACGGACGGTTCGTGAGTTCCGGACCGTTGTTGTTGTCGTCAATGAAGCCGGTCAGGATGCCGTTGTTGCCGATCTGGTTGGAAATCCAGACGTAGGCCGGACGGCCGGTGAAGATACCAGTACCGCCGCGAATGATGGTCTGGCCGTTGCCGCGGGCGTCGTAGTTGAAGCCGAGGCGGGGCGAGACGAGCGGTGTGGCATCCGGCAGCTGGGCAGTGTTGTACTGCACCTGCAGGCCGTCTTCGTCGCGGAAGGTGAGGCCGTTGACCTGCGTGTTCTCTTCAGCGGTGTTGCCGAAGGTGACGATGTCAACGCGAACGCCGCCGGTGATGGTGAGTCCGCGACCGGCGCGGAACTCGTCCTGCAAATAGGCGCCCATGAAGTTCACTTCGAGCGGCTGCACCGGCTTGATCTGGCCAGGCACGTTGGCGTAGCGAACCTGGAAGCGACGCGGACCGACGCCGGCCGGCGAAGCGGTGTATGCCGAGCACCCGAGTTGCGTGGCCGTCGTTCCGCAGGCGTTCGCGAAGCCGCGAGCGTCAGCATAGAAGTCCGAGAGCGTGTTGTAGACGTACGCGCTCTGCTTGCCGGGGAAGAACACGTTCTCTGACTCGTAGCCCTCGATGTTGAAGCCGAGGGTCAGGTCGTTGCGGTTGCCGTAGATCGTGAAGTTGTTCTGCAGCTGCCAGTTGCTGTAGCGCAGTTCGTTGTTCGGCGTGAACGGCTCCGAGCCGAACGAGATGTAGGTCTGGCCGGCGCCGTCGAGGATGTCCACGAAGGGGAACAGGTTGCTGATCTGGCCGCGGGACTCGTCCTGCGCGGTGTAGGTGAACAGCAGCTGGTTGGACATACGATCGGTGAGGAGCGAGTTCCACTCCGCGGCGTACGAATCGATGTTCTCTGTAATGGTATAGTTCGAGCCGTCGTAGCCCATCGAGTTGTTCCGCACGCGACCGTTGCCCAGCGAGGCCGACGTGGACATCAACACGTCCGTCTCGGACTCGAGGTTGGTGTAGCGGAACGAGAACTTGTTGCGGTCGCTGAGGGCGAAGTCCACGCGCGCGGTGAGGCGCTGTGAAGGCGTGAGGCCAGGATAGCCCTCGTACTCGCCGGGATTGAAGTTGAACAGCGTCCGCAGCGTGTCGCGCACGCTATTCAAGTCAGAGCGCAGAACGCGGGTGATGTTGCCACCCGCGGTCTGGGTCGCCTCGCGCGGAAGGAAGGTGTTGCCGGGGCCTTCATTCTCGTCGGTCTCATACGAGACGAAGAAGAAGAGCTTGTCCTTGAGGATCGGGCCGCCGAGGCGGAAGCCGATCTGGTCGAAGGAGAAGGTGCCGGGGTTGAAGGTACGGGTACCGGCCTGGCGCCCGACGTACTCCTGGTCGCGGACGTTGTAGTAGACGGAGCCGGAGAACTCGTTGGTGCCTGAGCGCGTCACCGTGTTGATCGCGGCGCCGACGAAGCCACCCTGGCGCACGTCAAACGGCGCGATGTTCACCTGCACCGCTTCGACGGCATCGAGCGAAATCGGGGCGACACCGGTACGGTCACCGGGCTGGCCACCGAGGCCGAAGGAGTTGTTGAAGGCCGCACCGTCAATCGTGATGTTGTTGAGACGATTGTCTTGGCCGGCGAAGTTGTTGCCGCTCGCCTGCGGGGTGAGGCGAGTGAAGTCGGAGAGACGACGCGAAATCGTCGGGAGCTGCTCAAGCGCCTCGCGGCGCACGCTGGTGGCGGCACCGGTGCGCGTGGTGCTCAGTTCACCGCCTTCAGAGGTCACGGTCACCGCATTCAGCTGCGTGGCGACGGCATCCATCTTGAAGATCAGGTCGGCAGCCGCACCGAGTGAGACGTTGATGTCGTCACGGTTCTGGCGGGCGAAGCCGATGGACGTAGCAGCGACGCTGTACGGGCCACCGACGCGCATACCGGGGATGTTGAATCGACCGTCAGCGCGCGAGGCGCCGACATACTGGGTGCCAGAAGGCAAGTGCACCGCGATAATGCGGGCGCCTTCGAGCGGCCTGTTCTCGCCGTCCGTCACGAGACCACGAATCGAACCCGTGGTCACCTGTGCGGAGGCGATGGTGGTAGACGCAGCGACGGCCATGGCGGCCAAGGCAAACGTCAACCGAAGGATCCAACGCTTCATTGGGCTTTCCTCTATCGGGGTGGGAACCAACAACGCGCTCCACGGGGCCGTTACAAACCCAAGAGCGGCGGCGTAGCCAAGCAGAATGTAACGAAAAATCGCCCTCGTGGCGTCCCTACGTCAACCGAGACCACCGGAGGTTACCGAACCGTTATTTCCGGCGCCCCACGGTCATGGAAAATACGGGCACCCCCACGAGGCAGACGCCCAGCACGGCCGCGGTCTGCCAGCGGCTCGATTCATTGACCAGCGCGTTCCCAAGCAGGTACAGGACCGCCACCATGAACAGGCCTGGCACGATGGGGTAACCGGGGACGCGGAACGCCGGTTTGTAGTCGGGCCGCTTGCGGAGGCGGAAAATCGAGGCCACCGCCAGAAAATAGAAGGGCAGAAAGGCCGTCACGAAGGAGTCGGCCAGCTGCTCAAAGGTCCGCATCAGGACGAACAGGGCCCCGAGCGTGGCAGTCATGAGAATGGAGACCCAAGGGGTGCCCCAGGTGGGGTGCACCGCGGCCACTTGCTTGAAGAACAGCCCGTCCGCCGCCATGGCGAAGAAGATGCGGGGGCTCGTGAAAAGCACCGCATTCAGGGTCCCGAAGGTCGAGATCATCACCGTGACAGATACGAACACCACGCCGGCAGGACCAATGACCCGCTCCGCCACATCGGCCGCCACGAGGCGGGACACGCGCATCTCTTCAATGGAGAGCACCGAGAGGTAGGCCAGATTCGCCGCCAAATAGATGGCGAGTACCAAGATGGTGCCGCCGATGAGTGCCCTGGGCAGATTCTTCTGGGGATCTTTGACCTCACCACCATTGTACGAGATGTCCGCCCAGCCGTCGAACGCCCACAGCGTGCTCACCAGCGCGAGGCCAAACGCGGACACGCTGAGACTGCCCGGCGGCATGGCTGGTGTGAAGTTCGAGAGCCCGTTGGCGGGTAATCCCACCGCAAAGGCCACGACGACGATGAACATCAACCCGCCGTACTTGGCCAGCACCGTGAAGTTGGTGAAGGCCGCGCCAACCTTGGCCCCACGCACATTGAAGCTGGCCGTGAGCAGGATGGCGGTGGCCGCCGCATAGCGCACCGGCATCGCCTCCTCGAGGCTCCAACCCATCACTCGGAAGAAATACTCGGCGCAGGTGATGGCGATGGCGCCCAGCGACGCGGCGCGGATCATGACCAGCTGGGCCCAGCCGAAGGTGAAGGCCGTACGATCACCCCAGCCCTCCTTCAAAAAGACGTAAATGCCGCCCGTCTTTGGGTAGGCGCTCGCGAGCTCAGCGATGGTCAGGGCACCGCACATCGCGAAAATGCCACCGGCCGCCCACGCGAGCAGCATGGGGAAGGGACCCGGGAGCTTGTCGGCGATGCCCGCGGGGGAGCGAAAGATGCCAGAGCCGATGGTGGAGCCGATGACTACAGCCATGGCGCTCCACAGGCCAATGCTGCGGGCCAAGGTGGGCTGCTGCGCAGGTTGAGCTGTGGACGGAGTCTGATCTGTTGTGGAAGCCATAGGGCGAAGCTACGCGTTGCCACTCCCTGCGGGGAGTGTCTCCAGCGATAATTCCTTCAGATGATTCCGAACGTTTTTCTGACCGTGCTCTTCTGGTCCGCCGCGCTCGCCGTGGTGCTGGGCCAAGTGGCAATCCTGCGCTCCACTTCGCGCGCTTGGCGGTACACGGGCGCGGGCGTGCCCCTCACCGAGCGCCTATTCGCTTGGGGACCGGCCTTGGCCCTAATCGTGGTGCTGTTCTTTGCATGGAAAGCGGCCACGAGGCCCCCGGTGGTGGAGGTCCAGTTCGACCCGGCCACGCAGAGCATCACACTATGAGCGCGGAGTCCCTAGCCGCGACTCCGCTCGCGAAGGATTTCATCGCGCTCACCAAGCCACGAATCATCTCGTTGCTGTTGGTGACCACGCTCGCGCCCATGTACGTGGCGGGGGTGCCGACGCTGGCCACGGTGGCCATCGTGATGCTGGGCGGGTACCTGATGGCGGGTGGTGCCAACGCCGTGAACATGTACTTGGACCGCGACATTGACGACGTGATGGCGCGGACCAAGCTGCGGCCGATTCCGAGCGGGCGCATGCACGCCACCGCGGTGCTGGCCTTCGGAGTCGGCATTGCCACGGCCGCGACCTGGATGCTGGCGAGCTTCGTGAACGTGCTGACGGCCGCGCTGGCTCTCGCGGGCTTCTACTTCTATGTCTTCATCTACACGCGCTGGCTCAAGCGCACGTCCCCTCAGAACATCGTGATTGGCGGGGCGGCCGGTGCGTTTCCCCCACTGGTGGGCTGGGCGGCGGTCACGGGCTCGCTGGACCTCACCGCGTGGTTTCTGTTCTTGATCGTGTTCTACTGGACCCCGCCCCACTTCTGGGCGCTCGCGCTCAATAAACAGAAGGACTACGGCAACGCCGGTGTGCCGATGGCGCCGCTGGTCTGGGGCGAGGACGAGACCATCGCGCAGATGTGGTGGTACACGGTGCTACTCGTGGGACTCACGGTGTTACCGGCAACCTTCGGCGCGTTTGGATTGATCTATTTGATCTCCGCGCTCGTGCTCGGCGGGCTTCTTCTCTGGGGCGTGTGGCGCGTTCGCGTAGCGCCACCTGATCAGCGTGCGAAGCCGTCTTGGTGGGTGTATGGGTACTCGCTGCTGTACTTGGCTTTGCTGTTCGTAGCGATGGCGGCGGATCGGCGGTTGGTCTTTTAACTGCTATTCACCACAGAGGCACGGAGTCACGGAGACTGCTGGAGATTCTTTGGGGGGCCGCGCCGATGCTTCGGTGCGAGCCCCCCAATTTTCCTTTGCCGTTCTCCGAGCCTCTGTGCCTCCGTGGTCAACGCCGTTAGATGATCACAAGCTCGCGCTGATACTCGGCAGGCGTCACGACCAACCCGGCTGAGGTCACGTACGCATTGACCTCGGTGCGCATGCCGAATTCGCCGGCGATGTAAATCCCCGGCTCAATCGAGAACCCCACGCCCGTGATCAACTCTCGCTCGTCGCGCGATTCGAGGTCATCGAGGTTCGGGCCCATGCCGTGCAATCCACGCGCGTCAATGGAATGGCCCGTACGATGCGTGAAGTACTTGCCGTAGCCGCGCTGCTCAATCACGGCGCGTGAGGCAGCGTCGGCCTCACGGCCTTGGACGGTCTCCCCTGCACCGAGCTTCTTCGCGAGGAGGGCGATGGCCGCATCACGCGCATCGCGAAGGGCGGCCCAAACGTCCTGCTGCTTGGCCGCGGGGGTGCCGACGACCGCCATGTAGGTCTGGTCGGCCCACATCGCGCCGGGCAGCTGCTTGGTCGCCCAGAGATCAATGAGCACGACGTCCCCAGTCACGATGCGCCGAGGATGCTTGGCTGAGGGCTCATAGTGGGGGTTCGCGGCATTCTCGCTCGCCGACACGTTGGGACCGTGGTCGGTGAACAGGCCATGCGCCGCGAACTGGCCCTGAATCCACTCCATCACCTCATGCTCGTGGATGGGCGTGCCCGCCTTGATGTGCGCACCGATCCGCGCAAAGGCGGCGTGCGCGAACCCACGCAGCAACTCCGCGTGATGACGATGCGACGCGATTTCCGCCTCGCTCCACACGGCGAAGAACTTGGTCACCAAGGCCCCGCTGGTCAGCACCTCGGCGCCGGCGCCGCGCACCATCTCGATGACCCCCGCGGGCACACGATCCACCACCGGCACCGCGTCGTCAGGGGAATACTCCATGGCGATGCGCTTGCCCTTCACCATGGTTGGCAACAAGGCTTCGAGTTCGCGCCACGCCGAGTAGACGTGCTTGGGCCACGCGGCTGGCCACGCAGCCCAAGGACCCGGCTCAATGGCGTGCGTAATTGCCTGCGGGATGCCCTCGGTGGGGATCCAAGCGAAGATACGCCGCGTGACCATCCCCTTGATGCCAAGCACACCGGCGGCCACCGGATTGAGGCCACGGAAGTCGTAGACGAGCCAGCCGTCGAGACCGGCCTCTTTCAGGGCCGTCTGTACTTGAGCGAGCGTGTGCGTGTTGAGCATGGTCAGCGCACCGCTCGCCACTGAGCGCGCCATTCACAGGTTCCCTCGCCGCGCGACGCGCAGCGCACGTGTTCCACTGCTCCCACACCATCGACCAACTGCTGCATGAGTTCGCGCAGGGCGGCTTCGTAAAATGTGCAGCCGGCGAGCTTTGGCGCGGCATCGAGTGTGACGGAGTTTTGGATGTCTAAATGAATACTCGCGCCAACGCGCCGCACGTCGCCACCGAGGTAGCGCTCGCCGATGCGGCGGATTTGCCGCAGGGCCAAGGGACGGGCCACGAGCGCGGGCAAGACGTGCGTGAGTTTCCGTACCGGCCCCGAGACGCGGTCGTAGGTCCGCCGCGCGATGTTGCGGCCGGCTTCGCGGAACACGGCCTCGGCGTCCGGGCGGCGTCCGATGAGCCGCGCGATGCCAGCGGCCTCCTCCAGGCTCGGCCGCTGCCCGCGCTTCACCGCCTCATGGTAGCGGCGGATCTGGGCGTGGACGGTGTCGCTCAGGCCGAAGCGCTTGGTGCGCAGCTCCTCGACGAACTCCGTCTCCAATTCCTCGTCTGGCAGGTCTACCATACGCACGGCTTCGAGGAGGGCGAGCGGGACCAACGGGTCGACGGTGGCAGACACGAGACGGGGGTGGGAGACTGGCTTGGAACTGTGGAAGAAGTTAATGGTTGAGTCAGTGTTGGTGGCACCTCTTGTCTGCGAATGGCCATAGAAACTCCCCTCTCGTTGGACCACACGCAGCCCTGCGCTGAGTATCGCCGCGTCCTCGACGACTTCGCGGCGGACGAGGTTGACGCCGTGGTGATGGTTCGCGCCGAGGCGCACATGGCCCGATGCCAAGATTGCCGCTTTGCACTAGCGCAGGCCCGTTCGTACCGGCGGATGATGCGGCGCGTGGGTCAGGGGGTGCGCGCGCCGAGTGTGATGCGCGATCGAGCAGTGGCGCTTCTTCGCGGACCGCGCCCACCGCAATCGTGACCGACCGGTGATCCTGCGTCTCGTCATCGGACTCGCTGTTGCGGGACTCGTGGCCTGGGCGGGTAAACGAGCGGGTTCGCTGAACGCATCCGGTGCTCGCGCCGCGACCATCGTGGGCGGCATGGCAGTAGGCGCCGGCTGGGGCTGGGGAGTCCTGCTGATTGGGTGGTTTGTAGCCTCGAGCGGGCTCACGCGGCTGGGTAGCATCAAGAAGTCTGCCCGCACGCGGGCCACGCTCACGCCGGCTTCGGCGCGAAACGCGACGCAGGTGTGGGCAAACGGCGGCGTGTTTGCAGGCGCCGCGCTTCTCGGTACCGCGACGGGTGCGTCGGGTTGGACACTCGTCGCCGTCGGCGCGCTTGCCGCGGCCGCCGCGGATACTTGGAGTTCGGAGATTGGACTTTTGCTGGGCGGGGCGCCTCGCTCGATTGTGACGTGGCGGCGCGTCGAGCCAGGGCTCTCCGGTGGCATCACATTGGCTGGCTCGCTGGGCGGCGCGCTGGGGTCCACGTTTGTAGCGCTCGCCGTAGGACTGATCGTGCCAGGCGCCTCTATTTTGCGCATTGCGCTCGCCGGCATGATTGGCGGTGTGGGCGATTCGTTACTGGGTGCCACGGTTCAGGTGGTGCGTCGCTGCGCGCGCTGCGGGGCGTTCACGGAACGGGCCATCCACGACTGCGGCACGGCCACCGATCACGCTCGCGGATGGCGCTGGATGACCAATGACACTGTTAACCTTGCTGCGACGTTGATTGGGGCGGGGGCGGCGTTGCTGCTCCCCATTCCTTAAGCTCATGAAGCAATGACTCTCGATCCCGCCACGTACCGTTCCACGCTCGGACGCTTTGCGTCTGGCATCACCATCATCACTGCCCGCGACGCCGAAGGTCGCGACGTGGGGATGACGGTCAGCGCGTTCTCCTCGCTCTCGCTCACGCCGCCGCTGGTCCTGATCTGCATTGACAACGCGGCCTCCGTTGCG
This sequence comes from Gemmatimonas sp., assembly GCA_031414535.1. Lineage (GTDB taxonomy): Bacteria > Gemmatimonadota > Gemmatimonadetes > Gemmatimonadales > Gemmatimonadaceae > Pseudogemmatithrix. The sequence continues at coordinate 41,855 of JANNVQ010000038.1, forward strand.
CCGGTGCTGGAACACTGCGAGACCTTCGCCGTCAACATCCTCGCGGACGATCAGGAAGAACTGTCGCGCCGTTTCGCCAAGCGGGAGTTGAATCGCTTTGAGGGAGTGCCCATCGCGCGCGGCGAGTTGGGAGTGGCCTTGCTCGATGGCGCGCTTGCCAACCTCGAATGCCGCGTGAGTGCCCGTCAGCCCGGCGGCGACCACACCATCCTGATCGGCGAAGTGAAGGCGGCCAACCTGCGCGAGGGGCATCCCCTGCTCTACTACCGTGGTGGCTACGGACGGCTCGAACGCTAAGTTTGTGGAATGACCCTCGAGTTTGAACGCGAAGACGCGGTCCAGAAACTCTGCGCGGCCTACGCGCGGGACCACATCACGACTGGCGAACTTGAGTCGCGGTTGGAGCGCGTGTACAAGGCATCCGACCAAGCGCAGCTGACCACCCTGCTCGAAGGTCTACCTGCCGTGCAACTGCAGCGGCTGGGTGACGCACAGGTGGTCGCACCAAGCCTCCCGCCCCGCACACCATTGCCCCCTTTGCCGGCCGCAACGCTGCGCCGTCATGGCCCTGGTGCCCCCGGTGAGAAGCGCTACGCCGCGTTCATGAGTGAGATTCGCAAGGAAGGCGCGTGGTCGCCGAGCCCAGTAATTCTCGCCAAAACCATCATGGGCAGTGTCTTGCTCGATTTCCGGGAGGCGCACATTCCGGCAGAGGGCATCGAGATCTATGCCGACGTCTTCATGGGCGACCTCAAGATCATTCTGCCACCCGGACTGCCGGCCGAGGTGGATTGCTCCACCTTCATGGGCTCCGTCAACGACAAGTCCAAGGCTGGAGTGTCGGGTGCGCCGTTGGTTCGCGTCGGGGGCTCCACCTTTATGGGCGGCATCAGCGTCGTAACCAAGGCGCCACGTCGAGAAGGTGAAAGCGCGTTTCGCGCGCAGATGCGAAGCTGGCTCGGCAGCGGAGAATAAACTGAAGCGGGGCCGGTCAACCTGACCGGCCCCGCTTGGCTTTCTGCGTCACCACCGAACTTAGGGTCCTTGGGAGAGGTACTGCTCAGAGTAGCGCACAATGCTCTCGTCAACGATTCGCATGGCCTCGTCACTCTTGCCCCAGCCGATGATCTCAACGCGCTTACCCTCTAGGTCCTTGTAGATCGCGAAAAAGTGCTCAATCTCCCGTAGGTAATGGTGGGGGAGATCTGCGATGTCGAAGTACTCGTCGTGCATTGGGTCATCCACGGGCACCGCGAGAATCTTGTCGTCGGGCTCGCCCTTGTCGAGCATCTTCAGCACACCAACGGGACGGACGTCAATCAAGCATCCCGTGAAGGTGGGCTCCTTGATCATCACGAGAACGTCGAGCGGATCGTTGTCCTCGTGCAGGGTGCGTGGAATGAGTCCGTAATCGCCGGGATAGTGCACCGCCGAATACAAGACGCGATCGAGGCGAAAGAGTCCGGATTCTTTATCGAGTTCGTACTTGTTGCGCGATCCGCGCGGGATCTCAATGACCGCGGTAACGACCTCAGGCGCGGAGCGGCCGGGGGGGAGATCCTTCCAGGGATGAATCACGAGCCACGCTCGGCGGCGGCGCGCTTGCGGGCCACGGTATTACGTCGCACGCGGATGGAAATCCCGTACACGACGAAGAGTCCAATGATGGCGCCGTAGGCCACCTGGAAGTAGATCGCGTTGTCGGGCATTAGCGCTCCGCAGTGGAAAGGTCGTGCAGCGCATCACGCTCAGCCGCCAGTGCCATGCGCTGACGCACAAGAGCCAAGTACAGCACGGTGAACGCGCCTAGCGAGAGGAAGAGCGTCTTGATCATCACCGCCGGCATCTGGATGCCCGCCGTGTTGGCCACGATGGGCGTAGGATGCTGTGTGCGAAACAGGTACACACTCAAGTGAATGAACGGAATGAGTAGCGCGCCAAGAATGCCGACCACGGCGGAGTAGCGCGCGCGCGCTTCGGGATCATCCACCGCCGACCGCAACACTAGGTAGCCGAGGTAGAGGAACCAGAGGAAGAGCGTCAGGGTGAGCCGCGCATCCCACACCCACCAGGCGCCCCAAATCGGCCTACCCCAGAGCGGACCCGAGACGAGTACGCCGGTGGTGAAGATTACGCCGACCTCCGCCGAGGACTCGGCAAAGCGGTCAAGACGCGCATCCTTGATGAACAACCAGACGCCGCCGGCGATGGCGGTGAGACCAAAGGCGAGAAAGGCCACCCAGGCCGACGGGAGATGCACATAGAAAATCTTCTGCGCCAATCCCTGCAGGCGCTCAGCCGGCGTGAACCAAATGGCACGCGTGAGCGCGGTGGCCATGAGGAGCACCGCCGCGAGCATCAGCCAATCAATACCGCGCGTGCGCGCGGATGAAACAGTAGCGGTCACAGGTCAGTCTTCAAGCGTGAAGGGGAACGCCAAGGTACAGGCATACACAAAGACGAGGTCAAACGCGAGCAGGATACGAATCCAGCCCAAGGATTCGTCGAGCGGGCGCCCGGCGAGCAACTTGGCCGTCACCTGCGCGGCCGGCAGCACGATGGGCACGAAAAACGGTAGCGCGAGCACTGGCAAGAGCAGTTCCGCCATTCGCGTGTTGGACGTGATGCCGGCGAACAGGGTCCCGACGCAGGTCAGGCCGATGGCCGCGAGCACCATCACGAGCGCGAGCGGCCCTATGATCGAGCTGAAAGGCAGATTGTAGAACAGCGAGACTGCGGGCAACGCTACGAGTTGAACGCCGATGACGAACACGAGGTTCGCCATTGCCTTGCCCAAAAAGATCGCCTCCCGTGAGATGGGCGCCACGAGCAGCGCATCCATGGCGCGCTCTGCGGCTTCCACGCCGAAGGAGCGATGGAGGCCGAGGAGTCCCGAGTAGGTGAAGGTCACCCAGAGAATGCCCGGTGCCACATCCACCGCCGCAACGGCGGTCGGATCCCACGCAAAGTAGAAGATGACGAGGGAGAGCAGCGAGAGCACCATCGCGGAGAGAAACGCAGAGCGGGTGCGGAACTCGATGGCGAGGTCCTTCTGCGCAACAATCAAGGCGGAGGCGAACATGCCCGGCGGCGTGGCACGACTCACGAAAACAGCTCCCGGTACTCGGCGGCGTAGCGTGTGAGGTCGAGCTCACGCGTGGGCTCGTGACGGAGAAAGCGACCGGCTCGCATCACGGCAGCCTGCGAAGCCACGGCGAGGCCCTCACTGAGCTGGTGCGTGACGACCACGAGCGCGGCGCCAGCGGCGCGACGCTCGAGGAGCAAGCCGGTGAGGGCCGCGCTGCCTTGTTCATCAAGACCGGTATACGGCTCGTCGGCGAGGAGCACGTCGGGCTGGTGCACGATGGCACGGGCAATCGCAACGCGCTGCTGCAGGCCGCGCGAGAGCGCCCGCACGGGCACGTCGGAGCGGTCCGCGACGCGCAGTGCCTCGAGTGCCCGCTGGGTGGCGGCATCCAGGTCGGCGATGCCGTGCAACTGCGCGGCGAAGCGCACGTTTTCGCGAGCACTGAGCGCGTCGTAGAGCATCGTGCGGTGCGATATGAGTCCCACGCGGGCGCGAGCGGAGACAGCGGGCAACGCATCGCCGCCGATTCTCGCGACTCCGCCGGCGGGCTTGAGCAGGCCAGCGAGCAGCCTCAGCAGCGTGGTCTTGCCGGCACCGTTGGGCCCGAAGAGGGCGAGCGCGTCACCAGCCGCCACCGTGAACGAGACGTCATCCACAGCTCGACGCGTGCCGAAGCTGCGCACGAGGCCCGTAGCTTCGAGAAGCGCGGTCACGACCTGAGGACTCTGGGGGGCTGCATCCTCAGAAAACTACCAACGGAGGCGCCGTCGCGGGACGGTGCCTTTTAGTTGCTCGGTCGTGAGTCCGAACGATCGATGTCGAATAGCGCGCCCATATGCGTCTCCGTGAGGAGCCGCTGCACGAGGGAGGGCACCGAGAGGAGTCGCGTGCGAAGCCCACGTTCACGCGCGCGCTTCTGGAGGAGAATGAGGACGCCGAGTCCCGAGGCATCGAGCTCGACGACACCGGAAAGATCGAGATTCACCGAACTCTCACCGGCGGCCGAGGCCGACTCGAGGGCGTTGAGCACGTCTTGACGGAATTCAAGGCGGTAGTCCGCCGTGAGACGCGCGGGGCAAACGAGGGGAGTCATTGGATCGCCAGGGATATACAGGTAAGGCAGCGCGGTCATGCGACCTCCGAGAGGAAGCCCCTCCCCACAGCGACCCAGAACTGCTCCTGCTGCCCGATGGGCACCTGGCCCATCCCTCTTCACTTCGGCAACCGGACGATCTCGGTAATCCGAGATTCCTGGCTTTGCGTCCCCGCCTCGCAGCGAGTTTGCTCTTGTCGGTGTGGCGAATTGCTTTGCACTGCTAAAGTATGGCGAGATGCGTGCCAAGTTATGGCGCGACGTAACCCGTTGTTGTTGAGCAGTTTAAGTCATTATCACAACGTGATTTTAGGGAAAAGAGGCGCGGCCTGCGGCGGTAGTGGCGCAATGCGCGTCGCTGTCTGGTTTCTATTCGCCTTTCCGGTTTAAACGGCATTCACCACGGAGGCACGGAGGCACAGAGGGTGCACGGAGCTTCTTTTGGGGGTCTTGCACCGATGCTTTCTCTCTCAGCGGACGGCTATGGCTGCTCTCGCAGTCTCCGAGCCTCCGTGTCTCCGTGGTGAAACGCACTTCCGTCAGTTGATCAGCACTGCCTTGGCGAATATGGTCACCACGCGCCAAACTGTCCTTCGTCGTTTAGGATGATGGGATGAACGACATCCGCGATTTGCTCGTCGAGAACCGCTCATTCCCGCCGGCGCCCGAGTTCAGCGCCAAGGCCCATGTTCGCGACCGCTCGCTGCACGAGGCCGCTGAGCGCGATTACTTGGCGTATTGGGCCGACCAGGCCCGCACGCTCAAGTGGACGAAGCCATGGTCGAGCGTGCTCGAATGGAAGGCGCCGCACGCCAAGTGGTTTTTGGGCGGTCAACTGAACGTCAGTGAGAACTGCCTTGACCGGCATCTCGACTCGGCGCGCCGCAACAAGGCGGCTATCGTTTGGGAGGGAGAGCCTGGCGACCGTCGCACATTGACGTACTGGGAGCTGGCGCGTGAGGTGCGCACCTTCGCCAACGTGCTCAAGTCGCTCGGCGTGGAGAAGGGCGACCGCGTGGGCCTCTATTTACCGCTTGTACCGGAAGCAGCCATCGCGATGCTCGCCTGCGCGCGCATTGGCGCCATTCACTCCGTGGTGTTTGGTGGATTCTCCCCGGAGTCATTGCGCGACCGCATGAACGACGCCGAGGCCAAGGTGGTTATTACGGCCGACGGCGGATATCGCCGCGGGCAGATTGTGCCCCTGAAGCGCAACACTGACAAGGCGCTCGAGGGATGCCCGACGGTGAAGCACGTGGTGGTAGTGCAGCGCCGTACCTCGGGACCGATCTCGGAAGCGCACGTGGACATGCAGGAAGGCCGCGACCACTGGTATCACCGCCTCATGCAGCACGCCAGCGATGTGTGCCCACCCGAGCCGATGGACGCCGAGGACGTGCTCTTCATCCTCTACACCTCTGGCACGACGGGAAAGCCCAAGGGCATCGTGCACAGCACCGGCGGCTACCTCACCGGCGTGGCGAGTTCTACGAAGCTCGTGTTCGACTTGAAGGAAGAAGACGTGTTCTGGTGCACCGCCGATGTGGGTTGGATTACCGGGCACAGCTATCTCGTGTACGGACCGCTCGCCAACGGCGCGACCTGCGTGATGTACGAAGGCGCGCCCGACTGGCCGGAGCGCGATCGCTTTTGGAGCATCATCGCTCGGCACGGCGTGACGATTCTGTACACGGCACCGACGGCTATCCGCGCCTTCATGAAGTGGGGCGTGGAGCATCCGCAGCGGCATAACCTCTCTTCGCTGCGCTTGTTAGGATCGGTGGGCGAGCCGATCAATCCCGAAGCGTGGATGTGGTATCAGGAGCACATCGGTGGTTTGCGCTGCCCCATCGTGGATACCTGGTGGCAGACGGAGACCGGCTCCATCGTGATTTCTCCACTGCCTGGCCTCACCGCCACCAAGCCTGGCTCGGCGACCACTGCCCTCCCCGGCTACTCCGCCACGCTCCTCGACAACGAAGCCAAGGAACTCACGAGCGGCGGGGGATTGCTGGTCCTCACAAAGCCTTGGCCCTCAATGCTACGCACCATTTGGGGCGACGATGCTCGCTACGTGGAGACCTACTTCTCCAAGTGGGCTGGGCGGCCCGACATCTACTTCGCCGGCGACGGCGCCAAACGCGATGCCGACGGGTTCTTCTGGCTCCTCGGCCGCGTGGATGACGTGCTCAATGTTGCAGGGCACCGCATTGGGACCATGGAAGTGGAATCCGCGCTCGTGGAGCACCCGGCGGTCGCCGAGGCGGCGGTGGTTGGCAAGACGCACGAACTGAAGGGTCAGGCCGTGGCGGCCTTCGTCACGCTACGGGACGGATTCCACAAGAGTTCGTCGCTGCGGGATGAACTGCGGGAGTTCGTGGCGATGAAGATCGGCGCACTCGCGCGGCCGGACGACATTCTCTTTTCGGCGGATCTTCCCAAGACACGCTCGGGCAAGATCATGCGGCGCCTGTTGCGCGACATCGCTGAGGGACGGGCCCTCGGGGACACCACCACGCTGGCTGACCCCAGCGTGGTGGCATCGCTCAAATCACAGTACGAGGATCAAGAAGGCTAGGCTCAGTTCCGGACGGGTGCCGGAACCGCCGGGGTGGCGGCGGCTTTGGCCTCGTCCACGTACTTCTTGAAATTGTCGTAGGTGATGCTGCCTTCCACGAGCTGACCGCCAATGACAAACGACGGCGTGGAGCGCACCCTCAGACGCACCGCTTCGTCGCGGTTGGCCATGATCTGCGGCAGCATTCGCCCGGAGTCAAAGCAGTCGTTCCACTTGGCCATATCGAGTCCAATCTGTTTGACGTAGCCCTCGAGCACGCGCTTGGGGCTACGAGTGGCCTGCGAGTTCCAATCGAACTGGCCGGCGAAGATGAGATCATGCATTTCCCAGAACTTTCCCTGTTCGTTGGCACAATGTGCGGCATTGTGCGCCGGGATGGCGTTGGGATGGATTTCGAGCGGAAGGTCAAAGAAGCGGATGGCGACTTCGCCGGTGGCGACGAGGCGTTGCATGACGTCGGGGCCGGTGACCGTGGCGAAGTTGCCGCAGGCCGGGCATTCGAAGTCCGCAAACTCCATGACCTGCACGGGCGCGTTGGGATTGCCCTTGAGGATACCGGCAGCCGCAACGCGCGGCAGCGTCGTGGGATCGAGCGTGATGGCCTGACGGGGACGTGACATCACGTAGCCGAGCGTAGCGACGCCGACCACCGCAACGACGGCGACGATGGCAGTGAAGGGACTCTTGGAACTAGACGACTTTCGGGCCACGGGATTTGCTCCGGGAGGGGCTTCAGAGGAGGGAGAACTCTGGGAAGGTATCTGGCTTGGTGGGGTATGAGAATGGCCAAGCTCCGATTAGCTTTCGGACGTGGGCGGAACCGACCGTCCACACGCAACTCACACGGGAAGAGATGAGTAGACAGAAGAGTCGTAGCCGGCCCTCGGCTGCTGCGCCGTCAGCAATGGACGAAGCGCGTAACGAGCTGTTCCAGCACATCATGAGCTGCGGCGTCATTGGTTCGCAGCCTGAGCACCAGGTCGAGTGGTTTAACGAGACGATGAACTATTTCTCGGAACGCTACCACGAGCTGAGCAAGCAACAGATTGCAGACCTGCGGGTTCTCGGAGAGCGGTTCGCTGCGCCTCCGGTGAAGAAGTCGGCCTCGGCCGACGCGGTCAGCGCCGCCTGAAGCACCCGAAGCCCCGACCTCGCGTCGGGGCTTCTTGCGTTCAGGCCTAGCCAGCTAGGTCAGCGGGACCCGTCGCCGCGACTCCGGCGCCAAGTTGCGCCTAGGCGGAGTCCACTGCCAATTCCGAGCTCGAGGGCCCAGACGCCGGCGCTTCTGCGGCGGCCTTCGATGCCGAGAATGAACAGCATCGCGGGATCGTCAGCACCGATGCCGGATCCGAGAAATCGTTGGCTTAGGCCCACGCCGCCGTAGATGCCTTTGCAGAGGGTGCCGACCTCCGGGCGACGGCAGCCCGGAGCCTCAAAAAATGGATCGAGGTGAAAGCGCACGGCGCCTTCGACTCGGGCCAGGCCGACGGTGGCCGCGTCCCGACGTAGGGCGCCTCCGAGGACGGCCAGCGAAGCGCGAACGTACCAACCAGCGCGGATGTTGACGCCCGGCCCAAACTGGAACTCTGGGTCATCGCCCACAGGCAGGACGGCGCGCATCTCAAGGACTGGCGAGGGCGCCACGTAGCGCGGATCCGCGCGCGGATCTGCGCCGGGTGCGCGCTGCGCGGCCAGGGCTGGAGCCCAGATTAGAGCAAGGGCGATGAGGAGTACCTGCATTCCGCAAAGCTAGCGGGGCAAGCGTATGCGACACCACAGCTTGCGACGCCCGCCGCCTCTGGGGTAGCTTCGCTAAGTACCCTTCAGGATTCACTGGGTACCTTACTCGCACTACCAGAGGCTCCGATGACGGACACAGTCGCGCTGCTGCGCGGCGTCGCCATCTTCAAAGATCTCGACGACGGGGAGTTAGCCCGCGTCGCAGAAGTATGTCGCACCAAGGAGTTCGTCTCCGGTGAGTACATCTTTAAGGAAGGCGAGGCCGGTAGCCGCTTGTATTTGATCGTGGAAGGCGACGTGCGCATCTCGCGCGTGGTCCCGGGCAGCGGTGAGGAAGCCTTGGCCGTCTTGAAGCCTGGCGCGCTGTTTGGCGAGATGTCCGTGTTTGATCGCAGCGAGCGCTCCACCGACGCCATCTCCAACGGCGGCACCAAGGTGCTGACCATCTCACGCAGCGACTTCGAGTTGTTGCTCGATTTCAATCGCGAAATCGCGTACAAGGTACTCTGGAGCTGCACTCGGCTACTCTCGGGGCGACTCAGAGCCACGAATGACTCGCTGAGATCTTTCCTCGCGATGTCAATGTTCTAAGGGCGAACAGATGACGGAAGACGGATGACGGAAGGGAACCTCACCTTTCCCCCTCATCCCTTCTTCCCTTCACCTTTCGCTCTTCATTACTTCGCTTTTCTCTTTCGCTCTTCGCTCCTCGCTCTTCTTATGCGCCTTTTCCTTTGCGCTGCGGCGCTGATCCCGTCCGTCCTCTTCGCCCAAGCCCCCAGCACCATGGGCTTGCAGCGTGATCCGAAGATTGCCGCCGCGCTCGCCGACATCTCCCCGGCTCGCCTGCGCGCGCTCGACTCTGTGCTCGTGACCTTCGGCACGCGACACACGATGAGCGACACGGTATCGAACACGCGCGGCGTGGGTGCGGCGCGGCGTTGGATCTACTCGCAGCTGCAGCAGGCTTCGCGCGATTGCAACGGCTGCCTTCGCGTGGAATACGACACAGGCTCCGCCGTCATCACGCGGCACATCGAGCGGCCCACGTGGCCAATCGTGAACGTGGTGGCGTGGCTGCCCGGCAGAGACACAAACCGCGTGGTGGTGATTGGCGGACACTTTGACTCCTGCGTCTGCTCTTCACCGAATCCGATGGACGCCACCGGCGATGCGCCGGGTGCCGATGACGACGGCTCGGGCACGGTTGCCGTGATGGAGCTCGCGCGCGTGGTGGGGAAGCACTTCCCGCAGGGTGTGGACGCGACCATCGCCTTCGTGCTCTACACGGGTGAGGAGCAGGGCCTGCTTGGCTCCACGCAATTCGCCGAGCGTTTGCAGCGCGAGGGCAAGACGGTGACCGCCGCCTTCACCGATGACATCATTGGCAATGTGGTGGCCGACGATGGACGCGTGGACTCCAGCTCGGTCCGCGTGTTTGCCGTGGACTCACTCGCAGTAGGAGGCGGCGAACTCGCGCGCTACGTGTGGGCCGTGGGCGCGGTGTACCAACCGAACTTTGAAGTGCTACCCGTGCTGCGCCTCGACCGACTCGGCCGCGGTGGCGATCACGCACCATTTCATCGTCTGGGCGTGCCCGCACTCCGCTTCTCGGAACGTCTTGAGAACTACAAGCGGCAGCATTTGGTGACAGACGTCTTTGAACACGTGAACTTTGGGTACATCGCCAAGGTGGCGCGCTTGAACTTGGCCACCGTGGTGTCGCTGGCATCTGCGCCCTCCCGCCCCGTGCGCACCGCCTATGGCCGCGATCGTGAGTCGGGAGGGCAGAGCTTTCAGATTCGCTGGGATACCGTGCCTGGGGTGGCCGGTTATGAGTTGCTCGTGCGTCGCACCACAGCGCCCACCTACACGCGCATTGTGCCGACGGGCAACCTCACGCAGTTCCTGCTCGACGAGCAGTTAGATGATGTGTGGGTGGGCGTGCGCGCGATTGGACCCAACGGACACCGCTCGCTCACCACGGTCGTCGGCGCGCCCAATGGCCCGCGTCTTCCGAACTTGCCGCGGCGTAGCGAGCCGCAGCCCTGAGCAGGTGTTGAGTAGCCAGTGAGCGCGTTCGCGGGCTTTCGGCCTGAGTCCCTGAAGTTTTTAAAGGGACTCAAGCGACATAACGACAAGCCGTGGTTCGAGGCCAATCGGCCGGTGTACGAACGCGCGGTGAAGCAGCCCTTGCTGCACCTCGCAGAAGAACTGGATATCCGCTTTGCGAAGCTCGCGCCTGAATTCGTGGCGCCCCCGAAGCGCGCCTTGTTTCGAATTCACCGGGACGTGCGCTTCTCGAAGGACAAGTCGCCGTACAAGACGCACGCGGCGCTCTGGGTCTTTCATCGGGATGCTGGGCGTGGGGTGGGGAGCGAAGCACACGGCGGCGCGGGCTTCTATTTCCACTTGGAGCCGGGGGCGTCGTTGGTCGCCGCGGGATACTGGATGCCGCCGCGGCCCGCTCTGAATATCATTCGCGAACGACTCGCCGAGGACTATGCGTCCTTCGCGAAGCTCGTGAATGCCAGCCCATTCAAGAAGCGCTTTGGTGGACTCACGGATGATGAAGCCGGTGTACGACTGACCCGCGTCCCGCGCGGATTTTCGCCAGATCATCCCGCCGCGGACTGGCTGCGCTTCGCGTCATTTACCGCGTCACGAGCTCTCACGGACGCTGAAGCGCTCTCACCAAAACTGGTGGACGCAATCCTCAAGGATTACGCGCTGATGCTTCCGATGGTGCGCTGGCTAAACGGTACCCTCGGGCACGCCGCGGCCACGCGGCGCTAGACCCGGCCGCGTACCACGCCTTCCACTCGCCGCGACGGGTCAAACAAGCGCTGGGCGAGTGCCTGCATCGTCTCTGGCGTCACCTTCGCTAGCTCATGAGGGTAGCGCGCGATCTCCTCAAGCTCTCCAAACAGGAATGCATCGGCGAGCTCGCTGAGCAAAGCAGCGCCGCTGGCCTGCCGAATCTGCCAAGCTCCCACTGAGTACTGGCGCGCCCGCTCCAACTCCTCGGGCCCGACCGCATGCAAGCAAAGCTTCTCGAACTCGGCGAGGAGTGCCTGACGTGCGGTGTCTTCTTTGGCAGGTGATGTCGCGATGTAGGCGGCAAAGGTCCCGCCTGCCGCGCGCGCGTAGGGCCGAGCGATCACGGTGTACGCGAGCGACTGCCGATCACGCAGTTCCTCAAAGAACCGGCCACCCAAGCCACTGGCAACACCGCCAATCATCTCGGCGTCGAAGCGTGCGGGATTATCGCGCGAGGGCCCATCGAAGAATATCGAGAGTGCGGTCTGCTGCTTCTCACGGGGTTCCACGCGCACTGCGACTTCGCGAGGCCAATCGGGACGAGGCACCTTGGGACGAGCAGCGAGCTGCAACGCGCCAAACACGGTGGCGAGTTGATCTGCGGTGCTCTGCGGATCAACATCCCCGACCACGGCAATGACGGCGGCGGAGCGCAACACCCGCTGGGCGTGCCAGTCCTTTAGCACGCCGGTCGTGAGCAAGTTGAGGCTCTCTTCGGTACCGATGGTAGAGCGACCGTAGGGATGATTGGGCCACGCAACCTCCGCCGCGAGGCGCATCGGCTGGCGATACATGTCGTCGCGCAGCGCACCAAGCGAAGCGAGCGCCACGGCGCGTTCTGCCTCGAGTCCCTCTTCGGGGAAGGTGGGTTCGAGCAGTACTTCTGCGAGCAGGGTGGATGCTTCGGCCAGTCTCGCCGTGGGTACGCCGATCGTCCACTGCACGGCCTCGGTGCCCACGGAAGTGGACATCGAGCCACCGAGTCGCTCAGCATCCTCGGCGAGCTGTGTGGCGCTGCGCTTGGCGGTGCCGCGGAGCATTGTGCGTGCCATCACGGTGGACACGCCGCCGCGCTCAAGCAGTTCTTCCACCACGCCACCAGCAATGAAGCACCCCACGTGCGCGAGCCCAGCGCCTCGGCGCGGCTTGACGAGAATCGGAACACCGCCTGCCGTGCGAAACACGTGGACGCCATCTACGACGCGTTCCTTGATTGCAGGTGTGGGCGTGACGCGAACGATCGCCTCGCGACGCGGGGATTGCGGCAGCGCGGCGATGCCGGGCGCCTCGAGTAGCGCCCGCACTTCGTCGGCGTTCGCGCCTAGCGCAGTTGCATCGCGCGGGCGGTAGGCGACGATGGAGGCGTGCTCGGGGTCCAGCCAGCGCTGGGCTACCGCCGTGAGTCCGGCGGCATCGGTGCTGAGCAGTGCCTTCTGGTACGCGATGCCGTCTTCCCAGCCGCCGCTCAACTCCCACGAGCCAAGGAAGTTGGCTTGGCCTTCGGCGCTTTCGAGGCGGCGCAGCCACTGGGCTTCCACGAGTTGGCGCGCGCGATCCACTTCGTCGCCGCTAATCTCACCGGCCCGGACACGGCGCAACTGATCATGAATGGTGCGCGCGGCCTCAGCGGCCTTGTCGGCCGGCGCTGAGGCGTGCACCACGAAGACGCCAACTTCCGTGGGCGTGTAGTTGTAGGCGCTGATGCTGGAGACGAGGCGCCGATCGCGCGTGGCGCGGACGAGTCGCGCCGCCCGTCCGGAGGAGAGCACTGTACCCAGCAGGTCGAGCGCCGGTGCATCCGGATGATTCGCCGCGGGTGTGCGCCAGCCGAATACGAGTTCCGTCTGCGAGATGTCACCGGCCCATTCGCGGACGCGGAATCCTGGAAGCGCATCCTCCTGCGGCCCCGGCGTACGCGTCACCGGCGCATCCGCGAGGTGAGCGTATCGCTTGGTCGCCTCGGCAATAGCAAGGTCGGGGTCTACGTCGCCGACGATGGCGACCACTGTGTTGGATGGCCGGTAGTAATTGCGATAGAACGCGACGAGCTGTTCGCGCGTGAAGGTCCGCAGTGGGGCTTCACGTCCCATGCGCCAGCGGCGGATGCGATGCTTATCGTGAAGTAATTCGAACATCGTCTCCAGCGCCAGCGGTCCAGCGGAGTCGGCCTTGCGCTTGGTTTCCTCGATGATGACTTCGAGCTCACGCCGCAGTTCGTCCGCATCAATCACGGAGTTGGCATAGGCGTCAGCCTGCACTTCGAGGCCCGCGAGGAAGCCGCTGGCGGGCAGCACCGCGTAGTAGTGCGTGCGGTCGTAGATGGTGCCGGCGTTGAGGTAACCGCCGGCCATCTTGGTGGCGCGCGCGATCTCGCCCACCCCGCGTGTGGGCGTGCCCTTGAAGTACATGTGCTCCAGGACATGCGCGATGCCCACGAGGTCGTCTGGCTCGTCGAAGTAGCCGGCGTTCACCCACGTGACAATGGCCACCACCGGCGCCGTGGTATCACGGCGCGCGAGTAGTGTCAGGCCGTTGGAAAGACGGACGCGCCTGACACTTTCAGGAGGCAGCAGTGAGGTGACGCTCGACATTCCTGCTCAACGCACCAGGGCTGAGCGGCGCATGACGATCAGGCCTGCGACCAGCAAACCGAGACCATAGCCGACGACGTGAATGAGGTCGGTGGTCTGGAAGGTGTTGCCTTCCACAAGGGCCTTGGAGAGCTGCGCCATCGTCTCGATGGGCGGCAGGCCACGGGCCACGGGCTCCATCCAGTCGGGCAGCAGGTCCTGCGTCGACAACTGCTGCAGCGTACGAATGATGACAAAGGACAGAATGAGCGCGAGCCCATCGCGATTCGTGAGTGCGGCGGCGAGAACCGTCAGACCACCAATCAGCACGAGGGAGATAGCGAACGCTCCGATTGAGCCAAGTACGTTCACATCCGTCATGAACAACTCAATGGCCCCGGGCACAATACCGAACAAGGCCAAAAAGAGCAGCATCCCGACAACGAATCGTTGCAGGTAATAGTTGACCGGATTGACTTGGCGCGAAAAGAAGAACCGAACGTGTTGCTTGTCACGATCCAAAGCCACGCTCGACGACATGAACAGGAAGGCCCCGAGCGTGATGGCCAGCGAGGCCACGCTCTGGTAAATGGCCTTCACCGTATCCGCCTGCGTCGAATTGTTGGCCAGATCCACCACGTCCTGGCCATTTAAGAAGGCATATGTGGGAATGCCGCCCACGACGAGAAGAATGGCGAGCGGTGCGAGCCCTCGGACGGCCATTTCGCGGGCTTGCCAGGGGAGATACGCCAATAAGGGTCGTAGCGTCATCGGAGCGTCACCGCCGAGCGGAAGGCTTCTTCAAGCGAGGACTCCGCGGGTGCAACGGCGACAATCAGTGTGCCCTGCGCGATTGCCGCTGCCAGTCCTGCGTTGAGCGCCGCCACATCCGCCGTACATTCCACGTCCGGTCCGTTCATGGTGGCACCCGGCAAATGTTCGATGAGCGCGTCAGGCACCTGGGCGACCCGGATACGCCACCGACGCGCCGTGCCCTGCCCGGCCGACTCGCGCACGCTGACGATGCGCTGAATGTGGCCGCGATCAATGATGGCCACGCGGTCACACAGGCGCTCGAGTTCGTCGAGATTGTGCGAGGCGATGATGATGGCGCGCTCCGGGCGCCTCAGCCCCGCGACGATATCGCGGAACCGCGCGGTCCACACGGGATCGAGTCCATGCGTGGGTTCATCGAAAATCACGAGATCGCGCTCGGCCAGTAGCGCCTGCGCGAGACCGACGCGCTGCAGATTGCCCTTGCTGAGGGCCTTCAGTTTCTTCTTGCGGTGCTCGTCGATGCCCACCGCCTCGATGACGCGCTCGACGGCCGCCCGACGCTCTGCCGCCGGCACACCGGATAGTGCGGCGAGGCGCAGCAGCGCATCATCGGTGCGCCATTCGAGCGGGAAAGTCATCAGTTCGGGCAAGTAGGCCACGCCGGAGCGCTCCGCGAAACCGCGCGGCGAGAGCCCATCGATGCTCATCTCACCGGCGTCGGGCGTGAGCAAGCCCAGCAGCATGGCAATCAGCGTGCTCTTCCCTGCGCCGTTGGGGCCGGCGATGCCGACGACTTCCCCTCGTGTCACTTCTAGCGTGACATCTGAGACGGCGCGGACCGGCGAACCGAAGATGGTGCGGTAGGTCTTCCCGACGTTGTTCAGTACAATCACTGCACAATTCGTAAAAGGCCTGCATCCGCGCTTCCGCGGAGAAAGCTCTCCGCATCACGCGTGGGAATCAGCATCCCGGTCAGCGAGAAGCCGCGACGAGCCTCTGACTGCATGAACTCTTCGAGCGTGCGCATCAGTTGCCCCGGCGTCGCATCGCGCATGGCCATCACAATCTCCTCCCAGCTGCCTTCATAGGGACGTCCGTCTCGGCCCACCACCTTGTGGTGAACAGGTCCGCCGCGCTGCTCGCTCAGATCGCTGAGCAGCGCTCCGAACAGCTCCAGCTGCGAACGCGCCTCTTCCTGCTCCTGTTCCACGGCGCGCTGCTCAATCTCACTGAGCATTTCCTCGAGCGGATCGCTGGGCGGCGTGAGCTCGACAAGTCGCTCTTCCCAGATTTTGAGCGAGGAATCGTCGTCGCGCAGGCGGAGGTGCGACTTCTTGAGTTCGAGCAGGCGCCAAATGCCGAGTTCGTCCCAGTGATCTTCGGGCTTGGTGCGATCGAGTTGGAACAGCGCGCCCTCGTACTCGCCCTGATCATAGAGGAGATTGCCGAGATAGATGCGCGCTTCGCTGTGCTCAGGATCGAGTTGCAGCGCCTTGCGCAGGGTCTCCACGGCTGCGGGTTCGTCGCCCAGGCGATGTTGCGTGTAGCCCACCATCGCGATGGCCTCGGCGTTCTCCGGCGTCTGCTGCACGGCGACATCAAAGAAGTCCTTGGCGTCTTCCATGAAGCCTTCGCGAAACAGCGCCCGACCCACCTGCAGCATCAACTCGATATCGTCGCTGTAGCCGAGCTCGAGGATGCGCCGAAAACTCCTGAGGCCGGCGTCGGTCTGACCGAACTTGATGAGCACCTCGCCGAGCCCGGCAAGCGCATCCTCGTGCTCGGGATCGAGGACTAGGGCCTCCTCGAAGGACCGACGCGCCCAGGCGAATTCCTCGCGGGCCAAGCGCGCGTATCCCACACCGACGTGCAATTCTACGGCGTTCGGATATAAACCGAGGCCCTCGCGCAGCAGCGTGAGTGCCTCGTCAAAGCTGCCTTCGTTGTAGAGCTGGTGCGCGCGCTCGTCGTACTCCTCAGAACTCAGGAACGGAGAGGGCATCTTGGGTCTGACCTCCAGCTCACAAGGTGGATACGACTAAGGTATCGCGCGGACCAACATGTCAACAGCCACCACCGCCGTCACAGATGCGGCCAAAAAGGCTAGGTCGGCGGCGTTCCTCGGGTACCCCGCGCCGGCCCGTCTGGATGCACCCGACACGCCGGTGGCTGCTCGATGCTGTACGTGAGGTTGGCGATGCGCCAACGCTCGCCGATGAGCACGAGCGTAAAGACATCCACGCCACAATGCGACCAGGTGTCGTCCACATAGAGGTCGTACGGCAGCCACACCACGGCGATGGTGCCCGCGATGCGCAGGTCGGGCTCGAACCCGCGCTCGATGATCGGGTCTCGGCGACCGGCGGCGCGCTGCGATTCTGCGGTTCGCATCCGATAGTCGGGACGACCACTGCGCGTGCTTGCGGCGTACACCTGAGCCTCGGGTGTCATGAGGTCGCTCAGGCGTGCGACCTCACCGGTGTTGATGAACCGCATCGCGGAATCAACAACAGCCATCACGGCCGCTCGCTGCTCCTGGGCCTGCGCTGCGCCGGGAGCCGCGAGATGGAGAGCAAGCACGAGCGCCAGGCAAAAGTGGCGGGGCAAACGGCGGGGCATCCGGAACTCCGAAAGGAGAGGGTTCATGCGGGGCGCTCGGCTAGCGATCGCGCGACCGCCGCGGCAAGGGCGGCGTTGGCCTCGAGTAGCGCGAGATTGGCCTGCAGCGAGCGCCCGTGCGTGGCCCGCTGCACAGCGGCGAGCAAATACGGCGTCACGGCCGCACCGCGCACGCCGGCCTCGCGGGCGGATGCGAGAGCCGCGTCTACTGCCGCATTCACGAGCGCGTCGTCGAGCGCCTCGGGTTCCGGCACCGGCTGGACCAGCAACACCGCGCCCGGATGCCCCGTGCGCCACGACGCCCGTGCGATGGCGGCCACTTCGTCAGGGGATTCCGCACGCGAGGAGACTTTCAGCCCCGTTCGTCTCGTAAAAAACCCCGGAAACTCATCCGTGCCGAATCCGACGACGCTTACGCCGTACGTCTCGAGCCGCTCGAGCGTGGCGGGCAGATCGAGAATAGACTTGGCTCCAGCGCAGACTACGACGACCGGCGAGCGCGAGAGCTCGAGGAGATCTGCCGACTCATCAAAGGCAGGTTCGCGATGCACGCCACCGATGCCTCCAGTGGCGAACACCGGGATGCCAGCAGCGCGGCAGATGGTGAGCGTGGCCGCCACCGTGGTGGCGCCGTCGGCGCGTTGGGCCATGGCGAGCCCCAAGTCCCGCGAAGAAACCTTGCGCACCCCGTCGCGCTGAAGGAAGCGCGCGTGCTCGCTCTCGCTCAGCCCAACGCTGAGCTCGCCTGCCACAACCGCTGTAATTGCGGGAACGGCACCGCCTGCGCGAACGGCGGCCTGCATACGCGCTGAGGCCTCCCCGTTGCTAGGAACGGGGAGGCCTTGTGCCAGCACAGAACTTTCGAGGGCGACAATCGGGCGACCAGCATCGCGGGCTGCGGCGACTTCAGTGGTCCAGCGGACCCAACCGTCGCTCTGCCCAAACGCCACTTAGGCGTCGTCGAAATCGTCGGCGCGACGCGTGTCCATGAGATCGCGTTCGCGAGCGTCCGGATCGAAGACCGCGAGGATCTTCACGTTCTCGCCAGCATAGCAATCGAAGGCCTTGCCAGTGCCGCGCTTGATCGAGATTTCGTGCCCGTCCTCGAAACGGAGGACAGCGGTCGGGAACTCGTTGTTGACGTACTGCTTGCGGAGCTTTTTCGCGGGCGTGGGCATCGGAGTAGGCTAGGCGTTCAAGTGGGACCACGTCTCTCAAGCGAAGCTATCCCAGCAACGCTCACGGCGAAAGGGTCAGGACGGGGTCAAGTGACGGTCGGTCGGGAGTTTTCGAAGGCCTTCCAGGCCCCCGCCGTGAGGATGTCGTCAATCTCCTCCACCACGCGCGCCACCTCGTCGTCCGTTGAATAGAAGTGCGGAGCCACGCGGATGCCAGCGCCGGGGCGGTAGTCAATGACGACATCGCGCTTGAGCAGGGCTTGCGCCACTTCTGCGCCATGCGGGACGTCAAAGGCCACCGTTCCACCGCGGCGAGCGGGGTCGCGGGGTGCGTGCACGCGGTAGCCGCGGGCATCGGCCATGGCCACGAGCGCGGCGGTCTGGCGCATGCTCTTTTCGCGCAGGGCGCCCATCCCCACCTCACCTAGGATGCGCGGGCCCTCGGTGGCGGCGTAGAGCGAGGGCACCGTGGGCGTGCCGCCCAGCCAACGCCAGATGCCATCGGCCGGCTCCATCTGCTGATCAAACGCGAAGGGCCGCTTGTGAGCCTGCCAGCCGGTCAGCGCGGGCGCAAAGCGCGCGCTCGCGGATGGGCTGGCGTACACAAAGCAGCCGCCGGGCCCGCCGCAGAGCCATTTAAGCACACCACCAGCGAGGAAGTCCACGCCGCTCTTCTTCACGTCCACAGGAATCACTCCGACGGAGTGATAGGCATCGAGGGAAACCACGGCACCCTGCGTGTGCGCGTGCGCCACCAGCGCGTCGGCATCCATGATGTACGCAGACTTGAACAGCACGTGGCTGACGCAGACAAGCGCCGTGCGCTCCGTGATGGCCGCGTGCAGCGTGGCTTGGTCAATCGTGATGCCATCGCTGCTGGGAACAACGACCACGCGCGCACCAAATTTTGGCGCGAGCTGCTCGATGGCATAGCGCACACTCGGGAAGTCGAGCTCCGTCATCACCACCGTGTCGCGATCCTTGGTGAACGGAATCGCCGAGAGGATGGTGGCCTGCGCCAGGGTCACAGTTGGCACGATGCCGACCTCGTGCGGCGCGGCACCGATAAGTGGCGCGACCATATCACCCACCGTAACGGGCATCTCCCACCAACCCTTGGCCCAAGCCCGAACGCCGTGGGTGCGCCAGGCGTCCGTGTACTCCTGCAGGCGCGCGGGAACCCCGCGAGGCATGGCGCCAAGGGAGTTTGATACGAGATAGGTGCAGGTGTCGAGGATGGGGAACTCCTCTCGAAATCGCAGCAAAGTATCAGACACGGGGACGGATAAAGGAAGAGGACACAACTATTACGGTGGCGACGCTGCTGCGTTGGCGCGCTGCGAACGAGTTCACACGTCCTCACGGGCTGGGTCCGGCCAGCGTCGCTCGAGCCAAGTGAACAACACGGGCAGTACAAGCAGCGTCAGCAGCGTAGACGTAATGAGTCCACCAATCACCACGGTGGCTAGGGGGCGCTGCACTTCGGCGCCGGTGCCCGTGGAGAGAGCAACCGGCAAGAATCCAATGCTAGCCACGAGGGCAGTCATGAGCACTGGCCGTAAGCGTTGGATGGATCCCTCGCGCGCGGCAACTTCTGGCTCGTATCCCTCACGGCGGAATCGCTGCACTGTCGTGAGGAGCACAAGGCCGTTCAGCACCGCCACGCCGGAGAGCGCAATGAATCCGATGGACGCGGACACCGAGAGATGCAGCCCACGCAGCCACAGCGCGAGCACTCCACCGACGGCCGCAAAGGGAAGATTCACGAGCACGAGAGTCGCCAGCCTCCAGCTGCGTAGCGCGGCAGTAAGCAGCAACGCGATGAGTGCAATCGCGGCCGGAACCACGAAGCGAAGTCGACTCATCGCACGGCGTTGATTCTCAAACTGTCCCCCGTACTCGAGGAACACGCCTGGCGGCAGCTTGACCTCGCGCGCGATTGCTGCCTGCGCCTCTTCCACGAATCCGCCGAGGTCGCGACCCACGACGTTGGCCTGCGCAAGGACGAATCGCTGGGCCCGCTCGCGGCTGACTTGCACCGGCCCCGGTTCCTCGCGAATGCTCGCGAGTTGGCCAAGCGGTACGCGGGCGCCCGAGGGGGAGGGCACCGCGATGGAGGCAATCGCTTCGGCCGACGCGCGAAGTTCGTCTGGGTAGTACACGGCAATGTCTACCGCATAGTTGCCCTCGACAATGCTCGCCAATGGGCGCCCTCCGACAGCCGTCTCCAAGGCCTCTTGCACTTCAGCAACGGGAATCCCGTAGCGGGCCATGGCGCCGCGATCAATGTGAACATTGAGGTAGCCCTGCCCTTCCGTTGCTTCGACCAACACATTCGCTGCGCCCGGCACGCGTCGCATCACCGTTGCGACGCGCTCAGCGACTTCGAGATCCACCGTCGGATCGTCACCGAATACCTTTACCGCGAGATCTGCGCGCACACCGGAGATGAGTTCATCGAGGCGCATCGCCATCGGCTGCGTCATGCCGATAGCAATGCCAGGCACGCGGGCTGCCACGCGCGCTTCGAGTTCGGCGATGAGACTGTCCTTCGACACGCCATCGCGCCACTCGGCGCGCGGCTTCAGCATCACAAAGACGTCCGCTTGGTGCACGCCCATGGCGTCGGAACCGATCTCCGGGCGCCCAACACGGCTCACGGCGATGCTGACCTCAGGAGACTCGCGGACCGCGAGCTCGACTTCCTTCTGCATGTTCAGTGATGCCGAAAGCGCGATGGCCGGGTCACGCACCACTTCAATGAGAATCGAGCCCTCGTCGAGTTCAGGAACGAACTCCGTGCCGAGTTGCGGCACGAGTAGCATCGTCGAGGCAAAGACGGCAACTGCGGCGGCCACCGTGCGTCCGGGGCGCGGCAGCACCACCGCCAGCACGCGTCCGTAGACGCCTTCGAGCCAGGTGGCCAAGCGGCGCGCAAACGCCGACTCCGTAGCGCCACGACGAAACACCCAGGTGGCGAGCGCGGGTACTGCCACCAGCGCCAACAGCAAACTGCCGAACAACGCCATCGCAATGGTCAGCGCCATCGGGCGGAACATCCGCGCCTCGAGTCCCTGCAAACTCAGGACCGGCAGATACACGATGAGAATGATCAGCACGCCGAACGCAATCGGGCGCCCCACATCGTGCGCCGCCTCGAGAATACGTCGCCGTAACGATGCCGGCGTGGTGGTGGCATTGGCTTCCCCGTCCGCGTGCAGCGAGCGCACAAACTGCTCCGCCATTACCACGGCGCCGTCGACAATCATGCCGAAGTCAATGGCCCCAAGGCTCATCAAGTTGGCCGAGAGCCCCAACCATCGCATGCCGAGCAGCGCAAACAGGAGCGAGAGTGGAATCGTGATGGCGACTAACAGGGCCGCGCGCACATTACCAAGGAAAAGCAACAGCACCGCGACGACGAGCAGCCCGCCCTCCACCAAGTTGGTACGCACGGTGCCGAGCGTGGCGTTTACGACGTCGGATTGGTCGTAGTAGCTGACCACGCGAACGCCCGGCGGCATGGCCGAGTTGATGACGTCCAGTCGGTCGCGAAGGCGCTGCGCCACCTCACGGCTATTCTCGCCGCGCAGCATCATCACGATGCCACTGACAATCTCTCCCTCGCCATCCTTGGACACTGCCCCTTGCCGTACCTCGGCGCCAAAGCGTACCTCGGCTACGTCTCCAATCAGTACCGGAACGCCGCCAGCACTCGCGCGCACGACCGTGCGCCGCAGGTCGTCTAGCGAGGTCGCTTGGCCGAGTCCGCGCAAGATGAACTGCTCGTCGTTGTGCTCGAGATAACCGCCCGCTGCCACCGCGCTGTTGGACTCCACCGCCGTGACGATGTCGTGCAGCGTCAGCCCAAAGCTCACGAGGCGCTCGGGGTTGACCACCACCTGCGCCTGCCGCACAAGCCCGCCGAACGAATTGATTTCGGTCACGCCCGGCACGTTGCGCAGTTGGGGCCGCACGAGGCGGTCGTGCAGCGTACGCGCATCCATGAGGCTGAGGTCGGGCGCGTCGAGATAGTACATGAACATCTCGGAGCTGGCCGAGGCCAGAGGTCCGAGCTGTGCTTCGGCACTCGGCGGCAACTGATCGCGCACAGACTGCACTCGCTCGCTAACGAGCGTGCGCATGCGCTGCAGGTCCACGCCGTCACGGAAGACGATGGTGACGGCCGAGAAGCCGTACTTACTCAGCGACCGTACGACCTCAACGTCTGCCATACCACCCATCGCCACTTCAATGGGGAAGGTGACAAGTCGTTCCATCTCGACGGGCGAAAGTCCGGGCGCCTCGGTGAGCACCGAGACCTGTGCGTCGGTGAGATCTGGGAACGCGTCCATGCGCACGGTGGCGGCAGCCCATGCGCCGGCCGCCACGAGCACGGCGAGCATCGCAACGACTGCGCCACGGTTCCACACGCCCCACGCGATTAGACGATCAATGAACGAGGGCCCGCGCGGCGGCGGGGCTTCGGCTTCCGCGGCAATGTCATCCCCGTCGCGCATCAGTGTGAGTCTCCCAGCGCGGCCTTGGAGAGCTCAGACTTGAGCGTAAACGCGCCGCGAATCACAACGCGCTCCCCGACGCTGAGGCCTTCGGTGACGCGTACGCGCTCGCCCACGGCACGCATGGAACCAGCCGGCGCCAAGCTTTCGATGCGTACCTCGCGGCGCTCAAACGTGTTGGAGTCCACTTGCACGAACACGACGCGAGCTTCACCGTCGGTGACGACGGCACTCGACGCGATGATGACGCCGCGATCAGCCGCGCGCGCGCCAGACACCGAGAAGCGCACAGACGCATACATGCCCGGCCGTAATGTGCGCGAAGGATTCTGCACGTGGAGCACGGCGCGCGCGGTACGCGTCACTGGGTTCAGTACGTCGTGCAGGCGCTCCACCGCGCCTGTGAACCGCAGGTTGGGATAGGCCGGCACTTCGATGGTGGCGCGCTGACCAACGCGCACCGTGGGCAGGGATGCCTCGGGCACTTCCGCGACGACGTCCAGCTCTGTGAGGTCGGCTACCGTGAAGATGGGTGCACCAACCGCTACCGCCGATCCCGCGAGTACATGTGACTCAAGAATCGTCCCGGCAATTGGGGCGCGAATGGGCAGATGCGCGAGCGGCTCTTGGGTACGCCGCAGCGTTGCGAGGTCTTCCTCCAACGCACCCATCAACGTCAGGCGCCGTGCTGCGCCGCGAGCGAGGCGCTGGGCGCCCGTGGAATCCGGGGTTGCCGCGAGCTCTGTGGCGCGCCGTTCAGCGAGCAAGAGATCTTCCTGCGCGTTTAAGAAGTCCACGCTGAACACGCGCGCCACCACGTCATGAACGGCCACCGCATCGCCGGCGACGGCGGTGAGTCGTTCAAGCCGCCCGTCCACACGCGCCGAGATGACTTCGACGCGGCGTGGATCGAGTTCTACCGAGCCGGGTGCCACGAGCGAGCCTTCTGCATCAACAATGCCCGCCTCGACAAGAGCAGTGCGCACGTCGGCAGCGCGTGCGGCGGCGGCGGTAAGTGTCACCCGACCGTCGCCCATCGGAAGCTCGGTGTGCTCCTCTTCGGGAACTGGAACGGACTTGCCGCAGGCGATGGCCAGGAGGAGTACGGCGGAGCCGCGCAGTGCGGTGCGGGCACAGGAGAGCATGAGATGTCCGTGGGTCATCGGTTGAGTCCGAACAGCGCCGCGCGCGCGGAGGCGGCGGCGGCAATGGCGCGGGCACGCTCAATCTCCACGCGGAGGAGCGCGCGTTCAAAGTCCAAAAGCTCGAGTAGCGAGAGTGAGCCGTTGCGGTAGTGCGTGAGCGCGGCGTCGCGCTCGCTCGCAGAGGCGGCGCCGAGGACGCCGGCGTAGAGCTGTAGCAACTCCATCGCGGAGTCATCGCGGGCTAACGCAGACTCGAGCGCGGCAGCGGCTGAAGCGCGCGCCACGGCGGTCGCGACACCAGCCGCCGCGACGTCCGCGTCGGCCGCCGCTTGCGTCAAGGCAATTCCTCGCGCCGCCGTAAAGGGCAGCGTGGTGCTAAGACCCAAGACGATGCCGATTGACGGACCGCCATTGTCGGGACCGATTCGCTGCAGACCCGCGAGCCCGCTCCACTGCGCCCGTTGCTCGGCCACTTGCTGTGCGCGCAGGGCTACCGTGCGCTGCTCGGCGCCGCGCGCCTCACGCAGCGCGTCGCTCAAGTCGAGTAGCGAGTCGGTGGACGGCCGCGCGCCGAGGAGCGCGAGCCACGGTGTCGTGTCATCGCTCGACGCGAGATGCTGCACCAGGGCCCCGAGCGAATCGTCAGCCCCGGCGGAGCCAACGCGTAGCCTGAGCGCTGCGAGTGCCATCCGTCGTGCGCCAAGCTCCGATGCGCGTTCTGCGGCCAGCTGTAGTCGTTCAGTGCGCACGCGAAGTACGTCGAGATACCGTGCCTCGCCGTTGGCATAGCGGGCGGTCAATGAGCGCTCCGCGTCGGCGAGCCAGGCGTCACTGGCTTCTAGGCGCCGCACAATGCGCGTGGACCCCACGGACGCGGCGAGATCACTGGTCAACTGGAGCGCCAGCGCCCGCTCGAGAGCGAGAATCTCGCGGTCCAGCGCTTGGACGTCTGCCGCGGCAAGGTCGCGTGCGGCGCGCCGGCGGACGCTCCCCACGAAGGGTCGGCTCGCGGTCAGCGTGAGATTTCCCGTCGCGATGTTGCCACCGAGTCCATCTGCGAACTCCGCGTCGAGGCCCGTCACCGGGCCGATGTCCGCAAGCCTGGCGCGAGCACGCTCCGCAGCGAGCCGCGCCCGCGCGGCGCGCAGGGTGGGATCGCTGATCTGTGCGGCGCGCAGCAACTGCGCATGCACCGCTGCGACGTCCGTGGGCGGCGCCTGCTGGGCGGACAGCGCCTGCGGCGCGAACGTTGTACAGAGCGCAGCGAGCAGCACCGTACCTCGATGCAGTGGACCAATCATGCAGACCTCACCGAGCAGTGACTCGATTGAATAGGGACCCAATTCGGCCCGACAATGGCGCCGCTAGCGGGTCAGCGGCTCGAATACGCCAAGCTCGCGATTCTTGCGGACGTCGTTCCACGGGAAGAAGTGCCCGTTCATGGCGAGATACACGCCAGCCGGCAGCACTTGGGCGAATGAGAGGGCCGAGCCCAAATTGAACAGTCCGTCTGAGCTGCCGAAGACGTAGGGAACCATTGCGCCAGTGAGGACAATGGTCTTCTCGAGCTTCGCGTTCGCCAGCTCCCGCGCCGACTCGACCATTGTGTCCGTGCCATGCGTGATGACAATCCGGGACTCGGCGCTCGCCGCAGCCGCCGCGACGATGCGCGCGCGATCGGCGGGGGTGAGATCGAGGGAGTCCTTCAACATCAACACCTCAATTGCTAACGCGAGGTTGCAGCGCCCGCGTGCCAGCACGTCCTCCACGTGCGTCTCGCTAAAGGCGAGCGTGCCGTGGAGTTCGTCGTAGCGCTTGTCAAAGGTGCCGCCGGTGACGAGGAGGCGGAGGTTTGGACTACTCATGGGAAGGATCGGAAGAGGACGCTGAAAAGATACTCTGCGGCCACCTCTATTGATGAATGTGCCAACGGGGTCCAACTTCAACCTCCATGAACGATGCCCATCGGTCCACCCTCGTGCTTCCCCCGCGGGTCTCCCTCGTCCTTGGCGGCGGCGGCCTCAAGGGTTTCGCGCACATCGGGGTGCTCAAGGCCTTTGAGGAACGCGGTATCACGCCGACCGTGGTGGCAGGCACGAGCATCGGTTCGCTCATCGCCGCCGCGTATGTGGGTGGAATGCCCATCCCGGAGATGATCACGCGCGCCAAGTCCCTCACCAAGAACGACCTGTTCAAGATCAACCACGTGGGGATGGTGACGCGGCGCATGCTTTCGCCATCGCTGTACTTGGCGCGGCCGCTGCACAAGCTCATTGACGACATCGTGCCCAAAGGCACGTTCCGCGATCTCAAGCGCCGCTTGCTTGTGAACGTCGTGGATTTGGAGAGCGCGTCGCAGGTGCTGTTCGGCCTGCCGGGCCTCGAGGACGTCCAAGTAGCCGACGCCGTGTACGCGTCCTGCGCGCTACCCGGATTCTTCCCGCCAGCCAAGATTGCTGGACGTACCTGCGCCGACGGCGGCATCGCCGACAACGTGCCCGCGATGGCGGCCTCATACGGGATGGACGCCGTGATTGCCGTGGACGTGGGCTCAAGCAACATCGCGCGGGCCAGGCGCGTGGGCGAGAAGGGTTTCGCCGCCATCTATGTGCGCAGCGCGCAGATCATGATGAAGAGCCTGCAGTCCCAGCAATTGGCGAACTGGAGCGGGCCGCCCCTGCTACTCGTACGGCCCGCGGTGTGGCACTACAACTGGTTCAGCTTCGGTCACGTGGAGCGGATCATCCAGCTTGGCTACGAAGCCGCCGTGGATTCGCTTGACCGCGTGGGCACCTCCCTTCTGCTCGGTGGCGTCTGGCCCCGCCGGATGGTGGAGGTCCAGGTGGACCGAGACAAGTGCACCGGCTGCACCATGTGCGCGACCATCGCCCCGAGCATGATGACCATGGGGCGGGACGGAAAAGCGTCCGTGCTCCATAGCCCAGTGGAGTGGTCCCGGGCTGATGGGGATTTCGTGCACCAATGCCCCACGGGGGCAATTGCTGTGGAGGCGGTGAGTGGGGAGGACCGGCACTACACCATGGAAATGCCAATCCTCGAGGACGGCTCTGACTGAGGATCTGGGTGGGGACGGAAGACGGATGACGGAAGCTCGAACCGCGCGCGACCGCCGTTCGCGTCCGTCATCCGTCTTTTGTCCTGCAATTGAGCGCTCCGAGCCTTAGATTGCACTTCAGCCTGGCGAGCGGGCGTAGCCCGCCGCCAGTGGCTCAGGCCGAACTCCCCCTAGGACTCAGCATGTCCTCCCAGAACAGCTTCAACAGCCGCTCCACGCTGACCGTCGACGGTCAGTCGTACATCTATTACCGTCTCGATGCAGTGGCCGGCTTACCCGGCTCGCAACTGAAGACCCTGCCCTTCTCGCTGCGTGTGCTGCTCGAGAATCTCCTCCGCAACGAGGATGGTGGATTCGTCAAAAAGGGCGACATCGAGACCATGGCCGCCTGGAACGTGAAGGCCACGGTAGACAAGGAAATCGCCTTCCGCACCGCGCGCGTGCTCCTGCAGGACTTCACTGGCGTACCTTGCGTGGTGGACCTCGCTGCGATGCGCGACGCCATCGCCAAGCTCGGCGGCGATCCCGCGAAGATCAATCCGCTGCAGCCGGTAGACTTGGTGATTGACCACTCCGTGCAGGTGGATGAGTACGGCGTAGACGCCGCGGAACTCATCAACACGAACCTTGAGTACGAGCGCAACGGCGAGCGTTACCAGTTCCTGCGCTGGGGCGGCACGGCGCTGCGCAACTTCCGCGTCGTTCCTCCCGGCACGGGCATCTGTCACCAGGTGAACCTCGAGTACCTGGGCCAAGTCGCGTTTGTGGGCGAAGAGAATGGCCAGAAGGCCGTATACTGCGATTCACTCGTGGGCACGGATTCGCACACGACGATGATCAACGGCTTGGGCGTGCTCGGCTGGGGCGTCGGTGGCATCGAAGCTGAAGCGGCGATGCTTGGCCAGCCCGTGTCCATGCTGATTCCCGAAGTCATCGGTTTCAAGCTGACGGGCAAGCTCCCGCTCGGAGCAACCGCAACAGACCTCGTGCTCACCTGCACCGAAATGCTCCGCAAGAAGAAGGTCGTGGGCAAGTTCGTGGAGTATTTCGGGAGCGGTCTCGCGAGCCTTTCGCTCGCCGACCGCGCGACAATCGCGAACATGGCCCCTGAGTATGGCGCGACGATGGGATTCTTCCCGGTGGACGACGAGACGCTCAAGTACCTGCGTCTGTCTGGCCGCAGCGAGCATCAGGTGAAACTGGTGGAGGAATACACCAAGGCGCAGGGCCTCTTTCGCACGAACGAGACGCCGGATCCGGTGTTCACCGACACGCTAGAACTCGACCTCAGCACCGTGGTGCCCTCGCTTGCTGGCCCGAAGCGTCCGCAGGACCGCATTGCGCTCACCAACATGAAGGCCAACTACGGCGAGTCGTTTAAAGCCGAACGTGAGCGGATGGCAGCATCGGCTGCGACCAAGTCCCCCGGCTCAGCCGCAGCGGCGATGGTCTCCGAAGGTGGCAGTACCACGGTTGCCGTTGATCTCACGCCAAGCAGCGTGAAGACCTCGCACCGCGATCACGAGTTCAACCTCACGGACGGCGCGGTGGTCATCGCCGCCATCACGAGTTGCACCAATACGTCCAACCCAAGCGTCATGCTCGCCGCTGGCCTGCTTGCGCAAAAGGCGGTCGCCAAGGGACTCAAGACCAAGCCCTGGGTGAAGACCTCGCTGGCACCTGGCTCCAAGGTCGTGCGCGACTACTTCGAGAAGGCTGGCGTGCAGCCCGCGCTCAACACGCTGGGCTTCCAGATTGTCGGCTACGGCTGCACCACCTGCATCGGCAACTCGGGCCCACTGCCAGAGACCATCAGCAGGGCCATCGACGACGGCAAGCTCACGGTTGCGGCCGTGCTCTCGGGCAACCGCAACTTTGAAGGCCGCGTGAATCCGCAAACGCGCTTCAATTATCTCGCCTCGCCGCCACTCGTTGTCGCCTACGCGCTCGCGGGGCGAGTAGACATTGATCTCGACAAGGAGCCCCTCGGCGTCGGTACCGACGGCCCCGTGTTCCTCCGCGACATCTGGCCGAGCACGAAGGAAGTTGAGGACGTGGTGCTCTCAAGCGTGAAGCGTGAGCACTTCACCAAGGAATACGGCGATGTGTTCGGCGGCGATGACGCGTGGAAGGCCATCCCGGTCCCGACAGGCAATCGCTACGCCTGGGACGACAAGTCCACGTATGTGAAGCATCCGCCGTACTTCGAAGGCATGTCAAAGACGGCGCCCGGCGTGAAGCAGATTGCGAAGGCCCGCGTGCTCGGCATGTTCGGCGACTCCATCACCACCGACCACATCTCGCCGGCCGGTTCAATCGCCGAGAAGTCGCCAGCGGGTCAGTGGCTCAAGTCGCTGGGCGTCGCGAAAGCAGACTTTAATTCGTACGGCGCGCGTCGTGGTAACCACGAGGTGATGATGCGCGGCACCTTCGCCAACATCCGCCTGAAGAACGATCTCACCGCAGGCATGGAAGGCTGGTGGACGCGCACTGCGCCGAACGCCGAGCCGACCTCATTCTACGAGGCGTCCATGGCGTATCAGGCGGCGGGCACGCCGCTCGTCATCATCGCAGGCAAGGAATACGGTACGGGCTCGTCACGCGACTGGGCGGCAAAGGGCACCATGCTGCTCGGCGTACGCGCTGTCATCGCCGAGAGTTTTGAGCGCATTCACCGTAGCAATCTCGTGGGCATGGGCGTGATCCCGTTGGAGTTCGTGAATGGCGAGACGCGCCAGTCCTTGGGTCTCACAGGCTTTGAGGAGATCAGCATCGAGGGCATGAGCGATGCGATGACCCCGCGTGCGACGCTCACCGTGAAGGCCGGCGACAAGACCTTCCAGGTGCGGAGCCGCATCGACACGCCGGAGGAGATGAACTACTATCGACACGGCGGCATCTTGCATTACGTGTTGCGACAACTGGCGTCGTAACGGCGAGGAGCGAACGAGAAGAGCGAAGTATTGAAGAGCGAGGTTTGAAGGCCTGAAGGCATGAAGGGGAGGAGCCGGAAACGGCTGCTCCCCTTCGTTCTTCCCCCAAGCCCACTCCTGACCATATCTTCTTCTTCGGACCTTGGTACCTTCTCCCCTCGCTCTTCGCTACTTCGCTCTTCTCTTTCGCTCTTCTCTTTCGCTCTTCGCTCCTCGCTCTTTGCTCCAGCTCTCCTTACTGGGCGCCATAACCCTCACGGGTTCTGAGACCGCCCCCGCCTTCCTCTCGCAGACCAAGCGCGTGGCGCTGCTGGCCTATTTGGCGGCTGCCCAGCCCTTTGGGAGCCACACGCGCGACAAAGTGGCGACGCTGTTCTGGCCTGAGGTAGATCAGAGCGGAGCGCGCGATGCGCTGCGCAAGGCGTTGCATGCTATTCGCGAAGCCTTGGGCAAGGACGTCATCGTCAACGTCGGCGACGAGAACTTCGAGCTGAACCGCAGCCTGGTGTGGACGGACGTCCAAGCCTTGCACGTGGCTGGAGAGGCCGGGCAGTATCTGCGCGTGCTCGAGTTGTACAAAGGCGCGCTCATGCCGGGGTTCTTCGCCGACGCGCCTGGCTTTGAGCAGTGGCTCGAGGACGAGCGCGAGAGCATTCGCCAGACCGCGCTCGGCTACGCGATGAAGTTCCTCGATCAGCTGGAAGCCGAGTCCAACCTCACCATCGCTACGCAGTGGGTGCGCAAGATTGTGCGGCTCGTGCACTTCGAGGAGCGCATCATTCGCAAGCTGATGAATTTTCTCGTGCGCGTGGGCGCGCGCGCGGACGCGCTCAAGATCTACGACGACTTCGCCAAGAAGCTCTTGGCCGAGTTGGGCACCGCGCCGGACACCGAGACACAGGCGCTCGCCGCCAGCATTCGCGGTAAGTAAACCGACTCTCGTAAACCGACTCTCGTGATCCAGCGCCCGTGATTCGCCCTTCATGATTCGCGTCATTTGGAATCCGGCTTCGGGTCGCGGCCGCGGCGCGCGGATGCACGCTGCCGTGAGGACGGCTTTTGCAAAACATGGCATCACGGACTTTCAGGCTACCACGGCCCCCGGTGACGAAGTACGCCTCGTGCACCAAGCGCTGGACGACGGCGCCGAGACAATCGTAGCCATTGGTGGTGACGGGACCTGGGGCAAATGTGCGGTGGCCCTAGCCAAAGCCGGCTCCCCAGCACGCATGGCGTTTGTGGCGGCTGGAACGGGAAATGACTTTGCCAAGAACCTGCGTGCTCCGGCCGGCGACCTGCATGCGATGGCACAGCTCATTGCCAGCGGAGGCGTGGAACGCCGCGTGGATCTGGGCCGCGTGGATGATGCGTGGTTTGCCAACGTCGCCGGATTGGGGTTCGACGTCGCAGTATTGCACGCCACCAAGCGGGTGCGATGGCTCCGCGGCCCGTCGGTGTATGTGGTGGCGGCGCTCCGAGAACTGATGGAGTTTCATGGCCTCGAGGCCCGCGTTCAAGGTATGCTCGGCGTGGACCCCGCTCCGATGCGCAGGCGGCTCATGCTGGTGATCGCCAACGGGAAGGAATTCGGCGGTGCGTTTCGCATCGCCCCTCACGCCCTCGTGGACGACGGTCGGCTCGATGCAGTGCTCTTCGAAGACGGCATTCGCGCCGGCCGCCTTCCCCTCCTCGCCCGCGCACTCGCGGGCACGCATCTCAAGCATCCCGCGGTTTCGCATACGGCTGCGGCGAGCTTCACCATCACCTGTCGTAGCCGTCCGTGGCTGGAACTTGACGGCGAGTTGCATCAGGCCGCAGGAGAGCGCATCACTGTGGCCTGCGTGCCCGGCGCCCTACGAGTGCTCGACGCAGAAGCGGCGCGCGGTAGCAGTAGCGATAGCGCGCCGCCCCTGCGGAACTAGGCCCCTGCGGACTCGGCCCGTGCGGAACTAGGCCGCGCGGTGGGGCGAGGAAACAGCTTCGTGGTGAAGCGCCTCTCGCAGCAGCACCGCCGCGGCCGCACGCGTGGGCACGCCGAGCCGCTTGAGCAGGGCCTCCACGTGGCGCCGCACGGTGTGCAAGGAAATACCGAGCTGCTGGGCAATCTCCCGGTTCCTCAGGCCCTGGGCAATCAACTCGACCACCACGCGTTGACGCGGCGTGAGATCGAGCTGCACCTCATTTTGGCCCCGCTTGGCGAGCACCACTCGGAACGACTGCCCGCAGAGGCGAACCTCCACACCGACTTTAGACGGCTGGCCCTGCCATGCTAGGGCCTTTGCCCCTTCAGGCGTCGCCGCGAGCAGCGTACCGTTGGGGTCAGTGACGGCGGCGTTCACTCCGAGCGAACGCAGGAGTGCGGCCAACTCCGTACCGAGCGCACGGGGCGTGGACGGCAGGGGGCGGCCGGCGAGGGCGAGCGAATTCCTGGACTGCGATGCGATCATGTGGCGCTCCGGTGGAGGTTACGCCTGAAGGCTACGAGGGTAGAGTTCCCCCTCCGTCCGACGGTCGTCCCGGGAGCGTCCCGGGAGTGTTTCGTCAGCTTTTTGCAGCTTCCGTCAGCTACGACGTCCGTACTTTTGCATCACGGCCACCGCGCCGGCGCGATTTCGCACGCCGAGTCGGCGGAACATCTGCTCCAAGTGCCGGCGCACCGTGTGCGTGCTGATCTTGAGGGCCGATGCAATGTCCTTGTTGCGCTTGCCCTGCTCTAGCAGCTTGGCTACGGATAGCTGCCTCGGGGTTAGATCCAGCGCCCCCGTGCGCCGCAGCACGACTTCCACGCGCAACGAGACGCCGGCCACGCGTGCGGCCGCGACCCGGACGTCTCCCGGCTCGGCCGCGATCAGTTCGGTCTCGGCGCCCGGGGAGTGGGCGATGACATCCGCCGAGCTGGGATCGCGAATCACGACGTCAAAACCCAAGCGATGCAGAAGGGCTGAGAGGTCGCTGGCCACCGCCGGCAGGTTGGCCGGATTCAAATTGGTCGGTTGCATCGAGAACTATTCCGAGAGCAAAGTGTTCCACCTATGGACCTCCTAGGCCCACCTCGTGGTTGGTACATTGGAGTGGGCGCTGTTGCCCACTTTGTGGTGGCAGCGCTCTCCCTTCCCAAAAATTCAGACTCCGACTATGTCCACACTTTCCTTCCGTGCTCTGACAGCGGCATCGGCCCTGGTCATTTCGACTGCCCTTGGCGCGCAACAAACAGCTGGTACAGGCCTGAACGTCGGCGACCTTGCACCCGACTTCACGCTTCCGGCGGCAACTATGGTTGGGGTGAGTCAAAACCCCGTCAAACTGTCTGACTTAAGGGGCCAAACCGTTGTCATTGCGTTCTATCCACGCGCTCGGACCCGCGGCTGCACGGTCCAGATGCAGACGTATCGGGACCAGTACGCCAACGTGTTTAACGGTGGCAGCGGCGTGACGGTCCTAGCCGTGTCCACCGATCCCGTGGACACCATTGCGGCCTGGGCGAAGGACGAAAAGTTCCCGATGACCTTCCTGAGTGACCGGGAAGCGACCGTGGGCGCGCTGTACGATGTGAAGTACCCGGCGGCCAACGTGCTTCGGCGCGTGCTCTTTGTTGTGGGCCCGGATGGCCGCATTGCCCACGTGATGCGTCCGTTCTCCGAACTTTCGGCGGAGTCGTATACCGAGCTCACTGAAGCAGTGCGCAAGACGCGCAGCGGAAACTGAGCTGCGGGCGCTGCTCGATCTCTACGAGGCTGCGCTCAACGCAGCGGACCCTGCGCTCGCGGTGAGGCGTGGCCTCGCAGAGCGCGAGGTCACTCTGGAGCTGGGGCGCGACCGGCCGCATTGGATTATTGCTTGCGGTAAGGCAGCGAATGCCATGGCCGCTGCGGCCGTGGAGCATTGCAAGAGCAAGGGACTGACCGTTGCTGGGGGGCTTGTCGTGAGCGTTGCTGCCACGCCGAGCCCCTCGTTTCCTTCAACAATGGAGTCGCTGGTCGGAGACCACCCCGTACCCGGCTTCAGGTCGCATTACGCGGCGGACCGCTTGGGTGCCCTGCTCGAGGGCATCGGCCGCGACGACGTGGTGATTGTTTGCATCTCCGGCGGAACGTCGAGCCTCATCGGATCCGCAATCTCCGGCGTGCGCGAGGAAGACCTCGCCCAATTGCACGCCTTGTTGCTCGGTGCCGGCGTGCCAATCAATCGCATCAACGCCGTGCGCAAGCGCTTCTCGAGATGGGGCGCCGGGCGGTTGGCCGCCGCACTCGAGTGCGCACGCGTCATTCCCATCCTGTTGGCGGACGTGCCCAACGAAGATCCCTCGATGATCGGGTCAGGCCCGGTCTCACCGGACCCGCTCAGCGCTTGGCACGTGGAGCGTATTCTGCGAGACGCAGGACTCGCCAGACAAATCCCGCTCTCGCTCGCCTCTACACTTGGCGCCATGCGCGCTGGCGCCGTGCCCGAGACGCCGAAGCCTGGCAGTGAAGTCTTTGCCCGAGTTGAAGAGCCCTTCGTTGTTGGCAACTCCGCCGCACTCGACGGCGCCGCGGCCGCGGCGCAGCGCATGGGCTACGCTCCGGTTCTGTTATCGCTGACGAGTCTCACCGGCGATGCCACCGCGGCCGGCCGCGTACTCGCACACACGCTCGCGCGCGCGGCGCCGGGGACTTGCCTTATCTGGGGCGGCGAGACCACCGTGCGGCTTCCCGAGAATCACGGGCTCGGTGGGCGCTGCCAGCAGCTCGCGCTCTCTGCGGCAGAGACATTGGCCGATCTTGGCACCAAGGCTTCCCTCCTCGCCGCTGGCAGCGATGGGCAGGATGGACCAGCGCCTGCGGCAGGCGCCCTTGTGAGCCACTCGACTTGGGCCTTCAGCAAGGCGCAGGGTGCCGAGCCCCAGCGCGCACTCGAACGCTGCGATGCGTTCGGCGCGCTCGACGCCGCCAAGGCCATTTTACCGAGTCGCCTGACCGGTACAAACGTGATGGATATCGTGGTAGCGATACGAGAGTAATCGGGCGAAATTCCGCTCCATGAGCCAGGAAACCCGCGCCCCGTTTACCGTCGCCGTCATTCAGGACGGCGTGCTGGAGACCGCCGAGAAAACTCTCGCCGCCACGATGGTCCGTATCCGTGATGCGGCCGCGAAAGGCGCGCAGATCATTTGTCTGAAGGAGCTGTTCAACGCACCCTACTTCTGCAAGAAGCTCGACTCCTCGCGCTTTGATCTCGCGGAACCAGTAGGCGGCGCGACGGTCACCTCCTTGCAGAAGCTCGCGCAGGAACTGGCCGTCGTGCTCGTGGTGCCCATCTATGAGAAGCAGGGCCCGGGCGTGTACCGCAACTCTGCCGTGGTGATTGATGCCGACGGCACGTCTCTCGGTGTGTATCGCAAGATGCACATCCCGCACGATCCGATGTTTGAGGAGAAGTACTACTTCGCACCGGGGGAGAGTGACGCACCGGTGCAGCCGCCTGGCCTGCGTGGCCCCGATGGCGAGGCCGGCGGCTTTATGGTCTGGAAGACGCGCTACGCCACCATTGGCGTGCTCATCTGCTGGGACCAGTGGTACCCTGAGGGCGCGCGCATCACCTCATTGCTGGGCGCCGACATTCTGTTTTATCCCACGGCCATCGGTTGGCATCCGGCGGAGAAGGCTGAGTGGGGCGCCGCTCAGGTGGATGCCTGGCGCACGGCGCAGCGTGCACACGCGATCGCCAACGGCGTGTTCGTGGCGGCACCAAACCGCGTGGGCCTCGAGCCCGAAGCCGGCACGGATGGCATCGAGTTCTTTGGCCATTCGTTCATCGTAGATCCGTACGGGCGCTATCTCGCGCAGGCGGAGACGGGCGAGCACACCCTGATTGCGACGTGCGATCCGGCGCTCATCGAATACACGCGTCGCAACTGGCCGTTTTTGCGCGACCGGCGCGTGGATGCCTACGAGCCGATTCTTTCACGTTGGATTGGAAGTTGAGCGCGTCGAAGAAAGCAGCCCCGCAGGCGCCATCTGTTGGTGTGCGTTGGCCGGCCGAGTGGGAGCGGCACGACGCGACCTGGATTTCTTGGCCGCATCACGAGCCAGATTGGCCCGGTAAGTTCGGTCCAATCCCTTGGGTCTATGCGGAGATTGCGCGCACGCTGGCCGAGCACGAACGCGTGCACATCCTCGTCAACGACGAGAAGACCGAAGAGGAAGCCTGGCATGCGCTGCGCATGCATGAGGTGAAGCAGGGCCGCATCCATCTGCACCTCTGCCCCAGCGACCGCGTGTGGTTGCGCGACTCGGCGCCCACCTTCGTGCACAATCACGATGGGGAGGTGCAGGCCGTGAACTGGGGATTCAACGCCTGGGCCAAGTACGACAACTACCACCGCGACGCGGAGATTGGGGCGTTTGTCGCTGCGCACACAGGCCTGCCGCTCATTGAGCCGCAGCGCCACGACGGCAAGGGCCGCGTGATCCTTGAGGGTGGCGGCATCGAAACGGATGGCCGCGGCACGATGCTCGTCACTGAAGAGTGGTTGCTCACAGACGTGCAGGTGCGGAACCCGGGGTTCTCGCGCGCCGATTACGAACAGATGTTCGCCGAGACCTTGGGCATTTCCAAGACTATCTGGCTGGGCGAAGGTTGCGTGGGCGACGACACCCACGGCCACGTGGATGACATCGCGCGGTTCGTCGCACCGGGCGTGATGGTGCTCGCGCACGAGGAAGACCCAGCCGACGAGAATCACGCCCGTTCTCTGGACAACGTCCGACGCCTCCAAAGCGCGACCGACGCCGAAGGCAATCCCATGCGCGTCGTCACGCTGCCGTACCCGCGACCCGTGGTGATGGATGGCACGCGTTTGCCGGCGAGCTACGCCAACTTCTACATCGCGAACGGGGTAGTCATCGTGCCCACGTTCAACGATGCCAACGACCGCATCGCCCTGAACACCCTCGCGGAGCTTATGCCCGAGCGGCAAATTGTGGGCATCCACGCCGTGGACCTGGTTTGGGGACTCGGCACCCTGCACTGCCTCACGCAACAGCAGCCCGCGGCTCGCCACGGCCGCGGCAAGGCGAAGGGATGACCAGCGACGCACTCCGTTCCGCACTCGAAGCTCGACTCGGCACGCAGTACCAAATCGAATCGTTGCTCGGCCAAGGCGGGATGGGGAGCGTATTCCGCGCGACCGACCGCACGCTGCATCGCGCGGTGGCCATTAAGGTCATCAGCGGCGACGTCGCGCTGAATCCGGAGTTGAAGGGCCGCTTCCTAATGGAAGCGCGCACCGTGGCCAAGCTGCGGCATCCGAATATCGTCGCGGTGTACAGCGCGGGCGAGGCCGACGGCCTGCTCTACTTCGTGATGGAGTTGGTGCCGGGCGAATCGCTGCGCGACTTACTCGCGCGCGAAGGCAACGTGGAGCCCGCTCGCGCCGAGAAAATCCTGCATGAGCTGGCGATGGCGTTGGACTACGCGCACGCCAACGGGATCGTGCACCGCGACGTGAAGCCGGAGAACATCCTGCTTGACCGCGAGACCGGCCGCGCGATGCTCACGGACTTTGGCGTGGCGCGCGCGCTGGAGAATAGCGGCAACATGACGGGGACCGGCATGATTCTCGGGAGCCCCCGTTACATGAGCCCGGAGCAGGCCACGGGCGAGAGCACGATTGACGGACGCAGCGATCTCTACGCGCTGGCGCTGGTAGGCTACGAGATGTTCACCGGCAAGCCGGTGGTGGACAGTGGCAACGTGGCGGGCATGCTGGTGAAGCATTTGACCGAAACGCCGAAGCCCTTGGCCGATGCGGTAGCCGGCGTGCCGGAGGGCTCGGCCGTAGCGATTGACCGTGCGCTCACGAAGGATCGCGACAAGCGCTGGGCGACCGGGCGCGAGATGGCTGAGGTGGTCGCCGCCTCGTGGACACCGACGCCGGGCAGCGGGGCCACGCGGGCCATTGGTGCGATGAAGGCCAAGAAGGCACCACCCAAGGCCGCGATGGGCGGCGCCCTAGTGGCAATCTTCGCCTCGCTGGTCACGATCTTCATCGCCACAAGCGACAAGGGCGGCGGCAAGGGCGACCCGCGGAAGAGTTATGCGGTGGTGCCCTTTGAAATCCAGAGCGGAAACCCCGAAGTGCAATGGCTGCGTGACGGCGCCGTGAATATGCTGACGATGGCGCTCACCCAGTGGACCGACCTGCAGGTGATGGATTACGAACGCACGCTCAAGTACGTGGCCGACGCAGGGGTGGAAACGCGGCGCGTGGACTTGGACCGCGCGCAGGAGATTGCGCGGCGCGGTAACGCTGGCACGCTGGTGATGGGCCAGATTTCCACGACGCAGGATTCACTCGTGGTGGTGGCGAGACTATACGACGTACGGAGCGGACGCTCGCTTAACACGGTCACGCGCGCCGCGGCCCTGAGCGCTGATCCTCGCCCGCTGTTTGATGATTTGGCGCGATACCTCCTCGACGTCGCTGGCGGCCAAACCTCAGCCAGCGTTGACGTGGCGCGCCAGACCACGACTTCGATCACGGCGTACCGCTCGTACCTCGACGGCGTGCGCTTTTTGAATTCGTGGCGCTTGGCCGAGGCCGACTCCGCGCTGCGAGTGGCAATCGAGGCCGACTCGACGTTTGCACTCGCCTGGCACAAGCGCGCACTGGCCCTCGGTTGGGGCGCTGGACAGGGGCCTGTCTACATCAGCACGGCACAGCGCGCCGTGGATCTCTCGGATCGGCTGCCGCCTCGCCAACAAGCGCTGGTGCGTGGCCACCTCGCGTTGGCGCAGGGCATGCTGGGCTCCGAAGACGGAGGCGGTCCTGCCGCGCGCGCGCAGCTCATGGAAGCGGCGCGCATCTACGAAGCGTTGCTCGCCTCCGATTCCTTGGTGGCGGAGGGATGGTACGGGCTCGGCGACGCGTACTTCCACATGCAGCGAGACTCCACGGATTCCGTCGCGGAGGTCTCACGGCGCTACAACAGATCGGTGGCGAGCTTCCGTCGCGCTATTGAGATCGACTCCAGCTTCCACCTCGCGTACAGCCATCTCGTCACGCAGTACCAGGGGATGTCTAATCCACAGTCCGGCGGAGTCCTCGATGGCGATACGGTCCTGCTCTTCACGAGCGTGGCACAGCGCGACGCGTATGGCGTTGAGCGGATTGCCCGTGCGCGCGATCGCGCGCGCGATGTGGGTCTCGAGATGGCACGTGGCTGGACGCGTGCAGATCCAGACGCCGGCGCGGGTTACACCGCGCTTGCCACGGGCTTCTTTGCAGCAGGTAAGGTGGACTCCGCGCTCGCGACGCTCGACCGCGCGCTGCAACGTCCGGCCTTGCGCGGCCCTGGCCTGCAGTTGCAAAAGGTGTCCTTCCTGACGCTCGCGGACTCGTCGCTGGCCTTCACCTTGATGCGCGATGTCTATGCCAAGGCTACCGCGACTGAGCTTCGACGCGTCCCGGCGAACGAGCGCATCTCCTCGCTCGCGATGTCCGTCAACGCCGCGGGCAGCGTAGGCAATGCGTCCGAGCTGGATAAAATCCTAGCCGTCGCGGCAACGGTGGACAGCGTGTTCCCGTTCACGAACTCACCATTCCAGCAGGTCATGGGCTGGTACGCAACCGGAATGAAGGCTGGCATCACCGGAACCGTGAGCGCCGCAGAGCGACGGCAGCTCGCCGAGGGCGCACGCCGTATCGCCTCGGGCAGTCAGGGCATCCTCGCGCAACTGGCCGCTACGGCGGGCGGCGTCATCTACACGTCATATCTAGTGACGGGCGACACCTTGTTCTCCAACACGCTGCGTCGCCTGCCGGGACTCGTAAACGTCCCGCAAACTGACCTCGACGCGCTCGAAGCCTTAGCCCGCGGCGACACCGCTCGGGCTCGCGAGATCGCCGCGGCGTTTCCGCCACCGGATTCCCTCAAGGACGCGCGCCTCTCCTTTGCAGGGCAGCGGGCCTACGCGCGCGCGCTTGTGTTGGACGCCGTCGGCAATACAGCGTGGGCCGTTGGTTACCTCGAGGCGCTGGAGCCCTCGCGATTCATCTCGCAGGGACTCGCCGAACCTGGCTTCGCGCTGTACACGCGCTCATTCGCGACGCGGGCTGAGCTATACGAGAAGCTCGGGGACAAGCGGAAGGCCATCGCAGCGTACGAAGAGTTCCTGCGGCGCACCGAACTCGGCGACGCGGCCATCGAACCGCAGCGCCGTAGCGCCCGCGCGAACCTCGCCAGGCTCCGCGACGGTGGCCGGTAGGGATTCGCGTCCAATCGCGAAACCGCATCAAATCGCTGGCTTTACCTGTTCCCACACGCCCCGCGACTGTCCAGATTACTGACAGTACGGGGCGCAATCATACAGGTTGGCGCTCCATCCCACACCGATGACCTAGGCCGTGCTCCCACTCAGCCGCATTTCGCTCACGCTTCTCGTCGCCGCACTCGGATGCGGAGACGCCGCGTCCGAGTACCGCTTGGGAATGGCTGGACCCTTCACGGAAGCCTTCGGCATTGCCAACAAGCGTGGCGCCGAACTCGCGGTCGCGGAGATCAACGCAGCCGGCGGAATTAACGGTCAACCGCTCACTATCGATTATCTCGACGATCAAGGTGACGGCTCACGAGCCGCGCAGGTTGCACAGGCCTACGTGGACGATGCGCGGATCAGCGGCGTCGTCGGCCATGTGACATCGGGGGCGATGGTTGCGGCCGCCAAGATCTACGATGGCCAGCTCACGGCCCTCGCCACCACCGCTTCATCTGCCGAGCTCACGGGTATTTCGCCGTGGGTGTTTCGCGTCATCTCCAGCGATTCGGCAAATGGTGTGGACCTCGCAGGTTTCGCCGAGCGCATTGGCAAACGTCGCGCCATGGTGCTCTACGAAAACGATGCCTATGGGCGCGGGCTCGCCGACGCGTTCCGCCGCACCTTCACGGGTCAGGTGCTGGGCTTTGACCCAATTGACGCCGATGGCCGCGACGCCGAAGTGCACGTCGCATGGGCAAAGCAACAGCAAGCCGATCTCGTGTTCGTCGCGGGCACCGAGCGCTCGGGTATCGCCCTGCTACGCGAGGCTCGTCGGCAAGAGTTCACGGCTGAGTTCCTTGGTGGTGATGGGTGGACGGGCGTGGTGTCGGACGTCGCTGCCAGCGAGGGTGCGCTGGTGGGCGCACCATTCACGGCAATGGACCCACGCGCCGAGGCGCAGAAGTTCGTCGCGAACTTCCGGGCCAAGTACAACGAAAGTCCCGACGGCAACGCGGCTCTCGCCTACGACGCCGTGCAAGTGATGGCGGCGGGCCTGCGGGCCGTGGGTCCCAACCGGGTGAAGCTCCGCGAGTGGCTTGCATCGCGCGGCACGCAGAACGCGATCGGCGGCGTCACGGGGCAAATCGCCTTCCTTCCCACCGGCGATCCCGTCGGCAAATCCTTCGTGATGACGCGCGTACGAGCTGGCGCGCTCGTTCCCGCTGAGGACGGCCGCTAATGCGATTCACATCCATTCGTATGTTACTCGTCGCCGGACTCGGCAGCGTCGTCGCATTGGTGATGGTCGCCGGCGCCTTTGGCCGTTCGGCAATCGCCACTCTGAGCGAGGAGATGGGCAGTGCACTCGGTACGGTGCGAGGCGAGACCACGCTTAATGCCTCGCTCACCAGCAGCATCGCCGCCGAGATCGCGGCGGGGCGGCGGTACTTAGATCGCGGATTGGCCGAGGATCTCACCACTTTTCGTGAGGCCGGTTGGAGGGCGCATGAGGCTCAGCGGGCGCTCAATGGGAGCACAGGCCTGAACTCCGCTGAAGTCGCGCTCGTCGCCACGATTGATGAGCGCCTCTCGGCCGTGGAGACCGCCTTCGCAGCGGCGCATCGCCTCCGTGATCTCGGACGCATCGCTGAAGCGGACGCGCGCGCGGCGCTCACACGCGACCTCGAGGCTGCACTCTCCACCGACATCGAACGATTGGGCAACCTGCGCTCGGCGCAGCTCGCTCGCACCACAGAAGCGCTACAGGACGAAGCCGCACAACGTCAACGCTTCCTTCTCATGGTGGTAATCGGCGCAATTGTGCTTGGGCTCGTAATCGTGAGTAGCGTGGCGCGCGCCATTGACCACCCGCTTTCCGCCCTCGTGGCGCACGCTCGCGCGCTGAGCCGCGGAGAGTTGGACATTCGCACGGATACCGACCTTCCCGGCGAGTTTAAGGAACTGGCCGAGGCCATGAACAGCTCGGCGGCAAATCTCGCGCGCGTTGCCTCGGTGGCAAGCACCACGTCGGAGGAAGTCGCGACCTCAGCCCATCAACTGACGTCTGCCGCGGAACAGGTGTCCTTGGCCGCGACCCAAACCGCGACGGCGATGTCGGAAGTCACCGAGGGCGCGGAGGTGCAAGTGGCCGCGCTGCGCGACGCCGACACCGCCCTCGCCAGTGTACGGCTGCGTGCCCACGAAGTCCGCGCCGGTGCCGAGGAAGTGGCCGACCTTGCGAACGAAATTGAGCGCCTCTCGCGCGAGAAGCGTCAGGAGATTGCGCGCGCGCGCACCTTGCTCGCCGAAATTCGCTCGTCCGTCGACCACGCCGCGCTCGAAGTGAAGGAGCTCAACGCGACGGCGGAGAGCATCAACCAGTTCGTCGGCATCGTGAGCCGCATTGCGGAGCAGACCAACCTGCTCTCGCTCAACGCCGCCATCGAGGCGGCCCGAGCGGGAAGCGCGGGACGCGGCTTCGCGGTCGTAGCAGACGAAGTGCGAAAGCTTGCGGATCAGGCGCAGAAAGCCGCCGAGGATGTGATACAGCTGACGGCCGTCGTGACGCGCCGAGTGAGCACCACGACGCAGGCGATGGCCACGGGTGCGGCCCGAGTGGCTGACATCGAGCAGGCATCACAGGGCATTGATATCGCGCTCGGTGAGATCTCGAGCTCCGCCGAGCAGACGCGTAGCGCGGCCGTTGGATTGGGTTCGGCGGCCGATCAGAATGTGGCGGCGGTGAACACCGCAGCGGGTAACATTTCGGCCGCTGCTCGCGCGGCTGAGGGACACGCGGCAGCGGCGCAGGAGGTCTCGGCGTCCACCGAAGAGCAGAGCGCTGCCTGTGAACAGATGTCCGGCGCGGCCAACGCGCTGCTGTCTGGTTCGGTGCGCTTGAAGGAGATTGTCGCCAGCCTGCGGACGGCGTGATGGTGAGCGAGGCACTGGCTTCCGTTGCTCCGGGCACGCCGGCCGTGGTGCTCTTGAGCGGCGGATTGGATTCCGCCACCGTACTCGCACTGGCCACGAAAGCCGGGTACGCCGTC
The DNA here is from genome assembly GCA_031414535.1 of Gemmatimonas sp. Taxonomy (GTDB): domain Bacteria; phylum Gemmatimonadota; class Gemmatimonadetes; order Gemmatimonadales; family Gemmatimonadaceae; genus Pseudogemmatithrix. The sequence goes on from JANNVQ010000038.1 coordinate 85,281, forward strand.
AATGCGCTGACGTTTCGCTACGGCCAGCGCCACGGCGTGGAAATCGAGAGAGCGCGAGCGCTGGCCGAGCACTGGAAGGTGGCGCGGCACGTGGTGGCGGATATTGACCTCCGGGTTTTCGGCGGCAGCGCGCTCACAGCAGACATCGACGTGCCCAAGCACGATGACGTGGCGTCAGTGGGCGGAGGCATTCCCGTCACCTATGTACCGGCGCGCAACACAATCTTCTTGTCGTTTGCATTGGCGTGGGCCGAGACGCTCACGAGCGAGCATATCTTGATTGGCGTGAACGCGCTGGATTACTCGGGCTATCCCGATTGCCGGCCCGAGTACATCGAAGCCTTTGAGCGCATGGCCAATCTCGCGACCAAGACGGGCGTTGAGGGTGCAACCAAGTTGCGCGTGCTCACGCCGCTGATTGCGATGACCAAGGCGCAGATTATTCGTACGGGCCAAGCGCTGGGCGTGGACTATTCGATGACGGTGTCGTGCTATGATCCGAGCATGGACGGTGCGCCTTGTGGTAGGTGTGATGCCTGCTTACTCCGGGAGAAGGGATTTCTTGAGGCAGGCACGGACGGATGACGGATGACGGATGCTAGATTTGCCTTTGCGCATCCGTCATCCGTCATCCGTCCCATGTACTCAGTCAAAGAAATTTTTTACACCCTCCAAGGCGAAGGCTTCCACGCCGGTCGCCCGGCCGTGTTCTGCCGTTTTTCGGGGTGTAACCTCTGGACGGGCCGGGAGCAGGATCGGGCGACGGCCGTGTGCAGCTTCTGCGACACGGACTTCGTAGGAGTGGGGCCGGATGGGGGGAAGTTCGCGACGGCCGGGGAACTCGCCAATGCGATTGCCGCGCGTTGGCCGGCCGCGGGCGGAAAGCCCTTTGTGGTGTGCACGGGAGGGGAGCCGCTGCTGCAACTGGACGCGCCGGCTGTGGCCGCGCTGCACGCGCGCGGGTTCGAGGTGGCGGTGGAGACCAACGGCACGCAGCCCGTTCCGGCGGGCATTGATTGGGTGTGCGTGAGTCCCAAGGCCGATGCCGCGCTGGCGGTGGGGGGCGGCAACGAGCTCAAACTCGTGTTCCCCCAGGAGCGGGCCATGCCGGAGCGGTTTGCCGGGCTCGCCTTTGAGCACTTCTACTTGCAGCCGATGGACGGCCCAAGCGCCGCGGAGACGACGGCGGCGACGCTGGCCTACTGCCTGGCGCATCCGCAGTGGCATATGTCCGTCCAGACACACAAGGCGCTGGGCATCCGCTAGGGCTGCAACGGACGGCTGGCGGGGGGAAAAGGCAACCATCCAAAAGGCCGGAATTGCACCCCCCAGTTTAGGCCTAGGTCAAGTGGCCCTCTATAGAGGTTGACGGGACGGCCTTCCGAGAGGAAGTTAGGGGGTCCTTTGCGAGCGTGACATCGGTCACGTTCACCAGGCGGAGTCCGTCCGGGCTCAATATCCCACCGCTTCGAGGTATGTCTCGTATGCGTATCCGTTTCGTCAGCAGGTTGCTTGCAGTTCTCGGCTTCTTCGCGGCCGCAGGCGCCGCCGACGCTCAATCCGGCACGATCGCCGGCCGGGTCACTCAGTCCGACGGCGGCGCGCCGGTTGAGGCGGCTGAAGTCCTTGTCGTCTCCGGCAACTCCACCGTTGCGGCAGTGCGCACCGGAGCCGACGGCAGCTATCGCCTCGCCGCGCCTGCGGGCACCTACGCGGTTGTCGCGCGTCAGGGCGGCTACCAGCAGAAGCGCACCGAAGGCGTGGTCGTGACCGCCGGTCAGACCACGACGCTCAACATCTCGATGGCGCAGATGGTCTCGCGCCTCGATGCCGTCGTGAGCACCGCGACGCGCGGCGTGCCCGAGAAGATTCTCGACTCGCCGAACTCCATCTCGATGGTGACCTCGGAGCGCATCGCTGAGCGTGCCGGTGCCATCGGCGTGACGGACCACCTCAAGCAGACGCCCGGTCTCTCCATCTCCAACGGTGGCATCGTTCAGGCCAACATCGTCTCGCGCGGGTTCAACAACGCCTTCTCCACCTCGATGCTGATGCTGCAGGACTACCGCTTTGCCGGTGTCCCCTCGCTCCGCGTCAACGTGCCCTTCCTCTTCACCGGCACGGGCGAAGACATCGAGCGCATCGAAGTCCTGCAGGGTCCGGCCTCGGCGCTCTACGGCCCGAACTCCGGCGCTGGCGTGCTCCACGTGATCACCAAGTCGCCGTTCGATCCCGTAGCGCAGGGCACGACGTTGACGTTGGATGGCGGTGAGCGCTCGATGTTCCGCCTCGCCGGCCGCCACGCCCAGCAGCTCGGCGAGCAGCTGGCGTTTAAGGTCTCGGGCGAGTACTTCAAGGCCGACGACTGGCAGTACAACGATCCGAACGAACTCGGCTGCGCCACGACCACAGTTGGTGTATACACCGGCAACTACTGCAACGAAGCCCGCGTCCCGGCTTCCCGTCGGAACCAGCCGTTGGCCCGTGACTTTAGCCTTGAGCGCTACTCTGGCGAGGCTCGCCTCGACTGGCGCCCAGGCCCGAATACCGAAGCCATCACCACCTTTGGCTACACGATGGCCGCTAGCGCCATGGAAATCACCACGACCTTCGGCGCCTCGCAGGTGAAGAACTGGAGCTACACCAACTTCCAGCAGCGCTTCCGTCATAAGGATTTCTTCGCGCAGGTCTTCTACAACGCGTCCAATTCCGGCAACGCCGACGCGATGGATGACAACGGCACCTTCTACCTCCGTTCCGGCATCCCCGTGGTGGACCAATCCACGGTGCTGGTCGGACAGCTGCAGCAGGGCTACACGCTCGGCAACACCAAGCTCACTGGTGGCTTGGACTACATCGCGACCACCCCGGAAACCAAGGGGACGATTAACGGTCGCAACGATGGCGACGACAACATCACCGAGATCGGCGGCTACCTGCAGTTCACCACCCGCCTCACCGACCGTCTCGACCTGATGGGCGCCGCCCGCGGCGACATGAACTCACGCATCGAAGGCACCCAGTTCTCGCCGCGCGCCGCGCTGCTCTACAAGCTCTCGGCCACGCAGAACTTCCGCTTCACGTTTAACCGCGCCTTCAACTCACCGGCGTCGTTCGCGATGTTCCTCGACCAGTGGTCGGGCCAGTCGGCGAACCTGGGACCGGCCATCAACAACCCGGCCACGAACGCCACCGAAATCCGCATCTTCGGTAATCCGGCCAAGGAAGGCTGGCAGTACTCGCGTACCTGCGCCACCGGCCAGGCGGATGCGGGCGGCCTCTGCATGCAGTCCAACTTCACCGGCAACACGCGCTCGGCCGTTGGCGGTGCCACGATGCTCCCGGCCGTGATGAACGGCGGTCTGTCCACGCAGCTCGTTGCGGCAATTGCCGGCACGTTCGGCCTTAACGCCACGCAGCAGACCAACATCCGCAACGCACTCAACGGCCTGTTGCCAAACAACACGCAGGTGCCACTCATCCTGCGGAACGTGCTCGCTGGCAACGCCGTCACGCCGTTCAGCTCGGTGACGGACTACTCTCCTCTCGGCGCCAACTTCTCCAACACCTGGGAAGTGGGCTACAAGGGCGTGATTGGCAACAAGCTGTCCGTCGCGGTGGACTACTGGTATCAGATCCGCCCGGCGGATCCGACCACGCAGGTCATCAATGGTGACGACGTGGTGTTCTTCAATCCGGCCACGCTCGGCGCCTACCTCGGCGCTCCGGGTACGGGCGTGACGGCAGCCCTCGCCGGTAACGGCGTCCCGGGCCCCGCTATCGGCACGGTAATCACCAACTGGACCACCGCGCTGGCGGGCCTGCCCACGGGTACGCTGGCCTTCAACAACGATCTCTACGATCGCAGCTACCTGGTGTTCACCTACCAGAACGCCGACGGCCAGGTTGACGTCCGCGGTATTGACGTTGCGCTCGACTACCAGATTAACCCGATGTGGTCGGTGGCCTCGACCTACTCGACGCTCAGCCGCAACGTGTTCACGGATGCCGTCGGCGCCACGCCGACCAATCCGCTGGTTGCCAACACCCCGCGTCATCGCGCCTCGCTCACCTTCCGCCGTGCTGACGACGCGAAGGGCATGAGCATGGAGCTCCGCGGCCGTTATGCGGATGCCTTCGACGTGAACTCGGGCGTCTTCAATAACTACAACCAGAGCGTGCCAGCTGGTGGCACGGCGTACACCCGCGTGCCGGTCAACGCCTTCATGGACGCGGGCTTCTCTTGGAAGCTCCCGGTCGCGCAGAACGTCCGCTGGTCGCTCAACGTCCAGAATTTGCTCGACAACCAGGTGCCGTCGTTTATCGGCGTCGCCCCGGTGGGCCGCTTCGCCACGACCCGCGTTTCGTACAACTTCTAAGCTCCTTGTAGGCAGCAATTCAGCAGGACCGGCGGGGGGTGGGCCAAACGGCCTACCCCCCGCTGTGTATTTTGCAGGGTGATTTTGCTCGATCCCACCAAGCGACTCGTCATCGGCCACCGCGGCGCCCGCGCCGTGCGGCCGGAGAACACCCTGCAGTCTCTGCTGCACGCGGTGGAGCTGGGCGTGGACGCGCTGGAGTTTGACCTGCACTTAGCCAAGGATGGCGTGCCCGTGGTGCACCACGACGCCACGCTCGAGCGCACCACGGATGCCTCGGGACCCATCCGGGAGCGCTCGTCCCTAGAGCTAGGGCGCGTGAGTGCTAGCCAGCACTTCACATCCGATGGCGGACGTAGCTTTCCCTTCCGCGCGGCCCGCTTCGCCATCCCCACGCTCTGGGAAGTGCTGGAGGCCTGCCGCGGCCTTCCGCTCATTATCGAGCTGAAGTCGGTGGAGGTCGCCGAGCCGGCGCTCAAGGTGTTGCGTGAGACCGGCAGCCTGGATCGTGTGCTCGTCGGGAGCTTTCTCGACGAGGCCTTGATTCCTTTTATGCGGGCCGGCGTACCGATTAGTCCTGGCTCGCGCACGCTTACTTCCCTGTACGCGCGAGCCGCTCTCGGAGTAGGCTCCAAACAGCTGCCGTTTCAAGCCCTCTGTATTCCCCGCTTTCATTACGTGATTCCGCTACCGGTTGCAGGCTTTGCGCGCATGATGCGCGTCGCCGGTGGCCCCACGCACATCTGGACCATCAATGACCCCGCGCGCGCCGTTGAGCTCTGGCGCGCTGGCATCAACGGCATCATTTCCGACGACCCGGCACTGATGCTCCGCACACGAGAGAGTCTGCATTGACCGCACCAACGACCGTTCAAGCCAGCAAGCCGGGCGACAAGCCCGCCAAGAAGCCCACGAACTACAAGGCCGCCTGGGCAGAAACCCGGCGCCTGATGTGGCAGCACCGTAAGTCGCTGGGCATTGGCCTCGTGCTGATGCTGATCAATCGCCTCTCGGGCCTCGTGCTGCCAGGCAGCGTGAAGTGGATCATTGACGAGGTGCTCACCAAGCAGCGGATGGAGTTGCTACAGCCAATCGCCATCGCGGCGGCGCTGGCCACGCTGCTGCAAGCCTCAAGCTCGTTCGCGCTCTCGCAGGTGATCTCGGTCGCGGCGCAGCGCGCCATCACGGAGCTGCGTCGTAAGGTGCAAGCGCGCATCCTCCGCCTGCCGGTGAGCTTCTTTGACGCCACGCAGAGCGGCATCCTGATCAATCGCGTGATGAACGACGCGGAAGGCATCCGCAATCTCATCGGCACGGGCATCGTGCAGTTGGTGGGCGGCGTGCTCACGGCAGGCATCGCGCTCGCCTACCTGTTCTACCTGAACTGGTTCCTCACGGTGATGACGCTGGTGCTGCTCGCGGTGTTCGGCGGCGGCATGGCCTACGCCTTCATGAAGCTGCGACCGATTTTTCGCGAGCGCTCCAAGATTCAAGCCGAAGTGAGTGGACGCCTTGGCCAGGCGATGGGCGGAGCCCGCGTGGTGAAGGTGTACACCGCGGAGAAGCGTGAGGAGATTGTCTTCACCAAGGGCGCGAATCGCCTGTTTCGCAACATCGCGAGCACCATCACGGGCACCTCAGCCGTGGGGGCGCTCGCGACGGTCATCATCGGCCTCGTGGGTGTGCTGATCCTCACGGTAGGTGGTCGCGCGGTCGTGCAGGGCTCGATGACGCTCGGTGACCTCATCAGCTACATATTCTTCGTGGGTCTGGTGAGCTTTCCCGTGGTGCAGATGGCCAACATCGGCACGCAGATTACCGAGGCCTTCGCCGGCCTTGACCGCATCCGCGAGATCTTCGAGACGCCCACCGAGGACGAAGATGACCACCAGCGCCAGCGCCTGAACAACGCCAACGGCGACGTGGTCTTCGAGAAGGTGTGGTTTGAGTACCGCGAGGGCATTCCTGTCCTGAAGGATATCTCCTTCGTCTCCAAGTCGGGCAGCACTACCGCACTCGTCGGCTCGAGCGGCTCGGGCAAGAGCACGCTGATTTCTATCATCCTCGCGTTCAACCGTCCCAACCAGGGCCGCGTGACGATTGGCGGGCAGGATCTGAACACGCTGCGCCTGCGCGATTATCGCAGCACACTTGGCGTGGTGCTCCAAGACAACTTCCTCTTTGATGGCACAGTGGCGGAGAACATCGCGTTCTCGCGTCCCGGAGCGACGCGCGACGAAGTGATTGCGGCGGCACGTGTGGCCAACTGCGATGATTTCGTGCGCGGCTTCCCGGATGGGTACGAGACCATCGTCGGCGAGCGTGGCGTGAAGCTCTCCGGTGGCCAGCGCCAGCGCGTGGCGATTGCGCGGGCCATTCTCGCCGACCCGCAGGTGCTCATCCTCGACGAGGCGACCTCGTCACTGGATTCGGAGAGCGAGAAGGAAATCCGCGAGGCGCTGCGGCATCTGCGGGCGGGGCGCACGACTTTCGTCATTGCGCACCGCCTCTCGACCATTCGCTCGGCGGATCAGATTCTCGTGCTCGAGAACGGTGCAATCGTGGAGCGTGGTTCGCATCGCGAGCTGATGGCGCTCGGCGGGCGGTATAAAGTCTTGCACGATACGCAGCACGCGGTGGAAACGGATTTGTTTATCAATCCGGGTGAGGAGCCAGCGCCGGTTTAGCGGGTATTCACCACGAAGGCACGAAGGGCTCGCTGCAAATCTGAAGGTGCGCGCGCCCCCCAAGCTCCGAGAGTTTGGGGGGCGCGCCTTTGCCTATTCTTACCGTAAACCCTTCGTGCCTTCGTAGTGAAGAGGCCTACTGCACAATCCGCCGACCACTCACGCGCGAGCCGTCACCAGGCATGGACCAATCGCCGGAGAAGGTGTCGCCTTCGAACGTGATATTGATGGTGCCTTCATCGCCCGTGGGCACGGCGATCTTGATGACCATCGAGTTGCCGGTGCGCGTGGCCTTGCTGATGGGAATCTCCCCGAAGGCCTGACTCATGATTGATCCCGTAAACTCGTTGCCCTCGACTGCTCGGAGTTGCATCACCATGTCAAAGGCCTGACCCTGCGCCGTGAGGGCCACGGTCCAGCGACCCACCGGGTTCACGAGAGCGGGAGCCGCCGGCATGACGGCGGCGGGCATGGGCGCGGCACCCGCCGTAGAGCCAGTGCTCGACTTGGCGCAGGCGGTGGAGAGGACAAGAACGCCCGCAAGGGCGGCTACGGCACGAAAATGCATGACATATCTCGGGGAGGAGGGTGAAAGGGACTGCACCGCACTACGATACCAGCGAACTCGCGGATTCGACAGGCAGGCAAGGCGAATGGTTTGTAGCGTCAGTCCGCCGCCACCGTGCGCGTGGAGGCCCATTCCCGGAGCTCGGAGATCTTCTCCCACATGGTGCCCGAGAGGGGCCGTGTGGACTGGATCTCCGTGATGAGCATCGCGGTGCTCAGGGCCGAACCCGCAGAGAAGGCCCCGTAGAGGCCGCCCACCACCACCTGTTCGATCTCCGCGCCGCTGAAACCATCGCTGGCGGCGGCGAGCGCCGCACAATCGAACTTCTTGGTGTCCTGGTTTCGCTTGGTGAGGTGAATCTGGAAAATCTCAGCCCTCGCCTCGGCTTTGGGCAGGTCCACAAAGAACACTTCGTCAAAGCGTCCCTTCCGGATGAACTCCGGCGGCAGCGCGGCGATGTCGTTGGACGTGGCCATTACAAACACATCGCCTTTGCGCTCCTGCAGCCAACTCAGGAAGGTTCCAAACACGCGCTTGGACACGCCGCCATCCGCATCTCCGCCGCTGGCGAAAGCCTTCTCCAGTTCATCAATCCACAGTACGATGGGCGCCATTCGCTCGGCCGTGCGCATGGCGCGCTTGAAGTTCTTTTCACTGTCGCCGATGTACTTGTCGTAGAGATTGGCGGGGTCGAGCTTGAGCAGCGGCAGGCCCCACTCGCTGGCGACGGCCTTGGCGCAGAGTGACTTGCCGCAGCCAGGCACGCCGAGCAACAGCACCCCGCGCGGAAATCCCAATCCGAACTGCGCGGCCCGCTGCGGATCGTGCACCACCGCGCGGCGCTTGCTGAGCCAGGCCTTGAAGCCCGCGAGTCCAGCAACTTGTCCTAAGGATTCTTCGGCGGGCCAGTACTCCAGCAGGCCGTCCTGCTCCACGACTTGCCGTTTTGCCGCCGCCACGCGCTGCACGTCGGAGCCGCGCACCGCACCGTCTTCCATGATCAGCTTCGTCACCACCTTCTCGGCTTCGGTGGACGTGAGGCCCACGAGGTTGTTCACGAGACGGGTGCGCTCTTCGTGCGTCAGCTCAACTTTCACCGGCATCTTGGCCGAGTACTCGCGGATGACGCGTTCCAGCAGCAGGCGGTGGTCATTGAAATCCGGCGTCGGCAACTCGAGGGTCACCGCATGCGGGCGCAGCGAGTCGGGCAGCTGGATGCCGTGGCCGGAAATAACAATCGCACCGCGTCGCGCGCCAAAGTGCGCCACGCAATCGAGGACGTGACTCGCGACCACGGCGTCGTCAAGAAAGGGACCCAGACCCTTGAAGTGGAACACCCCCACGCCCTCCTGCGGAACGCGTGCCAACGCGGCCGTGGGCTCTGCCGTCTTTTCGATATAGGGGTCGCCTGGCTGGACCCCGCGGCGAATCCCACGTGAACGGCTCCACGAGAAGAACAGCAGCGACAGTCGTGAGGCGATGAGTGCAAGCATTTCGTCAGCGCGCTCGGGCTCGGGGGTATCGAGCAGGAGCAGGGCGTACTTGGACCGGATGAGCAGTTCGAGTTCGGTCGCCGTATCTTTCACGCGATGCAGGCCTCAGAGAGGGATGCGCGCGAAGATACTGCTCCGGGCGGCGCTCCGCATCGGGCGCTACTGCTCATCGCCTTCGCCGAACTGCTGGGGATGTCGTTGTGGTTTGCCGGCTCGGCGGTGTCACCACAGCTCACGGCCCGCTGGGGCCTCTCTCCCGCTCAGGTGGGCGGACTCGCCACGGCAGTACAACTGGGCTTCGTGCTCGGCACTGCCATCTCTGCCTTGCTCAACCTGGCCGATGTGGTCCCGGCGCGGCGCTTGTTTGCAGTGTCGGCCGTGTGCGGCGCGGCCGCGAACGCGCTCCTGCTGTGGAGCCCGAGTTATGAATGGGCGCTCGCGGGGCGTGTGCTCACCGGCGCGTTTCTCGCGGGCGTGTATCCGCCAGCGATGAAGATGGCGGCCACTTGGTTTAAGGCGCGGCGCGGGCTCGCCGTCGCCGTGGTTGTTGGTGCCCTCACCGTCGGGAAAGCGTCGCCGTACGTGTGGCAGGCATTCGTTGGCATGCCGTTCGAATGGCCTGTCATTGCGGCATCGGCGTCAGCGCTGCTCGCGGCGCTCATGATCGCGCTGTGGTACGAGGACGGACCCTTCGCCTTCCCGGCGCGCCCGTTCTCGTGGGGACTCATCGGCGAAGTCGCGCGCGCGCCGCAGTGGCGGCGTGCGCTCGGCGGATACCTCGGACACATGGCGGAGCTGTACTCGTACTGGACTTGGATTCCCGCGTTCTTGGCCGCGAGTGCCATGGCGCATGCAGGCGCTGATGCCGCGAAGTCGCCCTGGATTGCAGTGCTCGCCTTCGCCACAATTGCCATCGGCGGCATTGGATGTATTTGGGGTGGCGTGATGGGCGATCGCATTGGCCGCGCGCGCATCGCCTCGCGCTCGATGCTGTTGAGCGGTGCAATCGCACTCGTGATTGGCTTCAGTTTTGGACGCAGTCCGTGGCTTGTGGGAGTACTGGCCCTGGCGTGGGGATTTTTTGTCATCGCCGACTCGGCGCAGTTCTCCGTGTTGGCCGCCGAGGCCGTGCCGCCCCACGCCGTGGGCACCGCGCTCACGGTGCAGACGTGTTTCGGGTTCTTGCTCACCACGCTGACCATTCAGTTGATTCCGCCGATGGTGGAGCGCGTGGGTTGGGACGGCGCCTTTATGATTCTGGCAATCGGACCAGCGCTCGGCGTGTTGGCGCTACGTCCGCTCGTAGCCGCCGAGCGTCGCGCGAGGATGAGTACGTGAACAGCGGCATACTCGCGCTCCTCAAGAGCTTCGATGACGGCCGCGACCGCGCGGAGTTCTATCGGGGATGGCGCATGGGGCTCGCGGCGGGGTTCTCGCACCCGATGATTCTGTCCAAGTCCATCGCGCGTGGTGGATTGGTTGGCGCCATTCGTGATCACCTGCTTGAGGGCACGAGCAAGGGCCAGGACATCGCGGCACTGGTGCGGAGTGGGGGGCGCTTCTTTGAGCCCTTCGAAGCCGCCCTTCTCGCAATGGGCGAAGAGAGCGGAAAACTCGAGGAGATGCTCACCCACCTCGCGGATTTCCATACGCGGCAGCACAAGATGATTCTCAAGGTGAAGAAGTGGCTGTCGTACCCACTCTTCGTGTCGCTCTTTGCCGTAGTGATCTTGCCCATCCCGCTGATTTTTCAGGGCAAGATGACGGCGTATTGGACCGCGACCATTATTGGCCTCGTGATGTGGTTCGTCTTCGGTGGCCTCGCGATTGGCCGCCTCGCGCAACGCTACCAGCGTCGGCCACAGTTCGTGCGGGCCCGCTTCGCGCGGACCCTCGCCCTGTGTATCGGCGCCGGCCTCCCGCTGCCCCGCTCGGTGATGCTCGCCGCGGACGCGTCGGGCGACCCTGCCCTCGCTCGGCACGTACGCCGCTTCGGTGAGCGCGTGCTGGCCAGCCAGCCCCTCACCCGCACGCTCGCCAACGCGCCGATGATGACGCCAGAGCTACAGGGGGCACTATTGGTGGCCGAGCGCACAGGCGATTACGCCGGACCCGTCGGGCGGCTGGCCGACCTATACGAGGACGGTTTCAAGTAGATTTCTAGCGTGTCCCGAACGTCATCCCCAGCGCTCGGCGCAATTGCGCTGGCCACCTTTCTCACGCTCGTCCCCATCACGCTTTTGGTCCCGGGGCTCACCGAGCTCGTGGTGGACCAGCATGGGGGCACGCGGTTTCAGGCCCATCTCTTTGTCTCGCTGAACCAGCTGGCGGGCATCATCGCGGTCCCGATTGCGATGGCGCTGCACCGCCGCTGGCCGTACACGCGGCGCTGGGTTGTGGGCCTTCTCGCGGTGGACGCAGTGGCCTTCATCGGCATGGGCTTGGCCCCCACGCTCCAGGCTCTGTTTGCCTGGCGCGCGCTCGATGGCATGGCGCACCTGCCCGCGGTGACCTTCTTGATGATTGCTGCCAACCGCAGCGGCGGTGAGCGCCGCGGCGCCACGCTGGGCCTCGTAGCGGGCGCGTTGATGGTCGGCGTGGGAGTAGGTGCGCCGCTGGGCGGCGTCCTCATCGATCAAGATCCGCTGAGCGTGTATCGCGTGGGGGCGGTGCTGCTATTGATGGCCGCGGCTGCCGGCGCGTTTTTACCACAGTTGTCAGCGCCGCGTGGGCCTGCGTCTCGCTACGAGTGGGACAGCCGTCGCCTGGTGAGTTGGATGCCCTTGGCGTATGGCTTTGCGGATCGATTTCTCATTGGCGTGTTCGTGTCCACCTTCACGCTCTTTCTCACAGAGGTACACGGTGTGGGAGCGGCGACGCGGGGGATGTTGATGTCGCTGTTTCTTTTGCCCTTCGCCGTGCTGTGCTGGCCGGCGGGTAAATTGGCTGACCGCATTGGTTGGTATTGGCCGCTGATCATTGCGAATGTGGCGTTTGGTTTTGTGTACGCCATGTATGGATTTTTACCGCTCAAGTGGTTGCCGCTCGCGATGATGGTCAGCGGCGTGCTGAGTGCGCTGATGTTTGCGCCGAGCTTGGTGCTGGTGAGTGATTTCGCGCGACGCGGTGCGGGCGAGGGATTGTTTGGGACGTTTCAGGTAGCGGGATCGTTCGGGTTCCTCGCGGGCCCCCTAGTCGGTGGCGTGCTGGTCGAAGTTCTGCGTGATGCCGATGGCGGTCCGGCTTGGGCCTGGATTTTTGCTGGTGTCGGCCTCTTGCTCTCAGTGAGTGGCTTGATCAGCGCACGCATTTTGGGGCCACTCGCGAAGAGCGATGAGTTGCCTGATCCGCCGGGACGTCACGGCGGCATCGTGAATGTGCCGGTGCTTTCGCCGGCCGTGCCGCCACGCGGCAACGCGCTCATGCGGAAGCTCGCGACCGTCCTGATGCGCATCTCTGGATGGCGCTTCAGTGGCGTGCCGTTTCCCGACGAGCGCAAGATGGTGGTCATCGTCGCGCCGCACACCTCGAACTGGGACTTCCCCACCGGAATCATGGCGATGTACGCGATTGGGTTCCGCGTGACCTTCCTCGGCAAAGACACGCTGTTTCGCTTTCCGATGGGCATCCTGATGCGTTGGCTCGGCGGACTGCCGGTGGATCGCTCCAGCAAGCAGGACGTGGTGACGCAGACGGCGGAGCTAGTGGCGAAGATGGACCGCGTAGTGATCGCGCTGGCCCCGGAAGGCACGCGCAAGGCGACGCCGCGGTGGCGCAGCGGCTTTTGGTGGATTGCGCATAAGGCGCAGGTCCCCATCGTGCCGGTGGCCTTTGATTTCAGGACACGTGAGATCGTGATTCACCCGCCGATGCGCACGACCGGTGATTCTGATAAGGACATCGCAGCACTCCGTGCACTCTACGTGCCGGAGATGGCCTATGACCCGAGGAAGTACATCCCATGACGACCCGACGCGACGTAGTGATGGCGATGGCGGCTGCTGGGCTGGGCGCAGTGTTGCCACGCCAGTTGCGCGCTGATCCGCTGGGGGGCGTGGGCATTCAGCTGTACACGCTTCGTGCGCAGATGCAGCAGGACCCGCTGCGCACGCTCGAGCGCATTGGGCAGATCGGCTATACGGAGATTGAGTGGTGGGGCGAGTTTGGTCGTACGCCTGCGCAGTTACGCTCCCTGTTGGATGCCAATGGCTTGTCGAGCCCATCCTGGCACCTTGATCCGCGGCTCTTAGAGCCGGCGCAGCTGGGCGCCACGCTGGATACGGCCGCGATTATGGGGCACAAGCACCTCATCGTCGCGTGGTTGCCGCCAGGCCAGCGTTCGCAGGACTCCATCAAGCGCGTTGCCGACCTCTTGAATGCGGCTGGTGAGCGCGGCGCGAGCGTGGGTGTGCGAACGGGATATCACAACCACGACTTTGAGTTTGCAGGTGCTGAGGGGAACACCTTGTGGGACGCGATCGTGGGCCACACGGATTCGCGCTACGTGGATCTGGAACTCGACTGTTACTGGGCCTTTAAGGCGGGGCACGATCCCGTCGCGCTGCTGCGGGACTTGAAGGACCGCATCACGCATTTGCATCTGAAGGATTCGCTGGCGGGGCCCGCGTTTACGCAGGTGGATTTGGGTGAAGGCGTGATTGATTGGCGCAGCGTGTTGTCGGTGGCGACGGCGGGCCGCGTGAAGCATGTGTTCGTGGAACACGACGGGCCGGTGGATCCGTGGGTGACGGCGGAAGTTGGGCGGCGGCATCTGCGGGGGCTTGGGTTCTAGCCCTTCACCGCCCACCTCACGTTCATCCCTGTAGATTCTTCAGTCCCCTATCGCACATTCTAGAATGTCATCTTCACCTTCATCGAAAGTCGCCGTGACCGCTTGCCCTGCCTGCGATGCGACCGCCGCAGTACCCGACCCGTTCTACTACCTCTGGCACGGCAACGAGTACGTCATCCATCGCTGCCGCGCCTGTACCCATCAGTTCGTTCATCCCTCGATTAGTGCAGCGGATCAGGCAGACATGTATAGCGACCACTACTTCTCTGCGGGCGGAGATTGGGTCTGCGGAATGTTTGAGGGGAGCTACTCCGATGCCGAAGCCGAGATTCGTAAAGAGGCGCACGAAGTGCTTGCGTACATTCCGGAGGCGAGTGGGAATCTCCTAGACATCGGCTGCGCCGGCGGAGTCTTTCTCGACGAAGCCCGGAAGAAGGGCTTCATCGTGTCCGGCATTGAACTCAACGCCACGCAGGCGGAGTCAGCCCGCACGCGGTTCTCCCTGCCCGTGATGACAGGACGCATCGAGGATGTGCCGGCGGACAAGTGGAAAGCAGAATTTGACGTCGTGACGCTGATGGACTGTCTTGAGCACCTTCCCCGCCCGCTTGATGCCTTTCGGAAGGTGGCCGAGTGGACGCGGCCCGGCGCCGTCGTCTTCATTCGGGGACCTCTCGTCAACGACCCTGTCGGCTCTCTCAAAGAGAGTCTGCGTCGTCTCGTGTGGAAACGAAAGCAACTCCCGGGTTACCCACTCGACGCCAACATCTTCAATCGCCGCTCTTTGGCGGTGATGCTAGATCGCGCTGGGTTCGACGTAGAGAACTGGGTCTCGTCCACGAAAACGTTCGCCAACGTGATCGTGCGGCGGCGCAGGAGCTAAGCCGCGACGGGCTTGTGCCTACGGGGTCACCAGCACAAACTCCCGCACGCGCCGCACAATCTCGCTACCGTTGCGATTAGTCCTCGCGAACGCCCCCACGGAAACCCCGTGGGTCCCGTCCACCCACAGCGTATCGAACGACACCCCGACCTCGCCAAGCCGCTTGGCGAGTGAGTGCGTGTTGCGGGGATTCACCGTGCGATCATCACGTCCCATGACGAGCAACGTGCGCAGCGATTGACCCGTCACGAAGTGCACCGGGAGCGCATCGTATTCCTGCTCCGGCGTGCCGGAGAATGTGCGCTTCAAGAGGGGAGTATCGAAAATAAAATCGTAGGGGCCCGAGAGCCCCACGAAGCCCGAGAAGACCTGCGGAGTGAGTCCGTATGCAGCGAGGTAACGGGCGTCGTAGGCGACAAGCGCCGCGATGTGGGCACCAGCGCTGTGACCCATCAGTACCACGCGCGAGGTGTCGCCGCCCCAGAGCGGAATCTTCTTGTAGGCGTCCGCCACCGCATGCGCGGCATCGTCCACGAACCCGGGGAAGCGACGATCGGGCATCAACCCGTAGTTGGGAAGCACAGCAATGACTCCCTGTGCCGCCAATGCCTGCCCCACCCAGCGGTAGGAGTGCTTATCGCCAGTCTCCCAACTTCCACCGTGCACGAAGAACACCACCGGAACTGCGGCGCCGGGTACCCTGCCCTCAGACGCGACTGGTCGGTACACGTCATACCTCTGGCGCAGGCCACTGCCGTACGCGATTTCCACGACCGGCACATCGCCGTTCTCGACGAGATTGGCGGCGCCGAGTAGAACCGACGTGCACCCGCCAAGAGACAGCTGGGCGGCAATCGCCACCGTGGCAAGCAAGGAGCGCATGAATCGCTGAGGCATCTACCACCAACGCCGCGATACACGTATCGGTTCGCGATTAATCAGGGCTTGGGAATGTCGATTGCCGGATTCCGCGCGAAGAATCCCACCGGCCTGATTTCGAAACTGTGTTTCGCCACCGGCATCAGCGGCCAGTCCTCAGGACGCGGCACGTGATGGAAGCCCATCGTCACCCAAGCCACCAAGTCTTGGTTGATGATGGACTCGTTGTTGGCCGTGAACGCCGGTAATCCTTCGCCAGCGGGATGTACGGTGGGATAGTCGCCGGAGGCGTAGAGCTGGCGGCGGTCATACGGCGTGACCCAGAGCATGTGCTCGGTAAATGCGCCGCGCTGGAGCATGTAGTCGTCAGCGGCCAAGAGGGGCATGGCGCTGTGGCTGTCAATCTGGTAGCCAACAAAACCACTGTACGGGCCACGCACACCTGGATTCACAAAGCGCCAGAGTTCCGGTGCCGCCATGGTGGACATGCGCATCCCCTCGCGCTCGTTGCGCGCTTCCACCGTCTCGGCGGTCCAAACGCTACGCCGCGGGTTCTCGGCGGGCAGGCGCTGGGTGCGCAACCGGTCCACGTGCAAGGAGTTGGATGTCCCATCCACATCGAGGTCAACGCGGAATGAGAAGAAGTGACTGTGGTTCATGCCCACGCGTCCCGGCGCGATGAGCCGACCATACTGCTCATCCACGGCTGTACCCGAGGCAGTCTTGGTGGCGTCCATACCAGTGGCCGAGGCGTCCATCTTGATTGTGCCGTCCTGCTGGAAGACCCAATCGAAGAGGTAGTCGTAGTTTCCGGCTGTCATGAACATGCGCAGCACGAGGTCGGTCTTGGGCCGGGCCTCGATGCTGTTGCCGCGCTCGCGGCCATGCCGCCAGGCGACGTCGCCGGCGTTGCGCTCAAACAGGCAGGCCGCCCGCTGCCGCATCCGGGGCATCCCGCTGGGCGTGACCACCCAGGCATCGAAATAGGTGGCATACTCGGGACATTCCACACCGCGCTCGAGCGAGCTCGCAATGCCGCCGAATATTCCCGTGTACGTGCCGAGGTCAAAGAAGCCTTGATAGTTCCACGGCGCGTTGGCATCCATGTATGGCACGAAGAGTTCGGAGAGCGAACCCTGATACATGATGGAGCGGTCACGCCCGCCGTCCGCGTAGCGCACCTGCGACACCACCACCCCTCGACGCGGATCCACGCGGAACTGGAACTTCCAGTTCTGCCAGCTCACCTGCTGTCCGTTGAGCGTGTAGCTCGGGCCATCCGGCTGCACCATCGTCACGCGGTTTGGAGCCTCTCGCGTGGGGCCGATGGCCTCGGGATCATAGTTGCCGAACGCGCCGCTTGACGGCCGCACGCCAGTGTCAATCACGCGAAGCACCTTCTCGTCCGTGAGGTCCACCACGGCCACGAGTCCCTCAAAATCCTCACCGTAGCCGAGCACACGTCCGCGATCGTTGCCGCACATAACGTGCACGACACGGCGCTCGCGCTCTTCGGGCAGATCGAAGTATCCGTGATTGGCCGGGAAGCAGCCTACCAAGGTGAAGTCGGCGACTCCGCGCTTGCGAATGCCTTCGCGCATGCGCGCGTCGGCAAGTGTGAGCCGTTCCGCCATCGCGGCTTCGGCATCGTTGATCATGTAGCGCTGGCCAGGCGCGTCGCTCCACGAAAGAACCGACTTGGCATTGATGTTGATCACGGCCTCGAAACCGCGTCCGCCCTGCGTGCCGTGAACGAGCGCCTCGCGACGGAAGGGCTGGCCACTGCGCCAGGCCATCACCTCCGCCTTGGGCGCTTCGTTGAGCCCCACGTATAGGTACTGGGTGGTGCTGTCCGTGCGACCAGACGCCACGAGTGCATCGCGGACAATCCAATGCTCGCGCGCTGACAGACCATCGAGCGGATGCGAAGGAGCTTGAGCGCTGGCAATCGGTGCCAGCGCGAATAGGGCTGCGAGGGCCTTGAACAGACGGAGCATGGCTGCATCCAAAGTCGGGGGGACGCGTCTCAAGAGGGGAAACGCCTAGCGAAGCTATCGCGCAGGGGATGAATGCGCCAACCGAGCGGCTACCCGAGCGCCCCGCCTGCTCCGCTCCATCGGCTCGGCACTCAATTCCGGTGCATCTTTGTGGACATGATCACCACCCCATCAAGCCCTGCGCAGGTGGCTGCAGTTTTGGCTCTCGTACTCGCAAGCGCGGCGTCACTGCAAGCGCAGAGTGCACCTGTGGCATTTACGCAGGTGGCGGATTCAGCCCGCCTTGCACCGGCTGCCGACATTCGCCTCAACTACGGCAGTGCAACGGCACAGTTTGCTGAGTTGCGATTACCGAGCGGCGCGGGCCCGCATCCCGTGGTGTTTCTCCTTCACGGCGGTTGCTGGCTCAACGCCTACGGACTGGGTCACGTGGCAGGAATCGCCGAGTCTGTGCGCCAGAATGGAATCGCCGTGTTCGCCCCCGAATATCGACGCGTCGGCGACGAGGGCGCGGGCTACCCTGAGACGTTTAGCGATGTCCGTACCGCCTTTGACTCACTGCTCGCCATTGCGCCGCGTCACAATCTCGACGTTTCTCGCATCGTGCTGATGGGCCATTCAGCTGGTGGTCAGCTCGCGCTCTGGTTGGCGAGCGAGGCGCATGTTCGTGTGGAGGCGGTCATCGCGCTCGCCGCGGTGACGGACCTCGCGGCCTTCGCGGCGCCTACAGGTTGCGGAGCAGCGGTGCATCGGCTCATGGGCGGCACGGCCGAGGCTCTTGCGGAGCGCTATGAGTCGGCGTCGCCAGTGACACGTCCTGCTCCAGCGGCGAACACGCCAGTGCTGCTCGTCGCGGCCGATGGAGATCGCACGGTGCCACCTGCGCAGGCAGATGCCTACGTCGCCAAGTTCCCCGGCACAACGGTAGAACACGTGCCAGGAGGACACTTCGATTTGGTGGCGCCATGGACTCCAGCTTGGGCCCGCGTGCTAGCGCTCACGACCGAGCGGCTCCGCGGGCCAAAGCACTAGCCAGCCGCGAGCGTCAACTCAGGGTAGCGCCGCCCCCGTGACCCACTTCACCAAACGCCCCGTCGCTATCACATCTCCCACCGCTACCTGATTCAGTCGCGCAAGTTGCTCGGCCGAAAGCGGACTATTGCGCTGACGGCGAAGCGCGTCAATGGAGCTCGCACGATCGAGGCGAATGATTTCAAGGCGCTGCGGCTGAATTGCGAGGGCTGCTTGGTCTGTCAGTACCGCAAACGAGCGCAACGTGCGTTCGGCCGCAGCCTGTTGGGTGCCCCAACGCGCCGCCGGTCCGTAGGCGAGGAGCTGAAACACGGCACCGCCGTGCTCCACGAACATCACCGTTCCACGCAGGGTGTCCGCTTCCTGAGCCGCCGTAAATGTCACCGCCGATGAGGTGAAGCCGTTGACCCCGGGCCGTTGCACGGAGCCGAACTGCATGGCCTCCTGCGCCGTGAATGCGCGCATGGCCTCGTCAGCGGTTCTCGACTGGCTCAGTGTCAATTGGATGAGCGCGTCCTTGGTGCTGCTCATCGCGCGCACGGCCTGTGCTTCGTTCCGCGTGACCCAGCCCTCGGGGAATGTCATGGTGAAGCGCAGGTCCGGATGGTTGAAGCGCTGGCCCACGAAATAGCCCGCCCGCGGATTCTCTCCGTACACCACTTTCTCGAGCCGGCGCAGGTAGGCATCGCGTTCTACAATCGTGCCGATGCTCTCGGCGGGAATGTTGGCGATGGCGCGTTCAATGCGTGCTTGGCGATCTGCAGGCGTTGGGTGCGTTGACATCCAGTCGGGGATCTGCTCGGCCCCAGATGCCGCGCTCAGCGAACCGAGCATCGCATACACACCGGGCATCTCACGCACATCGTACGAGGTACGCTTCATGTAGCGCAGCCCGAGTCCGTCGGCTTGGTTCTCGTCGTCGCGCCCGTACTTGAGGAAGAGCACACCGAGCCCGGCGCCGGCCATATCGGCCATCTGGGCAAAGCGCTCGCTGGCAATGCTGCCAACTACGAGGCCAATCTGCGCCAGCTGCTCTTTGCTCATCTGCGCCACTGAGTGCCGCGCCGTGACGTGTCCGATTTCGTGACCAATGACGGCCACGAGCTGTGCCTCTGAATTGAACTGCGCGAGAATGCCGCGCGTGATGTAGATGAATCCACCGGGAACCGCAAACGCGTTCACAACCGGATCATCAATCACGCGGAAGGTCCACGGCAGCTGCGGTCGTTCGCTCTGCGCGGCGAGGCGCTGGCCGAGGCCCGCGACGTAGCGTTGCATCGCCGAGTCGGGATAGAGGCCCATGGAAGAGACGATTTGCGGATCGTACTCCTTGCCCATCGCGATCTCCTGTGACTCGGAGATCATCATCAGCTCGCGGTTGCCCGTGGCAGGGTTGATGGCGCAGGCAGCAGCGAAAAGCGCAGCGAGGAGTGCGGCGCGCTGACGCGGTGAGCGAATGGGCATATGAGGCTCTTGTTGGTGGGTAAACAATGCTACCCCGTGAATCGGGCGCTGATTCTCCGGCTGGCTGGCTAGCTCAGGCCAGCCCAATTATCGAGGAAATCCACCAGCGCCTCGACCGATTCCAGAGTCACCGCGTTGTACAGACTCGCGCGAATGCCACCCACCGCGCGGTGCCCCTCGAGCCCAACAAACCCCGCCCCCGCAGCCGCGCGCAGAAACTCCGGCTCGCGCGCACGATTCTTCAGCCGAAACACGACGTTCATCTGCGAGCGGGCCTCGTGCGCCACTGGGGCCTCAAAGGCATCGTGGCGGTCCAAGCAGGCGTACAGGCGCTCGGCCTTGAGCGCATTTCGCGCCGCCATCGCGCTGAGTCCGCCCTCCTCCTGAATCCACTGGACCACCTCAAGACAGGCAATCCACGCCGCTGTGGTCGGCGTGTTGGGCAGCGATCCGCTCTCGGACCATGCCCGGAAACTCAAGATCGGAGGCAGGCTCGCTGGCACGCGCGCTAGCAGTGCGCGCTTCATCACCAGCAGCGTCAGCCCGGGGATGCCGAGGTTTTTCTGCGCGGATGCGTAGAAGGCATCGAGCGTGGCAAAGGGATAGGGCCGCGAGCAAATCTCCGACGAAAGATCCGCAATCACCGGCACATCGCACACTGGGGGCGCAGCGAACTGCACGCCGTGGATGGTCTCATTGCCGCAATAGTGGAGGTAGGCACTCTCGGCGGCAGGCGCGCCCAGCGCTGGCAGCGTCGTGAATCCCGTGCTCGCGGAGCTGGCGAGCACACGCACCCGGGCCACCGCACTCGCCTGCTGAACGGCGAGCTTACTCCAGTAGCCAGACTCCACGTAGGCCGCTGGCGCTTGGGCCGCGAGATTCATCGGTATCAGGGCAAACTGAAGCTGCGCCCCTCCCGGCATGAGCAGAATCTCGTACGAATCATCGAGCCCCAGGAGACCTCGCAGTCCACTTCTGAGCCGCTCCGCGATGTCCGTAAAGCGCGGGCCCCGGTGGCTGAGCTCCAAGAGCGAAGGCTCGCCGTTTGGCCCAAGCTCAAGCATGCGGCCAAGACGAAGCCGGACAGGGTCCGGAAGGGCGGCGGGTCCGGCGCCGAAATTATGGCTGGGCATCCCGCAGTTTACAGGAACGAGCAGTCGGCGGGAATCACCACCTTTCTGGGCCGTGGTACTTTCGGCAACTTCAGTGCTGCAGTTTGCCCTTCACAGCACAACCCGCTCCCGCCCATATGCCGTACCGGCTCCTTGTTACTGACGAGATTGACCCCGAGGGCGTGGCATTGCTGCGCGCCGTTGCCGACTTCACCGTAGATGAAGTCCCTACGTTGCCGGTGGCTGAGCTCTTGGCGCGCATTGGCGACTACGACGCAATCATCGGGCGCTCCGCGACCAAGATTTCCGAACCCTTGCTGCGCGCAGGCACCAAGTTGCGCGTTGTTGGTCGGGCAGGTGTCGGCATTGATAACATCTCGATGGCGACCGCCACCGAGCTCGGCATCGCGGTCATCAACGCGCCTGGCGGTAACACGATCGCCGTGGCCGAGCTCTTCTTTGGATCCTTGATTGGGCTCCTGCGGCACATCCCACGCGCGGACCACTCCATGCACGAGGGTCGCTGGGAGCGCAGCGACTTGCTCGGCACGGAGTTGCGTGGCCGCACGCTCGGCATCGTGGGACTTGGGCGCATCGGCACGGCGGTTGCCGTACGGGCCCGCGCCTTTGGCATGCACCTCGTTGCCTTCGATCCGTACATTGGCCCCGAGCGATTTGCCGCCGCGGGAGTGGAACGGGCCGAGCGTCTCGAAGATCTCCTCAAGGCCTGCGACGTGCTCACGGTGCACACGCCGCTCACTGACGAAACGCGCGGACTGATTGGCGCCGCAGCTCTCGCTCAGCTTCGCAACGGTGCGATTGTCTGCAACCTCGCGCGCGGTGGCATTGTAGATGACGCGGCACTTCGTGATGCCTGCGCGAGCGGGCGGCTGCGCGGGGCCGTGCTCGACGTCTACACGTCGGAGCCGCTCACGGGTGAACATCCCTACCGCGAGCGCAAGGAGATGCTGCTGCTTCCGCATCTCGGCGCATCAACGGTCGAAGCCCAGCGTGACGTCGCAATTGATGCCTGCGCGGCCGTGCGAGATGCGCTGCTGCACGGTGAGCTCTCTCGTTCACTGAACATCGCCGCGGGGCCAGAGGATTGGCGCGCTGTGCAGCCAGCGCTGGACCTCGCACGCTTCGCGGCCGCGGTTGCGCGCAGCCGTCTGCGCGACGGCGGACATCGCGCTATCGAGAGTGTGAGTGTAAAGGTTGGCCCCGACCTCGCGAGCGCAGCGGCACTCTTGCTTTCGGCGGCAGCGGCCGGCGCGCTGGAGGGCATCGTCGCGGGCGATCGTCTCAACTTCATCAACGTGCGCAACGTGGCCGCCGCGCGCGGCGTGGAGCTGGCAGTCGCAGAGGGCGGCGAGGCGCCGCACCCGCGCGCCGTAGAAGTGCGCGTCCGCGCCGGCGGGGATGAACTCCGCGTCGGCGGTGTCGCGGCCGCTGACGCGCCGCCGCGTATCACGCGCATTGGCCCCTTTCACGTGGATGTGGCGCCGCGCGGAACACTTATCGTGTTGGGTAACGTGGACGTCCCCGGTGTAGTGGGCCGCGTGGGCACACTACTCGGCGCCGCGGGCGTGAACATCGCCGAGTATCATCAGGCGCGCCTCGCGGCTGGCGGTGATGCGCTCGCGGTGATCTCCGTGGACGGCGTACCCGATGCCAGCGTGCGGATGGCACTTGAGGCCATTCCCGAAGTGCAGTGGGCCACGGTCGTGCCCTCGCCGGGATGAGCGCCGACGTCGAGCGCGACGCTGCAGTGCGCGCGTCATACGGACGCGACGCCTCGGGGCTGACACGGATTCCCGAAGGCGTGGTACGCGCGCGCGCGAGTGCGGAGGTACTCGCGTTGCTGGCAGAGTCGGCAGTGGAGCGCACACCCATCACGCCCGCCGGCGGGCAGACCAGCACGACGGGCGCGTCAATCACAGATCGCGGCACCTTGCTCTCGATGCGTGCCATGGACCGCATCCTGAACGTTGACGCGGCCAATCGCACGGCCCGTGTGGAGCCGGGTGTGCTGCTCGGCGATCTCGACCGCGCAATCGCCAGCGAGGGGCTCTTCTTCGCTCCTGATCCTACGAGCGACCAAGAGTGTACGATTGGCGGCGCCATCGCCTGCAATGCGTCTGGCCCACGCACGCTGCGCTATGGCGCTACGCGAGCACATGTGCGCGGGCTCACCGTCGCACTCGCAGATGGCAGCGTGCTTGAACTGCGTCGGCCCGCACTCGAGAAGAACACCGTTGGCTATCAGATGGCGCAGGACCCGATTGATTGGTTCGTCGGCAGCGAGGGGACGCTCGGTGTGATTCTCGCGGCGGAGCTCTCGCTCTTGCCGCGGCCTACGGTAGAAATGGGACTGGGCCTTCCCTTCCCGGACGTCGCATCGGCCTTGTCGTTCATTGTTGCCGCTCGAGAAGCCACCGCCCTCGCCCCACGGTGTTTGGAGTACTTCGACGCCGAAGCCTTCCGCATTGCTCGTACGGGGGAGCCGTCGTGGGGCGAAGATGGTGACACGATGGTGTACCTCGAGCACGCAAGCGCAGACGAAGCCCCACTCGAAGCGTGGGAAGCACTCGCGGCGCGTCACCGTGGACGCATTGATGCCGCGCGGATCTTTGAGGGTGACGCGGCACTACGCAACGCTCGACGGTTACGACATGCCGTTCCCGCCACGATGCACGAACGCGTTGCGCCTTATCTCGCGCTCGGGGGACGGCGCATTTCCACGGACTGGGCCGTACCGTATCGCGACGCAGCACGCATGATTGCCCAGGCCGACGCCTTTGCGCACGAGGCCGGCATTGCCTCCGCCGTGACCTACGGGCACCTCGGCAACGGTCACCCGCATCAGAACTTCGTGGCGCGCGACCCCGCAGAGGTTGCGCGCTGTGAAGCAGTGGTGGAGCGCACGCTGCACGCGGTGGTCGCGATGGGCGGCACGGTGGCCGCCGAGCACGGGATTGGCAAGGTGAAAGCGCGCTGGCTGCCATTACAGGCATCAGCGGTGCAGATGCGAGCGATGCGCGCGCTCAAGCATGAACTGGATCCGCACGGGCTTCTTTCGCCGGGCAACATTCTGTGAGCGCGCTGCGCTTCGCCACGGTGATCCTCGACGTGGACTCCACGCTCTGCACCATCGAAGGCGTGGATTGGCTGGCGGCGCGCCGCGGCCCAGAGGTTGAGGCCGAAGTACAGCTCGCGACGGATCTCGCGATGCAGGGGGCCTTGGCGCTTGAGAGCGTGTATGGCTCCAGGCTTGTGGCTATTGCCCCGACGCGTGATGACATCGCGGCGCTGGCGATTGCGTATAAACAGTCTCTTTCGCCGGGTGCTGCGGAGGTGATTGCCGCCGGACGCGCCGCTGGCATCCGATGGATACTGGTGAGCGGCGGACTGCGGCCTGCCATTCTTCCGCTCGCGACCGAACTCGGGATTCCGGCGGCGGATGTGCATGCGGTTGACATCTTTCTCGACGAGCGCGGGCAGTACAGAGGGTTTGATGTTCAATCGCCACTCGCGCGCAAAGGCGGAAAGCCTGTGGTCGTGCGAGATCTGCACAATCTTGAGCGCCCATTGCTGGCCGTGGGTGATGGCGCTACCGATGCTGAACTCGTTGCGGTCGCCGATGCGTTCTGGTGTTTTACTGGGGTCGTGGCGCGGCCCGCCGTGCTTGCCGCCGCATCACATCAGGTCTCAGATTTTGCTTCACTCTGGCATTCACTGCGGTCAGCGACGTAGCCGCGACTCGCGACCGCCTACTAAGGACAAGCATTCGTGCCAACGCTCCGTAGTGTCACCCCGCTCATTCCCGCTGGCCCGAGCATCGCGGATGGCGTCCGTTTCTTCACCGAAGAACTCGGCTTCACCATTACTTGGCAGAACGGCAACATGGCGGGCGTGAAGCGCGGTGATGTTAGCTTCAACTTGGTGCAGAACAGCGACGTCGCTTGGGCCGAGAACTCGAGCGCCGGCATCGGCGTAGATGACCTCGACGCGCTTTACGCGGAGTACCGCAACGCATCCGCCAAGGTTGGACCGCTGGAAATGAAAATCTGGGGTCGGCGCGAATTCCACATGATCTTGCCGACGGGCGTTTGCCTGCAGTTCTACCAGGCTACCTAACAGCGCGTCACAAGCCCGAGCGCAAAGCGCTCAAGCCGATTCCGGCAACCAACCCTTGGCGTGCCCGCGGGCCCGCGCTTCGGCAATCATGCCGTTGAGCATGCTCATGAGCTCAAGCACGCTCAGGCCCTGCACCGACTCGCCCTCGTAGAAGGCGGTGCCCAGCCCAACCTTCCGTCCGCCCTCCTGACGATGGTAGGACTGGCTGCGGAGGAAGTCGTAGATCACGTAGGCAATGGTGCACTTCCAGATCACACGTTCCACCATGGTCGCTTCGCTAGGAGGGAGCGTGGATCGGACAATGTCCACCGCTTGGTCCTCATAGAGGAGGCGTGGCTCGTACGTGTCAAAAATCATCGCAAAGCCACGCGCCGTCGCCGCGGAGAGGCCCATCAGCTGCGTGGCTACTCGCACCAGTTGCTGCGGATGCACAAGACTGAGGAAGGGATCACCAGCGCGCGCCTCGGCCTCGCTTGAATACTCCGTCTCCGCTCGCGGATCCGAGCTGACCAAGGCGTGGGCGACGGCCTCTAGGTAGGTAGCGCAGAGAGTGATGGCCTCGCCAAAGCGCCCGGCATCCATCAGGGCACCCAAATAGGCGACCCGATCTTCGACCTCATCCCAATACGCATCAATCATCTCGCCTGGCACGCGCTTACGCGGCACCACCGGCGCGGACGCGGGGGTACCGGCAGTGGGCGAGTGAAGACGCAGGGCGGGAGAGGACACTTCCAGGAGGGTGCTCGGGAGAGGGGCCGGGCTAAGTAACATGCACCGCGGGGGGCCCCCGTGCCAAGCCCGGGAACACCCCCCACACATCCCGGGGCTTAGTTACCCCCAGGCCGTCTGTACGGGCGCGGGAACGGCGGCGGCTGCAAGGGCTGCACGTTCGCTTCCCGAATCAGGCGCAAGGTCTCCGCCACCGCGCGCTCCAACTGCGGATCACGTCCCTCGGCGATGGCCTTGGCATCGTTATACACCTCGATGTCCGGGGGTACGCCTTCGTTTTCGGCAATCCACTTATTGGTGGCCGGATCAAACAGCGCCGGGAACGGCGTGGTCACGCGGCCACCATCAAGCAACAGGTACGGCGACGCGTTGGCGACGAGTCCACCCCAAGTACGCATGCCAATCAGCGGCCCGACCTTGAGCTGGCGGAAAGTCCAAGGGAAGTAGTCTCCGCCAGAACCGGCCATTTCGTTGATGAGCATCACCTTCGGACCGGTGATTCCCTGCGGCATCTGGATTGCACGTCCCCCCTCCGCTTCGTTCGTGAATCCACTGCGCCGTACGCGCGCCGTCATATCCACCATATAGTCGTCCGCAGTACCGCCGCCGTTGAAGCGCTCATCAATGACGGCGCCAAGCTTGTCCTGCTGCGCAAAGAAGTAGCGATTGAATGACGTGAAGCCGCCGTCACCGGTATTCGGCACCCAGATGTAGGCGATGCGTCCACCGGAGAGCGAATCCACTTTCCGGCGATTGTCCTCCACCCACGCGCGCGTACGCAGGGCGGTCTCATTCTGAATGGGAACAATCGTCTCTGTCCACGCACCAGTGGCGTTCGGGCGCGAATTGAATTGCACCACCGTTTGACGGCCCTGCGTGCCATCAAAGAGTCGGAACGGATCGTCCGTTGCGCTCATGTTCACGCCGTTCACCGTGATGATGTAGTCGCCCTCACGTACGCGCAGGCCGGGCTGGCTCAGCGGCGCCGACATCCCCGGATTCCAACTCTCGCTCGTGTAGATGCGGCGAATGCGCCAGCGTCCACCATCAGTCACTAGGTCTGCGCCGAGCAAACCCACGCGACTGGTGTCCACGCCGGGCATACTTCCGCCGCCCACGAACGAGTGGCCTACGGACAGTTCGCCGTTGACCATATCGAGCAAGTAGTTCAAGTCCGAGCGGTGCCGCACGTGCTCCACCAGCGGACGATACCGCGCGCGCACGGCGTTCCAGTCATTGCCGTGCATGCCGGGATCGTAGAAGTATTCCTTAGAGAAGCGCCAGGCTTCGTCGAACATCTGGCGCCACTCCGCCGCGCGATCGAGTTCCATTCGGAGGGCGACGGTCACGCGACCACCGTTCCCCGTGACCGGCACGGCTGGGGGCGCTGCCGCGGTTGGCACGATGCGCCAATTGCTGGTGCCGGTGCGGAGCAAGACCTTCAGTCCATCGCCCGAGACGGACACCAGATTCACACCGCGAATGAACACCTTCGCCTCGCGCTCAGCGAGCACGAATTTGTGCAGCACCATTCCCGGTTCATTCGGCACGCTCTCGCCAATGAAGACCGAGCCACGCGGTCCGGCCTGCACCGTCGTGTACGGACGCGCGGGCATCGGCAAGCTGAGTATGCGGCGCTCGATGCCATCGAAGTCCACGCGTACCGTCACCGCGCTCGTGTCGGGTTTGGCGGGGCGCGGTGCGGGCTCTTCGTCGCTGCGCGGCACGAAGGGTGTGGGGTCATCGTTGCGCAGTACCATTACGTACGGCGCGTACGTCGGGTTGGCCAAGGCCGACGTCATGTTCAACCAACCCGCGCCGAGCGCGAGGTTGGTGGAGGCGAGGAAGTACAGGTGGCGGCCATCGCGGTCCCAAGCGGGCTGCACGGCATCAGCCAACGCGTCGGTGACTGGGCGCGCCTCGTTGCGCTCCACGGACCACATCACGATGCGATGGAACTGGTTGGGGAAGATCTTGGCGTAGGCGAGGAACTTGGAGTCCGGGGACCAGCGCAGTTGCACCGCGTCGAAGAACAGGTTGTCGATGATGTTGCCGTTCACATCAACTGTGCGTGCATTGCCGGACGCAACTTCGAGTACGCGAATGCGTCCGTCGTCGTCAATGAAGGCGATGCGACTTCCATCGGGCGACCAGCTCGGACTCCAGGCCATCTTGGATGGCGCGATGCTCAGGCGGCGCGGCGTGCCGAGCCCGTCGGCGCTGGCAATCAGCATTGCGTAGTCACCGCCGTCACTCGTGAACCAGGCCACTTGCTTGCCGTCTGGCGATGCGACCGCAGAACGATCTGCGGCGCCAGAACTGCGGGTCAGGTTGCGGGCGTCGCCGTGTTCTGCCGGCACCGTCCACACTTCGCCGCGAGCTTCCAGCAGAACGCGCTGGCCCGTCTGGCCCAGCGTGGCGGCCGTGACGTCGTCTGAGACGTCTTCCCAACGCGCTGTCATCCACGGAAAGTCGCCGCGCACTGTGATGTTCACGCGGTCGCTGCGACCGCTCGCGGCATCAAGCAGATGAATTTCACCATCCAACTCGAAGGCCAGTCGATCCGGGCCGACACTCAACGACTTGATGTCCCCGTCGCGCGAGCGCGTCACCTGCGCGAGAGCACGCGTGGATGGATCATAGGACCACACGTTCATCGCGAAGTCGCGGTCGGACAGGAAGAAGACCTTGTTGCCCGACCACACCGGACTCACGTCGGTGGTGCGCTCGTTGGGCAATCGCACTTCTTCGAGACTGGCCAAGTTGAGAATGCTCAGCGACGTATTCTGTCCGCCGCGATAGTTACGCCACTCGCCATCCCACCGGGACATCCGATCCACCACGAGCTGACGACCATCGGGTGAGAAGCCGCCATCAAATCCCCACGGTGCCGGGAGACGCGTCGATGGCCCGCCGGTGCGCGGCACGGTCCACAGGCGCATCACTCCAGTCGGCGGCGACTCTCGGTTTGATGCATAGAGCACGGCGCTGCCATCGGGCGTCCAGCCGCGCGCCATCGATGGCGCCGGATACCACGTGAGGCGTACGGGATCGCCACCGGCGCGGCTCACCACGTAGACCTGCGGCACGCCCGAACGATTGGACGTGAAGGCCACCAACTGACCGTCCGGTGAGAAGTGCGGTGACGACTCCACGGCCGGAGTACTCGTGAGCCGTCGCGCATCGCCACCCGCGCGGTCCACAATCCAGACGTCGCTGCCATGCGTGAAGGCAATCTCGCGGGCGCTGACGGTCGGCTGGCGGAGAAGGCGGGTCTGGGCAGCGGCCGGAGCCGCGAAGGTGATGGCGAGAATGATCAACCACAAACGACGCATGTACAGCTCCGTTGGAAGGCGGGATACCGGGTAAGGTGCCTCCAGCCCAGCGCGGCGCAAGTACGGACGAGGTAGCGACACCCCTCGATGGGTGATAGTCTTTTGCGATGCCCCAACAGTCTCGCACCCGTCCATCCGAGCCCTACGATGTCGTCATCGTCGGCTCCGGCGCCGGTGGCGGCATGGCCGCCTACGAACTCACCAAAGCCGGCGCTCGCGTCGCCATCCTCGAAGCCGGCGGTCACTGGGACAACAGTGACTCCCGCTATTCGGCCATGCTCAAGATGCCCTACGACTCGCCGCGTCGCGGCTCGTCCACAGCAGATCGGCCCTTTGGCGAGTGGGATGCCAACATTGGCGGCTGGCAGATTCCAGGTGAGCCGTACACCAAGGCCGAGGGCACGCGCTTCGATTGGTGGCGCGCTCGCATGCTCGGCGGCCGCACGAACCATTGGGGCAGAATTTCGTTGCGGTTTGGGCCGGATGATTTCCGCCGCAAGTCCATTGACGGCCTCGGTGACGATTGGCCCATCACCTACAACGATGTAAAGCCTTGGTTCGACGAAGTTGATCGTCTGATCGGCATCTTCGGCAGCGTTGAGAACCTGCCCAATGAGCCCGACGGCATCTTCCACGATGCACCGGCCCCTCGCTACTACGAGCGGCGCGTGAAGGAGACCGCCGACCGGATGGGCATCACCTGCATCCCGGCGCGCCTCTCCATCATCACCAAGCCACACAACAACCGCGCGCCCTGCCACTACTGCGGCCAGTGCAATCGCGGGTGCATGACGAACTCGAATTTCTCTTCGCCCAACGTGCTCATCTTCCCCGCGCTTCGCACGGGAAGGCTCACGCTGATCACCAACGCGATGGCGCGCGAAGTCACCACTGGCGAGGACGGCAAAGCGACGGGCGTCAGCTACATCGACAAGACGACCGGCGAGGACAAGCACATCCGCGGCAAGGTCATCGTACTCGCCGCGTCCGCGCTCGAGACCACGCGCATCCTGCTCAACTCCAAGTCCACACGGCATCCGCAGGGCCTCGCCAACTCCAGCGGCGTGCTCGGCAAGTACATCACGGACACCACCGGCACCGACGTCGCAGGCTTCATCCCCTCGCTCGTGGATGTGCCCCGCCACAACGCCGATGGCGTGGGCGGAAATCACATCATGATGCCCTGGTGGCTCGATAACAAAAAGCTCGATTTTCCACGCGGCTATCATATAGAAGTGTGGGGCGGGCTCGGGATGCCGACGTATGGATTCATGGGCGGCATCGAGCGCTATCCGGAAGGCGGTGGCTACGGCGCTGACTTGAAGCAGCAGTACCGCAAGTACTGGGGCGCTACCGTCGGGTTCTCCGGCCGCGGTGAGATGGTGCCTAACAACAACACCTTCTGCGAACTCGATCCCACGGTCACCGACAAGTGGGGCATTCCCGTGCTCAAGTTCCACTGGGAATGGCGCGACTCCGAGTACCTGCAGGTGAAGCACATGCAGGAGACCTTCCGCGCCATCATCTCTGAGATGGGCGGCGAAGTGTGGAGCGCAATGCCCACGCGCGAGCAGGGCTACGGCATCGCCAACGGCGGGGCCATCATCCACGAACTCGGCGGCGCGCGCATGGGAAGCTCTGAGCGCGACTCCGCCGTGAACGCCAACTGCCAGGCTTGGGATTGCAGCAATCTCTTCCTTGCCGACGGCGCTCCATTCGTCAGCCAAGCTGATAAGAACCCAACCTGGACCATCATGGCACTCTCGATGCGTACCAGTGCTTACATCACCCAGCAGCGTCGCGCGGGAGTACTCTAATGAGCGAACTCGATCGTCGCGAAATGCTCGCTGCCCTCGCGAGCATCCCCATGGCCCTCGCCATTCCGCGTGAGGACATCGAGCGCGCCGCTGCACATGCGCACGATGCTGTGGACGCCGAGGAACTGGCGCTACAGCAAGGGCAGCAGCCCGCGCAGTACGTGCCGAAGAACTTCACCGCAGATGAATACCGGCTCGTGCGCTTGCTCGTGGACTATGTGATTCCCCGCGATGCGCGCTCTGGCAGCGCTACTCAGGCCGGCGTGCCCCAGTTTATGGACTTTATGCTGGGCGAAAACGCTGGGATGCGCACCTGGATGCGCGATGGCCTCTCTTGGGTAAACGCCGAGTGCCGTCGTCGATTCAATCAGGGATTTATTTCCTGCACCGAGCCGCAGCGGAGGGAACTGCTCGATGCCATCGCGTTTCCGGCAAGAGCACTCGCCGAGGATCGCCCGGGCGTAGAGTTCTTCAATCGCTTTCGGAATCTCACGTCGAGCGGCTTCTGGACGAGCCGCATGGGCATTGCCGACCTTGGCTACACAGGCAATCAGCCAGTGAGCCAGTGGGTGGGGACGCCATCCAACGTCCTCGCCTGGCTGGAACGCAATAAGCCTTAACCTTGCCGTACAACCATATTGTTTGTATGGTTGTACGGTATGAAGACCACACTTCTGCTTGATGACCAGATCTTCGCCCGGCTGAAGCGCGAAGCGGCGAAGCGCGGCGAGACGATGTCTGGGCTAGTGGAGACGGCGCTCCGTCGGCTTTTCGAGGAGCATCCAAAGCGGCCCAGCACTACCCTGCCTCCTCTGCCCTCCTTCCAAGGCGGCGCAGCCAGCGTAGACATCAGCGATCGCGACGCACTCTTCGAGCGTATGGGCGGTCGCTGAGTGTACGTCGTGGACACCAACGTGCTCATCTACGCCGCCAACAGCAGCGCGGCGGAGCACTCCAAGTGCCGGCAGGTGTTGGACACGCTGCGCTCGGGACCCAACGCATGGTACCTCACGTGGGGCATCTGCTTTGAATTCCTGCGCGTCGTCACGCATCCGCGGGTTTTTGCAGCCCCGTGGACTGCAAATGACGCATGGGGCTTCATCGAGGTCTTACTGAGCTCTCCGGGATGCCGAATGCTTTCAGTTGAACCATCGCATGCGGCGGTCGTGCGCGCACTGGTTGCCGACTCCGGCGATCTCCGCGGAAACATCTGGCATGACGCCGAGACCGTTGCCCTGATGAAAGGCTCGGGAATTCGTCGTGTTATCACGCGAGACAGCGACTTCCACAGGTTTTCGGGAATCGAAGTGCTCGACCCACTGCAAATGGAGTTCACGTAATGCGGCGCTCTCTAGTACTTGGCCTGGTGTTGACGCTTTCCGCAAACCAGACGGCGATGGCTCAATCCAACGCCGCGCCCACCGCCGCCCTCGCCCGCGAACTTCTCGCCGAGATGGTACGCGCCCGCACGCTCGACACGAGCAACCTGACCCCGCTCAGCGAATCACTCGCCTCGCGCTTCCGCGCCGCCGGCTTCCCCGCCAACGACGTGATGGTCCTAGGCGCCGGCCCACGCAACCGCAACTTGGTCGTGCGCCTGCGCGGCCGCGACGCTTCCAAACCACCAATTCTATTTCTTGCGCACTTGGACGTCGTAGACGCCGAGACCGCGAGCTGGCGCACGAACCCCTGGGAACTCACCGAGCGCGACGGTCTGCTCTACGGCCGCGGCGTGCTCGACGACAAAGGCCCAGCCGCAACCATCGCCGCCGCCTTCCTCGAGGCCAAGCGCACGGGCTTCGTGCCCGAGCGCGATCTCCTCATGGCCCTCACCGCTGGTGAAGAGAGCGGCGTAGACAACGGCGTACTATGGCTGGTCAACAATCGCCCGGAGTTGGTGCGCGCCGAGTTCGTGGTAAACGCCGATGGTGGCGGTGGTGAGATGGAAGGCGGCCGCCGCATCGCCTTCAACGTGCAGGCCGCGGAGAAGGTGTACTTGGACGTAACGCTCACAGTGCGCGGACCGGGCGGGCACAGCTCTATCCCTGACGGCCCTAATCCGATTGAGCGACTCTCCAACGGCGTGGCCCGTCTCGCGCGCTACGAGTTCCCCGTGAACATCACGCCGGTGGTGCGCGCCTATCTCAACTCGCGCGCTCCCATGACGCCCGGCGCGCTCGGCCAAGCGATGGCCGCGCTCTACCGCAATCCTCAGGACTTTCAGGCCGCGCGCGTGCTCTCCTCTACGCCTACCACCAACGCGCTTATTCGTACCACCTGCATCACTACGCTCTTTGACGCGGGTACGGCGCCCAATGCGATTCCGGCCTCGGCCACGGCAAACGTCAACTGCCGCGTAATACCGGGCGAGCGGCAGGAGCAGATCATCGAAGCCATCCGCGCGGCCATTGCAGATCCGGCGGTAGAGATGACCGTGCGCGAACCGATGAAGCCGAGCGATCCGTCACTCATGACGCCTGCGCTGCGCACCGTACTCGAGTCCACGGTCACCGAACTCTACGGACCGCTGCCCGTCATCACCTATATGGAGATGGGCGCCACAGACGGCATCTACCTGCGCAATGCAGGCATCCCGGTGTTTGGCATCATCGGATTGTTTGCGCCAAACGATGCGCTCGAGTCATTGCACGGCAACAACGAACGCGTCCCGGTTGCCGCCTACGATCAGTCCGCCGAGTTTATGCGGCGCTTGGTCCGGCGCCTGGGTGGCGCAAGCGGTGCATCCAGCGCACCGCAGCGCTGAACACCAGCACGCCCACCAGCTGATGGATGGCGCCGAGCCACACGGGCACGGCGAGCAGGAGCGTGGCGATGCCGAGCGCAGTTTGGAGCAGTACGCCATTCCGCAGCATATTGAGCATCGCGAGTGATTCCCCCGTGAGCGCCTTGGCGCCGCGGAAGGCAATCGCGAAGATCAACAGCGCCACACCAACGCCCAACCAGCGATGGTGGAACTGCGCCGCAATCGGATTCTGCGTGGCGTTGGTGAGGAAGCCCGAGATGCTTGCGTAGCCCGTCGGAAAGAGCTCACCGGCCATCAGCGGGAAGGTATTGTAGCTCTTCCCCGCGCGGAGCCCCGCCACGAAGGCACCGGCAACAATCGTTGACATCACCAGCACAGCGGCGAGCACGCTGGTCCGGCGCCAGCCAGTGCTCGGAGTCTGCTCAAGCGGCCGCTCGCGAAGATCCTCGTGCGTCCACAGCGCCACCGCGAGAATCGCCAACGCGAGCGAGAGATGCATCGCCAGTCGTACCGCCGACACTTCCGTGCGATCGGCGAGCCCGCTCTGCACCATGTACCAGCCCAAGAAGCCTTGGCAGAGCGTGAGGAAGGGCAACCAGGCTAGGCGCCACCAGAGCGGCCGCGGCAGCATGCCCTTCGCCCAGAACCAGAGGAAGGGAATGGCGAACACGAGCCCCACGCCGCGCGCCACGATGCGGTGGAACCACTCCCACCAGTAGATGAATTTGAACTCGCCCATCGTGATGCCCGCATGCGTGGTCTGCGCCTGCGGGATCTGCTGGAACATCTCCAGCGCACGATTCCAATCGGCGTCATTCATCGGCGGGAGCACGCCAGACACCGGCCGCCACTCCGTGATGGAGAGTCCGCTTTCGGTGAGGCGCGTGATGCCACCCACGCACACGGCGAGAAAAACAGCGCCGATGCAGACGAGCATCCAGCGGCGAAGCGCCACATGCGGCGCTAGAGTAGAGCGAGTTGTAGTCATCCGGGGTCAGTGGACGATAGTCAGATGGCCTCGGCGGTGCTATCTCTATTGGTCGTTCCAAGCTGGTTCCTAACCCAGAACTAGGACAAAGTATGACTGCTCCCCTCGGCGTCGGATTCATCGGTTCAGGCTTCAACACCCGCTTTCACATCCAGGGCTGGAACGGAGTGCGCGACGCAGACGTTGTCGGCGTCTGGTCGCCCAATGCGGCCAACGCGGCAAGCGCCGCCAAGCTCGCGCGTGACCTCGATGTGGGCCAAGCCAAGGCCTACAAGAGCATCACGGCGATGGTCGCTGACCCGCGTATCGAGGCGCTCTGGCTCTGCGGCCCCAATCAGGCGCGCATCGAGAACGTCGAGGAGATTGTTCACGCCATCAAGAGCGGTAAAGGCACCCTCAAAGGCCTCGCCTGTGAGAAGCCGCTGGCCCGCAACGTGCGCGAAGCCGAGGAAGTGCATCGTCTCGTGAAGAGCGTCGGGCTCAAGACGGGTTATTTGGAGAACCAGCTTTTCGCGCCGCACGTCGAGGCCGGCAAGAAGCTGCTCTGGGCGCGCGGTGCCGCCACCACGGGCCGTCCCTACCTCGCCCGAGCCGCCGAAGAGCACAGCGGTCCGCACGCGCCTTGGTTTTGGAATGGCGCTCAGCAAGGCGGCGGCGTACTCAACGATATGATGTGCCACTCCGCGCTCGTCGTGCGGCACCTGCTCACCGAGCCGGGCAAGCCGCTATCCAGCGTGAAGCCCGTGCGCATCACCGGGCACATCGCGTCACTTAAGTGGTCGCGCCCGGCCTACGTCAAGAAGCTTCAAGCAGAGATGGGACGCGCCATCGACTACTCCAAGCGCCCCAGCGAAGACTTTGCGAGCGTGCTGATTGAGTTCAAGACGGCTGATGGCTACAAAGTCATCGGTGAGGCCAGCACGTCGTGGAGCTTCGTCGGCGCGGGCCTGCGTTTGAGCGCCGAGTTGCTTGGCCCCGAGTACTCCATGAAGTGGAACTCACTCGACAGCGGCCTCAATCTCTTCTTCTCGCGCGAAGTCACGGGCCGCGCTGGCGAAGACTTGGTGGAAAAGCAGAACGCCGAGCAGGGCGTGATGCCGGTGGTGCCTGAGGAGTATGCGGCGTACGGCTACACGAATGAGGATCGCCACTTCGTGCGTGTCTTTCAGGGCAAGGAGAAGGCGATGCTCGACTTCGCCGATGGCGTGGAGGTCGTGAAGATGCTGATGACGGCTTACCGCTCGGCGGAGGAAGGCCGCACGCTGGCGTATCCGAGTCGCGGCATCGACAAGTTTGTACCGAAGGTGGCGAGGGGCACGTGGCGGCCGTAGCGTGGCGGGCCCTCCCGCTCGTTGCCATCGCGCTGTTGCCGTCTGAACTGTGGGCGCACGGCGTCACGGCAGGCGACAAGGGTTTCATCCAAGAAGTGTCCGGGGTCTTGCTCGTCCCCTTCAGCTATCTCGGCGCTAAGCATATGGTCACCGGTTACGACCACCTGCTATTTCTCTTCGGCGTCATATTCTTTCTGTACCGGCTGCGCGACATCGGCCTCTATGTCACGCTCTTCGCCATCGGGCACTCGGTCACGCTAATCGCTGGAGTGATCTTCGAGGTCAGCGTCAGCGCTTTCCTCGTGGACGCAGTCATTGGGCTCTCGATCGTCTACAAATCACTCGACAACATCGGCGCCTTTCCGCGGTGGTTCGGTGTGCAGCCGGACGCGCGCGTCGCCACGCTCGGCTTTGGGTTGATCCACGGGCTCGGGCTCGCCACCAAGATCCTTGACTACGAAGTGTCGCCGGACGGCCTCGTGCCGAATCTCGTGGCGTTCAACGTGGGCGTGGAGATTGGGCAGCTGCTCGCACTCTCCGCGATCCTCATCGTGATGTCGTACTGGCGTCGCACCACGAGCTTCGCGCGCCACGCCTACACGGTCAACATCGTCACGATGTCTGCCGGATTCCTCCTCGCCGGGTACCAGATCGCCGGCTACCTACTCGTCGAAACCCTCTGAGCGCCCCTCAATGACGAACATTCAGAATCCCGACCCGCGGGACCAGCCCTCGGCGTCACGGCTGCTGCGCTCCACGGCGATCGCACTTGCCACCGCCATTGTAATTCTCGTGGTGGCGGTGCTGCCGGCCGAGTACGGCGTGGATCCCACTGGCCTTGGCCGCGTGCTCGGGCTGACGGAGATGGGTGAAATCAAGATGTCGCTCGCCCGCGAGGCCGCCGCCGATGAGGCCGCAGA
Organism: Gemmatimonas sp.; assembly: GCA_031414535.1. Taxonomy (GTDB): domain Bacteria; phylum Gemmatimonadota; class Gemmatimonadetes; order Gemmatimonadales; family Gemmatimonadaceae; genus Pseudogemmatithrix. Next base: position 122,588 of record JANNVQ010000038.1, read on the forward strand.
TGCTGAGGCACAGGCAGCGGCGGAGGCGGAGGCCGTTGCCGTTCCCACTGCAGCCTCCACGCCAACGGCGGCATCAGGGTGGACGGACGAGACCATCGTTCCGCTCGCACCGGGCGAGGGGAAAGAAGTGAAGCTCGTGATGGCGAAGGGCGCAGTCGCGGAGTTCTCCTGGGCCGCCACGGGCGGCGGCGTGAACTACGACATGCATGGTGACTCAGTCAACGCACCCAATAGCTACTACAGCTACGCCAAGGCCAATGGGGTGGAAAGCGATAGCGGGTCAGTCACCGCCGCATTCGATGGATCGCACGGCTGGTTCTGGCGGAACCGCACCGCGCGCCCGGTGGCCATTACGCTCCGGACGCGCGGTGCCTACACCGAACTCAAACGGATGTACTGAGCGTCAGCGCACTTGGAAGGTGATGGTGGCCCACTTCGATTCGTAGTCAACGCCGCCGCGATTGACGCGGACCATGTTGATGAACTTTACGTAGTACACGCCGGCTGCGGTCAATGGAATGCTGGCGATGCCCCGCGCGTCGGAGCGTACGCTCTGCTGCTCCATCTGGGCGTCGTTGGCATTCGTGCCGCCATACATTACGAGCTGGTTGGCCGCGGGTTGGCCGTCCACTAGGGTGCGAACGCGCAAGGTAGCACCGCGCTGCAGCGAGTACGGATTTTCCATCGGCATCAACTCGGCTGGATATCCCATCGCCGTGGCGTAGAGATTGCTTCTGGTGTCACCAACCTGCAGGAAGGCCTTCACGTGCTTGTGATAGCGTTCGCGTGCAGGGCGGTTGAGTTCGCCGGCACTCCGACGCGCCTCAAGCACGTCGGGAATGCCGTCGGACTCCAGATAGAGATTGAAGTCGTCTGCCGAGAGGTCAATCTCGCTCGGCTTGGTGGAGACGCCGATGACGTACGTACCCGCCGAACGCGTGTGGATGTGGAAGGTGCTCGTGTCGCCGCGGACACCCCATTCGGCCGTATCGAGTTGCACCCGCCCGCGCGGCGTGAGCACGCTCGCGTCGGCTAGGCGGTTTCGCGCGATTGAGTTTTCGCTGAGGATGAACGTGCCGTTCAGGAGCCGCACGCGAACTTCAGCATTTTCCGGCGCGAAGTACCGGGTTGGCTTGATGAACATATCATGCGCGCCGGCAATACCGGTGGCGACCAGCACCAAGGACAGCGCAGCGAGCGCGGCGCGGCGAACCATCGGGGACACGCGGGGAGTTGAACGGCGCATCGGCAATCCTTGAGGAGTGGGGTACCACGAGGGTGGCGAAGGTAGCGCCCGCTGGCGTCGTCCGCTAGCGGACTCCGCGCGGCACTCGATGTGATGGCAGCAAGCCCCTGACACTCAGCGCGGAAACGCCTCGCGCAGTCCGGCGACCACTAAACCATCAAACGCACGGGCGTGCAGCGACTGCACGCCCGTTTGCGTGACCAGCTCCCGCGCGTTGTGCGCCCGCACGCCACCACCAGCGAGAATCCCGATGCGCCCGGCGGCGCGCTGCACGTGCCGACGCAGAGTCGCCGCGCCCTCAAAGGCAGTGGCTGCGTGTCCAGAGGTCAGGACCTCGTGCACGCCGAGCGCGATCAGCTGATCCAGCGCTGCATCTGCATCGGGCGTGCGATCAAAGGCGCGATGGCAAACCACGCGCATCCCGCGCGCGAGTTCCACAAGCTCGGCCATCCAACCCAGGTGCAAGCGCCCGTCCTGATGCAAAGCCGCGAGTACGACTCCGCTCGCACCGAGCTCTCGCATGCGCGGCACATCGCGGCGAATTTCCTCGTACTCAGCTAAGCTGAAGAAGAAATCCCCGGGCCGCGGCCGCACCATCACGTGCACCGGCACGCTCACAACGCGCAGCACCCCGCGTAGTAGTTCATCCGAGGGCGTCAGCCCACCCTCCCCCGGCCCGCAGAGCTCCAACCGATCAGCACCCTCCCCCACCGCGATAGCAGCTTGCTCGGGAGTTTCTACGTAGGCCTCGATTAGCATTTGTACATTTTGAAAAGAGGGCATTCACCACGAAGGCACGAAGGGTCCCGTGCAGACTATCGGTCCCGCAACGCCAAAGAAGAATTGCTTCTTGGCATCGCGGGACCGAAAGATCGTTGCGATTCCCTTCGTGCCTTCGTGGTGAAAAGCAGTTACAGCGACCACCCAGACCTATAAACCGGATTCACCCAATCATTCGGCGGCGTCACGTTCGTGATGGCGCCAGTCTCCGGGTTCAGCTCCAAAGCCTGTCCCATGCGCGTCGCAAGGCAACCCAAGAGAATCATCTCCGTCATCGGCGCCGCATAGCCGGCAAACGAACTTCCGGGCTGCGTGCCCGCCTTGCAGGCTTCAATCCACTCAGCGTACACACCGCCAGTGCGTGGATACTTCACAGGGAGCGGGTTCGCCTTCAGGTCAGCCCAAGCCGCGTCATTCACAAGACGCGGATTTTCAGAGTAGGTGCCCGCCACAATCATGCCCTTGCTGCCGTACCAGAGCTGACCGCCGGTGGCAGAGTACGGCCAATCGAGCGATTCAGGCCAGCCCATGGGCTTCGGCGGCAGCAACCCACCATCACGCCAGACGAGCGTGACTGGGCCGCGCGCTCCGATGGCCGGAAATTCGTAGGTGATGCGCTCCTGCGCCGGTGCGGTCTCTGAGAACAGCTGCGTGCTCTCCGGAGTCACCCGCGACGGATACTTGAGCCCCAATGCCCAGTATGGCGCGTCCATGATGTGGCAGGCCATATCGCCCATCGCGCCGGTACCGAAGTCCCACCAACCGCGCCAATTGAACGGCGCATACGCCGGATTGTACGGACGCTCGGCGGCGGGGCCGAGCCAGAGATTCCAATCCAAGGTGGCCGGCGTGTTGTGCGCCATGGACTGACGATTGATCGCCTGCGGCCAGATTGGACGATTGGTCCAGAAATCAATGTGCCGCACCTCGCCAATCACGCCGCCTTCCACCCACTCGCGAATGAGGCGAATGCCTTCCTGTGCGTGGCCCTGGTTGCCCATCTGCGTGGACTGCTGGGGACGGCGCGCTGCTTCCGCAGAGAGTGCGCGGCATTCGCCAATCAATCGCGCCAGCGGCTTCTGGCAGTACACGTGCTTGCCCATCTTGAGCGCCATCATGGCCGCGGCCGCGTGCGAGTGGTCCGGTGTGGAGATGGTGACCGCGTCAATGTTGTTGCGCTCCTTCTCCAGCATCTCGCGATAATCCTTGTAGCGCTTGGCATTGGGAAACTCGCGGAACGCGCGCTCCGCCGAACGCCAATCCACGTCAGCGAAGGCCACGAGTTGCTCGCCAGATACGCCGCGCACATCGGAGAGGCCCATGCCGCCCACACCGATGCAGGCGATGCGCAGTTTGTCGCGGCCCTGAGGCTTGGGCGCCGGCTCCCGCTCACCGAGGGCATGCAATGGGCTCGGGATGGCAGCCAAGGCACCGGCGGCGGCGAGTCCTGTCACTACGGTACGACGGTCCACAGAACGATTGGACATCACAAGCCTCAGGTGGTGGCGGGGGTCTTGGAACCGCTGCGGAACAGCACGAGGAAGAGCAGGAACACAGCGAGCGCCATATACGCGGGGATTGGCCAGATCTTCGACCAATCGTGTAGGGTCACGCCGCTGGCATCATCAATGGTGGCGTACTTGTTCACCACGAAGCCCGACACAAACGCGCCCACGAAGTAGCCGAGTCCGTTGGTGACGAAATTGATGAAGCCCTGCGCTGCGCCGCGAATGTTTACGCCGGCGCGCTGGTCGGTATAGATCTGGCCAGCCACGAAGAAGAAGTCGTAGCACACGCCGTGCAGAAGAATGCCGAGGTAAATCATCCACATCCCGGGGCCCGCGTCTCCGGCGGCGAAGGCGAAGTAGCGCGCGCCCCAGGCCAGCATGCCCACGAGCAACACCGTCTTAATCCCAAAGCGCATCAGGAAGACCGGCAGCGCGATGAGGAAGAAGATTTCACTCATCTGCCCGAAGGTCTGGATGAATGCGGGGTCCGGCGCGCCAATCTCGTTCAAGTAGAGATTGGTGAAGGTGTAGTAGAACTGCAGTGGGATGCAGAGCAGGAAGCTGCCGAGCGTGAATATCAAGAAATCCTTGTGGCGCAGGAGGCCGAGCGCCTCGAGGCCAAAGGCATCACGCACCGTGAACGGACGCCCCGCGCCCTTGGGCGGCGTGGCCGGCAGCGCGAAGGAGAACAGACCAAGCGCGAGGCTACCGGCGGCCGCGACTTGCATCGGCAGGTTGAGTGCATCGGCCTTCATCACCTTGCCAATCACCACGCCGGCGGCAATCCATCCTATTGTGCCCAGCACTCGAATCGCGGGAAACTCCTTGGCCGGATCCTTGATGTGGTGAAACGCCACCGCATTCGTGAGCGAGAGCGTGGGCATGTAGCACACCGCGTAGACGATGAGCACCGGATAGAAGGTGCTGAACTCTGTCTGCTGCGACACGAACCACATCAGTCCCGCGCCTGCCAAATGCAACACCGCGAGCAGCCTCTCAGAGTTCACGAAGCGGTCCGCCACCATTCCAATGAAGAAGGGCGAGATCAACGCAGCAATCGCGGTGGCGCCGTAAGCCGCGCCAATCTGTTGATCGCTAAAGCGCAGCGTTTGACCCAAGTAGGTACCCATCGTCACAAACCAGCTCCCCCAGACGAAGTACTGGAGGAACATCATCACAGCGAGTCGGAGTTTGATCACGGAATATTCCGTACGCGCATGCCGCGGAAGAACACCACATCACCGTGATCCTGCAGGCCGAGGTGGCCCGTGCGTGCCTTCCCGTAGCTGGGCCAGTCGTTGAACTTGGACGCGGCCACCAGACGAGTCCACTCGGCGGAGCCCGCGACGTACTCCACTACCTTCATGCCGTTCAACCAGTGTTCGACGGTATCACCGCGGGCGACGATGCGCGCGCTGTTCCATTCTCCAACCGGACGCGTCATATCGTGGTTGGGCGCGTTGAGCGCGTAGTTCGCGCCGGCCGAGGTGAGGGAGTTTTGCCCATCGCGATGACCGCCGTTATCGAGAATCTGCATCTCCGGCGCGTTCTCGTAGATGACGCGGGTGCCCTCAGTGGCCCAATAGAACACGCCGCTGTTGCCGCGTGCGCCCACCTTCCACTCCAGTTCCAGCTCAAAGCGCGAGAACTGCTGCCGCGTGACGATGTCGCCACCGCTGCGGCGCGTCAGCACCTTGGTTGAAGCGTCGAACTCCCATCCGGCTGGCAACGTTTCGCTCTTATAGCCGCGCCAGGCTTCGGCGCGCTGAAGGTCAATCCATTGGCCGGGTGTCGCTGCCGGTGTAGCTGCCCGTGTAGCTGCCGGTGGTGTGGCCACGGCTTGCTGCGCCGCGGGAGCACAGGCGAGGAGCAGCGCAGCTAGAGGCGCAAGCGACGAACGCGCGGCCGCAGCGACGGCGCGGCCAGCAAGGGGGGGAAGCATCGCGCGGGAGGGGCTGGAGGTGATTGAGCACAATCTGACCTCTAGAAGATGCGGTCCGCGGGGCAAAAGTGCCACGCCCCGGGCAGCCCATCGCACGGCAAACTACTGCAGTCGTGCCTCCGCCATCGCCACGTTGAACGGATCACACCAGATAATCACCCACGCGTAGCGCGGTGCCCCGGCCGGTATCTGAAACGAATAGCTCTGCGCACCGCTGTTGCTTCTCAGCGTGCCGATGCGCAGCGGCTGCCCACTGTTGGGGTTATTCGTGGTATTGATATACAGCGTCGGGCCGGGCGCCTGGCCAATCGAGAAGTCGCTGCTCAAATCGAGACGCGCCGTGTTGCCGTCAATCACCAAGGTGACTCGGCCCGTGACGGCGTAGCCCGTACGCTGAAGCTGCCCCATCAGGCCCATGCCCATCGGTCCCATAGTTCCTGAATCCAAAGGCGTGGCATTGGGTGCCGTTGGCGCGTTGGGACCGCACCCAAGCACGACGCCAACGAGCAACGCGGCGATTCGAACCTGCTTCAATTCAAGACTCCTGATCGGAAGACAGTGGCCGGGTTGCAAGCGCGCGAGGCGAGTGGCCTAATAGGAGAGACCCAGGCCCGTCGAAGAGTTCCCGGCGTCGATTGTTGGTCACTCAGCGCTCTTTGCTATTCGCGCCACATCAGCGAGCGGACGTCGGCTTCTGCGCGGGCGCCAGTCTGGTCCGTGTCCTGCATCATCCCGACGGCGACAATCGTTCCGTCACCCCAACCGCAGTCGCGTGCCGCATCAGCGGCCGGCGACACTGCGAGGCGCTGCCATCCACTCGTACTTACGGCGCTAAGGCGAATGTCGCACATATTGTCATCACGCTTCACGCGTGGCCCAGCGCTCAAGGCACCGAGTGAGTAGAAGAGCACGCGCCGGCTCGGCAAGAACCGGCGCGTCCCTTCAAAGACGAAGTAGAGTCGCAGCGCGGCGTCAGAGCGTTCGGCGATTGTGAGGTCGGCTCCCGCTGGCAGCAGCGGCAAGCGGTACTCCATCGCGGCGGCGCCGCTGTGCGACAACGGCTGGCGTCGAACATCCAACACGAACCAGGCTGCCTGACCGCTGCCGCTAATCGACAAGAATCGCTCACCGCGATTATCACGCACCACCGACCTCGGGGAGCTCTGTCCCCGCACCGCAATCCGCTGCCACTGCGCCGGGAGCGAATCTCCCACAGCCGCCGATGCGAGTGCAAACAGGTCACGCTCTGCCCGCGCCGGAGAACCAATGAGAGAGGCACCAATCACAAGAGTTGTCACAAACCAGCCGAGGAGGTTCAGCATCGTCGGCCCTGATGCTGTCTTCGGTGAACTCGAGTACTTCGCGATCGAAGCGTCATGACTTCCCTCGTCTTCTCTTTATGAGTACCAGTCACCGACCACGCAAGCCGAGCGCCCGCAGCTCATCATCCAGGCCCGTCATCTCCCAGCGAATGAGCGAAATTGGGATGCTGCCCTTGGACAGAAACTCGTCGTGGAAGCTTCCCAGATCGAACTGGGCGCCCAGCTGTCTCGACCGATCGGCCACGAGCTTCTCCATCTGCGCCTTCCCAACCGTGTAGTTCATCCCGTAGGCCGGCCGGCGCAAGTAGATGGCGAGATCGTAGCGCGCGAGGTTCTCCTCCATCAGCGGGACCTCAGCCACGAGGAAGTCAATTGCCTGCTGCAGCGACCAGCTCCCCGTCTGCATCGCGAGCTCGGCCGGAATGCGCGCCGCGCGCTTCAACTGCGCGATGTAAAAGAGCTCACGCGTGCGTGGACGCTCGTCGAGTAGTCCTGCCTGCAGGTACATCTCTTCGATGTAGAACGACCAACCTTCAGCGCGTGTGCCATCGCTGAACGCGCGACGAATTGGCCGCGGGTTTCGGCGCTGGATCGCCCCGTCAAAGCGGTGGCCAGGAATGGACGCGTGGATATGATTGTTGAGCGGATCACGGTACGTGAGCTCGTCCCAGAAGTGCCGATGCCCGCCCCACGCCGAACGATCAATGAAGAACGCGTCGGTCTCGTACTGCGCCGGAATGTCAGTCGGGATGGTGAGGATGCGCTTTTTCGCGGTGAACTCGCGAATGTGCGTCTCCGCCTCACGCGTGCGACGCTCGTGCTCCTCAGCCGTGGTGGCGGGCAGCAACTCGGGCAGTTCGCGATTACGGTGGCGTTCGATGGCGAGCAGCGTCCGTGCACGCTCAAGCTCACGCTTGCCGAGCGCCGCCACTTCGTCTGGCGTCAGCGCAACAAGACGCACGTGGCGGAGATACCACGCGTACTCTTCGAGCCCGATGTAGGCTGGCGCGGTCATGCGCGGCTGCTCGGCAATAAGCCAATCGCGGAACCCGCGCACGGCGCCGAGGGCGCGCTCGATGTCGGGGATCAGCGCGCGGTCAGTGGCGCGAGCCCGCGATAGGAATTCTTCATACCACGCAATCACACCCTCCGGAGGCGGGTCGCGACGCGGTTCGCCTTGGTTCACGCCATCCGAGTGGGTGAGGGCGAAGATGGCCATGCCGGCGTGCTCGGCCGACGGGCGCGTGAGTCGCGTGCGCGCCTCACTCAGGATGCGCGGCACTGCTCGTAGCTGCTGCACCAGTCGCTCGCGCTGCTCCGCTGGAACCGGAGTGCTCGCATACGGAATGCGCGACACGAGGTCCACCCAAGTGTTCGGATCGCGCTCCCACGCGCGCACTACACGCACATCAAAGTCGAGCGCATTGAGCTGCGCGCCGACGAGGATGTGATCCACCTGATCAGGCACGGACCACTCACTGGTGCTGAAGGCGGCATGCCGAGCGCGGAGACCCGTCAGGCCGTCGCGCCAGCGTTGCTCCGCAGCCGGAGAGTAGTCGGGCACGCCCTCTTGCAGCGCCGGCTGACGAAGCCGCCGTAGGTCTTCAGAGAGCTGGACCAATGAGTCGCGCGTCGCGTCCGTCTGCGCGCTGGTGCTCGAAGCAGGAATCAGCAGGCAGAACGCAAGCAGTGCAGCGCGGCGCATCAGCGATCCCCTTTCAAGTGGCGGTCAAAGTACTCAAGCATCTTCCCAAACGCGTAGCGGGTCTGATAGTTGGCTTCGAGATCCCACCCGTGCCCTGCTTCGGGCAGAGCGAGCAGCTCAACATCCTTGCCGAGCTGCATCAAGTACTGCGTGAGCCACACGGAGTCCTTGAAGAGTACGACCACATCGCGCATTCCGTGAATGAGCAGAAGATGATCCCGCATACCCGCGGCCTTCGTGTGCGAGCTGGCATTGATGTACGCCTCGCGCTGCTCCTGCGGGCGCATCATCACGCGCTGCTCGCCCGTGAGAGCGTGAAACACATTCGTGGCTGGCGCGGCAGCGATGCCCGCGGCGTACACACCGGGCT
>JANNVQ010000039.1:0-44566 GCA_031414535.1 Gemmatimonas sp.
CAGGCAGCTCCGGGAATTGCGTCTTCCACCAGCGCAGCAGCACCGCGAAGACCATTAGAGCCACGAGCCAGCCGCCCATGAAGACCTGCCAGCCGTACATGGTGCTGAAAAAGTAGTAGTCGAGCGACATCGAGTGGTCCCACGCGAGGACGCACCAGCCGAAGCCAAACACCAGCGCCATCACGACGGCGAGCTTGCCTTGGAGAGAATGCGTGCTGTGCAGTTCACGACGCTCATCGCCGAACGAGGCGCGCATCTTGGCGCGGATCCCGGCGGCCCAGGAGGCACCGTACTCCGGCGTCACGCCGACGTCGAGACGCACCGAGGTGTAGATGTACCAGACCTGCAGCGCGAGGATGGCACCGAAGGCGAGAATCGAGCGCAGGTAGAAGAAGCTGTGATTGAAGTACAGCTCCTTCTCGGGAATCAAGTAACCCGTGCCGACCTTGTCCCACCACGGATAGATGTGGCCCTTGCCGAAGAAAATAATCAGCAGGAGGCCGACGGCCGCAAAGGGCAGGAAGGCCACGAAGCCTTCCATGAAACGAATCACGCCGCGCGACCAGCGCGCCGTCACGATGCGCTGCACCGCGGCGAACATCACGCCAGCAGAAGCGATGGTCGTGAAGAACAACCAGTTCATCACGAAAGCCTGCCACGCGCGCGCTTCGCCGGTGATGGCGCCGAACGCGAAGAGGCCGAGTCCGAACACCGCGAGGCCGAGCGACGCCTTCTTGAACATCTCCGGCATCTGCTTCGTGCGGAGAACATCAACGAACTGGTCGCGCGGTGGCGAGTAATGGTGCTGATGGCTCATCTTAGTGGTCCCCGTGGTCTTCGCCTTCGGCCTTCGGCTTCTCAGCCTTCGGGACGATGCCAGCGGTAGAGGGACGGTTGTAGGAGTGCGGGACGTTCGGCGCGACAGGGCTCACGGCGCTGAACGCGCGGGCCTCGCCGGGCATGATGTTACGACCGGTCGGCACGGCGTACTTCCCCTGCAGACCGCGGACGTAATTGACGATGTCCCAGCGCTCGCGCTCCGGGATCCGATTGAAATTCGCCATCAAACCGCGCCCGTTGCGGAGCATGCCCCAGATGTAGCCATCGGAGCGAGCCGAGGTGGCCGCGCCGTTGATCATCGGAGCGAAGCCGTAGGCCGGGTTCAGCTGACGCATCGTGCCGTTGGCATCACCAAGCTCGCCGTGGCACACTGCGCAGTTCACCTGGTAGAGACGGTGGCCGTTGGCGATTGAGCGTGCATCAGCCGGTACCGGATTCGGCACGTTCTTGAGCGAGTCCACCGTCTGCGGCATCGCCGCGTACGACACTTCCCACTCGGCGACCGTGACGCCCGTCATCGGTACCGAGCCCTGCGGCTGGCCACGGAATCCCGTGGTCTCACCCGTGAGGGAGTCGCTGGAGAACTTCTGCCAGGTGCCAATCGACGGCTGCTGCTTCATGTCGGTCAGCCAGTCGGCAGGATCGCAGGCCGTGAGGGCCAGCGGAATGGCGAGCGCCGCGAAGGCGCTACGCAAGGTGGTGCTCGTCATCTTAGCGCTCACCGCGCACCTCCACCGCCCCGTGGCGGCGCATGATGGCTTGGACTTCGGCCTGCTGCTCTGGCGCGCACTCGCACCAGACGCCGAAGTACGCGCCGCTGAAACGCGGATCATAGCCCACCGTCTCTGTGAGACGGGGGATGCCCGCGAGATAAAACATGCCGAACACGGTGGACAGCGCGCCCACCATGACCATGACCTCGAAGCCGAACACGGTGTACGGCAACCACGTAGCGATGGCCTTGCCGCCCACGACGAGCGGCCAGTACATCGAACCCCAGATGGAGAGCCAGTACCCGAAGCTCACGCCCGCCAGCGCTCCGAAGAGCGTGAACTTGCGCACTGGGCTCTGGGGCGGCTCAATGGCCTCCTCGAGCTCGTGGCGGAGCGTCGGCGAATACGCCGTGAGCTTGCCAATCTTCTTGTGCTTGAGCTCCTCGATGGTGTCCGTCGTCGAGTCCAGCTCGTGGAAGACGCCTACAATGCCCGTGAACATGCTAGTGCCCTCCATGGTGCGAGTGCGACTTCTTCATCTTGGGCGGAACGATTTCCTTGATTTCGGCCAAGGCCATAATCGGGAGCTGCTTCACGAAGAGGAGGAACCACATGAAGAACCAGCCGAACGAACCGATGAGGAGACCGTAGTCCACCCAAGTCGGGACGTAGCTTGACCACTGCCAGGGCTCGACGTCGTGCGAGAGCGAGGGCACGACGATGACGAAGCGCTCAAACCACATGCCGATGTTGATGAAGATCGACAGGATGAACAGCCAAGTCGGGTTGCGACGCAGCTTCTGCGAGAACAGCGAGAGCGGCAGAATCATGTTGCAGGTGAGCATGATCCACGCGGCCCACCACCACTGACCGAACACACGGTTCCAGAAGTAGTCCTGCTCGTATGGGATGCCACCATACCAGGCGATGAAGAACTCGATCATGTACGCGAGTCCCACCACCAGCGACGTGAACAGCACCATCTTCGCCGTGGCGTCGAGGTGGTTCAGCGTGATGTAGTGCTTGAGGTTGAACCACTTGCGCATCGGAATCGCGATCGTCCACACCATCGCGAAGCCCGAGAAGATGGCGCCGGCCACGAAGTAGGGCGGGAAGATCGTCGTGTGCCAACCCGGTACGATGCCCATCGCGAAGTCGAACGACACGACCGAGTGCACCGAGAGCACCAGCGGCGTGGAGAACGCGGCGAGGAACAGGTAGGCGCGGGCGAAGTGACGCCACTCGCGCTCCGAGTTGCGCCAGCCGAACGAGAGCATGCCAAAGATCTTCTTGCGCAGCGGGTTCGTCTCGCGGTCACGCAGCACCGCGATGTCGGGAATCAAGCCGACGTACAAGAAGGTGGTCGAGATGGTCAGGTACGTCGTAATCGCGAAGACGTCCCACACCAGCGGCGACTTAAAGTTCGGCCACAGGAGGCGCCAGTTCGGATACGGAATCAGCCAGAAGAACTTCCACGGCCGTCCGATGTGGATGATCGGGAACAGACCCGCCGTCATCACGGCGAACACCGTCATCGCTTCGGCCGCACGGTAAATCGTGGTCCGGAAGCCGGCGCGGAAGAGATACAGAATGGCCGAGATCAGCGTACCGGCGTGGCCGATACCGACCCAGAACACGAAGGTGATGATGTACACGCCCCACATCACCGGCGGGTTGTAGCCCGCCACGCCGAGGCCCTGATGGATCTGGTAGGCCCAGGAGAAGATGCCGAGTCCGAGGGCGGCGAGAGCCAAAAGCAGGCCCGTGAACCACGCCTTGGTGGGCTGGAGGATCGACAAGATCTCCTTGTCGACTTGCTCGTAGCTGGTGACTGCCGGGAGCTGGACGTCAGCCGTCGCGATGTTCGGGCGGCGCGGTTCGTCCGTGGGCTGTGCTAGCGTAGCCATGGTTGCCGTCCTCCTTTACGCGTTGGCCGACGCCGACGGCGCCGGATGGTTGACCTTCTGCAAGTAGACCACCGCGGTATATGTGTTGAGCTCTTCGAACACGTGATAAGCGCGCCGATCCTTGGCCCACTTGGCCACGGACCAGTTCTCGTCTGCCGCATCGCCGAAGATGATGGCGCGTGACGGGCAGGCCTGCGCGCAGGCCGTCGTGAACTCGTCAGGCTGCATCTCGCGCCCCTCGAGTGCCACGCGGTTCTCCGCTTCCTTGATGCGCTGCACGCAGAACGTGCACTTCTCCATGATGCCCTTGTTGCGCACCGTGACGTCCGGATTCAGCTGCCAGTTGAGCGGCTCCGGGAACGCGTACTGCGAGCGCGACGGATCGCCGTAGCCGAACCAGTTGTAGTAGCGAACCTTGTACGGGCAGTTGTTGCTGCAGTAGCGCGTACCGACGCAACGGTTGTAGACCTGCACGTTGAGTCCGTTTGGCGCGTGGTACGTGGCGTACACCGGGCAGACGGGCTCGCACGGGGCATTGCCGCAGTGCTGGCACATCATCGGGATGAACCGCGTGTCGAAGTCCGGATGATCAGCGTCGAACTTCACATCCTTTGGCTCGCGGTCGAGTTCGTAGTAGCGCTCGAGGCGAATCCACGACATCTCGCGCGAACGCGTGATGTTGGCGCCGAAGCCCGTGCGGTCCGGCAGCAACACCGGGCCCTGCCAATTGGCGCCAACCGTCGGGATGTTGTTCTCAGAGTAGCACGCCGTGACGCAGGCCGAGCAACCGGTGCACTTGGCGAGATCAATGGTCATGGCCCAACGACGCTTGGCCGCACCACTCCAATGCTCAGGGTCATACTGACCCTTGTCCTTGGAGCCCGGCACGCCGAACTCACCCTGCGCATCGTTCGCCGTCGGCGAGCGAAGGCCGGGGAGGAACTCCGTGCTGGCCTGACCATCGAAGTGGTGATGCTCCACTTCGTTCTCGCCGGCGAGCAGCGCGGCAATCGTGGTGGCCTGCGCGATGTTGCGACCGTGCTGGCGACCCGAGCCTTCCGTGGTCACGAGGCGCTGGTTGCCAGCAGCCTTCGTCACGGTGGCCTTCGTCGCGGAGAGCGCGAGGGCACCGGAGCGTGAGTCTTCTGCGCTCACCACCAACTGGTAGGCGTTCTCACCCGAGATGGCGTAACGACCGGCCGCCTCGCCCTGGCCGCGGCCAAGCGCCACGGCGATGGTGTCGGGACGAATACCGAGGTAGATGAGCGCCGGCGCGGTGAGTTCACCGGCCGTCGTCTTCACGGTTACCATGTCGCCGTCTTCAATACCGAGCGCGATAGCGGTCTCACCGTGCATTTCAACCACGGTTTGCCAGCAAATCTTCGTCACCGGATCCGGCAGTTCCTGCAGCCAGGGCTTGTTGGCACCGCGGCCATCGCCGAGGGTCGGCGAGGGATAGGCCATCAAGAAGTACTCGCCTGTCTGCGAAGCGGGCGCGGCAATGCGACGCGTCTCGCTACGAGCGCTCGACGTGCGCGCCGGCAACGAACCAGAACGCATCGCCGTGGGAAGCGCCGCGCGAAGCGCATCGTTGCCACCGACGCGGCCGGCCACCACCGCGCGATAATCGCGGGCCGTGAAGCGCGAGGCCAACGAAGGATCGCTCTTGGCCACCGCGAGGAGCACGTCGGCCGTGGAGCGCGAATCAAACACCGGATCCATCACCGGCTGCTGCAGGGAGACCATGCCGTCCACTGGCTCGGCGTCGCCCCAGCTTTCCATCGAGTGATGGTCGGGGAGGATCAAGTCGCAAAGCGCCGAGGTGTCGTCCGGGATGCTGGAGAACGAGACCTTAAAGGGCACCTTCGCCATCGCCGCGGCGAAGTCGGTGCCCGGCGCGGTGTACACGGGATTGGCGTTGCGCACGACGAGCAGTTGCACATTGCCGGCGTTCATACGCTCGGCGGCGGCACGAATCTCAGCCTGACCAACTGCACCGTCAAAGGCATTGAAGCCTTCGCTCGGCTTGATGGTCTTGCCAACATTGCCGCGCTGCTTGTTGAGCTCAGCGACCGCGGCAGCAAGCTCACCGGTGTTTTCACCGTGACCACCACCGAGAATCACGGATGACGAAGCCGCGCGCACTTCATCGCGCAGACCTTCGAGCAGCGCAACACCGACGCCAGCCGCTTCCGCAGCGGCCGCAATTGAACCGCGACCGAGCATCGCATTTACGATGGCGAGCTCAGTGCCCGGACGGGCAGGAATCCACTGGTCGGCGTTCAAGCCGGTCAGCGAGCGACGCGCACCGACATAGATGAAGCGCGGAGCGCCCTCAACCTTGCCGCGAGCTTCTGCGAAGGCCAACTGCTGCGGCACCGCGAGGCCCCAACCATCGAGGAAGTCAGCGCTGAACGAGACAATCAACTTGGCGGCGCCAAAATCAATCATCGGCCAAGACGCGCCGTAGGCTGCTCGGTTGGCCTGCGCCACGGCAATCGGAGCCTCGGCGTCATAGCTGATGTGCGGGGCGATGCCGTAGCCGCTCATCACGGAGTCGAGGAAGACGGGGAAACCGCCCTGCTCGTGCCCGTTGATGACGACCGCGCTTCCGCCCTGATTCTTGCTCTTCACTTCGCCGAGCTTCTGGGCGAGGATGCCGAGGGCATCGTCCCACGTGGTGGCGACGAGGTTGGCACCATCGCGCTTCATCGGGCCGCGGTAGCGATCCGGATTGTAGAGCGCCTGCAGCGAAGACTGGCCACGCGCACAGAGTGCACCCTTGTTCACCGGGTGCGCCGGATTGCCTTCCGCCTTGATGGCGCGGCCGTCACGCACTTCGACGATGAGACCGCAACCGGCCGCGCACTCGCGGCAGGTGGTCGCGTAGTAGTTGGAAACGCCGGGAACGGTGTTGTCCGGCGAGACGAGGTAGGGAATAAGCTTCTCAACGTCGCCCGTGCCGCAACCAACGGCGGCAGTGGCAACGGTCGAAATGCCGAGGACCTTGAGGAACTCGCGGCGCTTGACGTCCGCGCGCTCCTCATGGACTTCCCTCAAGGCGTCCTTGGTGGCATCCGTGGTGTTCGGAGTCATCGCTTTCCTAGTAGTGGCAGGTGGCGCAGTCATACGACGCGCGCTTACGGGGCATGGCGAGCGTCGCCGAGTCCGGCTCATAGCCGGCGGCGCGCATTCCTTCGGCGGGCGAATACCCGTTTACGTGGCACTGGACGCACCAGCCCATGTTGAGCGACTGGGCCTGGAACACCTGCTGCATGTTGTTGACCTGCCCGTGGCAGGTCTGGCAGGTGACGCCAGCGTTGACGTGACGCATGTGCGGGAAGTGGACGTACTCCGGCACCTTGTGCACGCGCACCCACGGTACGGGCTGCCGCTTGTTCCAGTACTCAGAGAGCTTCTGGATTTCCGGGCGATCCGTGCCAACGAGCGCGTGGCAGGCCATGCAAGTACCGACGGCCGGGAGACCCGGGTCAGGCGACTGGCCTGCCGCATTGTGGCAGAACGCACAGTTCATCTGCAGCGTGTTCACGTGCACCGGGTGCGGAAACTTCACCGGTTGCTCGGGGGAGCGGCCGATGCCGCCCCCGACGTAGAACGTGTAACCGGAAGCGCCGCTGTAGGCCCAAGGACCGGGCTTTGCCTTGCCGGCGGCTTCACGATTGGCGGCCTGGGTTGCCGTCTCGGCGGCCGCAGGTGCAGCGGCGTCCTGTGCCGTCTGCGATCCTGCGTAAGCGGAGAGCATCGTGGTGGCGATTGCAATCGCCACCATTCCAGGAATCAGGACCCACTTGCGACGACCGGTCATGCGCGTGTGGCTCGGAGAAAAGGGAAATCCGAATGGTCTACTCGGCTTGTGAATGATTTCACAAGCCTTTTTCAGTCACGGAAACATGACTGCCCTACTCAGCTATCGCAAGCCTGTGCGATAAATGACTTTACTCCGCTTCCAGACCTCTTCGGACGCGGTCTATGGTTCGCAGAACTTCGATGCCCATCGCGCGTACCAAAGTCAGCTCGCGGCTGTCTGGGCCAGCGCGATTCAAAAGTGAACGGACGCTGCGCATGATGTGTTCCGGATTTCGGGTGCGGTAGAACGCAATCGCCGCAAGCGCGCGGTCAATGTCGCCGAGTGCACGCTCCCACTCCTCGTGCTTTGGGAGCGCGGCGTGGTGCTTGTGGCGTGCGACTTCGCGCGTGGCGTCCCCCGCCTCGAGATGCAGTTCGTAAGCGGCCACCAGCACGGCTTGGGCGATGTTGAGCGACGCGTGCTCGGTGGTGGGAATGCGCACCAAAACCTGCGCCGCATCAATGGCCTCGTTGGGCAGGCCGTGGTCTTCTTGGCCGAAGAGGAGGGCCACGGTGCCGCTGTCGCACTTCTCGATCACGACGGGAGCGAGCGCGCGGGGCTCCGTTACCGGCCAGCGATGCGCGCGTCGCTTGGCGCCGAAGGCGGCCACGTAGACACAGTCGGCCAAGGCCTCCTCGAGGCTGTCGAAGTGCCGGATGCGCTCCACGAGGTCGCGGGTGCCGTGGGCCACGCCCTCGATGCGCCAGGGATCGTAGGCCACAGGGGAGACCAGGCGCAGGTCCACGAACCCGAAATTCTTCATCACCCGCACGGTGGCGGCGATGTTGACTGGATCCTGTGGTTTATTGAGGACAATCGCGACGCGATGGAGCACGGACATGGCCGAATAATAGTCGCCAAGCGGCACCACGCTTAGCTTTCAGGAAATGGAATTCATCACTGACCTTCTCGCGCAGCTGCGCGACCTGGAATCGCTCGTCGCCACGGCCGGCTACGTGGGCGTCACGGCGATCATCTTCATCGAGACGGGGCTGCTCTTCCCGTTTCTGCCCGGCGATTCACTACTGGTGACGGCCGGCCTCGTGGCCGCCGCGCATGACCCGCTGGTGAACTTGAACGTGTGGACGCTTGGCCTGCTGTGTTCCGCCGCTGCGATTGTCGGCGACCAGATTGCCTACGGCATCGGTCGGCGGTCGGGCGACGCGCTGTTCAAGAAAGAAGACTCACGGTGGTTCAAGAAGAGCCATCTGCAGGCGGCGCACGCGTTCTACGAGAAGCACGGCGGTAAGACGATCATTCTCGCTCGCTTCATGCCCTTTGCGCGCACGTTCGCCCCCGTGGTGGCTGGTGCGGCGAAGATGCACTACCCCACGTTTGTGTTCTACAACGTGATTGGCGGCGTGGCGTGGATCTGGTCCATGTTGCTGACGGGCTACTACGTCGTAAAGTTGGTTCCTGGCCTCGACGAGAACGTCGAGAAAGTGATCATCGGCATCATCTTGCTCTCTATCACCCCGGGCATTTACGGATGGTGGAAGTCCCGCCGTCCAAAGTCTGCCTGATTCTTCCGACCACACGAGGTACACGCATGGCACACACACTTCCGACCCTGCACTACGCCCACAGCGCGCTCGATCCCTACATCGACACGCAGACGATGGAAATCCATCACGGCAAGCATCATCAGGCCTACGTGAACAACCTGAACGCCGCCATCGAAAAGGCACCGGAGCTCGCTTCCTGGTCGCTCGACGACCTCTGCCGCAACATCGCGAAAGTGCCGGAGTCCGTGCGCGGCGCCGTGCGCAACAACGGCGGTGGGCATTGGAACCACTCGATGTTCTGGGAACTCATGGTCCCCAATAGCGGCGGCACGCCAACTGGCGATGTTGCGCCAGCCATCGACAAGGCCTTTGGGGACTTCTCCAAGTTCCGCGACGCCTTTAAGGCTGCTGCCGTGGGCCGCTTCGGTTCAGGCTGGGCTTGGCTCGTCGCAGCGAAGGACGGCACTTTGACCATTGAGAGCACGCCCAATCAGGACAACCCGCTCATGGAAGGCCGTCACGCCATCCTCGGCCTCGATGTGTGGGAGCACGCGTACTATCTCAAGTATCAGAACCGTCGCCCCGACTACATAGATGCTTGGTGGAGCGTGGTGCACTGGGGAGAGGTCGCGAAGCGCTACGCGCTTCGCTGAGAAGAGCGAGGAGCGAAGATCGAAATTGAAGATCGAAGATCAAAGAGCGAGGTCGTGAAGGACTGAAGGTAAGAGGGGGAGGAGCCGAATCTTCGGTTCCTCCCCCTCGTGCCTTCTTATCTTCACGCCTTGTTCTTCGCTCTTCGCTTTTCCGTTGTCGCTCTTCGCTCTTCGCTCTTCGCCTACTCCGTCTACTCCGCCTTTCCGCGGAGCGCACGAAGCTTCCTACTCCTCCGGCTGTTGCTGCTGCCCACCACGAGGTCATCAATGCCCACATGGTCGGGGCTGCTCTCGTCGTCGGGCACGCCACGCGCGGCAATGAGGCTCAGCAGTGGTGGGGTGAGGAAGGTGGTCACGATCACCATCAGCATCAGCGCGCCGAAGCGCTCATCGCTGAGGACGCCAGCTGAGAGACCGAGTTGCGCGAAGATGAGGCCGACTTCACCACGCGGCACGAGGGCGACGCCCACGAGCAGCTTATTGCCCTTGAACCACCAAGGCGCGAACCCGGCGATCACCTTGCCCGCCACGCCAACCACAATCAGCAGGCTCCCGATAATCAGCGCTTCCCGCGTCATCAGCGCCGAGAGATCGATGGACGCGCCCACGGTGGCGAAGAAGATTGGCACGAAGAAGAACCCCATCTGCGTGACGTTCTCCTCGATCTCATGCCGCTGCGGCGTCGGATGCAGGATCAGTCCCGCTGCGAAGGCACCGATGATCATCGCGGAGCCCGCTTGCGTGGCCAGCAAGGCAAGGACGAGTGCGAAGCCAAACGCGGCGGTGCTCAAGGTACCCGAGACGCGCACGCGCTCAATCAACCGGAACAGCGGCGGGATTGCGACGCTCCCGAGCGCCAAGGCCACGACGACGAAGCCGATCGCTACGCCAGCAATCTTACCAATGCCGAGCACCGTGAGATCCGCACCGGCGACCATCGAGGCCACAATGGAGAGGATGATGAGACCCACGACGTCATCGAACACCGCGGCGCCGATCACGACCTGTCCTTCCGCGGATTTGAGCCGTCCGAGGTCCGAGAGCACGCGAGCGGAAATGCCAATAGATGTGGCCGTCAGCGCTGCACCGATGACAATCGCCGGCAGCGTCTCGGCGCCCATCATCGTGGCCACGCTGAAACCGCCCACGAACGGCAGGACCACGCCGACCGCGCCCGACACGAGTGCGGTGGAGCCGACCTTGGCCAAGGAGCGCAGGTCGGTGTGCAAACCGATCTGGAACAACAGAATGAGCACGCCAAGTTCCGAGAGCGCGTGCACTACGGGATCAGCGGGATCCAGCAGCTTGAGCGCCGAGCCGCCGAGGGCGACACCCGCCAGCAACTCACCGAGAACGGCCGGCTGCCCCACCCGTTGCGCGAGCGCACCGATGACCTTGGTCGCGACGATGATTGCGACGAGCACGAGCAGGAGATGCTCAAAGCTGTACTCGCCACCGGCGACGGCGGTAAGAGAAAAGAAAGAAGGCATCATCACGCATACTATACGCGAGGTGATGCCCTTTCGTTCACTCGGTCCTCAATGTCGTGTCACTCAATCTTCACTCTGCGCACAATGGCTCGCATATAAATAGGAAGATTCGACTCCGTCGACATCCGTCATCTGTGCTTAGCGGGCCGCCTCACCCTCGAGATACGTGTATCCCTCGAGTCCCGCCACATACTCGGCGATGAACATGTTCGCTTCGTCGCGCGTGATGTCCTTGGCGCTCTGCACTTTGCGACGGAAGGTCGCCAACAAGTCGGATGCGCGGAACTCCACGTAGTCGAGCACTTCCGTGACCGTGTCGCCGTGCACGAGGTGCGTCACCTCATAGGCATCGCCGCGCAAGCGGATGTGCACTGCGTTGGTGTCGCCGAAGAGATTGTGCAGGTCACCAAGAATCTCCTGATAAGCTCCCGTGAGGAAGATGCCGAGGTAGTAGGCCTCGCCATCCTTGAACACATGCAAGGGCAACGAGGGTTGGCCATCGCGCCCGCCGATGAAGCGGTCAATCTTCCCGTCTGAATCGCAGGTCACGTCCTGGATGGTGCCGCGACGTGAGGGCTCCTCGTCCAAGCGATGAATCGGCATGATCGGGAACAGCTGATCAATGGCCCAGTTATCCGGCAGGGACTGAAAGAGCGAGAAGTTGGCGAAGTAGCGGTCCACGAGCGCGGCGTCGAGATCGCGCACGATGTCCTCGAACTTGTCGCGCTTGCCGTTCACAACCTTGGCCACGGCGTTCAGCGCACAGAGGTAGAACTGCTCGGCGAACGCGCGCTCCTGCAGCGTGAGCACGCCGGAGTTGAAGAGCTGCTGGGCGCGCTCTTTGTCGAAGGTCGCGTCGTGGTAAATCTCGTGGATGCGACGCATCGAGAGATTCTTGCGTCCCAGCGTCTTCAGGTCCTCGGCCATCTCGTGCAGCAGTGCGTGCTCGTCGTCGCTGATGACTGGCGGCACGGGATTGTTGGCCGACTCCACGTCAATCACGCTGATGAGCATGAGCGCGTGATGAGCCGTCAACGCGCGTCCGGACTCCGAAATAATGTGCGGATACGGGAGATTCTCCTCCCGACAGGTCTCGGCCAAGGTGTACACGATGTCGTTCGCGTACTCCTGCGCAGAATAATTCATGGACGCCTGTGACGTGCTCTGCGAACCGTCATAGTCCACGCCGAGTCCTCCGCCGACGTCCACGTAGGAGATGTCGAGACCGAGCTTGCGCAGCTCGACGTAGAAGCGGCTGACCTCGGTGAGACCGCGCTTGATGAAACGGATATCAGTAATCTGCGAGCCAAGATGGAAATGGATGAGCCGCAGCCAATGCGACTTTTCCGTGGCGCGTAACCGTTCGATCACCTGCATGAGCTGGGCCGCGTTGAGTCCGAACTTGGACTTCTCGCCGCCCGACTGGGCCCAACGACCTGAACCCTCCGCCGAGAGCTTAATGCGCACACCGATGGTGGGCTCAATCTTCATGTCCGCCGCGACCTGAAAGAGCACCTCGAGCTCGCTCACCTGCTCAATCACCAAGATCACGTTGTGGCCGAGGCGCTGCCCCATCAGGGCGAGGCGCATGAACTCCTCGTCCTTATACCCGTTGCAGATGATGAGATGGTCCGTGCGGTCGGAGAGTGCGAGCACGGCCTGCAGCTCGGGCTTGGAACCACACTCAAGGCCCACACCGGTCGCGTGTCCGAACTCGACAATCTCCTCAACAACGTGGCGCTGCTGATTGACCTTGATGGGATACACCGTGGTGTACTTTCCCTCGTACTCGAACTCGGCGATCGCGTTGGCAAAGCGCTGATGCAGCATCTCGATGCGCGCCTTCAAAATGTCAGAGAAACGCAGGAGCACGGGCAAGCCCACGCCTTGGGCCTCGAGATCGTGCGCGAGTTCAAAGAGATCAACCGTCTGTGTCGGCGAGTCCTTGTCGGGACGCACGACCACGCGGCCCTTTTCGTTGATGTCAAAGAAGCCATCGCCCCAACCCTCGATGTTGTAGAGGGTCTTGGCGCGGTCAACGGACCAAGGCGCGGGCTCGGGAGCCGGCGGCTTGGGTGCCGGGGTGACCGGCGATTCGGGGCGGGATGTGGAGGCCATAGGGAGTGAAGAATACGGGATTTCCCGCGCTGGGGGTACTCGCGGGCGAAAATGAAAAAACGCAACTTCGAGCGGCCGCAACTCGTACGGCGCTCAGCCCCCACCGTAACCCGATACGGAGCTCGTCCAGATTATGAAGAAAATTTTGAAGTATCTGGCAGTCACACTCGGCGTGGTGTTCCTCCTTGCCGGCGCAGGAGTGGCCGGCCTCTACGCCTGGACCAACAAGGAACTGAAGGTCACGCTCGAGGACCCGACGCACGCGTTCGTGGCGCCCAGCGACTCGGCGTCCATCGCGCGTGGCGAGCACGTGACCAAGGCGCTCGCCAAGTGCGCCGATTGTCACGGCGCAGATTACGGCGGTCTCGTGATGCTGGACGACGCGCCGATTGGGCGCCTGGTTGCCCCGAACATCACGAACGGGCGCGGCAGCGTGGTGGCTAATTGGACCGATGCGGACTACGAGCGTGCCATTCGGCACGGTGTCGCTAAGGACGGCCGCCGACTGATTATCATGCCCTCGCACGAGTACCAGCTGCTCTCAGATGAGGACGTCGGCGTCATCATCGCGTACTTGAAGACGGTGGCTCCGGTGGACCGCGAGAATCCGACCATCAGCCTCGGGCCGGTGGCGCGCGGGCTGTATGCGGCGGGCAAGATGCCGTGGTTCCCTGCTCTGTCCGTGACGCACCGCAGCGAAGTCGTGGCGTCGGTCGTCCCCGACAGCACCGCGGCCTACGGTCGCTACTTGGCGAGCGGCGGCTGCTCGGGTTGCCACGGAGCGAACTATTCGGGTGGGCCAATCGCCGGTGCTCCGCCAGAATGGCCCGCCGCGGCGAACATCACGCCCACCGGCCTCGCGATGTACGACTATCCGGCCTTCGTGAAGGCGCTCACCGAAGGAGTAAGACCGGATGGCAGCACCCTGCACCCTATCATGCCCGTGCAGGCCACGAAGCTCATGACGCCGCTCGAGATGACGGCGCTTTGGAAGTATCTGCAGACCGTGTCGCCGGCGGAGACTGGTTCGCGATAATTGCTGACGGCCTTCACCACGAAGGCACGAAGGGAGCCGCAGCAATCTTTCGGCCCCGCGACGCCAAAGAAGACTTTTCTTCTTGGGGTCGCGGGGCCGAGAGCGTGCAGGGAACCCTTCGTGCCTTCGTGGTGAGCGCCGTCAGCGGTTCAACTGATCACGCCCACGCTCAAGGAAGGGAATGCCGCGCCGCATCCACTCGGGCGCTGGTGCTCCAAGCAGATGGTGCGCGAAGAACTCCTGCATGCGGCGGTCAATGTCCTTCTGATTGGCATACTTTCGCGGGTTGTGGGCATCGCCGTTGTAGTTGAGCATGTAGGCTTCCTTGCCCAAGCGACGCATCGCCACGAAGTACTCGATGCCCTGATACCAGGGCACGGCGCCGTCGGCGTCGTTGGCCATGAAGAGCACCGGCGTGGTCACGCGGTCCAAGTAGAACAACGGTGAGTTCTCCATGTAGCGCTCGGGATACTCCCAGAGTGATCCACCGATGCGGCTCTGGCCACGCTCGTAGTTCACGATGGCGCGCTCGACGCCGCTTTCCCAACGAATGCCGCCGTACGCCGACGTCATGTTCACCACCGTGGCATTCGGAACCGCGGCCGCAAAGAGATTCGTCTGCGTGATGATGTAGGAGGTCTGGTACCCTCCCCACGATTGGCCAGAGATGCCAATCTGCCGCGGATGCACGAAGCCTTGCGCAACGAGCGATTGCACGCCCGGCACGATGCTCTTGGTGGCGCTGGGTCCTGGGTAGCCCGGCGTGTAGAAGATGTCCGGCATGAACACGATGTAGCCCAAGCTCGTGTAGACCGAAGGATTGATGATGTTGCGGCCAGCCGGACGGTGATACGTGTGCAGGCCGTCCGAGGACTGCTCGTAGAAATACACGAGCATGGGGTACTGCTTGCTCGCATCGAAGTTCTCCGGCGTGTACAGCAGGCCCTGCAGCGGAACACCATCGCTGTTCAGCCACTTGTGGATGCGCACATTGCCCCAGCGGTAATCGCGCTGCTCAGGCATGGCGTCTGAGATCTGGGTGAGCTGACCGAAGCTCGAGCCCGTCCACAGGTTGGGATACTCGCGGAAGTCGGCGCGAGCGATGAGGTACTGCTCCGCATTGCGCGCGCGCTGCAGCACGGGCCAGGTCTTGGGCGCCATAATCAGACGTTCTGGTGCCGCATTTCCGGCAATGCGATCGCGATAGATGCCCGCGTCCTTGCTGCGCTCATCGAAGGCGCGGAGCAACACGGGCTGCGCAGGATCGATGAAGTCCACATCAGGGTCTAGATCAATGGTGCGGAACACCACGCTGTCGCGGCGGCCAGCGCCGTCCGTCAAGTTGCGCGCGGCGCGCGCGCCGGTGGGGTCAACTTCCCATACATCGTAGCGGTCATACACAAGCACCGCCGCGTCATTCGTGGTCCAACCGCCCAAGCCCCAAGGGCCTGGCTCACTCGGCGTGTCGTGCGTCTCCTGTGCGAAGGACACGCCTGTCACTCCAGCGGTGAGTTGGCGCGTGCGGTTGGCCATCACGTCATGCACCCGGTGGGCTCCGTTCTCCCACCAGGTTACATACTTCGCGCCCGGCGAGAGCTGTCCGTTGCCGCGCACCTTCGTTGCAATCTGGCGGCTCACACCGGTAAGCGTGTTGATCACGTGGATATCGCTGCCGCCTTCACCCGAGATGGCATCCATCTCGTAGGGGACGCTCGTGTTGGCCACGGCGGTGCGTCCGTCATCGGACAGCGTGATGTTGGGCATCAGGGGCGAGCCGAGTACGCGCATCTGCCGCGTGCCCACATGAAACACCGCCGTATACTGACGATTGCGGTCCTGGGCTGCCTGCAGCTTCTGCATCGGCTGGGGACGAGCATCGCGCCAATGCCAGAGATCCACCACGGCTTTGTCGGCGAGCGAATCGGCGGGAATGGAATCAGGCAGCATGCGCGAGAGCCCGAAGCTGAGCACGGCGCCCGTCTTCGCGAACTCCACTCGACTCCGCTCGGCGACCTGCATGCTATCGGGCATCTCTGACGCGGCAACAATGCGGGTGGCCGCCTGCGGACCGGACCGATTGCGCACGCCCGTGAGCGCCGCGTGATATACGGCGTAGCGCGCCGTCGCGGCCCCCCAAGAATCCGCGTCGGTGATGAACGCGAGCTGCGCACCCGTTTCATCGAAGGCCAGCGAGCGATAGTTGCCCGTCGCCTTCTTGAGAACGGTTTCGGTGCCGGTGGCGAGATCGCGCAGATAGACGCCGTCAATGCCGAGCGAGTCGGCGCCGGCGCGCGCGTACGCGAGCCACTTCTCGCTCTGGTGCACGCTGTAGTTGCTCACGTTCTCAATACGGGTCTCGGTGCCCGTGGCGAGTTCACGAATCACCAGCTGACTGCCGGAGTCTTTGCGACGTGCGGCCGGGCGCGCTGGCGTGCTGTCAGCAGCAGCGGCGGCGGCGGCGCGAGCGCCGCGGGCCCCTGCTCCACCAGCCGCTGCGGTGTCGGCCTCCACTTGATACACGACGAACCGCCCACCATCACGTCCCAATTGGAATCCGCGCACTTTCTCAATGCTCGTCACGCGCCCATCGGCGAGTGAGAGAATGCCGAGTCCCGTCTTCGGTTGATCCGCAGGACGTGTACGACGCACGCGCGCCGAGTCGAGCGCTCCTTGCGTGGGATACTGGAGGAACACCACGAATCGCGAGTCGCCGGTAATCTGTGCGGCCTGCGCAGCGAACGGCTGCCCACTCACCGATTGCAGCGGCCGTCCCGTGCTGCCACGTTGGGCGCGATGCTCGGTGCTGCCGCTCGTCGAGCGGACGACGAGTTGGCCGTCACCCATCGTTGGCGACAGCGTATAGACGGCCCAGCGGCCGTCGGGCGAGAGCGTGGGCTGAAGGATGCCCCGCCAGCGATCGTAGGTATCCTGCGTGAGGACTTTGCGCTCCGCCTGTGCGGCAAGGACAGCTGGCAAGAGCGCCATCAGCGCGAAGGCACGAACAGTGACCGTTCGGGTGCCTTGGGTCGCTGCTGGTCGGAGGAAACGAGAGAGCATCGTCACGGGCGGTTCAGGGTTATCTTCTGCGGACGTCTGCCAATGTACGCGCTCGTCCCCCCAGCCGTTGCCCGCGTCCTCATGAAGCGACTCGTTAGCTATTTCCTGAGAGGTCTCATCCTCACCATCCCGCTCGCGGTCACGATTGCCGTGTGCTGGATGACGCTGAAGACGATTGATGGCTGGCTCGGACTCTCCATTCCTGGTGCCGGCCTCCTCATCACGCTCGCCGTGATCACGCTCGTTGGGTTTCTAGGGTCCAACTTCCTGTGGAACACCTTGGTGGAGCGGATGGAACATCTGCTGGACCGCCTCCCTTTCGTGCGCATTCTGTACAACGCCACCAAGGACCTGCTCGACGCCTTCGTGGGCGAGAAGCGGCGGTTTGATCGTCCCGTGTTGGTGGCGCTGAGTGGCGATGGTGCGGTGCGCACGTTTGGCTTCATCACGCAGCAGTCGCTTGAGAAGCTGGGGCTCGCGAACGACGTGGCGGTGTACTTCCCGCAGTCGTACAACTTTGCGGGTCAGCTTATTGTGGTGCCAGCGACTCGCGTGACGGCGATTGATGCGCCGAGTTCCGATGTGCTGGCGTTCATTGTCTCTGGCGGTGTAACTGACGTGCCGCACGCGAAAAGCTGAACGGAGGGAACTGCGGTTCACCACGGAGGCACGGAGGCTCGGAGAACGACGAGGTAACGCTTGGGGGTCCGCACCGAATCATCGGTGTGGACCCCCAAAACATTCCCCAGCAGTCTCCGTGTCTCCGTGCCTCAGTGGTGAGGCCGTTCGCCGTTCAGATCACGGCCCAAAGCCCGGAGGCGCCTTCTCATCTGCTGGCGTCTCGAGGACCTTCTTGAAGCACAGGAAGGTGCCGACCCAAACTAAGGTCAGCGAGAACGTCATAAAGATCCAACCGAGCGTCGTCATTGTGATATCTCCTTAGTCCGCAGGGTTGTTGTCATCAATGTCCACGCCGGCCGCGCGGAGGCGCTTCTCACCAACGTAGGTCACCACGACGAGATAGACGAGAATGGCCGCGATGGTCAGCATGCCGGCTCGCGCTCCCGTGTTGGACCACGAAGCCTCGAGGGACGACTTAAAGTTCTGCACCGTGAAGCCGACGAATACGATGATCAAGTACGCCGGCGCGATGTACTTCATAATCACCTTGAACACTACGGGCACCTGAATGGAGGCGCCCTGGTGCAACTCCTTCCATCCGCGCTCGATGCCAAACACCCACCCGAAGTAGATGATCTGCACCATCGCGAGCACGAAGATCAAGTAGGTGCCAACCCAGAAGTCCACCGTGCTCCAGAACGAGCCGCCTGCGGTGAACCAGAGCGTGAGCACCGCACCGATGGTTCCGATGATGGCGATCACGGTCGTGGACTTTCCGTGCGACCAGTTCGTGGCTTCCTTCAGGTGCGCCGTGGCCGGCGCATACATCGAGAGCGAGCTGGTAATGGCGGCCAACCAGAGCATGAAGAACCAGATGGCCCCGATGACGTTCTCAAAGGCGCCCATCTGGGCGAACACCACCGGCAGCGTATTGAAGCCGAGTCCGAAGGACCCCGTGGCGACGGCGCCCGCCGTGCCGCTGACTCCAAGGAAGACGAAGGCCGCAGTGAGCGTGATCATGCCGCCGAAGCCGACTTCAAAGAGTTCGTTGGTCGCAGACGCCGTGAGGCCAGAGAGCGCCACATCATCTTTGGCCTTCATATACGAGGCGTAATTGATAATGACGCCGAAGCCGACCGACAGAGAGAAGAAGATCTGACCAGCGGCTGCGAGCCAAGTCTGGAAGTTCCCGAGCTTGGAGAAGTCGGGGTTCCACATGTAGCCAAGGCCGTTGATCACGTTCTGATCAGGCATCGTCGGATCCGGTGTGCCAAGCGTCAACACGCGAATGAGCACGATGAGTGCGCAGACAGCCATGATCGGCATCGCGAACGAAACGAACTTCTCGATGCCCTTGGACAATCCGCGGAACACGAAGAAAATGTTCACTGTAAACACGAAGATCCAACTGAGCACGGTGAACTTCGAGTCGCCAGTGAAGAGCAATCCATCACCATCCACGCCGGTAATCAGGGAGTAGAACGACCCCGACTGCGCCGTCTGCGTCGCGATGTCGGCGGTTGCGTCAATGCCAATGCCGCCACTCAAGTACTTGAGGAAGTATGCGAAGGTCCACGTCTCAATGAACACGTAGTACGTGGACACACCGAGCGGAATGAGCACGCCGAGCACACCCAAGTAGCGCGCGAGACGGCCACGGCCAATCGCGCCCAATACCATTGGCGCACCGTGCAGTCCCTTCTTGCCGCCGTACTTACCCATGGTCCACTCAGCCCATCCAATGGGGAGGCCGAGCAGGAAGAGCGCACAAAAATACGGAATCAGGAACGCGCCACCACCGTTCGCGGCCGCCTGGCCGGGAAAGCGGAGGAAGTTACCGAGGCCCACGGCGGATCCCGCAACTGCGAGAATCACGCCAAGTTTACTGCCCCATTCTTCCTTGTTTTCTGACATTCTGGTTCTGTCCGGGGGAGGGAGGAAACGACAGGATCAGGAGCCGTACAGCAATCACATCCTGCGGAAGATTACACCGAAGCGTCCCCGTGGCTACCCGCGGGGACGCTTCTTGCTACCACGGAACGTGTGCCCCGATCACCGAGCGGGCTGCAGGTAATGCCCAAACCAGTCGCGGAGCCGTCCGAGGCGGTCCACCAGCAACCAAGGCTCGCCCGTGCGCGACAGGTCGTGCGTGCTGCGCGGATACCGCACGAACTCCACCGGCACCCCCTGTCGCACCAGCGCCGCAAACCACTGCTCGGCGTCCGTCATCGGCGTGCGATGGTCTTCCTCGGACTGCAGGATGAACGTCGGTGTCTTCACGCGGCGCACGTTCCGGATGGGCGACAGCGAGTCGTACATCGCGGGGTTGTCCCAGGGGCGGCCGTAGAACTCAAACTCCGTGAGGCCCTGCGCGTCGGACGTGCCGTACCAAGACCACCAGTTGGAGATCATGCGGTCGGCCTGCGCTGCCTTAAAGCGATTCGTCTGGGTGGTGATCCACGCAACCATCACGCCGCCGTAGGAACCGCCGGTGACACCCATGCGCGTAGAATCCACATCGGCGCGCGCCGCCGCGATGTCCACGGCCTTCATCAGATCTTGGTAATCCTCAGCGAACCAACGGCCGCGTGTACTGAACGTGAAGTCCGCCCCGTAACCGCTGGAGCCACGCGGATTGGTGTAGAGCACCATGAAACCTGCGGCGGCGAGGTTCTGCGTTTCGTCAAACCACTGCTCGCCATACTGGGAGTGCGGGCCGCCGTGGATGTACATCACCAGCGGGTACTTCTTGCCGGCCTCATATCCAAACGGCTTCATGAGCCAGCCTTCAATCTCAAGCCCACCGACAGACGGATACACGATGCGCTCGGCGTCGGACCAAGCAATCTCACGGTTGAGCGAATCGTTGAAGCTCGTGAGCTTGCGCTCACCCTGGCCATTCGCGCTCGCCACGTAGAGTTCGGTCGGCTGGGTGACGCTCGTGGAGATGTAGGCCACGTTGCGTGCGGCCGCATCGAATGAGAAGTCGCTCACCTTGCGACGACCGCTGAGTACCGTGCGCATCTGCACGGTACGCGGATTCACTAGGTGCAGCGCCGAGCTTCCCCCGATGTCGGCGTCCATCGCAATCTCGCCAGACTGCAGCCACTCGATACTACCCGGCTCGTAGCGCCAAGTAGAGGTGAGATTGGTTGGTGCGCCACCCGCTGCATTGATCACCATCAAGCGCGCATTGGACGTACGCGTCTCGCGGTGCACAAACGCCAACTGCCGACCATCCGGCGACCAAATGACATTCGACTCGGCGCCCGTAAGCGCGGCCAGCTTGCGCGGCTCGCCGCCAGCGACGGCGACGATATAGATGTCGGCGTCGTTGCGCGGCGCTTCGTCGCGCGCGCGGTCGTACGGCAGGCGAGAGAGCGAATCGTTGATGGCCTGCACCACAGAATCAGGACGCAAGTTCGCGTCGGCGATGAAGGCGATGAAGCGGCCGTCCGGCGAGACCACTGGATTGCGATGCGAATAGGCCGTGCGCGTCAGTTGCTCGCGGGGCGCGCCGGGCACCTGCGTGAAGATCTGCTGCGGACGCGCCTGCGGCGCCGTGCGCGCGCCGGGGATGAAGCCTTGGCCATTGGCCTTGTAGCGCGCACTCGTGATGTGACGACCATCAAAGCGCGCAGGGTCCACCGGCTTAGTGACGGCACCAAAGGGCGGGCGCGCAACCGCGAGCATACGCCCAAAAGGATCGGTGCCTGGAGCGGCCGCAGTAGCGGCGGAGTCCGTGGTAACCGGCGCAGAGAACACCGCGAACTTGCCATCGCGCGGCCAAGAGCCCGTGGGCCAGTTCTCTAACTGACTTGCCTCACCGCTTGGCGCATCCATCCGAATGGCCCAGGTGTTGCCACTGCCGCCGGGTCGCTGTGACGAGAAGAGGAGATACTTGCCGTCGGGCGAGAAGCGCGGCGCGCTGCTCTCGTAGCCCGGCGAGGTGTAGCGCGTGGGAGTGCCGCCCGCACTCGGCACTGCCCACACTTCCTGATGGCGCTTGTTCTCGCGCTCGTTGACGGTAGTCACGGTGAACGCGATGACGCGCCCGTCCGGTGACATCGCCGGCTGCGAGACAGTGGTGAGACGATGCCAATCGTTGGGCTGCATCGCGCGCTGAGCATCGAGCGCCAACGGCGCCAGCGTGAGAGCAGCAGCGGCCAAGCGGAGTGCAATCATTAAGGTTTGAAGCTCGTTAGAGGGTCCAAGAGAGACTACGCCGGTCACGGGTCGAGTGCTGTACCGCTGGTGCTGCCACCCGTTGAGCCGGCATGCAACAACTCGAGCGTCAAGCGCTGGATATCAATGCGGCGCGGCGCAATCCACCATGCAGTGGCGCGGTCTGCGGTTCGCATGATGGCGAAGGCGAATTGCGAATCCGTGCCCGTTTGCAGCACCTGCACCGGCGGGAAGACGCGCGGCAACGGCTCCACGCAGATGGCGCGCTGGGTCATGGGGCGGTTTTCGCAGGTGCGGGGGTCCGGCAACTGCGCGCGCGGGTCGGCTTGCGTCTCGTACCATTCGGAAGAGCGTACATACTCCGCAACGGCCAGTTCGAACTGCGCCGTCTCACCCGCGCCCGCTTCGCGCCAACCGTTCAAGCGGAGCACCTCCGACGCGGCGAGACGAAGCTCCTGCGCCGCGAATGCCTGTGAAGCTGAATCTTCCCCGGGCAGGGTGCCAGCGAAATGCGCGCCGGGGAGGCCCCATCTGTATGTAGCTCCGCTGGGTAGAGCGTTCAGGATCTCACGATCCGTGGGTCCCTTCGGCAGAGCGCCGTACACCATGCGCCCGTCCTCAGCCACGGCACGGGGCTGCGACACGCGGGCGAACGGTTGCCCGCAACCAACCAGCAGCAGAGCGAGGAAGAGAAATCGACTATTCAAGCATCCTCCGAAGGAGTCGCCCGGCACGCGAGGCCGCCTCGGCAATGCGTGAGGGGCTTGTAATGAATGAAATACGGAAGAATCCCTCGCCGCCCGCGCCGAGTGACGAGCCCGCCAGCGCGATGACGCCCTCCTCCTGCATGAGGCGCTCGTGGAACTCCAGCGAGGCGATCCCCTTGGGAAGCGGCACCCAGAGGTACATCGAGGCTTTTGGCGCCTCGACGTGGAAACCGTTGGCGTTGAATGCCGCGACGGCTGCATCGCGACGCTCCTTGAACACGGCAATATTTCCCGGCAGCCACTCCGCGTGGCTCTCCAGCGCCGCTACGCCCGCGGCCTGTACCGCCATGAACTGGCCCGTATCGAGGAAGCTCTTCGTCTTGCTGAGCGCGCCCACGAGTTCGGCGTTGCCGCAGGCCCACGCGCAGCGCCAGCCGGTCATGTTGTACGTCTTCGACAACGAGTGGAACTCGATGGCCACATCTCGTGCACCCGGCACATCGAAGATACTCGGCGCCACGTAGCCGTCGAAGGTCAACTCGGAGTACGCGTTGTCGAACAGAAGAACGATGCCTAGCTCCTTGCAGCGCTTCACGACACGCTCGAGGTAGTCCATCGGCGCAATTGCCGCCGTTGGGTTGTTGGGATAATTCAGGAACAACACCTTGGCGCGCTTGAGAATGTCGGCGGGAATCTCATCCAGCTCAACTAAGAAGTTGGTGCGCGGCGTGATCGGGTAGAGATACGGCTCGGCTTCGCTGAGCAGCGTACCGCCGAGGTAGGCGAGGTAGCCGGGATCGGGAATGATGGCGACGTCACCCTTCTGCAGAGTCGCAAAGCAAAAGTGCGCGATGCCTTCCTTGGAGCCAATGAGCGGCACGATCTCCTTGAAGGGATCGAAGCGATGCCCGAAGCGCTTCTCCATCCACGCGCTGACGGCCTCGCGATACTTGGGGAGGCCGAGCCCGAAGCCATAGCGACTCATCCCAGGGTCCTTCACCGCCGTGATCAGAGCTTCGACCGCCTTGGGCGGCGCGGCGAGGTCGGCATCGCCGGCACCGAGGTCAATGACATCCACGCCGCGCGCGATAAGGTCGCGCTTCTTTTGCGGAATGGTGGCGAGCAGATA
This sequence comes from Gemmatimonas sp., assembly GCA_031414535.1. Taxonomy (GTDB): domain Bacteria; phylum Gemmatimonadota; class Gemmatimonadetes; order Gemmatimonadales; family Gemmatimonadaceae; genus Pseudogemmatithrix. The sequence continues at coordinate 23,830 of JANNVQ010000039.1, forward strand.
GACGGGGAGCGAATCGAAGCGATCGGTAGTGCGCACGGTCACGAGAGCTGAGGGAATACACCGACGGGGTCCCCGAAACGTAATGTTCGAAGACCCCGCCGGTCACGCGGTGTTCCCAGCTTAGGGCGCCAAACTTAGGGCGCCAAACTTAGGGCGCCAAGGTCACGCCCTTGGGACGGAGTTCGTTGCCGAGCCGCACGGCCTCGCTCAGCACGCTATCGGCTTCCCGCATGGCCGGCGTGAGCCCAGCGCGCACTTCGCGCAACTGTCGTTGCACGGCGTCACTGGGCAGCTCCCACGTACTAATCACGCCTGCCTTGAGACCGATGAAGCGCGCATAGACGTTTCCGCCCTGAAGATTGCCCTGCCCGCCACGCCCACCCTGCGCTCCCGGCGCAGCCGGCGCAGGCTGCGGGGCGATCCCGAGTCCGAAGCTGGGGCGAATCGCCTCGAGGCGGCTCTTGATGGCCGTCAGACGCGCACGCTCATCCGTGCTGAGTTGCGCCGAGTCGGCGCGCTGCTCGGCGGCGGTGACCTGTTGACGCAGCGTGGTGAGGCGAGCGACAACCGTGGCCGCGCGCGCGTGCTCCGCGTGGAGATCCCGTGCGAAGCGATCGTATGCGGCTCGCTCCTGCGCCGAGAAGCGCAGCGCCGGATCCGCGACCACGGTAATTGGCTTGCGATCAACGACTTGACCATCCGCCACGATCTCAACGGTGTAGGTACCTGGCGAGACATAGGGGCCCGCGTTGGCGCCACCACCGAAACCGAAGCCGCCTCCGCCCCCCTGGCCTGCGCCACAAGGACTCACGGGGCGAAAACCGACATCGGGAAGCGGCGCGCGAACGCCCGGTACCGGACGATTCGTGCCCTGACCCGCGGCCCCGCCTTGTCCAGCAGGACCGCCGGCCCCAGGTCCGGGACCGGCAGGAGCAGCCGCAGCGGTACCTACAGGCGCGACGCGCATATCCCAGCAGATCAACTGCATGCCCGCCGCGCGCTTGGCCTCAGGCACTGGCAGCGCGCGAATGACTTCGTTGCGAGCTCCCCTGACGCGGAGCTCCATGGCCTGTGGCGCGCGCGACACGTGAAACTGCAACACGGCCTCCACCGGGGGGTTCTCCCCCGTGAACCACTGATGCCCCCAGAACTCGTCCATGCGATCGTCGGTGTACTTCCACTGCAGCGCGCGCGTGGGCGTGAAGAGCGTAGCGGCGCGGTTCGCCAACTTCGCTGCCGCCAATTCTTGCACCGGCGCGAGATCGTCAAGCACAAAAACCGAGCGACCGTGCGTGGCCACAATCATCGCATTGTCGCGCGGATGAATCGTGATCTCATCAATGCGTACGTCGGGGAGATTTGCCTTGAAGCGACGCCAAGTCGCACCGCGGTCAAGGGAGATGAAGAGGCCCGTCTCAGCCCCGGCGTAGAGCACATCTGCATTGCGCACATCTTCCGTGATCGTGCGCACGACTTCGCCCGCGAGGCCCGCATCGATGCGGCGAAAGCTTGCACCAAAGTCTTCCGTCGCCCACACGTACGGGCGGTAGTCATTCTGCCGATAGTTGGGCACCACCACATACGCGCGGCCGACAGCGGCCTTCGAGGCCACCACCTTGCCCACGTAGGCGAGTGCCGGGAAGCCTGGAATGTTGGCCGTCACGTTCGTCCAGGTCGCGCCACCGTCGCGCGAGACCTGCACGATGCCATCATCTGTGCCAACCCAAAGCACACCACGTTGCGCCGGAGACTCCGCCAGCGTGACGATTGCCGGCCAGAACGAAATGCCGTCGTTGGCGGCGGTACGAATCTCGCGGCCAATCACACCCATCGTGCGGATGGTGTCGCGACTGGCATTCGTCGTGAGGTCCGGCGAGACCACCGTCCACGAATCGCCGCGGTCGGTGGAGCGGAAGACCTTCTGCGCTGCCACGTACATCACGCTGGCATCATGCGGAGAGAGCATCATCGGCGCATCCCATTGATATCGGAAGGCCTCACCCGGGGCCGGCGCGGGTGACACATTCTGCGGACCGGGACGGATGGCCCTCGACTCGCCCGTGACGACGTTGCGGCGAATCATGTTACCGTTCTGCGATTCCGTGTAGACGATGCGCGCATCACGCGGATCGGGAATGGCGTGAAATCCGTCGCCGCCAAGAATCTGGAACCAATCGTGGTTGAGGATGCCGCGACCGAAGCGCGAGCGGCTGGGTCCGCACCAGTTGTAATTGTCCTGCATGCCGCCGCAGATGTTGAACGGCGTGCTCATGTCGTAGCTCACGTGGTAAAACAGGCCCACGGGAAGATTAGGCACAAACTGCCAGCTCTTGGCCTGATCAAACGACGAGGACACGCCGCCGTCGTTCCCGATGATGATGTGCTGCGGGTTCGCCGGATTCACCCACAGCGCGTGGATGTCGTCGTGCGTCACCATTGCTGCATCTGTCTCGGTGGTCTTGCCGCCATCAATAGACATGTGCAGGCCGACGCCGCCGTAGTACACGGTCTCGGGATTGGTGGGATCTACCAAGACCTTGGAGAAGTACATGGGGCGCGGATTGATGGAGTTCACGCGCGTCCACGTCAGTCCAGCGTCGTTGGAGCGCCAGAGCCCGTTGATCTGACCGGCGCTCGGCGCACTCGGAGCGCCTTCCGCGGGTGCGGCTCCCGCTCCCGTCGGCGCTTCCACCAGTGAGTACACCACGTCGGGATTGCTGCGCGAGATGTCTACGGCAATGCGGCCGAGTTCGCCGCTGGGGTAGCCACCAGCCACGCGCGACCACGTCTCGCCGCCATCGGTGGAGCGAAACAAACCGCTGCCGGGACCGCCGCCATTCATGCAGCAGGCGCTGCGACGGCGCTGATACATAGAAGCGAAGAGGACCTTGGAATCACGCGCCGACATCACAATGTCATTCGCGCCCGTGTCGTCATCGCCCGAGAGCACGCGGCGCCAAGTGCCGCCGCCGTCGGTGGTCTTGTACACGCCACGCTCGCCACCGCTGCCAAACAGTGGGCCCGTGGCCGCCACGAACACCACATCGTTGTTCGTGGGGTCAATGATGATGCGATGAATGTGCTTGGATTCGCGCAGGCCCATATTCGTCCACGTCGCACCCCCGTCAGTGGACTTCCAGACTCCACTGCCCCAACTGGTAGACTGGCGATTGTTGCTCTCGCCTCCGCCCGCCCATACGAGGTTCGCGTCACGCTGCGAGACCGTGACGTCGCCAAACGACATCAACCCGTTGTCCTGCAGCATGGGCGTCCACGTGACGCCTGCGGACGTGGTCTTCCATACGCCGCCGTGCGCGCTCGCCACGTACCAAATGGCGGGATTGGCTTCGTACACCGCGACGTCGGCAATACGACCCGACATGGTAGCGGGCCCGATGGAGCGAAAATGCAGCGCGTTCAGCTCCTCGGCGACGGGAACCTGGGCGGCGGCGGGGGCCGCAACCGCGTACGCAATCGCGAGCGCGACGATGAAGAGCAAACGACCAGCACGTGACACAGGAGGAGTCTCCGCACGAAAGGGGTGAGCACACAGCGCGAGGAATCTACGACCCGTGACGCCGCTTTGCTGAGCGAGAAGGCCCATCGCAAGGCGCGCCGTAAGCGGCCATATTGCATGGCATGTCTAACACCACCGCTACCGTCCGCCCTGCTGACAGCGTCTCGCCAACCGTGATTCCTGCCGGTCGCGACGCGGCCGTCCGCGTGCTCGTCGGCCCCCAGCAGGGCGACACCAACTTCGTGCTCCGCCGCTTCACCTTTGGCACGGGCGGCGGCATGCCCCTGCATACGAACCTCGTGGAGCATCAGCAATACGTGCTGCGCGGCAAAGCCCGCATTCGTATTGCCGATACGGTGCATGAAGTGACGGCCGACGACACCCTGTTCATTCCGGCCGGAGTCCCGCACGCGTATGAAGTTATTGACGGACCCTTTGAATTCATTTGCGTTGTGCCCGACAAACCCGACCAGGTGACCTTGGTCCAGCCGTGAGCGTAGCGGCCGCTCAGGATCTCACGCAGGGCTCCATCACCGGACATATCGTCCGGATGGCGATGCCAATGGCCCTTGGGATGATCTTCCAGACGCTCTATGTGCTGGTGGACCTCTACTTCGTCGCGCAACTCGGCGACACCGCCATCGCCGGCGTCTCGGCGGCGGGCACGGTGCAATTTGTGGTGATGGCGCTCACGCAGGTGCTGGGCGTCGGCACCACGGTGCTCATTGCGCACGCCATGGGCCGCAAAGATCGCGTGGACGCCGCGCGTGTGTTTCGGCAGAGTCTCATTCTCTCCGGATTCACGGGTTTGGCAGTGCTCATTGGTGGCTTGGCGTTCGCGGACGTGTTTTTGCGCGGGGTCGCCGCGGATGCCGGCACGGTCGAAGCCGGCATGATTTACCTCAAGTGGTTCTTGCCGGCGATGGCGCTGCAGTTCGCGCTCATCTCGATGGGAGCGGCGCTGCGCGGAGCGGGCATCGCGCGCCCGACGATGATCATACAGATGTTCACCGTGGTGCTTAACGCCATCCTCGCACCCGTGCTCATCGCGGGTTGGTTGACGGGGAAGCCGATGGGTATCGCGGGCGCCGGACTCGCCACCACCATCGCCGTCGCAACGGGCGTCATCGCGGCCACCTGGTACTTCGCCGGCAAGAATCTCTTTGCGGCGACGGCTGACGAGGCGCCCTACCGGATTGACCTGAGCGTGTGGAAGCGGCTTCTCGCCATTGGTGTGCCCTCGGGCGCCGAATTTGGGCTCATGTTCGTCACCATGGGCCTGATTTATGGCATCATTGCCAACTTCGGCCCAGCGGCACAGGCCGGCTTCGGTGTTGGCTCTCGCATCATGCAGTCGCTCTTTCTGCCGGTGATGGCCGTCGCCATCTCCGCTGCACCGATTGCTGGGCAAAACATCGCCGCTGGTCGCAATGATCGTGCGCGCGAGACCTTCTGGACCGCGGCGAAGCTCTGTTCCGGGCTGATGGCGCTGATGACGGTCTTTGCGCATTGGCGGCCGGAGTGGCTCGTCTCACCATTCGCGAGTGATCCGGTTGTGGTGGAGGTGGCCTCACACTTTCTGCGGACTATCTCTTGGAACTTCGTGGCCTCGGGCCTCGTGTTCACCTGCTCCAGCATGTTCCAAGCGATGGGGAACACCATGCCGACGGTAATCTCAAGCCTGGTGCGTCTCTCCGTGTACGCGCCGCCGCTGCTGTGGGTGGCGAGGATGCCCGGTTTTCAGCTACACTGGATCTGGCGCGTGTCCGTGATGGCGACGTCCATCCACGCGCTATTTACGCTTTGGCTTTTGAAGGTTGAGAGCGACCGGCGGCTCGGCCCCGCCTGAGGCGCGGTTGGCGCCACGGCTTCGGCACGCGTCGGAGCAGAACTTCACACTGTCCCAATCGCGCTCCCATTTTTTGCGCCAGACGAAGGGGCGCCCACAACTAAGGCAGTCCTTGCTCGGCAGCTCCGATTTCTTACGCATCTTGGCCATGCCCGAAAGAAAATCGGCGTTCGCAGTTGGGGCAATTCGCCTGCGCGTGTTGGAACGCGTGGCGTTGTATCGGCGTTTAAGCCTCTCAACTCTTCGCTTCTGGAGCTTTTGATGCACCGCACGCCCACAGACTTCGACGCCGTCACCATTCCGCCGTTCTCCGTCTACGACGGCATCGAAGGGCTTTGGCAGGACGACGACCGCTCGACGGATATGTGGTCTGGGTATTTTGCCGTCCGCGTGAACACGTGCCTTCGCATCACCCGCGAGCGCGTGCGCATCTTCCAGTGGCAGGTACAGGACGTGACGCCGCGCGGGAATGCCGCGGCGCTCGCTCGGGCAGCAGCCGAGTTGGCCGGTGCCGAGGCGGAACTGCGAGCCTTGGAGATCCGGCGCGACCTACTCGAAACCGCGCGCCAGAAAGACCGCTTCGCCCCGAAGACCTGGACCTGGGAATAGCTCGAGGCTGCCGAGGACTCACTCCGGTGGGGCGAGCATCTCCTCGTCCCGCCGGTGCAGCAGCGAGCGCACAATAGGATGCACGAACTGCCGTCGCACCGTGACGGCAAAGAACTCCTCGTAGAGATCGGGCACCGTGCAGTACTCGTGTAGCGTGCCCCGCCGAAGTTCGTCGCGCACCACGACCGCCGGCACCAACGCTACTGCCTGCATGTCGCGGGCGAGCAGGCGCAACATTGCCATGTCATCCACCTCCGCCAGAATCGTCGGGCGAATGCCGGCGCGATCACAGAGCACATCGAAGCCCGCCCGCACGTCGCTGTCACGGCTGGGGAGGATGAGCGGTACCTTGCCCACGTCTTCGGGGAAGCGAAAGGCACGCCCGCGCCGACGATGGCCCACGAGGCTCACCTGCTGCCGCGCGATGCGAAGACAGCGCCACGCGTGGTCGGCGTCCTCGTGGACGCGACGGTTGGCCAACACCACATCGAGGCTGTGACTGCGTAACTGACTCAGCAGTTCGCCGAGGCCGCCGGATTGCAGGACGAGACCAACACCCTCCACGCCGAAGAGCGGCGAGACGAAGGCGCGTTGGAAGTTGCGGGATAGCGTACTCACCGCACCGACGCGCACAACTTGGCGCGAGGCGCGCACGCCCTCGCGGAGCGTGGCGACGAGTTCCTGCCCTGCCCCGACGATGGTCTCGGCGTAGGCGAGGGCGATGGTGCCCGCCTCGGTCAGCGTCAATTGCCGGCCCTGCCGATGGAAGAGCGGCTGGCCCACCTTGGCCTCAAGCTGACGGATTTGCGTGGAGAGCGCCGACTGCGAGACGCGCAGGTGCGCGGCGGCCCGCGTGAGATGCCCTTCCTTGGCCACCGCCCAGAAATACAGGAGATGATGGTAGTTGAGGGCTGGCAGCTGTGATTTCATAGTTCTGTTTTAATGAATGATTTCATATAAACTATGTATTTTACAGAACTGCGGCCAGCCCCGAGATTCCCCTCGTCCCTCTCCGGAGTCCTCGTGACCGATCTGACCGCCACCCCACTGACCCTTCTCGCCCCTGTCGCCCTCGCGGCAGGAGCCCTCGTCGCCCGGCTCCGTCCAGCCCACGCGTGGCGCCTCGGCCTCGGCCTCACCCTCGCTGCCCCCGTCCTCGCGCTCCTCGCCTTCCCCGCCCTCACAGCCGTCAGCCGCGTGATGCTCCTCCTCATCACGAGCATCGGCGCCGTCACACTCCGCTTCTCTGAACGCTATCTCGACGGCGAACGCGATACCGCCGCGTTCGTGCAATGGTTCCTCCTCACGCTCACCGGCGCCAGCCTCGTCGTCACCGCGCAAGACCTCGTGGTTCTGGCGCTCGGATGGACGCTGACCAGCCTCTCGCTGCACCAGCTCCTCACCTTCGGCGCGCCGCGTGCCGCCGCCGAGGTGGCCGCCCATAAGAAGTTTCTGCTCAGCCGACTCGCTGACCTCTCGATGTTGGCCGCCGTGGTGCTGCTCGCGCGCGCCTACGGCAGCACCGACATCGTCCGCATGCTCGACCAAGCACGGGACGGCGTGGCGCCGGCAGGTGCCAGCCTTGGGGCCATGTTCCTCGCGCTCACCGTCATTCTCCGCTCCGCACAGCTGCCGTTCCACGGCTGGCTCATTCAAGTGATGGAAGCGCCAACCCCAGTCAGCGCCCTCCTGCACGCTGGCGTGGTCAACCTTGGGGCCTATGTGCTCATCGCGCTCGCGCCGCTGATGCTGCTGGCCCCCGCGGCGCTCATCATGCTCCTCGCCTTTGGACTGCTCTCGGCCACGTTGGCCGCGCTCACTGCGCTCGCGCAGCCGAGCATCAAGGGTGCGCTCGCCTGGTCCACCTGCGCGCAGATGGGATTCGTGCTGGTGGAGATCGGCGTCGGCGCCTTCGACCTCGCGCTGCTACACATCGCAGGACACGCTGCCTACAAGGCGCATGCCTTCCTCTCGTCCGGGTCAACGGTCGCACACGCGGCGCAGCGTCGGGCCGCGCGGCCACGCCCCTCGCTTCAGCGCTGGGCCATCAGCTTTCCGTTGGCAGCTGGATTGGTGTGGATGATGGCACCGCTAGGCCGCGATGTGATGAACCAGCCAGCCGCGCTGTTCGGTACGGCGCTTTTGGTGCTCGCCATCACCCCCGCCTTGGCCACCGCACCATTCGGCCGCGGCCTGCGAGCACTCTGGCCCACGGCGGCCATCGTCGCGGGACTCCCGCTCCTCTACGCCATGTGGCACGCCATGCTCTCGCCGCTCACGTCCGTTGCAACGCAGAGCGCAATCGCCGCGTGGGCGCCTTGGTTGGCCGCTGCCGCCCTCGGCGCGCTCCTCGCCACCTATGCCGTCGTTACCTCCGCCGCGCAGGGTGCCGTGGCGAAGGCTTTGTACCCGCACGCCATCGCTGGATTCCATCTTGATGCAGTCTTCACGCGCCTGACCTTCTGGGTCTGGCCGCCCAGCATCACGCCGCGAGCCTTGCGCGCAGCTCCCGAGCGCGCCCGCCTGCGCTTGGAGCGTGCAGCGTGACCGCCACCACCATTCCGAGCAACGTGCGCAGCAACGAGCGCAGCAACGAGCGCAGCAACGTGCGCGCCGCCGTCGAAGCGGCCTGCGCGAAGATTGCGCCAGCGTGGCCTCTCGATCGAATGATTGCGGTGAATCCGTACTGGGGATGGACCGCACGTCCGGTACACGAGGCCGCAGCGGAACTCGGCGCACTTGCAGGCGCGCCGTTCCTGATGCCGCGTGCCTGGTACCGACAGCAGCAGGAAGCCGGTGCAATTCCTCGTGAGGCCATCGAGCGGGCACTCGTCCGCAGCGCCTCACACCAGAGCGTGCAGGAGGTGTTCACGGAGATGGCGAATGAGGCCGCCACCTTGCCGCGTCATCCCGTTATCAGCGACCTCCGCGATGAACTGCGTGACCCGCTGCGCGAAGCCACGTGGCAGGATCACATTCTCCAACAGATGGGCTTGAGCTGCGCCGCCTTCTTTGACCGTAGCCAAGCCACGTGGCAAGCTGATGTATCGCAAGGCTTCTACGCCTTCTGGCGTTCCCTCGCCGCATCGGACACCTCGCCGCAGCTCTTGCTCGGAGATCGCGGGGTGCGCATCGCCATCGCCGAGCTTCCCGACAGCCCAGAGGCGCTCTTCAGCGAAGCCGTGGAGACACTGGCGCTTCCGCGGGCCGCACAGGAGCAGTACCTGACGGCCCTCCTCATGCGCATCGGAGGGTGGGCGAGTCACGCGGCGTTTCGACGCTGGGAAGCACGTCTGCAGGGCAGCGATGACGGAAGCATCGAGGACATCCTCGCAGTGCGTCTCGGGTGGGAGTTGGCACTGTATAGAAGCGCCACGGGTACGGACCTGCCCACGCGCTGGACGCGCGCCCGTCGCGAATGGCAGGTGAAAGCGACCGAAGTCACAGCCGCGCAGTCGCCTGACTGGGTCATGCAGCGTGCCTTCGAGTCTCGCTATCAGGACAAGCTGGCTGCCGCACTCGTGTGGCATCCCTCCCTGCGGCATGCCAGCACGGGTAGCAAGGCTCCGGCCACCGTATCCGCGCAGGCGGTGTTCTGCATTGACGTGCGCAGCGAAGTCTTGCGTCGGCATCTTGAAGAGGTCTCGGGCAGTGTACACACGCTCGGCTTTGCCGGCTTCTTTGGCTTGCCCATCGCGTATGAGTCCTTGGCGGGCGAACGTCGTCCGCAGCTCCCAGGCTTGCTCGCGGCTTCGCTCACGGCTAGCGATGATGAAGCCGAAGGGAGCGCCGCGCGCGAATCGGTGCGGCAACAGCACGCTGCGGCGCAGCAATGGGAGCGCGTCACCGGCGCGGCGCCCACCACCTACCCAATGGTGGAGACCACCGGCCTCGCGTCGGCTGTGAAGCTTGCGTTGGCAAGCTTCGAACCCACGCGCCCCAACGGCGATCCGCTACGCGAAGGCCGAGACAATCCCGCACTCGGTGTGGCCCCCACGCTGCTCCGCACCCAAGATGGCCAAGCGCTCAGCGACGAAGCACGCGTCGCACTGGCGCTTGGCATCCTCCGCGGGATGTCGCTGGTCGCAGGCTTCGCGCCCTTGGTGGCACTGGTGGGCCACGGGTCGTTCGTCACCAACAATCCCCAGGCCGCGGGACTGGCCTGCGGCGCCTGCGGCGGTCAGTCCGGCGAAGTAAACGCGCGTGTTGCCGCGGCGCTCATCAACGATCCGAAGGTGCGGGAAGGACTGCGCGCCGCCGGCCTTGAGATCCCGCTCGAGACACGATTCATCGCGGCGGTACATGACACCACCACTGACGACGTGTTGTTCTTTCCCGACGCGCACACCGAGGAATCGCACGCTGACGAACTCGCCGAGTTGAAGTCGATGTTCGCGCGAGCCTCACAGCGCGTGCGGCTCGAACGTTCGTCCCGTCTCGGTTCCGTCCCCAAAGATCCGAACGCACTTGCCGAGTCGTTGCGCCATCGCGCAGCGGATTGGTCGGAGCTGAGGCCGGAGTGGGCATTGGCCGGCAACGCGGCGTTTATCGCGGCGCCGCGCAGTCGCTCGCGCGCATTAGAGCTCAAGGGCCGCGCCTTCCTGCACGAGTATGATTGCCGCCGGGACGCGTCGGGCGCGGTGCTCGAGGGCATTCTCACCGCACCGATGGTCGTGGCGCACTGGATTAACTTTCAGTATTGGGCGTCCACAGTGGACCCCATGCACTTCGGCAGCGGCGACAAGACGCGGCACAATGTGGTAGGCGGCACGATTGGCGTAGTGGAAGGCGCGGGCGGCGATTTGCGCATCGGCCTCGCCCAGCAATCCGTGCACAATGGCCAGGCCTTCGTGCACGAGCCCATGCGCTTGGCCGTCTATGTTGAGGCCACCGCGGAGAGCATTGATGCCATCATCGCACGGCACGCGACTGTGCAACAGCTGGTGGAAGGCGAGTGGCTCTTCCTCTACCGCATTGACCCCGATGATGCGGGGGCGTTCTTGCGCAACCGAAGTGGCTGGGAGCCGGTGTCGGCTGGCGCCGCGAGTCGCTGGTAAGGCGACGGCGCGGCGCCCCACCGGGAAGAACTAGGGCTGGCGCTTGCCCGTAAAGCTGGCGCCACCCATTCCCGCGAAGTCCACACTGCCGTTCAGGCTGTCCGTACCGATGATGCGCGCGGTGTAGGTGAGCACGACGCCCTCGCCTGCTCCGCTTGCCGACAAGGTGAACGCGAGCGTGTCGCCGCGCACCGTACCGCTGATGGTTCGATTGCCCATCGCATTGGAGGTGTACGTCCCGGTGATCTTCTCACCCTCCTGCTTGAGCTCAAGCGTGGGGTAACCCGTGCCGTTGTCGGTTACGACGGCGAGCATCCAACGTCCGCTGAGATCGTGGAGGACGGCGGCGGTGGCGGTAGTGGCAAGTGCCGCAAGGACAAGTACGGCGGCGAGTAGGCGACGGGACATTGACATCTCCTTACTTGGGGAGCGTTGGTCGTTCGAGCGTGAACGTGACGTCGGGCGTGATGTGCGCCCATTCAGTACGGCCCATGCGCGCGGCCGGATGGACCTTGGCGGTATCGGGAAAGCCATCCGCGGCCAACATCTCGTCGCGGACGTACAGATGTAACACCTCACCGATCACCCAAGTGCCATGCTGCGGCCCCGAGCCGTGCGGGACGGCTTGAAACAAGCAGCATTCGAGTGCGGCGGGCGCCTCGAGCACGCGCGGAGGCTTCACCGCTTTACTGGGCGCGCGGGTAAATCCCGTCACGTCAAACTCGTCTACGTCAAAGGGATAGGGCGCCGAGGAGAGGTTGACGCGTTCGGCCATCTCCCGTGAGACGATGTTGATGACAAACTCGCCGGTCTCCACAATGTTGCGGAGTGTGTCCTTCGGCTTGCCCTCGCGGTCAGCGATGGGACAAAACGCCACCGACTGCGGCTGCTGCCCACCCATCGCGAAAAACGAGAAGGGCGCGAGGTTGCCGATGCCGCCCGCGCTCATGGTGCTCACGAACGCGATCGGCCGAGGCGCGATTAGCGGCGCGAGCCAGTGATGCCGCTCTCGAGGAGCGATGGAGTCGAGGCTGAGTTCCATGTGATTCAAATGAGGACGGATGACGGACGCTGTGCGGTTTGCATCCGTCATCCGTCAAGCGTCCACAACTCAGCTAGTTGGCGGCGAGAATCCCTGCCCCGGCTCAATCCAGCTGAACATGTACTTCCCATCCTCGTATGGCAGTATCGCCTTCGCCACCTTGAGCGGCTTGAACGAATCCATCATCACGGCGAGCTCGTTGGTGTGCGTCTGGCCGATGCTGGCTTCGTAGCGGCCCGGGTGCGGGCCGTGGGGAATACCATCGGGATGATGCGTGATGCTCCCGTACTCAATCCCCTTACGACTCATAAACTCGCTCGACGCGTAGAAGAGCACTTCGTCCGAGTCTACATTCGAATGGTTGTAGGGCGCGGGAATCGCCTGCGGATGAAAATCATAGGGCCGCGGGCAGAACGAGCAGATGACGAAGCCATCGCCTTGGAAGGTCTGATGCACTGGCGGCGGCTGATGCACGCGTCCGACAATGGGCTCGAAGTCGTGGATGTTGAAGGCCCAGGGATAGAACTGGCCGTCCCAGCCTACTACGTCGAGTGGGTGATGATCGAGCACAATCTCATTGAGCCCGTTGTACTGCTTGACGATTATGGGAAAGTCGCCCTTCTCGTCATACGTCTTCAATTCACGAGGGACGCGGATGTCGCGCTCTGAGTAGGGTGCGCCTTCCACCATCTGGCCGACGTTGTTGAGGTAGCGCTTGGGCGGCCGCACATGCCCGCGCGACTCCATCACCAGTAGCTTGGCGGGTTTGGTGAACTTGTAGCGATGCAGGATGTGGCGATGGATGACGAGATAATCGCCTGGTACGATGGGCAGATCGCCGTACTGCGTCTCCAGCGTGCCCTCGCCCTCGGCCACGTAGACGACTTCGTCGCCCTGCGCATTTCTATAGAAGTGCTCGTCCTGCTTATCTGGCGCCACGTAGAGCATGGCGATGTCGTCGTTGAACAGGAACGGCACGCGGTCGAGCGTCGGCGAACCGCCACGGGCGATTTGCGCGGTGCGAAAGTGCCGGTGCTTGAGCGTCTTGTCCGTATCGGCCTCGTACGGCGTCTCGCGCAGGCGGCGCGCCGACTTCACCGTCGTAGGCGGATGGATGTGATACAGCAACGCCGCTGGCCCGGTGAAACCTTCGATGCCAACCAACTGCTCGTTGTAGATGCCGCCTTCAGGCTTCGGGAACGCGATGTGCCGCTTTCGCGGAATCTTGCCGAGGGTGTGGTAGAACGGCATTAGAGATTGCCTCGCTTGTCCTGCTCGCGCTCGATGCTCTCAAACAGTGCCTTGAAGTTGCCAGCACCAAAACTCTTGGCGCCCTTTCGCTGAATGATCTCAAAAAAGAGAGTGGGGCGATCCTGCACGGGCTTTGTGAAGATCTGCAGCAGGTAGCCTTCATCGTCGCGATCCACAAGAATGCCGAGTTCGGCGAGCGGCGCGATGTCTTCATCAATCTTGCCGACGCGGTCGAGCACGGTCTCGTAATAGCTCCGCGGAATAGAAAGAAACTCCACGCCGCGGCTCTTGAGCGCGCGCACCGTCTTGATAATGTCGTCCGTCGCGACGGCGATATGCTGCACACCTGGGCCGCGATAGAAATCGAGATACTCCTCAATCTGCGACTTCTTCTTGCCCGAGGCCGGTTCGTTGATGGGGAACTTGATGCGACCATTGCCGTTCGACATCACCTTCGACATCAAGGCCGAATACTCGGTGGAGATGGTCTTGTCGTCGAAGGAAAGCAGGTTGTAGAAGCCCAGCACGTCAGAGTAGAACTGCACCCAGTGGTTCATCTTGCCGAGTTCCACGTTACCGACGCAATGGTCTACGTACTTGAGACCCACGCTCTCCGGCTGAAACGGCGAATCTGCGGCCACGAAGCCCGGCAGGAAGAGTCCCTTGTAGTTCTTCCGCTCCACGATGGAGTGGATAGTGTCGCCGTAGGTGCGGATACCGGCGATGATGACTTCGCCATGCGCATCCTTCATCACCGTGGGCTCCTGCACACTCACTGCACCGCGCGCGATGGCCTTGGCGTACGCGTCTCGCGCATCGTCCACCCAGAAGGCCATGTCGCGCACGCCGTCGCCGTGCTTGGTGATGTGCGCTGCAATTTCGCCTTCGGGCCCCATGGGCGTTGTGAGCACGAGGCGGATTTTGTCCTGCTCAAGCAGATACGACGCGCGGTCCCGCACCCCCGTCTCCGGCCCACGGTAGGCCACCAGCTGAAAGCCAAACGCCGCGCGATAAAACAGCTGCGTCTGCTTGGCATTGCCCACCCAGAACTCGATGTAGTCCGTGCCGTTAATGGGGAAGGTGTCGTGGGCGACGGACGGGGCGGGCGCGGTGGCGGTCATTGGGAGGCTCCTGTACGAGGACGTGTGCTACAATAGAAGAATATAAAGAGCGAAGAGCGACAAGTGAGGAGCGAAGTATTGAAGAGCGAAGAAAGGGAGGAAAAGAAGGGATGAAGGAGAAGGTTGAATCTTTCCCTTCGTCCCTTGGGCCCTTCCTTACCTTGCTTTTCCTGACTTCGCTTTTCACTTGTCGCTCTTCGCTCCTCGCAGTTCCTCTCGGTTCCGGTACAACTCCAGCGCGCCGGGATTCGCCAACGCCTCCGTGTTCTTGACCGCTCGACCGTGTATGACGTCGCGCACCGCAATTTCGGAGATCTTGTTCGAAATCGTCCGCGGGATATCAGCGACCTGCAGGATCACCTTGGGGACGTGATGCGGGCTCGTCCTGGCGCGGATTGCCTTGCGAATGCGATCTCTCAGCGCGTCGTCTAGAGTCATCCCGTCGCGCAGGCGCACGAACAGCACAATCCGCACGTCCTTGTCGCCGTCCGTCGTGATGTCCTGCCCCACCACGATGCTTTCAATGATCTCCGGCAGCTGCTCGACTTCGCGATAGATCTCCGCGGTCCCGATGCGCACGCCACCCGGGTTGAGCGTGGCATCGCTACGGCCGTGAATGATCAGCCCATTCTGCGCCGTGATCTCGGCCCAGTCGCCGTGACGCCATATGCCGGGGTAGTGCTCGAAATACGCCGCGCGGTACTTGGCTCCGTCAGAATCATTCCAGAAAGCCACCGGCATGCTCGGAAACGGCTTGGTGCACACCAACTCCCCCGCCACACCGCGCAGCGGCGCTCCGTTGTCGTCCCACACATCCACGGCCATGCCCAATCCAAAGCATTGCAGCTGGCCGCGGTACACCGGAAGCATTGGATTCCCGAGCGCGAAGCACGAAATAATATCCGTGCCACCAGAGATGCTTGCGAGGTGCACGTCGGGCTTCACCTCGCCATACACGAAGTCATACGAATGTTCGGCGAGCGGTGAGCCCGTGCTCAGCATCATGCGCAGCGCCGAGAGATCGTGCGTGCGCGCGGGCGCATGGCCCTGCTTTTGTGAGAGCGCCAGAAACTTTGCGCTGGTCCCGAACTGCGTCACGCG
This sequence comes from Gemmatimonas sp., assembly GCA_031414535.1. Lineage (GTDB taxonomy): Bacteria > Gemmatimonadota > Gemmatimonadetes > Gemmatimonadales > Gemmatimonadaceae > Pseudogemmatithrix. The sequence goes on from JANNVQ010000039.1 coordinate 39,377, forward strand.
CTCCTCGGCCACAAGATCCCAACACGCATCGTCATCGCCTGTGGGCATGGGCGCACCGTCGTACAAGACGATGGTGACCTCGCTCGCGAGCGCGCTCACCAACCAATTCCACATCATCCACCCGCAAGTGGTGAAGTAGAACATGCGGTCGCCAGCGCGCAGGTCGCAGTGGAGGCGGTGCTCCTTCAAGTGTTGTAACAGCGTACCGCCCTGACCATGCACCATGCACTTCGGCAAGCCGGTGGTCCCAGAGCTGTACATCACGTACAGCGGGTGGTCGAAGGGAAGTAGTTCGAAGCGCGGCGCGGCTGGAGCATCCGCAGGGCCGAACTCTGCGAAGCGCGAGACGCGCAAAGACTCGGTCCCGGGCTTTAGGCATGACGCCAGCGTCTCATCGCTCAGCTCGTGGGCGAGGAAAGGCACGAGCACTACCGCACGCAGGCTTGGAATGGCCGCCACGATTTGCTGCAGGCGCTCGAGGCAGTCAATCGGTTTGCCCGCGTAGGTGTAGCCGTCCGCGGCGAAGAGCACCTTTGGCTCAATCTGCCCAAAGCGGTCGAGCACGCCCTGCGCACCGAAGTCGGGCGAGCAGGAGGACCACACCGCCCCCACGGCATTGGCCGCCAACGCAGCGACGACAGCCTCTGGAATGTTGGGCAGAAACCCCGCCACGCGGTCGCCGGGTTCTACGCCAGCCGCGCGCAGGCCATCGGCCACTCGCGCTACCGCTTGATTGAGTGCACGCCAGGACACTTCGCGCCGGCGCCCGCGCTCGTCGCGCGCGATGATGGCCGCTGCGTCGTCTGATCGCCCCAACAAATGCTCCGCGAACGACAGCACAGAGCCGCGGAGGCCACCCGCGTGACTGGCTCGGATACCGGCCCAATCCCAGAGCGTCGTCCAAAACAATTCCGATTGCTCCACGCTCCACGTGTGCCAGTCGGCATACGGGGCCGTGGCGGCGGGCGTCCCCGCGTTCTTCTGCGCGGCGAAGGCGAAGAACTGCGCCATCTGCGAGGCCTGGGCGGCCTCCGGGCGGGGAGTCCAGAGTGGAACGATGTCAAGGGCGGTCATCGAAGAGGGAATGTAGCCGTCACGGCCTTCTCGCTCTATGCTTTATGGGTGCCAACCCGCCGCATTCTTCTCGCCGACGCCGACGCCTTCTTCGTGGCGGTCGCCCGCATGGCAGATCCGGAGGGTGCTGGACGCGCACCGCTGCTCATTGTCGGCGGGCGCCCAGGCGGGCGCGGCGTCGTCTGTTCTGCCTCCTACGAGACCCGTGCCTACGGCGTGCGCTCGGCCATGCCCATTGATGCCGCGCTCCGCCTCTGCCCCGATGCGGTCTGCGTCCCAGTGCCCCGTGCGGCCTGTGGCGCTGCGTCCAAGGCCATCGCCGCCGTTCTTGGGCGCTTTACGCCCGTCGTTGAGGGCGCGAGCATTGATGAGTGGTATCTGGATTTGACCGGCACCGAGGCCCTGCACGGCCACGAGACGCTCGAGCAGACGGCCGCACGTATCCGCACCACGGTGCACAAGGAAACGGGCATGTGGCTCTCGCTCGGTGGAGGCACATCCAAGCTGATTGCGAAACTCGCGGCGGATCGCGCCAAGCCACGCGTCGGCAGCTCGGCGAATGGTGTGCACATCGTCGCCGAGGGTGATGAAGGCGCGTTCATGCGCACACTAGCGCTCGCAGAGATCCCTGGGATCGGGCCAAAGCTGCAGGACAAGCTCAAGTCCGTGGGCCTTGTGCGCGTCGAAGATGTTTTGCCCCACGATCGCACCGTACTCTCCCGATGGCTTGGCCGCCGTCCCGCCGAGTGGCTCTGGGCCCGTGTGCGGGGCATTCATAGCGCGCCAGTCGAAGCGCGGGGAAATAGCAAGCAGATTAGTCGAGAGAGCACCTTCAGCCGCGATGTGGCCGATGACACGCAGTTGAGCGCCCATCTACGTGCGCTCGTGGCAAAAGCGGCCGCCGAGTTGCGCGATGAAAAGCTCGCGGTGCGCACGATCATCGTGAAGCTGCGGGATGCCGATTTCACCACCCGTCTCGCCAGCCGTACCCTGCCAGAGCCCATCGAGAGCGACCGGGCCATTGGAGACATTGCCGTGAGCTTGCTCGGCAAACTTCGTTCGGCGCGGCGGCATCCCGCGCGACTCGTCGGCGTGGCCCTCGGCGGGCTTCTTGCCGCACGAGATGCGGAACAGCTCGGCCTCTTCGCCCAAATGAAGCCCGTTCTCGAGCGCGCCGAGGACCGCGCACTCTCCCGTGCGGTAGACAGAGTCCGAGAGCGCTTCGGTGACGAAGCTATCCGCGCCGCCTCAACGCCCGCCCGCCGGGCGCCGTAGCCACAGATGATTCACTCGCGCAGATTTTGCGCGTGCCGTTGGTTCGCTCCCCCGCCTTCACCTCTACCAAAAGAGTCCGATGCGTTTCACTCGACCGTTGTTCGTCTCGGCCGGTCTCGCTTTTGCCATCGTGTCGTGCACGCCGGCCACTGCGACGACCCCGGCCCCCACGCCAGCGCCCAGCCGTCCGGCCGGAGCTCCGGCCACGCCACCGCAAGGTGGCGCTCCTGCGCAAGGAGGCCCAGGCGGTGCTGCCGCAGCCGCTCAAGATCCGCAGCCCCGTCCCTATGCACAGGTCATTCGTGGCGACAACCTGAAGACCCGCGACGGGCTCTTCAAGACGCACATGATTGGCGCCAGCCGCCTCTTCTTCGAAATTCCCGCCAGCGAGATGGGCAAGGACATGTTGCTCGTCACCCGCGCCGCGTTCAACGCGCGCACGGACGGACTTGGCGGCGACGAGATTGCGACCGAAGTCGTGCGCTGGGAGCGTCGTGGCAATCGCGTGTTGCTCCGCACCATCTCGTTCAACCTGATTGCCAATCCGGAAACGCCAATCGCCGAGGCGGTGCGTCGCTCCAACTACGACGCCATTCTTGCGTCGTTCAACGTCGAGGCCTACGGCCCTGACTCCGCCGCAGTGATTGACGTGTCGCGTCTCTACACGGCGCCGCCAAACGAGATTAGCATCATCCAGCAGACCCGCGGCGCCATTGACCCTGCACGCTCCTTCCTGGAGTCGGTCGCGTCCTTCCCGACCAACGTTGAGGTCGAGGCCGTGCTGACCGTCAACGCACAGCCCGCCGCCTTCATCAATCCGTTCACCGGAGCGCCGCAGCCGCCGGCACCAGGCGCCCCGACCGTCACCAAGTCCTTCGTGGTGCACTGGTCCATGGTGAAGCTCCCCGAGACGCCGATGCGTCCGCGTCTGCGTGATGCGCGCGTGGGCTACTTCCACACCAACCGCATTGACTTCAGCCGTCCCGAGCAGCGCGCACAGAACCGCTCGTTCATCTCGCGCTGGCGCTTGGAGAAGCGTGACGCCAATGCCGCCATCTCCGAGCCGGTGAAGCCAATCACGTACTACGTGGATCCGTCAACGCCCACCTGGTTGGTACCCTGGGTGAAGGCAGGCATCGAAGAGTGGCAGCCGGCCTTTGAGTCCGCAGGCTTCCGTCGCGGCATCGTCGCCGCTGATGCGCCGAGCAAGGCGCAGGATCCTGATTGGTCGCCGGACGACGCTCGCTACTCCGTGGTGCGCTGGTTGGCGTCTACCACCGAAAACGCCGTCGGTCCGTCGGTCGTGGACCCGCGCTCTGGCGAAATCATGGAAGCAGACGTGATGATGTTCCACAACATCATGAATCTGCAGACCTGGTGGTATTGGACGCAGGTCGGTCCGCTGGATCCGCGCGCGGCCCGTTTGCCCCTGCCGGATTCCTTGCAGGGTCGCCTCGTGCAGTTCGTTGTGGCGCACGAAGTGGGCCACACGCTCGGCCTGCCGCACAACCAAGTGGCCTCAGCTATGTACCCGGCTGACTCCGTGCGGTCGCGCACCTGGGTGGAGAAGATGGGTCACTCGCCGACCATCATGGACTACGCCCGCTTCAACTATGTCGCACAGCCTGAGGACAACCTTCCGCTACGCACCTTGATCCCGTCGGTTGGTCCCTACGATCACTTTGCGATTAAGTGGGGCTACTCCGTGTTTCCGGGCACGACCAACGCCGACGACGAGCGCTCACAGCTCGACGCGCTCGCGCGCCAGCAGGACACGGTGCCGTGGTTCCGCTACGGTGTTGGCGACGACTTCGGCGCGATTCCCTACACTGCGTACTCCGAGGCCGTGGGTGACCAGGATGCCATCAAGAGCACTGAGCTCGGCATCCGTAACCTGAAGCGCCTCATGCCGACGCTTTTGACTGCCACAACGCAGCCGTTGGAAGACATCTCGTACACGAAGGAAGGCTACAACCGCATCCTCGGCCAGTTCCTCAACGAAGTCCGCCACGTTGCCGCCATCGTCGGCTCGTCGGACGGCCAGGAGAAGTACGGATCGCAACCGGGTGCTCGCTACACGCCGATTCCACGTGAGCGTCAGCGTGCTGCCGTGCAGTTCATTCAGGATCAGGTCTTCAAGACCCCGACCTGGATGCTTGACCCGCAGATCCTGCGCCGCTTGGAGCCGGAAGGTTCCGTGGCCCGCATTAACGGCGCACAGCGCGGTCTCCTCGCGTACATGATGGATGACAACCGCATGGCTCGTCTCGTGGAGTACGAGGCGATGGCGGGCACAGTGCGTCCGTATCCGCTCTCGGAGTTTCTCGCCGACATGCGGACCGGCATCTGGTCTGAGCTCAGCGCCGGCTCGGTGCGCGTGGATGCGTACCGTCGTGGCCTGCAGCGTAGTTACCTCGAAGCCGTGACCGCCAAGCTCAATGCCACCACGTCTGCTCCGCGTATCTCGTCGTCAGGCGCAGGCGGCACCGCCAGCTTCACCGCCGGCGCTCGCCCGAGCACCGACGTGAAGTCCATGCTCCGGATGGAAATTCGTACGCTCGACGCAGCCCTCGCCGGTGCAATCTCGAAGGCCGGTGACGCAGCCACCCGCGCGCACTTGCTGGAAGCGCGGTGGCAGATTGAGCAGTTGCTGAATCCGAATTGAGGTTCGCAGTGAAAAATGAAACGGGCCCCGGCTGAACGCCGGGGCCCGTTTCATTTCTCACTGCGGACGGATGACGGAAGAACGATGAGACAAGCATCCGTCTTCCCTCATACGTCCACCATTCGTTCGCGCCAACCTCACCCGCACAAATTCCAGCCGCACCCCAGCCGGCCCCA